>CAVORB010000027.1:0-77473 GCA_963698495.1 uncultured Gammaproteobacteria bacterium | reverse complement strand
TCAAGGTGCACATGCGCAAGGTGCCGATCGGCGAGGACGTGAAGGCCTCGATCATCGCCCGCGGCACCCCGGGCTTCTCCGGCGCCGATCTCGCCAACCTGGTAAACGAGGCCGCCCTGTTCGCCGCCCGCGCCAACAAGCGCCTGGTGGACAGGAGGAGTTCGAGAAGGCCAAGGACAAGATCATGATGGGCGCGGAGCGCCGCTCCATGGTCATGTCCGAGGACGAGAAGAAGCTCACCGCCTATCACGAGTCCGGCCACGCCATCGTCGGGCGGCTGGTGCCGCCAGCACGACCCGGTCCACAAGGTGAGCATCATCCCCCGCGGCCGCGCCCTGGGCGTGACCCTGTTCCTACCGGAGGAGGACCGCTACAGCTACAGCAAGCAGCGCCTGGAGAGCCAGATCTCCAGCCTGTTCGGCGGGCGTCTCGCCGAGGAGCTGATCTTCGGGCCGGAGAACGTCACCACCGGGGCCCAGAACGACATCCACCGCGCCACCGAGATCGCCCGCAACATGGTGACCAAGTGGGGCCTGTCCGACAAGCTGGGTCCGCTGACCTACAGCGAGGACGAGCAGGAGGTCTTCCTGGGCCACTCGGTCACCCAGCACAAGAACGTCTCCGACGAGACCACGCACCTCATCGACGAGGAGGTGCGCAACGTCATCGACCGCAACTACGAGCGCGCCAAGCGATCCTGCTGACGGAGAACATGGACAAGCTCCACGCCATGGCCGAGGCCCTGATGAAGTACGAGACCATCGACGCGGACCAGATCGACGACATCATGTCCGGCCGCACCCCGCGCCCGCCCCGGGACTGGGACGACGAGGAGGAAGAGCCCGGCTCCGGCGGCGCGGCGGCCAAGGCCGAGGCGAAGGGAACCGCGGGCGACGGGCCCATCGGCGGCCCGGCGGGCGAGCACTGACCCGGCAGCGGCGCGGGACCTCCGTGCGCCTGTTGGACTGCGGGGGCAGGTCCCTTGACCTGCGCCGGCCCTGCGTGCATGGGGGTGCTCAACGTCACCCCCGACTCCTTCTCGGATGGCGGCGTCTTCTTCAGCCCCGATATCGCCGTCCGCCGTGCGGAACGCATGGCGGAGGAGGGGGCCGATATCATCGATGTCGGCGGCGAGTCGACCCGCCCCGGCGCCTCCTCCGTCAGCGCGGCGGACGAGATCGCAAGGGTCGTCCCCGTCATCGAGGCGGTGGCGGCGCGCGTCGCGCTGCCTATCTCCGTTGACACCAGCAAGCCAGAGGTGATGCGTGCCGCGGTCGCCGCGGGCGCCGGCCTGATCAACGATGTGCGTGCGCTGCGCTTGCCGGGGGCGCTCGCTGCCGCGCCGGGAGGCCGCCGTCCCCATCTGCCTGATGCACATGCGCGGCGAGCCCGGTACCATGCAGCAGGAGCCCAGCTACGGGGATGTCGTTGCCGAGGTGGCCGACTTTCTCCGAGACAGGGTGCGCGCATGCGTGCAAGCGGGGATCCCCCGCGAACGCCTGCTGATCGACCCGGGGTTCGGGTTCGGCAAGACGCTGGCACACAATCTGGCGTTGCTGGCCGGACTCCCGGCGCTCTCCGCCCTGGATCTGCCCGTGATCGTCGGCCTGTCGCGCAAGTCGATGATCGGGGCGCTGACCGGGCGGGAGGTGGACGAGCGGCTCGCCGGCAGCCTGGCCGCCGCGGTGCTCGCGGTGGAGCGGGGGGCGCTCGTGGTGCGTGTGCATGACGTGGCGCCGACCGTGGATGCGCTGCGCGTCGTCCAGGCGCTGGGCGGCGACTGAACATCTCGGAACGCGATCGCGCAATCGGCGAGGGGGTAAATCGTGACGCGAAAGTACTTTGGCACGGACGGCATCCGCGGCCGCGTGGGCGAGGGGATCATCACGCCGGACTTCATGCTCAAGCTCGGCTGGGCCGCGGGTCGCGTGCTCGCCAATGGCCGCGGCGGCAAGGTGCTCATCGGCAAGGACACCCGGATCTCCGGCTACATGTTCGAATCGGCCCTGGAGGCGGGGCTGGTGGCCGCGGGGACCAACATCCGCCTGCTCGGTCCCATGCCCACCCCGGGCATCGCCTACCTCACCCGCACCCTGCGCGCGGTGGCCGGCATCGTCATCAGCGCATCCCACAACCCCTACGAGGACAACGGCATCAAGTTCTTCAACGCCGAGGGGGACAAGCTCGCGGACGAGGTCGAGCTGGCCATCGAGCAAGCCCTGGAGCAGCCGCTGACGACGGTAGAGGCGGCGGATCTCGGCAAGGTCAAACGGGTCGACGACGCACAGGGCCGCTACATCGAGTTCTGCAAGAGCACCATCCCCTCCGCGATGAGCCTCAAGGGGCTGAAGCTGGTGGTCGACTGCGCCCATGGCGCCACCTACCATGTCGCGCCCTGCGTGTTCGAGGAGCTCGGCGCCAGCGTCGTCGCCATCGGCGACGAGCCGGATGGCTTCAACATCAATCGTGCGGTCGGTTCCACCAATCCCCAGACCCTGATCGAGGCCGTCGTGCGCGAGGGCGCGGACCTCGGCATCGCCTTCGACGGTGACGGCGACCGGGTGCTGATGGTCGATGCACAGGGCAACCTGGTGGACGGCGATCAGCTGATCTACATCATCGCCAAGTCGCGCCAAGGGGAGGGAGGGCTGGTCGGCGAGGTGGTCGGGACCCTGATGAGCAACCTCGGTCTCGAGCACGGCTTGCAGCGGCTCGGGGTTGGATTCGTCCGCACCCGGGTCGGCGACCGCTACATCATGGAGCGGCTGAAACGCGACGGAGGGATCCTCGGCGGCGAGCCCTCGGGGCACATCATCTGCCGCGATCGCACCACGACCGGCGACGGTATCATCGCCGCCCTTCAGGTCCTGGCCGAGCTGGTCCGCGGCGGGCGCCCCCTCGCCGAGCTCGCGGGCGAGGTGGAGAAGTACCCGCAGCACCTGATCAACGTGCGGCTGAGCCAACGGATCGACGTCATGTCCATACCCGCGGTTCAGGACGCGGTGATATCCGCGGAGCGGGAGCTCGACGGCCTCGGCCGGGTGCTCCTGCGCCCGTCCGGCACCGAGCCCCTGATGCGGGTCATGGTCGAGGGGGTCGAGGACGCGCAGGTCCTGACCATCGCCAACCGATTGGCGGACCTGGTGCGCGCCGAGGTTGCCCGCTGACTCGCCGTCGGCCGCGGCTTGAGCCGCCGCGCCGATTCCCGGAGAATGGCCTCGCCCGGCCGCTGGTCGTGTGCAGCAGCTCCGAATCTTTGCCGGGGCAATCAGGCCATTCTTAGGAGTTATCGATGGCGGTGACGACCTCCGTCCACGGCATGTGGAGCACCCGTCTGGCATTCATCCTGGCGGCCACCGGATCGGCAGTCGGGCTCGGCAACATCTGGCGCTTTCCGTACACCGCCGGCGAGTACGGCGGCGGTGCTTTCGTCCTGGTCTACCTCCTGTGTGTCGCCGCGATCGGGATACCGATCATGATGGCGGAAATCATGCTCGGACGCCGCGGGCGCCAGAGCCCCATCAACACCATGCGCACCCTGGCGCGGCGCAACGGCAGCAGCCCCGCCTGGCAGTTGCTGGGCTGGATGGGCATCGTCACGGGATTTCTGATCCTGTCCTTCTACAGCGTGATCGCCGGCTGGACCATGGCGTACGCCGTACGTGCCGCGGCCGGGGTGTTCACTGGCATCGATGCCGCGCGGGCCGACGCCGTGTTCGGCGGGCTGGTCGGGGATGCGGAGCGTCTGCTGGCCTGGCACACGGTGTTCATGACCCTCTGCGTCCTGGTCGTCGCCCGCGGCGTGGCGAGCGGCCTGGAGAAGGCGGTGCGCTTCCTGATGCCGGCGCTGTTCCTGCTGCTGGTGCTGATGGTCGGCTATGCGTTCAGCACCGGAGATTTCCAGCAGACGCTGAGCTATCTGTTCGCGCCCGACTTCAGCAAGCTGTCCGGGCAGGCCGTTCTCAGCGCCATGGGCCAGGCCTTCTTCAGCCTGAGTCTGGGTATGGGCGCCATCATGATCTACGGCTCCTACCTGCACAGCGAGGCATCGATCGGCACCAACAGCGTGATCATCGCCGGAATGGATACCCTGGTCGCGATCCTGGCCGGATTGGCGATCTTTCCCGTCGTCTTCGCCAACGGGATGGCGCCCGAGCAAGGGCCGGGGCTGGTGTTCAAGGTATTGCCGATCGCCTTCGGGCAGATGCCGGGCGGGGTTCTGTTCAGCACCCTGTTCTTCGTGCTGCTGGTGTTCGCCGCCTGGACCTCGGCCATCTCGCTGCTCGAGCCCATGGTGGCCTGGCTGGTGGAGAATCTGAGCTTCAGCCGGGTCCGGGCGTCCGTGCTGGCCGGCGTCGCCGTGTGGCTGCTGGGGATCGCCTGCCTCTTGTCCCTGAACGAGTGGTCCCACATCACCCTCTTCGGCAAGGGCTTCCTCGATCTGTTCGACTTCGTCACCGCCAACATCCTCTTGCCGCTGGGCGGCGTGTTGATTGCCGTGTTCGCCGGCTGGGTGCTGTCACGGGATGCGTCCGTCGACGAGCTGGATCTGGGCGAGGGTGTCCTGTACCGCGTCTGGCGGGCACTGATCCGCTACGTGGCGCCCTTGGCGGTCGGCCTGGTCCTCCTCAACGCGATCGGTCTGTTGTAGGCCCCGGGGTCCGGAACGGTGCCGGTCGTCAAGAAGAGCGCACTCGTCTCCTACTCGGCGGAGCAGATGTTCGAGCTGGTGGCGGATATGGAGGCCTATCCCCAGTTCCTGCCCTGGTGTCGATCCGCCATCGTCGTGTCCAGCGAGAACGATGTCGTATGCGGGCGTCTCGAGGTGGCGCGGCTGGGTGTGCATCAGACCTTCACGACCCGTAACCGCATCGACTGGGGCAGGCGGATGGACATCGATCTGCTCGACGGTCCATTCCGCAAGCTTACCGGCGGCTGGAGCTTTCTCGCCCTGCGGGAGGATGCCTGCAAGGTGGAGCTCGAGCTGGATTTCGAGTTTTCGGGCAGACTCATCGACAAGGCCTTCGGAGCGGTCTTCAATCAGGCCGCCAATACGCTCGTGGATGCCTTCTGCAAGCGGGCCGACGAGGTGTACCGTGGCTGAGCAGCGCATCCAGGTGGAAGTGGCGTTCGCCCGGGAGGATGATCAGGCCCTGCTGGCGGTCGAGGGCGCGAGGGGGATGACGGTTCGCGAGGCCATCGAGCGTTCCGGCATCCTCAAGCGGTTCCCGGAAATCGACCTCGAGATCAACAAGGTCGGGGTCTTCGGCAAGCTTGCCACGCTGGAGCAGGCCCTTGAGACGGGGGATCGGGTGGAGATCTACCGGCCCCTGATTGCCGACCCCAAGGCCCAGCGCAAGAAGCGTGCGGCGGAGGGCAAGGTCATGCGCAAGGGCGCGGGCGTGACGGAGAACTGACCGCCCTCGGCCGCGACAGCAGTTGATGCTTGCGCGCCGCCTATTCCGCCGGGTCGACGCCGAGCTTGCTGAAGGTCTTGGCGACGAACCCGCGGTTGTCCTCCCAGTCCGGCACCTCGACGATCATTTCAACCGGCTCGCGCGTGGCGGCGCGGTTGGGGTCCGGACGGATATCGCCTTCTACTCTCACCAGGGCGTCGTCCTGGAAGAACAGGGCGAGCCGCGTGTCCTCCATGGGTTTGTGACCCCTGCGGATGGTGTAGGTGTAGTCCCATCGATCGGCATGGAACATGTCCGTGAGCATTGGCGTGCCGAGCAGGAAGCGAACCTGGCTCTTGGTCATCCCTGGCTGCAGGCGGTCTACGTTCTCCTCGGTAATGATGTTTCCCTGTTGAACCGTCATCTTGTAGACGAAAGGCAACCGCTCCAGCACCGAAGACCGATACTCGGGTTTTTTCTCCGAGCTGGAGCATCCCGAGACCGTCAGGGTTGCACCGAGAGCGAGATAAATGAGAACCTTTTGCATCTTGTCGACAGGATTGAGGCCGCAGACAGTCACGCATGATACCGCACAGTCTCGACGTGTTGTCGACCAATGTGGTCCCGGCGGTCGCCTCTCAGCCCGCCCGGGAGCGGCGATCGGCGATCCCGACCCTGTGCCCCCTGTCGCGCGCGGGCTGAAGGAGAGGGAGCGTGGAGAACACCCAGATCAAGCGGGCGGGTCTGAAGGTCACCCTGCCGCGCATCAAGGTGCTGAAGGTGCTCGAGGGCAGCGGCAAGCGGCATCTGAGCGCCGAGGATGTCTACCGGACGCTGCTGGAAAAGGGCGAGGAAATCGGGCTGGCAACCGTTTACCGGGTGCTCACCCAGTTCGAGAGCGCAGGGCTCGTGTGCCGCCATCACTTCGAGGGCGGGCAGTCCGTGTTCGAGGTCAACACCGGCGGGCACCATGACCACCTGGTGTGCGTGAAGTGCGGCAAGGTGGTGGAGTTCCTCGAGGAGGCGATCGAGGAGCGCCAGCGGGCCATCGCGCAGGATCACGGTTTCACGCTCGAGGATCACTCGCTGGTGATCTACGGGGTCTGCCCGCGATGTCAGGCGCCGCAGACCTCGGAGTGAATCGCCGCGCCCGGTGACCGCGCCGCCGTGGCCTACCCCGCCCGCTTCCCGGTCTTGCGCGCGGAAAGCCCGATCATCTCGCGGGCGTGCTCCAGCGTCTTGCGGGTGATCTCCTTGCCCCCCAGCATGCGGGCGATCTCCTCCACCCGCGAATCCTGATGCAGCGCTGCGATGGCGGTGTAGGTGTGCCCGTCGCGGGCGTACTTGCGCACCTGCAGGTGATGGTGGGCCTGGGAGGCTACCTGCGGCAGGTGGGTGACGCACAGCACCTGGCGGCGCTCGCCCAGGGTGCGGAGCATGGTGCCGACGATCTCCGCGACCCGGCCGCCGATGCCGACGTCCACCTCGTCGAAGATCAGGGTGGGAACGCTGCCGCATTCCGCGGTCGCGACCTGAATGCCGAGGCTGATGCGCGACAACTCCCCGCCGGAGGCGACCTTCGCCAGCGGCGCGAGCGGCTGTCCGGGATTGGCGCTGACGAGGAGCTCGACCCGGTCGAGCCCGTGAGCCCCCGCCGCATCCGCGCCGTCCCGCGTCACCTCCGCGGCGAACCTGCCGCCGCCCATGCCGAGCTCCTGCATGGCCGCGCTGACCGTCTGCGAGAGGCGCTCTGCGGCCGCCGTTCGCAGGTCGCTCAGGCGTTCGGCGGCGGCGAGGAATGCCTCACGCGCCGCGTCGCGCTCCTGCTCCAGGTTGCCGAGGGTCACCTCGTCGCTCTCCAGTGCCCGCAGCTCCTGCCGCAGTCCCTCCAGTGTCTCCGGGATCTGCTCGGGGAAGATGCGGTATTTGCGCGCCAGGTCGTGCAGCTGGGACAGGCGCCGCTCCAGCTGCTCCATCAGGCCCGGGTCCATGTCGAGGTCGTCGAGGTACTGGCGGAGTCCGCCCACGGCCTCCTCGACCTGGATGGCGGCGCTCTCGATCAGCTCCCGCGGTGCGGCAAGGCGCTGGTCGAAGGCGGTGAGCGAGTCGAGATCTGCGGCGGCGCGGGCGAGCCCTTCATGGAGCGATGGCTCGCCGTCATAGAGCGCGTCGAGCAGGCGCGCGGAGGTGGATTGCAGCTGGCCGAGGTTGGACAGGCGCCTGTGCTCGCGGTCGAGCTCGGCGATGCCCTCGGCCGTGAGGTCCAGGGCGGCGAGCTCGTCCACCTGGTACCTCAAGAGATCCAGGCGCGCCGCCCGGTCGGTGCTCTCCGCGGTGAGCCGGCGCAGACGCTCGTCCAGCGCGCGGAAGCCCCGAAACAGCGCAGCGACCTCGGCGGCGAGGTCGGCGTGCCCGCCGTAGGCGTCGAGCAGCCCGCGCTGGTAGGCCGGGCGCAGCAGCGACTGGTGCGCATGCTGGCCGTGGATGTCCACCAGCCGTTCCCCCAGGGCCTGGAGCTGGGCCCCGCTCGCCGGGCGGCCGTTGATGTAGGCGCGGGAGCGGCCGCCGCGGATCAGCAGGCGGCGCACCAGGCACTCGTCTCCCTCGTCCAGGTCCTGCTCGGCGAGCCACGCGCGGACATCCGGCTGCGAGCCCAGGTCGAACCCGGCGACGATCTCCGCGCGCTCGCAACCGGCGCGGACCATGTCCGCGTCCGCCTTGTCGCCGAGCGCGAGCCCGAGGGCATCGATGAGGATGGACTTGCCGGCGCCGGTCTCCCCGGTCAGGGCTGTCATCTCGGGTTGCAGGTCGAGCTCGAGGCTGCTGACGATCGCCAGGTCTTGGACGAAGATGTGGGTCAGCATGGTCCGGAGCCCGGCGGATGTCCCCCCCAGCCGAGCTTGGCGCGAAGGATCTTGTAGTGGTCGTGGCCCTTCGGGTGCAGCAGGCGCAGCGGGTGGGGCGCCAGCTCGACGTGGACCCGCGAGCGCGGCCCCAGGGCGAGGTTGGTCTGGCCGTCGCAGGTGATCTCCACCTGGCCCTGGTCGGTTCCGCAGATACGGATCTCGATCCGGCTCGAGCCACCGACGACCAGCGGCCGGTTGCTCAGGGTGTGGGGACAGATGGGGACCAGCACCAGTGCGTTCAGGGTCGGGTGCAGGAGGGGGCCGCCACCCGACAGGGCGTAGGCGGTTGATCCGGTGGGACTGGAGACGATGATGCCGTCGGAGCGCTGGGCGTTGACGAAGTCGCCGTCGATGTAGGTCTCGAACTCGATCATGCGCGCCGTGTTCCACTTGTGAACCACGACGTCGTTGAGGGCGAGGTAGGGATCGGGCGCGGACCCGGTTCCGTCGACGCGCGCGGAGAGCATGCAGCGGGGCTCTTCCTCGTACTCGCCGGCGAGGATGTGGTCGAGACAATGCTCGATCTCATCCGGGGAGACATCCACGAGGAAGCCGAGCCGGCCGAGGTTGATGCCTATCAGTGGCACCTCCCAGGCCGCAAGGGATCGCGCCGCATGCAGCAAGGTTCCGTCGCCTCCCACGACGATGGCCAGGGAACAACGCTGGCCGAGCGCCGCGGCGTCCAGGACGCTCCCGCGCGGCGCCTGCAGCATGGCTCCGCTCACCTCGTCGAAGAAAACCTCCCGCTGGCGCGAGCCCAGGTAGCTCACCAGGCGCTGCAGCGTCGCCTTCACCTTGGCGGTTTCGCCCTGCTTTCCGATAATGCCGATTGTCTCGAACAGGGCCATGGGTCGAGCGACGCCGATTCTCTTGCTGGCTTGACGCGAAGCCCACAAATTAGCACGCGGTCAGGGTGCAGCCAACCTTGACAGTCCCCGGCGCAAACCCTAAATTGCGGCACTTAGCACTCGCAATCAGTGAGTGCTAATTCGCGGGTTTTCCTCCGGTTTCGAGTTGAGTGGGCGTTACCAGCGTGACACCGAAGTTTGCAAGCGGCGACAACCGGGTTAACGAGAGGGCGCTGCACTTTCTCAAGGCCCTGGTGGAGCGCTACATCAGGGACGGTCAGCCCGTGGGATCGCGCACCCTGGCCAAGGACACGGGTCTCGATCTCAGCCCGGCGACGGTGCGCAACGTCATGGCCGATCTCGAGGACATGGGGTTGGTCGCCTCGCCGCACACGTCCGCGGGGCGGGTGCCGACGGTGTCCGGGTACCGCCTGTTCATCGACTCCCTGCTGACCGTCAAGCCGCTGACGGAACGCGAGGTGGAGTCCATGCGGCGCCAACTGCAGGATCTGGACGACGCCACGCGCCTGATCGAGAGCGCCTCCCAGATCCTGTCCGGGATCACGCACATGGCGGGGGTGGTCATGCTGCCGCGCCGCGAGCGCAACGACTTTCGCCAGATCGAGTTTCTGCCCCTCTCGGGGGATCGGGTGCTGGCGATCCTGGTGACCGGCGAGGGGGAGGTGCACAACCGTGTGATCCATCCCGAGCGGCGCTACACCCCCTCGGAGCTCGAGCAGGCGGCGAACTTCCTGAACGAGATGTTCACCGGGCACGACATGAAGGAGGTGCGAAAGCGTGTGCTGGAGGATCTCAAGCGCACCCACGCCCACATGGATCAGATCATGATGCGGGCGGTCGAGATGGCGCAGCGTGTCGTCGAGTCCGCGGAGCGGGCGGACGACTGCTACATCGCGGGCCAGACCAACCTCATGGAGTTCAACGAGCTCGCGCGGATGGAGCGCTTGAAGCAGCTCTTCGAGGCCTTTACCAAGAAGCGCGAGATCCTGCACCTGTTGGATCGCTGCATCGAGGCCGAGGGAATGCAGATATTCGTCGGCGAGGAGTCCGGCTATCAGCTGCTGGACGACTGCAGCCTGGTCACCGCCCCGTACAAGATCGACGACAAGGTGATCGGCGTGCTGGGCGTGATCGGGCCCACGCGCATGGATTACCCGCGGGTGATCCCCATCGTCGACGTGACGGCGCGCCTTCTGGGCGCCGCTCTCAAACTGCAATAAAGGACGCGGGCGTGACGCCCGCGCCGGCTTGCGCGTCCCGCCGGCCCGCAAGATCGAGGTTGTGAAAGATTTTCGGAGGTGCATATGGTTACAAACGAGCAGACGAACAACGCCGGGCAGGAGCCCGACGCGGCGGAGCACGCGGAGCTGCTCGAGTCGGCGTCCGACCCATCGTCCGCGCCGGCGGAAGGTGAGGGTTCCGAGTCTCCGGAGCAGCTCGTGGCCCTGCTCGAGGACGCGCGCGCCAAGGCGGACGAGAACTGGGACCAGCTGCTGCGGGCGCGCGCCGAGATTGAGAACATCAAGCGGCGCCACGAGATCGAGCTGGAGAAGGCGCACAAGTTCGCGCTCGACGGCTTCGTGCGCGAGCTGCTTCCGGTCCGAGACAGCCTGGAGCTCGGCCATGACGCCGCGCAGGACGGGCAGGCGGACGTGGACAAGCTGCGCGAGGGCACGGAGCTCACGCTGCGGATGCTCTCGGGCGCCATGACCAAATTCGGGGTCGAGAAGGTCGATCCCGAGGGCGAGCCCTTCAACCCGGAATACCATCAGGCCATGACCATGCAGCCGCGCGACGACGTGCCGCCCAACACCGTGGTGAACGTGGTGCAGAAGGGGTACACGCTCAACGGCCGGCTGGTGCGTCCGGCGCTGGTCATCGTGTCCAGCGCGGGCCAGGGAAAACAGGCTTGAAAACAGAAGGGTTTTGCCCCAACTGATTCGGCAAATCCTGCGCGGAAAGCGCAACGAATTCAACGCGGAGACCAAGAATTATGGGAAGAATCATCGGCATTGACCTGGGTACCACCAACTCCTGCGTCGCCGTGATGGAGGGGGACAAGGTTAAGGTCATCGAGAACGCGGAAGGCGATCGCACGACGCCCTCCATCGTCGCCTACAGCGGCGACGGCGAGGTGCTGGTCGGCCAGTCCGCCAAGCGCCAGGCGGTAACCAACCCGCAGAACACCCTGTTCGCCATCAAGCGCCTGATCGGCCGCCGCTACGACGACGGGGTGGTCAAGAAGGACATGGACATGGTGCCCTACAAGATCGTCCGCGCGGACAACGGCGACGCCTGGGTCGAGGTCAACGGCAAGAAGATGGCCCCGCCCGAGATCTCCGCCAAGGTCTTGCAGAAGATGAAGAAGACCGCGGAGGACTATCTGGGCGAGGAGGTCAAGGAGGCGGTGATCACCGTGCCGGCCTACTTCAACGACTCCCAGCGCCAGGCCACCAAGGACGCGGGGCGCATCGCCGGCCTCGACGTCAAGCGCATCATCAACGAGCCCACCGCGGCCTCGTTGGCCTACGGCATGGACAAGCAGCGGGGGGATCAGAAGATCGCGGTCTTCGACCTCGGCGGCGGCACCTTCGACATCTCCATCATCGAGATCGCGGAGATCGAGGGCGAGCACCAGTTCGAGGTCCTGTCCACCAACGGCGACACCTTCCTCGGCGGCGAAGACTTCGATCTGCGGATCATCGACTGGCTCGCCGGCGAGTTCAAGAAGCAGCAGGGCGTGGACCTGCACAACGACCCGCTGGCCCTGCAGCGCCTCAAGGAGGCCGCGGAGAAGGCCAAGATCGAGCTCAGCTCCAGCCAGCAGACCGACATCAACCTGCCCTACATCACGGCGGATGCCGCTGGCCCCAAGCACCTGAACGTGAAGCTGACCCGGGCCAAGCTGGAGTCCCTGGTGGAGGAACTGGTGGACCGCACCATGGAGCCCTGCCGCATCGCGCTCAAGGACGCCGGGCTGACCGCCACCGAGATCGACGAGGTCATCCTGGTCGGCGGCCAGACCCGCATGCCAAAGGTGCAGGAGAAGGTACAGGCCTTCTTCGGCAAGACCCCGCGCAAGGACGTCAACCCGGACGAGGCGGTGGCCATCGGCGCCGCGATCCAGGGCGGCGTGCTCGGCGGTCAGGTCAAGGACGTGCTGCTGCTCGACGTCACACCCTTGTCGCTTGGCATCGAGACCCTGGGCGGCGTGATGACCAAGCTGATCGAGAAGAACACCACCATCCCGACCTCGGCCCAGCAGGTGTTCTCCACCGCCGACGACAATCAGTCCGCGGTGACGGTGCATGTGCTCCAGGGCGAGCGCGAGCGCGCGGCGGACAACAAGTCGCTCGGCCGCTTCGACCTTTCCGACCTCCCGCTGGCGCCGCGCGGCGTGCCCCAGATCGAGGTGAAGTTCGACATCGACGCCAACGGCATCCTCAACGTGTCCGCCAAGGACAAGGCCACGGGCAAGCAGCAGTCCATCATCGTCAAGGCGTCCTCCGGCCTATCCGACGCCGAGGTCGCGCAGATGGTCAAGGACGCCGAGGCCCACGCCGAGGAGGACCGGCGCTTCCACGAGCTGGTCTCTGCCCGCAATCACGCGGACACCATGATCCACGCCACCCGCAAGTCCATGGAGCAGCTCGGCGACAAGATGGAGTCGGGCGAGAAGGACAGCATCGAGTCCGCGATCAAGGACCTGGAAGAGGCGATGAAGGGCGAGGACAAGGACCGCATCGAGAGCCTCACCAAGGCGCTGGGCGAGGCCTCGGCCAAGATGGCCGAGCGGCTCTACGCCCAGCAGGGCGATGCGGCCGGACCCGCGGGCGCGGCTGGCGCCGAGGCGGCGGGCGGCGAGTCCGGCGGCGCGAAAGACGACGTGGTGGATGCCGAGTTCGAAGAGGTCAAGGACGACAAGAAATGATCGGTTGACCGTTCGCGGTTGGCTGTCGACCGGATGGTGTGCAGGCGCTCAATGCGCCTGCGCACGTTTGAGCGATGCGGCCAGGGGCTGAAGGCTAAGAACCCAAACAATGACGAAACGCGACTACTACGAGGTGCTGGGCGTCAGCCGCAACGCCAGCGAGGCCGACATCAAGAAGGCCTACCGGCGGCTCGCCATGAAGTACCATCCCGACCGCAACGCGGGGGCGGAGTCCGAGCAGAAGTTCAAGGAGGCGAAGCTGGCCTACGAGGTGCTGAGCGATCCCAAGAAGCGCTCGGCCTATGACCAGTTCGGACACGCGGGCGTCGAGGCGGGCGGCTTCGGTGGCGGCGGGCCTGGTGACTTCGGCGGCGCGGGCGGATTCTCCGACATCTTCGGCGACGTCTTCGGCGATATCTTCGGCGGGCGCGCCGGCGGCGGTCGGCGGGTGCACCGCGGCGCGGACCTCCGCTACGACCTCAGCCTGACGCTGGAGGAGGCGGTCGCCGGAAAGGAGGTCAAGATCCGCATCCCGTCACTGGTGGAGTGCCAGTTCTGCGGCGGCAGCGGCGCCAAGCCGGGCACCAAGGCCAAGACCTGCCCCACCTGCCACGGTGCCGGACAGGTGCGGATGCAGCAGGGCTTTTTCTCGATCCAGCAGACCTGTCCCCAGTGCCGCGGAGCCGGCACCGTGATCGAGGAGGCCTGCTCCCACTGCAGCGGGCACGGCAAGGTTCAGGAGCAGAAGACCCTGTCGGTCAAGGTTCCCGCGGGCGTGGATACGGGAGACCGCATCCGGCTCTCCGGCGAGGGCGAGGCGGGGGAGCGCGGGGGGCCGCCGGGAGACCTCTACGTGCAGGTCAACGTCAAGGAACACCCCATCTTCACCCGCGAGGACAACAACCTGTTCTGCGAGGTGCCGATCGGCTTCGTGACCGCGGCGCTTGGGGGCGAGCTTCATGTTCCGACCCTGAACGGGAAGGTCAACCTCAAGATCCCGCCCGGCACCCAGACCGGCAAGATGTTCCGCATGCGCGGCAAGGGCGTGAAGCCGGTGCGTGGCGGCGTGGTGGGAGACCTCATCTGCCGCGTGCTGGTGGAGACCCCCGTCAACCTCACCGAGCGCCAGAAGGAGCTGCTGCGCGAGCTCGACGAGTCCGTCCAGGCCGGCGGCGAGAGGCACAGCCCCCATTCCAGCTCCTGGCTCGACGGTGTCAAGAGCTTCTTCGAAAAGATGGGGCTCTGACAGGTCGCCTTATCCCTCGTCTGCAGGGCGCAATAGGCCGCAAAGCGGCCGTATTGCGCTGCCGGGGATGTCCGTCCGGTAGCCCCCGGCATCCGGCGCCATAAGCTATTGCGCAGTGGGCTGCAGATCCAAGATCCGGCCTCTAAATCGCGGACTCGGATTGTCTTGCGGAACGGGCCGGTTGAACTATCGTGAGAGTAGGAGTCACAAGCGAGGCATGTCGCCGATCGCAAGGTCGCAAAAGGAGAAGGCCTATGAAAACTCTCAGCAAAATCTGCAGCATGGCCATGGTTCTCGCGCTCGCTATTCCGGGGCTGGTGACGGCGGACGACAAGCGGATTGGCGAGGATGAGTACATGAAGAACTGCGCGGCCTGTCATGGTCCCGGTGGTAAGGGCGACGGGCCGTTCAACGAGTTCCTGCGGCAAACGCCGAAGGATCTGACGGTGCTGAGCAAGAACAACGGCGGGGTGTTTCCCTTCCAGCAGGTATACAGCTGGATCGAAGACCCCGAAGGCGTGAGAGGCCACGGTACGCAGGAGATGCCAATCTGGGGTTCCCGGTATCGTGAGGAAATGACGGACCGCGCGTACGATCCGTTCGGTGCGGGTTTCAATCAGACGGTGCGTGCACGCATTCTTGAGTTGACGTTCTTTATCGCGTCCATTCAGGAGTACTAAAACAGGACTGGACGCGTTCACCACTCTGTCGGCGCGGCGGCAGACGACCGCCCGGCAGTTCCGCCGAGGTAGCCGCTGCGTCAGACTTCCCACCAGCCCGCAGTAGGCACAAGGGCTAAAAGGTCGATGCGCGGCAACCGTCCGCATCCAGCGCGATATGCTATACGCTATTGCGCCCGTCGCTGGTCCGCGGCAATTCCCGGAGTTTGATTTATGGTCGATATCAAAGTCGCAATCGCGGGCGCCGGCGGGCGCATGGGCCGCACCCTGATCCAGGCTGTCACTGAAGCGCCCGGTTTGGCCGTGACCGTCGCCAGCGAGCAGCCCGGAAGCAGCCTGCTGGGGGCGGACGCGGGCGAGCTCGCGGGGGTGGGGCGCCTCGGCGTGGAGGTGCGTCCCGATCTCGAACCGGTCGTCGACGCCTTCGACGTGCTGATCGACTTCACGGCCCCCGCCGCGACCATGCGTCACCTGGAGCTTTGCCGCAGGGGCGGGAGGCGGATGGTGATCGGCACCACCGGCCTCGACGCGGGTCAGCGAACCGCGATCGCGGAGGCGGGTCAGGACATCGGCATCGTCTTCGCCCCCAATATGAGCGTCGGCGTCAACCTCTGCTTCAAGCTGCTCGACATCGCCGCGCGGGTGCTGGGGGACGAGGTCGATATCGAGGTCATCGAGGCCCATCACCGCCACAAGGTGGACGCCCCATCCGGCACCGCCATCCGCATGGGCGAGGTGCTGGCGAACGCCCTCGGGCGTGATCTCGCCGAGGTCGCGGTCTACGGGCGCGAGGGTCACACCGGGGCGCGGGATCGCAGGACCATCGGCTTCGAGACCATCCGCGCCGGCGACGTGGTGGGAGAGCACACCGTATGGTTCGCCGCCGACGGTGAGCGGGTCGAGATCGCGCACAAGGCCTCCAGCCGGATGACCTTCGCCCGCGGCGCGGCGAGGGCGGCGGGCTGGATCGCCGGGAAGGACCGCGGACTGTACGACATGCAGGACGTGCTCGGTCTGCGCGACCTGTAGGTGCTGGTCCCATCCGACGTCTCCGCGCTCCTGGCTGATCTCGAGTCCGAGCTGCGCCGGAAGGGCCAATGGGAGCCCGTTCCGCCGCCCCCGCCCGCCCTCGAGAGCAGGCTTCCCTTCTGCTGCGACACCCTGCGCTTCACGCAATGGCTGCAATGGGTCTTCATCCCGCGTACGCGGGCGCTGTTGGACGCGGGCGGTCCCATGCCGTCGGCGAGCGGCATTCGGCCCATGGCGGAGGAGGCGCTCCGCGGCTGCGGCTGGGAGTCGATTCCCCTGCTGGTGCTGCTCGACCGCTTCGACCGCATGATCAATGCGGGTTCCGCCAAGGACTGAGGACTGACGGGCTGACGGGCTGGTTCGGGCCAGGGACCGGGTCCGTCCCCGTCCGATGTCAGTTGTCGTGCGCGCAATGGCCCACCGGTCGAAACTTCCCGGGGACTGGCGTGCCCAAACTCGCTAGAATGCAGCGCTTTCCGGGACATTGACCGATTCGGCGCTTCCCGCGGCACAGGGAGGTGACGGCATATTTTTAAGCGCGTAAGCGTATGGAAACAAAGCCACCCAGGAACCGCGCTTCTTGGGTGGCGTGCTGATGTTGGCCCGGATGGCCAATCATCAGCCTCTTACTTAAAGATCCGAGGAATTGCACATGTTCGAGAACACGATGCAGATTGCCGGTTACGACGACGAGCTGTGGCAGGCCATCCAGGGCGAGGAGCGGCGCCAGGAGGAGCACGTCGAGCTGATCGCCTCGGAGAACTACACCAGCCCGCGGGTGATGCAGGCCCAGGGCTCGGTCCTGACCAACAAGTACGCGGAGGGCTACCCCGGCAAGCGCTACTACGGCGGCTGCGAGTACGTGGACGTGGCCGAGCAGTTGGCCATCGACCGCGCCAAGGCGTTGTTCGGCGCGGATTACGCGAACGTGCAGCCCCATTCCGGTTCCCAGGCCAATGCGGCGGTCTACATGGCCCTGTGTCAGCCAGGCGACACCATTCTGGGCATGAGTCTGGCCCATGGCGGCCACCTCACCCACGGCGCCAAGCCGAACTTCTCCGGCAAGCTCTACAACGCGGTCCAGTACGGGCTCGACCCGTCCACCGGGGAGATCGACTATGCCGAGGTCGAGCGCCTGTCCCGCGAGCATCGGCCGAAGATGATCGTCGCCGGCTTTTCCGCCTACTCCCGCGTGGTGGACTGGGCGCGCTTTCGTGCCATCGCCGACGAGGTGGGCGCCTACCTGTTCGTCGACATGGCCCATGTCGCGGGTCTGATCGCCGCCGGCCTCTACCCGAGCCCGGTGCAGATCGCGGACGTGACCACCACCACTACGCACAAGACCCTGCGCGGGCCCCGCGGCGGCCTGATCCTGGCGAAGGCCAACCCGGAGATCGAGAAGAAGCTCAACTCGCTCGTGTTTCCGGGCACCCAGGGCGGACCCCTGATGCACGTGATCGCGGCCAAGGCCGTGGCCTTCAAGGAGGCGATGGAGCCCGACTTCAAGGCATACCAGAAGCAGGTGCTGCTCAACGCGCAGACCATGGCGGAGGTCTTCATGTCGCGCGGCTACGACGTGGTCTCCGGCGGCACCAGCGACCACCTGTTCCTGGTGAGCTTCATCGAGCAAGGCCTCACGGGCAAGGATGTGGACGCCTGGTTGGGGGCGGCCAATATCACGGTGAACAAGAATGCGGTGCCCAACGACCCGCAATCGCCCTTCGTCACCAGCGGCATTCGCGTCGGCACCCCGGCGGCAACCACGCGCGGCTTCGGCACCGAGCAGGCGCGGGACCTTGCCGGCTGGATGTGCGACCTCATCGACGCCCGCGGCGACCAGGCGGTGATCGAGGCGGTGAAGGCCAAGGTGCTCGAGCTGTGCGCCCGCTTCCCGGTCTACGGCCGGTGATCGTGGCGCCGCCCCGGAAGCGTGCCGATGTGGCCGCTCGTCCGATTCCATCTGAGACTCATTAAGACATGCGCTGCCCGTTCTGCGGAGCCCAGGACACCAAGGTCATCGATTCCCGCCTCTCCGGCGAGGGCGACCAGGTGCGCCGGCGCCGCAAATGCACGGAGTGCAAGGAGCGCTTCACGACCTACGAGAGCGCCGAGCTCAACCTGCCGCGGGTCGTCAAGCGCGACGGCACACGCGTGCCCTTCGACGAGGCCAAGATGCGCTCGGGCATCATGCGGGCGCTGGAAAAGCGCCCGGTCAGCACCGAGGAGATCGAGGCGGCGCTTGCCCGCATCCATCGAGTCTTGGTCTCGACCGGGGAAGGGGAGGTCTCCTCGCGCTTTATCGGCGAGCTGGTCGTGGAGGAGCTGCGCGGTATGGACCAGGTGGCCTATGTTCGCTTTGCCTCCGTTTACCGCAAGTTCGAGGACGTCAACGCCTTCCGTGAGGAGATAGAGCGCCTGGAGAGCCAGCCGACCCCCGAGGCGCGGCGCAAGCAGATGGATTTGCTCGCCGAGCTGGAAAAGAAGCCTTGACGGGGGCGGATGACCACGCCCACATGGCCCGTGCGCTCGGGCTCGCGCGCCGCGGTCTCTACACGACGGAACCCAACCCCCGCGTCGGCTGCGTGCTGGTGCGCGGGGGCGAGGTCGTCGGCGAGGGTTGGCACCGACGCGCCGGGGAGCCGCACGCCGAGCGCGTGGCACTCGCCGCCGCCGGTGAGCGCGCCCGCGGCGCAACGGCCTACGTCACGCTGGAGCCCTGCTGCCATCATGGCAGAACGCCGCCTTGCGCCGATGCGCTGTTCGAGTCCGGCGTCTCGCGCGTGGTCGCCGCCATGCAGGATCCCAATCCGCTGGTCGGCGGCAACGGGCTTGCCCTGCTGCGTCGGCGCGGCGTGGAGGTGGAGGTCGGGGTGGGTGCCGATCAGGCGCGGGCGCTCAATCCGGGTTTCATCAAGCGCATGTCCTGCGGACTTCCCTACGTGCGCTGCAAGCTGGCGGCGAGCCTCGACGGGCGGACCGCGATGGCGAGCGGCGAGAGCCGATGGATCACCTCGGAGGCGGCGCGGCGTGATGTCCAGCTCCTGCGGGCGCGAAGCTCAGCCATCGTCACGGGCGTCGGCACGCTGCTCGCGGACGATCCCTCGCTGAACGTGCGCCTGGGGGCGGACGAGCTGCCCGGCGCGGAGCCCGGCGAGCCGTTGCGCCAGCCCCTGCGGGTCGTCGTCGACAGCCGTCTGCGCACGCCGCCGACGGCGCGGATGCTGGCGCTCCCTGGCAGGACCCTGATCGCCTGCGTGGATCAGGATCCGACCCACGCGGTGCCGCTGGAGACGGCGGGCGCCAACGTCTACGTGTGCGCGCAGGGCGGCGAAAGGGTGGACCTCGAGTCCCTGTTCCGTCATCTAGCCGGCGAGGAGATCAACGAGGTCCTGATCGAGAGCGGGCCGACCCTGGCCGGGGAAGCCCTGCAGGCGGGGCTGGTGGACGAGCTGATCATCTATCTCGCTCCCCACCTCATGGGGGATGGCGCCCGCGGGTTGTTCCGGCTGCCCGGGCTGGAGCGCATGCAGGAGCGGGTGGCGCTCTGCCTCACGGATGTGCGCCAGGTCGGTCCTGACTTGCGCATCACGGCCGTCCCGGCCCAATCGGCGTAGCCCGCCGCCAACCCGATCTCTCTGGCTTGGTCGAGCTTCCACGCTGGCCGCCAGCGAAGGAAACCTTTTCTATTCGAGAGAAGCGAGAGCCGCCATGTTTACCGGAATCATCCAGGCCGTGGGCGAGATCCGTTCCCTGGAGCCCAGAGGGGGCGATGTGCGTTTGACGATCGCCACGGGGAAGCTCGAGATGCGGGGCGTGGTGCTCGGCGACAGCATCGCGGTCAACGGCGTCTGTCTGACCGCGGTCGCCCTCGAAGGTCCCCGGTTCGCCGCCGACGTATCCCGCGAGACCCTGTCCCTGACGACCCTCGGCGATCTCAAGGCGGGAAGCGCCGTGAACCTGGAAAAGGCGCTGACCCTGTCCACCCCGCTCGGGGGCCATCTGGTCAGCGGTCATGTCGATGGCGTAGGCGAGGTCCTGCAGCGAGACCAGGACGCGCGCTCCTGGCGGCTGCGCGTTCAGGCGCCGGCTGAGCTCGCCCGCTATATCGCGCCCAAGGGCTCGATCTGCGTCGACGGGACCAGCCTGACGGTGAACCGGGTCGAGGGAAGCCTCTTCGATCTGAACATCGTGCCCCATACCATCGAGGAGACCATCATCGGCGCTTACCGGGCCGGCACCCGGGTGAATCTCGAGGTGGACCTGGTGGCCCGCTACCTGGAGCGGCTCATCCTCGGCGACAAGGCGGCGGATGCGCGCGCCTCCGGGGTCACGGCGGCATTCCTCGCCGAGCACGGGTTCCTGCGATAGGACAGCGTTCGGTGCGGTCGGGGTTCGGTAATTTGCTAAACTAGCGCGTTTGGTTTCCCGAGCAAACGTGGTCTCCCGTCAGACATGGCCCTAAACACCACAGAAGAGATCATCGAGGACCTGCGCCAGGGCAAGATGGTCGTCATCATGGACGACGAGGACCGGGAGAACGAGGGCGATCTCCTGCTCGCGGCGGACAAGGTCACGCCGGAGGCCATCAACTTCATGGCCAAGTACGGGCGTGGGCTCATCTGCCTCACGCTCAGCAAGGAACGCTGCGAACGTCTGCGCCTGCCGCTCATGGTCAATGACAACACGGCGGCCCACTCCACCGCATTTACCGTCTCGGTCGAGGCGGCGGAGGGCGTGACCACCGGCATCTCCGCCGCCGATCGCGCAACCACGGTGCGTGCCGCGGTTGCCCCGGACGCGCAGCCGCGGGACCTGGTCCAGCCCGGTCACGTCTTCCCCCTGATGGCCCAGCCCGGCGGGGTGCTGGTGCGCGCGGGCCATACGGAGGCCGGCTGCGACCTCGCCCGTCTCGCGGGCCTGGAGCCGGCCGCGGTCATCGTCGAGATCCTCAACGAGGACGGCACCATGGCGCGGCGGCCGGACCTCGAGGCCTTCGCCGAGGCGCACGGTCTGAAGATCGGAACCATCGCAGACCTGATCCACTATCGGGTGCGTCACGAGAAGGCGGTGCAGCGGGAGTGCGAGTGCGAGCTGCCAACCGAGTTCGGCGATTTCAAGATCGCCGCCTACCGTGACACCATCGACAACGATCTGCATCTGGCCCTGACCCTGGGCGAGATCTCGCCGGAGCGTCCCACCCTGGTGCGCGTTCACCTGCAGAACAGCCTGTGCGATCTGTTCGGCACCCGGCACAGCGGCTGCGGCTGGCCGCTGCGGGACGTCATGCGCCAGATCGCGGCGGCGGGGGAGGGCGCCATCGTGGTTCTGCGCAACCGGGACCGGATGGAAGACATCCTGGTCAAGCTCAAGGACTTCGATCTTCACGACGTGGAGGACCGCATCCCCGCGCGCCGGCAGGATCGAAGCGAGCTGCGCACCTACGGCATCGGCGCCCAGATCCTGTCCGACCTCGGGGTGCGCAAGATGCGGGTGATGAGCGCGCCAAAGGCCATGCACGGCATCTCCGGTTTCGACCTGGAGGTCGTCGAATACGTTGGCGGCGATACGCATTGATCAAGGCCGCTTTACCAATCAGAGGAGACCCGCATACATGACCGTCAAGACCATCGAGGGCGCGTTGCGCGTCAACAACGCCCGCTTCTGCCTGGTGGTGTCGCGCTTCAACAGCTTCGTGGTGGAGAGCCTTCTCTCCGGGGCCATCGACGCCCTCAAGCGGCACGGCGCGGAGGATGGGGATCTCGCCGTCGTGCGCGTGCCCGGCGCCTGGGAGCTGCCGCTCACGATCGAGCGGATCGCCGCCAAAGGCGGCTACGACGCCATCATCGCCATCGGCGCCGTGATCCGCGGCGGCACGCCCCATTTCGAGTACGTGGCCGGGGAGTGCGTCAAGGGCATGGCTCACACCAGCCTCAGCCACGGCATCCCGGTCGCCTTCGGCGTGCTCACGGTGGACACCATCGAGCAGGCCATCGAGCGCGCGGGCACCAAGGCCGGCAACAAGGGTGCCGAGGCCGCCATGTCCGCCATCGAGATGGTGGACCTGCTGCGCCAGCTCGCCTGACATGCGCGGACGCCGGAGCCAGGCTCGCCGTTACGCCGTTCTGGCCATCTACCAATGGCAGCTCACCGGCCATGACCCGGCGGACATCGGCCGCCATTTCTTCGAGGACCCCGCCTGGATCGCTGAGGTTGCGGAGTCCCTTGCGGACGTGGGGGAGGAGGGCATCGCCGCCGATGCCTTGGCGACGGCCTACGACCGCGCGTTCTTCGATGAGCTGCTGAACGGCGTTCCCAAGCACCAGGAGGAGCTGGACGAGCGCCTGCGCCCCGCCCTGGACCGGCCCATCGCCCGCGTCGATCCGGTGGAGCGAGCGATCCTGCGCGTCGGTGCCTACGAGCTCTTGTACTGTCCCCAGGTCCCGGCGCGGGCCGTCATCAACGAGGCGGTTGATCTCGCCAAGCTGCTCGGCGCCGAGCAGGGTCATCGCTACGTCAACGGCGTCCTGGACCGGCTCGCGCGCGAGGTGCGCGCGGCGGAGCTCGCGGGCGGCAAAGGCGCCGGCGCGAAGCCCGGCCGGTCCTGATTCCCGCGCCCTTGTCTGAATTCGACCTGATCCGCCGTTTCTTCTCAGCCGCCGGATCGCCGCGCGAGGACGTCGCCCTAGGGGTCGGCGACGACTGCGCGCTGCTGCGCGTGCCGCCCGGGTCGGAGCTCGCCGTGAGCATCGACACCCTGGTGGCGGGGGCCCATTTCCTCGGTGATTGCGATCCCGCCGGCCTCGGCCACAAGTGCCTGGCGGTGGGACTGAGCGATCTGGCTTCCATGGGGGCGGAGCCCGCCTGGGCGACCCTGGCGCTCACCCTGCCGCGGGCCGATGTGGATTGGATCTCCGGTTTCGCCAGCGGTTTCTCGGACCTTGCGCTGAACGCCGGCGTCGCCCTCGTCGGCGGCGACACGACCCGTGGCCCGTTGACCATCTCGGTGCAGGTGCAGGGTTTCGTCCCGGCTGGGCAAGCGATCACCCGCGGCGGCGCCGGGCCGGGCGACCTGGTCTGCGTCAGCGGCACCCCGGGAGACGCGGGCCTCGCCCTGCGCGGGCTGCAGATGGGCAGGACGGTGTCGGACTATCTGCGCGACCGGCTCGAGCGGCCCTCGCCCCGCATCGCCTTGGGCCTTGCCCTGCGCGGGCTGGCGACCGCCGCGATCGACGTCTCCGACGGGCTCGCGGCGGATCTCGGACACGTCCTCGAGCAGAGCGGGGTAGGTGCGGAGATCGAGCTCGAATCCCTGCCTCTGTCCCCCGAGGTGGCGCGGCTCGTGGCCGAGGACGGGGATTGGGACCTGCCTCTGGCGTCCGGCGATGACTATGAGCTCTGCTTCACGCTGCCGCCGGACCGGCGGGGCGAGCTTGAACGGATCGCAAATGCCTGCCGCTGCGCTCTGCGAGTCATCGGGCGGGTCATCCCCGGGGCTCGGGCCGACTTCCGACTTTCGGACGGTAGCGCCTGGCGGTCCGCGAGGGCAGGCTTCGATCATTTCCCGGACTGAGGTCTGGCGGGATAGTCGAGCGCCGGAGCTGTTTGCCGGTATCTTGCTGACTCCTTGACAGCACATGATCCGCTGACTACCCAATCAGTTGGGTAGCGGGAACCTCGGGAGGGACTTGCATGACTTCTTTTCCGGCGAGAAGCCGCGCTCCAGCCGGCCTCGCCATCGTGGAGGAGGGCACCGTGCGGATCGCCCCGCTCCTTGGGGCAGTTCCGCTGCTGTCCGAGATGGGCGTCGACCCGTACCGGGTGATCGCCGAGGCGGGCCTCGACATCGCCCTGTTCGATGATCCGGAGAATATCGTCCCCTTCGCGGTCGCGGGACGATTTCTCGCGCTGTGCGCGGCGCGCACCGGCTGTGAGCATCTGGGGATACTGCTCGGGGAGAACCTCGGTTTGGACGTGCTCGGCGTGGTGGGGCGCCTCGCCCAAACTGCCGTGGACGTCGGCAGCGCCCTGCGCAATGCCATCCTGTACCTGCATCTGCACGATCAGGGCGCCGTTCCCTCCCTGTGGGTGAGCGGCGACCGGGCGATGGTCGGCTACAGGATCTGTCAGCCCGACGTCCCCGGCACCGAGCAGATCTACGACCTCGCGGTTGCGATCACCCGCAACGCCGTCAAGGCACTGGCCGGTTCCGGCGCGGAGCCCAGCGAGGCGCGCCTGCATCGCGCGCGTCCGAGGGACATCGAGCCCTACCGGCGTGTCCTCCGCACACGCGTGCTCTTTGGTGAGGAGTACCCGGGAGTCTTGTTCCCCGCTTCCTGGCTCGAACGCCCTCTGCGCGGTGCCGATGCCCTGGTGCATCAGGAGATGATGCGGGAGATCGAGGCGCTGGAGGCCAAGGGCGCCGGTGATCTGGCCACTCAGCTGAGAAGGGTGCTGCGGCGCATGCTGATCGGTGGCGCCTGTCAGGGGGATACCTGCCTTGAGCGGGTGGCGGATCTGTTCGCGATCCACCGGCGCACGCTGAATCGCCGCCTGCGCGCTCAGGGCACCACCTTCAAGGCGCTGGTCGACGAGACGCGCTACGAGGTTGCTCGTCAACTCCTGCGGGACACCCGCATCCCCGTGGCGCAGGTGGCCGCCGCGCTGGACTACTCGGATCCCGCCTCCTTCGACCGCGCCTTCCGCCGTTGGTCGGGCACCACGCCGTCTGCCTGGCGCGAGGCGAACAACGGCGCCTGATCCCAGGGTCCCGGAGGGTAAGGCACGGCCTTACGCCCATCACCACGCGACCCCGTTTCGACGTCTGAAGAAGCGCGAGATTGTCGCGAAATGCCAAGTCCCCGGTTTGCGGAAAGCGCATACTCCGGGGCGTCGCGAGTCCGCTCGGTTTGCAGACCGAAGGGCGCCGCTTCGAGAGCCGCTCGTGACTTGGCTCCAGGTTGCCGGACATGTGCGCCGATCACGACCTCGGACTTAGAACCAATCACCCGAACACTCAGCCGATCTTCCCAAGGAGTTCCAATGGTTCCTGCGTGGTTTAAAGCGTTCGCGATCCTGACCCTTACGAGCTGCATGTTGCCCTCCGCGATCGCCGCGGAGGGGGGCGGCCCTTCGGCGGCGTATCGAGAGTTTCTGAGTCATCCGGAGCGCCTTGCTCCCCAGCCCGGCGGGAGCGGTGCCCTGGTGTGGGTGGACCCGGATGCCGACCTCGCCCGCTATGACAGTTTCCTGATCGAGCGCATCCAGGTGCGCCTCGCCGATGACGCCGCGCACAAGACGGTGGACCCCACGGAGCTCAAGGCCCTGACCGATCAATTGCACGAGGCGATTGTCAAGGCCTTGACGCCCGCGTATCGAATCGTTTCCAAGCCAGGACGGGGCGTGTTGCGGGTGCGCATCGCGATCACCGACCTGGTTCCGACCAAGACCGAGTACAGCGTGGCGGCCCTCGTCATCCCCTATGCCACCGTGCTCGATCTGGCCTCGGGCGCGGCATCCGGCGAGCAACTGGGCCAGGCGCCCTATCTCGGGCGAACCGGAATCGCCGGGGAGCTCGTCGACGCGGAGTCCGGCCGCGTGGTCGCCGAGTATGCCGACACCGAGGTCGGGCGCAAATACGTGGTCGACACGAGCGAGGGCGTCACGGGGGCCGTGACGACCGGAATCGGCGATTACCTCAAGGCCTATTCCACCTGGGCTTACGCGCAGCAGGCATTCGACGGTTGGGCGCAAGAGCTGCGCCAATGGCTCGACCGCGTCCACGGGCGTTGATACCCGCGGTGGCATAGTGTCATCGCGCGAGCTGAGCAGGGTGCCGACGGAGAAGCGTCAGCTTGGTGCGCCTCGTTTCTGCACGCTGCTGTGCGCGACCTTGGCGGGCCTGATGCTCGGCGCTTGCGCATCCACTCCGCGCGAGCTTTCTGCCGCGGTACCCGTCGGGGCCTTTCTCACGACCGGAGCGCGTCCCCTGGCACCCGACCGGGTCGATCCGGGTGTCGCGCGCTACGGCCTGGTCGGATACATGGAGCGTCAGCTGGGTCGCCCGCTGCAGATTCTGGAGCTTTCCGGCGGCGGCCAATATGGCGCCTTCGGCGCCGGCTTCCTTGCGGGCTGGCGCGAGAGCGATCAGCGCCCCGAGCTGGATCTGGTCACCGGCGTGAGCACCGGGGCGCTGCTCGCCACCCACGCCTTCCTGGGGACCCCGGCGGACGACAAGGTGCTTTCCGAGCTATATACTCGGATTAGTCGCGGCGACATCTATCGTCCAGACTATCTGGGCGGTGTGCTCGGCGGACTGGCGTTGCATCGAACCGACCCGATGGAACGGCTGATCGCGCGCACCATCACCCCCGAGGTCCTGGCGCGCTTGGCGGCAAGGCATGACCTCGGGCGACGTCTGTTCGTCGCCGCGACGAACCTGGACCACAATCAGGTCTGGGTCTTCTCCCTGGGCGAGATCGCGAAGCGCGGGGGAGAAGAGGGGTTGGACCTGTACCGCAAGGTCCTGCGCGCTGCGGCCTCGCCCCCGGTCCTGTTCCCACCCGTGGAGATCGCGGGCCACCTGTTCGCCGACGCCGCGGTGCGAGAGAACCTGCTGATCATGGGGCTGCTCGGGGGCGGTGGCGCGAAGGGCAAGGTCAAGGGCCATCGCGGGGAGGTCTACGTGATCGAGAACGGCAGCGCCGGGCGGCCTCCAGCCGCGGTTCCGTACCATTTGCCGGGTATCGCCGGTCATGCGGTCAGCGCTGCCCTGACCGGCCGCATGCACACGACCCTGGCGCTGGCTTACGCCGGGGCGCGGCTCCACGACTACGGCTTCAACCTGGTGGCGATTCCCCAAGGGGTATCCGTCAGCGGGAAACCCTTGGCATTCGATCCGGCGGAGATGCGCCGCGTCTACGAGGCTGGACTCCGGCTCGGGCGCAGCCCGGATCCCTGGATCCACGCCCCTCCAGAGAGCGACCAGATCGGCTAATGGACGCTCAGGCTGTTCGATCACCTGGATCGGGTGGGCCGGTGATCCGTCGACGGATCCCTGGGTCGGGGACGTTCCGACCCGACGCTCGCGGGATGCAGCGGTCGATCCTGATCGTGCGCCGAGTCGCGCGGTCTCGCGCCCTGACAGGGCTTTCTGGCGAGCAACCACCAACAACATCCATCACACAGAGGAGAGCAGAAACGATGCACCAAGACTTCCAGTCCTCGCAACCGCCTGTGCGGCGACGCCTCACGGGCGTGCTCGCGCTCATGGCATGTCTATCCGCCGGGAGTGCCGGGGCCGAAACGGCCAACGCTCCGCAGGTCACGGGCATCCTGGGCTCGCCCAGCGCCACGACCACCATCAGCGGCAAGCAGTTGCCCGCGCCCGAGCCCGAGTTCGGCGGCGTGATCAAGCACGATGCCCTGCAGTCGACGCCCTGGTGGGCGCCGCGGATCGTGCCGCCCAAGCAGGCGCCAAACGTGCTGCTCATCATCACCGACGACGCCGGCTTCGGCGTGCCCAGCACCTTCGGCGGCGTGATCCCGACGCCGACCATGGACCGCATCGCGAACGAGGGTCTGCGCTACAACCGGGTCTTCTCCACGGCGCTGTGCTCGCCGACGCGTGCGGCGCTGATCACCGGGCGCAATCATCACTCGGCCGGCTTCGGCGTGATCTCCGAGCAGTCCACGGGCTATCCGGGCTACAACAGCATCATCGCCGAGGACAAGGCCACCGTCGGGCGCATCCTGCTAGAGAACGGCTACAACACCGCCTGGTTCGGCAAGGACCACAACACACCGGCCTTTGCCGCCAGCCAGGTCGGCCCGTTCGATCAGTGGCCGACGGGAATGGGGTTCCAGTACTTCTACGGCTTCGTCGGCGGTGACGCCAACCAGTGGCAGCCGAACCTGTTCCGCAATACGACGCAGATCTACCCCTTCGACGGCAAACCGGACTGGAACCTGATCACCGGCATGGCGGATGACGCCATCGACTACATCTACCGGATGCATCAGACGGACCCGAGCAAGCCGATCTTCATCAAATACGCGCCCGGTGCCACCCACGCGCCGCACCATCCGACCAAGGAGTGGGTCGAGAAGATCCAGGCCATGCACCTGTTCGACGACGGCTACAACGAGCTGCGTGAGCGCATCTTCGAGAACCAGAAAAAGCTCGGTGTGATCCCTGCGGACTCCAAGCTGACGGAGTGGCCCAACGAGGTCCTGAAGCCCTGGGATCAGCTCACCGACGAGGAGAAGAAGCTCTTCATCCGCCAGGTGGAGGTGTTCGCCGCCTATGCCGCCTACAACGACCACGAGATCGGTCGCGTGATCGACGCCTTCGAGGGACTCGGCAGGCTGGAGAACACGCTGATCATCTACATCAACGGCGACAACGGCACCAGCGCCGAGGGCGGCCCGCTCGGCACCCCCAACGAGGTGGCCTTCTTCAACGGCGTCAACGAGATGCCCGTCGAGACGCAGATGAAGTGGTACGACGTCTGGGGCACCGAGGAGACCTACAACCACATGTCGGCCGGCTGGTCCTGGGCCTTCGACACGCCCTTCGACTGGTTCAAGCAGAACGCCTCCCGGCTCGGCGGCATCAACCAGAACATGGTCGTCTCCTGGCCCGCGCGCATCAAGGACAAGGGTGCGCTGCGCGAGCAGTTCATCCACGTGATCGACGTGGTGCCCACCGTCCTGGAGGCCGCCGGAATCCCGGCACCGGAGATGGTCGACGGCATCGCGCAGGCTCCGATCGAGGGAACCAGCTTCCTCTACACCTTCGATGCAGAGAACGCCAAGGCGCCGTCGCGCCACAAGACCCAGTACTTCGAGATGATGGGACAGTGGGCGCTGTACGACGAGGGTTGGCTGCTGAGCACCAAGGTGAACCGTGCGCCCTGGCAGGCCTTCGGCGCCGCCAACCCGGACCCGCTGAACAACCAGGTGTTCCAGCTCTATGACCTGACCAAGGACTTCACCCAGTCCAACGACATCGCCGCGCAGCATCCGGAAAAGGTTGCCGAGCTGCGCGAGAAGTTCGTCGCCGAGGCGAAGAAGCACCAGGTCTTCCCGCTGGACGCGTCGGTGGCCGGCCGTATCGTGGCCCCGCGCCCCAATATCACCGCCGGGCGTACCGAATTCGTCTATACGCACCCGATGGTCGGTCTGCCCCAGGGCGACTCACCCTTCCTGCTCAACAGCTCCTACACCATCACCGCGGACATCGAGGTTCCGGAAGGCGGGGCCGAGGGCATGATCCTGACCTCCGGCGGACGCTTCGCCGGCTACGGCTTCTACCTGCTCGAGGGCAAGCCGGTGTTCCTGTGGAACCTCATCGACCTGAAGCGCATCAAGTGGGAGGGCCCAGAGGCGCTCACTCCCGGTAAGCACACCATCGAGTTCGACTTCAAGTACGACGGCCTCGGCGTCGGCACCCTCGCCTTCAACAACATGAGTGGCGTGGGCCGTGGCGGCACCGGCACCCTGAAGGTGGACGGCAAGGCGGTGCAGACCATCGAGCTGCCGCACACCCTGCCGATGATCCTGCAGTGGGACGAGAGCTTCGACATCGGCTCCGACACCCTGACCGGGGTGAACGATGCGGACTACAAGCCGCCGTTCCCGCTGACCGCCAAGCTCGAGAAGCTGACCATCAAGGTGGACCGGCCGCAGCTCACCGAGGAGGACATCAAGAAACTGGAGAACACGCAGGCGACGGCGGTGGACGGCAGTCCGATCCATCACATGCAGAGTGGGCCGCAGTAGGTCCAGTTCACCGACCGCAAGGTCGGTTGTGAAAAGCGCGGGCCGCTCCCGAAAAGGAGCGGCTCCGCGAACCCTCCGTCACAAGTGGTTCAGCCTAAACAAGTGGAGCGCCGTGCGAATGAAACTCGGACTCCTTTCCGCGCTGCTGGGCGCCGCGATCTCAACGACCGCAGGGCCGTAAGGCGCAATGGCGCGGCGTATTGCGCCGGACGAGGATCCATGCGGCGCAATAGGGCGAATGGCCGGTCTTGTGCCCTTGCGGGCTCCATGCCACCAGTAATCATCGGGAACCTTTCCATGGCTAATGTTCAGAGAATCGATCCCGCTGCCGCTCCCGAGCGCGCCATTGCGTCGGGCTGAGGCGTGCCCAGTTGCGGAACGCGCGAGAGAATGCGTTCGGATCGGCATACCGCAACGCCGCGGCGATCTCCCGTACCGGAAGATCGGTGTTGTGGAGAAGCTGCCGGGCCAGCTCGAATCGCGCCACATTGAGGAGTTGCTGCAGGCTCTTTCCGTCTTCTTCAAGGCGTCGTCGCAGCGTCCGCTCGCTGATCCCGAACACGCGCGCGATCGCATCGGCCGACGCGGTGCCGCTCAGCACCATCTGATGCAATACGCCCTCGACTTGCTCCGCGAAGCTCATCGGGCCGCGGGCCTCCGCTTCCCGCATCGCTTTGACCAGGAGGCCATGGAGCGCGGCGTCTGCGCCGTCGATTGGGGCTTCGAGCCAGGAGGAGGCGAACAGGATCCCGGAGACTTCGGCGTCGAAAGCCACGCTCGATCCGAACAGCCGGCGGTAGGGTTTGGTGTCGCTTGGCGGGCTGTAGGAGAACTGGACACGCAGAGGCCTCCACGCGGGGCCGCACAACTCGCGCAGGATCTTGTATCCGATTGCGATCGCCGCGTCGTAGATATGCGCGGTCGCCGGCGCGCCGTGGCGATAGATCGAATAGCCAAGAAGGACGCAGGAGGCGTCGGGCGCAAGCAATACCGGCGCCGCCCCCCGGTCGTGAAGATGGAGGTGCAGCAGCAGGCTTCGGAGCGCGTCGCCGACCGTGGCGGAGTTGCGCATCAGGTAGCCGAGCGGGCCGAGCCCCTTCAGGTCGAATCGCTCGCCAACCAGGAGCCCGAAGTGGCTGCAACTGGTGAGGGAGACGCAGGATTCAAACAGTCGTCCGAGCGCCTCGAAGGCGATACGGCTGTCAGGGTCCTGAAATATGCCGGGATCGACCCGGGCGTGGGCGAATGCGCGCTGCGGTTTGACTCCGAGCTCGGTCAAGATGGCCGGAAGTGCAAGAACGGGTCCGACCCGAACATCTCCAGGGTTGCTCGCGCGCAGTGATCTAAAAAGCGCGGAAGCTGGTGTTTGTTCTTTTGCTCTTTTCAAGTCTGTTCCGTTTGGCTTTCGATAATGTGGTTTTATTGGCCGGAAATGCAAGATATGACGGTCGTGGCGAGTGCTAAAGTGTAACGTGCCGAGCGACGGGTCGATTTCGGTTGTGAAGTGGTGATGCTACGCATGGCTACCGCCGTCCTGCTGGCCCAGAACATCGCCGGTGCCTTTTTTCTTCGAGCACAGATCGTCAAGAGGACAACCAGGATGCAGAAGGTCATCAGTATTGTCGCAACAGGCGCGAAAGCACTGCTGCTCGCCGTTGCCATCGTCCACCCGAGCTCGGCCCAGACCTACAAGATGACGACGCCCATCGCCCCTGGCGTCGCCGTGCCAGACGAGGTGGAGACCTCCATCGGCACCCTCAACCTCAATTACGGCTATCCCGACGACGAAACCACGCAGAAGGTCTACGACAATCTGGACGCGTCACGGGCATTGCAGGCCTACCTCCTGGCCATTCCGATCGTCAACCAAGCCGGCATGCGCGCCACGCTCAAGGAATTCGGGCCGGTCAATCAGACGAACGTCATCTGGGAAGACCTGGTGGACTCGAAAACCGTCGAGCTGACGGCGAACGACAACACCATCTACAGCTTCATCTGGCTCGATACCAGGGAGGGTCCGCTTGTCGTGGAGATTCCCCCCAAGGTCCTGGGCCTCATCGATGACTTCTGGTATCGCTGGGTGGCCGACGTCGGCATCACCGGCGCCGATCAGGGCAAGGGCGGCAAGTATCTGATCCTGCCTCCTGGGTATACCGGCGAAGTGCCGGAAGGCTATTTTGTCGTGCGCCCGAGCACCTACGGCAACTGGATGCCTTTCCGCTCCTTCCTCGTCGATGGCTCGACCAAACCCGGCGTTGAGGCCGTCAAGAAACATCTCAAGATCTATCGGCTTTCCGATGCCGCCAATCCGCCCGACATGAAGTTCGTCAACGCCTCCGGCATCCCGTCGAACTTTGTCGCCCCCGGCGACTATTCTTTCTGGAGCCTGCTGCATGAGGTCATTCAGGAAGAACCCAGCGAAGGCAGCGATCCGACGACGTTGGGACTCTTTGCCTCGATCGGCATCGAAAAGGGGAAGCCCTTCAATCCCGATGAGCGCATGAAGAGGATTCTGGAGGACGCGGCGAAGATCGGAGCCGTGACCGCAAGGGCGATCGCCTTCCGAATTCGCGACAAGGACGCCTACTTCTATCCGGACAGCCCCTGGCGTCTGCCCTTCTTCGGTGGCTACAAGTTCGAGAGTGCGCCGGGCGTGGCCAATCTGGACGGCGCGGCGTTCTTCTACTACTTCGCCACCGGAGTAACCCCGGCCATGGCGGAGAAGATGGTCGGCAAGGGCTCGCAGTATCCCTGGAGCGCCCAAGACGCGGACGGCAACCCCTTCGACGGGGGCAAGACCTACAAGCTGCACCTGCCGCCGAACATCCCGGTCAAGGACTTCTGGTCCGTGATCGTCTACGACAACCAGACCCGTTCGATGATCCAGACCGATCAGCGTTTCCCAAGCGTCAGCAGCCAGAACGAGCATCTCCAGGTCAACGCCGACGGCTCCGTGGATGTCTGGTTCGGTCCGAAGGCTCCGGCCGGTAAAGAAGGCAACTGGGTGCAGACCATTCCGGGCAAGGGCTGGTTCATGATCCTGCGCCTCTACGGTCCGCTGGAACCCTGGTTCGACCAGACCTGGCGTCCCGGAGAGATCAAGCTGCAACCCTGACTTCAAAACGGTATCAATCAATGGGACGACACGCGCCGAACATGCTTTTCCTTGGGGCATTGGCTGTAACCATGGCATTAGCCGGATGCGGAGGAAATGCAGCCCTCTCCGACAGGGTAGTGGAGAACCAGGGCGCCGAGGCATTTCTCGACCGGATTGCGCAGCAGTGCGGCACCCTCTCGGTAGGCCATCAACAGCTGAAGTACCTGCTCGACGAGAGCAGCGACGACACCTACTTCGTTGACGAGAGCAGCAAGCTCTACTTCGGCAGGGTCGACAGGGACGCTTACTCGACGGACATCAATGCCTTCTATCCTGGCGGCAGCAATCAAACGGCTTTGGACTGCATCTTCCAGCAGCTCGGGGAGTGAGTCCTGGTGAGAGGCAAACAGCGTGAGCCGTGGGGCGGGGCCGGTCGTCGATTCCACTCAGCCGCACCCGCGGTAAGCCGAGGCGAGGATTGAAAATGAGGATCCATGCATTTCTTCTGATCGGGGCGTTTGCTGTGTCCACTCTGGTCCGCGCGCAGTCACATGAATCCAGCGTCGATCTGGCCGATCCTTCTACGCTCGTGTCCGAACCGACCTGTACCTCCCAATGCGAGTCCGTATATGCCGATTGCCGGGCGCAATGCGGAGAGAAAACGGTGCGAGCCCGCGAGGAGCACTTGGACCTCGCCAGCGGTGCGCGTGATCCATGTCTGCAGCGTTGTCAGAGCGACGTCGCGCTCTGTAGGCAGACCTGTGGCGGGAGCCGAGGAAAATGAGGCCCCCGCGAGGATTGCGGTTTCCGGGAGCGGGTGCCGCAAGATCGATGGCCCTCGGGGGCCGACTTTTCCCAACGGGCAGGGTCGACACTGAATGTCCAGCTCAGCGTCTCGATTGCATGGAGGCGTCGGCCGAAGACGCCGCCAGTTTTGGCCGCCCCCCGAGGGCAGCTCACTTCCCCGAAATGATCGACATTTTGACACCCGATAGACCTTGGAGAAGACATGACAACCAGACGAGAGATCCTTGCCGCTGCGGCGCTGCTCGGCCCGCTGTCCCTGGCCGTCAAGGCCGCTCGGGCCACCGAAGGCCACGAGACCCCTGAGATGGCTGATTTCCTGTTCGTGCAGAACGCGAAGGGGGTTACCTATGCCGACGGTAAGCTCACCCTCGAGGGGGTAAGTCCGGCCACGGTGATGTTCTCCGATCGCCCGGAGCGTATCGCCGCGCACATGACGACAGCCCGGTTCGTCCCTTTCTGGGGTGAAGGAAAGGACAGCTTCCTAAAGGACCCCCCCAACGCCACCCTGTCCTTTCTGGAGGACCAGGGGCTCGCCGACGCCGTCGTGGTACTCCGCGACCCGGTTCTGGAGGGAGACGCGCTGACGTACCAGGTGCAGGTCCTGGAGGGTAAGATCCCCGCCAGCGCCGGCGTGGCGTCATTATTCATCGACATTATCGGCATGCCGCTGACCCCGTTGTCCTTCGCCGGTGCGCGCCGCCGTGTGTGGCGGCGTGCTGTCTGGCGCTGAAACCAATCCCCGTGTAGACGTTTCCATCAACGACGCGCGAGCGTCCTCCACCACTAGGAGCATCAAGCCATGTACCTCAAGCACATCCTTGTATCCGCAACCACCGTGGTCTTACTGGGTCTTTCGGGCGCCCTGCTCGCTGGGACGGCTGCCGACGCCGAGGCCAAGGCTGCCGCCGCGATGGCCAAGGACGTGGGCTCAGCGGCCGAGGCCACCCAGGGGGTCGCCGACGTCGCAACTGACGCCGCGGCCGATGTCAACGCGGCCGAGGCCGCCGGCGCGGCAAGCGCCGTGGATGCCGAGGCGGCCGACGTCGCTTCCGAGGTGACCAACGAGGCCGCCGCCGAGATGATCGAGGCCAAGGAGGTGGCTGACGAGGTGGCGAAGGAGGCCAAGACCGATGCCGTGCTCAAGGACTCAAAGAGCATGATTCAGGGCAACTGAGGTCTTGGTTCGATCACCGGCGCCGCGTTATGCGGCGCCGGGCCGCGCCCATCATCGAGTCTTGGGTTGGCCGCGGTGAACGCAGTGAGATAGGCCCCCGGACGCTACCGGGGGATGGTTGGGTTTCTGGCTCCTTGTCCATGCCGATCCCCGTATCCGGCCTACTTGAAGCCTGAAACACGCAATTGATCCTTGAACAGGAGGACTTCTGATGACCCATGATTCATGCCGCTTTCCGCAGTCGCTATCCAATCCTTGCCGCTACCTCGCGGTCATCCTGGCCGCGGCGGTGCTCACCGGCTGCAACGTAAAAGAAGACCCGACGGGCGTGATCGCGATCACTGTGAGCCCTGGGGAGACGGGTAACTGCGAAACGTCGCCCTGCAAGATCAGCTTGGTCATGCCGGCCGGCAGCGGGAGTTACGAGGTCACCGGCAACCAGATTTCGCTGGGTACCTATCCCGCGGGACAAACGGTCAATATCGGCAGCTTCTGGCAATCCCAGGCCATCGAGGTCGTGGGCGCGGATGTACCCAAGGCCTACGTCTACATCCCGAATACGCCGTAGATCGACTGGAACCCCGCGGCGGCACCGTCGCCACGGGTTCCTTAATTCCGGGCCAGGCCGACGCGCGCGAGCTGGTCGGCGACGACCTGAGATTTGAATTGGAAAACCCATGAACCTCGTGCATTCGATCATGGCAGTCATGCAACCCGCTCGGGCGCGGCCCGCGGCCTTGACCGCCGCGCTCGGGCTTGGCCTCGCCTTCACCTCGACCGTGCATGCGGAGATGAGCGCGGAGGAACTGGCCAAGCTGGCCCAGAACCCGATCGCCAACCTCATCAGCGTGCCGTTCCAGAACAATACCAACTTCAACTACGGACCCGAGGACGGCACCCAGAACATCCTCAACATCCAGCCCGTCATCCCCATCAAGCTGAACGAGGACTGGAACCTCATTACCCGCACCATCTTTCCGTTGATCCGGCAGCCACGGCTCAGTCCGGTACAGGACAGCGCCTTCGGGCTGGGGGACACCCAGTTCTCGGCCTTTCTGTCTCCGAGCGACGCCAAGGGCTGGATCTGGGGTGTGGGGGTCATCGCCCAACTGCCGACCCATACCGACAGCGCGCTCGGCAATGAGAACTGGGGGCTGGGGCCGACCGCGGTCGCGCTGCACCTGGAGCATGGCGATCCCTGGGTCTACGGCATGCTGATCAACAACCTGTGGTCGCTGGATACGAGCGACGATGCCTCCTACAACAACGGTCTCATCCAGCCCTTCCTCAACTACAACTTCAAGGGCGGCACCTACCTCACGAGCGCGCCCATCATCACAGTCAATTGGAAAGCCGACAGCGACGACCGTTGGACCGTCCCTGTGGGAGGCGGCATCGGCCGCATATTCCACCTCGGGCGCCTGCCCGTGAACACCCAGATCGGCGGCTACTACAACGTCGTCAAGCCCGACGACGGCGCGGACTGGCAACTGCGCGCCCAGGTGCAGTTGATGTTCCCCAAGTAGGAGCGGTCCCGCTCCGGCCCACCACACCGTCAACCCATGGCCAATCGGCCCAACTTCACAAGGAAACGCACAATGCACTTCGTTCAAACGAAATCCGGTCAACGGAGCATCCTTACCGGCCTCCGGACCGCCGGCTCGGCCCTGGCCTTGGCAGCCCTGCTCGCGGCGAGCGGCGCCCAGGCGGCGGACAAGGGGCCGCGTGCCCATGCCGAGGGCAAGTACGACACGGCCACCGCCACCTATGTGGTGGTCGAGGGCGACGACCTGTTCGCCATCAGCGAGCGGTTCGAGATCCCGGTCGAGACCCTGAAGTCACGCAACAAGCTGGCCTCGGACGAGGTGAAGGTCGGTCAGAAGCTCTCGGTCGGCGGTGCCCACAAGTCCGCGAGCCATCATGCCGCGGCGAAAAAGCCGCTGGCGAAGATGACCTGCGAGGACTTCGTCGGTCTCGAGGAGAGCTTCCAGCCCCAGGCCGTGTACTGGGCGGTCGCCTACGGCAGCAACGGTCAGCCCGAGGCAGAGGAGGTGGCCGTGGAGGGGGTCGAGACGGTGATCCCGTTCGTCGTCGAGGAATGCAAGAAGACGCCCAAGGAATCCTTCTGGCAGAAGGTCAAGGCGGAGTTCGCGAAGCTGTAATCGGCGCCCGAAGGGCGCCTCGAAGCGTTCGAGGTGTCCTTGCGTTTATCGTTGTCGGTCCCGTAAGGCCAAGCGGAACCGGAGTCTATGGGGCGCAATGCGGCGAATTGGGTTATCACCCGAACGAGGAGGCAGATCAGTGTTCAAGAAAACAGCTCAAGGCAACGATCATGGTGTTGGCCGCGCTGGCAGCGGGTATGGTCTCGGACGTCACCCTCGACGAGGGTTTAATCCTTTCGCAGGCCGAAGCCCGGATCGGCAGGCCACTGACCCCCTTGAGCTACGCCGGCGTCGCCAGGCGCACAACGCGGCGCGCAATCTATGCAACCTCGGTCTATGCGGCCACGCTGCCCAGGGGTTGCACCACGGTCATCATCGAAGGTACCAGCCTGCACCAGTGCGGAACCACCTATTATCAGGCCTCGGGTAGCCGCTATGTCGTGGTGAGGGTCGAATAACCAGCCAACGTGCCTCCGCAACAACCATTCGACAGCGACCCGCTCGGATGCTGAGCGCGGTTCTTGATACATGTTCGACGAGCTCATTCACCATGCCGAGACATTTCCAACGAGATCGAGGTATCGATTCCATGACTAAGTCCACATTCGGAACCCAACTCGACCGGCGCGGCCATATCGCGGCGATCCTTGCGTTGGCGCTTGTCGCGACGGTGCCGGCCGCTCTGGCGGAGGAAGGTGACGCGAAATCCATCCTCAAGGCCATGTCCGACTACGTGGGCAGCCAGAAGACGATCGAGCTCACCTTCGACAGCGATATCGAGGTCATCACGCCGCAGCTGGAGAAGATCCAGTTCACCAACTCCGGCGGCGCGCTGCTGAGCCGTCCGGACAAGCTGCGAGCCCATCGGATCGGGGGCTATGCGGACGTGGAGATGGTCTTCGACGGCAAGACGGTCAGCGTTCTCGGCAAGAACGTCAACGGTTATGCCCAGTTCGACGGTCCGGGAAGCGTGGACGAGCTGGTCGAGGTCCTGCGGACGGGCCATGGCGTCGCGTTGCCGGGGGCCGACCTTCTCTTGTCCAACTCCTATGACGCCCTGGTCGCCGGGGTCCTCGAGGCCAAGCATATCGGCCGCGGAGTCGTCGACGGGGTGGAGTGCGAGCACCTCGCTTTCCGCAACTTCGATACCGATTGGCAGCTCTGGGTGGAGGTGGGTGATCGGCCCGTTCCGCGCAAGCTGGTGATCACCAGCAAGACCGTCAACAACGCCCCGCAGTACACGCTTCGGGTCAAGGACTGGAAGACCGGGGTCGAGCCGGGGGCGGATGCGTTCGCATTCACGCCGCCCGAGGGTGCGCAGAAGCTGGAGCCGGATGCCCTTGCCCACCTCGACGAATTGCCGCAAGCCGCACCGGCGGGAGGAAACCAATGACACGGGTCACGCGCAGGTACCTGCTGATGTCTGGCTTGGCTGTGGCCGGTTGGCTATGCAACGGCCACATCGGCCCGGCACCGGGAGGCGGGCCGATCGCCACCGCCGAGGCGCGCTTCGGCCGGCCGGCGACACCGGTCAGCTATGCCGGTGTCGCGCGGCGCACCACGGTTCGCGCGGCGACTCCTGGGCTTGGTGCGCCGGGAGTCGGCGTGCGGCCCGGTTACGGCTACGGGGGCGTTGGCGGTCCCGCCTCCGGAATCGGGGTCCGCCTGGAGTTGGGGCTGGCCAGGTAGGTGTCGGCTATAGCGGCGGAGTGGGAGTCAATCTGGGCGGGCCCGTCAACCGCGTGGGCATCCGCTGAAAGCTGCTTGGTCAGCCCATGGGGCACAACAGCGGAGTGTGTTGCGCCCCAGGGATGTTTTACGAGGCTTTCTGGACGAGGACCGCGATCCATCTGAGCGTGGGTAGCCGTGAATGGTGGTCCCGTCCATGGGTCGCCGGGGGGGCCTTATCCTCATCGAACGACGCGAGTTGTGTCGGTCTAACGAGTTCTTGCGGGGGTTCGGTATCGCCATACCTTCCAGGTTTGCCGCGTACCGGTGAATGCGTGCATCAGCGGCTATCATGAGGCCATGACCCCCGATGGCCCTGCCAAGTCACAGCCCTGCACCCATGTGCAACCCGTGGTTACCGTTTCGCGGTAGTGCCGGTGCGCGAATCTCTCGGCGGACCGGCCCAGGCGGAGGATCTGGGACGGGCGCATCGGCGGGCAGACTTTCCCGATGAGGATACGTGTGCGCCTTTCGGGAACCCCAGGACCTGAAGATGTACCTGGCTTTCGGATTATGGAAATAGTGCGATGACCGAGTCGGGGGTCTCCGCTTGCGGGCGGCTCGTTCCCAGTGTGAACGTTCCTCAATCTCGGTTCCGGATATCGCGACCGTTCCCTCACTGCCATGTCACAGCCACCTGATCTTTCGCCCGCTGGTCCGTTCCCGCCCGCCGAGGGCGGGGTTCGCATCGCTCCCATTCTCGAGGTACCCCCGCTGTTGCGACAGATGGGAGTGGACCCGACCCGTGTGATGGCGGAAGCGGGTCTCGACGCCGCCCTTTTCGAGGATCCGGACAACATCATCCCCTTCGCCGCAATGGGCCGGTTTTTCGCGATCAGCGCCTCCCGTACTCATTGTCCGCACTTCGGGCTCCTCCTTGGGCAGAGGGTCGGGTTGAATGCGCTGGGCCTGATCGGGGAACTCGCCCGTTATTCCGCGGATGTGGGTACTGCCCTGCACAGTGCCATCCTTCACATGCACCTGCACGATCGGGGGGGCGTCCCTTCCCTGTGGGCAGACGGGGACCGGGCTATTCTCGCGTACACGATCTACCAGCCCGACGTGCCCGGGACGGAACACATCTACGACGGCGCATTGGCCATCGGCTACAACATTGTCAAGACTCTGGCCGGTCCCGATTGGCAACCGAGCGAGCTTCTGCTCTACCGTCCACGGCCCGACGACGTCGAACCTTACCGGCGGTTCTACCGTGCCCCTTTGAGATTCAGTGCCGAGTTCAATGCAGTGGTCTTCAAGACCTCTTGGCTCGATCATCCCCTCGGGGGCGCCAACATCCTGATCCACCGCTGGATCATGCAGGAGATCGAGACCCTGCAGGCCCGGGGGGCGGGAGACCTGGTCACCCAGCTGAGGCGCGTTCTGCGCAGCATGCTGGTCGGGGGCGCGTGTCAGAAAGAGACCGGCGAAGAACGCATCTCGCGCCTTTTCTCGATCCACAGGCGCACCCTGAATCGCCGCCTCCGCTCCCACGGCCTAAACTTCAGGAGCTTGGTCGAGGAGGCTCGCTTCGACATCGCGCGACAGCTCCTGCGCGACACCCGCTTGCCGATCGCCGAGATCGCCGCTGCCCTCGATTATTCGCAATGCTCCTCCTTCGTACGCGCCTTCCGCCGATGGTCCGGCACGACACCCTCAACTTGGCGCGTCGATCACGTCCCGCAACAACCTGCTGGTGCGACAAAGCCCGACCCGCCGCAGATGCCCGGTTCTTGATCGGCGTCGCGCTTTGTATTCTGTCGCAAAATGTCAACGGCACCGGTACCGAAAACGCCAAAATCCGACGACCCCCGAGCGGCCCGGCCAGTAGAGTGACCGGGCCGACGGGATACGTGTAGCGCGGCGCCAAATCCGGCCCTCCTCGAGCCGGGTCAGCGTAGCGGGCTCGCCTTTCCCCCTTCCGGGATCTGAGCTCAAACGGAGTCTTGCTCACAGGCGCCCGCAGCCAGACATGGCTTCGCGCGATCTCGTGGCCCGCTCGGACCGGGCGATGCGAAAGGCGACCATCTGACTACCACACCCGAGCAGAGGAGGACGACAACGCATGGCACTCGATCTTGCGGAACTGGGTCCGTTGACGCAGCGGCGTGCTGCGGCGGCAGTGGTTGGCATAGCTTGTCTCGGTGGGGCAGCCGTGCAGCCTGCCGAACCGCCGTCTGGGGAGGATGTCGGTTCCGGTCGCGGCGACCTATCCGCGATCGCCGAGGAGGCCTATCTCTACGGCTTCCCGATGCTCGTCGGCTACGCCGTCCTGTACAAGTACTTCCTCGATCCCGACTCGGGGCAGTACAAGGGGCCGATCAATCAGATTCACAACGAGGCGCGGGTGTTCACGCCCAAGGATACGGGCATCAGCACCCCCAACAGCGACACGCCTTATTCGATGGCATTACTCGATCTGCGCACGGAGCCCATGGTGCTCTGCATGCCGGAGATCGAAAAGAAGCGCTATTACGACGTCCAGCTCGTCGACCTCTACACGGACAACTACGGCTACATGGGCAGCCGCACCACGGGCAACGGGGCCGGCTGCTACCTGGTCTCCGGGCCCGACTGGCAGGGGGAGACGCCCAAGGGCATCGCCAAGTCCTTCCGCAGCGAGACCCAGTTCACCCTGGTGGTCTACCGCACGCAGCTCTTTGATCCCACCGACATGGACAACGTCAAGAAGGTCCAGGCCGGCTACAGGATCGTGCCCATGTCGAGCTTCCTCGGCCAGCCCGCACCCGCCGCGGCGCCGGCGATCGACTGGCCCAAGTTCGAGCAGGCGGCCCTCACGACGGGTTTCGCGGAGTATCTCGACTTCCTGCTGCAGTTCTGCCCGCCCGTCGGCACCGCTGCAGTGGAGAAGCCCCTGCGAGAGAGGTTCGCGGAGATCGGGATCGGCGCGGCCAAGACTACTGCACAAGGGGACGACCTCTCCGCCGAGGCCAAGGCGGCGATCGGGGACGGCGTGAAGGCGGCACTTGCCGAGATCGAGAAGACGGCGGAGAGCATAGGCACCGAGGTCAACGGCTGGCACATCGGCTCCGCCGCGGGCAGCCGGGAGTTCTACAACGGCGACTGGGCGCTGCGCGCCGCCGCCGCCAAGCTCGGGATCTATGGCAACAGCGAGGCGGAGGCCGTCTACCCCTTCACCCGCCACGACGCCAACGGCATCGTGCTCGACGGGAGCAAGCACGCCTACCAGATGACCTTCCCGGCGGGGCAACTCCCCCCGGTGAACGCCTTCTGGTCCATCACCATGTACGACGGTCGCACCCAGCTGCTGATCGACAACCCGATCGACCGCTATCTCATCAACTCCCCCATGCTGCCGGAGCTGAAGAAGAATCCGGACGGCTCGCTGACCATCCATGTCCAGAAGGACTCCCCCGGCGCGGACAAGGAGTCCAACTGGCTGCCCGCGCCCGACGGGCCCATGTTCGTCGTCATGCGCCTCTACTGGCCCAAGACCGAGGAGCCCTCGGTCTACCCGCTCGGCAAGGGGACCTGGAAGCCGCCGGCCCTGGTGCCCGTGCGCAACCTCAACTCCCTCGACGTGAAGCGCTTCGGCGACAAGTCCCTGGAGAACTTCATCCGCACCGACACGCGCTACGGTCACGACGGGTTGTTCCGGGGACCGCGGGGCTGGGGCTACTGGAACCACCTCGAATACCCGCGGCCGATCCAGAACCCGAACCTGTGGCCGGACATGCAGTCGACCTACTTCATCGGGCGCCTGGCCCTGCCCCCCGGCGCCGGCCTGACGCTGCACTACAGCTTCCCCCACGCACGCTACTTCCAGTTCGCGCTCTACAAGGAGGAGCAGGGCACCTTCGTCTCCATCGGCGAGGACCTCTCGGGACCGGACTTCGAGCCCGACCCCGGCTCCACCAATCCCTTCCGCGTCGGCGCTGACCGCCTCGCCGAGAAGCGCGACTTCACGCTCCGAATCCTGGCGGAGGACGTACCCGGCAACGCCAAGGAGCGTGCGTCGAACACCCTGTACGTGGGACGGGATGGCGGCGAGCTGATGTTCGTCAACCGCACCTACCTCTCGGACCAGGGCAGCGACGGCGCCGGCTGGGGCTCCGCCGACACGCCCGCCGTGGGATCCGGAATGCCGATCTACGAGGGGACGCTGGCCGACGGCACCAGGCTCTCGGCCACGGAGGTGGTCAAGCAGTTCGGCCGCCCGATGCCGGCGCCCAAGCCGCCGGTGAGCACCGAGCAGTGGGAGCAGCTGGTGCATTCCAACGACAACGACCCCGCGCTCGACCCGGCCACCGCGCCAGCGCGCAAGGACCCCAGGTGGGCGAAGTACTGGAACATCAAGTACTCCATCCTCGGCTCCTTCAAGACCCCCGAGGAGCAGGCCAAGATCCCCTTCGACACGGCAATCGACGGCGGCGGCGACCCGGAGACCGAGTACATGTTCGTCCAGCTCTCGCGCAAGTTCGGTCCGGTGTACGTCATGCAGGGGAAGATGCCGACCTTCCCCAACACCTATGCCGGTGCGGGCGGCAAGGGCCTGGAGGTGATGCCCGCGGCCCAGACCCAGTACTGGTCGATCGTGAGCTGCGAGGCCATGCCCTCCGGGCAGATCGTCGACGCCCTGACCGACATGCAGGTGCCGCTCGACGAGGACGGCAACTACACCATCGTCTACAGCCGCAAGGAGGACCGCCCGGCCAATGCGACGGAGGAGAACGGGATTGCCTGGATCGAGTGGAGCCCCCGCGGCGAGGGCGTCGACGGGCCGAAGAACCGGGAGGATTTCGGCATGCTGATGCTGCGCTTCATCGCCAACGACCCGGACTGGGCCCAGAGCCCGAACGGCGTGACCAAGCCCGGCATGGAGGAGTCTGTGATGGGCCCCCACTACCCGCGCGGCTACTACACCACCAAGGCGGAGTTCGAGGCCAGCGGGCCGAAAGGCAATCCGTAGGATGCGGTTCGCTGGACTCGCCACATTCTGCCGATCTGCCCATCGAGGGCGTCGTCAGATGCCGGGGGCCCCTTGGCCGTGGCAGGAACAATCATTTCATGACACGCGGCCCCGGGGCCGCACAAGGGGAGGCAACATGAAAAAGACCAAGATTCTGGAACTGACCGCCGCGACCTTCATCGCACTGGCTGCAAACGGGTCCCAATCGGCAACGGAGCCCGCCGGGGCGCACGCCAATCTCCGACCGGGCGAGATCGCCGCCAACGGCCCGATCCCGGGCGACGTGACCCTCTACGCCAAGGAGCTCGCCTGCCAGCAGGCGATCCCGACGCCCGGCTACTATGCGTCCCTGAACGGTGCCGAGATCTCCGACGCCCAGCGCAGCGGCACCTTCCCCTGCGCGACCTTCACGGGCTCCCACGACGGGCCGAACCAGGTCTTCGCCTGGCGCAGCGTCGACGACTATCCCGGGATCTCCTACATCAACAACCGCAGACCGGGCGAGCTCTATATCGTCGGCGGTGAGTTCCCGACGCGCGATGACCCGCGCCAGGTCGGACCCTATATCGCCAAGGCCGACGCGACCACGGGAAAGCAAATCTGGCGCACCTATTTCGACAACCTCAACGTGTCCGGCCGCTGGATCGGCAACGCCAATCTCAACATCCTGCCCGATGGCAACATCGCCTTCGCCTGGTCGCATGTCGTTGCGCTCGTCGACGGAGACACCGGTGAGATTCTCAAGACCAATACGCTGCCGCCCGGCGAGGCGCCCATCGAGGACGTCAACTTCAAGCACCTGACCATCGCGCCCGACGGCACGCTGATCCTCAAGGACCAGACGCGCCCCATCGGTTGCACCCTCCAGGGGACCATGGCGATCATCGCCTGCGCGAAGAAGGGGATGAAACAGCCGAATTCCGTCCTGGTTGCGGTGGACCCCAAGACGCTCGAGGTGCTCGATTCGCTCAACCTGCCCGAGCCCGCGCCCTCGCCCCACATCGTGGTGCCCTATGGCGACAAGACCGCGATCTACATGGGGATGATCGAGACCGCGGCGCGTTTTTTCTGGGACCCCGAAACGAAGCAGCTGTCAGCCGACGAGAGCTGGCAGGTAAGGCCGCTCGCCGAAGGCCAGCAGGCCATGACCGCGCCCACCGTCATTGGGGACTGGATCGCGATCCAGACAAACGGACTCTTCAGCGACAAGAAGGCGTCGAGCGTCGTCGCCATCCACAAGGACGACGCCAGCCGGGTCAATACGATCTTTCCCTTCGGCGAGCTCGGCCTATTGGAATTCAGCTTCGCGCCGCCGAAGAACGGGGCCGATCCCGAGAACAACATGATCTATTCCGCCGACATGGGGATGAAGAAGGTCGCGGGCATCAGGATCGACCAGGAGACCGGCAAGCTCGAGACCGCCTTCGTCGTCGATGACATCTCCAACACCTTCCAGCCAGTGATCGGTCCGCCGGACAAGCGGATACTGCTCCTGACCAACATCAAGCTTCCGCTGGAGATCGAGCCGATCCCCCTGGCCGTGGAGAAGTCGAACTACACCGAGCAGCTCACCTGGCGCGACGCGGCGACCGGCAGGCTCCTCGCCGAGTCCGATTTCTTCGAGCCGCTGACGGTCAACTCGCTGACGACCCCGGGCTTCGGAGGGCGGGTTTACTTCCCCACCGCCGACGGTAAGGGGTTCTACGTACTTCAGGTCATGCCGAAGCCTGTTGACGGCAAGTAAGCATGCATGAGGGTGCCGCACCAGGGGATGCCGTCAGGTATCCGCTTTTTTTTCGGCTTCGCTCAGCCGGCCAAAGGAGCGGAAAACGAACGTGAAGGGATGGGTGCATTGGTGGTGAGGAGGTGCGCATCCGTCCCAGCGCGATGACAAACGATCAACATGGAGATATCTGATGAAGAGTTTGTGCGCCCGAAGATTCGTCCATCATCGCGCTTCGGTGGTGACCGTGCTTTGCGCCGGCACCTTGGCAGCCGGACAGGTGACGGCCGGCGGCCTGATCGCCTACGAGGTCGGGACGGCCGACGTCGGTCTCGCCTCGGCTGGCTATGGCGCGCGGGCGCAGGATGCCTCGACGGTGCTGACCAACCCCGCCGGGATGACGCGGCTGGATGGCACGCAGGTACTGGCAGCGGGGCAGCTGCTGTGGGGCAATACCAGGTTCTCGATCGACTCGGGCACATCGCCCCTGCTGGGTCGCAACGACGGCGGCCGCGCGGTCGGGTCGGACGGCTGGTTCCTCGGTGGTGGCCCGTTCGTGAGCTACAGCCTGTCGTCCGACCTCAAGCTCGGATTCGCGCTCACCGGAAACTTCGGCGCCCCCTTGAGTTACGACGACGATTGGGCGGGCCGCTACTACGTCCAAGACGCGACCATGCTCGGCATCTCCTTCCTGCCCTCGATCGCCTACAAGGTGAACGACAAGCTGTCCATCGGGGCGAGCGTGAACGCCATGTACGGCATTTACAAAAACCAGGTCGCGATCAACAACGTCGATCCGCGCTTCGGGGACGGCCGTCTCAAGCTGGACGACAAGGTCTGGGGGTGGGGCGGTAACCTGGGCCTGCTCTACGAGATCGACGCCGGCACCCGGCTCGGCCTCACCTGGAGCTCGCAGGTCAACCTCGACTTCAAGGCGCCGCTGGAGTTCTCGGGCATCGCCCCGGGTCTTGCAACGGCGTTGAACAACCGGGGACTGCTGACCTCGCAGCTCGAGATCGGCATCAAAGTGCCGCAGCAGGTGATGGGCAGTCTGTTCACGCAGGTGAACGACCGCTGGGCGGTGCTCGGCAGCGTCGGCTGGCAGGAGTGGTCGAAGTTCGGCCAGGTGGAGCTCGGCATCGACGATACGACCAATCCCACCGGGGTCACGACCGAGCTGGACTTCAAGGACACCTGGCACGTCGCGTTGGGAGCGCAATACCGCCTGAGCGACCCCTGGCTACTCAACGTCGGCATTGCCTACGATTCCGAATTTCAGGACAGCTCGAGTGTCTCGCCGCTCATGCCGGTGAACGCTGCCTGGCGCTTCGGCGTCGGCGGCCAGCAGCAGTTGAGCAAGAACGCCTTCTGGGGAGTCGCGGCGGAGTATCTGTACGGCGGGACGCTCGACACCAAGCTGCAGAGCAAGCTCCCGGTGGCGCTCGGGGGGCGCGGTAACCTCGAGGGGTCCTTCAACAACATCGGAACCATCTTCCTGGCCGCCTACTACAACTGGACGTTCTAGGCAGAGATGTTCGGCCATCGGGAAGCGTGCTTCGTGCATCGTCGCATTTTCAATCGGTTATGCGGCTGGAACTGGCCGTATGTTCTGATGGCGCGGGAATGGCTGAGGTGATCCGCGCTTCCTGTGGCATACGGATGTCACGCGATATTCAAGCGCGCAAGCGTTTGAATAGGAAGCCATCCAAGAACTGCGCTTTTGGTGTGGCGCGCTGATGCTGACCCGGATGGCCAAACATCAGCGTCTCCCTCGGGTCATCTCGGCGGCACCGGCAAGGGCGTCGATTTGGGTGACAATTTTCAATCAACTCAGATTTCATCGGAGGTAGACATGACAACCAGACGCGAGCTCCTGACCGCCGCGGCCCTGCTGGGGCCGCTCTCCCTGGCTATGAAGACGGCTCGGGCGACCGGGGGCGACGAAGCCCATAAGATGGCCGATTTCCTGTTCGTGCAGAATGCGCGAGGCATCACCTATGGCGACGGCAAGCTCACCCTCAAGGGGGTCAATCCCGCCACGGTGATGTTCTCGGACCGTCCGGAGCGCGTCGCCGGGCACATGTCCACCGCCCGTTTCGTGCCCTTCTGGGGCGAGGGCAAGGACAGCTTCCTCAAGGATCCGCCTAACGCGACCCTGTCCTTCCTGGAGAACAAGGACATGGCCGATGCGGTGGTCGTGCTGCATGACCCGGTCCTGGAAGGCGAGGACCTGAGCTACAAGGTCAGTGTCCTGGAGGGCGAAATCCCGGCAAGCGCCGGCGCGGCATCGCTCTTTATCGACATCATCGGCATGCCCTTGACCCCGGTATCGTTCGCTGGCGCTCGACGCCGCGTGTGGCGGCGGGCCGTCATCCGTTGAGACGGGTGCCGGTAGCTCTGTACGAATCCTGAAGCTGCATGGTGCCGGGCGATTCCCGGCTTGGATGCACGACGGTCTGACAGAGGGTCCGGGGAGGCAGTCAGGGGCACCTTGTCTTGCGGGGTGCCCTTGATTCATGATCGAAACTTTGACCGACCCTGAAGGCAGACGATGATGAGTCCAGGTCGCAAGCTTCTTTGGGCCCTGGCTGCCCTGTTGCTCGTAGGCTGCGCCAGCCGCCCTATCAACGAGCCGATTGCCAAGGTCGATCCGCGGGCGGGTTATCGTCCTTACCTCCTGATCCCCAAGCGCCAGAACAACGATCCGCACACCCTGTTCGTGCTCTCTTTCTCAGGGGGCGGAACGCGGGCGGCGGCCTTCTCGTACGGGGTCCTCGAGGAGTTGCGGCGCACCAACCTCGTTGTCAACGGTAAGCAGCGCCGGCTGATCGACGAGGTCGACATCATCACCGGCGTGTCGGGGGGCAGCTTCACCGCGCTCTCCTACGCCCTCTACGGGGACCGGCTGTTTTCCGAGTACGAGCAGCGGTTCCTCAAGCGCGACGTGCAGGGCGCGCTGCTCGCCCGCTCCCTCAATCCGCTCTATTGGCCGAAGTACATTGGCGGCACCGCCGGGCGCTCGGAGCTCGCGGCGGAGTACTACGACGAGATCCTGTTCGAGGGCGCGACCTTCGGCGATCTGCTCGACAAGCCCGGACCCGTCGCGATCGCCACAGGGACGGACCTCTCGACCGGATCGCGGCTCGCGTTCTTCCAGAACGACTTCGACCTCCTGTGCTCGGACCTGAACAAGGTTCGCCTGTCGCGCGCGGCCGCCACCTCGTCCGCCGTTCCGATCGCGCTGTCACCGGTGACCTTCAACAATTACGGGGGTCGCTGCGGCTATGAGTATCCGGCCTGGGTAAAGGCGGTCACCGATCCCGTCCATCCCGTTCGGCCATCCGGACGCGCCCAGCAGCGGTACCGGGAAATGGCGTCGTTCCAGGACAGCAAGGATCGCCCGTACATCCATTTGGTCGACGGTGGCGTTGCGGACAACCTAGGGGTGCGCGGGGTGTTGGAGGCCATCGAGGAACTGGCCGCGAGCGCGGAGTTCCGCGGGCAGGTCGGTTTCGGCGTCGTGCAAAGGGTCGTCGTGATCATCGTGAACTCGCACTCGTCCCCCAGTACCGACTGGGACCGCAGCGAGTCTCCACCTGGCTTTGCGGCTCAGCTTCTGCAGTCGACGGGCGTGCCAATCGACCGCTACTCGTTCGAAACGGTCGAGACCATGAAGGATCTGGTGCAGATACGGAAGTGGCAGCGTGAGCTCCAAGTGGCCCAACTGCGGCTCGCCGGTCTCAGCGAGGCGCAGGCGCAGGCCCGCGTGCCAAGGGTCGAGCTGGATGTCCTCGACGTCAGTTTCGACGCGCTCGACGATCCGGAGGAACGGGAGCACCTCCTGAACCTCCCGACGTCCTTCGTGCTCCCCGCCGAGGACGTCGACCGGCTTCGCAAGGCCGCGGGTCAGATACTGCGCAAGTCGCCGGCATATCAGTCGGTCGTCAGGGACCTCGGCGGCAGACCTCCAAAGTAACGGAGCCGCAATCGCAGGGCGCTGTGGCATGTTGGATGCCAGCGCCAGGGCTTTCGCAAGCAGCGTGGACTTGGCGATGCGCGCGACCGCCGGGAATGAACGCCGGAATCGTCAGAACCGTTACCGACACTTCAGCCCTATCCGGGGTGGGAGGGGAGATGATGAAGGCCCCGAGTGCGGCTTGCGCGATCCGGGGGCGGGGTGCCTAGTGCGATGAATTCCGAGCCCGGTTCCCTCGAAGGTCGGTTCTCGCTGGTGGTGGGCGGCCCGTTTCACGGTCTGTTGCGCCGCCTTCGGCTGACCGGGGCGGACGAGCTTCCCACAGGGCGCGGCGCTCTCGCCCTGGCCTTGTTGGCGTGGCTGCCGCCGGCGCTGGCGGCGGTAGCGCAAACGGTTGTGGACGATCGTTACTCGGGTTGGGGATTCTTCACGGATTGGACGGTTCATGCGCGGTACCTGATCGCGATTTGGGTCATGATTGCGACGGAGCGTTACGCTGACGGGCGCCTCGTCACCCTGACGCAGCACTTTCGCGAGGCGCGGATCGTTTCCGACGCGGATCTGCCTGTGTTCAAGGGCCTGCTCGCGGAGGCAGACCGCCGTTCGGCTTCCGCGCCCGTGGAGCTGATCATCCTGGCCGCCGCCCTGGTCTGGTCGGGTGTCACCGCCAACTACACCCTCGATGTCACCGGTCAAACTTGGCAGGGAAGCGTTGTCGCCGGCGAGAGCGTGCTGTCCTGGGCCGGGGAGACGACACGCTTCCTGAGCACGCCGCTCTTTCTTTTCCTGGGGTTGCGCTGGATCTGGCGCTTCATGGTGTGGACCGTACTGCTTTTCCGGATCTCCCGGCTGCCGCTGCAGCTGGTGCCTCTGCATCCGGACCGCTCCGCGGGGCTGGGGTTCCTGACCATCTTTCCCAGTATCTTCAGCGGCTTCATCTTCGCGCTGAGCTGCGTCGTCGCGTCAGCCATGCTCAAGGATCTCGCGTCGGTGCACCACAGTCCCGAGACCGTCTGGTTCGCCTTGGCGGGATGGCTGCTGATCTGCCTGGGCCTGGTCATCGGCCCTTTGCTCGTATTCGCTGGTCCCCTCTACGCGCGTGCGCGAACGGGCATTGCTCGAGTATGGCCGCCTCGCCAATCAGCATCACCTGGCCTTCCATCGCAAGTGGATCGAAGAAGCGCGGAGCGGGGAGGAGATCATGGGCTCACCCGACCCATCCTCGGCATCGGACTTGAACGCAACCGTCGAGGCCGTGCTGCGATTGCGCCTCGTCCCGGTGGATTTTCCCACTGTTTTACAGCTGATGGTTGCGGCGGGTGTCCCCTTGTTGGCGGTGGTCTTTACGCAGACATCGCTCGGCAACCTCATCAACTGGATCGCCGGTACCCTTTTGTAGGTCAGTGGTGAGAGAGTCGCGCCTTTCCTTTCCCCGGCTGTTTCGGATCTGCGCGACCGAACAGCGGCTGGATGCTTGTCGCGTCAAACCACGAAGTCTGGCCGGGAGGGGCGCATGATCGGCTGTCGATCGCTCTTGTCGTCCGCAATAGTCCTGCGATGAACATGCCTGTCCATCCACTTCTGGCGGTGATCCTTCTTTGGCTGCTGGTGCCTTGTCCGTTGGGGGCCGCGGAGCAGGGCAGCAGCGACGTCGAGTTGTCGCCGGCGTTGGTGACCGAGGACGTTTTGGAAGCCAAGGTCACCGAGACCGAGGCTGATCCCGATCTGGACGACGAGGCCAAGTCCAAGCTCGTCGCCCTCTACCGGGAGGCGCTGAGCAACCTGAAGGAGGCGGATGCCAACGGGGCGCGAGCCGAGGCGTTCGAGGGGGCGACCGGAACGGCGACGGAGCAGACGCGGCGCATCCGCGCGCGGATCGATATGATCACGGAAGCCGGTCTGCCGGAAATCCCGGACATCGACTTGGACCTGTCGCGCGGGGAGATCGAGCGTCGACTCGAGGAGGAGCAGGCAGGTCTGGCGGCGGCGGATGCCCGGCGCGCGGACTTCGAACGCCAGCTGGCGTTTCAGGAGAACCGGCCAACGGCCATAAGCCAGCGTCTCTCGGAGGCACGGGAGCAGCAGGAGGCGATTGCGGCGGCGCTCCAGGCCGAGCTTGCCGGCAACCTGGGGTTATCCATGGTCCGCGCGCAGCGTTGGCGGCTGGAGACCCGATACGCGGCGCTGAGCAACGAGATCAAGGCGCTTGATCAGGAGCTCTTGAGCCTGCCCATGCGTCTGGAGCTGCTCGCGGCCAAACGTGACCAGGAGGCGGCGAACGCCCAGCGCATCGGGAAACGAGTCGAGGCGCTGAAGGCATTGGTGAACGCCAAGCGCGGACTTGAAGCGGAGAAGGCGAGGGCGGCGGCGGAACAGGCGGTGCGTGCGACCACGGGCTCGGATCCCTTGCTGGTCCACCTCGCGCAGCAGAATGCCGAGCTTACCGAGCAGCTGAACTCGGTCGCCGCGCGGCTCGCGGCGCTGGATGCAAAGCAGGCCCAGTCGGAACGGCTGGCCGCGCGCATAGCGGCGAACTACAAGCGCGAGCAGGCCGCCAAGGAGGTCAGCGGCCTGACCGCGGGCTTAGGTCAGTTGTTGCTCGAGCACCGCGAGTCTCTGCCCGACTTCAAGGCCCACGCCCGCTTGGCCGAGATGGTCGAGCGCGAGATCGCGGCGGTCAACGTGAGCCGTCTGCGTCATCTGGACGAGGCCGACCGCGTTGCGGACCTCGATCAAGCCGTCGCCGAGCTGGCGGCCAAGCTCACCGCCGACCGGGAACCCCATCTAGACGACAGGCTCCACGATTTGGTGGAACAACGCCGGGGCCTGCTCGCAAAGCAATTGGAGGCAGAGGAGCAGTACCTCGAGGGACTGGCGAAGCTCCAGACCGTCGAGGGCCAGTTGCTGGAGGCGGCGCGTGCCTACGATGATTTTCTTAAGGCAAACCTGTTCTGGCTCCGAACGGGAGCCAAGACGCATCTGGCCGACGTCGGCAATTTGCCGGAAGAGGCGCGGCGCTTGTTCTCACCATCGCTGTGGTCGCAGCTCGCGGCTGGGTTCCACGAGCAGGTGTCGACATCACCGGTCTTCTGGCTGGCCCTGTTGGTATCGGCTGTCCTGTCGTGGAAGCGCCGCGCGCTGATCGCCGCGATCGAGGGCACCTCGAGGAAGGTGGGCAAGCCGGCAAGCGATCGTTTCGCGTACACCCTCCAGGCCCTGATCTTGTCGCTGACGACGGCGATGCCGGTACCCCTGCTGCTCGCCGTGGTGGGCTGGCGGCTGCTGGTGCGGGGGCAGGGTACGGACCTGTCCCACGCCGTTGGACTCTCTCTTCTCCATGTCGCGATGTCGCTCTTCGTCCTTCTGGCCCTGCGCGTGATCAGCATTCCGCGTGGACTGGCGATTGCGCACTTCCGATGGCCCGAATCCGGGGTCCGGCGGTTGGCCTTCGAGCTCGGTTGGTTGACCTGGGTTCTTGTTCCCGCGTCCTTCGTGGGGCGGATGGCCATGGACCTGAACCCCGTCGCCTCGGGCGGTCTGGTTACACGGCTTGCCGTACTCGTCGCTACCCTGGCGCTGGCCTTGTTCCTGTATCGTGTGCTGCATCGCAGGCGGGGTGTTTTGGCGCAACTGTGGCTGCGGCCCGAGGTCGGGCTGCTGCTGCGTGCGCACGCGCTCTGGTTTCCGATCCTGGTGGCCTTTCCCCTGGTCGTGCTCGCCACGCTTCTCGGCGGCTATGTCTACTCGATGATCATGATGGCCTCGGACCTCGTGGCCACCCTGTGGTGGTTCGTGGCCATGTTGCTGGTTTACTCGCTCGTCCTTCGTTGGCTGATGCTGTTGCGTCAGCGTCTTGCCTACCGGGCCGCGACCGAGCGTCGACAGGCCATGCTGGCGGCCCGCGAAGCGGCGGAGACCGAATCCGGCGATCTGGAAGCCGCCGAATCCCAATCCGACTACACCGACGTGGACCTCGATGCGGTGACCGATGACACCCGGGAGCTGCTCAGGATTTCGGTGGCCTTCGTCACCCTGGCGGGGCTGTACCTGATCTGGTCATCGGTGTTGCCGGCGTTGGGTATCCTGGACGAGATGACCCTCTGGCACACCTCGGCGACGGTAGACGGGCAGGAGCAGATGCTGCCGGTCAGCCTGGCGGATCTCGGCCTCGCGTTGCTCTATATCGTCGCCATGACGGTGCTTGCCAAGCGCCTGCCAGCGGTGTTGGACGTTATTCTGCTGGAACGCTTCCACATGTCGTCGGGCAGCCGGTATACCGTCACCGCGCTTACCACCTACGCCGTTATCACTGTCGGAACGCTGCTGGCGCTCAACACCATCGGCGCCCAATGGTCCCAGCTCCAGTGGCTGGTGGCGGCGCTGGGCGTCGGCATCGGCTTCGGGCTGCAGGAGATCGTGGCCAACTTCATCAGCGGACTGATCATCCTGTTCGAGCGCCCGGTGCGGGTTGGCGACATGGTCACCGTCGGCGAGACCGATGGCGTGGTGACCAAGATCCGTATCCGGGCAACGACCATCCGCAACCTGGACCGCAAGGAGCTCCTGGTGCCGAACAAGGAGTTCATTACAGGCAGGCTCCTCAACTGGTCCCTGTCCGATCAGGTCACCCGCGTCATGATCGTGGTGGGGGTGGCGTACGGCACCGACGTCGAGAAGGCCCATGACCTGATGCGGGAGGCGGCGCAAGAGCACGAGCGCGTGCTCGACGACCCCAAGCCGAGCCTGAGCTTCGAGGGCTTCGGCGACAACTCCCTGACGCTCATCTTGCGCGCCTTCATCGACGATCTCGACTATCGGATTGCGACCATCACGGATCTGCACAAGGCGATCAACCGCAAGTTCGAGCGGGCGGGTATTTCCATCGCCTTCCCGCAACGGGATCTGCACCTGGACACGCGCGAGCCGCTGCGCGTCACCATCGAGGACTCCGGGTCCCCTTGAAGAGCTTCCGGCCGGGCAATTGTTCAGGTCGCAAAGCCGTGGCTGTGAGCATCTCGGGGCCCGCCGCAGATTGGTGGCGGATCTGCCCGGGGCACCCTGCGCCCACCGTCTAGCTGCCGGCGGTCTGCTACCATGTGCGTCCGAGGGAGGTGAGGCGAGACGCTGATATGACCAAAGCCGTCGGGGAACGCGTGATCCCACGATTCGACTGGCGACGGCCGCACCACTGGCTGGCGTACGGTTTCGGGTCCGGCCTCGCGCCCTGGGCGCCCGGCACCGCCGGGACCCTGGCGGCGGTGCCCCTCTATCTCTTGCTGCAACCGCTGCCGCTGCCTTGGTATCTCGCGATGTTGCTGGCCTTTCTCCTGCTGGGGGTCTGGGCTTGCGACAAAACGGCGCGGGAGCTCAATGTCCACGACCCTTCCGCCATCGTCTGGGACGAGTTCCTGGGCTATCTGCTCACCATGACGGCCGCGCCTCCGGGATGGGTTTGGGTCGTGCTGGGCTTCGCACTATTTCGCTTCTTCGACATCCTGAAGCCCTGGCCGATCCGCGAGCTCGATCGCCGGGTCGAGGGCGGACTCGGGGTGATGCTGGATGACCTCGCGGCCGGGGCCATGGCCTGGGCGGTGCTGCAGTCCGTGGCGATAGCGGTAGGGTGAGGATACGGGTTGATCGGCCGGGGTCGGGGGGCATGGCGAAGCCTTGGCTGCTGGTCCTGGACCACCCTTTGTTCTCTGCGGACCATAGCGCCCGCCGAAAGATTCGCCTCCGGCAGCCGGTCTGGGGAGTGAGGGTTGCTCAGTTCGGCTTTTCGCCCGGGGCGGCGATCTGTGCGACGTCCTGCGCCCGGAAGTCGATGCCGACATCCTGGCCAGGGTTGAGGCTGATGCCGTAGCCGATTCCCAGCTTTCCGAGGATCCAGTTGAGCTCCACGACCAGGCCGCCACCGTAGCCGGGGTAGTCACGCACGAAAGCCTTCGCGCGCTCCGGGTTCGTGAACAGCACCAGCACGTCACTGCCGTCCTCGGCCTCCAGCTTGAGGGGCTTGGCCTTGTTATCGGTGGCGAAGCCGCCGATCTGGTGTTTTTCGTAGATGGGCATGAAGACCTCGGAGCCCAGCAGGGTCTTGATGAAGTCCTCGGGCGCTATCCGCCCCTCCTGGGCCTCTAGAAGTTGGCGTTCCAGGTCGTTCTGGGGGATGGAATCGGGTGGCATGGGTTGCTTTTCTGGCCTGGGGTATTGCACGGCGAAACTGGGGTTGAAGCGCTTGACTTCAACCCGGGGAACGGTCGTGTGCCGCTGGCGTCGAAGCTGGCGAATCCAGCTCCATATGGGTGAGGTGCGAGGCGTTCATTCGGACGTGACCGCACCGGTGAGGAACAGAGATGTTGATCAAGAAAGCTCGCGACCTTCGGTCCTCGGAGATCACGCCCCGTGAGGTCTGGCAACGGCGGCGCGACTTCATCAAGGCGACCGCCGCCGGGGTGGGCTTGTTGGCGTCGGGCGCCGCGCTGCCCCTGTCGGGCGCTCCCGCGCCCGTCCGCGGGGAGCGGATACCGAATCTGAGCAAGAGCCGTTTCAGCACCGACGAGCGTCCCACGGATTACGAGGACGTGGTCAGCTACAACAATTACGTCGAGCTCGGGCAGGGCAAGCAGGCGCCCGCGCGTAACGCGCACCTCCTCAAGACCCGCCCCTGGACCGTGAAGGTGGACGGTGAGTGCGAGTCGCCGGGCGAGATCGGCATCGAAGACATCCTGAGCGGCTTCACCCAGGAGGAGCGCATCTACCGTCTGCGTTGCGTCGAGGCCTGGGCCATGGTGGTGCCCTGGGTCGGATTCCCCCTCGGCGATCTGCTCGCGCGCTTTCGGCCCACCTCCAGGGCCAAGTATGTGGCCTTCGAGACCCTCTACGCCCCTGACGAGCTGCCGGGCCAGCGCGTTCCCGTCTACGAATGGCCGTACCGCGAGGGTCTGCGCATCGACGAGGCCATGCACCCGCTGACCATCCTTTCGACGGGCCTTTACGGTGAGGTGCTGCCGGGCCAGAATGGCGCGCCCCTGCGCCTTGTAGTGCCGTGGAAATACGGCTTCAAGAGCATCAAGTCCATCGTGCGGATCAGCTTCGTGGCCAAGCAGCCGGCGACGACCTGGAATCGGCTGCAGCCGGACGAGTACGGCTTCTACGCCAACGTGAACCCGCAGGTCACCCATCCCCGATGGAGCCAGAAGACCCATCGCATGATCGGCGAGGGCTGGTTTTCCCGCAAGCGCGAGACCCTGTTGTTCAATGGTTACGCGGACCAGGTCTCCCAGCTCTACGCGGGCATGGACCTGCAAAGGAACTACTGAGACCCTGCCGTGAACACCCGCGCTTCCGATCCCCTCATCCGTTACGGCAAGCCTGTCGTTTTCGCGCTGTGCCTCATGCCCCTCGCGATGCTGATCTATCGCGGGACGACCGGCGATGTCGGCTCCAACCCGGTGGAGGCGCTGACACACACCACGGGCGACTGGGCGCTGCGTCTGTTGCTGGTCACCCTTGCGGTCACGCCCCTGCGGCGCCTGACCGGACGCGGCTGGCTGCTACGCTTTCGGCGCATGCTTGGGCTGTTCGCCTTTTTTTACGCCTCGCTGCATTTGCTGACCTACCTCTGGCTGGATCAGTTCTTCGACCTGCGAGCCATCGCCGAGGATGTGACCGAACGGCCCTACATCGCGCTGGGCCTTGGTGCGTATCTCCTCATGGTTCCGCTGGCCCTGACCTCCACTCGCTCCATGGTTCGCCGCCTGGGCAGGCGCTGGCAGGTCTTGCATCGAGCCGTCTATCCGCTCGCCATCCTCGCGGTCCTGCACTTCTTCTGGCTGGTGAAGGCGGACATGACCGAGCCCGCCGTATACGCCGCGGTGCTCGGGGTGCTGCTGGCGGCGCGCCTGCCGGTGGGGCGGCTGCGGGGGTTGGTTCGCGGCGGCGAAGGTAACCCGGCCTCCGAGCACGGCGGGCCTTGATCCGCGGGTACCGGCGGAGGGAAGTTCATCGGGCGCGCCAGCGCTGGACCATGAGCGTGCCGTAGGCAAGGGCATTGATCGCGACAACGGCGACGCCGAGCGCGAGCTGCACGTCCCGGGTCAGCCCCGGGGGATAGACCAGGGGTACCAGGTAGTGCTGGATGAATCCCCCGTCGTACCCGGCCTCGCCGGCGGCCCTGCGCAGGGCCTGCTCGAGCGGCGTCAGGGGGCAGGCGATTTGGCCGGACAGCTCGATCAGCGCGCCCCAGAGAGCCGCTGGCACATGCGCCCACGCCAGACCCGGCCAGCGCAGCACCAGGAACCCGCCGAGCACGACGAACAGGATGAAGGCGAGGTGGATGACGACCAGCAGGTCGGCGGCGAAAGCGAGGACCATCGCGTGAATCGGCTGGCGACCTGACCGGGGCTACCAGGGAGAGTCCCAACCTCGGCCGGTGTCTGGCGCCGCGTCTTGGACCCGGTCCTGCTGCCGGAGCCAGTCTCGCGCGCTGACAGGCTCTTGCGGTAGGAGCCAGTTCGGATCCTGCTCCTCCGCCGGATCTTCCCGCGGCAGCCAGCTTGGCCCCTGACTCCATTCGCGTTGGCGCCAATCACGCTCCCTCGTCCAGTCCTGGTCCTGACGCCAGTCCTGTTCCTCCCGGCGCTCCTGCTCCGTGCGCCAGTCCTGCCGCGCGCCCTGGTCTTGCGGCTGAAGGCCATCGCCGTCTTGCGACTCCGGGGCATCCCACGTCCAATCGGGCCGCTGCTCCGGCGCGGGCGCTTGAGCTGGCTCCGGCGTCCAATCACCCTCCGGTCCTCCGGGCTGTTGCCATGGTGGCGGCCAGGTCGGCTCGTCGGGCTCCGGGCCCTGCGCCTGCTCGAACCGCCAGTCCGGGATCGGTTCCACGCGGGGAACGGTAGGCTGATAGCCGCTGGACGGGCTTGCAGCACCCAGCATCTCCGGGGTCATCTTGCCGCCGCTTTCGATGAAGCCACGTCGGGCGCGCATCCGGTGATTGCCGCAGGTGACCATCTGGGCGTTGGATTGCCAGTCATGACACTCGGGAGGCGGGACATACTTCACGGTGAAGGCCGCTTCGAGCTCGCGAATGCTGTGATACTCCTCGACGACCGGCTCTTCGGCTGCCGCTGGCTCCTGTGGTGCGGCGTCCGGGCGCCAATCGCCGCCGAAGTTGAACTGGCCCAGAGGGCGTTGCGCCGTGTCGTCGGGCGTGGTCGGCGCGCCAACCTGGGACGAGGGCGACGGATTGGCGCTGGCGTACCGTCCACTGCCCAGCAGCGCCCATGGGGATTCGGCGGGGTGCTCGGGCAGGGATTGGAACCATTGGTAAGCCGCCCAGATCCCGGCGGAGGTCAGGAGTACTCCGACCAGATCCGCCATCCTGCGCTTGCTCGGCAGATGCCGGTGCGGCTTGCGTCGGCCCGCGGTCCTGGTCGGCGCGGGCGGGCGAGGGGCGCGTGCCGCAGGATCCGTCACGGAGCCCGCGTCCTCGGAGCGAATCATCGCCGTCAACGCCTGACCGATGTCCCGCTCCATGCCGTCTTCGGCGTCGTCCAGCGTGAGCCGGGGCTCGGCGCGTTCGGCATGACCAAGACCGGGCGCCCCTGTCGGGCGGGGATCCAAGATCGAAGCGGCCGGCCCCGGACCGAAGTGAAGGTCGTCCGGTGAGGCGGCCCCCGCTGACGGCGTCGCAACCGCGTCCAGGGAGGGTTCCCGGCGCCCGCCGGGCTGTTCCGCGCGGAGCATCTGTTTGAGGCGGCGGCCGTCGATCAGCTCGATGCCGGCGCGCTCCGCGTAGTGCCTGGCGTCGGCGGTGAATCCGCCGGACAGGACCAGAAACCCGCCAGCCGCGCCTTCACTGGTGAGGATGGCATGGAAATCGCGCACCGCGTCCGTGTCCAGTTTCCACGCCTTCCAGTGCCTGGACTGCACCAGGTATCGCCTTCCCTCCCGTGCCAACTCGAGGTCGATCCCGCCGCCGGCGTTTGCCCGGCGCGGCTGCGTGACCTGGAAGCCCGCGCGGCGGAAGCCCTCGGCGACGAGGAGCTCGAAATCTTCGCGGGGAATGCCGCGCAGCAAGGTCCCCGTTGTGTCGTTGGCGACGGAGCTGCGCAGGTCGGAGCGCTTCCAGCGCTCAAACGCCGACACAGCGGCGGCGATGAGCAGCGCGAGCGGCGCCAGGTACTGTCCGACCTTTGCCAGAAATACCAGGAGCTGGACCAGCGCGGTCATCGCCATGTCCGCGGCACCCTGCGGTGCCGGCATCTGAATCGTGGCGAGTGGGTGCAGCACCGCGTAGGCGGCGAGCGCGGAGAGCAACATCGCCCACCAGGGCAGGCGGACCGCCAGGTGGTGGAGGTCCTCGAGAACGTGGCGAAACGGCGGGGACATTGAGCTCACTTCCGGAAATCTCGGCTGAAACGGGTGGCGACGACGCGCGGGTGATTGGCTTAAGGGCACCGTGAGGATAGGCGGGGAGGCGACCCCGGCGAACCCAAGGCCGCACATTATCGCCCGGCAATCGACACTACGGAAACTCGCCGACGTCGATCACTAATCCGACGTCGATCAACCGCATGGGGAAAAAGGGTTGACAAAAGTGGTGTTTCAAGATTAAAAAAATAACTAACAATAAGTTACAACACCAAAAGGGGAAATCACTTGAAGATAACGCGCAGGTACCTGACTCCGTTGGGATTCGGCGTCGTTGGGCTCAGCCTCTTGCTACAAGGATGCGCGACCTCCGGCGACGCCGGTCCAACCGCCCTCAGCGGGCCTCGCAGCGATGTCGTCGAGGCCGCACTCTCCGAGATGGGAACGCGATATGTCTATGGCGCCGAGGCGCCCGGCAAGGCGCTCGACTGCAGCGCGCTCACCCAGCATGCCTACCGTGCCGCGGGGGTGAATATTCCCCGAGTCTCGACGGCACAGCAAGATGCGGCCAAGCCCGTGAAGCTCTCCAAGGTCAGGCCCGGCGATCTGGTCTTTTTCAAGATCCGGGGAGGCCAGTACCACGTCGGCCTCATGGTCGACAAGAACCGCTTCGTGCATGCCTCGACCTCCAAGAAGCAGGTACGGCTATCGAGCCTGGATGCCGACTACTGGCGCCGTCGAGTGGTCGGTGCCGGTACCTATCTGAACTAGGGCTCTGCGGGTCGGGCCCAGCGGTCGGCCCCGCCTGCTCTACATGCCTGCAAGGCCGCGAGAGGCGCCGCTCCGGCGTTGCTCGCGGTGTCCGCACGAGCTTCTTGTCCGGCGTCGGTCCCAGGCTGGATGCTCGCGTTTTCCTGCCCCATGGTGCACAATCCAAGGCGCTCCCCGGCCGGACGGCCGGCGGGTTCACTTATTACTTACCCCTGAGAAGGAGATGACAGCAATGTCCGATAAGCCGATGAACAAGAGCCGTCGCGACGCCGTCAAGATGATGCTGGGCGGTCTGGCCACCGTCCCGCTGATGAATCTGGTCGGCATGGCCGCCGCCCAAGCGGAGGACCTGCCTCACGTCGACGAGGCCACCGATCCCACCGCGATCGCGCTCAAGTACAAGCACGACGCGACCCAGGCCGACCGCGCCGCGGCTGCTCGCCCCGGCAAGCCGCCGGAAGAGCAGAACTGCGCGAACTGCCAGTTCATCCAGGCCGATTCCGGTGACTGGCGTCCGTGCCAGCTGTTCCCGGGCAAGCTGGTCGCCGCCGAGGGCTGGTGCGCCTCCTGGACCCTGAAAGCCGGCGCCTGACGCTGGTTCGGCTCACAACGGGCACGAAAAAGCGGGGCCTCGGCCCCGCTTTTTCATTGAGGTGGAAGATCGGGTCTCGACCCGACCTTACCGTTCAGTCTCAGGCGGCCTCTTGCGCCTTGTTCTCGATCACGCGGCCTTCCTCTGACCGGATCTCGATCTGGCGCGGCTTCATGGCCTCCGGTATCTCCCTTACCAGCTCGATATGCAGCAGGCCGTCCTCGAGCCGCGCGTCGACCACCTTGACGTAGTCGGCGAGCTGGAACTGGCGCTCGAAGTTGCGCGTGGCGATGCCGCGGTAGAGGAATCGCCGCTCCTTGTCGTCCGCGTCCTCCTTGCGCGAGCCGGAAACGGTCAGGATGCTCTCCTTGACCATGATGTCCAGCTCATCGCGGGAGAAGCCGGCCACCGCCATGGAGATGCGGTACTTGTCCTGTCCGATCATCTCGATGTTGTAGGGCGGGTACCCGCCCGCCTCGGAACGGTAGGCGGACTCGAGGGCCGAAGCCAGCCGATCGAAGCCGATCGCGGAGCGGAACAGGGGAGTGAAGTCGATCGTCGTCATGGACATATCCTCCGAATGAGCAATATGAGTCGGATGCGTTCTTTGCGAACCGCGTTGCTGCAAGCCTCATCGAGCGCTCGCATTATGTAAAGTAGGATGGCCGGGGCGGAATATCAAGACCCAAGAAACAAACCGATAATCAGATATGGACGAGCGGGCTTTTGGCGCACAGGGAGGCGCCGGCGATCCTCATTTCACCGGTCTCAGGCAATAAGCGTGCTTTATCGGTCCGGACCCGGAAGCCGATGCATGCGGCCGCGATCCAGGTGTTAGTATGTCGGCAGGAAACAACGAGCAGTTGACCGCGATGTCTATTCCATCGACCGACCGGGTGGTCGGGTTCGTCGCCGACTCGCTAGCCAGGCGCGGCAGGGATCCGGAGCATCTGCTCCAGCATCTCATCGCCCTCCAGCACCAGTTCGGCTTCGTGCCCGAATCCGCCATCGACAATCTCTCCGCCGAGCTTGGCGTCACCCGCACCCAGACGCGAGCGGCGGTGGCCTTCTACGCCTTCCTGCACGAACGCGATCGAGGGGACTACGACATCCTCTTCAGCGACAACATCACCGACCGCATGCTCGGCAACCAGCGCCTGATGCGCCGTCTCTGCGATCGGCTGGCGGTGGAGCCGGGTTCGACCCGGGCGGATGGGCGGGTTACGGTGGACCTAACCTCCTGTACCGGCATGTGCGACCAGGGGCCGGCGATGCTGGTCAACGGCACCGCCGTCACCGGGCTGGACGATCGGCGCATCGATCTGTTGGCCGAGCTGGTGGAGACGCGGCAGCCGGTCGAGCGATGGCCGGCCGAGCTGTTCCGTGTTGAGGACAACATCCATCGCCCCGGACTGCTGCTGAGCGACCCCTGCAGCGAGGGTGCCGCGTTGGCCGCATTGCTGGACAAGGGGCGGGAGGTCGCGCTGCTGGAGGTTGAGCGCTCGGGTCTGCGCGGGCGTGGCGGTGCCGGCTTCACCACCGCGCTCAAGTGGAAGTTCTGCCGCGAGGCCAGGGGCAAAGAGCGCTTTGTCGTCTGCAACGCCGACGAGGGGGAGCCCGGGACCTTCAAGGACCGCGTGCTGCTGACCTCGTATACGGACCTAGTGTTCGAGGGCATGACCATCTGCGCCGGCGTGGTCGGGGCAAAGCGGGGCTTTCTGTACCTGCGAGGCGAGTACCGCTACCTGCTCGAGCACGTCGAGTCGGTCCTCGCGCGCAGACGCTCCCAGGGCCTTCTCGGCCAGAAGATCCTCGGCCAGCCGGGATTCGACTTCGATATCGAGGTTCACCTGGGTGCCGGCGCCTATATCTGCGGCGAGGAGTCCGCCCTGATCGAGTCCCTGGAGGGGAAGCGGGGAGTCACCCGCAAACGCCCGCCTTTCCCCGTGACCAGCGGCTACCTGGGCCACCCGACGGTGGTGAACAATGTGGAGACCTTCCTCGCCGCGGCTCGGGTGGTGCAGCTGGGAGGCTATTGGTTCCGCGGCGAGGGGACGGACCAGTCCGCGGGCAGCAAGATCCTGTCGGTGAGCGGCGACGTGGCGCGTCCGGGCATCTACGAGTACCCCTTCGGCACGCCGGTGAGGCAGGTGCTCGCGGACTGCGGGGCGCGCGATACCCAGGCCGTGCAGGTCTCCGGCGCCGCGGGGTCACGCTCGGCGCATCGGAATTCGACCGCGTCATCGCCTTCGAGGACCTGCCGACCGCCGGCTCCTTCATGGTCTTCGACCGCGGCCGGGACATGCTGGACATGGTGCGCAACTTCGCGCACTTCTTCGCCCACGAGAGCTGCGGTTTCTGCACCCCGTGCCGGGTCGGCGGAAGCCTGCTCAGGAACCTGGTGGAGAAGGTCGCCGCCGGGCAGGCGTCCGAGTACGATCTCGGGGAGATGCGCCACATCGGCGAGGTGATGAAGAAGGCCAGCTACTGCGGCCTCGGTGCGACCGCGCCGAACCACGTTCTGAACACCCTGGACAAGTTCCCCGAGGTCTATCGAAAGCGGCTGCGCAGCGCCGCCTACACCCCTGCGTTCGACCTGGACGCGGCGCTCTCGGATGCCCGCGCCCTGACCGGTCGCAGCGACGCCGGAGCGCACCTGGAGGACGCCCCATGAAGGACATCCAGCGCGACGTCAGACACAGCTTTCGGCTTGACGGCAGGGAGATCCCCTTCACGCCGGGTCAGACCATCATGGATGCAGCGCTGGCCGCGGGGGAGTACATCCCGCACCTTTGCCACAATCCGGACTATGCCCCCCACGGCAGCTGCCGGGTGTGCGTGGTGAGCGTGAACGGGCGCCACGTCTCCGCCTGCACCGCCCCGGCGGCGGAGGGCATGGAGGTGGAGTCCGACTCGGAGGAGATGCAGGGTCTCCGCCGCGCCATCCTGCAGATGCTGTTCGTGGAGGGCAACCACGTCTGTCCGGGATGCGAGAAGAGCGGGGCCTGTCAGCTGCAGGCCGTCGCCTACTATACCGGCATGCTCGCGCCGCATTTCACGCACTTCTTCCCCCGCCGCGCGCTCGATGCCTCCCACCCCGACTTCCTCATCGACTTCAACCGCTGCATCCTGTGCGAGCTGTGCGTGCGCGCGAGCCGCGACCTGGACGGGAAACGGGTATTCGCCATCAGCGGGCGCGGGCTCGAGAGCCACCTGGTGATCGACTCCCCGTCGGGAAAACTGGGCGATTCTTCCTTCGCCGCCAACGACAAGGCGGCCCATGTGTGTCCCGTTGGCGCCATCCTGCCCAAGCGCGGCGGCTACGAGGTTCCGATCGGGGAGCGGCTTTACGACCGTGAGCCTATCAGCGTGGTGGGCGACGCCGCGGCGCGGGAGGAGGGGTGAGCCATGGCCGGTAAGCTCAGGGTCGCGACCACGTCGCTTGCCGGTTGCTTCGGCTGCCATATGTCTATTCTTGATATCGACGAGCGCATTCTCGATCTCGTCGAGTTGGTGGAGTTCGACCGCACACCGCTGACGGACATCAAGCAGATCGGCGCGTGCGATCTGGGCATCATCGAGGGCGGGGTGGCCAACGCCGAGAACGTCGAGGTCCTGCGCGAGTTCCGCAAGCACTGCAAGGTCCTGGTGGCGATGGGTGCGTGCGCGGTCAACGGCGGCATTCCCGCCATGCGCAACGCCTTCGATCTCGGGGACTGCCTGCGCGAGTCCTACGTCGACGGGGTCGGCGTGCACAACCCGGGCGTACCCAATGATCCGGAGATCCCGTTGCTGTTGAACCAGGTTCACCCGGTGCATGAGGTGGTCAAGATCGACTACTTCCTGCCCGGTTGTCCGCCGTCCGGGGATGCCATCTGGACCTTTCTCACCGAGCTGATCGGAGGCAAGCCCATCCGTCTCCCTTACGATCAGATCCACTACGATTGAAGGAAGCCCGCCTGCAAGCCGAGGCGCGCACCGTTGCGGCCGCGAGCCGCCCCGAGGGACGAAGACATGACAAGCCAACTGGAGACCGCCGCCAATCCCGCAGCATCTCAAGCGCGTGGTCATCGAGCCCGTGACCCGGGTAGAGGGTCACGGCAAGGTGACGCTGCTGCAGGACGCGGACAACCACATCCGCCAGGCGCGGCTGCACATCGTGGAGTTCCGCGGTTTCGAGAAGTTCATCCAGGGGCGGCCCTACTGGGAGCTCCCGGTGCTGGTGCAGCGCCTGTGCGGCATCTGCCCGGTGAGCCACCATCTGGCCGCGGCCAAGGCCACCGACCAGCTGATCGGCGTCGACGCGCTCACCCCGACCGCGGAGAAGGTGCGCCGACTGATGCACCTGGGACAGACCTTCCAGTCCCACGCGCTGCATTTCTTTCACCTTTCGTCGCCGGACCTGCTGTTCGGCTTCGACGACGCCGTGCCTCACCGCAACATCGTGGGCGTGATCCAGGACTACCCCGAGATCGCCAAGCAGGGCGTGCTGATGCGCAAGTACGGCCAGGAGGTGATCCGGGTCACCGCCGGCAAGCGGATCCACGGCACCGGGGCCGTGCCCGGCGGGGTCAACAAGTCCCTGAGTGAGGCGGAGCGCGATTACCTGCTGAAGGACGCCGATCAGATGGTGTCCTGGGCGGAGTCGGCGGTCCAGCTCATGAAGAAGATCTTCCTGCGGAACCCCGACTACCACTACGCCTTCGCCAAGGTGGATGCCAACACGCTCGGCATGATTCGCGCCGACGGCGCCTTCGAGCTCTATCACGGCGGCCTGCGCGCAAGGGACGCGGACGGCAACACCCTTTTCGACCATGTCGATTACCGCGACTACGAGGCGCGCTTCCGCGAGGAGGTCAAGCCCTGGAGCTACATGAAGTTCCCCTTCATCACCGAGCTCGGCCCCGAGCGCGGCTGGTACCGGGTGGGGCCCCTGGCGCGGGTCAACAACTGCGACCGCTTCGACACCCCGCTCGCCGAGCAGGAACGCCAAGACTTTGCGGCCGCGGGCGAGGGCAGGCCGCTGCATGCGGCCCTCGCCACCCACTGGGCGCGTCTGATCGAGCTGCTGCACTGCGGGGAGGCGATCCGCGACCTGCTGCGCGATCCGGATCTTCTTGGTGCGGATCTGCGGGTGCGAGGTGACATGCGCGCCAAGGGGATCGGGGTCATCGAGGCGCCTCGAGGCACCCTGTTCCACCACTACGAGATCGACGAGGACGGGCTGGTGCGCAAGGCCAACCTGATCGTGTCCACCACCAACAACAACCAGGTCATGAACGAGTCCATCCGCCAGGTGGCGAGCCATTACCTCGACGGCAAGGAGCTGACGGAACCCTTGCTCAACCAGATCGAGGTGGCGATTCGCGCCTACGATCCCTGCCTGTCCTGCGCCACCCATGCGGTGGGTAGGATGCCGTTGGAGGTCGAGCTGGTCGATGCGGACGGCAACCTGGTCGATCGCATCCAGAAGCGCGCCAGCGGTTGCATCGAGCATGGCATCGGCTCGAATCCGGTCGACGGCCGTCTAGAGCCGAGAGAGCCACGCCCCGTCGGATGGCCGCGATCCGCAGCGATCCCGTTCTCGTCTTCGCCTGCGGCAACCCGTCGCGCGGCGATGACGCCCTGGGGCCGCTTCTGGTCGCGCGTCTGGAGCGGAGCCGTGACGCCGGACGGCTGCAGGGGGTCGATCTCCTCACCGATTTCCAGCTTCAGGTCGAGCATGCCTTGGACCTGGTGGGCCGGGAGACGGTCATTTTCGTGGACGCGAGCGCGTCCGGAATCGAGCCCTTCGCCTTCGTCCCGGTTGCAGCCGAACGGGACGTCAGCTACACCACCCACACCATGAGTCCTGGCGCCGTCCTGCAGGTTTTTCGGCAGACCACGGGCCAGGAGCCGCCGCCGAGCTGGCTGCTCGCGGTGCGCGGCTACGAGTTCGAGCTTGGGGAGCCGGTCTCCCGGCGAGCGCAGAACAACCTGGACGCGGCTGAGGCATATCTGCTCGACCGGCTGAGCGGGAACCCGGACGACACGCATGATCCGGGGATCGCCTCGGACCCCGAACGCCGATAGGGCGAGTGTCGAGGAGCGTTTCAGTGACAACGAGAGCCTGCTGATCGATATGATCGACCGCGCCCTGGGTCTGGCCATGATCCTGACTGCCGTCCTGTTGGCGCCGACGGCGGGCGCCGAGCCGGCCGTGCGTTTTCTGGCCATCGGCGATGTCCCCTACTCAGAAAGCGAGTATGAGCTGCTCGCCGCGCTGCTCGAAACAGAGCTGCGCCAACCTCCCGCCTTTCTCGTCCACGTCGGCGACATCAAGTCGGGCGGCGCGCCCTGCACCGATCAGGCGTTTGCGCGCGTCGCCGATCTGTTCCAGAAGCTCCGCGTACCCGTCCTCTACACGCCCGGCGACAACGAGTGGACCGACTGCCACCGCCGACGGGCGGGGGGATTCGATCCGCGAGAGAGGCTCACGCGGTTGAGGCAGATGTTCTACGACGAGGGTTCGGTACTGCGGCTCGACCAGCTCGGCGCCGAGGCGAACGACCCGTCCCATCCAGAGAACTACTATGTGCTGTTCAATCGGGTGCTGTTCGCGGCTGTCCATCTGGTAGGCAGTCACAACAACCTGAGGCCCAGCAAGGAGGCCTCGCTGACGGAGCATCTGAAGCGGTCCGAGGCCAATCGTGCTCACCTGGAGCGGGTCGCCGCGGTGGCCAAGGCCGAGGACGCTTCCTCGCTGGTGCTGCTGTTTCATGCCAATCCGGGATTCGAGGCGTCCTCTCCCCCGCGCGGATACGGGCCGTTCGCCGAGAGCCTGGCGGCCTTGCTCGGGCAATTCCAGGGGCCCGTACTGGCGGTTCACGGCGACACCCACCGTTTCCGGTTCGATCAGCCGCTGCACGACCCCAGTCACGGCGGAGTGCTGCGTCGCTTCTTTCGGCTCGAGGTCCCCGGCTCCCCGATGGTCGCGGGGGTGCGGGTCAGCGTCGATCCGACCGCGGACCAGCCGTTCGCGGTGGAGCTTGCCCCTGCGGATGCGCGCGAGCGTCTGATCGTCGAATGAGCCCCATTCCGCCAAGGTAGCCCGAGATCGGAGATCCTCCCGCCTGTTGTTTCAGGCCTGCGCGGATGCCCGTGCTCACGCGTGCTGGAAGGCGACGCCGGGCGAAACATCTGGTTACAAACTGTAACAACTCTTTGGTTGAAAGATTAGAAGATGCTTATATACTAATCGCCATGTTGAAACCAAATTGAAGTTCAGGAGAAGTAACATGTTAGGTGCACTTGCTGCAGTCGCTCTCGTCGTTGGATCCATCTCCGCCACGGTCGCCGTGAATCAGGACGACGCTCAGGCGAATGGCCAGACCCGCGAGCCGGTGGTCGAGGTGCAGGCGCTCGAGAGCGTGGAGACCTTCGCCGAGTAAACCCGCGCGAGGCCAGCCGGCCTCAGGCGGACGCTAGAAAGCCCCGGGCGCCTTGTCGGCTCCGGGGCTTTTTCTTGCGCGGAATTTGAGGGTTGGGATCGAGGCCGAAGCACGAGTGAAGCCGGAGACCCGGCGAAGGGGTCGATCCGGATCCTGCGCGTGCGGCTACCGTCAGGCCTGGCGCGATTTCTCGTCCAGGTAGAGCCAGGTGTCGATGACCGTGTCCGGGTTCAGCGAGATGCTGCCGATGCCGCGGGCGAGCAGCCACTCGGCGAGGTCCGGGTGATCCGAGGGGCCCTGGCCGCAGATGCCGACGTACTTGTTCTGCTTGCGGCAGGCCTCGATCGCCATCTCCAGCATGCGCAGCACCGCCGGGTCACGTTCGTCGAAATCCGCGGCGACGAGGGCCGAGTCGCGGTCGAGGCCCAGCGTGAGCTGCGTCATGTCGTTGGAGCCGATCGAGAAGCCGTCGAAGTGCTCCAGGAACTGTTCGGCGAGGATCGCGTTGGATGGGATCTCGCACATCATGATCAGCCGCAGGCCGTTCTCCCCGCGTCTGAGCCCCTGGGTTGCGAGGGCGTCAACCACCGCCTTGGCCTGCTTCAGGGTGCGCACGAAGGGCACCATGATCTCGACGTTGGTCAGGCCCATGTCGTTGCGAACCCGCTTGAGGGCCTCGCACTCCATCTCGAAGCATTCGCGAAAGCCCTCGTCCACATAGCGGCCGGCGCCGCGGAACCCGATCATCGGGTTTTCCTCATCGGGCTCGTAGCGGGTACCTCCCACGAGGTTGGCGTACTCGTTGGACTTGAAGTCCGACATGCGCACGATCACCGGGTTGGGCGCGAACGCGGCTCCCAGGGTCGCGATGCCCTCGGTGAGCTTGGTGACGTAGAACTCCCGCGGGCTCGGATAGGCGGCGATGCGGGGGCCGATCTCGGCCTGGAGGTCCGCCGGCAGCGCCTGGTATTCCAGCAGCGCCTTCGGGTGGATGCCGATCATGTTGTTGATGATGAACTCCAGGCGCGCCAGCCCGATGCCCGCGTTCGGCGTCGCGGCGAAGGCGAATGCGCGGTCCGGATTACCGACGTTCATCATCACCTTGACCGGGATCTCCGGCATGTGGGAAAGCTCGATGGTCTTGTGCTCGAAGGGGAGCAGGCCGTCGTAGATGAACCCGGTGTCGCCCTCGGCGCAGGAGACCGTGACCTGGTGGCCATCGGCGATGCGGTCAGTGGCGTCGTTGCAGCCCACCACCGCCGGCACCCCGAGCTCGCGGGCGATGATCGCCGCGTGGCAGGTGCGCCCGCCGCGGTTGGTGACGATCGCCGCCGCCCGCTTCATGATCGGCTCCCAGTCCGGGTCGGTCATGTCCGTGACCAGCACATCCCCGGCCTCTACCCGATTCATGTCCGCGATCGATGCGACCACCTTGGCGGTCCCGGCGCCGATGCGGTGGCCGATGCTGCGCCCGGTGGCGAGCACCTCGCCCTTCGCGCGCATGTGATAGCGCTCGATGACCTGACCGGAGCGACTCTGCACCGTCTCCGGGCGCGCCTGGACGATGTAGAGCTTGCCGTCGACCCCGTCCTTTGCCCACTCGATGTCCATCGGGCGGCCGTAGTGCTCCTCGATGAGCACGGCCTGCTTGGCCAGCTCCTCGATCTCGGCGTCGGTAACGCAGAAGCGCTGGCGGTCCGCCTCGGGCACCTCCTCGGTGCGCACCGGGGCGTCGCTGCCGGTGTCGGCGTAGACCATGCGGATGGCCTTGTCGCCGACACTGCGGCGCAGGACCGCCGGGCGCCCCGCGGCCAGCGTGGCCTTGTGGACGTAGAACTCGTCGGGATTCACCGCCCCCTGCACCACCATCTCGCCGAGTCCGTAGCTGGCGGTGATGAAGACCACGTCGCGAAAGCCGGACTCCGTATCGAGGGTGAACATGACCCCGGACGAGGCCTGGTCGCTGCGCACCATGCGCTGGATGCCGGCGGAGAGTGCGACATGGCGGTGCTCGAAGCCCTGGTGTACGCGGTAGGCGATGGCGCGGTCGTTGAACAGCGACGCGAACACCTCCTTGATCGCGCGCAGGATGTTGTCGAGACCGTGGACGTTGAGGAAGGTCTCCTGCTGGCCGGCGAAGGAGGCGTCGGGCAGGTCCTCGGCGGTGGCTGAAGAGCGTACCGCCCAGGACACGTCGGCGCCGCCGGCGTCCCGGGTGAGGGTCTCGTAGGCCTCCCGGATCGCGCTCTCGAGTGCGGGCTGGAAGGGTTGCTCCATGATCCAGCCCCGGATCCGCGGTCCGGTCTGTGCCAGCGCGGTGACGTCGTCGACGTCCAGCGCGTCGAGCAGGGTCTGTATCCGCTGGTCCAAGCCGTCCGCGGCGAGGAACTCGCGATAGGCCTCGGCGGTTGTCGCAAAGCCTCCGGGCACCTGGACTCCGACCTCGGCGAGGTGGTGAATCATCTCGCCCAGCGAGGCATTCTTGCCCCCGACAATGGGCACGTCTTGCATGCCCAGCTCGCTCAGCCAGCGGACATAATCGGTCATATCACTCATCCCCCTTTGCCGCCGATCGACCCGCCCGGCTGATCGTGCTGCAGGCACGACCGCATCGGGCGAGCGACATCATAAAACAGGATTGTGCATTGCACAAAAAAACGTATCGCCGACCGAGCGAGGCATTCCGGGAAATGGCTGGCCATCCTGTCACGAGGCGTGCTCCAGGCAAGGCCCGGATTTCGGCGGAGCGAAGGGTCTAGGACCCGCGCCGTGGCTGGTAGCTGTCGGGGATCAGGACCGTCGGCGTGCGCTGGCTCGGATCTCTGTGCGGGAAATTGAGGGTGTAATGCAGGCCACGGCTCTCGCGCCGGCGTTGCGCGGACTGGATGATGAGGTCGGCGACCTCCACCAGATTGCGCAGCTCGAGCAGGTCGTTGCTGACCCGGAAATGGCTGTAGAACTCGATGATCTCCTGGCGCAGCAGGTCCACGCGCCGCTTGGCCCGCTGCAGTCGCTTGTTGGTGCGCACGATGCCCACGTAGTCCCACATGAAGCGGCGCAGCTCGTCCCAGTTGTGGGATACGACGATTTCCTCGTCGGCCTCGGTGACGCGGCTTTCATCCCAAGGGGGAACCTCGGGCGTGGGCGGGCGGCGCGCGGCCTGCTCTTCGATGTCGCGGGCGGCGAGCTCGCTGAACACCAGGCACTCGAGCAGGGAGTTGCTGGCCATGCGGTTGGCGCCGTGCAGCCCGGTGTAGGCGGTCTCCCCGATCGCGTAGAGCCCGGGCACGTCGGTACGGGCGCGGCCGTCCACCATGACGCCGCCGCAGGTGTAGTGGGCGGCGGGCACCACCGGGATGGGCTCCCGTGTGATGTCGATGCCGAACTCCAGGCAGCGCGCGTGGATGGTGGGGAAGTGGGAGGCGACGAACTCCCGCGGCCGGTGGGAGATGTCGAGATACAGGCACTCGGCGCCCAGCCGCTTCATCTCGCGGTCGATGGCGCGGGCCACGATGTCGCGCGGCGCGAGCTCCGCGCGCTCGTCGAAGCGGGGCATGAATCGCTCGCCGTCCGGCAGCAGCAGGAGAGCGCCCTCGCCGCGCAGCGCCTCGGTGACCAGGAAGGACTTCGCCTTGGGATGGTAGAGGCAGGTGGGGTGAAACTGCATGAACTCCATGTTGGCCACCCGACAGCCCGCCCGCCAGGCCATGGCGATGCCGTCGCCGGTGGAGACGTCAGGGTTGCTGGTGTAGAGATAGACCTTGCTCGCACCGCCGGTGGCGACGACGACGAAGCGGGCGCGGAAGGTCTCCACCTTTCCGGTGCGCAGGTTGAGCAGGTAGGCCCCGAGGCAGCGGTTGCCCCTGCGTCCGAGCTTGCGCGCGGCGATCAGGTCAACGGCGATGTGGTGCTCGAACAGCTCGACGTTGGGCAGCGCGCGAACCCGCGACTCGAGGGTGATCTCGACCTCGCGGCCGGTGGCGTCCGCGGCGTGCACGACGCGGCGGTGGGTATGTCCGCCCTCGCGTGTGAGGTGGTAGCCCCCGCCGTTGGTGGTCTCATCGTCGCGGGTGAACTGAACGCCCTGGTCGAGCAACCAGCGGATGCTTTCGGGTCCGCGTTCCACGACCATGCGAACCGTGTTGCGGTCGCACAGGCCCGCGCCCGCCTTGAGGGTGTCCTGGACGTGGGACTCCACCGAATCCCGCGGATCCAAGACCGCCGAGATGCCGCCCTGCGCGTACAGGGTGCTGCCCTCGCGGAGCTCGCGCTTGGAGATCACGGCGACCGAGAGATCGGGCGACAGCTGCAGGGCCAGGCTCAGCCCGGCGGCCCCGCTGCCGATGATCAGGACATCGTGTCGGTGTGGGCTGCTCATTGTGGCGGCAGAGGTACGTTGTGTTATCGGGGCGAAAGCATCACCGGTCTCACGGGCGGAGGCGCATGTGCAAACCATCACCGACAACTATAAACTGAACCGGTTTGCGACTTGGATCAAGTTTCAGCTTTTTTGTGGCCATGCGAGGCCGCACTTCCCTGGCATCAAAGAACTTTCGCTGAGGGTGACTGTCAATGCCATCGGATTCGGAGACGCCGACAACGGCGGCGCGTCGGAATGTCTGAGCGACGAGCCGACCAGGAGTTGGTGTCCAGGGCACAGGACGGAGACAGACGCGCGTTCGACCTGCTGGTGCTCAAATATCAGCAAAAGGTCGCGAGTCTCATCTCCCGCTACATGCGCGACCCCAGCGAGATTATGGATGTCAGTCAAGAGGCGTTCCTCAAGGCGTACCGAGCGCTGCCGGGGTTTCGCGGCGAGAGCGCTTTTTACACCTGGCTCTATCGAATCGCCATCAACACGGTGAAGAACTACCTGGTCGCGCAGGGGCGTCGTCCCCCGGGCGACGATGTCGAGGCAGAGGTCGCCGAGCAGATGGACATGGGCAGTCGCCTGCGGGAGGTCGGGACACCGGAAAGCCTTCTGTTGAGCGATGAGATTGCACGTACCGTACAAGAGGCCCTGGACGACTTGCCCGATGACCTGCGAACCGCCATCGTGCTGCGCGAGTTCGATGGCCTCAGCTATGAGGAGATCGCCAGCACGATGGAATGTCCGATCGGGACCGTGCGTTCGCGCATCTTCCGTGCCCGCGAGGCGATCGACAAGCGCCTTCGGCCCCTGCTTAACCCATGAGATTCAACTGAGAACCGGCGATGAGTGATCAGCAGCGAGAACATCTTTCGGCGCTCGTGGACGGCGAGATCGACGACGAGCTCGTGCGTCCGACGGTTTCGGCGCTGGAATCGAATCCGGAACTGGGTGCCACCTGGGAACGCTATCACCTGATTGGGCAGTGCCTGCGTGGCGAGCAGGTGCGCCTGGAATACCGCGATATCGCAACGCGGGTTCGAACGCGAGTCGCCGAGGAGCCGCTGAGGGCTCAGCGGAGGCGTGACAGCAGCAACCGGCATTCGCGCCTGGGACCGTTCGTGGGTGCCGCGCTTGCTGCCTCCGCGGCGTTCTTCGCGGTGTTCGCTGTTCCGCAGTTGTTCAACGCCGGGCATGAAGAGCCTCTCCCAGCCTTGGCCGCGAAGGCCGTCGTCCCCACGCAGAGGTTCGAGCTTGCGGCTCCCGGGCAGCGTTGGCAGGTGGACCAACCGGCGCTCCAGAGCAAGTTGGACCGCTTCCTCGTCAACCATCAGGCCTTCGCGCCGCCCTCCGGTGTCAAGGGTTTCCTTCCCTACGCGACGGTCGTTGGATATGACGCTGGACGCTAGGGATCCAGCGAACGGCGAGCGGATGGAGCGAGCCGCGACAGTCGCGGCGAGGCGCAACCTGAAAAGGGCGCTGCTGATTGCATTCGCCGCGATCAGTCTTGGTTCCCAGTCCTTCGCGGAGGGGCTGTCCGCTGCCGAGCAGCTAGAGCGCATGGCGAACGCCATGCGCTCGCTCAGCTATGAGGGCACGCTGGTCTATGCGCACGGCAACCGTATCGAGTCGCTTCGGATAGAGCATCGCATCGAGAACGGGCAATCGCGCGAACGTCTGGAGTCCCTGAACGGGCCGGAGCGCTCGATGACGCGGGAGCAGGATCGCGTCACCTGCGAATTACCCAACTCTCACCCGATCTCGGTACAACGCGGCGGGCTGACCCACGATGTGCTGCGGGCCAAGACGATCGATCCCGAGTCGTTGTCGGCGCACTATCTGATTCACCCGCTGGGGACGGCGCGCGTGGCTGGTCGCCAGGCGGATGTGGTCGGCATCATCCCGCGGGACGGCCTGCGCTACGGCTACCGCTTCTACCTCGATCTGGAAAGCGGGCTGCCGCTGAAATCGGATCTGATGGGCGAGCAGTCGGAGCCCATCGAGCAGATCATGTTCACGTCGCTCGAGCTTCTTCCGTCTGTCGAGAACCCTGGGATCGCGGACGCGGACGCGGATGCCGCCGACGTTGGCGCGGCAACGAGCCGGCCCACCCCGGTCGATACCGGGCCTTGGCGTTTCACCGAGCTTCCGGCCGGCTTCGATCTCACCATGCACGATCACCGGCGCGACACCGCTGGGCATTCGGTGGATCACTTTCTGATTTCGGATGGCCTCGCGTCGGTCTCGGTCTATGTCGAGAGCGATGCCGCCGACGGGCTGGACGGGGAGACGCGGATCGGCGCCATCCATGCGGCCGGCAAGCGCGTCTTCGGCCATCAGGTGACCGTGATCGGCGAGGTCCCGTCGGCCACGGTGCAGATGGTGCTCGCGGCTTTGCAGCGACGGGAGGGTGGCCAACCGTGATCGAGGAGCTCGGCACGGTCGTGGCGGTGCACGGCGAGCTGGCGGAGGTCGAGAGCCGTCGACGCAGCGCCTGCGGGAGCTGCGAGGTCAGCGGCGCCTGCGGCACGTCGCTGCTGGAGCGTTTTTTCGGCCGCCGCCGGCTGCTGCTCACGGTACACAACCCCATCGGCGCTCGGCCCGGCGACCGGGTCGTGGTCGGCATCCCGGAGCAGGCGCTACTCAGCGCCTCGTTCGCGGCCTACATGGTGCCGCTGCTGGCGATGCTCGGGGGCGGCATCGCCGGTGGTATGCTTGCCGGAGGTCTTGCGCCGCAGCACGGGGACGGCTTGAGTATCCTGGGGGGAGCGGCTGGACTGGCGTCGGCCTTGCTCTGGCTCGGCCGCTTCAGCCGCGCGCGCGCGGACGACGACCGCTATCGGGCGGTCATTCTGCGCCAAGGCATCTCGACCGGACTCGCGGTCGCGGTGCCGGGGCCGTCCCTGCAGGACAGGCATTGAACGGGGAGCGCGCTGTCGCGCCTGCTATTACCTACGGAGCATTCATGAGAAAACCATATCCGATGTCGGGGCTCCTGACCCTCGGCTTGATCGCTTTTCTGTCATCCGTCGATGCCTTGGCGAGGGCGCTACCCGAGTTCACCGGCCTGGTGGAGCAGTACGGACCTGCGGTGGTCAACATCAGCACCAAGCAATCGACGACGGCGCCGCAGGTGCCGCACGGATTCTCGGTGCCGGACCTGCCCGAGGACAGTCCGCTCTACGACTTCTTCCGGCGCTTCTTCGGAGAGGAAGGTGAGATCCCCGAGGACGACATGCAGGCGCGCTCCCTCGGCTCCGGTTTCATCGTGACTGCCGACGGCTACGTCCTGACCAATGCCCACGTGGTGGAGAGTGCCGATGAGATCATCGTGCGCACCAGTGACCGTCAGGAGTTCATCGCCACCGTGGTCGGAGCGGACAAGCGCAGCGATATCGCGCTCGTCAAGGTCGAGGCGCAGGGGCTGCCGGTGGTGAAGATCGGATCCGCGAAGGACCTCAAGGTGGGCGAATGGGTGCTGGCCATCGGTTCGCCGTTCGGGTTCGAGCACTCGGCCACCGCCGGGATCGTGAGCGCGAAGGGGCGCAGCCTTCCGAGCGAGAACTACGTCCCCTTCATCCAGACCGACGTGGCGATCAATCCGGGCAACTCCGGCGGCCCGCTGTTCAACCTGGACGGTCAGGTGGTCGGCGTCAACTCACAGATCTACAGCCGCACCGGGGGCTTCATGGGACTGTCGTTCGCGATCCCGATCGACGTGGCCATGGATGTCGTGGAGCAGCTCAGGACCAAGGGCAAGGTCAGCCGTGGATGGCTCGGCGTGCTCATCCAGGACGTTACGCGCGATCTGGCGGAGACCTTCGGCATGGCCCAGCCAGAGGGTGCCCTGGTCGCCCAGGTGCTGCCGAAGAGTCCGGCCGAGAAGGCCGGCTTGAAGGCCGGTGACGTGATCATCGAGTTCAACGGGAGTCCGGTCGACTCCTCAGGCTCCTTACCGCCCCTGGTGGGGACAAGCCCGGTGGGCCAGGCGGCGCGGGTGGAGGTGCTGCGCCGCGGGACCCGCCAGATTATCGAGGTGGTGATCGAGGAGCTGCCCGAAGAGGAAGAGCTGGTCGCCGCTTCGGGAATCTCCGAGCGCGTCAAGCCCAACCGCATCGGTCTGGTCGCGGCCGACATCAGCGCCGAGGACCGCGGGCAGCTCGGCATCGAGTCCGGAGGCGTGCTGGTGGAGCGCGTCGAGGACGGGCCGGCGGAGCGGGCGGGTATCCGCGTGGGCGACGTGATCCTGACCCTGGACAACAAGGTCGTCGAGAACGTCGAGCAGCTCAAGCAGATGCTCGATGCCCTGGAGCCGGGCCGGTCGGTGGCCGTCCTGATCCAGCGCGGCGACGGCCGCATGTTCTTCCCCTTGCGCATTCCGAAGGAGTAAACGGGGGCGCGAGCCAGTCCGCCCGCTTGTCGTCGGCGAGATTTCCCGCGGGGGCCTGACGTGCGAGCGGGCTACTTGGCCCGTCGGGTTTCTGTTACCATT
>CAVORB010000026.1:0-22037 GCA_963698495.1 uncultured Gammaproteobacteria bacterium | reverse complement strand
GCCCTGGTCCTGGCGCCCGCGCTTCGGGTCGAGCCGCTCCTGCTGCGCAACGCGCGCCTGCATTTCCTGCCGCAGAGCGACGCCGGCCTGGAGTCCGATCTCTGGTTCTCGCCGCTCGTGAGCGCCCGCAGCGCGCGCTCCGTGCTGCTACGCCCCGGCGCCGCGCGGGTATTGACCGACAGACTGGAAACCGACGGCGCGCCCTTCCCCTACGCCGAGGTGTGGCGGTTCATCGATGAGCAGACCTCCGATTGGCGGTTCGAGGATCGTCTCGAGCAGGCCCTGCGCCAGTCCGCCCGCCGCGGCGACGCAGGCGCGCTGCGCGAGGGCTTGCGCACGGCCCTGCGGCGTGTGGCTGCCATGCCCGGCGGCACGGAACGGCGCGACCTGGCGCGCTGGCTGAAGGGCGCCCTTCCCGCCCTGGCCGGCGAGGACGGCGGACCCGAGGAGCTGGCCCTCGCCGCGGGGTTTGCCGCCGCGAGCCTGGGAGATCCCGGCGGCACCCTCGGCACGCACATGCGCGGCGGCGAATCCCTGCCGGCCTGGCTGCGGGACATGATTCCCTCCGGCAGATCGGGCCAGCTGGGCCTTCGGCTCTGGCCCGGCGTACTGGAGATGCTGCCACCCGAGGAGGCGGAGCACCGGATCGATCTCGGCGCGCCCTCCCCCGCCCCGCTGCACATCCAGTGCGCGCAGGCGGCCGACCGGCAGGGGCGCTGGGAGACCTGCTGGCCCGGCAGACGCCTCCGGCTTCCCCCCGGCTGCACCGAGCTGACGCTGACCACCCTTAACGGCGTCCGTTACCGGCTCGCCGCCAAACCGGGGCAGACCCTGCCCCAGACCGAGGCCGAGCAACCCCCCACCGGGCGGCCCGCCCTGGTCGCCCATTACCCCGAGGACGCCGAGGCGGCGGAGCAGGTCCTGCGGCTCCTCGCGTCCGCCGGCATCAAGGCGACCCTGATCCCGGAGTCCGCCGCGCCCGAGCAGCCGGGTCCGGAAGACGTGCTCCTGCTGCGCCTGTGGACCAAGTCGGCCTATCGCAGAAGCGCCGCCGCCAAGGCGGGCGAAGCCGCTCCCCTCGGCGGGCTGGTCGTGCGCATGGACGAGGCTCCCCTGCTGCCGGGCGCTGAAGCCCAAGGCATCGTCGATCTTTCGGGCTGGAACGGCGACCCCGAGGACCAGACCGCCCAAGCGTTTCTGACCACCCTGCGCGATCATAGCGCCGGCGCGCCCCGGGAGCCGGAACACCAGCCGCAAGAGGCGACCGGGCGGATCTTCTTCAGCTACCGCCGGGAAGACAGCGCGACGACCGCGCGGCAGATCTACGATTGGTTGCAGTCGCGCCTGCCTGATGCGGAGCTGTTCATGGACATCGCGTCCATCCCGATGGGGATGAGCTTCCGGGACCTCATCGAGCAGAACATCCGAGGCTCCGATGCGGTACTGGCCATCATCGGCGCGGCGTGGCTCACGGTACCGGATGCGGAAGGCCGCCGGCGCCTCGACAACCCGGAGGACTTTCTGCGGATCGAGCTGTCGAGCGCACTGCGCGCCGGGGTGCGCGTCATTCCGGTCCTGGTCGACGGTGCCGCCATGCCGAAACAGAGCGAGCTGCCGGAGGAACTGGCCGAGCTAGCCTATCGGCAGGCGATCAGCGTCGGCGGGGCGAGCTTCGAAAGGGACATGGAGTACGTCGCCTCCGCGCTGGCTCAATTGCTCGGCGAAAGATCGGGTATGCCGTCCGAAGCGGCTGAACCACGACCCGACCAGACCGCCCTGGACCCCGAAATCGCACGGCTGCTCGACGAGATCGACAACCCGGATACCCCGCCCGAGCGCCGCCTCGCCATCGGCGACCGCCTGGCCGAGCTGGGCGACCCGCGCCCGGGCGTGGGCCTCGACGCCGACGGGCTGCCGGACATCGACTGGGTAGACGTCCCGGCGGGCGAGTTCCTGTTCCGCGAAAAGAATGTGAGCGCCTTCGTGGATGCAATTCAGATTGCGCGTTACCCGATCACCAATGCCCAGTACCAAGCCTTCATCGACTCCGGCGGCTACCGGGAGGACCGATGGTGGAAGGGCCTGGCCCAACGCGCCGAAAAACCGGCGGTTTCCCGCTGGTCCCAGCCCAACCGCCCCCGTACCGACGTGAGCTGGTCCGAGGCGGTCGCCTTCTGCCGCTGGCTATCGGCAGCCCTGGGCATGGAGATCCGCCTGCCAACTGAGACCGAGTGGGAGAAGGCCGCGCGCGGCACGGACGGGCGCGAGTACCCGTGGGGCAACGGCTATCGCCCCGGCTTCGCCAACATCAACGAAACGCATGGGAACGCCGGTCCGACCTTCCTCGAGCAGACCACGGCGGTGGGCGTCTACCCTAAAGGAGCCTCCCCCTACGGAGTTCTGGACCTCGCCGGCAATGTCTGGGAATGGTGTCTGAACAAGGACGAGGAGCAGACGGGCACGGAAACCGAGCACGCGGCGCTTCGGGTGCTGCGCGGCGGGTCCTGGTACAACGACCAGGGCAGCGCCCGCTCCGCTAACCGCAACTGGAACCTCCCGGCCGCCCGCGGCCACTTCATTGGGTTTCGGGTGTTATGTTCGTCCCCCATCGTCGGACACTGATCGCTGAAGTGCCGCGCGAGCGGCACCGACGGCGCGAAGCGCCGTCTTCGCGTGATTTTTTCGGCACCCGGCGTCTGGTCACGGCCTCTTTGTCCCCGCATAATCGACCCCGCCGTCGTTTCGCCGGTGGGGCCGCCCGTTGACTTGAGGCCGGGTGCTGCGCGGCGGGTCCTGGAACAACAACCAGGACAACGCGCGCTCCGCTAACCGCAACAGGAACAACCCGAACAACCGCAACAACAACATTGGGTTTCGGGTGTTGTGTTCGTCCCACATCTTTCCGCTCCTTCCCGGGCGAGGCGCCCGCGGGTGCCGAGCGGGTGGCGCTGGCGCCGATAGGAGCCGCCGCCGCTTCCGGTATTGTCCGCCGACCAGGGTTTGCGGGCCGAGGCGAGGAAGGAAAGATGGCGCGGGCAGGTCCCGTCCGCACGGCTCGGTGCCGCCAAGCCGTCGGGCGCATACCAAACAGGGGCGCCGGCCGGACACGCTCCCCCGGCGCCCCGCCCATCACCCGTAGGGTCCGCTGCGCGGACCAACGCGCCCTTCGGTCCGCAAAGCGGACCCTACATCCTACCGTCACGGCACGGGTAGGGTCCGCTACGCGGACCGATCCCCCAACCGGCACGAAGCGATCCCTGCGGTCCGCACAGCGGACCCTACCTGACTGGCACTTACCAAGGCGTAGGGTCCGCTGCGCGGACCAACGCAGCTCGGCTAATCCCCGACCGAATCCCCGAGATCGCCGAAATCCATCGCTGCGCACCCCCAGTCCGAGGGATACCGGCCCTCACGAACGAAACGGTGAAAGGAGCTCCACGGCCAGTCGATCGCCCGCCCGACCAGCCCGTGCTTCACCGGGTTGTAGTGGATGTAATCCAGGAGGCGTTCCAGATCCAGCTCGTCGCGGATGACGTGCTCCCAGAATCTCCGCTGCAGCACGCCGCGTCGCCGGTTAAGTTGCCGTGACGGCGACACTGGCCGTTCTGATCCCCCAGCGGCAAGCCACCGCTTGGTGAACTCCTTCTTCAGCCAGCCCCAACGCTTGGGGTACTCCGTATCGCCCTCCGGCAGCCGCCAAATCGTGTGCAGGTGATCGGGCATCAGGGCCACCGCGACGATGTCGAATGGCCATTGCCGCCGGCATTCGATGGTGACCTCGCGTAACAGCGAGCGACCGAGCGGTGTGGTCAGGATGGGCGCGCGATCAGCGGTGACCAGCGTGAAGAAGAAGGTCCCGCCGGGAACGTGCGCGCGGCGCCAGTCAGGCATGGTGGCATTCCTTTCGATCTATCCCGGTCCGCACAGCGGACCCTACCGCATTCTTTCCGGCGAGGACGATGGAACCCCGGCAAGGGAAGTAGGGTCCGCTGGGCGGACCTGCCTCGGGGATTCCTCGCTCCCAGGCAATCCACCAAGGCGCGCAAAGTGCGACACACCTACGGGCGGCTACGCGCCTATCACGCGGGGGCGATCAGCTTCGCGGAACTGCATGCCGCGATCCGCGGCTGGATCGCCCATGTCCGCCACGCGGACAGCTGGGGGCTGCGCGAGCGGGTGCTGGACTCGCTGGTGATCCGCCCCGCCGAGCACCGGCGCGCACTGGCGGCGCCGTGTCCGTGATCCGGAGCGTGTTGGTCCGCACAGCGGACCCTACGTGGCTACCCACGGCGCCTGCCGCGCCGCCTTCGGCAATGCCAAAAACCGCGCGTCGACGGCGCTGCGCGCCGTCGGTGCCGCTGGCGCGGCACTTCAGTGGTCAGTGCCCGACTATGGGGGACGAACATAACACCCGAAACCCAATGAGGTCGAGGCGGCCGACCGGGGAGTACCCGTAGCGGAACGCGGAGCGGGCGCCGCCCCGGGCGTCGCCCCAGGACCCGCCGCGCAGCACCCGGAAGCCGCAGTCGCCGTCGTTCTCCTGCAACCAGGGCCGTCCATCCTCGGGCGCTCCTTCGTAGCTCTCGTGCCAGCAGTCCTCGACCCACTCCCGGACGTTACCGTGCATGTCGTACAGCCCCCAGGCGTTCGGCTCGAAGCTGCCGACCGGTGCGGTCCGGTCCTTGTCGTCCCATTCTCCGCCGCAGCCCTCGCAGTTGGCGAGCCCCTTGCCGGCGATGTCGTCGCTGCCATCCGGGGCCGGCAGGGCGAACTCGGTGGTGGTTCCGGCGCGCGCGGCATACTCCCACTCGGCCTCACTCGGCAGACGGCAGCCGCTGCCCGTCATGGCGTTCTGCCAGTTCGCAAAAGCCCGTGCGTCGTCCCAGGACACGTTGATCACCGGGCGGTCGTCCCGGCCCCAGCCACTGTCCTGATACTGGGGCTGCGGGTGGCCGGTCGCCTCGCAGAAGGCGTCGTACTGCTCAAAGGTGACCTCGGTGGCGCCGAGGTAGAAGGGATGGGCGATTTCCCTTTCCGATTCACTGCCGATCGAGAACGTGTCCGGGAGCGGAACACCCTGCGTGGGGATCCTGACGAGTTCGGAAAACGGCAACGGCTTGACGAACTTGTGCGCCCAGCGCGCTCCGATAGCCTCCAGCGGAAGATCGTGGGCCGTCGCCCAATAGAGACTTTCCCCAACGACAACGACGCCGGCCAATACCACCAGGGTCACAACGGACACGCGTGCCATGCTCCAGCGCAGGTAGCGTCGCTCGAGCGTGCCCGGCGCGGCCAGGCCGCGAAATCCGACCAGGCCCGACCAGCCGGCAAGGCCGCCGAGCCGCGCCACACCCTTGCGGTCGCTCCATCTCCGCGCCATTGCCTTCAGATCGTCGCGGCGCTCCGCCCGGTCCTTGTTTGCCTCGATGTAGTCCCACAGGGTCGGCCAGTAGGGCTGCGGCTTGCCCTTGTCGTCGAGCCCCTTGCTGCGGATCAGGGTCTCGTGGATCAGGTTGACCCAGCGGCCGCTGCCCTCGGTCCCTCTCGGCGCCAGCCGTCTCCTCGGTCACGGTGATCAGGCGCAGCGGTCCCTGGTTTCCGGCCGTGTCGGCGGAACGCTGCCCGGCCAGCCGATGAACCAGGCGCCCGCCCGTGCTCGCCGCCGCCGGCCACCTCGATGGCCTCGTCGAACGGGATGCGCCGGCGGGTGTGGCGGCGGCCGTCCGGGTCCACCTTGACCAGACGGAACAACAGCTCCAGGGCGCGTGGGCGCTGCTTGTCCAAGCCGTTCAGCAGGGCGTCGGCGCTGCCGCTCAGGATCCCGGCGAGCCCGCCCTGCTCGGTGAACAGCGCGCCGCGCAGACGGTTGCCGTCGCGCTCGCTCCCACAGCCAGTACAGCGCGTTCTCCACCAGGGGCAGTGCGCCGGGCTCGTCACGGGCCTCGGCGACCATGGCCTCCTGCACCTCGCTCACGTCCAGTCCCGGCGAGCCGGGCCGGGCCGGAGATGATCTCCCGCAGGCCGTCGGCGCCGATGGGCGGCAAGCGCCAGGACCGTCCGGCACGGTTGCGCACGTCGACGAGATGCGGCAGGTCCTCCGCGAAGCGGTCGAGGAAGTCCGCGCGCACGGTGGAGATGACGAAGAGGGGGCAGTCGGCGTCCGCCAGCGCCGTCGCGAGCAGGCGGTCGAAGCGCCCGCGCTCGTCCTTGTCGGCGAAGGTGAACAGCTCCTCGAACTGGTCGATGGCGAGCAGGAAGGCGGTGTCCTCCCGCTTGCGTCCGCGCAGCCAGTCGGCCAGCGCACGGTCGTCGGACTCCAGCAAGGGTCGGATCACGGCCATCTCGGTCGCTTCTTTCAACACCTCGCGCGAGAAGCGGGCCAGGGACTCGGCGAGCATCGCCACCGGGTGCTGGCCCGGCATCAGGGGTCCGATGCGCAACCAATGCGCGATGCCGGTGCGCGGCCACAGCCAGCCCTGCTCCACCAGGGGCAGCAGGCCGGCGTTCATCAGCGATGACTTGCCGGAGCCCGAGTTGCCGTTGATCTCCAGCCAGCGCACGGTGGGGCTGCCGCGGCGGGTGTCGAAGCAGGCCAGGGCGTCCAGGGTCTCCTTCTGGCGGCCGAAGAAGAGCCGCGCCTGGTCGATCCGGAAGGCGTCGAGGCCGACGAAGGGGCAGCCCTCGAAGACAGCGGCCTCGGCGGGGTCGACTGGTCCGCTTGCGGATCTGCTCCAGCAGGCGCTCGGGGAGCGGGTCGCCGCCGTTCCAGGGCGTGGCCTGGAACAGACGCAGGAAGGCAGGCAAGGACTCGGGGGCGCGTCTCCCCGAGCAGGATTGGGAAGATCGGCAGGCGCTTGGCGTCGTCGTGGGGGCCGAAATAGCGGATCAGCGCCGTCTGGGTCTCGGCCCCGATCCAGCGCCCGACCCCGTCGCGTCCCACCAGCACCACGAAGCCGCTGCAGGCGTCCACCGCCTCCTGCAGCCGGTCGAGCCAGAGGTCCCCCTCGCGAATGCTCTGATCGTCCTTGAAGACCGAAAGGCCGCCCTTCTCAAGCTGGGCGCGCAGCATCACCGCCGCATCGAGATCGTTGCGGCTGTAGCTCAGAAAGACGTAGTCGTGGTCCGTCACTTCGCGGTTCCCCTATGGAACGATTTTCGTGCGATGAGGGGTTGAGCGCGCGGCGCCCGGTCCGCGCAGCGGACCCTACATACTGCACCCGCAGGGTCCGCTGCGCGGACCGCCACAATTGAGGGCCGAGTCTAAGCCAGATCGGCGATCCACGGAAACCGAGCGGCGAATACCCGGCGCGGCTCCCGTCGTGCCTATCGGCTGAGGGCCCTGACCGCCAACCCCGACATCAGGTCTTTCACCAGCTCGGGGTCTTTGACGGATGCCTCCCCGACGACCTTCACGTCTTCACGGGCGCCGGGGACGGAATCCGCGCGGAACAGGCGCTCCCCTGCTCCCGGCGTGGCCGCCAGCAGGGCCAGCGGGTCGTAGAGGTTGAACTTCGTGACCTGCTGCCACAGGGCCTCGAAGTCCCCGGCGTTCTCCTCTGCACGCGAGAGGGCCGCCTGCCCGGCCGGGGTCTCGATGTCCACGTCGGTGAAGGTCTCGAAGAACCACTCGGAGGTGAGCGCCGGGGGCATGTGGCCCTGTTGGATGCCCGACCAGAGGTTGTGCAGCGACTGCTTCTGCTGGTCCCGGAGGTAGGCGCCGACCGGATGCCCAGTGGCGGCCATGCCCTCGTAGAAGCCGCGCGGCGCAGACGCGGCGTAGGCGGCCTCCTTGGTGACGACGAGGAGCGGAATGCCGAGCTCCTGGACCCGTTGGTAGACGAAGTCCGCCGAGGGCTGGTGGGTGGTGTTGTTGTAGGCCCGCCGGTCGGCGACCACGAGACCCGACTCGTTGGCCTTCGGCTCGACGCCGCCCATGATGACGACCCTGGCGGTCTTGCGCTTCACGAGCTCCGGCGCGTCGCGCAACAGCGCCGCGACATCGGCCATGCCGGCGTTGACCAGCAGGACGGCGGACCCGTCCGGCACGCCGGCCAGCTCGCTTTCGAGCAGGGCGAGTCCGTCCGCCGCCACCGCCCCGCGCGGGTGCTCGAAGCGCGTGTCGATGAACTTCCCGTGGTCCTTCCTGCGGCCATCGGTGGCCTCCCGGTCCGGCTTGCCCTCGGCGTCCTTGACCTCGAAGCCGTAGTCCCCGCCTACGCCGACCTTGACGCGGCTCATGCCGAGATCCTCCAGCACGTCCTTGGCGAACCGCGCCCGCCGCAGACGCGTCTCCCGGTCGCCGAGCGTGGTGACCACGCATCTGAGATCGATAAAGCCCCGCTCCTGCAGATCGCCCGCCAGGACCAGGACACTGAGGTCGTCGGGGTCCTTGTTCGGATCGGTGAACAGGAACAGCGGCGCGGGCGCCTGGGGCCGGCCGTCGAGCAGGAACCCGACGGCCCGCGCCTGATCCGCGGCGAGCGGGATCGGCGGGGATACCGCAGCAGTGTGGTCCCTCGCCCAGACGCCCGCGCAAAGGGCGGCCGCAAGCGCGAGCAGGGCGACCGCTGTGAGTCGTCGGGAATGGCGGATTGTCTCGGAGCGATGAGGCATGTCATGGGTCCTGGTTGGTCGCCAGCACGACGCCGGGGCGCTCGCCGGGCGGATCGACGGAAGCCGCCTAGAATTATGCTCTTGAGAACCGGGAACACGGGGTGGCGGCGATGGGCACGATGAAGATCTCACAGAACTGTCTCGATCTCGTCAAGAAATGGGAAGGGTTCAGGCGCGAGGCCTACCTGGACCCGGTCGGGATACCGACCATCGGGTACGGGACCATCCGCTACCCCGACGGGCGTCCCGTCCGCCTGGGAGATGTGGTGACCGAGCAGCAGGCGGAAGCGTTCCTGCTCGACGAGTGCGAGGACTTCGCCGAGCAGATCGCCAAGATGGTCGAGGTCCCGCTCACGCAGAATCAGTTCGACGCCCTGGTGTCGTTCACCTACAACGTCGGTCCCGGCGCCTTCAAGAACAGCACCCTGCGCAGGGTGCTCAACCAGGGCCATGTCGGAAAGGCGGCGGCGGAGTTCGCGCGCTGGAACAAGGGTACGATCGACGGTGTCAAGCAGGTCCTTCCCGGGCTCGTGAGCCGGCGCGCGGACGAGGCCGCCCTGTTCAAGAAAAAGACCAGGCCGGGCAAGCCCATCGCCCCGCCGGAGTCGAAGCAGGACGCGGTCGACCGGCTGCGGGCCTTCCGCGACGGGGACGACAACCTGATCGTCGCCTACGCCGGGAACCGCGTGGTGGAGGTCCACCGGCTCGCGACTTCGCTGAAGGAGGACTTCATCGATCTGCTCGCCCTCTACCCGAGCGCCCGGACCCTCGAGGTCGCGAGTCCCGGCGACGCGCTGCCCGACGCGCCCGCCATCGTCTTCGCCGGACGCGCGCAGACGCCGCCCAGGGTCGAAACGCCGCCGGTGCTGCACCGCCCCCTTTTGATCCGCGGGATGAGCGACGAGGACGAGCCGGGCGACGACGTCAAGGAGCTGCAGGCCCGGTTGAAGGACCTGGGCTACTACCAGGAGAAGATCGACGGGGTCTTCGGCCGCAGGACCGACGCCGCCGCCAAGGACTTCCAGGCGATCGCCTTCGGCCCCTGGGAGGCGGACGGCAAGGTCGGCCCCCGCACCTGGGCGAAGCTCTGGGGCGAGCGGGAGATCGCTTCCTCCGACAAGGCCCCCGTCGCCGGCGATTCCTACCTGCAGCTGACCAGGACCAACGCGCGGGACCGCTACGGCCTGTTCGTCCTGCTTTTGGAGTACGTCAGGGACGGGACCGTCGCCGACCGCATCGAGGTCTGTTCCGGGCAGCCTCGGCACCAGGAGTTCCGCACCGGCCGCCAGAGCCGGGCCAAATCCAAGGAGCCGCTGCCCGAGGGCAGGTGGGGCCTCGGCGAGAAGATCCTGTGGGCGGGCGGCGAGGACGTCTACCACCGCGCCGTGTTCGCCGACGGCGAGGGACCTGTGAAGATCCGGCTGGAATACGAGGCGCCGCAGCGCACCGCGCGCACCGCCATCCTGATCCACCTCGACTGGAACCGCGGCCGGGGGGCGCCGGGCACCCTGGGCTGCATCGGCGTGTACGACGTGGCGGACTTCAGGCGGCTCGTCGGCTGGGTGCGGGACACCAACCCCCGCAAGCTCTACGTCGACTGGGGACTGGGGACCTGCCCGGTGCCGGGTTGAGGCTCCTCGGCGGACCTGCGCCGGCGTGCGTAACCGGCCCGCCCGGCTCCGCCCCGTATGTGTCATTGCGCGTATGGCGCACCGTGCGCCTAGGTTTCCGACACTGTCGCCGTTCGCCCTCGCGCCTTTTCCCCAACCTTCCGGCGAGCATTTCGGATAGCCTCGACCAGCTTGCGTACCGCGGATGGCGGCAGGGATGCATCGAGGGTGTGGCGGTGAATGTTGTCGTACTCGAACCGGTACCAGTCCGGCAGCGCGTCGCCGATCAGGGTCTCAGTCTGTACAGGAATGATCGGGACCTCCTTTGCCAGCGCAAACTGAAGCTCCTTCTGCACCGCCGGCGCCGCAAGCGAATCGGGGGTCATCAGAAAGACCAGCGCGCGGGCGCGGTTTAGGCCGTCCGTCACCCGCGTTTTCCAGTCCCCAGACTGAATGTCCTCGAGGTCGAGCCAGATCGAGAAGCCATTGGCCTCGAGTGCCCCTTTCAGCTTCTCCGCTACGGCCACGTCCTTGCGGCAGTAGCTCAGGAAAACCCTGGGCTGGGAGGCCGCAATTCGGATGGGCTCCCGCACATTCCACACCCACTTCTGCGGCGTGGCCTCGTAGCCCAGGGCCTTAATGCGATCCGCGACGAAGCGGTGCAACTCGTCGATCGACAAACAGCCGTCCCCGTCCAGATCGGTGGCGGGACTTTCCAACCCCTCGACCAACGCCCGTGTGAAAGCGCCACCTTTGGGTGTATCGACCGTCATCTGGTCAGCCGCGCAGGCAGTGATGGCAAATAGACCATCCGGGATGCCGCGGTTGTTGTTGAAGAACGCCCCGCTGTGACATCCATCAACCAGCAGCACCACGCGCCGGCAACGGCTTTGCCTGATGCGGCTGAGGATGAACTCGGCATCCACCGCCGTCGCATCAGGATACTCCTTGTCCGAATCCGCTACCGGCAGATACAGGCTGTCATCGCTGCCGCAAAAGCTATACCCGGAGTAGTAGATCAGCAAGGTGTCTTCGGCACCGGTCTCGCGACAAGCAACGGCAATCGCCTTACGCACCGCGAGAAGCGGCTTGTCCAGCAACGCGGTCACCTCGAAGCCCCCGATCTCCGGGTCGCCAAGCACCCGACTCATGGCGCGGTAGTCTTTCCGCACCCCTTCGAGCTTCGGCAGGCCAAGGTCCCGGAAGGTACCGTTGCAGATCAGGAGCGCGTGGCGGCGCGCGGTCCTGGGTCGGGTCGGTACGTCCGACGGCTGGTCTCGGGCGTCGATGGTCATTGCAGTTGGCCCCTTGTCGCGATGCCGCATGTGTCAATTCGTCAAACGGCCTGCTCCCTGGCGATCAGATCGGCGATGCGCCGGCGCGAGCGCGCCCGCTGCGCCAGCAGCCGGTCCTCGCCCTGCTGGTCCAGCCACAGGAGGAAGCGCTGGACGTGGCGCCGGGTGATGGTCTCGTCGCGGCAGTTGGCGATGAAGACCAGCTGGATCTTCTGCACGTCGTCCGCCACGTAGATTCCGAAGGGGGCGGAAACGACCACGGCGTCGGGAAAGCCGAGCTGGCGCAGTGCCTGGGCCTCGGTCACGCCCTTCTGGCAGGCGATCAGGTGCACCGGACCGCCGGTGGTCTTCGGCAGCGCGGCGCTGATCTCGTGGTCGCGCAGGAAGGGCTGGCCCACCAGCTCGCGCGCCGCGGCGGTGGTCATGGAGGCCGGGATGCAGTCGCAGACGAAGGCGACTGACTGCCTGGCGACCGAGATCACGGCGACGTTTGCGGGCACGCGCGGTGGCTTGCGATGGGCCGAGCGCTCCTTGAGAAAGGAGACGACCGTGTTGGTCGTGACCTCGCGGCGCTCCTGATAGTCCAGGCGGGTCCACTGCCAGCGCCTCGCCGGCGTAGTAGCCTCCCTTGGACCCCGCGCCGACGCCCGCCCGCGCGAGATCCAGCAGCGCGGCGGCGGCCGCCTGCAGGCCCCGTTCGATCGCCTCCTCGCCCGTCTCCACCTGGGCGCCGAGCACGCCCTGGCGACGGAAATAGCTTGGAGTGTCGCGTTATCCCTCGTGATACCCGGCGGGGACATCCTGTGCCGCCGGGACTCGGGAAATGGCGACAAGTTCTTCTGTGCCCCGGACGCCCTGCGTCCGCCCCCGCGCCCGACTTCCTCGTTGGGAAGCCGCGCACGACGGCTCCCACAAATGGCTCGACGGCGTATCGGATGCGCTTGCATAGGCCCTTCGCTCGCTCCGGGACCTGCGGCCCCTGCGCCGCTCCGGCCCCACGCACGCGCCTACGCCTGCCGGGGACTACCCGCCTCGTGCTTCGCACTTCCCTGGCGGGCAGCGGCTGAAAGCGTCCGTTCGGCGAGTCCGGCGCGGCCTCGATCTCCGGGAACTGGACGCTGCGCACCTTGCCTGGCGTCTTGTTGTACGCCATCTCGAACTCGGCGTGACAGATCCCTACGTGATCCCCCAGCCGCTCGCTGGTGCCGGGCCAGCCAGCGTTGCCGTTGTAGAGCACCAGGAAGACGTCCGCCTGGCGGGCGTGGCGCATGCAGGTGTCCCAGGAGTTGCGGTCGCCGGGGGTCACCGCCTCGTCCTCATGGATCCAGACGCGGAAGACCTGCTCGCCGCCGAAGCGGACCTCCTCGAGCGCCGACTTCATGGCGCGCCGCACGGCGCTCATGGGCTGGGGCCGGCCGCCGTACTCGACCTCGTCCGCGCAGCGGCTGGAGATCATCAGGGTCAGGGGCTCGACGGCGAAGAAGGCCATCAGACGGTCTCCTCGAACAGGTTCCGAACCAGGGAGCGGAACCAGGACTCGAAGCTGAGCGTCACCGGTTGCCCGATTAGCTCGGGGCGGAAGAGGTCGTCGCCGATGTGCTCGCCGAGCCTGCGGTAGGCCTCGAACTGGGCCTCGCTGAAGAACTGGTCCGCCGTCGTCTCGTGCGGGAAGGTGCCGTGGGCCTGCCGGTAGTCCAGCACGTAGTCGGGCTCGTTGCCGGTCATGGAGGACTTGATGTAGAGCAGATAGCCCGTCTGCCCGGCGCCGTAATCGATCTCGCCGAGGACGAAATGGGCCTTGGTGAACCCGGACGGGCCCGGACGCAGGTCGCCGAGGTCCATGCGGATGTCGATGCCGAAGTCGATCCGCGCGTAGCGGATCAGCCGCATCAGGCTCGGGAAGGTCATGCCCGGGTCCGCCTCGCCGTCGATGGCGATGATGAACTTGCAGCGGCGGCGCAGCAGCTCGTAGATGCCGAGGTTCTCGATGTGGCCGCCGTCGGAGACGTTCACGAACTTGCCCTTCTCGTCGAGCCCCCCGAGCAACTCCGTCCAGAGCGAGAAAGGCCGAGGGCCAAGTCTATCCGGTATCTCCGAGATCCTTTTCGGGTTGGGCACCCAGTAGCCCAGTCGGATGTTCAGCAGCGCCAGCCAGAACGCCAGCCCTTTGACGGTGCCCGTGCCCATGTAGGCGGAGGCCGCGGCGCCGGAAACGGCCATCGCCGTGCCCAGGTCGAGGCTCGGGTCCTTCTTTGCAATCTTTTCGGTTTCGCAATAGGTCAGCAGCGGACTGCCACAGAAGTGCTGGCTGAACAAAAAGAAGTCGGAGTTGCGCCCCCGAAGCTCCGGGTTCCTGCTGTCGGGGAGGTTCACGGCGGCGTTGATGAGATGATAGGGGGCCGTTTTCCGGGCGGCGCGCAGCTCGGCGAGGGGCTGCGGATCGACGGCTTCCTCTTTGCCCTTGCGCAGCAGGTAGGTCTCCGCCAGGCGATTGCGGTAGTAGCGGTGTGGCGAGATCTGGTTGGCGTTGACGAACCAGAGCCAGACGATCAAGGCACCCGCGGCCAACAGGAGGGCAATGATCCAACCCGACGTCGTGCCGATCCACTCGTTGAGCGCGAAGTAGCTCATCAGGAGCAGGAGCGGACCGGCCACACCGGCCAGGGCGATCAGCACGCGGCCGGGCAGGCTCGCGGAACCGATGGCGAACGCCGCGACGGCGAGCAGCACCGGGAGCGCGGCGAACAGGGCGAGCACGTTTCCCGGCGAGTCCGTCAGCCAACGAAAACCGTCATAGACCCACGGCATTACCCAGCCGAGGAACCAGAGCCCCAAGGCGGCGAGCGCGATGCGGATCGTCCACTTCTCGTAGTTCTCGATTCGTTTCCGATCCGATGCCCACTTTCGATAGACGATCGGGAGACCGAGGACCCCGAGCGTGAGGGCGCCCAGAAAGACCATGAGCACCATGCCGACACCGTCGTGGAAACCCTGCTCGGTAACGCCCCGCAGCGCCGCCGCCTTGGTGATCGCCAGGGCGATGAACAGCACCGGCAGGAGGGTCAGGAGATTCACCAGGATGCCGAAGAGGAGCAGCCCCGCCATGCGGGCCTGGCCGAGCAGTCCGCCCTTGAGCAGGTACTTGCTATTGTTGCGCAGCTGACGGATCGGCAGCGGCTCAGCGCGCCCCGGCTCCGCGAACGGAAGCTGGTTGGACCCCAGACCGACGTTCGGGTCGGCATCGTTCAGGTAGGAGCTGAGGAAGGCGCCGAAGTACCCGCCGCCGGAGACCGTCGAGAGATAGTCGATGCGCGGCAGCAACCCCCGGCGCGCCAGCGACTGTGCGACGCCGAGACAGAAGGTCGCCGAGCGGATGCCGCCGCCGGAGCAGGCGAGGCCGGCGAGATTGTCGACCGGGACCTGGTCGGCTGTTGTACCACGACGTTCACGGATGGAATTCACTTCCTCGCCGTAGATCTGGCTCGCACCCGGAGCCTCTTCGACCAGCAGGATGCGGTCGAATGGGATCGGCGTGCCGAGCGGATCCGGCCTGTCGTCGTCGCCCCGGTCCGAGCCCCCCTCGGCATCGAGACCCAGATACGCGCCGCCCTCCGCAAGCGCGCCGAGAACGCGGCAGAACTCGACCAGGCGTCTCTGCACGATCTGCAGCTCGTGGCGGAACAGGCGCCGGTCGTCGTCGTTCTGCAGGCGGCCCGCGATCTTCTTCTTGTGCCACTTGGCCGTTAGCGGCCGGATATGGGTGTTGAGGACATGGATGGCGATGGTCGCGAGGTGCCGGCACTCCGGCCCCTTGTCCTCGATGGTCTTGCGCGTCAGATCGAACAGCCGGTAGACGCTGTCGAGCGCGGTCTCCTCGTCGCCGGAACGGTAGTGCAAAGGCTGCGTCGAGATGCGGGTGCGGATCTCCGTGTACAGGACCCAGGCGGCCTCGCGATCCTTGTCGGTCGGCTGCCACGACTGACGTCCCTGCTCCTCGGAGAGCCGCATCAGCGACGACGCTCCCGTCTTCTCGAACCAATCGCTCCAGGTCAGTCCAGGATCCGTACTTGCCATGTGTCCCCCCTCCCTATTCACGGTTGTAATTATCGTCACTCGCGCGGGCCAGCGGCGCCGGAACGCTCATCGGTAGTCTAGCGAAACGACTAGCTGTTCGTCGGCTCCGGGAGCGCTCCGAAGACCCGACAAGCGGCACAAACGAGCGGGAATCCGACCAGCACACCCATATGCAGCGGGCGGGACGATCCGAGAGCGACGGGTTGCACTCGCCACGCGGCTCCTCATGGTTCGGCCCCAGGCGACGCCATCCTCAGCAGCCGTTACAGATTAAAAGATGTCGTCTCTGCCGATCAGTTGCGGCCTTGCATGGGAGAGGGATGGGAGCCAGATCTCGAAGAGTCCGGCCCTTCCGAGGGACCAATACTTCTGGTCCAGAGCTAGCGTCTGGATGTTTACCTTGTGGCCGGTTCCGGCGAGTGTCTTCTCCACCACCTCCGCAATGGCTGCGGCAGCGCGCTCGTCAACCCGCAGCCTCGCCTGATCATCCGTGACGAAGTATCTGACGTCTCCACTTGTTCGCCCGTTGGGAACGAATTCAACCTTAGGCACTTGGTAGGAGGCTTGCAGAGCGTCTTTGACCGCTTCAGCCAACGGCTTATCAGCGCGATTCACGTAATGGATATAAACCTCTGACTTCACGACTTGGGACGCCGCACGGATCCCGAGTTCCTCAAGTCTGGTCTTGGCCGCCTTGCGTGTTGCGTCATCAGAAGCGTAGCGCACCGCAGCGTTCAGGTCGTCAATGGCTTGCGTGCGATCACCCTGCTGCCGGAAAAGGACGGCACGCTCGAAATACGCTTCGGCGAATCTGGGGTTGAGGTGTATCGCCTTCGTGTAGTCCTCGATTGCCCCGCGTACATCAGGTGTCGGCGCCGAGGCGCGCAACTGACCGCGATTATAGTAGTAAAGGTGCTGATTCTCTTGACCTCGGGATAGCTGGATTACTGCGTCATAGTCCTCCAGGGCTTTGCGAATTTCCCCTTTGTCCCGAAAGATTCCGGCTCGGGTCAAGAAAACCCCGGGCTGCCACGGTTCGATAGCAAGCGATTCGCTCAGATCTCGCAATGCATTCTCGTAATTTCGACCATCGGCCGAGTTCGCCGGGGCTAGCTCCTGCCCCTCACGTTTATTGGTGTCGTCACCGAAGCCGCTTGGACGCGGATCGGCCTGGCGAGCCAGGTCGGCATACAGGCTACCACGCAGTGCAAAGGCCTGGGCGCTGCGTGGATTGAGATCTCTCACGACCTTTCCCAGTGCCTCAATTGCTGCTCTTAAGTCGCGGCTCTTCGAGTACTCTCCACGGATCTGCTCTACTTCGAGCGCTGCCCATGCCTTTTTAGCGGCTGCCTCTGCCTTTCTGGCGTTTTCTGCCTCCGCGACCTTCTCCGTTCGCTCCGACCATGCCCACCACCCCCCTGCAATGGCCATCAGTAAAAAGACGATGGCTACCGCAAATGTCCGCTGCCAACGCCTGCGCAAACGCGTCTCCTTTGCCCGGAGTCGCCGCTCCTTCTCCGCAGATTCCTTGGTGAGGTCGAGTTCCCGCTTCTGCTGCAGTTCCTCCGCCAAGCGTTGTTCATCGGCCCTTCGTTTCAGATCTCGTGCGTTTCTACTCTGATCCAAGAAATCCATCGCGACCTGGAAGTCGCCGCCGTAGCGCTCCGCCCAGTGCGGTTTGGGATTGTGTTTGTCCCGCCACTGCAGGGCGATTTCCAAGCCCGGATCAATCCAGAGCGCTTCCTTGCCTGCCTTATGCCTCAGGGCCGCTGCCTGCAGGCGCTGGTACAGCTCGGCCTGCTCTGCCTCGTTGGCAGTCCAATCGCGCAATCGCCCCCATTGGCGGATCAGTGCCTCGTGGGAGATGTCCAATCGGCTTTCCCGGGTCAAGGGGGTGCCAGCCCACGGGAACAAGAAGCTGCGGCCGGGTTTACGGAAAAACTCAACGACATCGGCGACCCGTGTCCAGTCCACCTCGGCCAGGTCAGCGATCGCGCCCAGGCGCGCCGAGCGGCGCGTGTCTCGCTCGGCGCTGCCGCGCTCGGTTAGGCTTCGGAACAGGACCTCTGCGATACGCTGCTGCTCTGCGTCCAACTCGCTGAAGGTCTCCTCGACATGGTCGTCCAGCGCCCGCCGCAGACCGCCGAGCGCTTCGAGCTCGGCAAGCGTTAGGCGCTTGTCGCCGTCGTCCAGGTCCCACAAACGCATGAGGGTGTGCTGCAGCAGGGGCAGTTGGTCTAGCTGACCCCGGGCCTCTTCTAGAAGGCGTAGCACCAGCTCGGGTTCCACCGTGCCGCCGAAATGCGGCAACTCGGCGGGGAGTTGGATGGCGTCAGCCATCTGCTCCGGGGTGAGTGAGGGGGTGAGGAATAGCCCCTGGTTGATGGCCTCGGGGAGGTCCGGATAGACGGAGCAATCCTTCAGGTACTCTGAACGCAGAGTGATGACCACATAGGTTTTCGGGCTGCTGGCAGCCGCAAGCAGGAGTGCGACGAAGTCTGCTGCCTCACGCTGGTTGCTGCGTTGGTAGCGGAACAGCTCCTCGAACTGGTCCACCAGGATCAGCAGTCGCGTGCCCTCGGCAAGGGGCTGTACGCCCAGGCGCCAATTGAGGGCCATGCTGCCACTGAGCAAATCCTTCTCCAGGTTCAGAATGGCCCGGCCAACGGGCACGGAGGTAGCATAGGTCCTGCCCCAATCCGTGTCCTTGATCAGGGATGTCGCCAGGCGACGGAAGGGATGATCCCCGGGGCGCAGTTCTGCGACATCCCAGCGGGCTCCGGCGCCCGCCATGTAACCGCTATCGAGTGCCGGCAAAAGGCCCGCGCGCACCAGGGACGACTTGCCGGAGCCGGAGGTACCCAGGACCGCCAGGAAGTGGGTTGCACTCAGCTTGTCAAGCAGTTGATCAACCTGTTCGTCGCGTCCGAAAAACAGCGCGTCTTCGTGGCGCTCGAAGGGGCGCAGCCCCGGGTAGGGACTTCGGAAGTTCTCGGGCGTCCTCACCTCCGGCCCCCAGCGAATCGCAGAATGCAGTCGGCGGCGCAGTCCGGACCGCAGAGGTGCTCTGTCATCTCACCCGGCAGAAAGCCGAGCTCGATGTCGCTCTCGCCCGGTCGGCAGAGATCAAGCGTTGGTGGCGGAAGGTCTTTTCTGCGCTGCGGCGAAACTTTCAAGAACTCGATGATCTGGCGGTGAATCTGGTGGGCCGGACCATTTTTGAAAACAATGAGCACGGACGTGCAGAGCTTAAGCTTCTCCCTCAGATCTCGGGTGATATCGCTGCTCTTTAGTCCACTCTTGTCTCGAAGCACCGAAAGGGGCACAGTAGCACCGATCCCGTGCTCCTTGAAAAGGCGCCGGGCTACCTCGTGGATCAGCTCCGCGTCCTCCTCGCCCCCGTTGACAAGAACCAGGGTACGGGGGGTTTGCGCGTCTTGAGGCACAGGCACGTTTCTCGGCTCGCTAGCGATGCTCACATCCTCTGTCTTTAGGATGTGGGTAAGGCTCGCGGCCATATCCCGGGCCATATCCTGCTGCAGGCGGCCGAACTCCCGGTCGGTCGGGTCTGTAAGCGGATACCACCGGGTGCGGAGCTTGCCGACATCGTCCTGATACCAGAACTTGTACTTGAGCAAAGCGTCCAGCGGAGCCGGCAGATCGTTCGTCTGGGACATCCACACCGGAAAGACTCGCCCGGAGTCGGGACCGTGCGTCTCGAGGAAGGTCTCCAGTTCCTGCTGGCACCAGTTCGATCTTTGCCACCCTTTGGATAGGATTGGCACGAAAAGGCGCGAGGATTGGAGTTTCTGACGGATTTCGTGGCTGATGTTATGGCTACCGCGAAGTCTCTCGTAGTCCAGCCACACCCGGTCGCCTTCCTCTCGCGACCCGAGTTCCTGAGCCAAGTACTTGCGCAAACGGTAGACGAAGGCGCTGACCCAGCCCCGGTTCTCCTCTATTGGGGCCTCATTGTCGACCCACGCATAGCTGATGAAGGCGTTATACCGCTCTTTCTGCATGGCTTCGGCTTCCATTGCTGCCTCTCCAAAAGATACACCACCTGTAAGGGTTCTACGAGGCCGCTCCCCGTAGACGCATCCGTGGAGATGATTTGGAAGGCAAGAGAGATCTAACCGCTCCCATGACGCTCGCGCCTCGGCTTGTTTGCGGAGGTGTGCTTTAGGCGGACGAATCCGGGAGGGACGAAAGACGCCTTGAGCATGTCAACCGAATCCAGATTGGGCTAGTGTACGAGCATGAGCAATCACACTAGGCACAAACTGGCGATAGCCTCAGCACAGGACGACCGACGATGGCACAGCCTCCTCTTCTGGTTCACGTCATCTTCCATCCCGCGTCCAAGGATGCGCTCAAGCTCGCGAAGACCATCCACGAGGCCCTGAACGCCGATCCAGTGGTACCGGGTTTGCGGGTTCCGACAGTCTTCTGCCCGACCGATGGGGTCATGCCGCCTGCAACCTACGACCTCGATGAGGCGGAGCGAAGTTTCGTGGTCATCTTGGCCGACTACCATGTGGTGGCGGACGGACAAGGCGGGCACGAGCGCACCTGGCCGCGCTTCATCGGCGACCTCTGGGATGCATGCGAAGGATCCCCTCACCGGTTCTTCCCGGTTCAGCTCGACGAAACGGCCTGGGACTTCGACGACCGCCTGAAAGGCACCAACTTCGTCCGTGCGTTCGCCGAGCAGGACGAGGCAAAACGGAATGACCTGGTCGTCCGGCGGCTGGTCATCGAGCTATGCCGGTATCTGGCAAACAGGCCCTTGGGTACCGACGAATGCAGCATGGCGCCGGTGACACTTTTCCTGAGCCATACCAAGCTCGATATCGACTCCGACCCCAAGGTGTATCACGCGCTGGTCAGCTATCTATCGCACAGCCAGCCGGTCGGGGCCTGGGTGGACTCGGGGGATATCGCCACCGGCTCCCGATTCGCCGAATCGATCGCGGCCGGGGTCGACAACAGCTCCTTGCTCTGCGTACTGACGGATAACTACTCGACCCGGGAATGGTGCCGCAAGGAGATCATCCTGGCCAAGCAGAAGAACCGGCCGGTAGCGGTCATTGCGGCGTTCAACCGTCAGGAGGTGCGCAGCTTCCCCTACCTCGGCAACCTGCCGGTCCTGCGTTGGCCCTGCATCCCGCCGGACGCCAGTGACTCGGAGAAGGAAGAGATCAACAGCGCGGCGGCCGTGGGCGCCGTGGACCTTTTGTTGAAGGAGACACTGCGGGACCTTCATACCACACTGCTGTTGAATGAGCTGAAGCATCCCGGGGACCAGATAATGTCTCGTCCACCGGAGCTGCTCTCCCTGCTCCGCGCCAAGGGCGCGAGCACCGTACTTTATCCGGACCCGCCCCTCGGCGGCGAGGAGCTGGCACTGCTCGGCGAGACCGAGGTCCCGACCACCACGCCGCTCTCCAGATTGGCCGCCGACCGGCCCCTCCAGGGCACGCAGATTGCGCTCTCGATGTCGGAGAGCACGGACATCCAGCGCTTCGGGTTCGACGACCTGCACTTCCGGGGCGCAATGGTCGAGCTGTCCCGCTACCTGTTGATCAAGGGCGCGACCCTGGTCTACGGCGGACACCTGGGCGTCGAGGGCTACACCCAAGTGCTGTTCGAGTTGGTGCGCGCCCACCATTGCCTGGAGGGCATCGATCAGGTCGATCGCATCGTCAACACAGTGGGCTGGCCCCTCCCCTACGATCAGAAGCTGGTCGCCACGTACGCCAAGGTGGCGCGCCTCGAGCGCATCGCCCGCCCTGCCGATCTGGACGTCTGCCCTGGCAAGGCGATTGCCGATGCGGTGGAGGCGAAGCCCTTTCCCGCCGATCAATCGCCGGAGTACCGCTACTGCTGGGCACGCGGCATGACGACCATGCGCGAGTCCCAGGTGGCGAAGGACAGCCGGATCGCTGCCCGCATCATCCTGGGCGGCAAGTTCGGCCCGCCCGAGACGGGTCCCGGATCGAACGAGAAGTGGTATGGGGGCCGGATCCCCGGCGTCCTGGAAGAGGTGATGCTGTCGGCACAGGCCGGCCAGCCGGTCTTCCTGATCGGCGCCTTCGGCGGCGCGGCGGCCCTCGCTATCGACCTGCTGGAAGGCACCAAAAGGGACGAGGCGACCTGGGACTACCAGCGGCGCGCGCCCAACGCAGAGGGGATGCGAGCACTCTACGACCGGTGCGGGCAGGTCTGGCTGGACTACCCAGACATGGTGGAGCTGCTGCGAAAGACCGGGCCCGCGGGCATCAACCCGCTGCTCACGGAGGACGAGAACCGCGAGCTGTTCCGCACCCGCAGTATCCCGCGCACGATCGAGCTAATTTTGAAGGGCTTGAGCACCCTCGGCAGCGGGGGTTAGCAAGGGGCGCAGGAAACAGAGCATGGCGGGAGCCGACGGCGATTTCCAACT
>CAVORB010000025.1:0-186128 GCA_963698495.1 uncultured Gammaproteobacteria bacterium | reverse complement strand
AGCTACGAAACGCGACCCCTGCCGCTCTCGGCCCTGTGGCCCTCGCGCCAGTTCGTTCCGGCCAAGGTGCGGGTGTTCGTGGACTATCTGGCAGAGGCGCTCGGATGACGGCGGACGACGGGACCAACCGATGGGTGTCCGCGCCCGGTTGAAATGCTACGCGGACACGGAGCCCGCCGCCTTGTGTCGATAGGCCAGAAGCAGAAGCAATCCACCGAACAGGATCATCGGCAGACTCAAGACCTGGCCCATGGTGAGCCAGCCGTAGGCCAGATAGCCGAGATGCGCATCCGGGGTGCGGACCAGCTCCACCGCGAAACGGAAAAGGCCATAGCCAAGCAGGAACAACCCCGATACCGCCATCGTCGGCCGGGGGCGTGCGGAGAAGATCCAGACGATCACGAACAGCAAGAGGCCCTCGAGCGCGGCCTCGTAGAGCTGGGAGGGATGCAGGGGCAGGCTCCATTCCGTGCCCGCGGGCAGATCCCGGCAGTCGAGCGGAAACCGGTCGCAGGGCAGACGCACACCCCAGGGCACATCGGTCACCCGGCCCCACAGCTCGCCGTTGATGAAGTTACCGATACGCCCGGTGAAAAGCCCGACGGGCACCAGGGGGACGATGAAGTCCGTGACCTCGAAGAACGCCCGGCCGTTGCGGCGCCCGAACAGCCACATGGCCACCATGACCCCCACCAGCCCGCCGTGGAAGGACATGCCACCCTGCCAGATCTTCAGGATATTGAGGGGATTCTCGGCAAGCTGATCGAAGCCGTAGAAGAGCATATAGCCCAGGCGCCCGCCGACGATGGTCCCCGCGACGCCGTAGAAGAGCACGTCGTCCACCATCTGCGCCGTCCAGGCCGATCCCGGCCGGGCGGCGCGGTAGCGGCCCAAAGCCCAGAAGGCCGCGAAGCCGATCAGGTACATGAGGCCGTACCAATGGACCTTCAGCGGCCCGAGGGAGAGCGCGACGGGATCGATGTCGGGGTAAGTCAGCATGGGCGCGGATGGTATCACGATCGCCCGTCGCTCCCGCCAGCCCATGGGAGTCGGCGGTCAGAGACGGAACCGTGCCCGGGCGCGCGGGTGCGGCCCGGGCGGCGGCGCGTCGGAATCGCCGCCTGGTTTGCAGCTATTTCTCCTTCGCCGTGGCGGGGGCCTGTATCGCCGGCACGACGACTTGCGGGACCAGCGCGTAGGGCTGAATCAGACCGTGATAGGGATAGCCGAAGGAAGGATAACCCCACCAGTGACGACGGCCCCAGCCGTAAGGCCCGTAGCGCCAGCGGTAGGGACGGTACCAGTGATGGCCGTAACCCCAGCCGGGGCCGCCCCAATAACCGGGGCCCCACCAGCCCGGCCCGCCCCATCCGCGGTACCCGCCGCCGAAGCCAAAGCCGAACCCGCCTCCGAAGAAGCCGAAGAAGGCCTGCGACTCCACGGGGACGGCCAAGAGCAGGGTGGCGAGCAGTGCGGTAGCAAACGTCGAATGCCGTTTCATGAAACACCTCCTGCGTTGCCGGCCGGAGCCTACCGAACCGGCCGGGCGGAAAGCGCTTCCGCACCTTGAAGCTTAGTATATTAGCGCGGACTTATCGGGGTTCGGTGGTCAAGACGGACGGATGAAAGATGCAGCGACTGGCTCGAAGCGGGCCTTGTCGCTCCTCAGACCCTGGACCTGCGACCCGCCGTCAGCGGGGCGCAGCGGCGATCAGTTGCCGGGGGTCGATCTCACCCGAGTACCAGTAAGGAAGGGTGACCAGCCCACCCGTGAGCGTTGCCGTCCCCGCTATCCTCCAGGCCAGCGGCTCGTCCTTCATCGCCAGCGCCGGCAATCGCTGCAGCAGCCCGAACAGCTCGCTGACCACCTCGACGTCAACCGTCTCCTCGCCGAACGCCGGGATCTGGCGTTCAAGGACGCCGCCCCCGGTCGCAAGCTCGGTTCCCTCGAGGGACAGGCGATAGGTCATCGCGCTGAGCGGCAGCGCGCGGTCGTTCGGATTCCGAATGTTCAGGGTGACGACGAAGGACTGCTGGACGAGCCCCAGCTCCTTGACTCGAAGCCCGGACAGAGCAACCTCCGGCGCGATCCAAGGCTTCGTGACGCTCGCACAGCCCGCGAGCATCGCGAGGATCAAGAATGCAGCGGCGAGCAGCACTTTCCCAGGCATCGGCCGAACCCCTTGGCAACAGAAACGGTATCGCGGACGCCCCGGAAAAGGGCGGAATCACCGGTCTCGGCAAACAGCCTTGCTTCTCAATCGCGGGCGTTCGCGGACGGCCAGATTCTATCTCGGGGAGCCGGGTCGCACCTATCGTCGGGACAGCCCGCCCAGGCCGGGGACCGATACGACGGCCGCATGGCGTCAGAGTGGGCGCCGATGCCGGCTGCCAGGGTTTCATCGCCCGATCTTGAGCGAGATCACATTCCCGCAAGCAATCGCTTCGTCAGCGAAGAAGAAAACACTAATATTACGGATTTCCTACAACAAGAAGATTCCGCTCCTACCTGGATGAAGACCCTCTCCCCCGGGCCCTCCGCCTGGCCCGCCCGACTGGATCTGCTGCAGAGCCTGTCGGGGCTGTTCCTCGCCCTGTTCATGTGGCTGCACATGTTCTTCGTCTCCTCGATCCTCCTGGGCAAGGATGCCTTCTGGACCGTCGCCCGCTTCTTCGAGGGCTACTTCTTTTTCGGGCGCGGCTTCCCGGCGCTGGTGTCCGCGTTCGTCGCCGCCGTCTTCCTGGTCATCGTGCTTCACGCCGCCCTGGCGCTGCGCAAGTTCCCCGCCAACTGGCTTCAGTACCGCGCCTTCTGGCAACACACCCGGACCATGCGCCACGGCGACACCACCCTGTGGCTGGTGCAGGTGATCACCGGGTTCGCCATGTTCTTCCTCGCCTCGGTGCACCTGTACCTGATGATGACCCGGCCGGAGCTCATCGGCCCCTATGCCTCCGCCGACCGGGTCTGGACCGGCCGCATGTGGCCCCTGTACCTGACGCTGCTGTTCGCGGTGGAGCTCCACGGCGGCATCGGGCTCTACCGGCTGGCGGTCAAGTGGGGCTGGTTCGAGAGCCCCGATCCGGACCGCACCCGGGCGCGGCTCAAGGGCGCCAAGTGGGCCCTGACCGTCTTCTTCATCGCCCTGGGGCTGGCGTCCCTCGCGGCCTACGTCAAGATCGGCATCGAGCATGCCCCGAACGCGGGCGAGCTCTACACCCCGGCCTGGGCGGGAGAGGGGCCATGAGGATCATCTACACCGACGTGCTGGTGATCGGCGGCGGGCTCGCGGGACTGCGCACGGCCATCGGGGTGAAGCGGCGCGGACTCGACACCCTGATCCTGTCGCTGGTGCCGGCCAAGCGCTCGCATTCGGTCGCGGCCCAGGGCGGCATGCAGGCGAGCCTCGCCAACTGCGTCAAAGGCGCCGGCGACAACGAGGACGTGCACTTCGCGGACACGGTGCGCGGCAGCGACTGGGGCTGCGACCAGGTGGTCGCGCGCATGTTCACCCACATGGCGCCCAAGGCCGTGCGCGAGCTGGCCGCCTGGGGAGTGCCCTGGAACCGGGTGCGCAAGGGCGCGCACGGCGCCGTGATCAACGGCGAACGGGTGACCCTGATGGCGCCGCAAGAGGCCAACGGACTCATCACCGCGCGCGACTTCGGCGGCACCAAGAAGTGGCGCACCTGCTACACCTCCGACGGGACCGGCCACGCCATGCTCTACACCCTCGGCGACCGGGCCATCGCCGAGTCGATCCCGGTGCACGAGCGCATGGAGGCGCTGGCCCTCATCCACGACGGCGCCCGTTGTCAGGGCGCGGTGGTGCGCAACCTCGTCACCGGCGAGCTGAGCGCCTACCTGGCCCGTGCGACGGTGATGGCCACCGGCGGCTACGGGCGCATCTACGGCGTCTCGACCAACGCCGTCATCAACGAGGGCATCGGTCAGGCCATCGCGCTGGAGACCGGGGTCGCCCGGCTCGCCAACCTGGAGGCGGTGCAGTTCCATCCGACCGCCATCGTGCCCGCCGGCATCCTGGTGACCGAGGGCTGCCGCGGCGACGGCGGCCTCCTGCGGGACACGGACGGGCACAGGTTCATGCCCGACTACGAGCCGGAGAAGAAGGAGCTCGCCTCCCGCGACGTGGTCTCGCGCCGCATGGCCGAGCACATGCGCTCGGGCAAGGGCGTCCCGGGACGCTTCGGCGACCATCTGTGGCTGGATATCACGGTGCTGGGACGCGCCCACATCGAAAAGAACCTGCGCGAGGTCAAGGACATCTGCCAGTACTTTCTCGGCATCGACCCGGCCGAGAAGTGGATCCCCGTGCGGCCCACCCAGCACTATTCGATGGGCGGCATCCGCACCGACCACCGCGGGGAGAGCCCCTGGCTGCGCGGCCTGTTCGCCTGCGGCGAGGTCGCCTGCTGGGACATGCACGGCTTCAACCGCCTGGGAGGCAACTCGGTAGCGGAGACCGTGGTCTCGGGCATGCTGGTCTCGGAGTACGTGGCGGACTTCTGCGCCGCGCCGGAAGGCGAGCTCGACATCTCCACCGCGCTGGCCAAGGAGTTCCTCGACCGCGAGCAGGCCAAGCTCGCCGCACTGCTCGACACCAAGGGCAGCGAGCACCCGGTGGCGCTGCGCAAGCGCATGGAGCAGGTGATGATGACGAAGGTCGGCCTGTTCCGCAACGGTCCACACCTCGAGGAGGCGGTCGAGGAGCTCAAGGACCTGCTCCAGCGCAGCCACAAAGTCGGCGTGTGCTGCCGGCACCCCGCCGCCAATCCGGAGCTGGTGCTGGCCTATCGGCTGCCGAAAATGTTGAAGATCGCGCTCGGGGCGGCCTTGGGGGCGCTGCGGCGCACCGAGAGCCGCGGCGCCCACTTCCGCGAGGATCATCCAGAGCGCAACGACCGCGACTGGCTGAAACGCACCCTATTCTCCTGGCCCGGCGAGGGCGACGACCTGCCCTCGTTGGAGTACGAGCCCATGGACGTCAAGACCATGGAGCTTCCGCCCGGATTCCGCGGTTACGGCACCAAGAACATCGTCGAGCACCCGGACACGACAAGCCGCCAGGCCGACGTCGACGCCACGCAGGCCGGGTCCCGCGACCGCTACGCCGTCCAGGAGGCGCTGATGCCCTTCCGCCACCTGCTCCCGGAGCAGTATCGCGCGAACAACGAACGCATCCAGGAGCGCGAGCGATGAGCCGGACCCTGACCTTCAACGTCTTCCGTCACACCCCCGCCGACCCCGACAGCCGGCCGCGCATGGAGCGCTACCGCCTGGAGGAGTCGCCGGGCATGACGCTGTTCATCGCCCTCAACCTGATCCGCGACGAGCAGGACCCGGGCCTTGCCTTCGACTTCGTTTGCCGCGCCGGGGTGTGCGGGAGCTGCGCCATGGTGATCAACGGCAGACCGGGCCTGGCCTGCCGCACCCTCACGGAGTCCCTGCCGGCGGAGATCACCCTGCTGCCGCTGCCGACCTTCGAGCTGATCGCGGACCTTTCGGTGAACACGGGCAAGTGGATGCGCGCCATGAGCGAGCGGCTGGAAACCTGGGTCCATCTGGCCGGGCAGCCGGACGTCGACCGGCTCGAGGACCCCATGGACCCGGACCTCGCCGAGCACATCTACGAGCTCGACCGCTGCATCGAGTGCGGCTGCTGCGTGAGCGCCTGCGGCACCGCACGCATGCGCGAGGATTTCGTGGGCGCGGTCGGCATCAACAAGATCGCCCGCTTCCGCGCCGACCCCAAGGACCAGCGCACCGACCCCGACTTCTACCAGGTCATCGGCGACGACGACGGGGTGTTCGGCTGCATGAGCCTGCTCGGCTGCCACGACATCTGCCCGAAGGGCCTGTCGCTCCAGACCCAGATCGCGTTCGTGCGCAGGAAGATGGCCTTGGCGGGACTCCGCGGCGAGACCTGAGCCCGGCCTCGCCGCCGGGGTCAGCCGCGGCGGCGAAGGCCCACTACCCGGCGCTCCAGGATCTGCCGGAGCGCGGACTCAGTCGTCGTCGCCCAGCTCGGGGTCCCAGCCCTCGGCGCGAGCCCGCTCGACGGCCGCCGCGTAGATGCGCGCGTGGCGTTCCCGCAGCTCGGGCGGGAGGCGCGAGGCGAGATGGCCGTACGGCTGCCACGCGGCCGCCACCTGGTCGTACAGGGCCTCGATCCTCTGCACGGTCCAGCCGGCGCAGGTCTCCGTCTCGGGGATGATGCCGAACACCCAGGCATCGCGGATGATGTTTCCGGTTGGCGTCATCCCACCCTTCGGGGTCTTGTCGATACCCGGAAAAACCTTCTTCTGTCTCATCGCTAACCGTTTCCTGATCTGGATTGCGTAGAATTGTGGCCGATCGAGACCGGACTCGCCAAGGGCCGCTCCCGGACATCCACCACAAGAGGCAACGCCGAACCATGTGCGAGACGGTCGTGGATCTGATCCGTCAGGGTGAGCCCGTGGGCAGGGCGCCGCTGCCGCGGCCACGGAACCGGCGACCCGCTGAGCGGTGACACCCGGCGCCTGCCCTGACCCCCGGTGATCTACCAGATCCTCTCCATCGTCGCGCCCGTGTTCGGGCTGGTGCTGGTCGGCTGGCTCTACGCCCGCCGGCACGGGCCGGATATGTCGGCGGCCAACCGCATCAACCTCGACGTCTTCATTCCCGCCCTGATCTTCGACGTCCTGTCCGGGAAGGATTTCCAGATCGGCCTTTACCTGGACCTTGCCCTCGGCGCGCTGCTGGTCGTGCTGGGCTCGGGGCTGGTCGCGCTCGCGGTGAGCCGGGTCACTGGCACGGCCTGGCGCACCCTGGTGCCGCCGTCGATGTTCAACAACTCGGGCAACATGGGGCTGCCGCTGGCGGTGCTGGCCTTCGGCGAGCAGGCCCTGCCGGCGGCGGTGGTGGTTTTCCTGGTGGAGAACCTGATGCACTTCACCGTCGGGGTCCGCATGCTGGACCCCGGCGCCAGCCTGGCCCGCCTGCTGCGGATACCCATGGTGATGGCCTGCCTGCTTGGCCTTGGCTTCTCGCTCCTGCAGCTGCACCTGCCGCGGCCGCTGGCCGTGGGGGTCGAGATGCTCGGCCAGGTATCCATTCCGCTGATGCTGTTCGCCCTGGGTGTGCGCCTAAAGGATGCGGACTGGTCCCACTGGCGGGTCGGCATACTGGGGGCCGGACTGCGGCCCGTAGCTGGGCTGGCGGTCGCCCTGCCGCTGCTGCTGGTGCTGCCGCTGGAGGAATCACTGGCGCGCCAGCTGGTTCTGTTCGCCGTGCTGCCGCCCGCGGTGCTCAACTACGTGCTGGCCGAGCAATACGGCCAGGAGCCGGAGACCGTGGCCTCGATCGTCATCTGGGGCAACCTGGCAAGCCTGCTGACCATACCCCTGACCCTGGCCTTCGTCTTGCCCTGAGGCCGAGACGGCCCGAGTTTCGTTTATACTTTTGCGTTTCCGCCCTTTGCCGCGCCCGAGCCCATGCATCACCAGACCGACGACCTACGCATCCGCGACATCAAGCAGGTGGCCCCGCCCAAGGCCCTGCACGAGGAATTCCCGATCAGCGAGCGGGCGGCGGAGACCGTCTTCAACGCCCGCCGCGACATCCAGCGCATTCTCCACGGCGAGCGACGACCGCCTGCTGGTGGTGGTCGGCCCCTGCTCGGTCCACGATCCGCGGGCCGCCTGCGAGTATGCGCGCGGCCTGTGCGAGCTGCGCGAGGAGCTCAAGGAAGACCTGATGATCGTGATGCGGGTCTACTTCGAGAAGCCGCGCACCACGGTCGGCTGGAAGGGCCTGATCAACGACCCCAACCTCGACGGCAGCTTCGAGATCAACCAGGGCCTGCGGGTCGCCCGCAAGCTGCTGCTCGACCTGGCGGAGATGGGCATGCCGGCCGGCACAGAGTTCCTCGACCTGATCAGCCCCCAGTACATCGCCGATCTCATCAGCTGGGGCGCGATCGGCGCCCGCACCACCGAGAGCCAGGGCCATCGGGAGCTGGCCTCGGGCCTGTCCTGCCCGGTCGGCTTCAAGAACGCCACCGACGGCTCGGTCAAGGTCGCCATCGACGCCATTCACGCGGCGGCCGGGCCTCACGTGTTCCTGTCGCTCACCAAGGACGGCCATTCGGCCATCTTCAGCACCGCCGGCAATGAGGACACCCACATCATCCTGCGCGGCGGAAAGCGGCCGAACTACGACACCGAGAGCGTGAACATCGCCGCGGAGGAGATCACCGCGGCGGGGCTGTCGCCCAAGATCATGATCGACTTCAGCCACGCCAACAGCCGCAAGAAGCCGGAGAAACAGATCCAGGTGGCGCGGGACGTGGCCGGCCAGATCGCCCGCGGTGACCGCCGCATCATCGGCGTCATGATCGAGAGCCACCTGGTGGCCGGCCGCCAGGACCTGACGCCGGACGAGGACCTGATCTACGGCCAGAGCGTCACCGACGCCTGCGTCGGCTGGGGCGACACCGTCCCCATGCTGCGGGAGCTGGCCCAGGCAGCGGCCAAGCGGCGCGAGACCTGAGGCACGCACCGTGAACAACCCCAAGGGCTCCCTGTTCTGGATGGTGGTCTACCTCGCCGTGGTAGCGGCGGTATGCGCGCTGCTCTTTCTGCCCCTGCGCGAGGCCTTCATGGCCAACTGGGCCTTCAACAGCCTGATCCTGGCCGTGCTCGCGGTGGGCATCCTGATCAATTTCCGCCACGTGCTGGTGCTCGGCCCCGAGATCGCCTGGATCAAGCTCTTCCGCACCGGCGAGACGGGCATCTCCGTGGCCGTGGAGCCGCGCCTCCTGAAGCCGCTGGCGCGCCACCTGCAGGGCCGGCGCAAGGACCGGTTCCGTCTCTCGGCGCTGGCGCTCCGCACCGTGCTGGACGGCATTCGCGCCCGCCTCGACGAATCCCGAGAGATCTCGCGCTACATGATCGGGCTCCTGATCTTCCTCGGCCTGCTCGGCACCTTCTGGGGGCTGCTCGGCACCATCGGCGCGGTGGGCCGCGTCATCTCGGGGCTCGACGTCGGGGGTGGCGACGTCAACCTGGTGTTCGGCGAGCTCAAGGCCGGGCTCGAGGCGCCCCTGGCCGGCATGGGCACCGCCTTCAGCTCCTCCCTGTTCGGCCTCGGCGGCTCGCTCGTCCTCGGCTTTCTGGACCTGCAGGCGGGCCACGCCCAGAACCGCTTCTTCAACGGCCTGGAGGAATGGCTCACCGGTGTCACCCAGCTCATCGACGAGCCGGGACGGCGATCGGTGCCGGACGAGCCGCCGGTGGAGATCGAGGAGGCAGGCGCCATGACGCCCTTGCTTGAGGAGCTGCGGGCCCAGCGCCAGGCTGCTGGAGGCCCTGCTCACCAAGCCCGGAGCGGCCGCGCGCGCACCCGCGCCAGATCCCGACCGGGAGGCCTGATCCCCGTGTTCTCGGGCATCCGCCGCAGCGGACGCACGGTCAACGTCTGGCCGGGCTACGTGGACGCCCTGGCGGCCCTGCTGATGGTCGTCATCTTCGTCCTGCTGATCTTCACCCTGGCCCAGTTCCTGCTGCGCCAGGTGGTGTCGGAGCAGGAGACCGAGCTCGACGACCTCCACGAGCAGATGGCGACCCTGATCGAGCAGCTCGGCCTCGAGCGCGAGCAGACCAGCGCCCTGAGCAGCGAGATCGATCGGCTCTCGAACCTGGTGGCCGGACTCACGGCCGAGAAGCAGGATCTGCAGACGCGCCTGGCCGCCGAGAGTCAGCGCGCCCTGACCGCGGAGCAGGAAAAGGCGGAGCGGGACGTCCAGATCCTGGCCCTGAACGCCCTGGTGGGGGAGCAGCAGGCGGCGCTGGAGAACGAGAAGAAGCTCTCCGCCGAGGCCCAGGCCCAGGTCGCGCTGCTCAGCCTGCAGATCTCCCAGCTGCAGGAGCAGCTCCAGGTGATCGGCCAGGCCCTGGAGATCGCGGAGACGGAGAAGAAGGCGCAGGCGGAGCAGATCGAGGACCTCGGCAACCGCCTCAACATCGAGCTGGCGCGCCGCGTCAACGAGCTCTCGCGCTACCGGTCCGAGTTCTTCGGCAAGGTCAAGGAGGCGCTGGGCGACAACCCGGACATCAAGGTCGAGGGCGACCGCTTCGTCTTCCAGTCCGAGCTCCTGTTCGGTTCCGGTTCCGCCGACCTGGGGGATGCGGGCAAGGCCCAGTTGACACGCCTGGCCGGCACCCTCAAGGGGCTCGACGGCCAGATCCCCGCCAACGTGGACTGGATCCTGCGCATCGACGGCCACACAGACCGGGTGCCGCTGAGCGGCGGCCGCGAGTTCGCCTCCAACTGGGAGCTCTCCACCGCGCGCGCCCTGTCCGTGGTCGAGTACCTCGCCAGCCAGGGCATCCCCCAGCGCCGCATGGCGGCCGCCGGCTTCGGCGAGTTCCGCCCGGTCGACCCCGGCGCGACGCCGGAGGCCAACCGCAGGAATCGGCGCATCGAAATCAAGCTGACGACTCCCTGAGGTCCGGGAGCGACGCATGGACCCGGCTTTCTGGCACCAACGCTGGCAGCGCGGCGAGACCGGCTGGCATCAGGACGAGATCAATCTGCACCTGCAGGAGCACTGGTCTCGTCTCGGCGTGAAGCCCGGCAGAGTCGGTGTTCGTTCCCCTCTGCGGCAAGTCCCTGGACCTGCTGTGGCTGGCGGGACAGGGCCACCCGGTGCTGGGCGTGGAGATCAGCCCCGTCGGCGTGGAGTCCTTCTTCCAGGAGAACGGTCTCAAACCCCAAGTCACGGACGCGCCGCCCTTCCGCCGCTACCAGGTCGACGAGCTGACTGTGCTGTGCGGGGACTTCTTCGCACTCACGCCGGGGCACCTCCAGGGGGTGACGGCGGTATTCGACCGCGCCTCCCTGATCGCCCTGCCGCCGGAGCTGCGCCCGCGCTACGCCGAGCACCTGCAGGGTCTTTTGCGACCGGAGACCCGCATCCTCCTCGTCACCCTGGACTACGACCAGGCCGAGATGGCCGGGCCGCCCTTCTCGGTCGGCGAGGACGAGGTGCGGAAGACTCCTGGGCGGACGCTTCGACATTCGCCGCCTCGCCGAGCTGGACGTCTGGGCGGAGAATCCCCGCTTTCAGCAGCGTGGCCTGAGCCGGCTGCTGGAACGAGTCTACGCGCTGCATCCTCGCGCTTCTTGAGTGGCGTGCCCCAAGGATAGGCGCCCGCCCTCGTCAGACGCTGTACGTGGTGGACGCGACGCCGCCCCCGCTGCCCGTCCAGTCGGTGTGGAAGAACTCGCCGCGGGGCCGGTCGACGCGCTCGTACGAGTGAGCGCCGAAGTAGTCCCGCTGGGCCTGCAGGATGCTGGCCGGCAGGCGCGCCGAGCGGTAGCCGTCGTAGAAGGCCAGCGCGGAGGTGATCGCGGGCGCCGGGATGCCGAGCTCGATCGAGAGCGCAGCGGCCTTGCGCCAGCCCGGCAGGGTGCGGGCGATCTCATCGCGGAAGAAGCCGTCCTGAAGCAGGTTCTCCAGCTTCGGGTCGCGATCGAAGGCGGCCTTGATGTCGTTCAGGAACCGGCTGCGGATGATGCAGCCGCCCCGCCACATGAGCGCGATGTCCCCGAAGTTGAGCCACCAGCCGTATTCCTTGGCCGCCTCGCGCATCAGCATGTAGCCCTGGGCATAGGAGCAGATCTTGGCCGCGTACAGGGCATCGTGGATGTGCGCCAGGTAGTCGGCGCGCTCCCCGGCAAAGGGCGCGCCCTCACCCGGCAGCATCGCCGCGGCGCGCACGCGCTCCTCCTTCATGGCCGACAGGCAGCGGGCGAACACCGCCTCCCCGATCAGGGTCAACGGGATGCCGAGCTCCATGGCGTTGATCCCGGTCCACTTGCCGGTACCCTTCTGCCCCGCCGTGTCGAGGATCTTGTCGATCAGGGGCTCGCCATCGGCATCCTTGACCTTCAGGATCTCGGCGGTGATCTCGATCAGGTAGGAATCGAGCACGCCCCGGTTCCACTCGGCGAAGACCGGCTGGATCTCGTCCACGGTCATGCCGAGGCCTTCGCGCATCAGGAAGTAGGCCTCGCTGATGAGCTGCATGTCCCCGTACTCGATGCCGTTGTGGACCATCTTGACGTAGTGGCCGGCGCCCTCGTCGCCCACCCACTGGCAGCAGGGGACCCCGTCGACGCTCGCGGCGATGGACTGGAAGATGTCCTTCACCAGGGGCCAGGCGGCGGGGTTGCCGCCCGGCATGATGGAGGGGCCGCGGCGCGCCCCCTCCTCTCCGCCCGATACGCCGGTGCCGACGAACAGGATGCCCTTCTCGGCCAGTGAGCGGGTGCGGCGCACGCTGTCCGGGAAGTGGGAGTTGCCGCCGTCGATGATGCAGTCGCCCGGCTCCAGGTAGGGGACCACCTGGTCGATGATGCGGTCCACGACCTCCCCGGCGCGCACCATGAGCATGACCTTGCGCGGGCGCTCCAGCGCGCCGACGAGCGCCTCGATGGTATGCGTGCCGACCACCCGCGAGTCCCTGGCGGGACCCGCCAGGAACTCGTCGACCTTCTCGGTCGTGCGGTTGTACACCGCCACCCGGTAGCCGTGATCGTTCATGTTCAGCACCAGGTTCTGGCCCATCACGGCCAGGCCGATGAGTCCGATATCCGCGTCTGCCATGGCTCTCCCCGTGGTAGCGGTCGCTCGAAGTCGGGCCATTATACGCGCGTCCCGCTACCCGCCGGCCGCGGAGACCGCCGCGCCGAGATCGTAGTAGAGGAGCGTGGTGATCAGCCCCACGGCGCCGATGACCACGAAGGGCCCGAACAGCTTGCGGAACAGGTCCCGGTCGCCGAGACCCAGCACCAGGAAGAGCTTCATGAAGGTGTTGGAGATCGCACCCAAGACCAGATTGAAGCTTGCCCAGTCGATGTGGATCAGGCCGGACACCTGGAGGCTGCTCAGCGAGAAGGCGATGGCGTCCGCGTCGGTGAGGCCGCTGACGACCGCGACCACGGGAAGCCAGGCATCCCCGAGGTAATGGGTCGCGACGCGCGTCAACATCAGGATCGCCGCGAACACCAGGCCGAAGCTCACCGCGGCCTTGAGGCTGAAGGGGTTGCTGAACTCCACCTGGGGCGTGGCCACCGTCGCCTGCCGGGACCGGAAATAGAGCAGCGCGGCCATGGCGGCCCCGGTAATCCCCATGACCGCCAGCGGCAGCGCGATGTTCTTCATCAAGGTCGGATTGACCACCGCGATCTCGAGAATCAGGCGCGGAAACATGACCGAGCTCGCGAGGACGATCGCCATGGCGTACAGGCGGTTGGCGCCGGGGGACTCCATGCTGCGGCGGGCGAAGCTCAGGGTGGTCACGGTGCTGGAGACCAGACCCCCGATCAGGCCGGTCAACCCGATGCCCGCCGTGTTGCCCACGACCTTGATCAGCACGTAACCGGCGAAGCTGACCAGGGACACCAGCACGACGATCAGCCAAAGCTTGTAGGGGCGCACGGCGGAGGCCATGACCTCCAGGAACTCGATGCCCAGGCCGCTGCGCACGCCGGTTTCGGGCTCGATGTCAGCGAGCGGGCCTCCATCGAAGGTGCCGCTGGCGTCGGCACGGCGAGCCGAAGTGATCTGGACGCTGCCGAGGCGATCCCAGTCGTCCCCGTACAGAAACACCTGGTCACCCGGACTGAGGCGCTTCCCGGCGGCGAGCGCGATGTCGACCCGGCCCGAGGCCTGGTCGACCGCCGTCACCGTGCCCACCGGATAGGTCAGATAGGTATCGAGAGACTGGCGCGGCAGCACCGGCAGGACGATGAAGGTGATGGTCAGGAACAGGAGCACGGCTCGCATCTCGTGCGTCTGCACCTGGGAGCGGAAGCGCTTGATCGACGCCTTGGGGAACAGCACCCCCAGCGCCAGGATGGCCAACGCGATCGCCAGCACGGTCGCCCCGCGCATGACCAGGACGCCGAGGAAGAAGGTCAGCACCGCCGCCAGCTCGGTGGTGATGCCGGGACCATGATCCCGCTTTGCCCAGTAGCTGGACAGCAGCATCGCCAGGAAGCCGAAAAAGCCCGCCAGGATCAGCCAGGAGTTGCCGTACTCCAGGGCCGCAAAGCTGGACACGGCGCCGATCACGGCAAAGAGCACAAAGTCCCGGATGCCGACGGTGACGCTTTCCTGGTCGCGCAGCTCGCGCTCCAGGCCGATCAGGAAGCCCAACAGGGCGGCAAGACCGAATTGAGAGAAGAGCTGGATGAGGTCGTCTTGCGGCATATGCTTCAGGTTCCCGTGAAATACCGAGGCGCGGAGGGAGAAAGATGGTGCGTGCGGCCGGGGCGCCGCGACCGCTGAGCCGAGCGCCCGACGTCGTGGCGTTGCAGGCAGATTATGACGGTATGATGACGGAGTCCACGCGGCGCTGCCAGGCCCGCCTTTCACGGCTCTGGAAACCGGATCATTTTTGTTGGAAAATGACGGCCTTAACCAAGGTCCTCCCACCACGTTGTGCGGGCGGACATCCGACAACCGGCACTTGTTTCCAACAGGTCTGCACAACGATGGGTTTCCCGGCGGCCCATCCCGGCGAAGACGGAATCATGCAAGCACAGCGAAAAATGATCCTGCCCGCGATCGCGGGACTTGTGGCAATCCTGGCCTCGCTTTCCGCAATGGCCGAGAAGCTGCCCTCCTTCGAGCAAGCCCTCGCTTCCAGCGACATGCACGAGCTGACGGCCTGGGGCACCCGTTATGCCCGCGGCGTCGGGGTGCCGCAGGACACCAAGAAGGCCGTCCAGCTCTACTGCAAGGCGGCCCGCAAGGGCGACGTGGAGGCCAAGTTCCAGCTCGGGCAGGTCTACGCCTTCGGACAGGGGGTCACGCGCGACCGGGACATCGCCGCCGCCTGGTACTATCAGGCCGCGCAGGGCGAGAACCGCAAGGCGGGCACCATGCTCAAGGTCTTGAAGGTCGAAGGGAAGCCGAAGGGCAAGGCAACCTGCCCCCTCGATACCGGAACCCGCCTCGCGAGCCGCCGCCACCCTGCCTCCGGCGAGATCGCCCGCATGGTTCGGGACATGGCGCCGCGCTACCAGCTCGATCCGAACCTGGTGCTCGCCGTGGTGGAAGCGGAGTCCGGCTTCAACCCCAAGGCCCTCTCGCCCAAGAACGCGCAAGGTCTGATGCAGCTGATCCCGGCGACGGCGCAACGTTTCGGCGTAGCGGACGTATGGGACCCGGAGCAGAATCTGCGCGGCGGCATGGCCTATCTGCGCTGGCTGCTCGACTACTTCGAGGGCGACGTCAAGCTGGCGCTGGCGGGCTACAACGCCGGCGAGAAGGCGGTGGACCGCCACGGCGGCGTGCCGCCCTACCAGGAGACCCAGGCCTACGTGAAACGCATCATGCGCCGGCTGGGCGCCGGGGAAGAGGAAGGCCCCGCATCCAGCTGACCCCGCTCGCGCGGGCCTGATTCCGGCCGGCTGGTCGCTGATTGCGCCGACCCTGGCGCTCCTTGAAAAACCTACTGGATTGCTATAGCTTGGCGCCGAGTCCCTGCTGGGGGTGCCTCGCTCGGGTGCTTGCGTCCCCGAGCGGAGCTGAGAGAGACCCTTGGAACCTGATCCGGGTAATGCCGGCGCAGGAAAGGCGGGCGAAGCCGATCCCATCCGCGTGACGCCTTGCACCTTGGCGTAAGCTCCGCTCCCCGATCAGGCGGAGGTTTGCCGCCGGAGCCCCGGCCTCCTCCCACCCCCGCACACTCGCCCCGACGCCTAACGCCGGAGGGTCGGGTCGGCGAGCCGGTTCCGCTGGTCCGCTCGCGACGCCCCCATTTGCTGCGAGGTATCAGACATGAGCGCCATTCCCGAAGAATTCGTCCGCAAGACCGCCAAGCTCTCCGACGAGGTCACCAAGCCCTTTCCCGCATCGCGCAAGATCTACGTCGAGGGGTCGCGGCCGGACATCCGGGTGCCCATGCGGGAGGTGACCCTGACCCCGACCCACGCCAGCGACGGGGTCGAGGAGAACCCGCCGGTCTACATCTACGACACCTCCGGTCCCTACACCGACCCGCGGGCGCGCATCGACCTGCTCGCCGGGCTGGCCGAGGTGCGCACGGCGTGGATCGAAGAGCGGGGCGACACCGAGCTGCTCACCGGCCCGACCTCCGAGTTCGGGCGCAAGCGGCAGACCGACCCCGCCCTCTCCCACCTGCGCTTCGAGCACGTCCGCACCCCGCGCCGCGCCAAGGCGGGCCGGAACGTCAGCCAGATGCACTACGCCCGCAAGGGGATCGTGACCCCCGAGATGGAGTACGTCGCCATCCGCGAGAACATGCGGCTCGACGAGCTGCGCGCCGACCCGCGCTACGAGAAGCTGCTGCGTCAGCACCAGGGACGGCACTTCGGCGCCACCCTGCCGGAGAAGGTCACGCCGGAGTTCGTGCGTGCCGAGGTCGCCTCCGGGCGCGCCATCATCCCGGCCAACATCAATCACCCGGAGCTGGAGCCCATGATCATCGGGCGCAACTTCCGGGTGAAGATCAACACCAACATCGGCAACTCGGCGGTGACATCGTCGATCGAGGAAGAGGTCGAGAAGATGGTCTGGTCCGCCCGCTGGGGCGGCGACACCCTGATGGACCTCTCCACCGGCAAGAACATCCACGAGACCCGGGAGTGGATCCTGCGCAACGCCCCCATGCCCATCGGCACCGTGCCCATCTACCAGGCCCTGGAGAAGGTCAACGGCAAGCCCGAGGAGCTGACCTGGGAGATGTTCCGCGACACCCTGATCGAGCAGGCGGAACAGGGGGTGGACTACTTCACCATCCACGCCGGGGTGCTGCTGCGCTACGTGCCGCTGACGGCCGACCGGGTGACCGGCATCGTCTCCCGCGGCGGCTCCATCATGGCCAAGTGGTGCCTGGCCCACCACCAGGAGAACTTCCTCTACACGCGCTTCGAGGAGATCTGCGAGATCATGAAGGCCTACGACGTCTCCTTCAGCCTGGGCGACGGCCTGCGCCCCGGCTCCATCGCCGACGCCAACGACGCCGCCCAGTTCGCGGAGCTGGAGACCCTGGGCGAGCTCACCAAGATCGCCTGGCGGCACGACGTGCAGGTGATGATCGAGGGTCCCGGCCACGTGCCCCTGCACATGGTCCAGGAGAACGTGGACAAGGAGCTGCGGGACTGCTACGAGGCCCCCTTCTACACCCTGGGGCCGCTGATCACCGACATCGCCCCCGCCTACGACCACATCACCTCCGGCATCGGGGCGGCCAATATCGGCTGGTACGGCACCGCCATGCTCTGCTACGTCACGCCCAAGGAGCACCTGGGCCTGCCGGACAAGCAGGACGTGCGCGACGGCATCGTCACCTACAAGATCGCCGCCCACGGCGCCGACCTCGCCAAGGGCCTGCCCGGCGCCCAGGTGCGGGACAACGCGCTCTCCAAGGCGCGCTTCGAGTTCCGCTGGGAGGACCAGTTCAACCTCTCGCTGGACCCCGAGCGGGCGCGCGAATTCCACGACCAGACCATGCCCCACGAGTCCCACAAGGTCGCCCACTTCTGCTCCATGTGCGGCCCGCACTTCTGCTCCATGAAGATCACCCAGGACGTGCGCGACTACGCCCGCTCCCACCAGATCGAGAACGTGGAGATCGCCATCGAGGAGGGGATGAAGGAGAAGTCCCGGGAGTTCATCGACAAGGGCGGGGAGATCTACAAATCGGTCTAGCGGCGCGTCCGCCGGGAAATCGAACATGAGCAACCGAGCACCGGACTGGCTCGCTCAGGCCCAGCGAGATCTGGAACAGGCGCACGACTCCGCGCGGGCGGATCGGCACGAATGGGCCTGCTTCGCGGCCCAGCAGGCGGCCGAAAAGGCGGTCAAAGCGCTGCACCTGGCGAAGGGTCAGGAGGCGTGGGGACACGTCATCGCTCGCCTGCTCAAGGAGCTACCGCTTTCGGTTCCGCCGCTCCTCATCGACCGGGCCCGCGTGCTGGACAATTTCTACCTGGCAACCCGGTACGCGAACGGCCACCCCGAAGGCGCGCCCTTCGAGCACTACGGACCCTTGCAGAGCGGAGATGCGATCAGCCATGCCGGTGAGATCCTTGACTTCGTCCGTGCTGAAATGGCCGGATCGGGCGACGGTTGATGCCGCGGTCCGCCACTGGGCGGAGCAGCAGAAGGCGCTGCACCCGGAGCTGAGACGTCTAGGCTACTTCGGCTCCTATGCCAGGGGCGATTGGGGTGTCGGCAGCGACCTCGACCTCATCGCCCTGGTCTCGCGCTCGGACCTGCCTTTCCGAGAGCGGCCCATGGCGTGGGACCTCACCACCTTGCCAGTGCCGGCGGAGATCCTGGTCTACACGCTGGCCGAATGGCAGCAGCTGGAGCAGGAGGGCGGACGCTTCGCCACCACCATCCGCGCCGAGGCGGTTTGGCTCTGAAGCCGCCGTGTACGCCATGACCGGTGCGCAGGTGTGAGGGGTTGTCCGGGATTCCGCAGGCCAAGATCCAGACCCCTCGAAGAGCCACCGTTTCATTCTGTCCGCGCACACCTGGCTCGGACCACGCCATTGCGGGAGCCTACGCCAGCGACGGCAATGCGATGATGGAGATCGGCAACTATTTTGGCCGTGACTACTCGCGACTCAGCAAGATCGTGCAGGCAGCCCGCGGACGGACAGGGAAGGCAAAAGGAAAGACCTGACCCCGCTACTTTTTTTACTTTTTTAACTTACGAAGCCTCTCTTAACCCAACGCAGCACAACAAATAATGCAGTTATAACCAAAGAAATAACAAATGCAGCAACTATTGAGACGAGTAACGTGTCCCATGCAAAAGCGATTTTCGAGATTTGTATTCCTCCGTGCCACCCATGGTGCGATATCTCCCTGTATCGGGTTTGATCGCTGTCTACCCATGTTTTGATTGGTGCTTCTTCTAACGTCAAGGTAGCACTAGCAATAAACCTTTTCCTGAACTCTTCAACATTGACGTAACTTTCTCTTGCAATTGCCTCGATATGTTCACGAAAAAAATCGCTTGCTAATTGAGTTCGTTCTGACGCAGATTTCGCCAAGAACGTAGGCGTCGCGATGAGAACGCACCATTGGGTTTGCAGGGGAGTCGAGAACCCATAAGCGGGATGTAAATGAGGATTAACGAGTAAATCTAGGTAATTCCCGCTCTCGTTCAAAATAAATGCCGTAACGCCACCCCAAGCGAAAACAGAGAGGACGATCCATAATCGAAGAAATCCCTTGATCATTGTTATTCATTCATTGTGACTAAGCTCTTGTTCATAAAGCCAAGGATTCAGATCAAGCGCGCGGTTTTTGCGTCGCTTGGAGCGGCTTTCTAAGTTGCGGCTTCGGTATATTTATGCTCTTACCGACTGCATAAATAAGTTTTTCCGATACATGGTGCATCCGCGATATTAATGGATATCGCCTTCCACCTGGCACAATATACTCGAGTTCCTTAGCCTCGTAATACGGGTTAATCAATTCGATAGTCTGCGCTATTTCAGTGGGATTTTCTAACTCTTGACCCAACCCCTCTTCCATCGCTTTTCCCCATGCCTCTTTGAGATTATGACCAATCTTTCTTATATCTTTTTCGCTATATCTTTTATAAATAAGCATTGATTTCAGCGCGAGCTCAATTGAATGCCCATATAAATAGTATGTTGGGTCATCACTAAACCTTTCCTCCGATCCACGCAATTTAGCAGCCGCTCGGAAAAAGCTTCTCGCGTAGTTCCACAACCCGATATGGTAGGTATCACGTTCCACGGCATTGGTGTCTCGCAATCCAGCACTGATAGCCTATGTTTCTCTAGGTGCCGGGTATACCTCTACCGTCTCTTAGTCGAGACCCCGGACGCAAACCTCGAGGGGCATACGCCCATAGCTTGAACCGCACAATCAATCCCCTCACCCGGGCGCAACGGACTCCAACCAATCCAGCCGCAGGACGAGCTCGTTTCCCGCCGCGCCCCTCGCCTTGAGGTCTGCAATCCGGCATTGGCAGTCATGTTTCTCTCGATGCCGAGGATGCCTCGACCGTCTCGTCGTCGAGATCCCATACGCAAACCTATCGAAGCGCATGCGCCAATAGCTCGAACCGCGCGATCGATCCGCTCACCCCGGCGAAACGGACTCCAACCAATCCAGCCGCAGGACGAGCTCGTTTCCTGCCGCGCCCCTCGCCTTGAGCCACTCCACCCCGTCACGCGCCGAGAGGTCCAGCGGAATGATGGTTTCCGCGTGCGCAGCCCCGTCCTCGGCTCGCCAGCGCGCGTTCAGCCGCTGCCGCCGCATGATCGCGATCTCGAGCCGGTCATGGAGTGCGCAGGAGACGGGCGTGTATCCGTTCATTCCGCGTCGGGGCGGGTCGCCTTCATCGCGGGCAGGCGGGCGAAGCCCTCGAACCAGGCGCTCAGCGCCGGGTTGCCGTCACGCCAGCCGAGGCCCGGCAGCCGGAAGTCGAGATAGGCCAGGGCGCACCCCGCCGCGATGTGGGCGAGGTTCAGGCTGTCCGGCCACCCGGACAGGTCCGCCTCCAGGGTGCGCGCGCTGCGCAGCAGGGCCTCGGTTCTAACGGCCATCTGCTCCAGGCTCTGCCGGCCCTCGGGTCGGCGCGATTCCATGACGTTGGCGACCGCGTCGTCCATGATCCCGTCGGCGAGCGCCTGCCCCTTGAGCACCGCCCAACGCTCCGGCCCCGCCTGCGGAATCAATTGCGGCGTCTCGGCCTGGGCATCCAGCCACTCGCAGATCACCGGGCTGTCGTAAAGCGCCGGCCCGTCCTCGCGCACCAGCGTGGGTACGCGATGGAGGGGATTGACGGCCAGCAGCTCCTCGTCCAGCCCGTGGGGATCGCACACGACGAGATCGAGCTGACCGCACAATCCCTTTTCCATGGCGGTGACCAGCACCTTGCGGGCGTACGGCGAAGTCTTGCTGTAGAAGAGTTTCATGGCTGCTCCAGATTTGCCCCGGCGGAAACCGGATATGCCCGAGTATTCTGCCCAAGTTTTGGTGCACGACAACCCCGGATCGCACCAACTCCGTGCGGATTCCGCGGCGACGCCTTGCGAACCCGGCCTATGTGCTCCGCTGAGGACCCCGAAAACCGGGGGATGAGACAAGGTTGGCATCGCGGTTGCTAAAGGACTTGCGACGACCGCACTTTCCGAAACCAGAGGGAGTTACCGCCATGAGCAACGCCTTCCATCGTCCCGGCTACGAAGAGAACGTCCTCTACTCCGATGACGAGTTCGAGCCATACGGCTATGCCTCGCCGGCCCTCGCCAAGGTCGGCGGAGCGCAGCAGCGGGTTGACGCCTACTGCCGTTTCGGCCCCTACGAGCGCGAGATCGAGGCGGCCGTTCTGCGGCGGCTCGAAGCCTATCCAGGTTGCTGAGGCCGCGATATGGCCCTTTACATCGACCGAACCCGCTGGCTGCCGGCGCGGCAAAGGACGCGCCTGCTCAAGGCGGCCACCCTGTTCCTGATACTCGCCGGCCAGAGTTACGAAACCGCACGAATCCTCGCGGGTTAGGGGAGCGAGCAAAACAGCGCTTCCCGCGGCCTTACCCCGCCTGCATGATCGATCCGCAGCGTGTAGCATTCGGCGCATGATGCGGATCCTCCACGTCCTTCCAGGGCGCCTGCGCCTGGGCTTCGATGCGGTGAAGGGGCGGCCGGACCTGGCCTCCAAGATGCACCGGCACCTCGAGGCCGTGTCCGGTATCCGCCGGGTCACGGTAGACACGCGCACCGGCAGCGTGCTGATGCTGTTCGACCCCGGGGCGCTGAAGTCCGCGGAGTTTCTCAATGAGCTGTCCACCGTCCTGGGCAGCATGTTCCCTGCCCATATCGCGCCCGGGCGGGTACGTTTCACCAGCAAGCGTCTGAAGGGCCACCCGGAGCTCGCCAAGCGGATCAGGCAACAGCTCGCGGCGGTGCGCGGCATCGAGCACATCGAGATCGATCCCGCCACCGGCGGCTGCCTGCTGATCTACGACCCCAAGATCGTGACCTCCCCCGGCTTTCGCGACGCGCTGCCGCGACCGCTGGCGCTGCTCGTTCCCGAGCTCGATGTCCCCAAGCTCCTGTCCCGCCTCGGGCTGCGGCGCTGAGCCGGGGGCGCGGCCGCGCATCTACCGCGGATGGGGGATCGAGGCATGGTGCCCGTCCCCAGCCACCCGCGACTGACAGGAGCCACCGACAACGCCATACTTCGGGGCTGGAACCCGCGGAGAGAAAAACATGCCGAACCAACCCGTCGCCATCGTCACCGGGGCCTATCGCGGCCTGGGGCTCGAGACCTGCCGTCAGCTGGCGGCAAGACGCCACACCGTGATCCTCACCGCCCGCCGCGAGCGGGAGGGGCGCGCCGCCGCCGAACGCCTGCGGGCTGAGGGACTGGACGTGGCGTTTCATCTGCTGGACGTAACCGACGAGCAGTCGATCACGCAGCTGGCGGCCTTCGTCCGCGACACCTTCGGGCGACTCGACGTGCTGGTCAACAACGCCGGCATCTTTCCCGACCCGACACCGGGAAGCGGCAGGGAAAGCGTCTTCGACGCCAGGCTGGAGACGGTGCGCCGGGGACTGGAGACCAACACCCTCGCCCCGCTGCGCCTGTGTCAGGCCCTGATTCCCCTGATGCGTGGAAGGGGGCGGGTGGTGAATGTCTCGTCGGGAATGGGCCAGCTCAGCGAGATGAACGGGGGTTGTCCCGGCTACCGGCTGTCAAAGACCGCGCTCAACGCGCTGACGCGCATTCTCGCCGACGAGCTCGGCGCGACCGGGGTCAAGGTCAACTCGGTGTGCCCGGGCTGGGTGCGGACCGACATGGGCGGTCCGGAGGCGACCCTCTCCGTCGAGGAAGGGGCCGCGGGCATCCTGTGGGCCGCGACCCTGCCGGACGACGGACCGACCGGCGGCTTCTTCCGCAACGCAAAACCCATCCCCTGGTAATCCGTTCGCGCTCCAGGCGATTCCGTCAGCGTCACTCCGAGGGCGCGAGCACCCGCACATCTTCCTCGTCGGGGATGGGACGAATCCAGGGACCCATCGCGACAAGATCGGGCGCCAACCGCGACAACGCCGCTTCGGCCGAGGCGTAGTCGGCGTGCAGGCTGTGGATGAGGGCGTACCAGGGGCGCCCGCGATACCGGTCCTCGCGGTAGTACATACGCTCCGGCAGGTCGTCGCGAGCGGCGAAGGTCAGCATGGCGTCGCGGCTGAAGAAGCCGATGAGCTGCAGGGCATAGGCGGGGCCGCCGGCCACGGAGGCGCTGCCGGCGCTATCCTCCGCGACATCCTCGGCAACGGGCTCGCCCTCGATGTCGGCCTCGGCTGCTTCGACATCCACCTGCGCCGCCTCCGCAACGGGTTCCGAGGCGGCACCTGTTCCGGCAACAAGCTGCTCGGGGGCGGAGCCGCCAGTCTCCTGGGTTCCCGGGACCGCTTCCGTACCCTCGGCTTCCGGCTCGGCGCTCGGCGCATCCGCGGCCGCTCGGGCCCGCGCTTCTTCAAGCGCCTGGCGCAAGGACGCGAGCTCCTGGGCCAGGCTTTGTTGCTCGGCCTCGAGACGCCGAACCTCCTCCGCGATACCGGCATCCGCCGCGTCGCGCGCGCTGCGTTCCGCCGCGATGCCCCGGTCCAGGCTGCTCGCCTGCTCCTCGCTCATTCGCTCCAGCGAGGAGGAGATCTCGGCCACGCTCAGCGACAGGCCCTTCAGCGCGTCCCCGACCGCCTCGTCCGCCGGCGGCGGCTCGGCCCTGCGGTCCAACTCGCCCTTGATGGTGGCGATCTCATCGAGCAATGGCAGCCGCGCCTGCCCCAGGTCGCGGTATGCGAGGAAGAGCACCCCGCCGACAAGTAGCGCGAACAGAACGAGCACAACCATGATGACCGCCGTCTGCCGCCGCAGCCGCAGCTCCATCTCCTCGCGCTGGGTCTGCCACGCCCGCTGGAGCTTGGAGGCGGTGGTGCGTCGATCGTCGTCGACGTCGGCGATGCGCTCCACCAGAGATTTCTCGTAGTCGCGCAGCTGATCCTGTTGCTCGGCCACCTGCCGCTTCAACGACTTCAACTGCTCCGCCGTGGAGTGAGATCCGGGGTCGGTGGCGGTCTGATCTGTGGGCTCGGCGTTGTAGTCCATGGGTCGCGGCTCTTGGTGTTCTGTGTGTCGGTGTCGTCTCCATGATCCAACACCGGGAAAGCGAAGCCAAGCGCGCCGCGGCGCTGAGCATGATCGGTAGCGCCGGAGACTGCTGATCCGGCAGACGGCGGCGGGGCTATCCGCGCGAGCGTCCTTACTCGGATTTCTCTTTCCGAACTGGACCCGGCAGCGCCGGAACCCGGCGCCGCTCGTCGAGCAGGTGATAGATGCTGAGCAGGGGATGGCGCCAGAGCATGCGCGGCCCGGCGTAGCGCATGACGGACTTGACCCGCTCCCGCATCACGGAGCTGTAGCAGTGCACCGCGCAGTTGTTACAGGCGGGCTTTTCCTCCTGAAAGGGGCAAATGCTCAGGCGCCGGCGGGCGTAGTCACGCAGGCTGGCGCATTCCGAACAGGGCGCCTCACCCTGGCCGTGATGTCCCCGGCAGTAAATGCGGATCATGGCCTCGATGGTCCGCTGTTCGCGTGCGATGCGGCGGCCTTGGGTTGTCACATTCATCGGATCGCGGGCGGATGCATTAGCGGAAGCAGGCGGCGGCTTTTGTTCGGGACCACTCGTTTGGCCCGCGGCCACATGCTACTCCCGACCGACAGGCACCGGGAGGAAAAACGCCCGGTGCGGCGTCTTCCGCCGTGGCACGGGAAGTCGTTTCCATTAGTATTCCCGCAGGCAACGCTGACGCAGGCTCCCACATGAAACCCAATCCGCTGCTTCACCTCGTCCTTGGCATCTGGCTCGGGGGCTCGGTGATCCTGGGCTCCATCGTCGCCTACAATTTCGCCGGCATCGACGACTTGTTCGCGCGCAATCCCAAGCTCGCGGAGCAAGCCGGCTTCATCCCCGAGGACACCGAGGCGAAGAAGACCAGCCTGCTGTGGGTACACTCGTCGGAGCTCAACCGCGTCTTCTTCGAGGTCTGGAACCGGACCCAGCTCGCCCTTGGCATCCTGGCGGTAGCCCTCGCCGTATGGGGCCGCAATCCGCGCCTGCCCGTCCTGCTCCTGACAACCGCGGTCGGACTGGTCGCCTTCACGCACTGGGGGCTCGAGCCCCGCATCGTCGAGCTCGGCCGGCAGCTCGACTTCCTGCCTCGGAGCCCGCCGCCTCCCATGCTGGAAACCTTTCTGCGCTATCACCAGGCCTATTTTCTGACCGAGAGCCTGCGCTTCGGGATCGCCGCGGTGGCCGCGCTGATGCTGGTTGGGGCGGCGATGCGTTCGGATGGGGCTTCCCGCAGCGCATAGGGCGGGGATAAGGTGACGGGCAAGGTGCTACGCTCAGGATGGAAGTCTACTGACAGCCGCGGGTTGGCTCTTTCCGAGGCAACGAGGAGCATCGTGATGGTGACGCGAACGATCTTGGCCCTTGTCCTGACAATCGCCCTCTCCGCACCGGCGTTCTCGCAAGCCCCGGATGAGGAGATGGAGCCCCAGTTCCCGCAACAGCAAAGCGCCGGCGATCTGCTCAGGGCGTGCGCATCCAGCCGGCTGACGAGTATCGGGCGCGAGCGCAGGCGCTACTGCGCGGGATTCGTGAGCGGGGTCGAGGAATCGATCCGCCTGCTGCACCTCGGCACAGCACAGGACCCCATGTTCTGCACCCCGGAGACGGTCACCGCGTCGGCACTGGCCGATGCCTACGTCCGCTACGGCGCGAACCACAAGGGCGAGCTGAGGGATCCCGCCGCGGAGGTGGTGCTGCATGCGCTGGTCGCGGCCTTCCCCTGCGGGAAGCAACCCTGAGCCAGGGCGCTCAAGTTTCCCACATGACGTACTTCTGCCGGTCCGCGGCGGCGGTGAGGAGCTCGATCAGGGGCAGAGCCCGGTTGGCGAGACTGACATGCTCGTTCTCGGCCTCGTCTTTCCGCTCCCGATCGCCGTCCGGGTCCAGGGTCGCGTCCGGGCTGGCGGCGACCGCCGCCTTGAGCCGCTGAAGAGCGTCCGGAATGTCCTCGGGCATCATGGCGCCGGGAACCTTTCCGCTGTGCCCCATGAGCTTGAGTAGCGCCACCGCGACATCGCCGAACATGGTGATGCTCGCGTAGGCCTCGGTCTTGAAGGTGACCAGCATGATAACCTCCCGTTTCTGGCCCGGATCCATGACTCCGGGTACCTTGTAGGCTCGCCCGCACGAACCAGGGCTGCCGCGCCGGAGCCGAGAATGCAGGATACCAGCATCGCCCGTCCGACGGTCGACCAGCTGTCGCGATGAATATCCGAACCAGGTTTGCGACCGGGTTGATCGCCGTGCTGGTCATCAACCTCGGGGCGGGGCTCTACGGGCTTTACCTCTACAAACAGGCGTCGATCCGCGAGTCCGAGGTCCGGGAGGCAAGCTCGCGTGCCGTGGCGACCGCCCTCTCCGCTCAGGTGCATTTCAAGAAGCAGGTGCAGGAGTGGAAGAACGTGCTCCTGCGCGGTCAGGACCAGGCGCTCTACGAACAGTACCTCGCACAGTTCGCACAAGAGGAGGGCCTGACGCGCGAGGTGATCGGGCGCCTGGTCGAGATGCTGGGCGACAACCAGGACGCCCGCACCACGGCCGAGCAGTTCCTGAAGGCGCACATCCGACTGGGCACGCAATACCGGGCCGCCCTCGAGCACTACCGCCCCGGAGACGAAAGCCCGCAGCTGGTCGTCGACCGCAGGGTCCGCGGGATCGACCGTGAGCCCACCGACCTGATCGACGGCGTGGTCCAGGCGACGCTCGCCCACAAAGACCTGGAGCTGAAGCAGATCGACGCATCCACCCAATACGTGGAGCAGCGCATCTTCGTGCTGATGGTCGGGGTCATGACCGGCGCGGTCCTCTTCCTGATCTGGCTGGTAGACCGCACCATCGGCCGCCCCATCGCCACCGCCACGGCGATCGCCCGCCGCGTCAGCGCCGGCGACTTCTCGACGCCGATCAAGGTGACGGGCGGGGACGAGAACGGGCAGATGCTCGCGGCACTGAAGACCATGCAGGGGAACCTGGAGAGCTACCGGGAGAACCTGCGCCAAAGCGAGGCCAGAATCCGGCTCCTGCTGGAGTCCACCAGCGAGGGCATCTACGGGGTGGACACCCAGGGCTGCTGCATCTTCTGCAACCCCTCGAGCGCCCGGATGCTGGGATACGAGGACGCGGGCGAGCTGACCGGAAAGGACATGCACGCCCTCATGCATCACTCGTTCGCCGACGGCGCCCCTTACGCCGCTGCACGCTGCAAGGCCTGCCAGACTTATCGCGACGGAGTGCCCGCCCACGTCGACGACGAGGTTTTCTGGCGCGCGGACGGCACCAGCTTTCCGGTCGAGTATCACGCCAACCCCATCTACCGCGGCGGACAGCTGGTCGGCTCGGTGGTGAACTTTTCGGATATCTCGGAGCGCAAGCACGCCGAGGCGGAGCTGCGGGAGGCGCATGACGCGCTCACGGAGGAGCGCGCACGACTTGCCGAACGGGTACTCGAGCGCACGGCGGAGCTGGACCGGGCGAACGCGGAGCTCGCCCGCACGGCTGAGGCGAAGGACGAGTTTCTCGCCGCCATGAGCCATGAGCTGCGCACGCCACTCACCTCCATCCTCGGCCTCTCGGAGACCATGGAGGACGGCCTCCTCGGCGGGCTGAACGAACAGCAGGCCAGGGCGGCCCACACCATCCACGACAACGGTACGCATCTGCTGGAGCTGATCAACGACATCCTGGACATGTCCCGGGTCGCCTCCGGCAGAATGAACCTGCGCTGGGACCAGGTACCGGTGAACCAGCTGTGGGACGCCAGCCTGCGGCTGATCCGCCAGCCCGCCAAGTCCAAGAGGATCAGCATCGAGGCGAACATCGACCCCGCGGTACGCCTGGTGCGAGGCGACAGCCGCCGCCTCAAGCAGATGTTGGTCAATCTGCTCGGCAACGCGGTGAAGTTCACCCCCGAAGGCGGGCGCATCGGCCTGGATGTCGAGGGGGACGCCAGCACGCGAGAGGTGCGGATCAGCGTCTGGGACACCGGCGTCGGGATCTCGCCGGAACAACACGAGCACCTGTTCAAGCCCTTCGTACAGCTCGACAGCAGACTGTCTCGACAGTACGACGGCACCGGCCTCGGTCTCGCACTCGCTTACGGCATGGCGCAGCTGCACGGTGGCGTTATTCGCGTGGAGAGCGAGATCGGCAGGGGCAGCCGCTTCACCGTGATCCTGCCCTGGGACCCCGGCGGTCAAAGCGCGTCCCATGTCCCGGAGGAAGAATCGACCGCCGAACAGGCCGGGGCGCAGACGCCGGCCATGGATCACCCGAAGGTGCTGCTCGCCGAGGACAACGAGGGCAACCTTGAGATGCTCTCGACCTACCTTCGCATCAGGGGTTGGGAGGTGTTGACGGCGCGTAACGGCGAGGAAGCGATCGCCCAGGCCAGAAACGAGCTCCCTCAGGTGATTCTGATGGACGTTCAGATGCCCGTCATGGATGGCCTGGAGGCCGCGCGCAGGCTGCGGGCGACCCCCGCCCTGCGCACCACGCCGATCATCGCCCTGACTGCCCTGGCGATGCCGGGTGACCGCGAACGCTGCCTGCAGGTGGGGATGGACGACTACATGAGCAAGCCGGTCGGACTCAAGGAGCTGCACCGCAACCTGACCAGTTGGGTGCGCCGCAGCCGCACCAGTTAGGACGCTGATTATGGGCCGTTCTGGACGAGCTCGGCACGCCACACGGATTCGCCGCGGTAGGCGCAGGATTGCACTCGCCTAAAGGGCCGAGAGCACCGGGGCAGTGGTCGGGCCAGCACCCCTGCGGCAACGCACCGCTGCGGAACCGGCCTTTCGAGACAGCGCTCACCTTGATCCAAGCCCGTGTAACAGGCGAAAATGCCCGGTCCGCGTGCCGCCAGCCACCGCGCCGGCGCCGCCCGCAAAGATGATCCATCCTTCACGACTTGGGAGTAGCAGATGAGACTGATCCTGTTGGGCGCCCCCGGCGCTGGAAAGGGCACCGTGGCCAAGATGCTGACGGCCATCGACGGTTCCGTGCAGATATCCACCGGCGACATCCTGCGCGCCGCGGTCAAGGACGGTACCGAGCTGGGCAAGCAGGCCAAGGCCTACATGGATGCCGGTGACCTGGTTCCGGACGAGCTGATCATGGGCATCATGAAGGAGCGCCTGAAGGAGGACGACTGCCAGGCCGGCTTCCTGCTCGACGGCTTTCCGCGCACCATACCGCAGGCCGAGCAGCTCAAGGACCTGCTCGCCGACCTCGGCATCACCCTGCAGGCGGCGGTCAACCTGGACGTGCCGCGAGACGTGATCCTCGATCGCCTGACGACCCGGCGCACCTGCGTGGATTGCGGCGCCATCTACAACGTCAAGAGCATGCCGACCAAGGTCGAGGGCGTCTGCGACAAGTGCGGCGGCAAGGTGGTGCAGCGCGACGACGAGACCGAGGAGGCGATTTCAAACCGGCTCGACGTCTATAACCAGAAGACCGCCCCCCTGGCGGACTTCTACCGCAGCGAGGGCCTCCTGCTCGACGTCAACGCCACCTCCAGCGACTCCGTGGTGGCATCCATCCGCGCACACGTCGGCGCCTGATCTCCAGCCCCAGCCGGCGGGGTAGTCGCACCCGCCGGCGGCTCGCTTTCCCGCCCGGCCTGGTTTTGAGGTATCTTAACGACCACCGAGAACCTACCGGTATCCCGCAGACCGCGATGACGCGCGGAATCCATCTCAAGCAAATCACCGATTCGGACCTCGAGCTGCTCGGCTTGGAAGAGCGTTCGCCCGAGGGAAATCCGCTACCAAGGGCGGAGCGCAAGGGCCTCCTTGCGGAGGTCGACCCGGTTCTTTTCCGGGTCGTCGGAGACGTGCGCCGCGACCTCGAAGGAACCCTCCGGTTGCTGGAGGAGGCCCTCGCCCCCGCAAACCCGTCTCCGTCTGGCGCCGAGCGGCCCGGAGAGCGCGGACGCGGCGGTGCGCGAAATACAGGGGTCGAGCATCCGGCGGTCGATGAGGCGCCATAAAAAAAGGCCGTTCGTGCAGGGTGTGTAGCTGCCCCAACGGCCCAATAGGCTTGCTGCCCAGAAACTGGTCTTACCGGTTTATCCCCGGCTTTCCATCCCATATGCCCCCGACGGCGGCGCCGTCAGCTGTCGTTGCAAGTCACGAGCGCGATGAAGAATCCGCCCGAAAGGGCAGCGGACAGAATGCCTGCAATGGTCAATGCGTCGAAGCTCATGGTTTGGTGCCTCCGAATTCAGGAAAGCCGTGGACAACACGGGTCACGACCCGTCCGCCACAATCTGCGGACGATTCTATTGTCTGTTTGAATGATTGCTTAAGTATTTCCGTATATACTGAAATTGTTTCATTTTGTATCGGCCCGAAGCGCCCAGCGAAACGCTGACTCGATTGAACGCTTCCCACGGCGCAGGGATGCAGCGCCATTCTCAAGCGCGTAAGAGTCTGTAATTAAAGCCTTTTGCTGTGCGCGACCAACGACCTGTTCAGGCAGACACATGGCAATCCGGCCTTCCCGTATCCTGGTGGTGGACGACGACGCGGATCTGCGGCTCCTGCTGAGCGACTACCTGCGTCGCGAGGGTTATGAAGTCTCGGCTGTGGAGGACGGCGCGGCCATGCACGCCTGGCTCGCCCGGGAGACCGCCGATCTGCTGATCCTGGACCTGATGCTGCCGGGCGAGGACGGGCTCACACTGGCACGGCAACTGCGCAAGGATTCCCAGGTGCCGATCATCATGCTCTCCGCGAGGGGTGATGACGTGGACCGCATCGTGGGCCTCGAGGTCGGCGCGGACGACTATCTGGCCAAGCCGTTCAACCCCCGCGAGCTGCTGGCACGCATCCGGGCCGTGCTGAGAAGACACGCCCAACCCCAGGGAGCGACGGCTGGCGTCATTGAGTTCGGCGATTTCCGCATGGATGTCGAGGCCCGCGAGCTCAGCAAGAACGGCGAGACCGTCCCCCTTACCAGCCGCGAGTTCGACCTACTTCAGGTACTCGCCGAGCACCCCAACCGCGTGCTCGACCGTGATCGGCTGCTCGACCTGCTCAAGGGTTACGAACGCTCCCCCTTCGACCGCAGCATCGACGTCCAGGTCGCCAGGCTTCGGGCGAAGATCGAGCCTGACACCAAGCACCCACGCTACATCCGCACCGTCTGGGGCAAGGGGTACCTGTTCACCCCGAAGGGCGAGCCGTGATTCGCCTTATCCGGCTCCCGGAGACCCTGTTCGGGCGCGCGCTGCTCACCCTGGTATTCACCTTCGGCCTGTTCGCACTCCTCACCTTCGCCGCGGTGGTCTACTACGCCCTCGTCCCGGTGGCGGACCGGTCCAGCCAGGACATGGCGGCGTTCATGGTGCTGTCCGCACGCACGCTGGTTCAGCTGCCCCCGCAGGTGCGCCCGGAATACAAAGACAAGATTACGCAGGAATACGGGCTTCGGCTGCTCGACGAACCGCAGACGCCCGCCGGGCTTGAGCCCTACTTTTTCCCGTACGTACGGCGCCTGCAGCTCTCCCTCCAGGAGCGGGTCGGGCAGCCCGTGACGATCATGAGCAACCTCACCGAGGGTAAGCGCTGGTTCTGGGTCCAGATCGACGCGGGCAAAGACAACGTCTGGGCAGGCTTTCCCCGTGACCGCGTCCAAACGCGCCCCTTGGAAGGTGTGGCCGTGATCGTCGCGGCCGCGCTGATCCTGGTCGTGCTCACCGCGGCGGTCTTGGCGAGGCGCGTGACCGCCCCTCTGGAGGGTCTGTCGAAGGCCGCCGAACAGGTCGCCAAGGGCCGATCGCCCAACCCGCTGCCAGAAACCGGCCCCAAAGAGTTGGCGAGTCTGGCCCGTCAGTTCAACGAGATGAGCCGGCAGGTTCGCGAGCTGCTCGCGAACCGCACCCTCCTCCTCGCCGGCATCTCCCACGATCTGCGCACACCCCTGACGCGCCTGCGCCTGGCCCTGGAGATGCTCCGCCCGGACGCGGACAGTGCCCTCCTGGCGCGCATGGAGCGGGACCTCGACGAGATGAACGCCCTGATCTCGCAGACGGTGGAGCTCGGCAAGACCATGGGCGCCGGTGAGCGGCAAGCGGTGGACGTGCGCGCGCTGATCGGCGATCTGGCCGCGGACCGCCGCCGCGTTTCCTGGCAGGCGCCAGGCCCCTGCCATCACCGGGTGAATCCCTTGGCCCTGAGGCGCATCGTCGGCAACCTGCTGGAGAACGGGCTGAGGTACAGCCACGACCAGGTCCAGTTGCACCTGGACTGCCAGCACCGACCGCCGATTGTTTTCGTGCTCGATCGCGGCCCGGGCATCCCGGAGGAGGAGCGCGAGGCGGTGTTCCGGCCCTTCTACCGCCTGGAGCACTCGCGCAACCGGCGCACCGGCGGCAGCGGGCTGGGGCTTGCCGTGGCGCGACAGCTTGCCGTCGCCAACGGCATGGAGATCCACCTGACCCGGCGTCAGGGGGGCGGAACCGTCGCCAGCGTGATCCTGCCGCCGCCCGGGGGTGAGGGCGAGGTCAAACCCGAGCCGCGATCCGGTTGACGCGCCGCCCTGCGGTCCCTAAATTCCCGCTCATGGCGATGCACCAGCTCGGCCGCCGGTGTTGTTGCCGACGCAAGGACCAAACGAACAAGAAAGAGCAGACGATTGAGACCCGCCGATCGGGATCAAGCGATCGCCGCGCGAGCCGCTGGGCTCGACCTCACGACACCCACCATGGGAGCGAACTCAGATGCTGCAGCCCGGAGACAAGGCCCCGCTGTTCTCCCTCCCGGACGCCGACATGGAGCGCGTCCACTTGGAGCAATTCCAGGGCAGCAAGAACCTGGTGCTGTACTTCTACCCGAAGGACGACACGCCCGGGTGCACGATGGAGGCGTTGGAGTTCACCGACCTTCAGCCCGAGTTCGAGTCCCTGGACACGGAGATCCTGGGCATCAGCCGCGACAACTGCTCCAGCCATGGGGTGTTTCGAGACAAATACGGGATCAACGTCCGCTTGCTCGCCGATCCCGAGGGAGAGGCCTGCGAGCCCTACGGCGTGTGGCGCGAGAAGGAGGCCCACGGGGAGAAGCGCTTCGGCATCCTGCGCTCCACCTTCGTCGTCGACAAGGAGGGCACGGTCCGGCACGCCCTCTACGACATCAAGCCCAAGGGCCACGCCCGCTACGTCCTGGATCTGGTACGCGCTCTCTAGGTGGACGCTGGTTTTTGGCCATCCTGGCCAAAACCAGCACGCCACCTGTGCCGCGGGTCGTTCCAAATCGATCAGCATGTTCCTGGGCGGACACCGTTTATCGGCCATCCTGGCCTAAAACAGCACGCCGCATCCATGTCCAGCAAGTAGCGCTGAATTGATCCGCGTTTCCCCAGACCGGCCAGCCACGGACCCGCTCGCGACCCGCGGTCAATCCTTCTTCTTCAGCAACGCCTCCAAATCGCCAAAGGGGCGATGCGTCGCCGGTTTCGGGGCATCGCCCCCGCCGCTGCGCCCGGCGGCGACCGCGGCCGCATGCTCCTCGTACTTCTGGTGCTCGTTGTCATGGCAATAAAGACAGAGCAGCTCCCAGTTGCTGCCGTCGGTCGGGTTGTTGTCGTGATTCATGTCCTTGTGATGGACCGTGAGCTCGCGCAGGTTCTCGCGGGTGAAGGCGCGCCCGCAGCGACCGCACACCCACGGATAGAGCTTTAGGGCCCGCTCGCGGTAACCCGCATCGCGCTCATCCCGCGCGCGCCGGGCCTCCTCGACGACCCGGTCGAGCTTTCCCGTGTCGATCGGTTTGCCGGACTTGCCGTGCCTGGGACCTCCGGAGCTCGCCATCGATAGACACCTCTCGCGTTAATAGAAGACGGTTTTCAGGTTTGCCGGGACACGCTCGCAAGGATAGCGTCCCGTGCGGGCCATGACATCGTCGCCTGCGGCCCGCTCAAGGTTCCGAACGCCCGGTCGGACCCTGACCGCCGTCCATGCCCGCCGGAACGGAATCCTCGAGGTCCCGAAGCGCCCGCCCCCAGCCCAGCTCCTGCAACAGCCTTCGCCACTGCTCGTCCAGCGGGGCACGCAGGCGAAGGTCCGCCATTGTCATCGGATGGGAGAGGGTCAACGACGCCGCGTGCAGCAGCAGACGCCTCACCCCGAACCGATCGCGGAAGAAGCGATTGTGGCGGCCCTCGCCATGTGTCGTATCGCCGACGATGGGATGGCAGATGTGATGGAAATGGCGGCGGATCTGATGATAGCGCCCGGTCTGGGGCGTGACCTCCGCCAAGGCATAGCGGCTCGTGGCGTAACGTCCCACCGCGACCGGCAGCTCGGCGCGGGCGAGGACGCGATAGTGCGTGACGGCGGGCCGCGGCGGCCGACCGGCGGACTCGCTCAGCGGATAGTCGATCGACCCCTGCTCCTCAGGCCAGCCGCGCACAACCGCCAGATAGCGCTTGTCCACCCTGCGCTCCTCGAACTGGCGCGAAACGGCGACGGCCGCTTCACGGCTGCGGCCGAAGACCAGCACGCCGGAGGTCGGGCGGTCCAGGCGGTGGACAGCGTAGACGCGGGCGCCCACTTGCTCGCGCACTCGCTGCAAGGCGAAGTCCTCGGCGTCGGCGATCGCCGTTCGGTGAACGAGAAGGCCCGGCGGCTTGTCCACGGCTACCAGCCACCGATCGCGATAGAGGAACCTGAGGGTCGACATAGCGAACTGCGCTCAGCGTTCAGGCCGCCGGCCGATGCGGAAAAGCGAACCCGAATCCCCGGGACGGGGAACCGGAGCAGACCAGGATCCAGGGCGCATGACCGGCGGCACTTTTTCTTTCCTCATCCCGCGGTTATGGTGTTGACCTACCGTGAGCCGTCGACCATCGCCGCAGGCGTGAAACTCCGCATTCAGATTCTGTTGTTCCTGCTCGCCTTCGGGCTGGCGCCGCTGGTCCTGGCGGTCTTGATCAACCTGCCCTTGGTGCTCGAGCGCACCGCGCTCTTTTACCAGCGGGCCTACCTGCAGAACCTGCGCGCGGACTTCCGCGACCTCGACCAGCATCTGGCCAGCCGCCACGAGATGATCCGGCTGCTCGGCAAGCTCCCGGAGCCCAGTCTGATTCTGGGCGAGCACGAGGACGAAGACCAGGTTGACCTCGCGCGCGCTCGCTATACCGGCTGGATCAACCAGATCCTGGCCGACCAGAGCGACATCATCCAGATCCTGTTCATCGATATCGACGGCCACGAGGGCTTCTGGCTCGAGCGCGACAGCAACACCCTGCGCTGGCACCCGACCCCCGAGATGCCGGAGCACCCGAGCCCCCAGCTGCTCGAGGCGGGATTGCGCATGCAGCCGGGAGGCGTGCTCGTCAGCCGCATCCGCGTCGACACGCTGGCCGGAATCGAGGACCCGCGAAAGCTGATGACGCTCAACCTCGTCAGCACCATTGGTGATCCCAAGGGCAAGCTGATGGGCCTGGTGGTGATGACCATCGACGTCGGCGGCCTCGCCCAGTCGTACCGCGACACCCTCTGGGTGAACAACAACGGCAGTTATCTGCGCCCCGGCGAGCCGATCAGCGACGAGCCGGAGGCCTTCGCCGACTTCCCGGGCCTCGCGGACATCTTCGCCGAGGGAAAGCTGGCGCTGTGGGAGAGCGAACAGGGCCAGCAGCTGCTGTGGGTGCCGATGTTCCTCACCGAGGACTCCTTGCCCCTGTGGGTGGCACGCCCGGTCGACCCGTCTCCCCTCAAGAGCTTCCGCAATGCCCTGATCCTGCGCGTGGGAAGCATCGTGCTGCTCCTGATCATCGCGGTCATGATCATGGCACGCTTCTTCGCCGCCCGCGCCGAGCATTTCGGCCAGGAGCTGACCAAGGGACTGGGCCGGGTCCTGCGCGATGGCCGGGGGATACGGTTCTCCTGGAACGGTCCGCGCGAGGTGCGGGAGCTCGGCGAGCAGCTGACCGAGCTGTCCGAAACCCACGCCGAGCACCTGCGCGCGGCACGCGACCATACGCGCGAGCTGGAGCAGTCCAACCGCTACAAATCGGAGTTTCTGGCCAATGTCAGCCACGAGCTGCGCACGCCCCTGAACTCCATCCTGCTGCTGTCGAAGATGCTGGCCGACCGGCAGTCCGGGCTTTCGGCGGACCAGCAGCGCCAGGCCCAAGTGATTCATGAGGCCGGCCGTGACCTGCGCACCATGATCGACAACATCCTGGACATCTCCCGCATCGAAGCGGGCCAGGTCACCCTGAATCTGGAGTGGATCGAGCTCCGTCCCCTCGCCGTGGAGCTCATCGAGCTGGTATCGCCCCAGTTCGCGGACAAGGGCCTGACCCTGCAGCTCGAAGCGGCCGGAGACGGCGAGGAGGCCATCTACAGCGACCGCGACAAGGTACGTCAGATCCTCAAGAACTTCCTGTCCAACGCGGCGAAGTTCACTGCCAGGGGGGGCGTTACGCTGGGCATGGGGCGCGCGCCCGACGGACGCTGCCCTGTCGCCATCACCGTCACCGACACCGGCATCGGCATACCGGCGGACAAGCAGGAGGTGATCTTCGAGGCCTTTCAGCAGGCCGACGGCTCCACCCGTCGCCGCTACGGCGGCACCGGGCTGGGCCTTTCCATCAGCCGCGAGCTCGCCCGCCTGCTCGGCGGCAAGATCACGGTGGAGAGCAGCGAGGGTAAAGGCTCCCGCTTCACCCTGATGCTGCCGGTCGAGTTTGACGGCAGCCATCTGGATGCCGTCCAGATCGTGCACGAGCCAGAGCGGGACTCCGAGACCGAGGAGGCGGCCCCCGATCAGGCGACGCGGGAAAGCTTCGCCGGGCACTGGATCTTGCTGGTCGAGCGGAACGTCGAAAGCCTGGTGAGCGAGACGGCGTTGCTGGAGTCATTCGGACCGCGCGTGCTGACCGCCGCCGATGCCGACGAGGCGCTCGAAACGTTACAGGACGAGGGGGCCTGCTCCCTCGTGCTGCTGGCAACGCAGGTGTCGGCGGAGAATACCTGTGATACGATCCGGTTAATTCGTAACCATGAGCGCTTCCAGGGGCTTCCCGTGATTGTCGCCGGGAGCGCGGACGACGCGGCGCAAAGCGAGCGCTTCGTGAGGGCCGGCGCCGACGGATTCGTCGCCAAACCCGTGGATCGCGGAAAGCTCGAGCCCGTGCTGGCGAAAATCCTGGAGGCGCCGGTCGAGAACAGACAGCGGCAAACGGCATGAATCGCTACTCCGGATTCACACTCCTCATCGTCGACGACCACGCCCACAATCTCTTCACCCTGCGGACGCTGATCGAGAAGCACATGGACGTCGCCGTGCTCGAGGCGACCTCCGGTCAGAGCGCGATCGACCTCACGCTGCAGCATCCCGACATCGACCTCATCATCCTCGACGTGCAGATGCCGGAGATGGACGGCTTCCAGACCGCATCACTGCTCAAACGCCGCAAGCGCACCCGCGACATCCCCATCATCTTCCTCACCGCCGCATTCAAGTCCGAAGAGTTCCAGCAGCGCGGCTACGCCGTCGGCGCGGTGGACTACCTGCTCAAGCCGATCGAGGACAATCAGCTGATCAACAAGATCAGCACCTACTTCCGGCTGATCGAAAAGGAGCGGGCGCTCAACAAGGTACTGGAAGAAAAGGTCGCCGAACGCACCGCACAGCTGGCCCAGGCGAACCAGTACCTGGAGAACATCATCACCTATATGGGGGAGGCCCTGCTGGTCCTGACGCCGACAGGCGAGATCAAGATGGCCAATCCGACCGCTTGCCGCATGCTCGACTACAGCGAGAAGGATCTGCTCGGCATGTCCATCGGCGACGTCTTCGAGGAAGAGGGGGACGAGCAGGCAGGCGCCTTCATGGGCATCTGGCTGGAGGCCCTGATTCGGACCGGGGCTTTGAGCAAGATCGACGCGCGCTTCATCGCCAAGGACGGGCGGCGGGTCCCCATCCTTTTCTCGCGCACCGCCGTGAAAGACCAGGGCGGAAGAATCAAAGACATCATCTGCATCGCCAAGGACATGACGGGCTACGCGCGCGTCGACGGCGATGCGGAGCCGGACGTGCGCCGTCGCGCCCAAGAGATATCCTAGGAGCTGTCCATGAACGACCCCGACCCGACCGCCGACCTGCCCGAAGAAGAGGCGACCGCGCTCACTGCCAACGCCCTCAAGGCCATGGCCCACCCCCTGCGCTGGAAGATCCTTTGCTCACTCGGGGATCGCGAGCTCTCCGTGGGCGAGATCGTTGAGCGCACCGGCACCTCCCAGAGCAACATCTCCCAGCATCTCGAACAGCTGCGCAACAAGAACATCGTGATTGCCCGCAAGGAGGCGAACCGGATCTACTACCGGATTCGCAATCACCAGCTGCTGGACCTGATCGGGATCATGCGCGACGTGCTTTGCCCCGCCAATCTGGATGACCGCTACCCACGCTGATCCGCCGCGGTTCAGGCCTCTGGCAGGAGCGAGCGCACCAGGTTGACCCAGTAGCGCACGCCGACCGGAATCACCGCATCGTTGAAGTCATAGCCCGGGTTGTGCAGCGCGCAGGCATGGGCGCCCTCGGCGCCGTTGCCGAGCATCACGTAAGCCCCCGGGCAGCCGGCCAGCATCCAGCCAAAGTCCTCCGCGCCCATGGTCGGCGGCAGGTCCCGCAGGACCCGGGCCGTCCCGACCGTCCGCTCCATGGCCGCCAGGGCTGCCGCGGTCTCCCGCTCGGTGTTCACCGTGGCCCGGTAACGGCGCTGGTAGTCGAGCTCGACCTTCACCCCGTGGGCGGCGGCGACGCCCTCCGCGATCCGCCGCAAGCCGTCCTCGAGCCCCTGCCGCACGTCTTCACGGAAGCTGCGCACCGTGCCAGCCAGCTCTGCCGTCTGCGGGATCACGTTGAGCGTCTGACCGGCATTGATCCGGGTCACGCTGACCACCGCCGCCGCCAGCGGGTCCGTATCGCGGCTCACCAGCGTCTGCCAGGCCGAAACGATCTGCGCCGCGGCCACGATGGGATCGCGCACCAGATGGGGATAGGCGGCATGACCGCCGACGCCGGTTAGCCGGAGCTTGAAGAAATCCGCCGCCGCCATCACGGGCCCGGCGCGCGTTCCCATCGAGCCCGCGGGCAGTCCGGGCCAGTTGTGCAGTCCGAACACCGCCCGCATCGGAAAGCGCTCGAACAGACCCTCGTCCACCATCAGCTTGCCGCCCGCCAGGTTCTCCTCCGCCGGCTGGAAGATGAAGTGGACCGTGCCGCGAAAGCCTCCCCGGTCAGAGAGATATCGTGCCGCGCCCAGCAGCATGGTGGTGTGGCCATCGTGGCCGCAGGCGTGCATGCGCCCGGCGTGGCGGGAGCGGTAAGCCAGCCCCGTGCACTCCTGCAGCTCCAAGGCGTCCATGTCTGCCCGCAACCCGATCGCCGGCCCCTCGCCTCGGGTCAGGGTGCCCACGACGCCGGTCTTCGCCAGCCCCCGATGCACCGCGAGCCCCGTGGCCCCGAGCCGATCGGCAACCAGCGATGAGGTGCGCTCCTCCGCGAAGCCGATCTCGGGGTGAGCGTGCAGATCGTGCCGAACCCTCACCAGCTCGGCGCACAGCTGCTCGAGATAAGGATCGTTCGCCATATCGGTATCGCGCACCCCGTCACCCCCATTCGGTCAAGGGTGGGATGTTAGCGCAATCCGCGCATGGACCTGCGCATGGCGTCGGTGGCGGCGCGGAGCGGTTCCAAGTGCCCGTCGGCTTGCAGCCGGTAGCAGGGGATGAGGATAATCCTGGGCCGGATCATACCGCGCTGAAAGAGGAGAGCCTCGATGCAAGAACCCGAATGTCCCAAGAAGGGCCCTTACACCCTGGAGCTCGAGGCCGGCACCCACTGGTGGTGCAGCTGCGGGCGCTCCAAGAATCAACCCTTCTGCGACGGCTCGCACCAGGGTACCGAATTCCAGCCCCTGGAGCTCAAGCTTGAACAACCCGAAAAGGTCTGGCTTTGCGGCTGCAAGCGCAGCGCCAGCAAGCCGATGTGCGACGGCACGCACAAGCAGCTGATCTGAGCCCGAGGACGCGAGCGACCACGGCGAGATACGAAGCGGGGCCCGAAGGCCCCGTTTCTGCCTGAAATGCCAGTCTTCTTACCTGGCCGAACCCTTGCTGCCGACGAACTCGGGATAGGCCTCCAGCCCGCATTCGCCGACGTCCACGCCCTCGTACTCCTCCTCCTCGCTGACGCGAATGCCCATCACCAGCTTGATGACGAGCCAGGTGATAAACGAGGTCGCAAACACCCAGCCCAGGATGACGCCCAATCCGATGAGCTGGGCGCCGAAGCTGGCCTCGGGATTGGTGATCGGCACCGCGATCAGGCCCCACATGCCGACCACGCCATGGACGGAGATGGCGCCTACCGGATCGTCGATCCTCAGCTTGTCTAGGGTCACGATGGCGAAGACGACGATCACGCCGCCGACGGCGCCGATGAGGGTGGCCGAGAGGGGAGTCGGGGTCAGGGGCTCCGCCGTGATGGCGACCAGCCCGGCGAGGGCACCGTTCAGGACCATGGTGAGATCGGTCTTGCCGAATAGCAGGCGCGCGAAGATCATCGCCGCGACCAGACCGCCGGCCGCGGCCATGTTGGTGTTGACGAAGACGGCCGCGACCGAGTTCGCCTCGCCGACGTCCGAGATCTTGAGCTCGGAGCCGCCGTTGAAGCCGAACCAGCCGAGCCACAGGATGAAGGTCCCGAGGGTAGCCAGCGGCAGGTTGGCGCCGGGGATGGCGTTGATGGTGCCGTCCTTGGCGTACTTGCCCTTACGAGGGCCGAGCAGCAGCACGCCCGCCAGGGCCGCGGAGGCGCCGCACAGGTGAACGATGCCGGAGCCGGCGAAGTCGTTGAAGCCGAGCGCGTCGAGGAAGCCGCCGCCCCACTTCCAGTAGCCCTGGACGGGATAGATGAACCCGGTCATGACCACCGCGAAAAGCAGAAAGGACCACAGCTTCATGCGCTCGGCCACGGCGCCGGAGACGATGGACATGGCCGTGGCCACGAACACCACCTGGAAGAAGAAATCGGCCATGTTCGAGTAGTAGGTCTCGCCATTACTGGCAAGGACGTCCTCGACCTTGTTGTCGCCACCGAACATGAAGCTCAGGTCGAAACCCGGAATTACGCCGCCGGCGAAGGCATCGCCGGGGTACATGATGTTGTAGCCCATCACCATGAACATGATGCTGGCGACGGCGAAAAGGGCCACGTTCTTGGTCAGGATCTCCGCCGTGTTCTTGGCGCGAACCAGGCCCGCCTCGAGCATGGCGAAGCCGGCGGCCATCCACATGACCAGGGCGCCCGACACCAGAAAGTAAAAGGTATCCAGCGCATAGCTGAGTTGGGTGATGGCTTCCACGGGGGGGAACCTCCGATACGATACTGCTGATTGGGCGAGAGGGGGCGGGGAAGCGGCGACCGGCAGACGCCGGCCGCCGCGGCGCGGACTAGATGATGTAGCCGCGCTCGTCGTGCAGGGCGAGGTCGAGACCCTCGGTCTCCTGTTCCTCGGTGACGCGCAGACCGATGACGAGGTCGATCAGCTTCAGCAGGATGAAGCTCACGATACCGCCGTAGACCAGGGTGCCGACCACCGAGATGAACTGCACCCAGACCTGAGCGCCGATGGTGACGCCCTCTTCGAGGCCGGCGCCGCCCAGGCTGGCATCGGCGAACACGCCGGTCAGAATGGCGCCGACGATGCCGGCGACGCCGTGCACGCCCCAGACGTCGAGCGAGTCGTCGTAGCCGAGCGCGCGCTTGACCTTGGTCGAGGCGATGAAGGCGAACAGGGCGCCGGCGAAGCCGATGGCGATCGCGCCCATTGGCCCCGCGGTGCCGGATGCCGGGGTGATGGCCACCAGACCGGCAACTGCGCCGGTGGCGATGCCCAACACCGAGGGCTTGCCGTGGCTCACCCACTCCGCGAACATCCAGGTCAGGGCCGCCGTCGCGGTCGCGAGCTGGGTGACCGTCATGGCCATGCCGGCGGTGCCGTCCGCCGCGAGCTCGGAGCCTGCGTTAAAGCCGAACCAGCCCACCCAGAGCATGGACGCGCCGATCACCGTGAACGACAGGTTGTGCGGGGGCATCGCCGTGGTCGGATAGCCCTTGCGCTTGCCCAGCACCAGGGCCGCCATCAGGGCCGCCACGCCGGCGTTGATGTGAACCACGGTGCCACCGGCGAAGTCCAGCGCGCCCATGTCCGCAATCCAGCCGCCGCCCCAGACCCAGTGCCAGATCGGCACGTAGACCAGCGTGACCCACAGGGCCATGAACCAGATCATCGCCGAGAACTTCATGCGCTCGGCGAACGCGCCGACGATCAGCGCCGGGGTGATGATGGCGAAGGTCATCTGGAAGGTCATGAACACCGACTCGGGGATGGTCCCGGTGAGGGCGTCGACCGTCACGCCGGACAGGAACAGCTTGTCCAGACCGCCGATCCACTGGTTAAGAGCGCCGCCATCGGTGGAGGCCAGGCTGTAGCCGTAGATCGCCCACAGGAGACTCATCAAGCCGGTGAGGGCGAAGCACTGCATCAACACCGATAGAACGTTTTTCGCACGTACCAGGCCGGCATAGAACAGCGACAGACCGGGGATGGTCATGAACAACACGAGCGCCGTCGCCGTGATCATCCACGCGGTGTCACCGCTGTTGAGGACCGCCTCCTCTTCCGCGAACGCAAGCGCGGGCGCCAGCGCCAGCAGGCCCGCCATGAACGACGGCATCCGCCGTCCGGTAGCAAATTTTCTCATCACTGCAATCTCCCGTGCTTTCGTCACAGCGCGTCCGGTCCGGTCTCGCCGGTGCGGATACGGATGACCTGACCCAGGTCGAAGACAAAGATCTTGCCGTCGCCGATCTTGCCGGTGCGGGCGGCGCCGGAGATGGCCTCGATGACCTTGTCGACCATGTCGTCATCCACGGCGATCTCGATCTTGATCTTGGGCAGGAAGTCGACCACGTATTCGGCGCCGCGGTAGAGCTCGGTATGACCCTTCTGACGGCCGAAGCCCTTGACCTCGATGACGGTGATGCCCGAGACGCCGATGTCGCCCAAGGCCTCGCGCACGTCGTCGAGCTTGAAGGGCTTGATGATGGCTGCGATCAATTTCATGTTCGGAAACTCCTGAAGCGGCCGGGGCTCCCCGCCCCGGCCCGTTGATTCATCGCTAGTGTGGATACCCGGAGCCCTAGAATTCCTTGTTCCAGGCCACCCAGAACTTGGGATCGTTGTCGTAGCCGACGTCTTTATTACCGCTGTTCTGGTCCCAGTTAAAACTGAAGGTGCCGAAGTCGCCCGCGTCCTTGCTGATCGAGGCCCCGTAGTGCCAGTAGTTGGCGCTATCGGACTTCTCAAAGATCGTACCCGTCGCCGGATCGACCACGAGACCGACGACGACCTCGTTGTTCTTGAAGTCGTAGTAACCGACGCGAGCGCCGAAGGTCAGGCCCCACTGCAGGGGATCGCTCTCGAAGGAGCCGTGGTAGTAGAGGTCGCCCTGGTCGAACAATCCGCCGTCGTTCTGACCGTAGACGGTGTAGGCCAGACCCAGGGTGAACCACTTGTAGGTACCACTGGCGGCAATCTCCCAAAAGTCGGAGTCGGTACCATCCGGGTAGGCGTAGTAGATGGTGTTGAGGTCGTAGCTGAAGTCGTCGTTGATCGAACCGCCGAAGCCACCGTACAAATCGAGCTCGTAGTTTGGATCGCCACCGCCAAAATCGACGTTGGACACCCAGGTGCCGGCGTAGAACCCGCTCTCATGGGCATAGTCGAGGCCACCAGAGACCGCCGGATCATCCAGCGTTTGGGTGACGCCGCGCCAGATGTAGTTGGACGCAACGCCGATATTGGCGCTGACGGAATGGGGGGAGTCCGCCAGGGCAAGGCTCATGCTGCCCAGGGATGCGGCCATCAGTGCGCCCGCGCCGCAGGCAATCACAATCGGTTTTGCTTTCATGGTCTTCGAACCTCTCGGGGATGGGGAATGAGTTGTAATCGGTCGTCACGTTGGGCACCGCAGCGGCGGTACCGGATCATGAGTGATAAGGCTTAAGCAGGACGCATGCCAAGGTGAGGCTGTACCGAAAACACAACGGTTTCAGGCTCATGTGACGTCAGAACAACAAGTGGCGCGCACCACGATAGCCCAACAGAACCGCCGCTGAAGGCCCCGGGCGCACCAAGTCGGTGCGCCATTCCCGGAAAGACTCGTGGCCGATACGGGCCTATAATGTCGCGCAGGAGACAACAGCCCCTTGGACCGCCCCCATGCTCGATCCGAAGCATCTCGACGACCTCACCCGGCGCCTCGCGGGCAGCCTGCCGCGAGGTTTGCAGGCGTTGCAGGAAGATATCGGCCGCAATCTGCGCGCCACCCTCGAGTCCGGGCTCGCCAAGCTCGACCTGGTCACCCGCGAGGAGTTCGACGTCCAGACCGCGGTCCTGGCGCGCACCCGAGAGAAGCTCACCCGGCTCGAGGCCGAGGTGACTAGGCTGGAACGCGCGCTGAATCTCGGCGCGACCGCAAAGAAGAAGTCGACCCCGCGCAAGACACCCGCCAAGCCCACTTGAGCCTGTGCGTGCTCAACAGCCGCGCCCGCGAGGGTATCGAGGCGCCGGAGGTAACCGTGGAGGTGCACCTCTCCGGCGGATTGCCCGCCCTCTCCATCGTCGGACTGCCGGAAATGGCGGTGAAAGAGAGCAAGGACAGGGTGCGCGGCGCGCTGCTCAACGGACGCTTCCAGTTCCCCGCGGGGCGGGTGACCATCAACCTGGCCCCCGCCGACCTGCCAAAGGAAGGGGGCCGCTTCGACCTTCCGATCGCCCTGGGCATTCTCGGCGCCTCCGGCCAGGTCCGGGGCGACGGCCTCGCCTCCCTCGAGTTCCTGGGCGAGCTTGCGCTCTCCGGCAGCCTGCGACCGGTCCATGGCGTCCTGCCCGCGGCGCTCGCCGCGCGGGACGCCGGGCGGGCGCTGGTCCTGCCGCGGGAGAACGCCGACGAGGCCGCCCTGGTAAGCGATCTCACCATCTTCCCCGCCGATCACCTGCTCGAGGTCTGCGAGCACCTCAACGGTCCTGAGCCGCTCCCCCGATTCAAGCGGCCCGACGACGTCCAACCGCGTACCGAGTACTCGGATCTGTGCGAGGTCCGTGGCCAGGCCCATGCCAAGCGCGCCCTCGAGATAGCCGCCGCAGGGGGGCACAGCCTGCTGTTCATCGGCCCCCCTGGCACCGGCAAGTCCATGCTGGCCAGCCGTCTGCCCGGCATCCTGCCCTCGATGACCGAGCAGGAGGCCCTCGAGGCGGCGGCGGTGCGCTCCGTGAGCGGGCGGGAGCCCTTCGATCCCAAGCACTGGCGCGAGCGCCCCTTCCGCTCACCCCACCACACCGCATCGGGTGTGGCCTTGGTCGGAGGTGGAAGCAATCCTCGCCCCGGGGAGATCTCGCTGGCCCATCTCGGCGTGCTGTTCCTGGACGAGCTGCCCGAGTTCGATCGGCGGGTTCTGGAGGTGCTGCGCGAGCCCTTGGAGTCGGGTCATATCCACATCTCCCGCGCCGCCCGTCAGGCGGAGTTTCCGGCACGCTTCCAGCTCGTCGCCGCCATGAATCCCTGTCCCTGCGGCTACCTCGGCGACCCCAGCGCGCGTTGCCGCTGCACCGCCGAGCAGGTGAGCCGCTACCGGGCGCGCATCTCCGGCCCCTTGCTCGACCGCATCGACCTCCACGTCGAGGTCCCGCGCCTGCCCGCGGATACGCTCAATGCCCCCGGCGGCAATGATAGCGAGACCAGCGCCCAGGTGCGTGCGCGGGTGGAGGCGGCGCGCGCGATCCAGATCGCCCGCGCGGGCAAGCCCAATCAGGCCCTGGCCCCGCGCGAGATCGAGCGCTTCTGTGGTCTCGACGAGGCGGGCCGGCGCATGATGACGCAGGCCCTGCAGCGGTTGGGGCTCTCGGCACGCGCCTACCATCGGGTGCTCAAGATGGCGCGCACCGTCGCCGACTTGGCGGGAGAGGAGGCCGTCGGGACCGGGCATCTGAGCGAGGCCATCGGTTACCGCCGCTTAGACCGCGCCGTGGCCGCGCACTGATCGCCTGACGCCTGACCGCCCGTCCCGAGCAGACAGATTCGCGAGAACACCGGCGACCGCCATCGAGTCCGACGACACCCAAGGCCATGCTGCAACTGCGCGATCTCGATCTCCGCCGCGGCACCCGCTCGCTGATCGCCGGGGCCAACCTCACGGTCTTCCCCGGCCAGAAGGTGGGCGTGGTCGGCGCCAACGGCAGCGGCAAATCGAGCCTGTTCGCCCTCATTCGCGGCCGCCTTCACCCGGACGCCGGGGAGTGCTCGGTACCTTCCTCGTGGGAGATCGCCCACGTCGCCCAGCAGACCCCCTCCGGCGAGCAGCCCGCGATCGAGCTCGTCATGGACGGCGACGCGGAGCTGCGGGCGGTGCAGCGGGCGCTCGCCGCGGCCGAGCAGGCGGGCGACGGCTTGCGGCAGGGCGAGCTGCACGGAAGGCTGGAGGCGATCGGCGGCTACGAGGCCGAGAGCCGGGCCGCCCGGCTGTTGCACGGCCTTGGCTTCGCCCCGGGCGAGGAGCACCGGACGGTTGACAGCTACTCGGGCGGCTGGCGTATGCGCCTGGGCCTCGCCCGCACCCTGATGTGCCGCTCCGACCTCCTGCTGCTCGACGAGCCCACCAACCACCTGGACCTGGACGCCGTCATCTGGCTCGAGTCCTGGCTCAAGGCCTACCCTGGCACCCTGCTCCTGATCTCCCACGACCGGGACTTTCTGGACGCGATCGCCGGGCATATCGTCCACATCGCGCACGGGCAGCTCACCGCCTACAGCGGGAACTACAGCGCCTTCGAGCGCCAGCGCGCGGAGCGACTCTCCCAGCAGCAGGCGGCGTTCACCCGCCAGCAGCAGGAGATCGACCGCATCCAGCGCTTCGTTACCCGCTTCCGCGCGAAGGCCACCAAGGCCCGTCAGGCCCAAAGCCGACTCAAGGCCTTGGAGCGCCTGGAGCTGATCGCCCCCGCCCACGTGGACTCGCCCTTTAGCTTCACCTTCGGCGCGCCGCGCGGACTGCCCCATCCGTTGCTGCGGCTGGAGGAGGTCGCCGCCGGTTACGAAGGGCGGACTGTGATCTCGGCGGTGAATCTCAGCCTGAGCCCGGGGGACCGCATCGGTCTGCTGGGACCGAACGGCGCGGGCAAGTCAACCCTGATCAAGATTCTCGCCGGGACACTCACCACCACCGCGGGGCGAAGGCTCCCCGCCCAGACCCTCCAGGCGGGCTACTTCGCTCAGCACCAGATGGACCAGCTACGGCGCGACGACAGCCCGCTCAGGCATCTGCAGCGCCTCGCGCCGGAGCAGCCCGAGCAGGCATTGCGCGATTACCTCGGCGGATTCGGGTTCTCCGGGGACAAGGCGCTCGAATCCGTGGCAATCTTTTCGGGCGGGGAGCGGGCGCGGCTCGCGCTCGCCCTGTTGATCTGGCAGCGCCCGAATCTGCTGTTGCTCGACGAGCCGACGAACCATCTGGACCTGGAGATGCGACACGCCCTCAGCGAGGCGCTGCAGGAATTCGAAGGCGCGCTGGTGGTGGTCTCCCACGACCGCCACCTGCTGCGGCTCACCACCGACACGCTGCTTCTGGTCGACGGCGGCGAGGTCACGCCCTTCGAAGGGGAGCTGGACGAGTATCCGGCTTGGATCGCCGCGCGGCAGGTGGCGAAAACGCCCGCGGCAGCCGTCGGTCCCGGCGAGGACGCGGTTTCCCGAAAGGAGAAAAGGCGCCTGGACGCGGAGCAGCGCCGGCAGCTGCAACCGTTGACGAACCGGCTCAAGGCACTGGAGTCGCGGCTCGCCGAACTGACCACCCGGCGCGAGAAGCTCGAGCGGGCGCTTGCCGCACCCTCCCTGTACGAGGCCGCGGGGAAGGCCGAGCTGCTCGATCTCCTGGCGCAGAAGCGTCGTATCGACGCCGATCTGGAGGCGACCGAGAGCGCGTGGCTGGAGACGGGCGAGGATCTCGAACGCCTGGAGTCGGTCGGCTGATGAGGCTTACCCTGCACGGCCAGCAGGCGCTGCGCCCCAGGCGTGCCAGCACCTGGCGACGGGTTCGGCTGGTCCTGCTCCCAACCGCCGCCGTGCTGCTGCTCTACCTGGTCTGGCCCTACTTTACCCTTTGGCAACTCGACCAGGCGCTGGTGAGCGGCGACGCCGCGGCGCTGGACCGGTTGGTCGACCTCGCAGCCGTGCGGGACGAGATCAAGCGGAAGCTCAACAAGGATTCCACCAGCGCCATCGGGGATTTGTCGGATCCCTTCATCCGCTGGCTGGAAGCAGGCATTCAGGCAGCGGGCAGCGGCGCCGTCGATCAGCTGGTGACCTTGGACTGGGTCCGCGATCAGCTGCTGGCTGACGTCGCGGGTAAGGGCCTTCTGCCACGGCTGTCCTTCGCCTTCTTCGACGCCCCGGATGGATTCCGCCTGACCGTCGACGGCTCGGGCGGCAACCCCGTGCATGCCCGCCTGACGCTCGGCAACGCCGCCTGGCGCGTGTCGGCGCTCTACTATTGAAAGGGACCTTGGAGGCTCCAAGTTGGCCTGAGGACCCGGTGCGGCCGGATTTCCGCCTCGCGGCACGCGGGCGCTTACACTCTCCACCGGATATCTGGTTAAATCCCTAGCGCTCCTCGGCCGGGCGGGCAATACGCTCGACACAATCTGGCGCGAAGATTGCGTGCACACGTAGTATCTCCAACCAAATCGGCGGTTCACCATGTCTCCTTTCACCGACCTGCGCAAAAGTCATCCCAACGAGCGACTCTTCGACCAGCCCCCCCTGCCCATGGATGCAGCAGGCCTGGCAGCGGACTTCAAGCACTACTACTCCAACACCTTCGGCCGGGACCGCGACTGCCGTTCCGCCTACTACCCGTACCGGGCGCTGGCCGTAGTGATGAGAGACCGCCTCATGGAACGCTGGAAGAACACCCGCCACGCCCACGACCAGGTAGACTGCAAGCGCACCTACTACCTGTCCCTGGAGTTCCTCATGGGTCGCGCTCTGTGCAACGCCATGCTGAACCTGGGGATCGGCAATGCGGTGGAGCAGGGGCTCTACGATCTCGGCCTGCTGCTGGAGGAGATCTCCGCGACCGAGCCCGACGCCGGACTCGGCAACGGCGGTCTCGGACGCCTCGCGGCCTGTTTCCTCGACTCCTGCGCGACCCTGCAGCTGCCGGTGAAGGGCTACGGGCTGCGCTACGAGTACGGCATGTTCCGCCAGATGATCGAGAACGGCTACCAGGTCGAGGAGCCCGATCACTGGCTGCGCGACGGCAATCCCTGGGAGCTCGAGCGCCCCGAGTACACCCAGCGCATCCAGTTCGGCGGCCGCACCGAGTTCTACCAGGACGCCAGCGGGCGCGCCGCGGTGCGCTGGGTCAACACCCACGACGTGCTTGCGGTGCCCTACGACACCCCGGTCCCCGGCTACCGCAACGACACCATCAATACCCTGCGGTTGTGGAAGGCGGCGGCCACCGACGAGTTCGACCTCGGGGAGTTCAACGCCGGCGATTACCCTGAGTCCGTCGCCGCCAAGAACGATGCCGAGCACATCACCATGGTGCTCTATCCGAACGACGCCAACGAGTGCGGCAAGGAGCTTCGGCTGCGTCAGCAGTACTTCCTCGCCAGCGCCAGCATCAAGGACGTGATGCGGGAGTGGATCCGGCTGCATGGCCGCGACTTCAGCCAGTTCGCGGAGAAGAACTGCTTCCAGCTGAACGACACCCACCCGGCGATCTCGGTGGCGGAGCTCATGCGCCAGCTCATCGACGAGCACCACCTGGAGTGGGACGAGGCGTGGGAGATCACCACCGGCACCATGGCCTACACCAACCATACCCTGCTGCCCGAGGCCCTCGAGCGCTGGCCGGTGCGCCTGTTCCAGCAGCTCCTGCCTCGCCTGCTGGAGATCATCTACGAGATCAATGCCCGCTTTCTCACCGAGGTGGCCTCGCGCTGGCCGGGCGACATGGCCCGCCAAGCACGCATGTCGCTGATCGAGGAGGGACACGACCCACAGGTTCGCATGGCCTACCTCGCCATCGTCGGCAGCTTCTCGGTCAACGGCGTGGCGGCGCTGCACTCCAAGCTGCTGGTCGAGGGGCTGTTTCGCGACTTTCACGAGCTGTGGCCGCGCAAGTTCAACAACAAGACCAACGGGGTCACGCCGCGCCGCTGGCTGGCCATGTGCAACCCCGGGCTGCGGGAACTGCTCAATGAGACCATCGGCGACGGCTGGGTGCGCGAGCTCAACCAGATCGAGGGCATCGCGGCTTTCGCGGATGACCCGGCCTTCCAGGAACGCTGGCGCGGCATCAAGCAGGCCAACAAGGAGCAGCTGGCGCAGCTGGTGGCGCGCGACTGCCGCGTCGCTTTCGAGCCGGAAGCCATGTTCGATGTCCAGGTCAAGCGCATCCACGAGTACAAGCGCCAGCTCCTGAACATCCTGCACGTGATTCATCTTTACAACCGCATCAAGCGCGGCGACACCCAGGATTGGACCCCGCGCTGCGTCCTGATCGGCGGCAAGGCGGCCCCGGGCTACGCCATGGCCAAGCTGATCATCAAGCTGATCAACAACGTGGCCCACGTGGTGAACGCGGACCGGGAGACCAAGGGCCTGCTGCGGGTCGCGTTCATCCCCGACTACCGGGTCTCGGTGATGGAGGTCATTGCGCCCGGCACCGACCTCTCAGAGCAGATATCGACCGCCGGCAAGGAGGCCTCGGGCACCGGCAACATGAAGTTCATGATGAACGGCGCCGTGACCATCGGCACCCTGGACGGGGCCAACATCGAGATTCGTGAACAGGTCGGCGACGAGAACTTCTTCCTCTTCGGCCTTACCGCGCAGGAGGTAGAGGCTACCCGCGGCCACTATGACCCCAACGGCATCATCGCCGGGGACCCGGCCTTCCTGGAGGTCATGGGCCTGCTGGAATCCGGGCACTTCAGCCAGTTCGAGCGCGGGGTATTCGCCCCGATCATCGACGCCATCCGCAGCCCCCACGACCCCTGGATGACCGCCGCCGATTTCGACAGCTACCGCCAAGCCCAACAGCAGGCCGCCGTCGCGTACGCCGACCCGGGGCGCTGGTTACGCATGAGCATCCTCAACAGCGCCTACAGCGGGCGATTCTCCTCCGACCGCACCATCGCGGAGTACAACCGCGACATCTGGAAGCTGGAGCCCATCGCGCCACACCCGGTAGGAGGCAAACGCTAGGCCGCCGCCATGACCGACGCGATCCCCCCAGCGACTGACGTCGACCCGCCCGTGGCGACCGCGACGCCCGCCACCGATCGCGGCGAGCTCGAGCCGGGGCATATCATCCGCGAGCAATTTGCCCGCGCACGCGCCCATCTCGGCCATTTCGAGCCCGGCCTGGTCGATTTCCTGCGCCTGGCCCGGCGCTCCATCACCGTGAACCTGCCGGTCGAGATGGACGACGGCACGGTGCGTAATTTCGTTGGTTACCGGGTGCTGCACAACCGGGTTCTGGGGGCGGGGAAGGGCGGGATCCGTTACCATCCCGGCGTCAACCTCGAGGAGGTCGCGGCACTCGCCGCCCTGATGACCTGGAAATGCGCCCTGGTGCGCGTCCCCTTCGGCGGTGCCAAGGGAGGCGTGACCTGCGACTCCAAGGAGCTCAGTATCGCGGAGCTTCGCCGCCTCACCCGGCGTTACATCTCCGAGCTGGGCGACAACATCGGCCCGCACACCGACATCCCGGCCCCCGACCTGTACACGGACGCGCAGACCATGGCTTGGATCTTCGACACCTACGACAACATGCACCCGGGCCGCAACAACTGGCCGGTCGTCACCGGCAAGCCCCTTGAGCTCGGGGGCTCCGAGGGTCGCGAAGAGGCTACCGGGCGCGGCTGCGTTTACGCCGCCGAACGTTTCCTCGCGCTCGGGGGAGTGCCGGGCCTCGCGAGTCTCGACGGCGCACGGGTGGCCATTCAGGGCTATGGCGAGGTGGGCAGCGTCGCCGCGCGCCTGTTTCGCGAGAACGGGGCGCGCATCGTGGCGGTGAGCGACTCGCGCGGCGGCATACAGGCGGAAGAGGACGCCGGTCTCGATCTCGATCAGGTCAAGGCGCACAAGGAGCAGGAGGGCACGGTGGTGGGGCTCCCGGGCAGCCGCAGCATTACCAACGCCGACCTCCTGGGGATGCGATGCGACATCCTGATGCCCGCTGCCCTGGGCGGACAGATCCACAGCGGCAACGTGGACCGGGTCAGCGCGCGCCTCGTGGTCGAGGGAGCCAACCGGCCGGTGACGCCCGAGGCGGACAACGCCCTTGCCGACAGGGGCATTCCGGTGCTGCCCGACATTCTCGCCAATTCAGGTGGCGTGACCGTCAGCTACTACGAGTGGGTCCAGAACATCGAGCACCAATCCTGGCCGCTGGAAGAGATTACCCGTCGCCTGCGCGAGCGCATGTTCAACGCCGTGGACCGCGTGGTGGCGCGTTGGCGCGGCTTCCCCTCGGACTGCGCCGCGCACGGCTTGTGCGCGGATATCCGCACCGCGGCCATGGTAGAGGCCGTGGAGCGGCTGGCGCGCGTTACTCTGCAGCGGGGTATCTGGCCCTAATGGCCGCCGCGCGTCCGCTCGCATATCGATCATGGTGGCGGTAGAAAAAGAAACAGATCATGCGATCACGCGCTTGCGTGAAAGCATGACCCAATACCGAAACGCCCCCGCTGTGATTCCCTTCTCGTCGTCTATCTTGTAGTTCCGCTCCCTGTTTTTGGACCGCCCTTGCCACCAACCGTGTTCGTATGACCCTTCCTCGTGTCCGCGGCGCAAGCGCCCCCACCGGCGCTGTCGTGCCTGCCTCGGCGCGGCGGGTATTCACTCGTCTTGCTTCTCGCGCTCCCACATCTCGCGCAGGGCCAGCACCCCGGTAGCGAACTCGCGCTGGTAACGCTGGATCTGCTCTACAGGCTCGCCGTTCAGGGCATGGCGCCACTGCTCGGTTCGGATGCGTTCGAGGTAGTCGGTCTGCACCGTGATCTCGCGCAGAACGATGCGGACCAATCCGGGGTTCAGGTCGCGCAGCCGGTTCTGAACCTGCTCCTCAATGGTGAAACACAGGGGCAGCACGCCCTTCTCGTCGCGGGGTAGCAGCGAAACGACGCGCTTGCGGGCCTCGTCGAGCCGATCGGGACCCGGGCCGCTATTGGCCTCACCATCCTTCGGGGTAGACATGACGCTCATCCTCGAGAGTTGCTGTATCAACCTATCCTTCGTCGCTCCTGGCCGGGCGGGTCAGTGCAAACGGGATCGGCTTTCCCGCCAGTGAGCCGGGTCCCGCGCGCGCTGCTCCGCATGGGCCAGGGCGTCGTACACGCGTTTCGGAGGCGGTGTCCCGTAGCGGGCCTCCCACCAACCGATGAAGCGACGCCAGAACTCGATCTCTTCCCGGATCTTGACCGCTGTTCGTTTCAAGCCGCCCTCGCGTCCAAACCGCCCTCGATGGTGTCAACCTACGCGACGCCGAGATCCCGATCTTGTCTCTCGGCGACAATCGCTTTACCTTGCCCGACAAGCGGATCTTTCCGCCGCGTTCAGAGGGAACAACAGGTTGAGTCAAACCGTACTCGTATCCGCCGTGGGGCTTCTCAAGGGACTCGTCGAGTTCCACGGGCTCGATGCATCGCAATGCCTGCGCGAGGCCGGCGTTCCAGTCGAGAAGCTGAACGACCCGAACGGACGCCTATCCGACGAGGCCGTGGACGCGGCCTGGCTGCACGTCCAGACCCTGATTACCGATCCCTGCTTCGGGCTGCATGCCCATCGATGCTGGCACCCCTCCCAACTCGGGGCCTTGGGCTACGCCTGGCTCGCGAGCTCGACCCTGCGCAACGCGCTCGGACGGCTCTCGCGCTATGCGCGCACCGTCGCCGACCGGGCGAGCGTGACGGTTTCGGATTGCGATCGGGGACTGCGCGTACGGCTGGATGCGGAGCGACAGCAGGAGAAAGAGATCCCGGCGCTGGTCGACGCCACGCTCTGCATGCTGGTGGACATGTGCCGCGTCAACTACGGCAACGTCCTGGATCCGATCGAGGTCAACCTGAGGCGGGAACCGCCTCCATGCGCGGGGCGCTACTTCGCGTACTTCAGGTCGCCCGTCAACTTCCGCGCCGGCGACAACAACATCGTGCTGCCGTCGGACGCCATGGACGAGCCTCTGCCAGGGGCGAACGCAGTGCTCGCGCGGATGCACGACCAGGTTTTGACCCGCTACCTGGCGCACCTGGAGCAAAGCGGCATCGAGACGCGCGTCCGCGCCCAGATCGTTGAGGAGCTGCCAACCGGAGAGGTGTCACAGCAGAGCATAGCGGCGGCCCTCGCCATGGGCGAGCGCACCCTGCAACGGAGACTCAAAGAGCTAGGCACCAGCTTCAGCGACTTGCTGGAGGACGCGCGTCGCGAGCTCGCGCTCGCCTACCTGCAGGACCGCAGGATGAGTCTGCTGGAAATCTCCTACCTGCTTGGGTTCTCGGATCCGAGCTCCTTCTCCCGCGCCTTCAGGCGTTGGACGGGAACGGCGCCGCGAGACGCCCGGTGACGCCCGACGCACGATCTGCGTTCCAGGAGACCCGCACCCATGCATGAGCTATCGGTCTGCCTCGCCCTGCTGGATCAAGTGGAGGCCATCGCACGGCAGCATCACGCGACGCGGGTAGAGCGCATCGTGCTGCGCATCGGCCCCCTGTCCGGCGTCGAGGCCCCCCTGCTGCAGAACGCCTACCCCCTGGCCGCGGCCGGCACCTTGGCCGAGACGGCGGTGCTCACCATCGAGAGCGCCCCCGTGCGGGTGCGCTGCCGCGAGTGCCACGCCGAGTCGGCCGCGACGCCGAACCGGCTGCTGTGCGGCCAATGCGGGGGGTTTCGCACGGACCTCATCGGCGGCGACGAGATGCTGCTCGCCCACCTGGAGCTCTCGGTCCCGGAAAACGGCGACTCACGCTGAGGCCCGCCGCCCACCACCGCGCCGGAGAAGCTTAGCCGCCGCATCCAATCGTCGCCGGATTCACACCCGTCAGGACTCACGGACATGGGGGCGGGCGCTGATGTATAGTTCACGCAAGCTCCTTTCACCAACGAGGAAGCGCACCATGTGCGATACCTGCGGCTGCAACATCACGCCCGGCAACGAGCACCTGGTCCGGGTAGACGGCAAGCACGCCCGCACCGAGGACGGCCGCGCCGCCGTCACCGTGCTCAAGAGCCTGCTGACCGAGAATGATCACCAGGCGGCCCACAACCGGGAGCACTTCGACGCCCACGGCGTGCTCGCGGTCAATCTCATGTCTTCCCCGGGGGCAGGCAAGACCAGCCTGCTGGAGGCGACCATCGGCGCGCTGAAAGACGAGCTCTCCATCGCCGTCATCGAGGGCGACCTGGAGACCGAGAACGACGCGGAGCGCATCCGCGCCCAAGGGGTTCCCGCGATCCAGATCGCCACCGGCAGCGCCTGTCATCTGGACGCCCACATGGTGCACGACGCCTTGCACCGGCTCTCCCTCGACGACGTCGACATCCTGTTTATCGAGAACGTGGGCAATCTGGTGTGCCCGGCGAGCTTCGATCTCGGGCAGCACCGCAACGTCACCCTGCTGTCCGTGCCCGAGGGCGACGACAAGCCGGCGAAGTACCCGGTCATGTTCCGCGCGGCCGATCTGGTCCTGCTCACCAAGTCGGACCTCCTCCCTTACCTCACCGAATTCGACCCGGAACGGGCCGAGCATCACCTGCGCCATCTGGCCACCGATGCCCCGTTCGCGCGCACGACCACCCGTGACAGAACGGGGATCGAGCCCTGGCTCGCCTGGCTGCGCTCCCAGGTTCAGACCCAAACCGAGCGCCGGGCGCGGGGTGAGACCGCGCGCCCGGCGGTACAGCCCGACGGCGCGCACCTGCACGAGGCAGGCGCCATGCACGCCGGCGGACACGGACATCACACGCATCGACATGGAACCTGAAGGCGGCCGCGCAGGTTGACCGAGAGCGACGGAAGCGGTAAGAAAAGGCGCAGTCCGGACACCGAACGCCTTCGAGCTACCGGCTTCGAGCCACACACCTGATCCGGACAAGCTTTACCCCTGGAGGACCCTTAGCCGTGTTTCACCCGAGATCCAAGCTTTTCAGCACGCTCGTCGCTGCCGGCGTCATCGGCGCCACCCTCTCCTACGCCCCGGTCAGCGAGGCCTTCAACTTCGGCGACATGATGAATCCGGGCAAATGGATGGGGGGCGGTGACGACTACGACGACTACTACGATGGCCCCTACGGCGGCGGCGGACCCTGGGGCGGCGGACCCTACGGAGGTCCCTGGGGTGGCGGTCCATACGGCGGCGGGCCCTGGGGCGGCGGACCCTACGGCGGAGGTCCCTGGGGTGGCTACGGTGGCCCTGGCTATTACGGCGCCCCCGGCCAGGCTGGTCCTCCAGCCGCACCCGCTGCAGCGGCCCCGAGCGCATCGTCGTCCTCGTCTTCCAACGTAAAGGACGCCGAGATCGAGGCGCTGAAACGGCGCATCGAGGAGCTGGAGACCAAGGAAACCGCGCCTCCTCCTCCGCCCCCCCCTCCGAGCGATTGGGGCAGCAGCCCCGGATCATCCGGCGACTGGGACAAGCGGGGATCGTCCAGCGATTGGGGCGCCGCCCCTGCCTTCCGCCCCATGGGCAAGTACTGATCGCGCGGCGACCACATCACCGCACCGCCCCCAAACCCCGCCTCTTGGCGGGGTTTGTCGTTCAGGCGCTTATCCGGATCGCGGCTCAGCCTCGGCGCTTAGACGACGCGCCTGCTCGCGGGTGAGGAATCGCCGGGGCGAGGGGATCAGGCTCGGCACCAGCCGCCGGTAGCGGCGGTAGGGCTCCCCGTGGTAGACGAGCAGCTTGTTCTCTTCCAACCTGGAGCCCACGACGAAGTACAGGGTGATCGTCAGCGCCGTGACCAGCAACGCGGGATCCATGTCCCGGGTCCAGACGATCACGAGCCCAAGGCTGTACCAGGGATGACGAACATAACGATGCAGGGGCGAGAGGCGGAACCGTTCCTGGTCCTCGGCCGCGGTCGTGCCCTCACGCCACTGCCGTAAGCCGAGAAACTCGGAGCCGTCGTACCAGCGCAGAGACCACAGGAAACCCAGCATCGCCAGCGCGGCAAGTCCGCTGGTCAGCCACCAGCCGACCCCGGTCCACTCCCACAGCCAGGGCCCGCGGTCCCTGTAGGTCAGCGCCAGCGGCGGCACCAGCAGCACCAGGGCCAGGGTGTTGAAGCCTAGGCGGTAGGCGCGCATCCAACGGGGCCGCTCGCGGGACACCCATCTCTTGAGACGCAGGGATGCGAGCAACGAATGCAGCGCAAAGTAGGCGAGCCAGGCCAGAGCCAGGAAGCCGAGACGGGCGATGGAAATGTCGTCTGGCATGCGCGGGTCATTCCACAGAAGCTTTAAAAGCCAGTAAAATTCTAATGTGACAGGTCGCTTTTGGCTCGAATCGAGAAAGCCCATGCCCTCCGATTCCACGCGCCGCCCACTGCCAACCGTTCTCTCGCCCGCCTTGAGGCGGCTCCTCGACTTCGTGCTGATCCTGTTCGGCCTCCTTGCCGTGAACTCGCTCTATCTGGTCGGCGTCACGGTCGCCGAGGCGGCCAGCGGCGAGAGCCTCCAAAACTACTTCTACCTGATCATGTTCCTCGGCCACCTGGCCCTGGGTCTGATGCTTCTGATCCCCGCCCTCGCGTTCGGCGTCCTGCATCTCAGGCGAGCCTGGCGCCGCCCCAACCGCTACGCGGTGCGGGCCGGCGTCGGGCTCTATCTCAGCGCCATCGCCCTGCTCGCCTCCGGCGTGCTCCTGACCCGCTTCGGCTTCTTCGAGATCAACGACCCGCAGGCGCGCGCGGGCGCCTATTGGGTGCATGTGCTGACGCCACTGGCCGTCGCCTGGCTGTTCGTGCTGCATCGCTTGGCCGGCTCCCGCCTCAACTGGCGCCGCGGAATGCAGTGGGCCGCGGCGGCGGCCGGCCTGACCACGGCGGCGCTGGCGCTGCTCTTGGCGGGCGGGCGCAACGAGCCGGCGCTGGATCGCGCCTTCCTGCCAGCGCTCACACGCCTGCCGGCAGGCATGCGCATACCCGCCGAGCACCTGATGGGCGACGCCGGCTGCGCCGAGTGTCACGCCGACATCGCCGCCCGGCACGCGGGCAGCATGCACAGGTTCAGCTCGTTCAACAACCCGGCTTACCGCTTCAGCATCGAGGATACCCGCAAGGTTCTCCAGGCGCGGGACGGAGACGCGCGTGCCGCCCGCCTGTGCGCCGCCTGCCACGACCTGGTGCCCCTGTTCTCCGGCCGCTTCGACAACCCGGACTACGACCCCGACGCGGACCCCGGCTCCCAGGCCGGCATCACCTGCCTGGGTTGCCACGCCATCACCGCCGTCAACAGCCCCCGTGGCAACGGGGACTACACCCTGGTGGACCCGCCACGCTATCCCTTCGCCTTCAGCGACAACCCCTTCCTGAAGGCGCTCAACCGTCAGCTAATCAAGGCGAAGCCCGCCTTTCACAAGAGGACCTTGTTGCAGCCCGTGCACAAGAGCGCCGAGCTCTGCTCCGCCTGCCACAAGGTGCACTTGCCGACAGAGCTCAATCACTACCGCTGGCTGCGCGGCCAGAATCACTACGACAGCTTCCTCATGAGCGGGGTGTCAGGCCACCGCGTGGACAGCTTCTACTACCCGCCGCGGGCCAAGATTGCTTGCGCCGAATGCCACATGCCGGGGTTGCCGTCGGATGATCCGGCCGCGCGGGATTTCGGCAACGATGGCGGGCGGGAGATTCACGATCACCTGTTCGCGGCCGCCAACACCGCCGTGCCCCACATGCTGGGACTGCCAGAAGCGGACAATGCTGCCCGGATCGCCACCCTGCGCACCGCGACCCGGATCGACATCTTCGGGCTCAAGGAGGACGGTGACATCGAAGGGCGCCTGCACGCCCCGTTGCGGCCGCAGCTGCCGATGCTGCAGCCGGGCGGCCGCTATCTGCTGGAGGTGGTGGTGCGCACCACCGGCGTGGGACACGAGTTGACCCAGGGCACTGCGGACTCCAACGAGCTGTGGCTCGATCTCAGGCTGACGGCGGGCGACCGGGTCATCGGCCGCTCGGGCGCACTGAACGACGAGGGAGACGTGGACCCCTGGGCCTATTTCGTCAACGCCTATCTGCTCGACCGTGACGGCAACCGGATCGACCGACGCAACGCGCAGGACATCTTCGTCGCCCTGTACAACCACCAGATCCCGCCGGGAGCCGCGGCCGTCGTCCACTACGCCTTCAGCGTCCCAGCAGACACCGACGGGCCGATCGCGATAGAGGCGCAGCTCAACTACCGCAAGTTCGACACGCGTTTCTACCGGCATGTCATGGGGGCGAGATTCGAGCGCAATGATCTGCCCATTACCATCCTCGCCTCGGACCGTCTGAGCCTGCCGCTCATCGGGGCCGAGGCGGACAGGGCACAGAAGTCCCCGACCCCCGCATGGGAGCGCTGGAACGACTACGGCATCGGACTCCTGCGCGAGGGCAAGAAGGGGGAGTCCCGTCAGGCCCTGGAGGCCTTCGCCCGGGTGGAGGCCCTGGGCCGGGCGGATGGGCCCCTCAATCTCGCACGCGTACTCTACCGCGAAGGGCAATTGGACGCGGCCGCCGCCGCCCTGCAGCGCGCCGCCGAGGCCGATCCGCCCGCACCGCCCTGGGTCCTTGCGTGGTACTCCGCCCTGGTAGACAGGGATTTGGGCAACCTGGACGCCGCCATCGACAACCTGGAGGCCCTGGCCGAGACCCGCTTCAATTCGGCCCGGGAGCGCGGCTTCGACTTCGGGCGGGACTATCGGATGCTCAACGAGCTGGGCCGCACCCTCTACGAGCGGGCACGCCAGGAGCGCGGCGACCGACGCAGGGATGCCCGCCTCGCCTTCCTCGACCGGGCGCGGCAGCGGCTCGAGCAGGCCTTGACGATCGACCCCGAGAACGATGCGGTGCACCACAACCTGAGTCTGGTACTGAGCGAGCTCGGCGAGCCGGAGCGGGCGGCGCGGCATCGGGACGCGCATGAGCGGTACCGGAGCGACGACAACGCCGTCGAGCGGGCAGTCACCCTTCACCGCAGCCGGAATCCGGCAGCGGACCACGCGGCGGAGGCGGTAGCCATCTATGATCTGCAGCGGCAGCAAGCCGTGGCGGGCATCGGCCATCAGGGAGAGCACGGAAGGGTCGCAACCAGATGAACACGCGCGAGACACGCGAGCTTACCCGTGGCGAGGCGAGGATCCGCCGCGCCTTCATCCTCTCCGCACTCACCATCGCGCTGACGGCGCTGGTTGCAGCCGGCATCTATTTCGCAACCCGCTCGCCCCAAGCGCCGGCGCCGGTTGAGGAGGCCGAGCTTCCAACACCCAAGCGCGCCGAGCCGGCGGCCAGCGCCAACCCACCCGCGGTGCGCTTCACCGACGTTACCCAGACCACGGGCATCGGCTTCGTCCACATCAACGGCGCCTATGGCGAACGCCTGATGCCGGAGACCATCGGCAGCGGCGCGGCCTTCTTCGACTACGACCGGGACGGGGATCAGGACCTGTTCCTCGTCAATTCCCGTCTCTGGGAGGGGCACGAGCAGGGGGCAGGACAGCCGACGCAGGCCCTGTATCGCAACGACGGCAAGGGGAGCTTCGCGGACGTCACCGAGGAAGCCGGCCTTGCGCTCACGACCTACGGCATGGGCGTCGCGGTCGGCGACTACGACGGCGACGGCTGGCGCGATCTCTTCCTGACCAGTCTCAACGCCAACCACCTGTTCCGCAACGAGGAGGGGCGCTTCCGCGACGTCACCGACGAGGCGGGCGTGGCCGCGGGACGGGACACCTGGAGCGCCAGCGCGGCCTTTCTCGACTACGACAGGGACGGGGACCTGGATCTGTTCGTGGTCAACTACGTCAAGTGGTCCCGCGACATCGACCTGGAAATCGACTTCCGCCTCACCGGGCTCGGCCGCGCCTACGGCGCGCCCGTCAACTTCGTCGGCACCGACAGCTATCTCTATCGCAACGAGGGCGACGGCCGCTTCACCGACGTCTCCGCGTCCGCCGGCATCCAGGTATCGGATCCGGTCTCCGGCCACCCGGTCGGCAAGGGCCTGGGGGTAGTGCCCTTCGACTATGACCGCGACGGCTGGCTGGACCTCGTCATCGTCAACGACACGGTGCGCAACTTCCTGTTCCGCAACCAGGGGGACGGCAGCTTCGAGGAGGTCGCCGTCTTCGAGGGCATCGCCTACGACCGCAACGGCAAGGCCACCTCCGCCATGGGCGTCGACGCCGCCCGTTTCCGGGACGACCAGGAGGTCGGCATCGCGGTCGGCAACTTCGCCAACGAGATGGCGTCGCTGTTCGTCACCACCGATGGGCGCGCGCCCTTCGTCGACGAGGCGGTGCTGGAGGGCCTCGGACCCGCGTCCCGCATCCCACTCACCTTCGGCGTGGTATTCCTGGACTATGACCTGGACGGGCGGCTCGACCTGCTTCTGGCCAACGGCCACCTGGAGCATGAGATCCAGAAGGTGCAGCAGAGCCAGACCTACGCCCAGCCGCCGTCGCTGTTCTGGAACTGCGGCGAGGCCTGCCGTGGGCGCTACCTGCCGGTGACGGACGCGGGCGACATGGCGGAGCCCCTGGTGGGTCGCGGCATCGCCTACGCGGACATCGACGGCGACGGCGATCTCGACGTGCTCATCACCCAGAACGGACGCCGGCCGGCGCTGCTGCGCAACGACCAGCAGACGGGCCATCACTGGCTGCGGGTCGTGCTCCAGGGCATGCCGCCCAACACCGACGCCATCGGCGCCCGCCTGGAGCTCACGGCCGGGGGCGTGACCCGCTACCGGGAGGTGATGCCCACCCGGGGCTATCTGTCGCAGGTCGAGCTTCCGGTGACCTTCGGCCTGGGAACCGCCGGCGAGATCGACCGCCTGCGCATCGTCTGGCCCGACGGCAGCGAGCAGGAGCTGGTCCCCATCACGGTGGACACCAATTTGGTCGTCGAGCAGGACGCCGGGCGCGCGGAGTAGGGTGATGCCATGACTGTCCAGGCTTGGTTTCGCGCCACGCTGTTCGCCACTCTTGCGGTGGCATGGATCCAGGCGCCGGCGGATGTGCTCTCGGCGCCGCCAAAGCGCTGGCAGGGGATCTTGGTCCCGGTTCAGGAGGTCGACATCAGCGGCGCGGAGCGCCTGATGCAGCAGGCCATTTCCGAGGCACGTGCGGAGGTCGCAGGGCTGCTGGCCGAGCCGGAACCGGACGCCGCCTCCCTCGCCGCAGCCTACGGCCGGCTGGGGGCCCTGTTCCTGCTGGTCGAGGTGGAGGCCCAGGCGGACGCCTGTTTCCGCAGCGCCCAGGCCCTTGAGCCCCAGGAGTTCCGCTGGCCCTACTATGCGGGCTACCTGGCGATGATGGCAGGCAACGCCGATCAGGCCCTGGATTATCTCAGGGCCGCCCAGGCACTGAACGCCGACTATCCGACCCTGTATCTCCGGCTCGGCAAGGTGCACCTGGACCGCAGCGAGCTATCGGAGGCCGCTGCCGCCCTGGAGAGGATCGCCGACACCCCGGGCCTCACCGCCGCGGCCAACTACTACCTGGGCCAGATCGCGAACCTGGAGCGCCGGCACGAGGACGCGGTCGCCCACCTGGAGAAGGCCCTCGCAACCAACCCCGGCGCCACCGAGGTCCACTATCCCCTGGGGCAGGCCTATCGCGCGCTGGGCAAGAACGACCTGGCGCGGGAGCACCTCGCCCTGTTCGTGGCGAAGACCCCCGAGGCGAAGGACCCCTTGCTGGAGCAGCTCCAAGGCGCGTCAAAACGCTCCTTACCCGCCTTCCACAAGGGCATACACGCCATCCGGGAAGGCGACTACGCCGCTGCCGCCGAGCACTTCGCCGAGGGGCTCGCCATCGACCCGGACAATGTCCCGGCCCGGGTGAGCTATGCGCGGGCGCTTTATCTCTCGGGTCGCGGTGACGCCGCGGGCGAGCAGCTGGAGACCGCCCTCACGGCAGAGCCGGACGACCTGTTGGCGAATTTCCTTCAGGGTGTCCTGTTGCAGCAACGGGGCGCGCAGGAAAGTGCCGCGGACTATTACCAGCGAGCCCTCGTGGTGGATCCGGGCCATGCCGGCGCCCTGTTCTATCTCGCGAATCTGGACTTCGTCGCCGGCCGTTATGCCGAAGCGGCGGCGGGCTACGCCAAGGCGCAGGCGGCGGATCGGGAGATCGCCCCGGCCCGGCTGCTGGAGCTGATCGCGCGGCTGCGAGCGGGGGATTCGGAATCCGCCGTCCTCAAGCGTCTTCGGGACTTACGCGCGCAGTACCCACAAGACCCGATGCTGCGCTACGCGCTGACCCGCCTGCTCGCGGCGGCCGCCGCCCCCTCACTCCGCGCACCCGAGCAAGCCCTGGAGATCGCCTCGGAGCTGAGCCTCCTTCAACCCATCCCTCCTCACCGGCGGGCACTGGCCTTGGCGCAGGCGGCCTCAGGGACCTTCGATAAGGCCGTCCACGACCAGAGGCAGATCCTCGCAATGGCGGCGTGGATGGCGCCTTCCGCCGAGCAGGAGCTGATGCGAGCGGAGCTCAAGGCGTACGAGACGGGCGAGCTACCCCAACCCGCCTGGCCCGAGGGCGACCCGCTGCTCTCGCCGCCGCCCTTCGACCCCGTCGCCCCCTTCCGGGATTATCCAGCCGCGGTGCCGTACTGACCCGAGCCGCGGGCTATCCGCTTCGTGAGCGGTAGAGAGACTCCAAGGCCGCCCGATAGCTCTCGTAGATCTTGGCACGCCTGATCTTCAGCGAAGGGGTCAGCATCCCCGACTCGACGGTCAGCGGCTCGCCGGCGATGACGAAGTCCTTGATGGTCTCGAATGACGCCAGGCCTCGGTTGACCTCCGCGATGCGCTCGCCCACCAGGCGGCGAATCAGTGGGTGGTCCCGGATCGACCCGGGATCCGGCTCCCCCGCCTCTGCCAGGAAGGCACGGGCGGTCTGCTCGTTGATATCGACCAGGGCCGTGAGGTACCTCTTCCCGTCGCCGTAGACGACCACCTGGCTGATCAGCGAATCGTTGCGAAATCTGAGCTCGATGTTCTGGGGCGGGATGTTCTTGCCCCCGGAGGTCACCAGGATCTCCTTCTTGCGCCCGATGATCCGGAGGAAGCCCCGCTCGTTGAAACAGCCGAGGTCGCCGGTCTTGAGCCATCCCTCCGCATCGAACATGGCGGCCGTGGCAGCCTCGTCCTTGTAGTAGCCGGCGAACACATTCTCCCCTTTCGCCAGGATCTCGCCGTCCGGCGCGAGCCTGATCCGGACCCGCGGAAAGGGCTTGCCCACCGAGTCGAAGTCGTAGTCGTCGACCCGGTTCATGGTCAGTGTCGGGGAACACTCGGTCAGGCCGTAACCCTCGATGATCATGATGCCGGCGGCCTTGAAGAACTCTTTGACATCGCGGCCCAGACCGGCGCCGCCGGAGAGACAGAAGGACAGCCGGCCGCCGGTCAGCCGGCGCAGCTCGGCGTGGCGCGCCTCCTCGTCGCCGGGTACGGCCCGCGCCGCCTGCGCAAGCTTCTCCCAGTAGGCCGGTACGCTCATGAAGACGTTGGGAGACAAAGCGGCCAAGTGCTCCAGGGCCTTGGCCGGCCCGCTGAAGTAAGTCAGGAAGCCGAGCTGGTTGCCCAGGCAAAACTGGCCCCAGCCGAAGATGTGGGACATGGGCAGCCACAGGACGTCGAGGTCCCCCTCGTGCAGGAGGGGGCCATTGACCGTGACCCAGTCTTCACCGTTGACGCCAACATTGCGATGGGTCAGCAGCACGCCCTTGGGCATTCCGGTGGTCCCTGACGTGTAGACCAGAAAGCCGACGTCATCGAGCCGAAGGGATGCCACACGCTCATCCACGAGTCCCGGCTCTCGCCGCAGAACATCCGCGCCGATGCGCTCCGCCTGCTCCAACGAAAAGGTTTGGGCGGCGAGCCGATCAGGGTTCAGCCCCGCGGCCAGGGCCCGCGCCCGTGGGTCCACCGGATCGAACACGACCAGCGTCTCGATCGCAAGCCTGGCCCACACCCGCAACACCCGGTCGAGCTGCTCTGCATTCTCGAGGAACAGAACCCGCGTATCCGAGTGGGAGAGGATGTGGGTCAGGGGATCCCCGGCCAGGCTCGGGTAGACGGGTACCAACACGCCACGGGCGGCGAGCAGGCCAAGACCGGCCAAGCCCCACTCGAGCCGGGTGGCCGCAAGAACCGCGGCCTTCAGGTCCTTGTTCACGCCCCTGCCGATCAGGAACGCGGCAATGCACTCGATGCGGCGAGCCATCTCGCCCCAGGTCACGGCTTTCCATTGGCCGCCCTCCGCGGGGATCATGCATCGAGGCGTGTCGCGCAGGTCGGCTCGTCGCGCCTGAGCAAGAAAGATCGCGGCCGCGTTGTGGGATTGGCTCAATTCATGGGGCGGTTCGTGCGGCATTTGTCCTCCCGCCGATGATCAAATATCGGGCCAAGTGAAAGTGACATGACGCCGCCGCGATTGCCAGGACCGCTCCCTCGGCCTCGTCGGCCGTTACATCCGCCCTTACCCGCCTGAACGGCAAAGGGCCGGAGAGCCGGCCCTTTGCATCAAGACGGCGGGACGCGGCGCCCCGCCGCCTTTCGCGGTCGCCTTACTTGTCCGCGCCAGAGGCCGCGGGAGCGACAGCCGCGGGAGCGACTGCATAAGGATAGGCACCATAGACCGGATAGCCGTAACCGTAACCGCCCCATGGACCGCCCCAACCGCCGTGGTAGGGATAACCGCCCCAACCACCATAGTAGGGATAGCCACCCCAGCCGCCATAGTAAGGATAACCGCCATACCAGGGGCCACCGTACCAGGGGCCACCGTACCAGGGACCGCCGCTACCCCAGTTGCCCCAAAATGCCTGGGCGGGCATGGTTGCCAGAGCGGTGGCACCGGCGAGCACGACACCCACGGCAGCAAGCCAAGTCTTCTTCATGACTTTCCTCCTCAATCTAAAAGTCTCAAAGACGGGACTCATATCCCACCGTTGATTATAGATCGCTTATATTCCCCGGTCAGCAAATTACTGAAGTGCCGCGCCAGGTTAGGAAACCGGGGGTCAATTCAGCGCCTCTTGGGTAGCTTACCGATCCTGGTCAGGATGACCCGAAATCAGCGTCCCCCGTTCGCAACCGGTTTTGCGTGCTCAATCGCCAAGGTTGGTCCCCACGCTGCGGGCAGTCTCGATCCAGGGATGGTCCATGGGAATGGGCTTGCGCTGCCCGGCCACCCGCTCCAGGGCAACCGCCTCCGCCCCCTCGCCGCGGGCCGCGACCATGACGCCGAAGATATCCTGACGAATGAAATCCGCGCAAGCGCTTCCCAGGCGTGTCGCCAGCAGCCGATCCGCTGCGGAGGGCGTGCCGCCACGCTGCAGGTGACCGAGGATGGTGACCCGCGATTCGAGCCCGGTCAGCGCCTCGAGCTGGCGTGCCAGACTCAGCGTGTGGTTGCCCCGGTTTGCCTCGATCTCCTTGATCTGGGCCTTGGCGCGCTTCTTCTCTTCCTTGTCGTCCGCCTGCACCTTGCGCTCCTCGGCGTCATGCAGGACCGCCGCCTCCTCGACCGACATCGCGCCCTCGGCCACGGCGACGATGCTGAAATTGCGCCCGGAACGCACGCGGTGGCGGATCGCCTGGGCCACCTGCTCCACGTCGTACGGGATCTCCGGGATCAGGATCACGTCGGCACCGCCAGCGATGCCCGCGCCGAGCGCGAGCCAGCCCACCCGGTGGCCCATGATCTCCACCACGATGATGCGGTGATGGCTGTGGGCGGTGCTGTGCAGCCGGTCGATGGCCTCGGTAGCGATGCCGAGGGCGGTGTCGAAGCCGAAGGTGACGTCGGTGCCGAAAACATCGTTGTCGATGGTCTTGGGGAGGGTGATGACGTTCAGGCCCTTCTCCTTGAGTCGCAGGGCGTTCTTTTGCGTGCCGCCGCCGCCGAGACACACCAGCGCGTCCAGATGGTTGGCCTGGTAGTTCTCGACGATGGCGTCGGTCATGTCCTGCTCCTTGCCACCCACCAGCATGCGGTGCGGCTTCTCCCGGCTGGTGCCTAGGATGGTGCCGCCGACCGTCAGGATGCCCGAGAGCGAGGTGCTGTCGAGCCGCACGGAGCGGTTCTCGGCGAGCCCGCGAAAGCCGTCCCGGAAACCGATGACCTCCATGCCGTGCTTGCCGATGGCCGACTTGCCCACGCCGCGGATGGCGGCATTGAGACCCGGGCTGTCGCCCCCCGAAGTGAGAATTCCGATGTACTGCGTCATGTGTCTGCCAGGTTGCCGAATTGTTACCCTATTGTGCCTGCGGCATGTTACGGCCGCACGACCGCGCTGCGCGGGCGGCATGCTATGATCCGGGCTCGCAACCACTCGCCCGGGAGCAAGACCATGACCTCCGCTATGCGTTTCCTGCTCGTCCTCGCCGCCCTCACCGTGTTGCCGGCCACGACCTTCGCCGCGGGCGCCTACGCCGTCTACGAGAGCGAGAGCGGCTTCGAGACCGTGATGGAGGGGGCCAAGACCGCGATCCTGGAGCGCGGCATGTACATCAACAACATCATGCACATGGGCGAGATGCTCGAGCGCACCGGCAAGGACTTGGGGATGGACGAGCAAATCTACGGCCGCGCCGAGTCCATCGAGTTCTGCAGCGCGGTTCTCTCGCGCAAGATGACCGCGGAAGACCCCAGGCGCATCGTCAACTGCCCCTTCATACTCGCGATCTATACCCTGCCGAGTGATCCGGACAAGACCTTTATCGCCCATCGAACGGTGCCCGCGGAAGAGACGGCCGACAGCGAGGTCATGACCGAGGTGGCGGAGATGCTGAAGGGGATCGCCGAAGCGGCCGCCTCCTGGTAGCGGCGCGGAACGGCCAATCCCCGCCCCCCGGCGCCGGTTCTACCGCGCCGCACGGGAAAATGCGTCGGGCGAGTACGAAAGGCTCAAGAAGGAGGCCTACGGGGACGAGGTGGACATGAGCGGGTCCACCCGGGGCTGGATCAACAAGGCCGAGCGCGAGTCGCTGCTGCTCCTGTGCGAGGCACTGGAAACCTTGGCGACCGCCATGCCGTCTACGGCTTCTCGGGCATGACCCGCAAGCGCTGCGAGACCTATCGCATCAAGGTTTTCGAGGATGCCTACGGCGACGGCATCAAGGCCAAGGACTTTACCCGCATGGGGGTCGCCATCCGCCACTTGACGGGGAACCTGAGCGGTGTCGAGGCCAAGCGCAGCGGCATCCACCCCTTCTGCATCACCATCGGCAAGCAGGGGCAGGACTATCTGCCCCACATGTACGGGGCTGTCAATTACACGATCGTGGGCGAGGTGGAGCAGCTACCCTACAAGGTCTCGGAGATCTACCGACGACTGACCGCCTGAGCCGAACTGAGCGAACCGTTCGCCGCCATCGCGTGCGGCAAGACCCCGGCGTAATGCCCCGACCCTGGCTCAGGGCCGGTACACGAACTCGGCGCTTGCCAGAAGGTTTCCCTTCGCGTCGCGCAGCTCCACCCGCCAGTCGCCTTTCATGCGCGGGTAGATCCGCTTGCTGGCGTGGCTGCGCCAGCGCTCGGCGCCGACCGGCACGCGGATGCGCAACACCTGCTCGCCCTCATGCAGCCAGCGGTATTCGAGGATCTTTCCCTCAAGGCCCATAACCTCGCTGAACGAGGAGACCTCAACCACGCCCTTGGCGTCCGGCGCGATGTCATCGAGGCTGCCCCTCGGCTCGTTGCCCTCGACCGATCGGGCCAGCACGAACCGCTTGACCGCCGAGGAGGAGATTGCGGTTCTGGCTGCGCGAAAACGGCCTTGGCCGTCCTCTTCGTCGGTGATTTCGGCCGCCTCGACGGTTCGGTCCTCCGCGTTTTCGGGGGCAGGTTCCGGTCGCACCTCGTCCGGAGCCATCGCTGCGTCCGGGGAAGGCGGTTCGGGGCGGGCCTCACGCGGGAGCGCTTGCTCGGCGATCGGCTGCGGCCGCGGCTCCGCATCCGATTCCGGGGGAAGCGGCTGCGCGGCTGCGGCGCGGGTGTCGTCCACCAGGGAGGACAACGCCGGCTGCGAGATCTCATCGCTCGGAGGCGGCTGAGACTCTGTCGCCTCGATTATTCGCACGGACAGGTCCTCGGCGTTCCCAGCTGGGGCCGGATCGACGCCCTCGTTCTCCGCAATCACCTGCAGCGGAACATTTTCGTCGATCGGTGCCGGTTGGACCGGCGGCCGTACGGCCTCGGATACCATGACAGGCGTCTCAGCCGGCTTCGCGGGCTCATCGGAAGCGAGGTCTACTCCCTCTGTGACGGGGGCTTCCTGCGCTGGCAGGGAGGACGGATGCGCGGCTTCTTGGGGCTCATCCCCGGGTTGTGGCGCGGGGCCGGCGCCCCTGGGAGCCAGTTCCCGCGCGTCTCCAAGCTCGGGACCGGCCAGCGGGGTCGACGGCTGCAACCAGGCATGGAGGCCATAGCCAATCAGACCGAGCACCAGTACGAGCGCCACCACCGCGGTGATGATCCGATCCCAGTGGTAAATGTACTCGGGTTTCGGCTCGCCTTTCGGCTCGGGTTTCGTGATCTTTACTTTGATCTCCCGCCTAGGGGACTGGTCGACCATGGCCGTCTCCAGGTGCGTATCGGATGAGTCGTTTCGCTGACGAGGGCAATCGGTGACGCCCCCGGTAATTGGTGCGGGATCGCGACCTGAGACCCCGTCCGGTCTCGTGAATCGGGTGACAGACAGCGCGGCTGAGTAAGAGCGCCGACTACCGCGTGGGCCTCAACCCCTGGTCGTGGCACCCGCTGCGCAATGACAGCGTCCGCCCAAGATGCGAAGTCCGCAGGGGACAGGAATGACCGGGTTGTCCGGGCCGCGTCCGCAGACATCTTGTATCAGGTCGCCACCAGGGGCAACGTGCGGCCACCGATCCTCATCGAAGCGAATCGTCTGGCAAACGCCGCTCATCGCGCCGACAAGGTTCGCAGGATATAGTCCGCGGCGGCCCGCGGTGCGATCTGGCGATCGAACATGGCCGCGTTCAGCGCGCCCAGCTCGGTGGCCTTCTGGGGTTGGCGGCTTGTCTTAGCGCCATCGACCATGGAAACCGTTCCCTACCGGATAGACGGGCAGGCTGGCCGATCAATTGCCAGTCACTGGTCTGCGGGGTTGGATCTCGAGCGAAAGTCCGCAGAAGCGACGCCGAGCCATCGCCTGGACCTCGCGCGGACTACGCAACGAGGCTGACTCTAAGGCAGCAGCCCCGGCTTCAGTAGAGGTCCAGCCTATCTCACCCCAGCTTGTCGCCGCAGGATTCGTCGCTGCACTCCGCATCGATGCGGTACTTGTCTTCCTCCGCCTTGTTCTTGTTCGCCAGCTCCGCTTGGGTTCGCAGCTCCCACACCTCCTTGCGCTCCTTGACCCGCTGCTCCCAAGCGTCCTCCGCCTCCTCGATGGTCTTCTCGGCGAACAGAACCTGCCGCAGGAACTGAAAGGCGAAATCCATCAGGATCAGGTCGTCCTTCGCCACCGCCTCGTAAAAGGTGTCGTTGAGCTTGTAGGTGCGCCGGAAGTTCTCGCTCAGGACGAACCGGCGGAACATGTCCAGATTGTAGGACGCCATGAAGAACATCTGCAGGCTCATCTCGGACGGGCGCCCAACACCGGGTCCGGCGGACTTCTTCTTGAGAATCAGCCGGTACCAGTCGCGGTTGCGATCGTCGTACTCCTTCACCCCCTGCTCGGCTCGATAGTCATCGATACTGGTCTCGCGGTCCTCGAGATGCCCCTTGCAGTGACCCTCCACGACCATGGAGTAGTTCTCCTCGGCCTGGGACGCGTCCTTTTTGCGCATATTCAGCAGGGCCACCGGGTAATAGCGGCAGACGGCGGGGCGGTCCTCGTAGACGCTGCAGCCGGTCTCTCCATCCAGCATCACGCATGTGCCGTCGTTGTCGGTGCGCATCTTGAGCCCCGGAACGCCGTCGGCATCCATCTGGAAGGGAACCGTGTATTGCTTGAGGAATTCCTCCGAGGCCGTTCCGAAGCGCTTTTTCAGACGCAGGACATCATAGGGGGTGAGGGTGACATCGGCCTGCTTGCAGCAGGCGTTGAAGCAGGAGATGCCTTTGTAGCATCTGAACTTGAACCGGGCGTCGCCCGTCAACACCTGCGGCAAATTTGGGCTCTTGAAGGGAATATCGAATTTCGCGACGCTCATGATGCTAATGCCCCTCGCATGGCACTCCCGGCCGATGTGGGGTCGTCTCGGCGCTAATCCGCAAATGGACGCAAATGAAGCGGAAATTCGCGTTCAATTGCCGACTGAGTCTTCTCGGAGGAAAAAATCCAGGCGCCTCACGGAGCGCGGATGCGCGGCCTAGGAGGCCGCGCCCGCAATCACTTGAAGAGCTTGGACTTGTCCACCAGATCCTGGTGAGCCCGCTTGAAGCAGATCCACTGGTTGGTATTCCTGTCGTAGACGGAGTTGACGAAGCACTTCCAGTTCTCTTCATCCACGACGTTCTTGTCCATCCGGTAGTAGTAGCCCGGGTAGCGGGACTCCTCGCGGAACTGGATGTGCTTCATGTGGGCCTCTGCCGTGAGGATGCGGTGGTAGTTCTCCCACGCGCGCAACAGCTCGTGCAGGTCCTTGGCGCGCATTTTCAGGGAGTCTTCCTTCAGCATCTCCAGCTTCCGCTCCGCCAGCTCCAGCATGTTGGCATTGGTGGTGTAGTAGGTCGCCACTCCGGCCACGTATTCATCCATGATTTTCTGCAGGCGCATCTGAAACATCTTGGGCGTAATGTAGTTGGGGTTCACGTCGATGGCCGTGGTGTAGTCCTTGTGCTCCAGGAAGTTGCGCACCGGACGGTAGATCTCCTCCGTGAGGGTATCCACATCCGTGTCGAGCTCCGGGGTCCAGTCCTTGTTGTCCAGGACGAACTTGACCATGGCCTTGGCGGACAGGCGGCCCTCGGCGTGGGAGCCGGAGGAGAATTTATGGCCGGAGGCGCCCACCCCGTCACCGGCAGTGAACAGACCCTTGACGGTGGTCATGGAGCGATAGCCCCAGTTCCAGCCCTTGGGCAGGTGCTCGGGCACGCCGGACTCGGCCTCGTCCGTGGGCGCGCCCACGTCTTCCGGGCCCGAGACCCAGATGCCGCAACAGCCGGAGTGGGAGCCGAGCAGATACGGCTCGGTGGGCATCAGCTCGGAGTTCTTCTTCTCGGGCTCGATGTTCTCGCCCGCCCAGATGCCGCACTGGCCGATGCACATGTCGAGGAAGTCCTCCCAGGCCTCGGCCTCGAGGTGCTTGACCTCGCGCGGGGACAGGGTCTCGCGCAGTTTGGCCAGCGCGGTGACGGTGTCCATCCAGATCGGGCCGCGACCCTCGCGCATCTCCCTAAGCATCAGGTGGTTGCGCAGGCAGGAAGCCGGCACCGCCGCCTGGCCGTAGGGCGGATAGTCATTCAACATCTCCTTGTTGCGGTCCAAGTACACTTCGCCGAAGCCGTTGGTGGCCTTGGACTTGAAGAGCAGGAACCAGGCTCCGACCGGGCCGTAACCGTCCTTGAAGCGGATCGGGACGAAGCGGTTCTCCATCATGGTCAGCTCGGCGCCGGCCTCGGCGGCCATGGCGTACGTCGAGCCGGCGTTCCAGACCGGATACCAGGCACGGCCGGTGCCCTCGCCCACGGAGCGCGGACGGAAGATGTTCACGCAGCCGCCGGCGACCAGCAGACAGGCCTTGAACCTGTAGACGAACAGCTTGTGCTCGCGAACGGAGAAGCCGACCGCGCCGGCGACACGGTTGGGGTCGTTCTTGTCGTTCACCAGCTTGACGATGAAGACGTGCTCCTGGATGCGGTCGGTACCCAGGGCCTTCTTGGCGGCCTCGGCGACGATCCACTTGTAGGACTCGCCGTTGATCATGATCTGCCACTTACCGGAACGCACCGGCTTGCCGCCGTCCTTCAGCGGGGGCATGCCCTTGGAGCCGTCGTGACGCTCGCCATTCTCGTCGAGCTTCCAGATCGGCAGGCCCCACTCCTCGAACAGATGGACCGACTCGTCGACATGACGACCGAGGTCGTAGGTCAGGTCGTCACGGGTGATGCCCATCAGGTCGTTGGAGACCATGCGGGCGTAATCCGCAGGATCCTGCTCGGTGCCGATGTAGGTGTTGATGGCGGACAGGCCCTGCGCCACGGCGCCGGAGCGGTCCACGGCGGCCTTGTCGACGAGCTTGACCTTGATATTGCCGCCGGCCGCGTCCAGCCAGGGACCGATCTCGTACGCGGCACCGCAGGCGGCCATGCCGCCGCCGATGATGAGGATGTCGACCTCTTCCTGGACGACTTCCGGGTTTCCGAATTCTCCAGCCATTTTGTTTACCTCTGACCTGTGCTGATCTCCGGGAGTCGGCTGCGGCGGCTTACTTGTTGATCAGCTCGCTGGGATCGCCGGCGCGGTAGCCGTCGACCTGCACGAAGAAGCCGGGTTCCGAGATCCTGGAGATATCGGCCGCGGGCTTGCCGCCGTAAGGATCGATGGAGCCCTCCGGGGTGGTGCGGATGGGGAACTTGAAACGCTTCATGGTGCCGTTGCGGAACTTGATGGTCCACACGATGGAGTCGGAACCGCGCAGCGGCTGCACGGATGCACCCAGCGGCACGATGTCAGCGTACGAACGCGACTCGATGGCCTGCTGCGGGCAGATCTTGACGCAGGAGTAGCACTCCCAGCACTGCTCCGGCTCCTGGTTGTAGGCCTTCATGGCGCGACCCGTCTCGGAGCCGTCCTGGTCGAGCTTCATGAGGTCGTGCGGGCAGATGTACATGCAGGCGGTCTTGTCTTGGCCTTTACAGCCGTCGCACTTATCAGTACGCACGAAGGTTGGCATGGTGCTGTATCTCCTACCATTTCACTGCAGTGATTGCCGCCGACACGAAGCGGCTGCGGCGACCTGTGGCTTCCAGAGGACGCGAGGTCCGCCGAAACTCTCTGCTCTGCCGTCCTTAACCTTGCGCCCGGCGGAGTTGCCCTTATCGGGGGTTGGGATGCGAAGATGGTCTCAGCCGGCGGATCCGCGCCGCACGCATCTGAGGGCCGATTGCACGAGCGGTGAACGATAGGTATCCGCAAGTGAATGTGTCAAAACAGTTTTACCCTGCGGCTTCATAAGATTGGTTTATTAGACAATTCTGATAGCGCCGACAGGGGTATCGCGCCGGAAGTTGGCAGTAACCTCCAAACGCCTTAAGTTATGGAGTCAACCGCGTTTCTGCTCGCCCCGAGAATAATGCCTCAAGCCCCCCGCGCATTGCTCTTCATCGCAGACGGCTGCCCGCATTGCCCGGCAGCGGTCGCGGGCCTAGTGCGCCTGGTCAAGGAGGGTCGCCTCGGGCGCTTGGACATCATCAACGTCGCAGCCGAGCCCGATCTTGCCGCCGCGCACAATGTGCGCTCAGTGCCCTGGTGCCGCATCGGAGAGTTCGAGCTCCACGGCGTTGTCGCCTTCGAAGAGCTCGCCGACTGGGCGGAATTAGCGGCCGCGGGGAGCGGATGGGGGACTTATTGTGCCTATCTGCTGGAAAACCACAGGCTGTCCGAGGCAGTGGAGCTGATTCGGAAGCGCCCGTCGACCTTCGCCGACCTGCTCGGTCTCCTGGCCGATTCCGACACCGATCTTGGGGTGCGCATCGGGATCAGCGCGGTGGTCGAGGAGCTTGCCGGAAGCCCGATCCTGGCCGGTGCGGTGCCGGAAATCGAGCAGCTTACACTCTCGGGATCCTCCCAGACACGCGCCGATGCGTGCCATTTTCTCGGAATCTGTGGCGACCCGCGCGCCATCCCGGCGGTGCGTCGACTGCTGGACGACGAAACGGCGGCGGTCCGCGAGATCGCGATGGAGACCCTGGCCGTGCTTGGCCGCAGCGGCCGCGGATAGTCCTGCGTGGAGCAGCCGCGCATCTTTGTCGATCTTGGGCTCGTGAGCGGGCAGACCCTCACCTTGCCGAACCATGCCTCTCAGCACCTGGTTCAGGTGCTTCGGCTGCGCGCCGGCGATGCCTTCGCGCTGTTCAACGGCGATGGTCGGGAGTTTTCGGCGCGCCTTTTGATCTCCTCCAAAAGCGCAGCCGTGGCAAGGATTGAGGCGGCGAGCGAAATCGAACCGCCACCGGTGCTGTCAATTCATCTCGGAATCGGGATTTCCAAAGGCGAGCGCATGGACTTCGCGCTGCAGAAGTCCGTCGAGTTGGGGGTGACTCGCATTACACCCCTTTTTGCCCAGCGGAGCGTGGTGACGCTCTCGGGAGATCGCCTCGCGAAGCGCATGCGACACTGGCAGGGCGTGGTGCATGCGGCCTGCGAGCAGAGCGGTCGCCGCCGAGTGCCAGACCTTTCGACCGCGTGCACCTTGCTAGCATGGCTCGGTGAGGCGCATCCCCTGCCATTGATGCTGGATCATCTAAGTCAGACACCATTGCCGGAAGTCTCTCGGCCCGACGAGGCGGTTACCCTCCTGGTCGGTCCGGAGGGAGGCATCACTCAGGTGGAGCGCGTTCGTGCGATCTCTGCGGGTTTCATCCCCGTGCGGCTGGGTCCGCGCGTCCTGCGGACCGAAACCGCCCCGCTGGCCGCATTGGCCGCAATCCAGAGCCTGTGGGGGGACTTTCGCGCCTGACCGCGTCAGGACTTCACGGCTTGCAGCACGGAGCGCTCGATGGCATCCATGCGCGGAATCCAGGACGCGATCTTCTCGAACGTAAGCGCATGAAGGACGAACGGATTGCTCGTCGACTGCGCAACGGGGTCAAGCGTTTCCGCCCGGAATCTAGCCAACCATGGAGGCCCGACGGCGAGAAACGCCACATAGGGTAACTTGGGGTTCCCGTTCGGCGTGTAGCACACCACAATGCGCGCGCGCTGACCTGCCTGCACCGGTTCCGCGCCCTCTTCAGCCGCGATCACAGACACCAGGGGAACTGCCTGCTCGTGCCAGATCACGGCCCCGAGCAGCCAGGGCGGCGCGCCCTCGTAAGGGGTCGGCTTCTGGTACCCGATCACTTCGGCCACCGCCGCGGCGGGGAGCAAGATGCTTTCCTTGCCGACAGGAACGACAATCCCGCGGACTTCGGCCCGTCCGTCTGCGCCACCGGCACTCATGACGACGCCTCCGCGAGGATAGAGGTGATCTCATCGATCAGATCAGCTTCCTGATAGGGCTTCCCGAGGTAGCGGTCGACGCCCAATTCCATGGCATAGCGGCGGTGTTTCTCGCCGGTACGGGAGGTAATCATGATCAGCGGTATATCCTTCAGCCGGTCGGATCTCCGGATATGGCGCGTCAACTCGTATCCGTCCATGCGCGGCATCTCGATATCGAGCAGTATGACGTCCGGTCGTCGCTCCTCGAGCAAGGTCAGCGCCTCAATACCGTCTTGGGCGGTCAGGACCTCCATGTTTTGCCTTTGCAGCATGCGGCTCGTCACGCGACGCACCGTCAGGGAGTCATCCACAACCATAACGCAGGCGCGCCGTTGCTTCGCCGGGGCAGCCGTTTGCAAGGGCGTGTCGAGCGCGCGTGAGGCCGCGGACCGTATCAGGGCCAGGGTATCGATGATCATCGCCACCCGCCCATCGGGAAGGATGGTGCCGCCACTGATCCAACGAATGGTGCTGAGTTGTGGACCGAGCGGCTTGACGACGATGCGCTGACTGCCGAGCATGCCGTCCACCTGCAAGGCTAGTCGCTGCTCGCCCGCGCGCGCCAAAAGGAGTGGGAGGTAGCGGCGTTCTCCGAATTCGGGCGCGCCAGGTCGTTGCAGCAGGGTCCCCAGGTACATCACTCGGTACGAGTGGCCCGCATAGTCGAAATCGCCCCCCTCCCCCTGGTAGCAGGCCTGCAAATCAGCCTTCGCCGCGCGTGCCGCTGCCTCGATCGTGGCATGGGGAATGGCGTAGACCTCATCACCGACCTCCACCAACAGCGCCTCGATAATCGCGAGCGTGAGTGGTAATCGGATTGTGAAACTGGTTCCGCGTCCTGGCTGGGTGTCGAGACTGAACGAGCCGGAAAGCTGCTTGATCTCGGTATTCACCACATCGAGACCGACACCGCGACCCGCGACTTGCGTCACCGTCTCGGCGGTGGAGAAGCCAGACTCCAGAATCAGCTGTGCAAGCTTTTCTTCGCTGACCTCGGCGGAATCCGCCAAGAGGCCTCGCTCCACCGCACGTCGGCGAATGGCCTCAAGGTTCAGACCCGCGCCGTCGTCGGCGACTGTAATGACGACGTCGTTTCCCTCGCGGTCCAGGATCAGAGAGATCACCCCGGCGCGCGCCTTTCCCTGCGCTTCGCGCTGCTGCGGCGGCTCGATACCATGCGCCACGGCGTTTCGCAGAAGGTGCTCCAAGGGCGCCATGACGCGCTCCTGAATGCCGCGATCGAGCTCGACCTCCGGGCCGAAGACCTCGAGCCGGGCCTCGCGGCCGACATGCTGCGCGGTCTGGCGAACCAAACGATGCAAGCGGGGTACGCTTTGCACGAAGGGCACCATGCGCGTGCGCAACAGCCCATCCTGGAGGTCGTCCGCGATGCGCGCCTGCTGCAGGAGCAGGGTTTCGGACTCCCCCTGCAGCTCGCCGAGCAGGGTGCGGAGACTCACCAGGTCATTCACAGTCTCCGCCAGACTGCGAGAAAGCTGCTGGATGGTCGAGAAGCGGTCCAGCTCAAGCGGATCGAAATCCTCGCGATGCTCGCCTTCGACCCGGTCATCGCGCTCGAAACGATGGATGATCTGTGCCTCGGTCTCCATCTCGAGCTGCCGCAGCTGATCGCGCAGGCGACCTACGGTTTGATCCAGCTCCCCGAGGCGGAAACCAAGGACGCCGCTCGTCTGCGCAAGGCGAGCGCGATAGATGCTGATCTCGCCCGCGTCGTTGACGAGGCGATTCAACAGGTCGGAACGCACCCGAATCTGGGCGGCAGCCGCCTCGGCGGCTCGGCCTGCGGGCGCGGGCTCCTCTGCCCGCACTGGTGTGGCCGTCTTGACATGGGTTGGCGTGAGTGCCGGGGCCAGCACCGCCAACTCCGGCTCGTCGCCACCGGAGCGGGCAAGCCCTTCTTCGAGGGTCAGGGCCAGGGCCTGAATGAGCTCGCGAGCCTTGCGCACGGGGGAGCCCCGCTCGACCGCATCTACCTGGTCCGACAAGGTGTCCAGGGTGCGCTGCGCAAGCTCCAAGGTATCGTCGTCTACCCGCGCCTCGCCGTGGGAAATTGCCGTCAACAGAGATTCGAACGCATGACTCAGGTCGCCGATAACACCGAGACCGGACAGCCGGGCGCTGCCCTTGAGCGTGTGCAAGAGTCGTTGCAGCTCCTCCAACGGCCCCTTATCTTTGGGCGCTAGCTGCAGTTCGCGCAGGCTCTGATCAAGCTTGTCGAGGATGTCGCGCGCGTCCTCCAGGAAGAGGGCGAGCAGCTCCGGGTCCTCCGGCGGCGCGACGAAGTCGCCCGCAGCGTGAGCGGCAACCTCGGGCACCTCCGCCGACGCCGGCACGCTCTCCTCGGCCGGGGTAGCCACCACGGCCACTTCCTCCCCCTCGACTTCTGGCAATGGCGGCGCGGATTCCGGCTCCACTGCCTTCAGGTCCTCGACGGGCACGGCTTCCCGTTCCGCGGCGACCCGGTCGAATTCCGGCTCCGAAGCTTCCACCACCTCCTCGTCGGCCGGCAGCTCGATCTCTCGCGCCTCAGCGGGTTCGGGCCCCTCCTCCGGGACATCCGTTGTAGCGGGCTGGGATGCCTCCCGCGTTTCCTCGACGATCTCCTCCGCTGACAGCGCAAGCTCGGGCTCCTGCGCTTCCTCGACAGCCTCTTCACCTGCCAGCTCAAGTCCCGGCTCTTCGGCTACGAACAGGTCTTCCTCGCGAGTTTCCGGGACGGCCGGCGCGGATTCCGGCCCTGCCTCGACATCCCCCTCCGTCGGCAGCGCGATCTGCGGCTCATCGGCGGCAACCAGCTCTTCCTCGATGACTTCGGGGGCTATCGACTCCTGTTCCGCCTCCGGGATTTCCGCGACTGCTCCCACCGGTAGCTCGGGTTCCGATACCTCGATCTCCGAGCCGGGGATCTCAATCTCCTCCACGGAAGCAGCGTCCCCAGCCGCCTGCTCGGCCTCGGCCGACAGCAATTCGGCCTCGCCCAAGCCCGCCTGCTCGGCACTCTCTGGTGCTTGCGCGCCGCCGTCTTCCGCTCCCACTTGCGCGAGACGAGCCTCCGCCTCCCGCGCCAACTCTCGCAGGGACTCCATCTCGCTACCGAGCCCGGGCAGATGCTCAAGACGGAGGGCGAGGGCGTCAACCACCCTCGAGAGCAATGCCAGGTCGGTCTCCGTTGCCGCAACGCCGGCGGATTGGTAGGCGAGGAAAATGCGCTCCAAGGGGGAAGTCGCGGCGGCGGTCGACGCGATCCCGGTCATGCGCGCGCTCCCCGTGAGGGTGTGCAGCGAGCGCACGACGGGCTCATCGGGGACCAGCTGATGCGTCTGCAGCGCCGCAGCGTCGAGGAACGAACGCAGGACCTCTACGTGTTCGCGCGCCTCGGTGCGGAAGATGTCCAACAGCTCCTCGTCGATCTCGGCCAGCGCGGCGGCTTCGGCAGCCTCCTCGGCTTCCGCGTCTTCCTCGTACGCGACCCCTTGCGGCGTCGCCTCGTCGACGGCGCTCGAGACCTCCTTTGGGCCCGAAATCGGCAAAGGAATGACCTTGGCCTCACCGACTGATACCGCTTGAGGCTCCGCGGCGGCGGTCGGCGTCGACGCGAGGAAGTCGGCGCGGCCGGTCAGCTCTTCGACATCCAGCGGCCGCCCCTCGGCCTCGGCGGCGATCAGCTCTGGCAGCACGGCAACGGCCTGGCCGACGAACGACAGGATTTCAGGCGTCGTCGAGACGCTTCCGTCGATCACCCGGTTCAGCAACATTTCCAATGCGCGGGCGAATTCCCCAATCCGCTCCGCCCCCACCAGACGGCCGCTGCCTTTGAGGGTATGGAAGGAACGCCGCAGCGTCGTCAACGCCTCCTCGTCGCTCGGATCTCTTTGCCAGCGAGCGTACTGGGTGCGGACCGTCTGCTCTTCCTCCACGGCCTCTTCCAGGAAAATGTCGAGAAACTCGGGATCGATTCGGTCTGCGACGCCGCCCGCCGCCTCAGGCGGCGAGACCGGCTCGGCATCCGAATCGCCGAGGGTGCCAGATTCCTGCTCTACCGCGGCCGTGATGACAGAGACCGAGAACGACGCCAGCTGCTCTATGGCCTCGCGGGTGGAGGCGAGCAAATCGGGCCGGAATGACTCGCCCTCACTCAACCCCTGCATGTAGAGATCGATTCCGGATACCGCGCGCGCGAGCAGCTCGAGATCTTCCTGTGTGGGGATGCGCTCCGGCGCCAAAAAGCCCTGGGTGATCTGCGCGACGATCAGGTTCAGCACGTCCGCGGCGTCGTTTTCGGCGAGCACCCGCAGGGCCCCGGCTACCCGGTAGAAGAGCTCGGGCGTTTCGCGCAGCAGGCTGAGGTCGCGCGCTTCCCCGGACAGGGAGCCGATGAGTTGCTCGGCCTTGGCCATTTCGACCCGGGCCTCTTTCAGCGTCGAGACGAGCAGCCCGCGCGCATCCTCCCGCGCAGCCGCCCCCTCCCGGCCCGCGGGAAGGTCCCGCAGCGCCGACTCGATCTGCAGCAGCTCCTCGGCCACGGCCAAGAGATTGGCGTCGTCCGCAGTCACCGTGCCGCGACCGATGGAACCGATCTTGCCGGCACAGGCGCGCAAACGGTCAACCAGCTCATCCATGCCGGTTACGGTCAGGGTGTTCGCTAGACCGAGCAACGTCGGTTCGAGCTCCAGCAGCTGCGCCGGGTTATCCCGCCTGCCGCGTGCGTAGAGATCGATTTGATCCTTTACCGGTAAAAGCTCTTTGCTCGTCTCCCCGACCAGCACGGCCATGGCCTCGGGACTCGTCGCCATGGCCGACATGGCGGAGTGAAGACCAGCGGTATCGAACCCGTTCTCCAGGCCATAGGACGTCCGCAGCTCATTCACCAGGTATGACGACGACTCGCAGCGGGCAATCAGGGTCAGGAACTCGACGAGCAATGAATTGGCCTCGGTCTCGGGCCACGCCCTTGCGTCGTCGGCGAAGGGTTTGATGATTCGGTCGAGGTGCCCGATCAGAGACTTGGTGACGGAGCTCGACTGCAGGCTCCCTTCCAGAAGGGCCTCGACCACCGCCTCGGCGGCCAGGAACAGCTCGTGAAATATGCCTTCTTGGAGATACCGTTGTAGCTGGTTGAACAGGTGGCCAAGGCCGACCAGGCCTTCGTGGGAAGTGTCCTCGCGGAACCACTGTATGAGACAGCGATGGAAATGGGGGCGCACCTTGGCGGCGATTCGGGAGAACGCGTCCTGGATTTCCGCGGACAACATCTCAGTGTCCATCAGGACGGACGGGGGCACGAGCAATTCTGCCTCGGACCGTGGCGCAGCGCCTCGGGTGGCTCTCAGGTCGTTAATGGAGGGCAGCAACGCCACGGGTGAATCGGCGTACCCAGCTTGCAGCTTGTCGAGATAGTCTGGCAGCTGGATCAAGGCCAACATGAGGGCCTCGGCGGCCTCATCGACGCCCGCCACCTTGCGGTCGGCGAGCGCCTCGGACAGGCTCTGCATCTCTTCTGCAAGCCGCGCCGGTCCAGACAACTGCAACGCGGTCAGGACTCCCCTGACCTCACTTAGGGCGGCGATTGCGTCGTCGAGATCCCGTTCCCGGCCCGAACCATCCATAAAGGCTTCGAGCCGGGCACGAACCCGCTCCAGGCTAGCGGAGATCTCGCCTTTGACCCACTTCAGTCCGCCGACGGCTTTGGAATCGGCCATATCGAAGATCGTTTGATCAGCGGTTACGCTGGGTCGTTAAGGGAGACGGAAGCCAGCGACCGAGCGCTGGAGCTCGACCGCAAGCTCGGCCAGGGTTTCGACCGATTCTGCCGTACTGCGAGTACCGTCCGCGTTCTTTAACGTGATTTCCTGAATTGCGTTAACCGTATTATTGATGCCAGCCGCCTCTTTCGACTGCCTCTGGGCCGAGTCGGAGATCTTCCGCGTCATCTCTGCAATGTAATTCGACACGTTCTCGATCTCACGCAGGGCTTGGCCGGCGTTCTCGGCAAGATTGGCCCCCTCGACCACGTCCGCCGTACTCGCCTCCATTGAGCTAACCGCCTCGTTGGTATCGGCCTGAATGGTGCGGACCAACGCCTCGATCTGTTTGGTTGCGTTACGGGAGCGCTCTGCGAGCCGCTGAACCTCGTCGGCGACCACGGCGAACCCACGGCCCGCCTCGCCCGCCATTGCTGCCTGCATCGCAGCGTTCAAGGCTAGGATGTTCGTCTGGTCCGCGATGTCGTCAATCAGCTCGACGATTTCGCCAATCTCCTGCGAGCTCTCGCCCAGCCGTTTTACGCGCTTGGAAGTTTCCTGAATCTGCTCGCGGATCGCGTCCATGCCGCGGATGGTGTCTCGCACCGTCTGAGCACCCCGGCCGGCGACCTCCACGGAACGCGAGGCGACTTCGGCCGATTCGGTCGCATTCGTCGCAACCTCGTCGATGGCATGCGTCATGGACTTGATCGCATCGGTGGCCTGAGAGATCTGCTGGGTCTGGACGGACGAGGCCTCCGCGAGCTGCATCGCAGTCGTGCGGGTCGCCTGGGTCGAGCTGGTAACCTTGGCTGTCGTCTCGTTGATGGTCGTGACGAGATTACGCAGCGCGTCGATGGCGTAGTTGATGGAGTCCGCGATCGCGCCCGTAATGTCCTCGGTTACTGTCGCCTCGACGGTCAAGTCGCCATCGGCCAGATCACCCATCTCGTCGAGCAGACGCAAGATGGCCTGCTGGTTCGCCTCGTTTTGGGCCTTCGACTCGGCCTCCCGGCGACGGGCATCCAACAACAGCCGCCAGCCGAGCAACAGCAGGAACAGCGCCGCGAGAGCCCCGAAAACGATGACGGTTTCCGGTCCCACGGTGATCGGACCAACCTTCAGACGGCCCGGGGTGCCGCGATAAGCCTCTACCAGCCGATTCAATGCGACGTCGAGGCGCTGTTTGGCGGGTTCGAGTCGGCTGAGGAAATCCAGCGATGGCATCACCTTGGGCATGATATCGACCATCTGGTCCGCGCCTTGCCGCATCTGCGTATACAGGCGCTCGACGTTCTGCAGGGCCTTGCGGGCGCTCGCATTGGGTCCTCCGCCATCAGCCCCACCCGAGAAATCCCCCTTCAGCAGCTCACGAATGTTCTGCGCGAACTTGTCCGCGGCGATCGTGCCTTGCTCAATCGCATTCGCCGTCTCGGCCCCACCAAGGAGAAGCTTGCCAAGGGCGCCGACCATGCGCTCAAGCAGAACCGACTGCTCGGCAGCCAGGAGCACGGCCTTGGGATTGGCGTTCTGCTCCGCCAGCACCTGCGCGGAGGTCTGGATCGCCTCCACCAGCTGCGGAAGAATCGTCCCGGTGGACTGAGCCATGTTGCGGACGCTGAGGATGGACTCACGCGCCCCCGCGATCTCGTCGGCGGCCTCGCGCAGCTCCAACCATGCATTCTCAACCTGCTGCAGTGTCTCGGATACCTCCTCGGGGGACGGAGGCAGGCCCTGCTCGGGATCCCCTTGCTTCAGGTCTTTGAGGTCTTTGTCGAAACGGTCGATTCCGTCCCGCAAGCGTCCGAACGCCGCCTCGTCTCCGCGTGCCGCGGCGGCCGCGCTGACGGCGATCTGCTGCGCCAGGATTTGCTGATCCCCCGCGATCAACAGGAAGCGTTCGTTGTAGTCCTGCCACTGCTCGTTGTGGAGGAAGCTCGCAAACGCTAGCAAAATGGAGGTGAAAAGCAGTACCGCAAGAACGGCGACCATGCGATCGGCACCGCCTCGCTTTGCCCTTGTTTTTGTTGCCATCTTCTCCTGACTCCCCGCAGCCGAATCCCGAAAGCTAGCTCGACGCAAGCGAAAGCTTCGTGACTGTTGATGATTCGACGCACCCCGCACCAGGCGTGATGGGTGCGTTCTGCCCAGATCTCAGGCAGCAGCCTGCCTGAATCTCGCATCCAAGCCCAGTTGTTTCGGGCTGAACACCGCGTAGCGCTCCCCACCCAGCGCAAACCCGCCTACGACTACATCCGCAAGCTCACCGCGGACGCCACGCATCTCCGCGATTCGCGCCGACCTTTCGAAGTGCCGAATACCGACCACCTCGCTCACCAGGAGTCCGTACGGAAGCTCCTCCTGCCGTGCAACCAGCACGCGGTTGCGCGGATTGCGCGTAATGGACGCGCCGAACAGCAAGGCCTGTATGTCGAAGATGGGCAGCAAGGTTCCGCGGTTATTCGCTACACCTCGGACCCAAGGCTTAGCGCCCGGCACCGAGGTGATGTCCCTCGGCACCTCCAAAACCTCGCTGACCTCATCCAACGGCGAAAGCAGCGGAACATCACTGATTCGGAAGAGGACGCCCGCCCAGATCTCCGGGGAGGCCTCCTGCTTCGGCAGACCGGCGCCGCGCTCGAAGCATCTGCGTTCAAGGTCACGCAAGGCATCGAACAGCACCTTGCCCGTGATCGCGCCGGCCCCAGTGACCGCGTCACCCATGGAGCGCCTTCCTGATTCTCGCCACCAGATCCCCCGCCTCGACGGGCTTTACCAGATAATCCAGTGCGCCCTGGCGCAACCCCCAGGTGCGGTCGGTTTCTTGGTCCTTGGTGGTCACCATGATCACCGGGATGTGCGCGGTCTCGGCGTTGCGTTGCAGCTGCCGCGTGGCCTGGAAGCCGTTCAGAACCGGCATCACGACGTCCATTAGAATGACATCCGGTTTCAGGCGCCGGGCGGCTTCGACCCCCTCTTCCCCGTTCGCTGCCGTTTCCACCCGATACCCGGCCTTCACCAGCGCGTTGGCGAGAACGCGAGTCTCGGTCGGCGAATCATCCACCACCAGCACCGTCTCGCCGCCCTCAGCGGGACCCTCCCCCTGTGCGCCCTTCTTATGGAAAAAGTCTCTCATTTGGTCACGCCCAACCCAGTTAAAATTATTCGCGGCTCTTTTGGCGGCTATTTCGATGCTGCCGGTCAGCCAGCTCTACCGACATGTCGGCGAATAGCGCCAAGCAGCTCGTCGCGCGTGAAAGGCTTGGTCAGGTACTGCTCGGCACCGACCATGCGCCCTTTCGCCCGATCGAACAATCCGTCCTTGCTCGAGAGCATGATGACGGGCGTCGTGCGCAACGACTGATTGTTCTTGATCAGGGCGCAGGTCTGATAACCGTCCAGCCGCGGCATCATGATGTCGACGAAGATGACATTCGGGCGATTGTCGACGATCTTGCCGAGCGCCTCGAACCCGTCGGCCGCCGTTATGACCTGGCAACCCGCCTTGGCAAGCAGCGTCTCCGCCGTGCGGCGGATCGTCTTGCTGTCGTCAATGACCAGGACCTTCACGCCTGTCAGGTCGAGATTTTCATCAACAGTCGTCATCGGGTTAACGCCGTTCGTCCATCGTGCAGCTTCACCTTCACTCCCCGGGAACCACCGTGGTCAACCCCCAGAGCTCCCACATTTGCATGCCCCCGCGGTAGTAGAAGATCTTTTCGGCGGGGTATCCCACTGAGAGCAATCCACTGATCTCGCGCGGCGATTGGTCGCAGGCGGGACCGTTGCAGAAGATGACCAAGTCCTTCACGTTCGAGAAATCCCATTTACCCGTTTGCTTATCGCCGAGACCGAGATCGCCGAGGGTCTTTTCGAGCACCCCCGGCTCGGGTGCGGGCTGCGCGCCGAGCTCGCTCAGCAGCTTGTCCCACGCCGGGTCCTCGGGGGGCTTGGTGAACTCGGTGAAGGGATAGTTTACCGCCCCCGGGATGGTCCCTTTTTTGAACCAGGTCGGAGTTCGGGCATCAACGAGAACTCCAGTGCCATCCCGCAACTTGGTTTCCATGAACTCGAACAGCTCGACTTCACCGACGGTGGAGACGTTCGGGGCCGCCTGCATCGGGTGAATACAAAACGGAGGACACTTGCGCGCCGTCTTTGCGTAATAGCCCTTGAGCTCGAAGTCCGGGTCTTGCACCCGCTGTACGCGCACGGACCGGCCCTGATGCATCACGTGGATGTAGGGCTTGCTCTCGACCAATGGAACCGGATAGTCCTCGGCTTTCTCTGCGCACCAACCAAGCGCGCTCCATCCGGCCAACCAGGAAAGCAGAACTGCGGACAGAACCCTCGGCATTGCCTTCTCCCCCTCGACCGCATTCGTTCTCAACCCGGAAGCGCTCCCGAGAAATCGCCAGACTTTAGTGTCCACAAGCATCGCACCGATCCACCGCTGGTCAGCGGTATCCCAATATAGGGGACATTGGCCACAGGTCCGATTGGTTCCCCGACTCGCTCGCGCATTCACGCCTGGTGTCAAGGAAGAGGCCAATTCATGACCGCTGCTCCTAACTCCTCCCAAGCAGCCCCCCGATCGATGATCGTCTACTACGTCTCGGCGCCCGCTTGCCGGCTACTTCCCGCAAGGATCACAGCCGCCGTTGCGTCCCTGCGGCCCTTGCGCCAACTGCATGATGGAGACTTCCGCCCCAGCGACATCCGACGGCAGTGCACCCTTGCCGGCATCGTCTCCGAGCTTGTCGTTATTGGCGTGGATCGAATCCAGGGAAGAAACGGCATGCGAAACAGGTGGCACACCGAGCAGCGCCGCAGGAGGGAGAGCTCGGCTAACACTGCAAGCCCTCACCAGGCCCAAGTTTCTGCCGGCGGAGAATACGCGACCAGACATCGGCTCCCCTCGGTGAATTGTCCGTCCCTCTTTCGTTTTTTCCCGTCGCCGCGATGCTCACCTACCCCTTTTTGCTATCTGCTCCCAAGGGAAGGGGGCCTGACGAATTCCGGTGCAATGCAGTCTGGGCGGAGACGCAATCGCCAATCCGACCAGCCCGTTGGTGAACCGCAATCGCCGGCATTCTAACGGCGCACGAATCGCAGAGCGCGCGGTCTTCGCCGCGAAAAATTAGACGCCTCAACGATTGGCGGCAACATACCAAGCAACACCAGGCAGCGCAAGGGCTCTACCTGGTGCCAGATACCCGAGTTGAGACGCTGATCTCATACCGGGGCACCTTCGCGTTGTCCCTGACAGGGATTTCCCGCCTGGGATAAACTTCAGCGATGCAAATTGAGATCGGCGTCGTCATGGACCCCATCGGGTCTATCAAGATCGCGAAGGACAGTACCTTCGCCATGTTGCTCGCCGCCCAGCATCGCGGCTGGCGAATCCGGTACATGGAGCTGTCCGACCTGTTTCTGAGAGACTCCGAGTCCCGGGCGCGGACGCGGGGACTTGAAGTCACGGACGACTCACGGGAATGGTTTCGGTTCGTGGGCGAGGATCAGCGCGCGCTCGACAGCATGCCACTGATCCTGATGCGCAAGGACCCACCGTTCGACATGGAGTACATCTACGCCACCTACCTCCTCGAGCAGGCACAGGAGGCGGGGACCCTCGTAGTCAATCACCCGCGGAGCCTGCGCGACGCGAACGAGAAGGTGTTCACGGCGCGCTTCCCGCATTGCTGCCCGCCCACGCTGGTGACGCGCCGTCTTCAGGACATCGAGTCTTTCCTCGCCGAGCATGGCGACATTGTGCTCAAGCCGCTCGGAGGCATGGGCGGAGAATCAATCTTCCGCATTGTCCGCGGCGATACGAATCTCTTCGTCATTGTCGAGACGTTGACCAAGAGGGGCACACGCTATTGCATGGCCCAACGCTTCCTGCCCGAGATCAAGCAGGGCGACAAGCGCATCCTGATGGTGGATGGCGAGCCCGTACCTTATGCCCTAGCCCGCATCCCACGCGCCGGAGAGAACCGCGGGAATCTGGCCGCCGGTGGCCGCGGCGAGGGACGCCCGTTGACGGAGCGCGACCGATGGATCGCCTCGGAAGTCGGACCTGAGCTGGTGCGGCGCGGTATCCTCTTTGCGGGCCTGGACGTCATCGGTGACTATCTCACCGAAATCAACGTTACCAGCCCGACCTGCATCAGGGAGTTGGATACGCAGTATGACCTGGATATCGCCGGCCTCCTGTTGGACAAGCTTGAGGAGCGATTGGGTGAGCGGCGGTAGGTGTCGAATCGAAGGCGGCATCCGAGGGCGGTTTTCCCGATGCCGTTAAGCAAAGCTGCGCTCGCACGATGCGCGAGGGCAACCGTGACCGCCATCCTCATCCTATCCCTGGCCGGCTGCAGGGGTAAAACGCCGGTATATACGACCCGGTTCGTCGCTTTCGGAACCCTGATCGACCTCAGCCTGGTCGGCGTCGACCGCGCCAAGGCCGAGGGCGCGAGCGAGCTCATCGAGCGGGATTTTCAGTTCCTGCATCGCGCCTGGCACGCTTGGGAGCCCGGCCCCATGGGTCGCGTCAACCAGCTGCTTGCATCCGGGCAGCCGTTCGCCGCTCCGCCTTCGGTTCTGCCCCTGGTGCGCCTGAGCCAGCTGCACGCGGAACGCAGCGGAAACCTGTTCAATCCGGCTATCGGCCAACTGATCGACCTCTGGGGATTTCACGCCGACTCTCCAGAATGCCGGCCACCGCCCCAGGCCAGTGACATCGAGCGCCTCGTTGGCGCCAACCCGGAGATATCCGATGTCCACATCGACGGGATCTTGATGCGCAGCGACAACCCTTCCGTCAAGCTCGATTTCGGTGCGATCGGCAAGGGCTACGGGATCGACCTGGCGATTGCGCATCTGCGCGAGCTCGGGATCGAGAATGCGATGCTAAACGCAGGCGGGGATTTGCGCGCCATCGGCGACCGGGACGGCCAACCCTGGCGAGTGGCCATCCGCAGCCCGACCGGCGGCGTGCTCGCGATCATTGGGGTCAGTGGAGACGAGAGCGTGTTCACCTCCGGGGACTACGAGCGGAACTTCATCTACGAGGGCAAGACCTATCACCACATCATTGACCCGCGCACGGGCTGGCCTGCCGAGGGCACGCGCTCCGTCACCGTGGTGCACACTGACGCCACCACGGCTGACGCCGCCGCGACCGCGCTATTCGTGGCCGGCCCGGAGCGCTGGCTCGAGGTCGCCCGCGACATGGGTATCGGCTACGTCCTGCTGATGGACAGCGAGGGTACGATCCATATGAATCCGGCGATGGCGAAGCGGGTTCAGCTCATGGACCAGGACGCCGAGGTCGAAATCAGTCCGCCGCTCAAACACGCGGGGCGGACAGGGCGCTGAGATGGCAGCGAAGATCGCGGCAGCTGGCATCCCTCGTCTGTGGTCGGACCGCGAGGACGACCCATCGTCTACCCCGCTCACCACCGCCCTCGCCGTCGCCGGAGCACTCCATCTGATGCTCTTGCTCGGCGTGAGCTTCGAAATGCCGGACCCGCCGTCGGAGCGGGCCACCACCCGCCCACTCGAGGTCATCGTGCTGCGGCATGCGGCGCCCACGGAGAAACAACCGGAGAAGGCGGACGCCTACGCCCAGGTCGACCGGGAAGGGGGCGGTCCGGAGGAGGTTCCGGAACCGGACATCGAGCCCGCGCCCGAGCCAGCCGCGCCGCCTCCCGCGCCGGAACCCGTGGAACAAGCGGAGCCCCTTCCGCCGCCCGTTCCCTTGGAAGCGCTCACGCCCATTCCCCCGCAACCGCTTGATCGCAGCACGCTGACGGCGACCTTGCCCGACCTGGCAACGGAGCAACCACCGCCCGCGCCTGATCCGCAGCCCGAACCGGCGCCGGAGCCACAACCGGAGGCGATCCCTGAAGCCGAACCGATGCCGCCCGAGGTAACGGCGGCGCAGATCATGGCCAGCCGCAGCTTGGAGATCGCGGAGCTGACGGCGCGCATCAACGAGAAGAGCAACGCCTACGCCAACCGTCAGCGGCGCAAGGCCATCAGCGCCAGCACTCGCGAGTACAAGTACGCAAACTACCTGGAGGCCTGGCGCCGCAAGGTCGAGCGCATCGGCAACCTCAACTACCCGGACGAGGCCAAGCAGCACAAGCTGTACGGAAACCTCATTCTGCACGTCGCCGTGCGCTCCGACGGCAGCATCGAACGCGTCCGCGTGCTGCGTTCCTCCGGGTTCGACGTCCTGGACGAGGCGGCGGTGCGCATCGTCGAGCTCGCCGCCCCCTTCTCCCCGTTCCCACCGGACATCAAGGAGGACACGGATATTCTCGATATCACCCGTACCTGGCAATTCCTGCGCAGCAACCGGCTCGGCTGGGACAATTGACCGCAGGCGCCCGCTTGGCCCGCGGGTCGCGACCCCCTCGGCGCTTGCCACCGGTATGACCGGACTGGATACTATGCCCATGTCCTTCGCGACCTCCCTCACCAACCACTTCCTGATCGCCATGCCCGGCCTGCAGGACCCGAACTTTTCACGCACCGTCACCTACCTCTGCGAGCATACCGAGCAGGGGGCCATGGGGATCGTGATCAATCGGCCCATGGACATCCGCCTCGGCGAGGTTCTCTCGCAGCTGGAGATCGAGACCAAGGACGAGGGCGTGTTGAACATGGTCGTTTACACCGGCGGACCGGTACAGCAGGATCGGGGGTTCGTGCTCCACTCCAGCGGAGACAGCTACGATTCCACCCTGAGTATCACCTCGGATATCAGCGTGACCACCTCGCGCGACGTGCTCGAGGCGATCGCCAGCGGCTCCGGCCCGGCGCGCAAGCTCGTCGCTCTGGGTTACGCCGGTTGGGGCGGCGGTCAGCTGGAAGAGGAGATGAGCGCGAACGCCTGGTTGAGCGGACCGGCGGACGAAAAGATCATCTTCAGCCTGCCCCCCGAGGCCCGGTGGCGGGCGGCCGCGCACCTGCTTGGCGTCGACCTCAACCTCCTGAGCGGTGAGGCCGGACACGCCTGAATGGGCACCCTGCTCGGATTCGACTTCGGACCGCGCAAGATCGGGGTCGCCGTCGGCCAGACGCTCACCGGCTCCGCCACGCCCTTGACCACGCTGCGCAGCCTGCGCGATCAGCCGGACTGGGAACGCATCGAACGTCTGGTGCGGGAATGGCGCCCCAGCGCGGCGGTCGTCGGTCTTCCTTACAACATGGACGACACGGAAACGGAAATCGCCCCCCGGGCGCGCCGTTTCGCCCGCCAGCTCGAGGGCAGGTTCGGGCTCGAGGTGCATTTGGTCGACGAGCGCCTGACGTCCATCGAGGCGCGCCGACAGCTCGGCAAAGGGGCCACCTCGCGCGAGGTGGTGGACGCAATGGCGGCGAAATTGATCCTGGAAACCTGGCTCTGTGAGCAACACTGAAATCTGGCAATCCGCTCCGGAGCTCGAGGGCGTCATCCGCCAAATGGGTGCGGACCTCTCGGCGCTGCTCGCAGAGCGCGGGATAGCCGCCCCACTCATGGTCGGCATCCACACCGGTGGAGTCTGGATCGCAAGACATCTGCACCGCTCGCTCGCGATCGCCGACCCCTTGGGCCAGCTCGACATCTCCTTTTACCGCGACGACTTCACCCGCATCGGCATGCACCCGCAGGTGCGCCCCTCGGAGCTACCGGTTGCGGTCGACGACCGCCACATCGTGCTCGTGGACGATGTGCTGCAGACCGGACGAACCATTCGCGCCGCGCTCAACGTGCTCTTCGACTACGGCCGTCCCGCCTCCGTGCTGCTTGCGACCCTGGCCGAGCGCGACGGCCGCGAGCTCCCCATCGAGCCCAACGTGGTCGGCCTGCGCGCGCGGCTCGAGCCGGGTCAGCAGCTCAAGCTGACCGGACCGGAGCCCTTGCAGCTCGTGCTCGGCGAGATCCCTGCGCAGCGTCGGAAACCGCAGGCCGCGGCCCAGCACAACTCATGAGCGCCGCCGGCCAACTCGACTCCCAGGGCAACCTCAAGCATTTCCTCACCGTCGAGGGTTTGAGCCGCGAGCTCCTGACCGAAATTCTCGACAAGGCCGAAGGCTTTCTCGGCGTCGCCCGCCAGGCAGTGAAGAAGGTGCCGCTATGCCGCGGCAAGGTGATCGCCAACCTGTTCTTCGAGACCAGCACCCGCACCCGCACCACGTTCGAGCTCGCCGCCAAACGCCTCTCCGCCGACGTGCTCAACCTCAACATCAGCACCTCCGCCACCGCCAAGGGCGAGACGCTTCTCGACACCCTGCGCAACCTGGAGGCCATGCACGTCGACATGTTCGTGGTGCGTCATGCCGACAGCGGCGCCGCCCATTTCATCGCCCAGCACGCCAATCCCCACGTGAGCGTCATCAACGCCGGGGACGGCCGCCACTCGCACCCCACCCAGGGCATGCTGGACATGTTCACCATCCGCCAGCACAGGGGCGATTTCCAGAATCTCTGCGTCGCGGTCGTGGGCGACGTCCTGCACTCCAGGGTGGCGCGCTCGCAGCTGCTCGCCCTCCAGACGCTGGGCGCCGCGGAGGTGCGCATCATCGCGCCGCACACCCTGATCCCGGCTCACGCCGAGCAGGCGTTCAATGTACGGGTGTTCCACGACCTGCGCGCGGGGGTCCGGGACGCGGACGTGGTGATCATGCTGCGCCTGCAACGCGAGCGCATGCGCGGCGCCCTTCTGCCCAGCGAGCACGAGTATTTCAGGCTGTTCGGGCTGACCGAGGAGCGGCTGGCTACCGCCAAGCCGGACGCGATCGTGATGCACCCGGGTCCCATCAACCGGGGGGTCGAGATGGACTCCCAGGTCGCAGATGGGCCGCGCTCGGTGATTCTCGAGCAGGTCAGTAATGGCATCGCGGTGCGCATGGCGGTGATGTCCATGTGTATCGGTACCCAGAACCTGCGCACTCAGGGCGAACCCGGATGAAGGTCAGCATACTCAACGGCCGGCTGATCGACCCTGTGAACGGCGTTGACGGCGATTTCGACCTGCACATCGCCGACGGCGTCATCGCCGCCGTCGGTGGTCCGCCCACCGGGTTCGAGGCCGATCGCACGCTCGACGCCAGCGGTCAAATCGTCTGCCCCGGTCTCGTCGACCTGAGCGCGCGCCTACGCGAGCCCGGCGCGGAGCACAAGGCCAACATCGCGAGCGAGACCATGGCGGCGGCGCAGGGGGGAATCACCACCGTCTGCTGCCCGCCGGACACGCAACCCACGATCGACACGCCCGCCGTAGCACAGCTCATCGCCCAGACCGCCGGGCGCATCGGGCGCGCCCGGGTGGTCCCGGCAGGCGCCCTGACCCAGGGTCTCATGGGAGAGCAGATCAGCGAGATGGCGGCCCTCAAGCAAGCGGGCTGCGTGGTCATGAGCCAAGCAGGCCGGCCGATCGCGAATACGCAGATCCAACGGCGGGCGCTGGAATACGCCACGACCTTTCAGCTCACGGTCTTCTTGCGACCGGAGGATCCGTACCTGCGCGACCACGGCTGTGCCCACGAGGGGGCCGTGAGCACCCGCCTCGGGCTGCCCGGCATTCCGGCGGCGGCGGAAACCGTGGCCCTCGCGAAGGATCTCGCACTGGCGGAGCAGACCGGGGCCCGCGTCCACTTCCGGGGACTCTCCTGCGGCCGCTCGGTCGCGATGCTGGTCGAGGCGCAGGGCCGGGGCGTCAAGGCCAGCGCGGACGTGAGCGCTCATCAGCTCATCCTCACCGAGGCGGCGGTGGACGGATTCGACGCGAATTGCCATGTGACGCCGCCTCTGCGCACCGCCGAGGACCGGGCCGCCTTGCGCGCGGCGGTGGCGCGCGGCGACATTGCCGCCATCTGCTCCGACCACCAGCCCCACGAAGAAGACGCCAAGCTCGCCCCCTTCCCCGCCACCGAGCCGGGAATCTCCGCCTTGGAGACCCTGTTGCCGCTGACCCTCGGCCTAGTGGCGGAAGGCGTAATCAGCCTGTCGGCGGCCATCGAGCGCCTCACGGCCGGCCCGGCGCAGATCCTGGGCCTACCACTGGGGCGCCTGGACGCGGGACGCGCCGCCGACGTGTGCGTCTTCGACCCCGAGGACCCGTGGGTAGTCTCGGCGTCCACCCTAGCCAGCCTGGGTCACAACACGCCTTTCCTCGGCCAACGGCTTCAGGGCCGCGTGAGCTGGACGCTTCTCGCCGGCCGCATCGTTTTCGAGCGCGAGCCAGCATGACCGTCCCACCCCATCGCGACACGATCTTTCTCGAAGACGGCGAGATCCTCAGTCACGAGGCCCATGCCGCGGATCAATACGTTTTGCGCCTGTGGGCGCCGGAGTGCGCGCGTCACGCGCGGCCCGGCAGCTTTGCCCATCTGCGCTGCGACCCTCTGCTCCCCATGCGGCGGCCACTCTCCATCATGCGCGCCGATCCGGGAGCCAGCTGGGTCGAGTTCCTCTACAAGGCGGTCGGCGAAGGCACCCGATTGCTTGCGGCCAAGCGCCCGGGCGAGCGGATCAGCGTCCTCGGACCGATCGGCAATCCCTTTGTCGTCCACCCCGAGCGACCCCGCCCGCTGCTGATCGGCGGCGGCGTCGGGATCCCGCCGATGATCTTTCTCGCCGACGCCCTGCGCCACGACCGCGGCATGCGGCCCTTCGCGATCCTCGGATCCGAGGTGCCCTTCCCCTTCCAGGCGCGGCCCTCGCAATACCTGGTCGATGGTCTGCCGGCTCACGCCATCGCCTGCATGCCACTGCTGGACGATTGGGGCATTCCCAGCCGCCTGGCGAGCCTGCAGGGATATCCGGGCTGCTTCGAGGGCTACGTGACCGATCTAGCGCGCTCTTGGCTTCGTTCGCTGGACCAAGCCGCCCGAGCCGAGGTCGAGGTGTTCGCCTGCGGGCCCCACCCCATGCTTGAGGCGGTGGCAGCTCTTGCGCGTGAGTTCGAGCTCCCCTGCCAGGTCTCGCTCGAGGAGCTCATGGCCTGCGCCGTCGGCGGCTGCGCCGGCTGCGTGGTCGCGATCGCCACCCCGGAGGGACCCGCCATGCGGCGCGTGTGCGTCGACGGCCCCGTGTTCGATGCCTACCAAGTCTTCGCTCCCTAAAGATCCATCATGCAAACACTGAAGCTCGGCGTGCCGAAGGGCAGCCTAGAGACCGCGACCATCGACCTCTTCAACCAGGCCGGATGGAAGATCACCCCGCGCTCGCGCAATTACTACCCCGACATCGACGATCCCGCGATCACCTGCGCCCTGGTCCGCGCCCAGGAGATGGCGCCCTACGTATCCAACGGCACCCTCGACCTGGGGCTGACCGGACTCGACTGGATCCTGGAGACCGAGGCGGAGGTCGAGGAAATCTGCACCCTGACCTACTCCAAGAGCTCGGACCAGCCCAGTCGCTGGGTGCTCGTGGTCGCCAAGGACTCGCCGGTGCAGTCGGTCGCGGACCTCGCGGGCAAGAAGCTGGCGACCGAACTGGTCGGCTTCACCAAGCGATATCTGCAGGAGCGGGGAATCGACGCCAAGGTCGAGTTCTCCTGGGGCGCAACCGAGGCCAAGGTGGTGGAGGGACTGGTGGACGCCGCGGTGGAGATCACCGAGACGGGCAGCACCATTCGCGCCCACGGGCTGCGCATCGTCGAGGATCTGCTCTACACCGATACGCGGCTCATCGCCAACCCGCTCGCCCTGCAAGACCCGTGGAAGAAGGCCAAGATCGAGCAGATCGCGCTGATGCTGCAGGCGGCACTGGCCGCGCGTCACAAGGTGGCACTCAAGCTCAATGTGCAGGCGAAGGACCTGGATGCCGTGGTGGCCATGCTACCGAGCCTGCACGCCCCCACCGTCAGCCATCTTTACGACCGGCAGTGGCTGGCGGTTGAAACCGTGGTCGATGCGAGCGCGGTGCGTGACCTCATCCCGCGGCTGCGGACCTCGGGCGCCGAGGGCATCCTGGAATACGAGCTGCGGAAAATGGTGTGAGCGGCGACCCTACGAGATCGGTCCGGCCGGGGCCGGCGCGATCTTTGACGGGGCCTGTAGCGGGAGCTTGGCGGATTTCGTCATGCAGGCCCGCAATGCCTGGCATGACGAGAAAGACGCGGATCGATCAGGCGTGTGGCCCCAAGACTCAGGCTGTCAGAGTTCTCGGGCACCTTCGCCCGGGACATCAGGCGCTTGGCGCTCATGCGGCAGAAGGGCTGTGACGTCAACCGGCGAACGGAAATCGCAGGCGTCTGGCGTCGTGGGCAGCGACCTGCCCGCGATCCCGTCAGCGGATGAAACCGCCCTGAACGTCCTCTTCCTTTTCCTCCAGGGAGATCTTATCGATCGCCTTCCTGATGTCCGGTTTGTCGCTTCTGGAGCTGCCGAGCTTGACCATGAGCCGCACCTCGTTGGCGGAGTCCGCGTACTTGAGGGCGTCCTCGTAGCTGATCTCCCCCTTCTCGTGGAGCTGGAACAAGGCCTGATCGAAGGTGATCATGCCCTGCTCCTTGGAGCGCTTCATCAGATCCTTCAGCTTGTGGACCTCACCCTTGCGGATGAGGTCCGAGGCGAGCGGCGTGTTGAGCAGGATCTCGAACACACCTCGGCGCCCCTTTCGGTCCGAGCGGGTGATGAGCTGCTGAGCAACAATCCCCTTCAGGTTCAGCGACAGGTCCATGAAGAGCTGGGAGCGGACGTCCTCCGGGAAGAAGTTGATGATGCGATCGAGGGCCTGGTTCGCGTTGTTGGCATGCAGCGTGGCCAACACCAGGTGCCCCGTCTCCGCGAACACGATGGCGTGCTCCATCGTCTCCCTGGCCCGAATCTCGCCGATGAGGATCACGTCCGGCGCTTGGCGCAGCGTGTTCTTGAGCGCCACCTCATAGGACTCGGTGTCGACCCCCACCTCGCGCTGGGTGACGATGCACCCGTCGTGCCCATGCACGAACTCGATGGGGTCCTCGATAGTGATGATGTGGCCGGTGCTGTGCCGGTTTCGGTACCCGATCAGGGCCGCAAGCGACGTGGACTTACCGGTGCCGGTGGCGCCGACGAAGATCACCATGCCGCGCTTGGTCATGGCGAGATCGCGCAGCACCGGGGGCAACTCCAGCTCTTCCAGCGTCGGGATGATCGACTCGATGCGACGCACGACCATGGCCGCGGCATCCCGCTGGATCAGTGCGCTGACGCGGAAACGCCCAATCCCCTCGGCGTCGATGGCGAACTGGCACTCGTTGGTCGCTTCGAACTCCTTGCGCTGCCGGTCGTTCATGACGCTATAGACCGTCTCGCGCGCCTCCGGCACCGAGAGGGCCTCGCTGCCCACCGGCCGGATCACACCGTCGATCTTGATCGAAGGCGGCCTTCCAGCAGTGACGAACAGGTCGGAGCCCTTTTTCTGGGCCATCAGGATCAGCAGTCTTTTCAGGTCCATGGTGTCCCTCGCATAACCGGACGAAAGAGAAGCGTCTCGCGGTCCTCAACCGGCTCCCGCCAAGTGAGCGGAAGGTGTTGCCGCTTTCGGGAACGCCGACTCGGGCGTACCCGGCCCCCTCAGCTGAAGGTTTCCTTGCTCTGCGCCCGCCGTTTGGCCTCCGCCCGGCTGATCAGGCCCTTCTTCACCAGGTCCTGCAGACACTGATCGAGTGTCTGCATGCCATGGGCCTGCCCGGTCTGGATGGCGGAATACATCTGCGCGATCTTCGCCTCCCGGATGAGGTTGCGGATGGCGGGCGTGCCGATCATGATCTCGTGGGCGGCCACGCGCCCCCCGCCGTTCTTCTTCATCAGCGTCTGGGCAATGACGGATCGCAGCGACTCCGAGAGCATTGCCCGCACCATGTCCTTCTCCGCGGCCGGAAACACGTCGATGATGCGGTCGATGGTCTTTGCCGCCGATGTCGTGTGCAGGGTCCCGAACACGAGGTGGCCGGTCTCGGCAGCGGTCAGGGCGAGACGGATGGTCTCGAGATCGCGCATCTCACCGACCAGAATGATGTCCGGGTCCTCGCGCAGGGCCGATCGCAGCGCCTCGCTGAAGCCGAGCGTGTCCCGATGGACCTCTCGCTGGTTGACCAGGCACTTCTTGCTCGAGTGCACGAACTCGATAGGATCCTCGATGGTCAGGATGTGCTCGTACCGGTTGTCGTTGAGGTAGTCCACCATCGCCGCCAGCGTGGTCGACTTGCCGGACCCGGTCGGCCCCGTGACCAGCACCAGGCCGCGCGGGACGTTGACGATGTCCTTGAAAATCTTCGGGGCATCGAGTTCCTCCAGCGTGAGCACCTTGGAGGGAATGGTGCGAAACACCGCCGCAGCGCCCCGCTTCTGATTGAACGCGTTGACACGGAAACGCGCGACGCCGGGAATCTCGAACGAGAAGTCGGTTTCCAGAAACTCCTCGTAGTCCTTGCGCTGCTTGTCATTCATGATGTCGTAGACAAGCGAATGAACGGTGCGGTGTTCCAGTGCCGGAACGTTGATGCGCCGCATGTCCCCGTCGACCCGTATCATCGGGGGTAGACCCGATGAGAGATGCAGGTCCGAGGCGTTGTTCTTGACGCTAAATGCGAGCAGCTCGGCGATATCCACGAAGAGTCCCGTCCTCTTTGAAGCAGGCGCTAGGAGCGCCGATCAGTAGAATAGCGCGAAAATCCCGCCGTTGAGCAGGTTCGAAACGTGCGCCAGCGATCTCAGGTCGACTGTTTGTCCGTTTTGCGACCCAGATCACTCTCCATCCGGAGCGCCTTCTCCATGACCAGCGCCTCCAGGTCGCGCTTGAAGCGCGTCACGCGCTCGCGCACGGCGACGTCGGACGTGCCCAGGATCTGCGCTGCCAGTATGCCAGCGTTCTTCGCCCCGTTGATCGCCACCGTCGCCACGGGCACGCCGGCGGGCATCTGCACGATAGAGAGCAGGGAGTCCTGCCCCGACAGGGCCGAGGTCTTCACCGGCACGCCGATCACCGGCAACGCGGTCAGCGAGGCCGTCATGCCCGGTAGGTGCGCCGCGCCGCCCGCGCCGGCGATGATGACCTTCAGGCCCCTGTCGGCCGCGGTCTCGGCGTAGTCGTACAGGCGTCGAGGGGTGCGGTGGGCCGAGACGATGGTCATCTCGAATGGCACCCCGAGCTCCGATAGGGCATCGGCGGCCTGTTGCATCACGGGAAGATCGGAATCGCTGCCCATGATGATGCCGACCAAGGGTTGGGTCATGGATGGTCCTCCCCGGTGATCTCCAACAGCGCGCGCACTCGCTCCGCCTTGCGGCGGGCCTCGCCGATGTCCCGGTCGAGCACCGTGACATGGCCCATTTTACGATAGGGCTTGCTTGCCGCCTTGCCGTAGATGTGCACGCACACACCGGGAATGGCGAGCGCGGCGGCCATACCCTTGATCAGCGGTCTGCCGCTGTGCCCGGGAGCCCCCAGCAGGTTGATCATGGCCGCGGGTGAAAGCTGGTCCGTGGAGCCCAAAGGCAGGCCGAGCACGGCCCGCAGGTGTTGCTCGAATTGATCGGTGGCACAGGCCTCGATCGTGTAATGACCGGAATTATGGGTGCGGGGAGCGGCCTCGTTGACCAGCAATTCATTGTTCACGGTGAGGAACATCTCGATGCCGAAGATGCCCACGCCGCCGATGGCCTCGACGGTGCGCACCGCCAGCGAGCGCGCGCGCGCCGCGGCGTCTTCCGAGATCTCGGCCGGCGCCAGCAGCAGATCGAGCACGTTCTCCCCGGGACGGAAGACCATCTCTACCGCGGGATAACAGCGGGTATCCCCGTCGGTTCCGCGCGCGACCAGCACCGCGAGCTCCTTCGCCGCGGGGATGAAACGCTCCACCAGCGAGGGCACGGGCAAGTGGCGGTCGAACTCGGCGTCGCTCCCCATCACCGCCACCCCGCGCCCGTCGTAGCCGCCTCGCCTCGCCTTCTGCACCAGCGGGTAACCAAAGTCGGCAAACGCCCGCGCGTTTGGCGATGGCATCTCAATGAAATCGGCGGTGGGTATCCCAGCCTCACGCAAGGCGCGTTTCTGGACGAGCTTGTCCTGAATCACCGCCAGCACCCGGGGCGAGGGATGGATGCGCCGGCCTTCCTGCTCCAACTCCAGCAGAGCGTCGGCGTCTATGTCCTCGATATCGAAGGTGGTGACGTCGCAGGACTCCGCCAGCTCGCGCAGCTTGGAAGGGTCGTGGTAGTCGCCCACGATCTGGTGGCCGGCAACCTGGCCGGCCGGGGAGCCGGGCGTCGGATCGAGCACCACGCAAGTGCAACCGAGCCGCTTGGCGGCCTTCACCATCATACGGCCGAGCTGGCCGCCGCCGATGATGCCGATCCGGGCAACGGGATAGGGAAATGCGTCCATGGTGCGATGCGCGTCGAAAAGCCCTTGATTATATTTGGCCATGGACGCTCGCTCCAAACATGCGGTCAGCGGCCAAGGTCAATCCGCGATGCTGACGTCCTTCCCGCTCTCGAGCAGCTCAGCCGTCTTGGCGTCGATGTAGCGGAACGGGCTTTCGGGATACTGTTCGTAGTGGCGCTCGGCCACGTATTCCAGCACGCCGGTGAAATGGTATCGATAGAGCATGCTCTCGATGCGCGCAATCTCCTTGCCGCGGTCGAACAGGACAATGCTCGGCCGATAGATGACACCAAGCTTCTCGGCCCATGCCTTAGGCGTCGTCTCGTTGCCGGCGGGATCGACGATCGGCTCCTCGGACAGGGCGTTCAGGCGCACGAATGCCATCTTTTCGAGGGCCGCGTCCACCGCCGGATCCTTGAGATGGCTGTCGTGCAGCGCATCGCAAGCGACGCAAGCGCTATCCTCGAACAGCACTGCGAGCGGCCGATCGGAGACGGCGCTCAGGTCGGTTAGCTCCTGCAGCCGAGGATGCTCGCGGAAGCTGTAGACCCCGGTCTTTTTCCTGGCATCTACGTACGCTGCTAGGGTCTGGTTCTCGTACGCCCGCTCCTGCACATAGTCGAGTACCAGCTTGAAGTCCTCGACGTTGCGGTAGCCGTTGACCCTGGCCACCGGCTGGTTCTCTTGGTTGAGAAAGACCAGGGTCGGGGTGTAGCGGACCCCGAGCGCGCCCGCGATCTCCTTTTCCGTGGCGGAGGTTTCCGCGTTCAGCGCGACCTCGCGATCACCCTTGACGTTGAGGGCGATGACCTCGAAGTGCTCCTGGATGAAGTCCTTGTATGGGGCGTGCTTGAAGTTCTCTTCGTTCATCTTGTAGCAATACGGGCAGCCATTCATCTCCATGAACAGGATGACGTGCTTTCCGGCGTCAGCCGCCTCGCTCACGTCCTCCCCGATATCGAGGAAGCTCTCCTTGAACCAGTCGGGGTGGACGGTCATCTTGGCGCCGGTTACCTCACCGGACGCCGAATCGGTTTCCTCGGCAAGCACGCACGGCTGCGCGATCTGCAGCAAAACAAGGGCGAGCAGAGACCATAGGCGCTTCATCGTGATCTATCTCCTACCAGCGGCGGTTGACGGTTCTAACGGCCTTCGGTGCTTACACGGCCCGCGGGCCGCAAATCCTAGCAGATCCGCGGAAGCTGCTCCCCCGCCAGCCAGTCGACGATGCGCTGGCCGCCGAAGGCGGTCTCCATCTGCACGAAGTGGTGCGGGTCCTCGACCACCTCGCCGATGACCGCCGCGGCGGCGCCTTGGGGGTGGGCGCGCATAGCGGCGAGCAGGGCCTCCGCCCGCTCGGCCGGACAGATGGCGATGAGCTTGCCCTCATTGGCCACGTACAGGGGATCGAGGCCGAGGAGCTCGCAAGCGGCGGCGACCTCGGGCCGGACGGGAATCGCGTCCTCGCGGATCCGCATGCCGACACCCGACTGGTGGGCGAGCTCGTTGAGCGTCGTGGCAAGCCCGCCGCGCGTCGGGTCGCGCAGGCAGTGGATGTCCGGAACCGCCTCGATCATCGCGGCCACCAGCCCATGGAGGGCGGCGGTGTCCGACTGAATGGCGGTCTCGAAACCCAGGTTCTCGCGCTTAGACATGACGGCGACCCCATGGTCGCCCATTGTGCCATTGACCAGGATGACGTCGCCGGGTCTGGCCCGATCCCCGGAGATCTCGACGCCGTCCGGCACCACGCCCACCCCCGTCGTGGTGATGAAGACGCCGTCCGCCTTTCCGCGCTCCACGACCTTGGTGTCCCCTGTCACCACCGGTACGCCGGCCTCGTTGGCAGCACGCGCCATGCTCTCCACCAGCCGGGCGAGATCGGCCAAGGGGAAGCCTTCCTCCAGAATGAACCCCGCGGCGAGATAGAGCGGTCTGGCCCCGCCCATGGCCACATCGTTTACCGTCCCATGGACCGCCAGACAGCCGATGTCGCCGCCCGGAAAAAACAGAGGGGAGATCACGTGCCCGTCGGTGCTCATCACCATGCGTCCCGACGGGGAATCGAACCGGGCCTGATCGTTGCCCTGGCGCAGCAGGTCGTTGTCCAGATGCCGTCTGAACAGCTCGTCGATGAGCTGGGCCATGGCGCGGCCGCCACTGCCGTGGGTCATGTCCACGGTCCCGTGCTTGAGGTCCAGGCGAAGCGGGAAGCGCCGATCCGCGCCCATGCTCAGGCGGCCCGTCCGGGTGCGGCGCCCGTCGAATCGCGGAAACGCCCGTAGCTCCAATACGCAGCGCAGGCGCCCTCGGAGGAAACCATGCATGAGCCCATGGGGTTCTCCGGGGTGCAGACGGTGCCGAAGAGCTTGCAGTCGGTGGGGGACTTGACGCCTCGCAGGATGGCCGGGCACTCGCAGCCCTTGACCTCCTTGCTCTCGCCCTGCTCGACCGGGAAACGCAGCTCCGCGTCCAGTTCCGCGTACTCGTCGGCGATGCGCAGCGCGCTGTGGGGGAGATGGCCCAAACCGCGCCACTCGAAGCTGTCGCGCAGGGCGAAGGCCTCGGCCATCAGCGACTGGGCCTTGCGGTTGCCTTCCGGGGTGACGGCGCGGGTGTACTGGTTGCCGACCTCCGCTCGCCCGTCGTTGATCTGGCGGATCAGCATCAGGGCCGACTGCATCACGTCCAGGGGCTCGAAACCGGCGATCACGACCGGCTTGGCGAACTCAACCGGCACGAACTCGTAGGGTCGGCTGCCGATGACGGTGCTCACGTGCGACGGGCCCAGGATGCCGTCGATGGAGACGGCATCCGGCTCGGCGCTGGAGAGGATGGTGCGCAGCGCAGGCGGCGTGAGCACGTGATTGCAGAAGACCGAGAAGTTGGCGAGACCCTCCGCTCGCGCCTGCTTCATGGCCACCGCAGTGGGCGGGGTGGTCGTCTCGAAGCCGATGGCGAAAAAGACCACCTGCCGATCGGGCTCCGCGCGGGCGATGGCGAGCGCGTCCTGCGTCGAGTAGAGCATGCGGATGTCCGCGCCCGCGGCCTTGGCTTTCAGCAGACTGCGGCGGTCACCGCCGGGGACGCGCATCAGATCGGCGTAGGTGCAGAGGGTGACGCCGTGGCGCTCGGCCAGGGCAATGGCCTGATCGATGCGGGCGGTGGGAAGAACGCAGACCGGGCAGCCGGGGCCGTGGACGAAACCGACGTTGGCGGGCATCAGGTCCTGCACGCCGTAGCGGAAGATGGCGTGGGTGTGGCCGCCGCAGAACTCCATGAGCCGGTACCGCCGGCCAGGATCCGCCTCGGCGGCGATGGCGCCCGCGAGGCGCCGGGCAAGGCCCTGGTCGCGAAACTCGTCGATCCATTTCACGCCCCGCCCTCCCTGTTGAGCTCATCCAGCACCGCCGTCTCACCGATGAGCTGCAGGGTGCGCTCCGCCTCCTGCGAACTGAGCTTGTTCAGCGCGTAGCCGACGTGCACCAGCACGAAGTCGCCGACGCCCACACCTTCCACCAACGCCAGGGATATCTGCTTGCTCACCGCCCCAAGGGCTACGGTGGCGGTATCTGCCGCCTCGTCGATGGCGGTCACCTGAGCGGGAATCGCAAGACACATCGTGCTAGCCTCGTTTCGCCTCCCGGCGCGTGAATCAGAGAATGGTCACATCATAATCGACACAGGGGTCTACCGCAGTCACCAGCAGGCCGACCTGACGGGAAAGGGTCGCGTCGTCGGCAGGCTCAAGCGCCGCCAGGCCTCGCGCCACGACCCCTTGGGGATGGAAATTCCACTCGGTGGGAGCGAGGATGCGATAGTCACGGACCCGCTCTCCGTCCGCCTCTATGCGGTGAACCAACAGACCTCGGGCAGCCTGGACCCGGGCGATGCCGACACCAGGGCCGGTGGACGCGGCGGGGAACGGCGCCACACTCTCTGCCGAGTCGAGGGTGGCTCGCAGCCGTTGCTGCAGGGCGGAAGCTTCCACCAGCTGCGCCGCGTAGCGGGGCAGCAGGCCGTTGCCGAACCTCGCCGACAGGCCGGTGATGACCGCGTCTCCCGAGTTTCGGGAGTAGGGGGATGTCTCCGCCGGGGCCTCCTGCCAAACGGGCCGGGCCACGAAGTCATCGGCGAGGCCGCCGCCAAGCAGGGCTTCGAGATCGGCAAACGGGATCGGCGCCAGCGTCCGGATGCGGTTGCGGCCGAGCGCGGACCAACCCCTCGCCATGAGGTCCCGAAGCAGACGAGCCGCGGACGTATCGGCGCTGCGCGCCCAGGCGATCAGGTCCTCGGCGGTTTCGTTTTGCGCCAGCCAGTCGCCGGGCGTGGCTCCCAGGATTGCCTGAGCGGTGACCTCAGCCAACTCGTCGAGTCCCTCGCGGGCGGCGGCCAGGTCCGGCTCGATACCGGCGACGCCGGGGCGAAAGAGGTCCGCGTTCTTGCCAAGCGCCCCGCGCAGGCGGTTGAAGGCGGTCATCGCCCGCCCCATCGCCTCGGCGCCCACGGGCTCGCCGATGAACCGCGGCCAGTCCAGGAGCATGCGCCAGAGGTGCTCCCTCACGGTCTCGGCGTCGACGAGGGACGAGCGCAGACGCGTGATCAAGGGTCGCTCGGGAATGCCCATCGCCGCCTCACAAGCCGCGCTGCAGGCGCAGGCCTGGGCGATGGCGCAGACGCTGAAGAGTGCCGGCAGGCCGTCCGCGGTCTCCGCCAACGACTTGCCCACGAACACCCTGCTTGCGGAAACCGGACGGGAGGACGTCACGCGCACGTCGAGCCCGGCGCCAGCGCGCGTCAACTCTACGTTGAGCTTTCCTGCGAGATCCGCCATGCTCTCGGTCCGTCCGTAATCGCTGAGTAAAGTGACTCGCCCCGGCAAGCACAGCCCGCAGGCGGTCGTCGGGGTAGAAGCTTGGTCCAACGCGGCGAGGAACAACCCCTCGCCAGACGCGTCATCTCGGTCAACGATGCTTCTCTGTGTCACCGGCGCGTTCGAGGTTCATGATCGATGCTGACCCGACAACAACTCGACCAGCTGCGTCAGGACATCGTCTTCACCGCGGAGCTGCGAGGCCACACCTTCCAGTTCCACAGCACCTGGGGCCTTTTCTCTCCCCGGGAGATCGACGAGGGCACGCGGCTGTTGCTCCAGCTCGTCGCCGTGGGACCCGAAGACGACTGCCTCGACCTGGGCTGCGGCTACGGGCCTATCGGCCTGACTCTCGCCGCTTTGGCGCCCAAAGGCCGAACCCTGATGGTGGACAAGGACTTCGTGGCCGTGGAGTTCAGCAGACGCAATGCGCAGCGCAACGGGATCACGAACGCCTCTGCACTGCTCAGCAACGGCTTCGACCAAATCGATCCCGCCCAGCGCTTCGACCTCATCGCGAGCAACATCCCGGCCAAGGTGGGCAAGGAGATGCTCTCGCTATACCTCCACGACGCCTACGCCCGCCTGCGCCCCGGCGGGCGCCTCTACGTCGTCACCATCAACGGGCTGCGGCAGTTCATGAAGCGCAATCTGGCGGAGGTCTTCGGCAATTACGACAAGCTAAAGCAAGGGGCTCATTACACGGTCGCCTTGGCCGAACGTGGCAGCCGGTAGCTCGTCGCGGTGACACGCGGGCTTGGGGAATCGCCTTACTCTCCCTCCAACAACCCCAGCAGCCGGGTCGCCTCTTGCCCGACACCGTTGTCCGGATTCAGCGCGCGCGCCTTTTCCAGGGCCGACCTCGCACCAGTCGCGTCCCCGGAGTTCGCGTACACGTAGCCCAAGGTCAGCCAGATGCGTTGGAACTCCGGTCCCTTCTCGGTGCCCGCTTGCAAGATCTCCAGCGCCAGGGGTGACTGACCCGTGTAATGCAACGCCAAGCCGAGATCGTTGTGGGCGTCGAGGTCTCCGGGATCGAGCTCCAGCACCCTCTCATAGAAGGGAATCGCGTCCGCGTAACGCTTTTGGGCGAACAACTGGTCCCCTTGCTGATTGAGCTGCACCGTGTTGTCTCCGGTCGGCACGATCGGGGTCGCGTCGGCGCCTGCCTGCATCTGGCGCTGGATCCAGGTTGGCGTCTGCGGCAGATCGTGCGGTGCCTGCGCGGGCGCCGCGGCAACAGCGGCGCGCGGCGGATTCCGCATGTAGTAGTCGCGGGTGAAGGCAAACACGGCGAAGCCATAGAAGGCAAGGAAAACAAACAGGATGACCCAGTGAAGGGGGGAAAGCTTCGGCATAGATTCTGGCTCGCTTTCGAATGGGGAATAATCAGCTGCAACGCGGCTGGCCCGGATGCTAGAAGCGAAGGTGGTGCTTGTCAAAAGGCCGCGGAAGCGCATTCCGGCAATATTGGCAGCTGAAAAACGTCGCCGCCTCCCTTGACTCGTGAAAATCGCATACCATTTGCCGATATCGGGTCCGATCACGCCGAATCACTACGGAAACCCGTTCACAACGACAAGACTATCCAGACCACCGCTTCAAAGGAGATCCATCCATGACCACCGCAGTGAAAGAACTGAAAGGAGCCACCGAGGCCATCGCGGCGAAGTTGAAGGAGAAGGGCATCACGGACAACGAGAAGCTGCTCGCGGCCGGCGGCTCCCCGGCTCAGCGCAAGGAGCTGGCCGCCCACTGCGGTTGCGACGCCAGGGTGGTGCTCGAGCTCTGCAACCGCGCGGATCTCGCCCGGGTGAAAGGGGTATCCGGCGTATACTCCGATCTGCTCGAGAAGGCCGGCGTGGACACGGTCAAGGAGCTGGCCACCCGCCGCGCCGACAATCTGCACGCCAAGATCCTGGAAACCAACGAAAAGGACAAGCTGACCGAACGGCCGCCCACCGCTGCAGCGGTTGAGGACTGGGTGCGCCAGGCGAAAGAGCTGCCGAAAGTGCTGACCTACTGATCGAGCGGAGGGCCGGGCGCATGGGCTGGGAATACGCCAGATTCCCGAATCCCGGCGCCGGCTCCAATGCGGGGCAGAGACGCCGCACGGCAGGCCTTCATCCGGGCGAGACTATTCCCGCCGGGCTTTTTTAGGAAAGGCCGTACAGCGCCTTAGCGCGCGCCAGCAGTCTCCGGCGGTCATCGAGTCCATTGGTTCCGCCGTTGATGCGTTTGGTGACCGCAATCAGGTCGTCCCGATCCGCCAGCGCATTGATCTTGCGCTTCTCCCAGTACCAGCCCGCCACGTCGACACATAGGCCGGGGTCGGTGGCGACGATCTCGGGGTTTTGGAGGATCTCCTGCTCGCGGTCGACGCCTCTGGCGTAATCCGTGTAGTTGGCGCGCCCGGTGAGCTGAATCAGCCCGCGCCCCTTGAATCGCGTGCCGTCTCCCCGTCGCGTATTGCCGAGGTCGCGCCGTCCCTCGTAAGCCGCCCCGCTGGCGATTTCCTCCCGAAATCGCAGCTCACCGCTCTCGTGGCCGATCTGGGCAATGAAGTGGACCTGGCGCAAGGGGGTATCGATGGCGCGCTTGGCCATGGTCTCGCGGATACCCGGTGCGAGCTCCGCGATGGCCTCATCCGCTGCCCGCAGATAAATCAGGGAGAGGAGCGTGGCATCGCAGCGTTCGGGAAGCGGCGCGCACAAGGCGCGCAACGGGAGGCTGCGCGGGCCGACCTCCCCGTCCGGCTCGTCCTGGTTCAGGACCTGGCTCTGAAAGGCCAGAATCGCGTTGGCGGTCTTGGTGCCATAGATGCCGTCCGGCTTCAAGGGCGCCTCGAGCTTGATCCGGCCCTGCTCTGCGTTGAAGTTCAACAATCGCTGGATGGTCTCCGTATCGTCCCTGCGGTTGATGCACCTGGGACCGACCGCCGCGCCGATGGCGCCGATGCCGCGGTCGCCGGGAACTTCGGCTGCTGTCGCTCCGGCCGGGACCGCGGAGGAACTGGTCTCGGCGGACGCGGGCGCCGTCGCCGGGGTGACCGGAGCATCGAGTCTCTCGAAGTGCGGGATATCCTTGAAGCTCCCCCAGTTCCCCCCCAGCGATTGGCGCTGTCCAGGCTCTCCCAGAACTCGCCCAGCGGCCGCAGGGCATCGGCGCTGTAGACGAGATCGAGGGAGCCGTCGGGCTGCTCGCGGTAGAAATTCAGATCGATGGCCATGCGCTTGAGGTGCTGGCTCTTCATGGTGCTGCTGCGCCCGGTCAGCACGTACAAGGCTTGTTGTCCCGTGGTTCTGTACAACTCGCCGCCAGTGACCAGAAACCCCAGCTCGCCGGCCTTCTTCAGCAGCTCGCCGAGGTAAACGAGGAATGCGGCTTGCCTGCGCTCTAGGCTCATGGCCGCTCCTCCCCCCGCCCGCGCTGCCCGGACGACATCGCAACCACGTCGTCGGTGAGCGTCCTGATGTAGTCGTTCTTCGACGCGCTGCCCTGACTCGATCCGAAGAAGAACTGGATGATGGCCGACAGCGAGACACCGAGCAGGAAACCGAGCACCGTGTCGATAATACGGATCGACTGTTGGCTGGCGGTGTAGTCGTGGATGAAGGCGGCGTAGAAAATGAAGACAAAGGTGAGAACCGTTATAACCAGGGCGTATACGTGAATGAAGCGCCGGACGAACTTGTCCTCGCTGCGGACCGATTCTCTCTGCATTTCCCGCGCGTTCGCGCGGTCCTGGTGGCGCATGCGCTCCCGCTCCAGCTCCTTGGCGTCCGCTGCCTGCCGGTAGGCGAGGATCTGTTCCTGATGCTTCAGCTCGAACTCCTTTAGGCGCACCCATTGATCGTCGGTGAGCTTGTCCTCGGCAACATCATTGATGTCGATCCCGGTCTTTTCCTCGATGAGATTCGCGATCTCCTGGGTGCCCTTGTCAACGGTGCCGCGAAAGACACCGCTCAACATGTCCATGCCGTGCTTGGCCAGGACCGGCCCGATGGCGGAAACGGCGGCGGCAATCAATGGAATCGGCATGCTTTGTCCCTCTGTTTTAGTCGGGTATGCGCAGAGTATAGACGAGCGCCAACAGCTGTCTCGTCGGGAAATTCCGCAAACAGACGTGCGCGCCGGCTGAGCGCTTTCGGCGACCGACCGGGTCGGCCGCAGGGCGGTGGCGCTTACTCCACGGTTACTGACTTGGCCAGGTTCCGTGGCTGATCGACGTCGGTGCCCTTCAGCACCGCCACGTGGTAGGCGAGCAACTGGAGTGGGACGGTAAACACCAGGGGCGAGATGATGCCATCGACCTGGGGGACCTTGATGACGGTCACGCCGGGTTCCTGGCCCATGGAGATGCGGTCGTCGGCAAACACGAACAGCTCCCCGCCGCGGGCGCGCACCTCCTGCAGGTTGGACTTGAGCTTTTCCAGCAGGGCGTTGTTGGGGGCCACGGCCACCACCGGCATATCCTCGTCGATGAGGGCGAGCGGACCGTGCTTGAGCTCCCCGGCGGGGTAGGCCTCGGCGTGGATGTAGGAGATCTCCTTGAGCTTGAGCGCGCCCTCCATGGCAATGGGGTAATGCTCGCCGCGGCCGAGGAACAGGGTGTGGTGTTTCTCCACGAAGCGCTCGGCGAGGATCTGGATGATCTCGTCCAGGGCCAGAACCTCCTCGATCTTTCCCGGCAGGGAGCGCATCAGCGCGACGACCTGCTCCTCGGTTTCCCGGGTGAACCCCTTGTCGCGGCCGATGACACAGGTCAGAAGCAGCAGCGACACGAGCTGGGTGGTGAAGGCCTTGGTCGAGGCAACCCCGATCTCCGGGCCGGCGCGGGTCAGGAGCACCAGGTCCGATTCCCGCACCAACGAGCTTTCGGGCACATTGCAGATGGCGAGGGAACCGGCATAGCCAAGCTCCTTGGCCATACGCAGCGCTGCCAGCGTGTCCGCGGTCTCTCCCGACTGCGAGATGGTGACGAACAGGGATCCCTCCGGGACCACGTGCCCGCGGTAGCGATACTCGCTAGCCACTTCCACGTTGCAGGGAATTCCGGCCAGGGATTCGATCCAGTACCGCGCGACGAGGCCGGCATGGTAGCTGGTGCCGCAGGCGACGATCTGAACCGAGCGGATTCGGGCGAGGGCGTCGCTGGCGTCGTTGCCGAAGGCCTCTGGAAGGACGCGCACTGCCGACAAACGCCCTTCCAGGGTGTCAGCGATGGCCCGCGGCTGCTCGAAGATCTCCTTGAGCATGTAGTGGCGGTATTCCCCGCGCTCGACCGCATCCGCACTCAGGCCGGACTCCTTGAACGGGCGATCGACCGGGTTGCCGCTTCGGTCCCAGATCAGGACGCCGTCGCGCGTGATCTCGGCGATGTCCCCGTCTTCGAGGAAGATGAAACGCTGGGTGACCGGTAGCAGGGCAAATACGTCCGAGGCAATGAAGTTCTCGCCGAAGCCCAGTCCGATCACCAAGGGACTGCCGTGCCGGGTGGCCACCAGCCGCTCCGGATCGAGGGTGTCGATCACCCCCAGGGCGTAGGCCCCCTCTAGGCGGCTGACGGTACCTCGCACCGCTTCCAGCAAGTCCTTTCCGTCCGCGAGCTCGTCATAAATGGCGTGGACGATCACTTCCGTGTCGGTGGCGGAGGTGAAGCGGTGACCGCCCGCGGTCTGGGCGGCGCGCAACGACTCGTGATTCTCGATGATGCCGTTGTGGACCACGGCGCAGCGGTCGCGGCAGATATGGGGATGGGCGTTCTGTTCCGAGGGCTCGCCGTGGGTCGCCCATCGCGTATGCGCGATGCCGAGGGTGCCAGCGAGGTGATCCTTCTCGATCTCCTCGGCGAGGCGCGCGACCTTGCCGAGGGTACGCATCCGCCGAAGCCGCTGCGGACCCTCGAGGACCGCCATGCCGGCGGAGTCGTAGCCCCGGTACTCCAAGCGCCGCAGGCCCTCCAGCAGGATGGCGGCGACGTCTCGCTGCGAGATTCCTCCGACGATGCCGCACATGATTCGACCTCGATGCAGACGCGAACGGAATGAAGCGCTAGTCCGGCTTCTTTTTCGGACGTCGCCAGTTCTCTACCGTGATCTGACGCCCGCGGGCGACGGTCAGCTTGTCTGCCGGGGCGTCGCGGGTGATGACCGAGCCGGCGCCAACCGTGGCTCCCGGACCGACTTCCACCGGGGCGACCAGGGCTGTGTTGGAGCCGATGAACGCGCGGTCTCCGATCTCGGTAACGTGCTTGTTGGCGCCATCGTAGTTGCAGGTGATGGTGCCGGCACCCACGTTGACGCCGCCGCCGATGCGGGCATCGCCGATGTAGCTGAGATGATTCACCTTGCTTCCCTCGCCGACCGTGGATTTCTTGATTTCCACGAAGTTGCCGACATGGACCGCATCGGCGAGCACGGCGTCCGGGCGGAGCCGGGCGAAGGGTCCGATGCGGGCATCGCTACCCACACTCGCCCCCTCGATGACACAGTTGGCGAAAACCCGGGTTCCGGCACCGATTGCACAGTCCTTGAGCAGGCAATTCGGACCGATGGACACCCCGGTGGCGAGACGAACCTCGCCCTCGATGACCACGTTCACGTCGATGCTCACGTCCGGCTCCGCGGCGAGATGACCTCGTATGTCGAGGCGAGCGGGATCCGCCAGGGTGATGCCCGCGCGCATCAACTCCTCGGCCAGCGTCCGTTGATAGTGGCGCTCGAGCGCCGCCAGTTGCACGCGGTCATTGACTCCCGCAACCTCCTCGACGGAGCCGGGCTGGGTCGTCGAGACATCGACACCGTCTTCAGCGGCAAAGCGGACGATATCGGTCAGGTAGTACTCTCCCTGGGCGTTGTCATTGCGGATGCGCCCAAGCCAATCCTGCAGCCTTGCCCGGTCCGCGACCAGGAACCCGGTATTGACCTCGTGGATATCAAGCTCGCCCGGCGTGGCATCTCTTTGCTCGACGATCCCCACCACACGACCCGCGTCGTCGCGAACGATGCGACCGTAGCCGGTCGGATCGGGGAGAATGGTCGTCAACAGCCCGAGCTCGCTGCTCCCCGCCCCTTCTACCATGCCACGCAAGGTGCTGGCAGCGATCAGGGGGACATCGCCATACAGGACCAGCACCCGATCCATGTCCAGCATCTGCGGCATCGCCTGCATCACGGCATGACCAGTACCGCGCTGATCGGCCTGCTCGACCCACACGCAGTCGTATCCCGTCACAACCTTCTGGACCAGCTCTCCGCCGTGCCCGTAGACGACACAGGTTCGATCGGCGCCGATTGCCCGCGACCGATCCAACACGTGCGCCAACAGCGGGCGCCCGGCCAAAGGGTGAAGGACCTTGGGTCGACGCGATCGCATCCGGGTACCCTGACCCGCGGCAAGAATCACAACACCGAGCTTCATGGATGGATCTTGTCGGGACAGGGGGTTGCCGGATTCGCCGTGCTGCCGCGCGGGGCTGCGCGTCTCAATGGATGACGGGGGGAGCGGAAGACGACTGCGCGTCCTCGCGTAGCTCCTGCAATGTCGGTTCCCGCACCTCCTTGATGCTGACCCGCACCTTCAAGGTCTTACCCGCCAGCGGATGGTTGCCGTCGACCGTGAGGCGGCCGTTCTCGATGCGGGTAACGTAGAAGGTCTTGACGTCCCCCGACTCGCTCTGCATGGACACCTCGGCACCCAGCACGCGGAGCTCCGGCGGGACATTCTCGATATCGTCGGTAAAGGTGAGGCTCGGATCGCGGGACCCGAACCCAGACTCCGGGGTCAGCATCATCTCGACCTTGTCGCCCGCCCGCTTGCCGGCCACGGCCTTGTCCATGCCGCCGATGAGCTCGGTCTGACCGCCGTGGACATAGCTCACGGGCAGGTCGTTCTGCTCCAAGACGTGTCCCTGCTCGTCCAGGATGCTATACGTGAGGGACACCAGCTTTCCGTTGGTGATGACTTGATCAGACATGGTTTCACGGAGGCGGGAGGCGATTCGACGCCCGAATTAACGCAGATGCCGCGAGGCAATGCAAATTCGGTCGGAAACAGACAAGCCCCCGGTCGCGGGGGCGATTCCAGGTTGCGGAACTGGTGCCCTGGGCGTCACCCGCGCTTCATCTTGCGCAGCTTCTCGATGGCGCGAAGCTGAGCGACGGCCTCGGCGAGCTCCGCCTGCGCCTTGGCGTACTCGAACTCCGCCGTCTTGCCCGCGAGTGCGTCCTCGGCACGGCGCTTGGCCTCCACGGCGGCCGCCTCATCCAGGTCGTGGGCTCGGATGGCGGTATCGGCCAGCACGGTTACCAGGTGGGGCTGGACCTCGAGCATGCCGCCGGAGACATAGAAGTGCTCGATCTCCCCGCCCTCGGATTGCACCCGAACGTCGCCGGGCTTGAGCCGCGTAATGAGTGCGGTATGGCGAGGCGCGATACCGACCTCACCCATTTCCGCCGGCGCGTACACCATGATCGCCAGGCCGGAATGGATGGCCCCCTCGGCGCTCACGATGTCGACATGGATGGTCATTGCCATGGTCTTGACCCCTCAGGTCACATGCTCTCGCCTTTCGCGGCGGCCTCGTCGATGCCGCCGACCATGTAGAAGGCCTGCTCGGGCAGGTGGTCGTACTCACCCGCGACAATGGCCTTGAAGCCGGCGATCGTGTCCTTCAGGGACACGTACTTGCCGGGCGAGCCGGTGAAGACCTCGGCCACGAAGAAGGGCTGGGACAGGAACCGCTGCATCTTGCGCGCCCTGGCGACGGTCAACTTGTCCTCTTCGGACAATTCGTCCATGCCCAGGATGGCGATGATGTCCTTCAGCTCCTTATAACGCTGCAAGGTACCCTGGACCGTGCGGGCCGTCTCGTAGTGCTCCTGCCCGACCACATTGGGGTCGAGAATGCGGCTGGTAGAGTCGAGCGGGTCCACTGCGGGGTAGATACCGAGCTCCGCGATCTGACGCGACAGCACGAGGGTCGCATCCAGATGCGCGAAGGTGGTGGCGGGGGATGGGTCGGTGAGGTCGTCCGCAGGGACGTAGACGGCCTGGAAGGAGGTAATGGAGCCGGTCCGGGTAGAGGTGATGCGCTCTTGCAGGGCGCCCATCTCGGAGGCCAGGGTCGGCTGATAACCCACGGCGGAGGGCATGCGTCCAAGCAGGGCCGAGACCTCGGTACCGGCCAGGGTGTATCGGTAGATGTTGTCGATGAACATCAGCACGTCGCGGCCTTCCTCGCGGAAGAATTCGGCCATGGTCAGGCCTGTGAGCGCTACGCGCAGGCGGTTGCCCGGCGGCTCGTTCATCTGGCCGTAGACCAGGGCGACCTTGTCAAGCACGCCGCCGTCGGTCATCTCATGGTAGAAGTCGTTGCCTTCGCGCGTGCGCTCGCCAACACCGGCGAACACCGAATACCCGGAGTGCTCCACGGCGATGTTGCGGATGAGCTCCATGAGCGTGACGGTCTTGCCCACGCCCGCGCCGCCGAACAGGCCGATCTTGCCGCCCTTGGCGATCGGCATGATGAGGTCGATGACCTTGATGCCGGTCTCCAGGATCTCGGTGGCGGAGGCCTGATCCTCGAAGGCGGGCGCGTTGCGGTGGATGGCCCAGCGATCTTCCGTTTCCACCGGCCCCTTCTCGTCCACGGGTTCACCGAGAACGTCCATGATCCGCCCGAGGGTCGCCTTGCCGACGGGAACGCTGATGGGGGCGCCCGTGCTGTCGACGCTTAGGCCGCGCTGAAGCCCATCGGTGGAACCCATGGCAATCGCACGCACGATACCGTCGCCGAGCTGTTGCTGGACCTCCAGCGTCAGGCCGACGGATTCAATCTTCAGCGCATCGTAGACCTTTGGCATCTCGCCGCGCGGAAACTGAACGTCGACCACGGCACCGATGATTTCCACCACGTTACCGGAACTCATATCGCTTTCCTCTATCTCGCCTCTCGGCGCTTGGATGCAAGTCAAAATCTGTCTGGCGCCGGAGCCGAACCGGCACTCCGTCTTGCCCCCGATGGGGCGCGGAGTCGCGGTCAATGTCCTAGGCGCCCGCGGTTTCCCGCCCTATACCGCCGCCGCACCGCTGACGATCTCGGAGATCTCTTGCGTGATCGCCGCCTGGCGGGCCTTGTTGTACACCAGCTGGAGCTCGTCGATGAGGTTGCCAGCGTTGTCCGAGGCGGATTTCATGGCGACCATGCGCGCCGCCTGCTCGCACGCCCCGTTCTCGACCACCGCCTGATACACGAGGGATTCGATGTACCGGCTCAGCAGGGCATCGAGAACCGACTTGGCGTCGGGCTCGTAAATGTAGTCCCAACGATGCTTGATGGAGGCGATGTCCTCCGCCTGGATCGGCACCAGCTGGCGAATCGACGGACGCTGGGTCATGGTGTTGACGAACCCGTTGAATGCCACGTAGATCGCATCGATCTTGCCGGCCTCGTATGCGTCAAGCATCACCTTGACCGTGCCGATCAGATCCTCGATATGGGGCTTGTCGCCCATCTGGGTAACCTGCGCCATCACCTCGCCGCCGAAGCGCCTGAAGAAGCCGAGGGCTTTCCCCCCGATGGTGCAGAAAACGGGATCGACGCCCGCCTTGCGCTGCTCCTTGATCTCGCCGATCAGCTTGCGGAACAGGTTGTTGTTGAGCCCGCCGCACAGACCGCGGTCCGAGGAGACCACAATGTATCCGACGCGCTTGCGCTCCCGTTCCATCGTCATGAAGGTATGACGGTACTCGGGAGAAGCGTGATGCAGGTGGGAGATCACCTGAATCATCTTCTCGGCGTATGGACGGGAGGCGGCCATGCGGTCCTGAGCCCGGCGCATCTTGGACGCGGCGACCATTTGCATCGCGCCCGTGATCTTCTGCGTGCTCTTGATGCTCGCGATCTTGGTGCGTATCTCTTTCGCGCCTGCCATATTTCGCTCCTAGCCCCCAGTCGTCAGCTCGATGCCGAATCCGCTCATCGGATTGGGCGATGCGCCGCATCCTTGGTACCTGCGGCCCAGAACCAGGACTGCCTGGGCGCGGTGCCAATTACTGCTCACCGACGACCGATCTAATAGGTGTTATTCGCCTTGAAGTCTTTGACTGCGGCATGCAGTGCCTGCTCGATTTCCTCGTTGTAATCGCCCGTGGAATCGATCTTCTGCACCAGCTCGGCCTGCGCCGACTTCATGTAGGACTGCAAGGCGTGCTCGAAATCGACCACCTTCGTGACGTCGACATCGTCCAGGTAGCCGTGGTTGACGGCGAACAGGGAAACCGCCATCTGACCCACGCTCATGGGCGAGTACTGAGTCTGCTTCATGAGCTCCGTGACCCGCTCGCCGCGTTGCAGTTGCTTGCGGGTGGCCTCGTCCAGATCCGAGGCGAACTGCGAGAAGGCCGCCAGCTCGCGGTACTGAGCAAGCGCGAGGCGCACGCCGCCGCCGAGCTTCTTGACCACCTTGGTCTGGGCCGCGCCGCCGACGCGCGACACGGACAGACCCGCGTTGATGGCGGGACGGATACCGGCGTTGAACAGGTCCGTCTCCAGGAAGATCTGCCCGTCGGTGATGGAAATAACGTTGGTCGGCACGAAGGCGGAGACGTCACCCGCCTGGGTCTCGATAATGGGAAGGGCGGTCAGGGAGCCCGTCTTACCCTTGATCTCGCCGTTGGTGACCTCCTCCACATAATGCGCATTGACCCGCGCGGCCCGCTCGAGCAAACGCGAATGCAGGTAGAAGACGTCGCCCGGGTAGGCCTCACGCCCCGGGGGACGACGCAACAGCAAAGACACCTGACGATAGGCCCAAGCCTGCTTGGTGAGGTCGTCGTAGATGATCAGGGCGTCCTCGCCGCGGTCGCGGAAATACTCGCCCATGGCGCAACCGGCATAGGGGGCGATGAACTGCATAGCGGCGGAGTCGGCCGCGCCGGCATGGACGATGATGGTGTGCTCCATCGCCCCATGCTCCTCAAGCTTGCGTACGACGCCCGCCACCGAGGAATTCTTCTGACCGACGGCGACGTAGATGCACTTAATGCCGGTCCCTTTCTGGTTGATGATCGCGTCGATCGCCACCGCCGTTTTACCGGTCTGACGGTCGCCGATGATCAGCTCTCGCTGGCCTCGCCCGATGGGAACCATCGCGTCGATGGCCTTCAGGCCGGTTTGAACCGGCTGATCGACCGACTTGCGCGAGATGACGCCCGGGGCGACCTTCTCGATGGGGGAGGTGGCATCCGCGTTGATCGGGCCCTTGCCATCCAACGGCGCGCCAAGGGAATTCACCACGCGGCCGAGCAGCGACGGGCCAACCGGGACCTCCAACACGCGACCGGTGCAGCGTACCCAGTCGCCTTCCGAGAGGGGCGTGTAGTCGCCGAGCACCACCGCGCCAACGGAGTCGCGCTCGAGGTTCAGCGCCAGCCCGAAGGTGTTGCCGGGAAACTCCAGCATCTCGTAGTACTTCGCATCCGAAAGACCGTGGATGCGCACAACGCCGTCCGAGAGGCTGACGATCGTGCCTTCCGTGTGGGCCTCGGTCTTGAACTCGAATTGCTCGATCTTCTGTTTGATCAGATCGCTGATTTCGGATGGATTCAGTTGCATGTCGGTTTTCCGTTAGATTTGCAATTCGGTGGCCAGCTTCTGCAGCCTGCCGCGCACGGAGCCGTCGATCACCAGATCGTCGGCGCGGATCTCCAGGCCGCCGATCAGGGATGGATCTTCCTCGACAGTGAGCTCGACGTCCGCACCCAGACGTGCCTTGAGGGCCTGTGCCAGCGCCGTCTGTTGCTCGGGATCGATGGCGTACGCGCTGCGGATGCGCACCTGGCGGATGCCGCGCTGCTCGGTCCTCGACACCTCAAACAGCCGCGCGATCTCTGGCAGCATCGCCAGCCGGTCGTTCTCGGCGAGCAGCTTCACCAGATTCTTCGCCTGCGCCGGAAGGGCATCGCCGGCCACATCCAGGATCATGTCGCGGACGCGCTCGCGGGGGACGTTAGGGTTGCCGATCTGACTGGCCATACTCGCATCGCCCGCGATGGCGGCGAGCAGTTCGAGCGCCTCGGACCAGGCATCCAGCTGGTCCGCTTGCCGGGCGGCCGCGAACGCCGCTTCCGCATAGGGCCGAGCGATGGTAGTGATGTCTCCGGCCATGGTAACGCCCTAGATTTGCTTGGCAAAGGAATCGACGATGGACTTGTTGGCTGTCACGTCGATCTCCTTTTGCAGGATCTTCTCGGCGGCGGCCACGGCCAGTTGGGCGACCTTCTCGCGCAGCTCTTCGCGGGCGCGGTTGGTCTCCTGATGGATCTCGGCCTTGGCGGCGGTGAGGATGCGCTCGCGCTCGGTGTTTCCGTCGCCCTTCGCCTCCTCGACGATTTCGGCAGCGCGCCTCTGCGCCTGGTTGACGATCTCGGCTGCCTGCTGTTTGGCCTCCTGCATGATCTCCTTCGCGCGCTTCTGGCCGAGCTCTTGCTCGTGATGGCCACGCTCGGCCGCCGCCAGCCCCTCGGCGATCTTGGTCTTGCGTTCCGCCAAGGCGTTGACGATAGGCGGCCAGATGTACTTCATGCAGAACCAGACGAACACCGCGAAGGTGATCATCTGCAGGAACAGGGTCAAGTTGATATTCATGCCTTTGCCTCGTGTGGGACGAGTGACAGGGGACCGGCCGGGGCCGGACCGTTGTCAGACAGCGAACATCAGGTACAGGCCCATGGCGATCGAGATGACCGGCAGGGCGTCCGTCAGACCCATGACGATGAAGAACTGGGTGCGCAGCATGGGGATCAGCTCGGGCTGGCGGGCGGCACCCTCGAGGAAACGGCCACCCAGGACGCCAATGCCAACCGCGGCGCCGAGTGCACCCAAACCCAACATCAGACCGGCGGCGATAAAGACTACTGCTTGTGCGAGCTCCATGATTTCCCCCTTGAGGTAGGTGAGACTGGTGAAAGAGAGCCTGGTGAGCTAGTGGTGCTCCTGATGCGCCATATCCAAATAGACGATGGTCAGCACCATGAAGATAAAGGCCTGTAACGTGATAATCAGGACGTGGAAGATGGCCCACGCCATTTGGGAAGCCGCACCCGTCAGGCTGAATACGATACTGGGCCCGTACATCAGCGCGATTAAGATAAAGATCATCTCGCCTGCGTACATGTTTCCGAAAAGACGCAGCGAAAGCGAGACGGGCTTGGAAAGCACATTGATGCCCTCCAGGAGCAGATTGGCTGGCATGCCCCACTTGCCAAAGGGCTGAAGCGTCAACTCGCCGATGAAACCGCCGACGCCTTTCATCTTGAAGCTGTAGTAGATGGTGAGAATGAACACCATCAGGGACATTCCGAAAGTGGCGTTCGGGTCGGTCGTGGGAACGATCCGCAGGAACACATGATGGGGATCCGCGCCGAATAAGGCGGCCAGATGCTGGAACAGCCAGGGGATCAGGTCCACTGGAACCAGGTCCATCAGGTTCATCAGAAAGATCCAAACGAAGATCGTCAGCCCCAGGGGCGCGACCATCGGGTTCTTGCCACTGAAAGACCCGCGGACGTTGTCCTCGACGAAATCGACGATCCACTCCACGAAGTTCTGTGCGGCGCCGGGCTCGCCGGAGGACATATTGTCCGCCACCTTCTTGAAGAACCAGAGAAACAGGACGCCGAGGAGGATGGAGAAGAACATGGTGTCCACGTGGACGGCCCAGAACCCCATCTCCGCGGCTTCTTGGGAGGAGCGCGCGAAACCAAGACCATGCTCGGGGTGGCTGCCGAAGGTGAGATTCGTCAGATGGTGCTTGATGTATTCTTGAGCGGTGAGCGTTTCAGAAGAAGCCATCGGTGATCATCTCTCACGTTTCGGAAATGCGCCCCACTTCGACGCGAGTAACGGCGACAGAACTTGCACGGCGAAGTAGGCGGCAAGGAGGGCCGGCAGGTTCAGTTCATCGACGGTTGCGAAGGCAACCGCGAACAAGCCGAGCACCACGGCGATTTTGGCTACCTCGGCGCCGTAGAACCGCATCAGCAACTCATCCGGCCGCTGGGCCCGGTAGCCGCGAAACACCCAGAAGGCGAAGACGGCATTTGCCAGAAGACAGACGGCGGCCCCGATCAGCACCGACATTACGGCAGGCCATCCGAACGGCGCTGCGGCCAGGGTAAGGATCGGGGTCATGGCAAGCTGTGCGACCAACACCCGCTTGGCCTGCAGCGCATCTGTTTGATGCATCGGTATCGCTTTGTTGGCGCTGCCGGGGAGCCCCCTCCCATGCCGGGGCGGAAGTATAAGCTTCGCCGAATATAGGGTCAATCCGGACTTAATCCGCCTATCAGATAAATTTTAGGATGCAATGCAACAAGACCGATTGCAAGCGACATCATTTGATGTGCGCCAGGATGCCGTCGAGCTCATCCAGGCTATTGTACTCGATGACCAACTTGCCAGCTCCCTTGCCACCCTGCTGGATCTGGACCCTTGCCCCGAGGCGATCGGTCAGGTCGTCCTGCAAATGACGGATATTGGGATCGATTTGAGGCTTTCGGCTTCCCGCCGGCTTGTCGTTGCCTTCCTCCAGCTGCAGCCGCCGCACCAGCTTTTCGGTCTCGCGCACCGAGAGACCGCGTGACACCACCTGACGGGCGGCGGCGCTCTGTTGCGGACCCTTTAGGCCAAGCAGCGCGCGCGCGTGCCCCATCTCAAGGCTCCCGCCCTGCAGATAGCCCTTCACGTCGTCGTTGAGCTCCAACAGCCGCAGCAGATTGGTGACCGTCGTCCTCGACTTGCCTACGGCCTCGGCCACCTGCTGGTGGGTGAGGCCGAACTCGCCGAGTAGGCGTTGCAGGGCGGTCGCTTCCTCCAGTGGGTTCAGGTCATCGCGTTGGATGTTCTCGATCAGAGCGATGGCGATCGCGGCTTGCTCGTCCACGTCGCGCACCACCACCGGGATCTCGCTGAGGCCCGCCTGCTGAGACGCGCGCCAACGCCGTTCGCCCGCGATGATCTCGAAACGGCCCTCGCCCAGGGGGCGCACCACGATCGGCTGGATGACCCCTTGAGCGGCGATGGAATCCGCGAGCTCGCGCAGGCTGTCCGGATCGAAATCCCGACGCGGCTGGTAACGGCCGCGCTCGATCTTGTCGAGCGGGACAGCGGATACGCGGTCGGAGACCGGGTCTTGCGCGTCGATCTCGGGCTGCGCCTGTGAGCCGTCCGCAGTCGTTTCTTCCTTCGCGCCCCCTAGCAGGGCATCCAAGCCGCGGCCTAGGCCTCTCTTCTTTACGGACATGAGTCGCAGTTCCCCGTATTCGGCTAGGCCGCGGCTTGGCGTTTCTCGTTGCGGCGTAGAACCTCGCTCGCCAGGGCCAGGTAGGAGATCGCGCCGCGGGAGGTCTGGTCGTAGAGCATGACGGGCAATCCATGGCTTGGGGCCTCTGCAAGACGCACGTTGCGTGGGATGATGGTGCGGTAGACCTGCTCGGTGAAATGGGTGATGAGCTGCGTCGAGACCTGATTCGCGAGGTTGTTGCGCGGGTCGTGCATCGTGCGCAGGATGCCCTCGATCGCCAGGCCGCTGTTGCGGCTGGAGCGGATCTGATCGATGGTCTCGAGCAGGGCGGACAGCCCCTCCAGCGCGTAATACTCGCACTGGATCGGGATGAGCACGCCCTGGGCCGCCACCAGCGCGTTCACCGTCAGCATGTTGAGCGAAGGCGGGCAGTCGATGATGATGAGCTCGTAGTCGGAGGCCACCGTCGACAGCACCTGTGCGAGACGGCGTTCCCGCTGGGGCGAGGCCATGAGGCCGACCTCGGCGGCGGTCAGATCGCTGTTGGACGGCAGCAGATCGAAACCCGGCGCGGGTTCCGAGACCCGCTGCACGCAGTCCGTGAACGGGAGGTCTCCCAGCATGAGATCGCAAGTGGAGTGGTCGAGTCGGTGCTTGTCGACACCGCACCCCATGGTGGCGTTGCCCTGGGGATCCATGTCCACCAGCAGCACCTTGCGCTTCATCGACGCGAGGGATGCGGCGAGGTTGACGGCGGTGGTCGTCTTGCCCACGCCTCCCTTCTGATTGGCTATGGCGATTGTGCGGACCATCGTTGCCTCAGTGGTAGCGGATTTCGATCAGGTGGCGCTGTCCCGCGAGGAAGGGCACCGCCAAGGGATGGATCAGTACGGCATCCGGACGCGGTTCCAGACCATCAAGCCCCCCCTCCGGCCGGCGCCCGGTCATCGCGAGCAGGCATCCAGGGCGATCGAGCAGGTGCGCCACCGCGTCCACCAGACCACCGGGCGCGGTGACCGCGCGGCTCACAATGGTAGCGAATTTTCTTCCGGGTAGATACGACTCCATCCTTGACTGGATCACGGTGACGTTTTCCAGACCAAGCTCCTGCACCACGTGGCGCACGAAACGTACCTTTTTTCCGTTGCTGTCCAGGAGATGGAAATGCCGTTCCGGCTCCAGCACGGACAGCGGAATCCCTGGCAGACCGGCGCCGGTTCCGACGTCCAGAATCGCCTCGCCCTGCAGGTGGGCCAGAACGGACAGGCTGTCCAGGAGGTGGCGCGGAATCATTTCCCAGGGATCTCGCACCGCCGTGAGATTGTATGCCCGATTCCATCGTTCGAGCAGCCGCAGGAAGGCGACCAAGCGTTCGCGCTGGTCGGGGGCCGGATTCAGTCCGAGCCGCGCCAGCCCCAGATCCAGACGGGCGGCGAGGGCTCGGTGGTCGACGCCATTGGTCATCGCCGCAAGATCACCCAATACGCCGACGGCACGAGACCCGGTGAGGCAGGATCATCATGCCGACTTGCGCTTGAGGTGAATCAGCAACAGAGACACCGCGGCCGGAGTAACGCCGGGGATACGGGCGGCCTGGCCGACGGTGAGCGGGCGCGAGCGGCTGAATTTTTCGCGGACCTCGGACGACAACCCGCGCACCTGATCGAAGTCGAAGTCCTGCGGCAGCATCAACGCCTCCTGCGCCCGCTGACGCTCGATTTCATCGCGCTGGCGCTCGATATAGCCCGCGTACTTGGCCTGGATCTCCACCTGTTCACATACCTGCGGGTCCTCGGCGCCCGGACCCAGGCCGGGTAACTCCAGCAGCGATCGGTAGGTCACCCGCGGCCGGGCCAGTAGATCCAGCGCCGTGGCCTCCCGCCGCATCTCATCGCCCAGTACGCGATGGAGCAGCGCCGCGTCGATCTCGCCCGGCCGTACCCAGGTGGTACGCAGGCGCTGGCGCTCGCGCTCGATCGCCTCCCGCTTGGTCTCGAAACGCCGCCACTGCTCGTCCGGCACCAGCCCGAGTCGCCGGCCGGTCTCGGTCAGCCGCAGATCGGCGTTGTCCTCGCGCAAGAGCAGCCGATACTCGGCGCGGCTGGTGAACATGCGGTAAGGCTCGTTGGTGCCGCGGGTGACCAGGTCATCCACCAGCACGCCCAGATACGCCTCGTCGCGGCGCGGATACCAGGGCTCCCCCCCGCGGACCTGCAGCGCGGCGTTGACCCCGGCGAGCAGACCTTGTGCGGCGGCCTCCTCGTAACCCGTCGTGCCGTTGATCTGGCCGGCGAAGAACAGCCCCTGGATGGCGCGCGTCTGCAGCGAGGGCGCGAGATCCCGCGGATCGAAGTAGTCGTACTCGATGGCGTAGCCCGGACGGGTGATGCGCGCCTGCTCGAAGCCACGCATGGAGCGCACCAGCGCCTGCTGCACATCGAACGGCAGGCTGGTGGAAATTCCGTTGGGGTAGATCTCGCGGGTTGTGAGGCCCTCGGGCTCGACGAAAATCTGGTGCGAAACCTTGTCGGCGAAACGCACCACCTTGTCCTCGATGGACGGGCAGTATCGAGGGCCGACGCCCTCGATGACGCCGGTGAACATGGGGGAACGCGACAGGCCCGAACGGATGATGTCGTGCGTGCGCTCATTGGTGCGCGCGATGTGGCAGCTTACCTGGCGGGGATGGTCTTCCGAACGTCCGAAGAAAGAGAACACCGGGACCGGCACATCGCCGGGCTGCTCCTCCAGGAGCCGATAGTCGATGGTCCGCCCATCGATACGCGGCGGGGTGCCGGTCTTGAGCCGGTCGACCCGCAAAGGGAGCTCGCGCAGTCGCCGGGCGAGGGCGTTGGCCGGCGGATCGCCCGCGCGGCCACCTTCGTGGTTCGCAAGGCCCACGTGGATTCGCCCGCCCAGAAAGGTGCCCACGGTCAGGACGACGGCGCGGGCGCGAAAGATCAAGCCCATCTGCGTCACGACACCGGTGACGCGTTCCTGCTCTACCAGGAGGTCATCGACCGGCTGCTGGAACAGGTCCAGACCCGCTTGGCGCTCCACTGCCCGACGCACGGCGGCCTTGTAGAGCAGGCGGTCGGCCTGCGCCCGCGTTGCCCGGACCGCGGGCCCCTTGCTTGCGTTGAGGGTTCGAAAATGAATACCCGCCACATCGGCGGCTCGCGCCATCAGCCCCCCCAGGGCGTCGATCTCCCGTACCAGGTGGCCCTTGCCGATGCCGCCGATGGCGGGATTGCAGCTCATTTGCCCCAGGGTCTCGAGGTTGTGGGTCAAGAGCAGGGTCCGCGCCCCCATGCGCGCCGCGGCAAGCGCTGCCTCGGTCCCGGCATGGCCGCCACCGATCACAATGACATCGTAGGTTTGTTCTGAGAACATGATGAGAGCGAGCGCTTGGGATGCCCAGCCCGCCGGTCGCGCGGCGCCGCGCCCGCCAGCAAAGGAAGGGACGCCTGACGCCGCGGTGGGCGGAATTCAAGGCGCCAAGTTTACCCTAATCGGAGTGCCGCAAGGCGCTGGGACAAAAGGTTTTTGTCACCCGCGCCCGGTCCGGAAGCAACGCATCATGCCGTCGCCCGCGAACACTGACTCCTCCCGCAAGCTCACGGCCGCTCTCGACAGCGCCGGCGGCATCATCCTCGGCAAGGAGCACGCGCTGCGTATGGCGCTCGCCTGCCTGCTCGCGCGCGGGCACCTGCTGATCGAGGACCTCCCTGGCGTGGGCAAGACGACCCTGGCGCACCTGCTGGCGCGCCTGCTCGGGCTTGATTACTCCCGCATCCAGTTCACCAGCGACCTGCTGCCGGCGGACATCATCGGGACCTCGATCTACGAGCGGACTAAGGAGGGCTTCCGCTTTCACCCCGGACCGATCTTCGCGCAACTGGTGCTCGCCGACGAGATCAACCGCGCCACCCCGAAGGCACAGAGCGCGCTGCTCGAGGCGATGGAGGAACGCCAGGTCACGGTCGAGGGTCAGACCCGGACGCTTCCCGAGCCCTTCTTCGTGATCGCCACGCAGAACCCCACCTTCCAGATCGGCACCTTCCCGCTGCCGGAGTCGCAGCTCGACCGCTTCCTCATGCGCATCCGCCTGGGCTATCCATCCGCGCACGAGGAGAAGAACCTGCTGGCCGGGGAAGACAGGCGATCGTTGCTGGCGCGGCTGGAACCCGAGCTCAGCCGCGACGAGCTGTTCGCGCTGCAAGAGGAGGCGGATCGGATCCACGTCTCGGAGCCCATCGTGGACTACTGTTACGCGATCCTCGACTTCACCCGCCGATCCGAGCCGCTTTCTTCACGGACTTTCGCCCCGGGCCGGGCTTGGCCTGCTGCGCAGCGCGCGCGCCTGGGCCATGCTCGAGGGGCGCGATTTCGTCATCCCGGAGGACATGCAAGCGGTGCTCCCCGCCTGCGCCCCCCACCGACTGGTGAGCGGCGAGGACAATGGACCGACAGGACACACGGAGATCGCAGAGTACATCCTCGAAGGCGTTCCGGTGCCCTGAGGGCGAAGGCGACAATGGCACGGCAGCGCGGTGCGAACTGGATGACGATCAGTAGAGGGCGGGGCGGCGGCCTGAAAGGGTGGTTCTCGAAGCTGGCTCGAAGGGTGCCGTGCGACGCGCACGGCGAGGCGCGGATCGGGCGGCGTCAGATTTACATCCTGCCGACACGGGCCGGATTCCTGCTCGCCATCGTTCTTCTGCTGATGCTCGTCGGCTCGCTGAACTACCAGAACAACCTGGGGCTTCTGTTCACCGTTCTGATCGGATCAGTGGCGTTGGTCGGAATGCACCACACCTGGTTCAATCTTCTGGGCTTGACGGTCACGACCCGCGGCGGCGCCCCCGTATTCGCCGGGCAGGACGCGTCCTTCGCGGTCAGTTTGAGAAACGAGGCAAAGCGCCAACGCGCGGACCTCCGCGTGCAGGATGCCGGCGATCGCGCACCTGCGCTCGAGCTCGCCGCCGGGGATTGCCGCGCGATCGGCGTCCGACGTCCAGCGCCGCGACGCGGCTTTCTCGATCTAGGAGCGGTAGGGGTGGAGACCCGCTACCCCTTGGGACTTTTCCGGGCCTGGTCGTACGCCAACACGTTCTCCAGGGTGACCGTGTACCCGCGACCGGCGCCGCGCGGCCCGTCGCCCCCATTGGTTCCGGCCTACCGCCCCAGCGCGGTCGGCGACCTCGGGGTCGGCGCGGATGAGTTCATCGGCCCGCGCGAGTATCGGCGGGGTGATTCCCCCAGGCGTGTGGACTGGAAGGCGCTGGCCAGGGAGCGCGGGCTCGTGGTGAAACAGTTCGGTGGCGACCGGGTAACCCAGGTCTGGCTCGACTGGGCACAGCTGCCGGCCGGGGATACGGAGGTGCGGCTCAGCCTACTCTGCCGGCAGGTGTTGGACGCGGCGGACAACGGGTTAAGCTTCGGCCTGCGTTTGCCCAACCGGACCATTCCGATCGGACATGGGGATGCCCACAAGCACCGTTGCCTGGAGGCCCTCGCTGCATTCGGTCATGAGTGAGCAGCTAAGGATGGACGAGCCCCGGCCCGATCAGATCGCGGCGATAACCGGTTTGCTGGCGCTCGCCTACCTTCCCTTGAGCACGCATCTCGCGGTGCAAGTCACCGCCTTCGTCGCTGGCCTCGTCCTTTTGCGGCTTGCCACCCTGCGATGGCCGCGGATCTCCCCCGGCAGGTGGCTCCTGTTTCCGCTCACCCTGGCCGGGGCGGCGAATGTCTATCACGCCTATCACACGCTGGCAGGCCAGGAGGGCGGCACGGCCCTGCTCGCCACCATGCTCGCGCTGAAGCTGGTCGAGACGAGGACGCTCCGCGAGATTCGGTTCGGGACCATCCTGTTCAGCGTCCTGTTGATCGTGCAGTTCCTGTTCGACCAATCGCCTGGATTGGCCCTCTACCTTGGTGCGCTGCTGATCGCGGACATCGCGCTGATGATCGACGTGAATTTCCGAACCGCATCACGCCCCCTTGTCTCGGCGCTTCTCATCGCTGGACGCTTGACGCTGCAGGCCCTGCCGCTGGCCCTGATCCTGTTCGTGCTCTTCCCGCGCCTGAGCGCCCCGCTGTGGAGCCTTGGCCGCGCCGAGGGCGCGGCGCGATCCGGGATGTCGGATTGGATGGAGCCCGGAATGGTGAGCGATCTGGTGTTGTCGGCAGAGCCGGCGTTCCGCGTCCGCTTCGACGGACCTAGGCCGGACGCCGACGCCATGTACTGGCGGGGTCCGGTCCTCTGGTACACCGACGGCAGGCGCTGGGAGCCGGCGGACCAGGGTAGTCTCCCGTCCGCACCCGCGGCCGCCGCCCGCCTAGAGGACCGCATCGCATATGCGATCACGATGGAGCCGAGCGGACAACCTTGGCTCTTTCCGCTTGACCTTCCGGCGGCGGCTCCGCCGGGGGCCAGGCTCACGGCGGATTTCCAGCTCGTGGCCGCGGAGAAGATCAACTCCGTCAAGCGTTTCCAACTGGTATCGGCCCTGCGCTACAACACGGGGGAGCTCGATCCGGAGCAGGAGTTCGCGGCCCTGCAGTTACCGGACAACGTCAGCCCGCGCATGCGTGCCCAGGTTCAGGCCTGGCGGTCCGAGGCGTCCACGGCTGCTGATCTGGTGCGTCTCGCCCTCGCGTTCATCAATCGGGAGCCCTTCTACTACACTCTGCAGCCGCCCAGGCTCGGCGAAAACCCGGCGGACGAGTTTCTGTTCGAGACCCGGCGCGGTTTCTGCGAGCACTACGCCAGCAGCTTCGCGCTGCTGATGCGCCTCGCGGGCATTCCAGCTCGCGTCGTGGTCGGTTACCTCGGCGGCGAGCCCAATCCGATCGGCGACTACCTGATCGTGCGGCAATCCGATGCCCACGCCTGGGCGGAGGTCTGGCTCGAGGGTCAGGGCTGGGTCAGGGTCGATCCAACCGCGGCGGTGGCGCCGGAACGCATCGAGCGCTTCAATGCGCTCGACCGATTGGCCTCGGGCGCGCCCGTCCGGTTCCGTTTGGACGAGTCGGCAATGCTGGTGCGATGGGTCCACAACCTGCGCCTGCTCGCGGACGGACTGGATGCGGGTTGGCGCGACTGGGTGCTCGGCTACAGCAGCGAGCGCCAGCATCGGCTGCTGCAAACCTTCGGGCTCGGTTTTCTCCGGCAGTACGGCCTCGCGCTGGCGATGATGATTTCCGTTTCGATCGTTCTGGCGGCGCTCGTCATGGGGCTGCTTCGCTCCGAACGCCAGCGGGACCCCTTGCAGAAGATCTACGCCCGCTTCTGCCGCAAGCTGAAGCGCGCGGGCTTCGAACGGAGCCCCGGGGAGGGTCCCGCCGATTTCGCGCGAAGGGTGGTCAATCGGCGTCCCGAGCTGCGCCCGTCGGTAGACGCCTTCCTGGCGCTCTACCTTCCGCTCCGCTACGGCGACCGTCGGAACGGGAACGGCCTGCGCGAGCTCGAGCAGCGTCTTTCCGACATCCGCCCCGGCGGCTCGCGATTGCACAAGGCGCCATCAAACTCACTTTCCGATACAGAAGCTGGCGAAGATCCTGCCCAGTAGATCATCGGAGGTGAACTCACCGGTGATCTCGCCCAGCGCGTGCTGGGCCTGCCGCAAGTCCTCTGCCATGAGCTCGGCCGCGGCTCTACGGTGGAGCGCCTGGGCAGCGGCGTCCAGGTGGACGAGCGCTCTTTGCAGGGCATCAAGGTGCCGGCGCCGGGCGAGAAACAGGCCTTCGCCGCTGCCGTGGAAGCCGGCAATCTCCTTGAGATGTTCGCGCAGCGCGTCCAAGCCCGCGCCGGTGCGGGCCGAGATCCGGATCTCGGGGCGCGGCGAGGCATCCACGAGACCGGGCGCATCGCCCGTCACGTCGATCTTGTTGCGGACTAAGGTGACTCCGACCCCTGCGGGCAGACGACCGGAGTCGAACCAAGCATGATCCGGATCGGCGAGCGCATCATAGACCCAGAGCACGAGGTCAGCTTGCGCGATCTCGTCCTCGGCGCGCCGGATACCCTCTCGTTCGACGATGTCCGCGGCGTGCCGCAGACCCGCGGTGTCAACGACGTGCAGCGGCATGCCGTCGATCTGAATCTGCTGGCGCAGGACGTCGCGCGTGGTGCCGGGGATCTCGGTGACGATGGCCGCCTCGGTGCCGGACAGGGCATTGAGAAGGCTCGATTTCCCGGCGTTCGGCGGACCTGCGATGACGACTCTGAGGCCCTCCCGCATGAGCTGGCCCTGACGGGCGCTGGCCTTGATGCCGCGCGTCTGTTCGATCAGCTCATGCAGATCCGCGGCTACACGGGAATCGGCGAGGAAATCCACGTCCTCGTCGGGAAAATCGAGGGCGGCCTCGACGAAGGTGCGGAGCCTGATGAGGTCGTCGACGAGGAAACGCACTCGTTGCGAAAACTGACCTTGGAGCGTGCGCACGGCCGACCGCGCCGCGGCCTCCGTCGAGCTTTCGATCAGGTCGGCGATGGCCTCCGCCTGCGCGAGATCCAGTTTGCCGTTGAGGAAGGCGCGCTCGCTGAATTCTCCCGGGCGAGCGAGCCGGGCGCCGAGCTCCAGGACCCGGCGCAGCAGCATGTCCATGACCACGGGACCGCCGTGTCCTTGCAGCTCGAGGACATCCTCACCGGTGAACGAGGCGGGCGCGGGGAAGAAGAGGGCGATACCCTGGTCGATGAGCTGACCGTCCTGTTCACGGAACCGCGCCAAGGCCGCGAGCCGGGGCGTCGGCAGGTCTCCCAGGATGCTGCTGGCAATTGCGCCGACCAAGACCCCGGAAACGCGGACAATACCGACACCGCCGTAACCCGGCGGCGTGGCCAGGGCCGCGATGGTCTCCGCGTGCACTAGGATCGACCCACTTGGCGTGAGCCCGTGTCAGCTCCTTGACTTGGCTGGCGCCTGCTCAATCTTGCGCGTGATGTACCACTGCTGGGCGATGGACAGGAGGTTATTCACGACCCAGTAGAGGACCAGACCAGCCGGGAAGAAGGCGAAGAACACCGTGAATACGAACGGCAGGCTCATCATGACCTTCGCCTGTATGGGATCCGGCGGCGCGGGATTCAGCTTCTGCTGAATGAACATCGAGACGCCCATGATCAGCGGCAGCACGAAGAAAGGGTCCGGCTCGGAAAGATTCTGGATCCAGAGGGCGAAGGGGGCATCCCGCAGCTCGACGCTCTCGAGCAGGACCCAGTAGAGGGCGATGAATACCGGGATCTGGACCACGATCGGCAAACAGCCGCCCAAGGGATTGATCTTCTCTTTCTTGTAGATCTCCATCATGGCCTGATTGAGGCGCTGCTTGTCGTCGCCGTAACGATCCTTGAGGGCCTGGATGCGCGGCGTGAACTTGCGCATGTTGGCCATGGACTTGTAGCTCGTCTCGGAGAGCTTGTAGAAGGCCGCCTTGATCAAGATGGTGAGGATGATGATCGCCCAGCCCCAGTTCCCAACCACCGAGTGAATTTGGTCGAGCAGCCAGAAGATGGGCTCCGCGAGGATGGTCAGCCAGCCGTAATCGACGGCGAGCTCCAACCCGGGAGCAATGGACGCCAGGGTATCTTGAAGCTTGGGACCGACGAACAGTTGCTGCTCGAAGGCGTGGGAACCGTCGGCGGCAATGGTGACCGGATCCGAGTAGCTGCCGATGATGTAGCGGGCATCACCCAGGACGTTGGTGTAGAAGGTCTCGGGCTCAGAACGCGGGGGGATCCAGGCGGACATGAAATAGTGCTGGATCATCGCGATCCAGCCGTCGGTCACCTGGCGCTCGAGCTTCTGCGAGCGCATGTCGTCGAACGAGACCTTTTCGTACTTCTCTTCCGGGCTGTAGTACACACCTCCGGTGTAGGTGTAGATGAAGCTCGATTTATTGGGATCGTAGAGCTCAGTTCGCTGCAGTTGGTTATACGTCCGGGCCACGACTTGTGATCCGGTCGCGTTGCGCACCTCGTGAACCAAGTCGATCACGTAGCTGTTCCGCTCGAAGCGGTAGCGCTTGCTCACCTCCACACCGGAGGGGTGGGTCCAGAGGAGCTCTACCTCCAACGTGTCCTCGTCCGGAGCCATGGCGTACGAGGTCTGCGCGCTCGAGAACAGGGCTTCATGAGTGGGCAGTTGACCGGGTTCACCGCCCAGCAAGCCCGACTGGGCGATGAACATGTTTGGTGGCTGCGCCTTCAGCAGCTGAAACGGGACATCGGGATTCTCTGGGTTTACGGCGTAATCCTTGAGCCATACGCCGGACAGCGTTCCGCCCTGCGGCGAGATCTCCAGACGCAGGAGGTCGGTCTCAACCTGGATCGGCGCTCCTGTGTCAGCGGTTGCAACGCGATCGGAGGCGGGGGACATGGCGGGTGAAACCGGCGCCGCGGGCGTCGGAACAGCATCGGGGACGGCCGTCGGTAGGGAGGCGATGCTCCCGGTCGGGGACTCCTGCTCCTGCGCCGTTGACACTGGCGGCGCGTTGATTGGGCCGTAATCCTGAACCCACGCTTGGTAAATCAGAAGCAGTACCACGGCGAGGCCGAAGAAAAGGATGAGGCGTACGTTATCCATTGGGTGTTGGGTCCGTATGGTCTGGAACCGGGTCGAAGCCCCCTGCATGCCAAGGGTGACATCTCGATAGCCGGCGAAGCGCGAGCCAAGCACCCCGCAGCGGGCCGTGACGGTCGATGGCCTCCGCGGCATAGTGGGAACAGCTCGGGTAGAAGCGGCAGTGGTTGCCGAGCAAGGGGCTGATGAGGTACTGGTAGCCTCGGATCAGGGCAATCAAAAGGCGTCGCATAGCTGATCGTGGATGCGTATCCAGTGGCGGGAGAGCGCCGAAAAAAGGCTGCGGTTGTCGGAGTGCGCGGCGCCTCGACGACAAAGTATCACGCAATCCAACCCCCTCAGCGCCGAGCGGTTGCGTCGGAAACTTTCGCGTGCGATGCGTTTCAGTCGATTACGGTCGACGCCCCGTGGCGCGCACTTCTTGGAAATCGCCAAGCCTAGGCGAGCCGGCCCCCCCCCATTGCCGCGGGCCAACACGGTGAAGTACTCGTCCGTAGACTTGGACGGCTTCGCGAAGACGTGACGGAAGTCACCGGGTCTTCGAAGGCGGGCATACGCCGGCAGACGATAACAGTCGCCAGAGGGACGGTCCCCGTGAATCAGGATGTCAGCCGGGCGCGGCCCTTGGCACGGCGCGCCTTCAACACCTTACGGCCGTTCCGGGTAGCCATTCTGGCACGGAAACCGTGGGTGCGCGCGCGCTTTAAGCGGCTCGGTTGGAAGGTTTGCTTCATGACGCTAAATCCCCGACGAAGGCGCGGCCGGAAGGCCACGCAAGATCACTGGAAAAAGACGTCGGATTATATTTTTCTGCGATGCGCAGGTCAACGCGCGCCGGCTTTTTTCGGCTTTCCGGCTGTGGATAACTTTGCGAAACCAGGATAGACTTCCTCAGCAAGGGGCTACCAAGGCGCGCTTTGACGAGCGAAGCCGATTACGGCGGGCTCGAACATAGCTTCAACCCTGCGCCGCAGGGTCAGTCTTCGGGGGTATAAGGGCCGTGGCAGTGTGGGACCAATGCGTGTCACTGTTGAAGGGTGACTTGACGTCGGCGGAATACAATACCTGGATTTTGCCCCTGCAAGCAGCCGAAGAAGACGCATGCATTCGATTGTTTGCCCCGAACCGCTTCGTCAAGGATTGGGTGAGGCAGCACTACGAGCAGCGGATCATCGACGCGTGCGTCCGGTTCAGTAGGGGCCGGATCGCGACGGTCGCATTCGAGATCGGATCGCTCCGTCGGGGGGAAAGGGCGGCGAGCGACAACCCACCCGCGATCGTCGACGGTGAATCTGCGCCCGAAATCGACGCACGACGAGCGGACGGCAATCTCAATGCGGATTTCACGTTCGGCACATTCGTTGAGGGCAAGTCGAACCAGATTGCACGAGCCGCATCTATGCAGATCGGGACGAATCCCGGAACCGCATACAATCCCTTGTTCATCTACGGCGGCGTCGGACTCGGAAAGACGCACTTGATGCACGCCGTGGGAAACATGGTCTTGGACAAGAACCCCACCGCAACAGTCGTTTACTTGCACTCAGAGCGTTTCGTCGCCGAGATGGTCAAGGCGCTTCAGCACAACCGGATCGACGAGTTCAAGAAACGTTATCGTTCCGTCAACGCCCTGCTGATCGACGACGTGCAGTTTTTCGCCGGCAAGGAACGATCGCAGGAAGAGTTCTTTCACACGTTCAACGCCCTGTTCGAGTCGCGCCAGCAAATCGTGCTCTCGAGCGATCGCTTCCCGAAGGAGGTGAGTGGTCTGGAGGAACGCTTAAGATCCCGTTTCGGCTGGGGGTTGACGGTGCAGATCGAGCCGCCGGATCTTGAGACCAGGGTAGCGATTCTCCATAGCAAGGCGACGCAGATCGGCGTGACGCTGCCGGAGGACGTTGGGTTCTTCGTCGGGCGGAGAATTCGATCTAATATCCGGGATCTTGAAGGCGCGCTCCGCCGTCTCGTCGCCAATTCCCAGTTCACCGGCAAAGCAATCAATCTCGAATTCGCGAAAGAAGCGTTGCGGGACATGCTTTCGGCGCAGGACAAGCAAGTTACCATCGAGAACATCCAGAAAACCGTTGCGGAATACTACAAAATCCGAACGGCCGATCTGCTGTCCGCGAAACGCAGTCGCTCAATCGCCCGACCGCGGCAGGTGGCCATGGCACTTGCCAAAGAACTGACGAAACACAGCCTGCCTGAGATCGGTCAGGCCTTCGGTGGAAGGGACCATACCACGGTTCTCCATGCGACCCGCAAGATACGGAGCTTGTGTGAGACCGACGGGGGCATTGAGGAAGACTATAAGAACCTGTTGAGAATCCTGACGTCTTGATGTGGACAACATTGTGCATAACTTTCCCGAACGCGAAGCGGCGATTCTATGCACAAGATGCGCACAACCATGGGACGCACTTTTCCTCTCAAAAATAATCCGCAACAAATTGATAAATAAAAGAAATTATCTGAAATGAAGTTGTCCACAGGTCTTAATAACAGTTATAAGATTTAAACCAAAGAGAGTTCTTATGTATATCAGGGCGAACCGAGACGCGTTGATTCGCGTGCTGAACAAGGTCGGAGGTGTGGTCGAAAGACGTCAAACGCTTCCGATTCTAGGTAACTTGTTGTTGTCCGCTGGAGACAACTCGGTTCAGGTAGCGGGAACCGACCTAGAGGTTGAGATACGAGCTCGGTTGGCAGCGGATGTAGAGCAAGCAGGTGAGACTACCTTGCCAGCGCGGAAATTCATCGAGATTTGCAGGGCAATTCCCGACGCAGCCGAAATTTCGATCAAAGTGGACAGAGATCGGGCAATCATCTCGAGCGGTAGAAGCCGGTTTACATTGAGCACGCTTCCGGCAGCCGATTTCCCGCTCATGGATAGCAATACCGGTGATCAGCGACTGGAGATCAAGCAGGGGCGCTTGAAGCGTCTGTTCGACAAAACCGGTTTTGCGATGGCCCATCAGGACGTGCGGTATTATCTGAATGGCTTGCTTTTAGAGGTTCGCGCCAATCGTTTACTCGCGGTGGCGACAGATGGGCACCGTCTAGCCAAACTGGAGGAAGACGTTTCCGTTGATGTCGAGGGAATTTTGCAATTGATCATCCCTCGAAAAACGGTGCTGGAGTTCACCAGGTTGCTTGGCAGCGGAGAAGAGTCAGTACGCATAGACCTGACCGAGCGCATGTTCAGGGCGTATCTAGACGACGCGATTTTAACCTCAAAGTTGGTGGATGGAAGATTCCCGGACTATGAGAGGGTGATTCCGCACGCAAGCGGGAAGATAGCGGTGGTAGACCGGGACGCATTCCGGCAGGCGTTGCTACGTACCTCGATTTTGTCGAATGAAAAGTACAAGGGGGTGAGGCTGAGTTTCGCAGAAGGGCAACTCGGCCTTCAGGCGCATAATCCAGAACAAGAGGAGGCGGAGGAAGAGCTAGAGCTTGAGTATGGCGACGAGCCGACGGCCGTTGGCTTCAACGTAGCCTATCTGCTGGACGTGCTTGGTGTGTTGGAGAAAGACAAGGTCGAGATAGAGTTCACCGACTCAAATAGCAGTGCGGTTCTGAGAAGCCTGGAGGACGATCGGGAGACCTATGTCGTTATGCCCATGCGGTTATGATTAAAAGAACTTGGTGATCGCGAGCTGTTGTCGTTTTGCTCCCGCAAACGGAGGGTAGTTCAAGGGGATCCCTCGATTGCATCTAGAGACTTTGGAAGTCAACGCGCTGCGGAATATCTCGCGTCTGGTGTTGGAGCCCGAGCGAGGGATAAATTGGATTACCGGGGGAAACGGCGCAGGCAAGACAACTTTGCTTGAAGCGATTTTTCTGCTTGCTCGTGGGCGAAGTTTCCGCGGAACCAAACACGGAAGCATCGTGCAGGTGGGACAGCAGGAGACACGCATCGGGGGACGCTTCGGTTTGGAAGACGGTCGCTTCACTCGGATTGATTTCATCAGGAATCGATCGGTAGCTTCCGGCGCACGGAATGTCAACGGAGTCGTTTGGACCGGGGCGCACGAGGACTATCGGCCGCTGGTGAGGGTTGTCGGGGAGAATGCACAAAAGCTGCTTGAGAGTGGACCAGAGATTCGGCGGTTGTTTATGGACTGGAATCTGTTCCACGTGGAACAGTCTTATGGTTCCGCGCTGAAACGCTTCAGGCGTGTCCTGCAGCAGCGGAATGCGTGGCTGAAGGGGGGTGGCGGCGGTCGTCCCGTCTGGGACGAACCCTTCGTCAATTCTTCGGAGGAAGTCACGACGGCGCGCTTTCGGTACGTCGAAAGCCTTCAGCGGGAAATGATTGGCGCCCGTTCTGATCTGGAAGACCGAGTAGGGCCGATGGCGATCCGGCTTGATCAGGGCTGGCCAACTAATTCCGGCTTAGCGGATCTGTTACGAACGCACCGTGCTCAGGACGTAGAAAGGGGTTTTACTTTTTACGGGCCTTCGAGAGCGGATCTCGTGATCAAGGGTATGGGGGGCGGGCGGTTCGGTTCTCGTGGGCAACTGAAGCGCGCGGTATGCATGGTCCAAATCGCAGCGGACAGGGTCGCGAGATCACGGGGGGGCGCACGAACGATTTGGCTACTTGATGACTTTCCGGCGGAGCTTGATGGCGATAGCCAGCATGCTTTGCTTGGCGTTCTGTCCGCAAGCAAATCGCAGATCTTCGGGACGGCGATTCAGTTCGATCTAGATCGAATGTCCGGAGCAAATGGGGACGCCCGAGTGTTCCACGTGGAACGCGGTCAGTTGGCGGTCCGATGACTCCGGGACCCATGGCCCACCACCCATCGGTTATACTAGCGCGGCGGTTCATCTTCTGAATCGACGCCTGAACCAGGCGTGGCCCCTTTCCCCGGGGACTTTCGGTCGCTGCTATTCGAAAACGGTGTGATCCATTCGTCCTTGGTGCCCCCTTAGTCAAAACAGCAGTTCTCCCTTCACGACAGACCAAAGAGCCCATCTCGGAATACTGAGCTCCAATCCTTACCGGCGGTTTCACCTATGACCTACGACTCCTCGAATATCAAGGTCCTGCGCGGGCTTGATGCCGTGCGCAAGCGCCCTGGCATGTACATCGGCGACACGGATGATGGCACTGGGTTGCACCACATGGTGTTCGAAGCGGTGGACAACTCGATCGACGAGGCCTTGGCGGGCTATTGCACAGACGTTTCGGTGATCATTCATTCCGACCAATCCGTTTCCGTGGTCGATAATGGTCGTGGCATTCCGGTGGATATTCATCCGGAAGAAAATCGATCCGCGGCCGAAGTGATCATGACAGTGCTACACGCCGGAGGGAAGTTCGACGCGAATTCGTACAAGGTTTCCGGTGGCTTGCACGGGGTCGGTGTCTCCGTCGTTAACGCGTTGTCCGAGCACCTAACGGTGAAGATTCGCCGAAACGGGAACCTGCATATGCAGGAGTTCCGTCTCGGTGTGCCCGTGTATCCCTTAAAGGTTGTAGGCGACTCGAACGCAACGGGAACGGAAATTCGATTTAAGCCCTCGGGTGAGATCTTCTCCGACCTCGTTTTTCACTACGACATCCTCGCAAAACGACTGCGTGAGCTCTCCTTCCTGAACTCGGGTGTGAGAATCAATCTCTTAGAGGAGGCAACGGGCAGGGAGGATCACTTTGAGTACCAAGGCGGGATTCGCGCCTTCGTTGAGCACCTGAATCGAAACAAGGTGGCGATACATCCGGACGTTGTTTATTTTCTAGACGAGCGGCAGGGCACCTCGGTTGAGGTGGCCCTCCAATGGAACGAGTCATTTCAAGAGAACATTTTCTGTTATACGAACAACATTCCGCAGCGCGATGGAGGGACCCACTTGGCTGGCTTTCGTGCTGGGCTCACCCGCACACTGAACCAGTATATCGAGCGAGAAGACCTAGCAAAAAAATACAAGATTCGTGCAGTCGGCGATGACGCCCGGGAGGGCTTGACGGCAGTGATATCCGTGAAGGTTCCCGACCCGAAATTTTCCTCCCAGACTAAGGATAAGCTCGTATCGTCCGACGTGAAGGCGGTAGTGGAGAGTCTCCTCGTCGAGCATCTCAATGACTTTCTCGAGGAGAATCCAGCCGAAGCGAAAGCGATCGCGAACAAGATGCTGGAAGCGGCCCGTGCTCGCGAGGCGGCGCGAAAGGCGCGAGAAATGACTCGGCGCAAGGGTGTACTCGATGTGGCGGGACTTCCCGGCAAGCTTGCCGACTGCCAGGAAAAGGACCCGGCAAAGTCTGAGCTCTATCTGGTCGAGGGCGACTCTGCTGGAGGATCCGCAAAACAGGGGAGGGATAGGGCGTTCCAGGCGATATTGCCGCTCAAGGGAAAGATACTAAACGTCGAGAAAGCGCGATTCGACAAGATGTTGTCTTCGGCCGAGGTCGGCACCCTGATTACAGCCTTGGGTTGTGGGATCGGGCGTGAGGAATACGATCCGGACAAGCTGCGTTATCACCGCGTCATCGTCATGACCGATGCCGATGTGGATGGCGCCCACATACGGACCCTTTTACTTACCTTTTTCTATCGGCAGATGCCGGAGTTGGTCGAGCGGGGGAACATTTTCATCGCGCAGCCCCCATTGTTTAAGGTGAAGAAGGGTAAGCAAGAAACCTATCTTCGCGACGAAGTCGAGCTGCATACCGCGTTGCTACAAGCCGCGTTGGATAATGCGCAACTTTTCGTCTCTCCGGAGGCACCCCCTCTGTCCGCCACGGCGTTCGAGCAGCTTGCTACCGAGTACCAACAGTATCGAAGGATCGTGAATCGCCTTTCAACCCGATTCCCATCCGCATTCCTTCACGCCCTGTTGACATTGCCGCGCCTGACCGACGAGCTGCTTTCAGATCCCCAGGAGTTGGAGCAGTGGCTGGACGCCTTGAGTAGGCTGCTCAATGAATCCTGTCCTCCGGGAGAGCGCTACGCTATAGAAACTGCCGAGCTCGGGAACGCGGGTCACGCGACCATGACAATGACCCGCATGAGGCATGGCATCCCCGAGACATCTCCCATCCCGGGCGATTTTTTCCGCGGCGGAGACTATTCCCGCATCCGGTCCCTTGCCGACAAGCTTGACGGTCTCATCGAGCCGGGGGCTTACGTGCTCCGCGGCGAAAAGAAAAAGGAGATCGAGAGCTTTGCTGAAGGTTTGGATTGGTTGATAGATGAGGCCAGGCGGGGATATCACATTCAGCGTTACAAGGGACTGGGTGAAATGAACCCGGAACAGTTGTGGGACACCACCATGAATCCAGAAACACGTCGCCTGCTGAGGGTTACGATCGAGGATGCGGTGGCCGCTGATCAGATTTTCACGACCCTGATGGGGGATCAGGTCGAGCCCAGGCGGGACTTCATCGAACGCAACGCGCTGAATGCCGAGAATATCGACATTTGATTCGGCTGCTCCGGAGCCAATCATGTGACTCCGGCTCGGTGGCTAGCGAACCAACGAGCTAGGGCCGTGGCGGGCGTGTCGCTGGGAGAGACGCCACCGTTTCTTCAATCCAATCTTCGACCCGGCGGTTGATCTCAGATGCTTTTGCGCCAGCCGTCTCCATGACCTCGCCGAAAACCAGATCGATAGTTCCCGGATACTTGCGTATGTCTCTCCTGCGCCAGAAGATGCCCGCATTGTGGGCGACCGGCAAAACGGGATAACCAGTCTTCTCTGCGAGGAGCGCACCACCAAAGCCGTACCGTATGCGTTCGCCGGGGGCGACGCGCGTCCCCTCCGGAAAAATAACGATCGAATGTCCGCTATCCAGTGCGCGGCGGCCCTCTTGGAGTAGCTGACGAAGGGCACCCCGTCCGTCCTTGCGATTGATCGCGATCGGCCGAAACGGAGCAAGCGCCCAGCCGAAGAAGGGTACCCATAGCAGCTCGCGCTTGAGCACCCAGGTATGTTCCGGTGGCAACAAGGCTCGTAGAGCGATCGTTTCCCATGTCGACTGGTGTTTACACAGGATAACGCAGGGACGCGGCGGAAAGTTTTTCCAGCCGCTTACCCGATATCGCAAATCACAAATCATGTCCAAAGCGGAGAGATTCATGCGTCCCCACAGTTTTCCGGCCTTACCCAGCCACGAATAGGGAACGAACCAGCCGAAAACGGCAATCGGAACGGAAAACACGAGAACGCTCAATGACATGAACGCGAGAAAAGTTAGCGAGCGCAGAAAGATCATGGAATCGGCGTCACCCGGAGACCAGAGCGTCGGCGACCGCGGATAGGTCCTTGAATACCCGGACCTTTCGCATCAGCGCTCGGGGGAGAGATCTCAGCGTCTCTCTGCCGTTTCCCGTCAGCACCAGAATGGGTGCGGCACCGACCGTCAGAGCGGCTTCAATGTCCCGGAGAGAATCTCCAACAGCAGGGGCAAAAGTCAGGTCCTTCCGGAGGCGATAAGAGATTTGTTCGAACAGCCCCGGCCGCGGTTTGCGGCAGCGGCAATCATCGTCTGGACCGTGAGGGCAAAAGAAGGTCGACTCGACCTGACCTCCGACGCGAGCAAGCTCGCGGTGCATCTTGCGATGCATCGCGTTGAGATCGTCTATCGTGAAGAGGCCTCTGGCCAGACCGGATTGGTTGGAAGCGACTACAACGCGATATCCGCCGTGGTTCAGTCTGGCTATTCCCTCGAGGCTCCCGGGAATCGGTATCCACTCGTCCGGGGACTTGATATAGAGGTTCGAATCCTTGTTGATGACGCCGTCCCGGTCGAGGATGATGATCTTCATGGGTCGATGGTCCGGAAAAGAGCCGGGGGAGGGGAACCCTTCAATCCATGTCGCGGAAGTCGGACACACGGATACGCCCGTCGATCATTCGTGACTCGCGTTTGTCTAGTTTCTCCATCTTTTCCCAGAAGGCCTGCTTGAGATCAAAATTGGCTGCGAGCCCGGTGCCGATCAGCAGTATGAAGAGGTCGGCGACCTCTTCGGCCAACTCCTGCCGAGGCTTTCCCTTGGTAACGCACGCGGAGATTTCCCCCAACTCTTCGGCCATGAGCGCAACGCGATACGTTAACACCTCTCCTCCAGTCTCCCGAAAACGGTGCTTCTCATGAAACGTTCGGACGGCCGCGAGCATGGCTTCAAACGAGTCGCGTTCGAAGTGCATCTACTGCTACTGTAGTCGTGCGATGTCGGCGACGCCAACGAACATGGACTCCAAGGACCTGAGAAGCGCCAGACGGTTCCGTCGCAATTCGACGTCCTCCACGTTCACCATCACCTCGTCAAAAAAGGTATCGACATCCTCACGCAGGCCGGCGAGCGCGGTCAGGGCGCCGGTGTAGTCCTGTTTCGCCAACAGAGGGGCGACGCGGTCCTTCAGCATGGCCAATCGTCCGGCGAGGCGCTTCTCCGATTCCTCAACCAAAGCATCCGTATCCGGCTCGTTTGGGATTACCCCCAGTTCTTCACTCTTGCGCAAAATGTTGCGAGTACGTTTGTTCGCGGCCGTCAGCGACTCCGCCTCGGCGAGGGTGCGGAACTCGCTGACCGCCAGAATACGGCGGTGAATATCGCTCGGAACGGTCACGTCGACGGCAAGTACGGCCTCGACCACGTCGTTGCCGATGCCAAGATCCTGGTAGTAGCCCTTCAACCGCTCCAAAGCGTACTCGAACACCTCGGCGGCGGTGTCGCCAACGCTCACCTTGTCTCGCAGCTCTTGCGCGGCAAACTCCAGCACTTCCCGCAGGTCGAGCGGGAGCGGCGTTTCGATGAGTATGCGAAGCAACCCGATGGTTGCCCTGCGCAGCGCGTAGGGGTCCTTCACCCCCGTTGGCCGTTGCCCGATCGAGAAGATTCCAATCAAGGTGTCCAGCCTGTCCGCCACCGAAAGAATGCGTCCGCAATCGCTCTGCGGTAGCCGATCCCCGGCATGGCGCGGCAGGTACTGCTCTTCCATCGCGGCGCTCACGCAGGGATCTTCCCCCGACCGTTCGGCGTAGTATCGGCCCATGATGCCCTGCAGACTCGGAAATTCACCAATCATCTGCGTGACCAAGTCGCACTTGGCGAGATAGGCCGACCGCGCGCAGAGCTCCTCGTCGGCGCCGAGCAGGCCGGCGAGGTGCCGGCAAATCTGAGCAACTCTCGCCGATTTTTCAGCGACGGTGCCGAGCTTCTCCTGAAAGACTACCTGCGTAAGCTTCGTGGCGTAGTGATCAAACGGCTTCTTGAGGTCCTGCTTCCAGAAGAAGGCGGCGTCGGCGAAGCGAGGTCGGATGACCCGTTCGTTTCCCGCCCGCACTTGCTCCGGATCCTGGCTGCGAATATTGCTGACCGTGATGAACCGAGGAAGCAGGTGCCCGCTGGCTGAATGCACCGGAAAATACTTCTGGTTCTTCTGCATGGTTTCGACCAACGCCTCGGCGGGGACCTCGAGAAACTCCCGGTCGAACGATCCGATCATGGCCGTCGGCCATTCGCAAAGCGCCGTAACCTCGTCGAGCAGGTCCGCGTCGAGCGCTGCCTTGCCGCCCGCCTGGTCTGCAAGCTCTTCCACCTGGCGTTGAATCGATTCCCGCCGCTTGCTGAAATCGGGTTCAACGAATCCCTGGCTGCGCAGGCATTCTGCATACTCGCTGGCTGCGGTTATTGGAATCGCTTGAGGGTGGTGGAACCGGTGACCCCTGGTTTCTCGCCCAATCTCCAGGCCGAACATCCGTCCAGGTACGACTTCGCTTCCCAGCAAAAGGGTGATCCAGTGCACCGGACGGACGAATTGATCGTCCCGGTCACCCCAGCGCATACGCTTGGGTATGGGCAGGTCCGCAAGGGCTTGCTGTACTATCGGGATCAGCAGATCGGCCGTGGCGGCTCCGGCTGAGACGGAATGAAACACGAGCCACGCGCCTTTCGCGCTCTCTTCCCGGTCCAATGCGGAGACCTCGACGCCGCAGGATCGGGCAAAACCTTCGGCGGCCTTTGTCGGCGAGCCGTCCGCGGCATAGGCAGCCGCGAGGGCCGGTCCCTTGCGGCTGATGGCCTGATCCGGTTGCCTCGTCGCAACCCCGCTGATCAAGAGCGCGAGACGCCTCGGGGTTGCGTAGGACCGCACCTCGCGGTGCGCGATCCGGTTGTGGTCCAGCTGTTTCACAAAGCCTTCGCAGAAGGCGTCTGCCAGTCGCTTGAGGGCCGTTGGCGGCAGCTCCTCGGTGCCGATTTCGACCAGCAAGTCGGTTCTCTCGTTCATCGCGGCTCCCCCTCCTATGCCTGGTTCTTCAGCATGGGGAAGCCCAAGGATTCCCGACGCTCGTAGTACGCTTGTGCGACCGCGCGCGCCAACGTTCGCACCCGCAAGATAAAGCGTTGCCGTTCGGTGACGGAAATCGCTCCGCGGGCATCTAAAAGATTGAAGGTATGTGACGCCTTTAGAACCTGTTCGTACGCGGGCAACGGCAGATCGCGCTGGATCAGGGCCTGACTTTGTCGCTCGCAGGTATCGAACAGCGAGAAAAGCGAGCCCGTATCGGCGTACTCAAAATTGTATGCAGACTGTTCCACCTCGTTCTGGTGATAGACGTCGCCGTAGGTGACGGTACCGTTCGCGCTCCGCGACCAGACGAGATCGAACACGCTCTCCACGCCCTGCAAATACATGGCGATGCGTTCCAGGCCGTAGGTAATCTCGCCGGTGACTGGCCGGCAATCGAGGCCGCCTACTTGCTGGAAGTAGGTGAACTGCGTCACCTCCATTCCGTTGAGCCACACCTCCCAGCCAAGCCCCCAGGCGCCGAGGGTCGGCGATTCCCAGTTGTCCTCGACGAAACGAATGTCGTGGACCAGAGGGTCGATTCCGAGCGCGCGCAGCGAGTCCAGGTACAGATCCTGTATGTCCAGCGGAGAAGGCTTGAGCACGACCTGGTACTGATAGTAGTGCTGCAGGCGGTTCGGATTCTCGCCGTAACGCCCGTCCGTCGGCCGCCTCGACGGCTGAACGTAGGCGCTGCTCCAGGGTTCGGGACCGAGGGACCGCAAAAAGGTCGCCGGGTGAAAGGTGCCCGCGCCAACCTCCATATCATAGGGCTGCACGACAACGCATCCGCGCTCCGCCCAATAGCGTTCCAGAGCAAAAATGAGTCCCTGGAAGGTGGTGTAATCTTCGTGCGAGCCGCTCAATCCGCACTCCCAGCCTGACGCTGACCAAAACTGGAATTATATCCGTTAGTAAGCCCACTTATCCAACGACGACTACGAACCGGCGATTCCAAGCGCGGGCTCTCGCCGGCGCAGTTCAGTATAATCTGGCTTCCGATTGCGACCGCATTCACCCACTCTCGCCCGTGGAAGCAAGCCGCGGCACGGCAACGGTACGCCGCGCGTGTGCGACACAGGCGGCTCGATAGGGGGACTCAGGTGTGTCTCAGGAGCTGCGCGAACAACGAGCGCTCGCGATTTCTCGTACCGCGATCGTTGGTGGAGTAGCCAACCTTCTTCTGTCCATCGTCAAGGTGCTAGCGGGAATGATCTGGCACTCGCAAGCCCTTGTTGCGGACGGAATTCACTCTTTCTCCGACCTGTTGTCCGACATCCTGGTCTGGCTCGCCGGGCGTCATGCCACCCAAGCACCAGACTCGGAGCACCCTTACGGTCATGCCCGTTACGAAACCGTCGCCACGCTCGCGCTCGCGGCGCTCCTGGTCACCGTCGCCGTAGGAATTGGGTGGGATGCGGCAGATCGCCTCTTTTCACCGGAAGAACTGCTCCACCCTTCGCCCTTTGCCCTTGCTGCGGCGGTAGCTTCCATATTCGTGAAGGAGTGGCTCTACTGGTGGACCCTGGGATACGCGCGACGGGTTCGCTCCGATCTACTGAGGGCCAACGCCTGGCATCACAGATCCGACGCGGTTTCTTCGGTGGTCGTGTTCATCGGCGTAGGCGGGACCCTGGTCGGCCTGCCCTATCTCGACGCGGTGGCGGCGATCATCGTGGCCGTCATGATCGCGAGAATCGCCTGGGAGTTGGGTTTCGAGGCCGTCAGAGAACTGGTGGACACGGGCTTGGAAGCCGAGAGGGTTTCCGAGATCAGAAAGACCATCGGAACTGTCGGCGGCGTTCGCGATATCCACATGCTTCGAACGCGAAAACATGGCGGACACGCCTCGGCTGACGTCCATGTGCTGGTAGACCCGAAGGTAAGCGTTTCCGAGGGGCACATGATCAGTGTCCTGGTCGAACAACGCCTGAAACACCAAATCGACGAGATCACGGATGTGACCGTCCATATCGATCCCGAAGACGACGAATCGGCACCTCCCTGCAGCGGTCTGCCTTTGCGCGCCGAGGCGTTGGCTCGGCTCGAAACCCTGTGGACGGACATCAGTGAAGTGCAAGAACGTCGGCGGACGGTGTTGCACTATCTGAACGGACGCATCGACGTCGAGGTCTTCCTGCCAATCGACGTGTGCGAAGCCGACGCAGACTGCGCAAGAGCACTCACGGACAGGCTAAGAGCCGCCCTGGCGCAGGATTCCCGTTTTCGCCAGGTATCGGTCTATTTCGAGGTGCATGCACCATAATTGTGCGCTTTTGCTGGGGCCGGTATTTGTTGGTGCAAGTCCGGTGCTTTTGGCCCGCGATGCCGTCGGACGACGGCCCCAATTGGGTGCCAACCGGCGATACGACCATCGTTTTCGTACCTTGAGCGGTTTGTTCAGGCTCAACATATCCCTATGATTTCCCGTTCTTATTCGTCCTGAATCCGATGAGACTCCCGATTTCGCGTAACGTCTGCGGTCTGCTCGGCCGTCATGATGGTACAGATCATGCTATCTTCGCCCAGCGGTTGCAGTGTGGTCACCGCAGTTTGTCGCTGCATGGGCTCTCCAAGCCAGATGAAAGTACGGCCAGCGGTAGCGCGTTGATTTCCTCAGAGGCACTTTCCAATCCATCAACTCGTACCGTCGTTGCCCTCATGGGGACCCCGCGTCCGAGGCTTCCGCGCCACACGGAGCAACACCGAATTTTGAGCACGTGCTCAACGCATCCCAGCACAACAGGCAACCTTCGGAGACCAAAATAAATGTCCTCAAACGTCATTAAGCTGATCAAAGACAAGGAAGTGAAGTTCGTGGATCTGCGCTTCACCGATACGCGCGGTAAGGAGCAGCACGTGTCCATGCCGGCAAGCGCCGTCGACGACGACTTCTTCACGGAAGGCAAGATGTTCGATGGTTCTTCCATCGCCGGTTGGAAGGGTATTCAGGAATCCGACATGGTGCTGATGCCGGGCGCCGAAACCGCGGTGATGGACCCGTTCGCGGACGAGAACACGCTGATCATTCGCTGTGACATCCTTGAGCCGTCGACCATGCAGGGCTACGAGCGCGACCCTCGCTCCCTCGCCAAGCGCGCGGAGGCCTATCTCAAGTCCACCGGCATCGCGGATACGGCGTTTTTCGGCCCGGAGCCCGAGTTTTTCGTGCTCGACGACGTGCGCTGGGGAGCCGACATGAGCGGCTGTTTCTATAAGGTCGATTCGGAGGAGGCCGACTGGAACTCCGAGCGCGTTTACGAGGACGGTAACATCGGCCACCGACCCGGTATCAAGGGTGGTTACTTCCCGGTGCCCCCGGTAGATTCTTTGAACGACCTGCGTGCCGCCATGTGCCTGGCCATGGAGGAAATGGGCGTCCCCGTCGAGGTTCACCACCACGAGGTGGCCACCGCCGGCCAGTGTGAAATCGGTACCAGGTTCACCACCCTGGTGCAGCGCGCGGATTGGAACCAGATCATGAAGTACGCGATCTGGAACGTCGCTCACGCCTACGGCAAGACCGCCACCTTCATGCCGAAACCGCTGGTCGGCGACAACGGCAACGGCATGCACGTTCACCAGTCCCTCGGCAAGGACGGCCAGAACGTCTTCTCCGGCGACAAGTACGGTGGGCTCTCCGAGACCGCCCTGTACTATATCGGCGGGATCATCAAGCATGCGCGCGCCCTGAACGCCTTTACCAATGCGTCGACGAACTCCTACAAGCGCCTGGTTCCGGGATTCGAGGCGCCGGTCATGCTCGCTTACTCCGCGCGCAATCGCTCCGCGTCCATACGCATTCCCCACGTCGCCAACCCGAAGGCGCGCCGAATCGAGGTCCGTTTCCCTGATTCGACCGGTAACCCCTATCTCTCGTTCTCGGCGATGATGCTGGCGGGTCTGGACGGCATACAGAACAAGATCCACCCCGGGGATCCAATGGACAAGGATCTGTACGACCTTCCTCCGGAAGAGGAGAAGGCCATTCCGCAGGTCTGCTACGCGCTGGACCAGGCCCTGGACGCCCTCGACAAGGACCGTGACTTCCTGACCGCCGGTGGGGTCTTCAGCGACGACCTGATCGACGGTTACATCGCGCTCAAGATGCAGGAGGTCACCCAGTTGCGCATGACCACGCATCCGCTCGAGTTCGACATGTACTACAGCCTCTGATAGTCCGATTGCGCGACCAGCGCAGAGAGAAAAACGCCCCGAGAGGGGCGTTTTTCGTTTGAGCCAACGGCTGGTCTGCACTAAGCTTTCCGCATGCGCAAACTTGCCGTCATCTTGCTCCTCAGCCTACCGTTGCCGGCCGCGGCCGGCGTTTATAAGTCGACAGGCCCGGACGGGAGTGTCCAATACTCAGACCGGCCTTTGGTCGGATCGGAGCCTGTCCAGATCGACGTCCGGGACCAAACGGCCGATCCCAAAGCGCCCGGGCCAGAGACCGAGAGACCCGGAGCAGAGTCCGGCCCGTACGACGCATTCGAGGTCGTGGTTCCCGAGCCGAACGCAACGATCCGCCACAGCGACAGCGAGGTCCAGATCGGCCTGCTCATCGATCCTGCCCTCATGCCCGAGCATCGGCTGCGGCTCGAGCTCGACGGCCAGCAAGTCCCGGGGGATGCCGCGGGCACTCAGGTGATCCTCCGCGGTCTCTCATTCGGCAGCCATCGCGTACGTGCACTGCTGGTCGATCAGCTTGATGAAGTAATCGCCACCACGCCACCCGTCGATTTCCACCTTCGCAAACAGCTTCCCGAGCCAGCACTTCCCTAGCCGGGCCGCGGCCTATGCACCATTCTGGTGCGCACTGGGCCGGTCAGTCTCTCGCCCCGGCAGCGTACCTCGTGCCCGAACCCAACGAGCGCCGCGGCCTAGGCGACACCCGATAGTTCTGGTCCGGTTTTTGCTGAGTCTCCCGGAGGGGTTCTAATCTAGGCCTACCGCGCACCAGCCGTCGTTGGAAAACGGCGGCGACCGCTGGAACAAGGATGGACTGGACGCGTTCTATCCGGGTCAGGAACAGACTTAGCCGTTGGTCAAAGCCGCATGACGATCCAAGGTTCGAGGAAAACGAGCCTCGAGAAAACCGTTCTCGATAACCTGAACACCGCGGTCTTGCTGTTTGACGAGGCGATGCACCTCGCCTACATCAATCCCGCTGGCGAGGTGCTGTTTGCGGTGAGCGCTCGTCATGTTCTCGGGCAGAGGGCCAACGACTTGGTCGCCTGTCCAGACCATCCGGTGGAGCCCCGGCTTCGGAAGGCGCTCGCAACCCGCCATCCTTTTACCGAACGGGAAGTGAATATCCGCGTTACGGACGGGAGCACCATCACGGTGAACTGCACCGTACTGCCCCTGCACCACTTCGAGTCCGCCCCGGAGTTGCTGATGGAGCTCCATCAAGTGGATCGGCAGCTACGCATCACGAGGGAGGAGCACCTCATCTCCCAGCACCAGGCGACCCAGGCTTTGCTTAGGGGGCTTGCCCACGAGATCAAGAACCCCCTCGGCGGACTGCGCGGCGCGGCGCAGTTACTGGAACAGGAGCTACCCGACAAGTCCCTGCGCGAGTACACCCGGATCATCATCGACGAGGCCGACCGACTGCAGAAGCTGATGGACCGCATGCTCGGCCCAAACCGTATCCCGAGGGAGCGCAACGTCAACATTCACCATGTGTTGGAGCACGTGCGGGGCCTGCTGCTTGCCGAATCCCCTGCCGGGCCCGCGATCGATCGCGACTACGACCCGAGCATTCCTGAGCTAATGGCCGATCCGGACCGTTTGATTCAGGCATTGCTCAACATAGCCCGCAACGCCGTCGCTGCGGCTGGACCAGACGGCGAGGTCGTCCTGCACACCCGGGTTCTCCGACAGTTCACGATTGGAAATCAGCGCCACCGCCTCGTGCTACGGGTCGAGGTCGAGGACGATGGTCCTGGAATCCCCCAGGAGCTGCAGGAACGCATCTTCTTTCCGATGGTCTCCGGGCATCCCGGCGGTACCGGCCTCGGGCTTCCGATCGCCCAGGAGCTGATCAATCAGCATGGGGGTCTTATTGAGTGTGAAAGTCAACCCGGCAAGACCCGTTTCTACATCTACCTCCCGTTGGAGCTTTCCAATGACTAGGGCGCCGAAAGTCTGGGTCATCGACGACGACCGCTCGATTCGCTGGGTTCTCGAGCGCGCGCTCCAAAAGGCGGACATGGACGTCACATGCTTCTCCAACGGTGTCGGCATCATGGAGGCGCTGGCCAGGGAACGTCCCGACGTGGTCCTCTCGGACGTGCGCATGCCGGGCATCGACGGGCTGGAGCTGCTGCGCCAGATCACGGCACGACATCCCGGACTACCCGTCATCATCATGACCGCCCACTCCGATCTCGACAGCGCGGTGTCGGCCTTCGATGGCGGGGCCTTCGAATACCTTCCCAAGCCCTTCGATCTCGACGAGGCCGTCGATCAGGTTCGCCGGGCCTGTCCCAGACATGCCGAATCCGGGCTGGATGCAGAGGAACCACTTGGACACACCCCGGATATCGTGGGCGAAGCCCCGGCGATGCAGGAGGTATTTCGCGCCATCGGCCGCTTGGCGCGCTCGAACATCACGGTGCTCATCAACGGTGAATCCGGTACCGGTAAGGAACTGGTGGCCCGCGCGCTGCACCGTCACAGCCCCCGTTCGACTCAACCCTTCATCGCCTTGAACATGGCTGCGATCCCGCGAGACTTGCTCGAATCGGAGCTGTTCGGCCATGAGCGGGGCGCCTTCACCGGCGCCCAGAACCGCCGCGAGGGCCGGTTCGAGCAGGCCGATGGCGGCACCCTGTTTCTCGACGAGATTGGCGATATGCCCGCTGAGCTTCAGACCCGACTCCTGCGCGTGCTCGCCGACGGGGAGTTCTATCGGGTTGGCGGTGTGGCTCCGATCAAGGTCGATGTCCGCATCATCGCCGCCACACACCAGAACCTCGAGGAGCTCGTTCGCGAGGGACGTTTCCGCGAGGACCTGTTCCATCGCATCAACGTCATCCGCATCCACCTCCCTTCCCTTCGCGAGCGGCGCGAGGACATCCCGCTCCTGATGCGCCACTTTCTCGTGCAGGCGGCGGCCGAGCTCGGCTGTGAGCCCAAGATTCTGCTGCCCAGCGCCGCGGACAAACTCAAGTGTTTGGACTGGCCGGGTAACGTGCGCCAGCTTGAGAACACGGCCCGCTGGCTTACCGTCATGGCCTCCAGCAAGGACATCCATGAACAGGATCTTCCTCCCGAGCTCTCGGACCTGGGCGGAGAGAAGACCGCGGCCGACGATCAGTGGCAGTCGTCGCTGCGCCTATGGGCGCGCAACAGCCTCCAGCAGCAGCGGACGGGCTTGCTTGATACTGCCTTACCCGCGTTCGAACAGATCCTGATCGAAGTGGCCCTCGAGCACACCGGAGGGCGGCGCCAGGAGGCGGCGCGTCTGCTGGGTTGGGGACGCAACACCCTGACGCGGAAGATCAAGGAGTTGGGTCTGGATTCGGAAGGCTGCTCGGCGGATGACGAAGAGGAAGATCGCCCCGGCGCCAGGGTCTAGCGCCCGGTTGAATCCAGCCTCAATACCCCAACGTCCTGCCAACGCGTCCAGTTAGCAGCGAGGATTAGAAAAAGAATGGACAGCAGTAGTATCGAGCTACCAGGTTCCGAGGTCGAATCCATCGAATTGGAGAAGGACACCCTGCGGGTGCGGTTTTCGCGCGCCTACATCATCAAGACCATGACAGGGTCGACGGATCGCACCCGCTGGTGGCAGGCGGGAGACCTCGTGCTAGACGAGGCCGAGGTCGATGGGTCACTCCCGCGCGGACCCCTGGTGTGCGCCGGTGGCGACATCGACGACAATGTTTTCACCTACCGGGACATGGTTCCGATTCCCTTGGAGAGCCGGGGACGAATTCGCTGCGAGCTTCGTTTCCGCGACACCGCGTCGTCGCTGTCGGCGCATGGGAGAGCGGTGCGTCTGCAGCTCGAGGAGCAGCCAAAGTACATCGAGCACATCCGCCAAGAGCACGGTTAGCCATGCCTCGGGTGCGCCGTCGCTACTTGCGCTGCGAGGCTAACGCATGCGCCCTTCGGGTCGTCTCGGGCAGGCGGTAGCGTGTGGTGCAGGCCATAACGTACTCGATGGCCTTCTGGAGGGAGATCCGGTGGCCCACCGAGACATAGAGGGGACTGACCGCAGTGCGCGTGCGGACAACCGCGCCGATGGTCTCTCCTCCGTCTCTAAGCCAGGCGGCCGCTCCCTTCTCGGCCCCGACCGGCTCGTGTTCGCCGATTAGCCGCGATTTCGCTACACCGATGCTGGGCAGCTCCGCGAGCAGCCCGAGATGGCAGGCCAGGCCGAAGCGCCTTGGGTGGGCATAGCCCTGACCGTCGCACAAGAGCATGTCGGGGCGCACGTCGAGTGAGTCCAACGCGTCCAGTACCGCCGGAATCTCGCGGAACGACAGGAGCCCCGGAATGTATGGAAAGCTGGTGGGGCGTCTGATGAGCGCCTGGTCCAATGGTTGCAGGCCGGGAAAACCGAGGACCACGATCGCGGCCCGCGTCACCGTGCCGCCATCCTCGAAGCCGACATCCACCCCTGCGACAGCGCGGACCTGGCCGAAATCGTCGTGGGGGATGACCAGCGGTCGAAGCCTTTCCTGAATCGACCTCGCCTGTTTCGGCGTCACGTCCCAGGGGTGCCGTAAAGGCATCAAGTTTCGCGTACGAGAGACACCCGCGTCAGGTATACGGGTTCCCGATCCCTTGCTCGTCTCGCAGGGTGTAGACCGAGATTGTCGACTCGGCTCGTGTGTAAGACCTGCGGGTGTGAGAGAAACGCTGGATGCTTGTGGTCGGATGCGCGGTGCAGATCGATGTGGAAGACGCCTTGTTCGGGACGGTGCGCCGTCGTCGGAACGCTTTATTTCTCCGGCTTTCCTGCCGAGGTTGTATGCGCCTCAGACAGTTCGGACGGCATTCGTCAGGGGCCGTGCGGGGATGGTACCTGGGGTGTGCAGAAAAAACCCGCGCCACTGCGCGGGTTTCGCTCGGCGCCGCCGGGGTTGCGGCGCTGAGCTACTGTTTTACAGCCTTGACGAGCCGACAATCTCGTGGGCGATATCCACTACGCGGTTGGCCATATCCATGTACTCCTGCCGGTAGTTGGCAAGAAGACCCTCGCTCGAGGCCCAGTAGTCCTTGCCGGAGACGCCGTGCTGGTGCTCGTACTCGATGAACTGCTTCTGCATCTCGAGCATCTTGTCGATCAAGTCCTGCTTCTCTTTCTTCAAAGCCTCGATGTCGCTCATGGCTCTCTCCCAACAACGTTCAGTTTCGTTAATCTGTCGGCCTGTTAAGTGTATGCCGAATTCTTAATATACCATGGACAATGGTGACCCGGTCAACCGGCGTGTTCGTCCCGCGCGACCGTGCTGTGATCCGAACCGTCTCGATGCCGCTCGGGCTCAGCAACCGCATGCGGGTGCCTTTTGGCCGTGCAAACGTAAGCTGCCAGTGAGCTGGCTGACGTTGGCCAAACCGTGGCGGTCGAGGTAGTCGCCAATCCCCCCGTTGATCCTGGGAAGGATCAGTGGATCGTAGAATAGTGCGGTTCCGATCCCGACAGCGGTAGCCCCGGCGACCAGGAACTCGAGTGCGTCGTCCGCGCTGGCGATTCCCCCCTGCCCGATGATGGGGATGCCGTGATCGCGGCAGACCTGATAGACCTGATGGACCTTGAGGAGCGCAATCGGCTTGATCGCGGGCCCCGACAGCCCACCCTGGTTGTTGCCGATGATCGGTGTGCGGCTCTCGATGTCCACCGCCATCCCCATGAGGGTGTTGATGACCGAAAAGGCATCCGAGCCTGCGTCCAGGCAGGCCCGCGCGTTGGAGGCGATATCGGTCTGATTCGGCGACAGCTTGGTGATCAGAGGCTTGCGGGTGGCCTTGCGGCATGCGGCTACCACCCGCGCCGACATGGCGACATCGTTGCCGAAGGCCACGCCACCCTCCTTGACGTTCGGGCAGGAGATGTTGATCTCGATGGCGTCGATGGGGGAATCGTCGAAGCGGCGGGTGACCTCGTAATACTCGTCCACCGTAGAGCCAGAGACGTTGGCGATGAAGCGCGTCTCGCTGAAGTCGAGGCTGGGCAGGATATCCCGCACTACCCGGTCTGCCCCGGGGTTCTGCAGGCCGATGGCGTTCAGCATCCCGTCCGGTGTCTCACAGACGCGGTGAGCGGGATTTCCCAGACGCGGCTCGAGTGTCGTGCCTTTCAGGCACACGGCCCCCGCATCGCGGTTGGAGAAGCCCCGCACCCGGGTATACTCATCCCCGAATCCGACGCAACCCGAGAGCAGAACAAGCGGCGTACTGAAGCGCAGACCGCAGAAATCGATCGCCAGGCGCGAGTCGTTCTCGGTACTCATCTCGGATACCTTGTGCGTAGTCCTGGGCAATCCGCGTAGGCCCCGGGCGGCGGTCGATTGCGGTGATCTAAGGCCATGCTTGACGTCGTTCTCTACCAGCCGGAGATCCCTCCGAACACGGGCAACATCATGCGGCTGTGCGCGAATACCGGCGCGCGTCTCCATCTGATCGAGCCGCTCGGCTTTCGCCTGGAAGATTCCCTGTTACGCCGCGCCGGGCTCGATTATCGGGAGTGGGCGAGCGTTCGGGTCCACCCGTCGCTGGATGGTTATATGGATCTCTGCTCCCCTCGGCGATTATATGCCTGCAGCACACGCGGCACAGCAGCCTACACTTCCGCGGTTTTCCGCCCCGGCGACGGCCTGCTATTCGGCCCCGAGACGCGGGGGCTTCCGCAAGGCGTGCTGGACGAGCTGCCTGCGGAACAGAGATTGTTCATCCCCATGCAGCCGGGAAACCGCAGCCTGAATCTATCGAACGCGGTGGCCATAATGGTGTACGAAGCCTGGCGCCAGAGCGGCTTCGTCGGTGCGGAGCGGACGTGACGTCTCAATAAAACTCCGCCTTGCTGCTGCGCATGAGGAGGTTCTCGGTCGCCCGCTCTGGCGTAGTCCCCTGGTACAGGACGCCGTAGACCTGATCGCTGATTGGCATCTCCACCGCCAGCGTCCGCGACAGGGCGTAGACCGAGGCCGCGGTGATCACGCCTTCCACCTCCTGTCCGATCTCCCGCTTGGCCGCCGTAACCCCGGCGCCGCGCGCGAGCGCCAACCCCATGCGCCGGTTGCGGGACTGGTCATCGGTGCAGGTGAGCACCAGGTCGCCCAACCCCGCGAGCCCGGTGAAGGTCTCTTTCCGGCCGCCGAGCGCTGTGCCGAGCCGCACCAGCTCGGCCAGGCCGCGCGTGATGAGCGCCGCCCTGGTGTTGGCCCCGAAACCGAGGCCGTCTGCAATGCCGGTGGCAATGGCCAGCACGTTCTTCGACCCGCCGCCGACTTGAACGCCAACGATGTCGTCGCTGGTATAGGCGCGGAAACGATCGCCGTGCAGAAACTGCGCCACCCTGCCCGCGTGTGCGAGGCTGGGTGACGCCACCGTGACGGCGGTGGGCAGGCCCTGGGCCACCTCGCGCGCGAAGCTGGGGCCGGAAACGACCGCGAAGTCGCGGGGGCCGAGAGCCTCTTCCGCGACCTGATGTAGCAACCTGCCGCTGCCCGGCTCGAAGCCCTTGGTCGCCCAGGCGATCCCGAGCTTCGGGGGCAGTGGCTGCGGAAGCCGCTTGAGGAGGCCAGCGAAGGCGTGGCTCGGGACGACGATCACTACGTCATCGGCGCCATCGATCGCCTCTTCTAACCCGGCCACCGGTTGTATTCCAGCGGGCAGGGGGAATCCGGGGAGGAACTTACGATTCTCGCCGTCGCGGCGCAGTTGCTCGACATGCTCGGGCCAGTGGTCCCACAAACGCACCCGATGTCCGTTGCGGCACAACAGCAGGGACAGCGCGGTACCCCAGGAACCTGCCCCGAGGACCGCGACAGTGGTTCCGGGCGCCCCTGTCAATGGGGTGCCGTCTGGGAGCCCGCCTTCTCCTTCTCGGCCATCTGCTGCTGGTGCTGAGCGTACAAGGCGTCGAAGTTCACCGGCTGCAGAACGACCTGCGGAAAGCTTCCCTTGGTGACGAGGTCGGATACGACCTCCCGAGCATAGGGGAATAGCAGGTTCGGGCAATAGGCGCCGAGTAGCGGGCCCAGCTCTGCCTCCGGGAAACCCTTCACGCCGAACAGTCCGGCTTGCTGGACCTCGACGATGAAGGCGGTCTTGTCTTCCGTTTTCGTCGTGGCGGTGACTGACAGGACGACCTCGTAGGTGTCGTCTCCCAGCTTGTTCACGGCGGTGTTGAGATTCAGCTCATGCTGAGGCTGCCAGTTGCCACGAAAGATGGAGGGCGCATTCGGGGATTCGTAGGAGACGTCCTTGGTGTAGATGCGCAGCAACTGGAATTGACGCTCTGTCGATGTGGTGTCGTTGTCGGCCATGGGGTGAGATCCGTATTTCCGGGTGGGCGTGGGCCTGGGCGTGGCGGTTGGTTGGAGGGTTAGCGCTTCTTCCGCGTGAGCGGCAGGTTTGCGCTCTGCCATGCGAGAATCCCTCCGCGCAGGTTGTAGACATCCCCGAAGCCCTCTTTGCGCAACTGTCGGCAGGCAAGGGACGACTGGGACCCCGAGCGGCAGCTGATCACGATCGGTTTGTCCTTGTGCTTCTGCAGCGTGCCTATCTGATTCTTGAAGCCGTTGATCGGGATGTTAACGGCATTGACGATATGGCCTTTGGCGAAGTCGGCCGCGGGCCGCACGTCGACGACCAGCGCATCGCGGCGATTGATGAGGTCGGTCGCCCCGGTTGGATCTACCGATCCCTTGTTTCCGAGCGCGAGGTTGTGGACCAGCAGGCCGACGATCGCCGCCAAGGCGACGAAGAGCAACCAGTGGTTGCCGACAAACTCGATCAATTGTTGAGGCTGCATAAGGGCTTGGGAAGCTGTGTAGTCGGGCTCGGCAGGCGGCCGGAAGGCACCATGGCGCCTCCCGCTCGCGGCGGCAGTATAAGGCCCAACGCCGGGGTAGTCATCTCCACCGGCGCGCCGGTGGCGCTCGAGCCGATGGCCCGAACCCTCGTTGCGATTGAGCGAATCGTTGAGCCTAACGGGCCTGGTGGCAGAAGACTTCGCGCATCATCCCGATCAAGCGGAGCGTGCGGGAGTCGCTCACCCGATAGTAGACCCGGTTGGCGTCCTTTCGCGAGGCGAGAATTCCCTTGTCCCTGAGTATCGCGAGATGCTGGGAGATGTTGCTTTGGGAGGTGCCGACATACTCGACAATCTCCTGCACGCTGATTTCTTGGTCCCCGAGCGTGCAGAGAATTTTGAGCCGCAGGGGATGTGACATGGCCTTGAGTGAGCGCGATGCCCGATCTATGTCGCCGTCGTCCGCGAACAGACCGATATCCTCGTCCTCCTCCTCGGCGGCGTTGAGGACGGGATTTGAGGGCCGACTCAGATTGCGTACCATTAACGGTGATCTCGATCAATCCATAACAATAAGATAATAAGCTTTTTTTTTGCGAAAGCGAAGTCGCCAGCGCGGCGTGCTGGCAATTGGCGCGGTGTTGCAAGCCAGCTCCCATGATCCGGCGTCGTGTGCCGCCGAATATCGGCTCGATATCGTGGCGAGAAGACCCTCCGACGCGGGACCTCCTGTAGGGCGGGCGCGCTTGCTGGGTGCGGCTCAGTATGCGACATTGCCGTGTCCCCAAGAGCACCTAACGGACGCGCTCCGAGCGCGCCGGATACGTCATTCTCAAGGGAGACGCCGATTATTGGCCATCCTCGCCAAGATCAGCACGCATCCATGTGTCGCGGGAGACGCTGCATTGATCGGCATCCCCGAGATTCCTCCTCACGGTTCCAGTCACCACATGAAGGGGCTCCTCGTATCGCTTACCTTTCTGTTCATCTCGACCGCGGTCGCGGTGCCGGGACTGGCTGGGGCAGAGGAAGAAGAGCAAGACATCGAGTCCAAGCGGCAGGTCCTCGACCAGCTCGATGAGCAAGTCCGAGGCCTCGAGCATGACCTCAACGCCATGCGTGGCAGTCGCGCCGTGCTACTTTCGGAGCTAGAGCGGTCAGAGCGGGAAATCGCTGATTTGGCTCGCGCCGGACGCCAGCTCACGGGCATGATTCGTGCGCAAGAGCAGGACCTCGCGGACCTGCACGCGCAACTCGAGCACGAGCGCGAGGCCCTTGTCAGAGAGCGCGCGGGCCTCGCAGGGCTGATTCGATCCGCGTATGCCCTGGGCAACGGCGACCGCATCCGTTTGCTGCTGGATCAGGAAGACGTGGCGGGACTCGGGCGCGTCATGTCCTACTATGGCTACCTCAACCGGTACCGCATCGCGCGCATGGCCTCCGTCAAGGAGCGCGCTCAGCGGCTGGAGTCGATTGCGCACGCGGCCGCGGAGGAGACCGTGCGGTTGGCGCAACTGGCTGACCGTCAGGAGCAGACCCGGTCCCGCCTCGCGGAGACCCAGACGCAGCGCATGGCGCTTCTGGAGGAGCTGGAGGCGACCATCTCCGGCGGCGAGGGGCGCGTTGTCGACCTGAAAAGCGAGGCCGATGGTCTGCGTCACCTGCTCGATCAGCTCGAGCGCCGGTCGCGTGAGCTTCCCGAAGCGGAGCTCGTCCAGGAGGCCATCGGCAAGCGCAAGGGCCAGCTTGGCTGGCCCTTGCCCGCGATCCGGCTGACCGAGCGTTTTGGCAGTCCGAAGGGCGACGGGGGGCAGCGCTGGGACGGTGTCCTGATCGCTGCCCCGGAGGGTGCGGAGGTGCGGGCCGTTCATCCCGGACGGGTGGTCTTTGCGAATTGGTTGCGCGGTTTCGGCTTATTGATGATCATCGAGCACGAAGACGGATACATGACCCTTTACGGTCACAATCAAACGCTGCTTAAGGAGGCGGGGGAGTGGGTCGCGGCGGGCGACCCGATCGCGTTGAGCGGCATGAGCGGCGGCTTGCGCTCGGGTGGGCTCTACTTCGCCATCCGTCACCGCGGCAAGCCGCTCGATCCGGTCAAGTGGTGTCGCGTGGCCCAAGCGGCGGACAGCGCTCAGCGCACGAACGTTCGTGCCTCGGTGCAGTGGGAGGAACCCGCGACGATTTCGCCGCTCCAACTGGGCGCGGGCGGCGCCACGGCAAAGGTCTCACCGCGCGGCGCTGCTGCCTGGTCCACCTCTTAGTGATCCCTGATATGAAACACCGTTTCCAGTTTGTATTGGCCCTGATGCTGGGGCTTATGTTGGGCAATGCCGGCGCTCTTGCCGCTGAGACACCCGCCGAGCCCGGCAACGATGGCGAGGCGCTTCCGCTCGAGGAGCTGCGCACCTTTGCCGAGGTTTTTGGGCGCATCAAGAGCGACTACGTCGAGACCGTCAGCGATCGTGAGCTGCTGGAGAGCGCGATTCGCGGCATGCTCTCCGGCCTCGATCCGCATTCCTCTTATCTCGATAACGAGGAGTACCGCGACCTGCAGGTCGGCACCAGCGGCGAGTTCGGCGGTCTCGGGATCGAGGTCGGCATGGAGGATGGCTTCGTCAAGGTGATCTCGCCGATCGACGACACGCCGGCCCAGAGGGCCGGCCTCAAGGCCGGCGACCTCATCATCCGCATCGACGACAAGCCCGTGAAGGGGATGAGCCTGAATGACGCGGTGAAGCTGATGCGCGGCAAGCCCGGGACGGAGATCGAGCTCACCATCCTGCGCGATGGCGGGGACCGTCCCACCAAGGTCACCCTGGTTCGAGATGTCATCCATGTCGCGAGCGTCAAGAGTCGGACCCTCGAGCCCGGATACGGCTACGTGCGCGTCTCCCACTTCCAGTCGCGAACCACCGAGGACCTGCTCGAGGCAGTCAACAAGCTCAGAGCGGAAAACGACGGCGGTCTCAAGGGGATGGTGCTGGACTTGCGAAACAACCCGGGTGGCGTGCTCAACAGCGCCGTCGGCGTGAGCGACGCCTTCCTTGGTGGCGGCCTCATCGTCTACACCAAGGGGCGGGTGGACGACTCAGAGCTTCAATTCAAGGCCGGCCCGGACGACGTGCTCGATGGCGCGCCCATGGTAGTGCTGGTGAATGCGGGTTCGGCCTCCGCCTCCGAGATCGTTGCCGGGGCACTGCAGGACCATAAGCGCGCGATCATCATGGGCGGCCAGACCTTCGGCAAGGGGTCGGTCCAGACGATCGTGCCAATCGACAACCAGACGGCGCTCAAGCTCACGACGGCGCGTTACTATACGCCCTCCGGTCGTTCGATACAGGCCATGGGTATTGAGCCCGATATCGCCCTCCATCGCGGGGAGCTCAAGATCACCGAGGAAACGGACATCGAGCCGCTGAAGGAGGCCAATCTTTCGCGGCACCTGGAGGATGCCGACGGTGGTGATGCGGAGGTCGAGGACCGCAAGCAGCCGGAAGACGGTGGCGGTGAGGCGCCAGAGGGAACCGACGCCGGCCCGTCGACCAAGGACGGACAAGAGGACGAGAAGCAGCCGCTCGCGGTCGAGGACTACCAGCTCAGCGAGGCGCTGAACGTGCTCAAGGGCCTGAACATCCTGGGTCGAGCAAAAGGGGGCTGAAGGAAGCGTCGCCGATCGCGGCAAGCGACGTGCCGATCTGCGAACGCATGGCCGCAGAGTGCCCGGACGCTACCTAGCGCGGCACGCGGTGGCATCATTGGGAAGACTGAAGCGAGAAGCGGAGAAAACTATGGCGCGCGTACTTGTTCCGCTGGCCCAGGGCTGCGAAGAGCTAGAGGCGGTCACCGTCATCGATTTGTTGCGGCGGGCCGGCATCGAGGTGGTTACCGCTGGATTGGCGGATGGTCCGGTGCGCGCAAGCCGCGGCACCGTGCTGATCCCCGATACGGCGCTCGACGCGGTCCTCGACGATGAGTTCGATCTGGTCGTGCTGCCGGGAGGGCTTCCCGGAGCGACGCATCTGGACGAGGATGTGCGGGTACACCGACTGCTCAAGCGTCATCACGCCGAGCAGCGCTATGTCGCCGCCATCTGCGCCGCGCCGAAGGTGCTGGCGAATGCGGGACTGCTCAACGGCAGGTCGGCAACCAGCTACCCGGGTGCCGTCGCCATGGAGGAGTATCCGGAAGTGGATCTCCTGGACGCGCCCGTCGTCGTCGACGGCAAGGTCATCACCTCCCGCGGTCCGGGCACGGCGATGGACTTCGCGCTCCAGCTTATCGAGCTGCTCGTGGGCAAGGCGACCCGAGACGACGTCGAAAAGGCGTTGGTGCGGGAAATCTGATGGCGGTTGGGGCCTGCTTCGCGGACCTTGTCTGAATCCTGCGGAGGGACCGGAACCTGAACCTGGGACAAGGTACCCCGATGAACAGTCCCTCCGTTGCCATTGCGATCACCGTGTTCACGGCCTTTGTCCTCAGCGCAGGGTTGACGCTAGCCTTGGCGCGTGTGGGCGTCATGCTCGACCATCCCAACGCGCGGTCCCTGCACGCCAGCCCGGTGCCGCGCACGGGGGGGCTAGCCGTCCTCGCAGCGGCGTTCACCGCTTTCGCGTTATCCTTCCTGTTCGTGGCGCCGTCGGCGGAGCGGGCCTGGATCGGTGCCGCTGTTTCGCTGGTTGCCGCGGTCTCGTTTCTCGACGATCGCAAGGAGGTGCAGGCCCGTTACCGGCTGGCGGCTCATCTGCTCGCCGCCTTACTCCTGGTCACGGGCGGGATGGCATGGGCCCGCTTCGAGCTGCCCAATCTCGCTTGGACGATGCCGCACTGGCTCAGCCTCGTGCTCACCCTGCTGTTCGTGGTCTGGATGATCAACCTGTACAACTTTATGGACGGAATGGACGGATTCGCCGCGGGCATGGCCGTGTTTGGCTTCAGTGCCCTCGCCGTCATCGGCTGGCGCGAGCAGGCCGGTGTCTACGCCCTCGGCAATGCCGTCGTCGCCGCCTCGGCCGCGGGTTTCCTGCTCGGCAACTTCCCGCCGGCGCGCATATTCCTCGGCGACCTGGGTTCCGCTACCCTCGGCTTCTCGGCCGCCGCTTCCGCCCTGGTCGGCGCCCGGGAGGGACTGTTTCCCCTCTGGGTGGCATGGCTCGCGTTTTCTCCTTTTATCGTGGATGCGACCTGGACGCTCCTTCGTCGCCTCGTCCGCGGCGAGCGTGTGTGGGAGGCACACCGTTCCCACCACTATCAACGTCTGGTGTTGGCCGGCTGGAGCCACCGCAAGACCCTCCTCTGGTCCTATCTGCTCATGGCCGCGTGTGCAGCGACGTCGGTGGCCGCCGTGGGTATGACCGGGCAGGATCAGGCCTTGTTGCTCGCGGCCTGGACGATCATCTACTTGCTCATCGGCTTCAGGGTCCGCCTGGCCGAGCGGACCGCGGGCTCCGTTTCCGCGTGAAAGCCTGGATCGACCGCCTGCGCTCGCGCACCGCCGCCTTCGTCCACGACCTGGTAATGATCCCGGCCGCCTGGTTCCTGGCCTTTTGGCTGCGTTTCAACCTCGGTGACATCCCCCAGGAGTTCGTCGATGGCGCACTCACCGCGCTGCCGTTGGTGATTCTGGTTCAGGGCCTGGTCAACTGGATGTTCGGCCTCTACCGTGGGGTCTGGCGCTTCGCCTCCCTGCCCGACCTCACGCGGATCGTCAAGGCGGTTCTGGCGGGCACGGCGCTTATCCTGTTCGCCCTGTTCATCTTCAACCGCATGCAGTCGGTTCCCCGCTCGGTGCCCGTGCTGTTCGCGCTGCTGCAGCTTTTGTTGCTATCCGGACCCCGCGTCCTCTATCGTTGGCTCAAGGATCACCGGCTAGCGCTACGTGCCGGTCAGCGCGTGCTCATCGTCGGCGCTGGTCGGGCTGGTGAGATGCTGGTGCGGGACATGCTTCGGGATCCCGCCCAGGGCTGGCTCCCGGTCGCCTTCGTCGACGATAAGCTGCGGCGCCAGGGGGGGGAAGTCCACGGCGTCCCGGTGCGCGGTCCCACGCCTATGATTCCCGAGCTATCCGAGAGCCTGGAGATCGACCTCATCCTATTGGCGATTCCGAGCGCGTCGACGAAGGATATGCAGCGGCTGGTCGCCTTGTGCGAGCGCGCTGGTCGTCCCTTCCGCACCGTGCCGGAGCTGCAAAGCTTGATGGCCGGGCAGGTCAGCGTCAGCCAGGTGCGTCCGGTGAGCATCGAGGATCTCCTGGGGCGCGACCCGGTCGAGCTCGACTGGGACGCGATCCGCGCCTCGCTGGCCGGAAAGGTGGTCCTCGTCACCGGGGGGGGAGGCTCGATTGGCGCGGAGCTTTGCCGCCAGATCGCTGCCTCGCGGCCTTCGCGGTTGGTCGTGGTCGACAACTGTGAGTTCAACCTTTACCGCATTGACATGGAGCTGCGCGAGACCTACACCGGCTTGCAGGTCGAAAGCCGCTTGCTCGACGTCACGGATGCGACGGCGGTAAAGGGACTGTTCGGCCGGGAGCGACCCAAGATCGTGTTCCACGCGGCGGCTTACAAGCACGTTCCGTTACTGGAGCATCAGGTGCGGGCCGCCATTCGCAACAACGTGCTGGGCACCGATTTGGTGGCGCGGGCAGCGGACGCATTCCAATGTGAGCAGTTTGTTCTCATCTCGACCGACAAAGCGGTCAATCCCACCAACATCATGGGCGCCACCAAGCGCGTGGCCGAGATCCTTTGCCAGTCTCTCGGCGCCGAGTCGCCGACCCGTTACATCACGGTGCGTTTCGGTAATGTGCTCGGCTCCGCCGGCAGCGTGGTGCCCCTGTTCCGTCGCCAGATCGCCCGCGGGGGGCCCGTCACCGTGACGCATCCGGACATCGAACGCTTCTTCATGACCATACCGGAAGCCTGTCAGCTTATCATGCAAGCGGCCGCAATCGGGGAGGGCGGAGAGATCTTTGTGCTCGACATGGGGGAGCCGGTCAAGATTCGCTATCTGGCGGAGCAGATGATTCTGCTTTCGGGCAAGCGCCCGGGCGAGGACATCGAGATCGAGTACATTGGACTGCGGCCGGGCGAGAAACTGTACGAAGAGCTTTTTTACGCGTCCGAGGATCTGGCGCCGACGCTGCATCCCAAGATCCGCGTGGCGCGGCGCAGTGCAGGGCTGGCTCGCGATGAGCTGCAGCCGCGCCTCGAAAAACTAAAGGTCGGCGCCGCGGCGTGTGACGAGGATGCGCAGCGTACGGCATTGCGAGCGCTTCTTCCACAATGGCAGGGTACGACGAAACCGGAGGAGGTCGCCCATGGCTGAAAACCTTTCCGTCGAGCTCGAAGGGGCGGATGTCGCGGCCGCCACGCCGCCGGGTCCGGTCGTAAACGAGGAGCCAGCGCCCGAGGCGAGGGTGCTCGCCCATCTGCAGAAGGAGGGCAAGCTGGTAACCAGCGACCTCGCCCGCGCGCGCCGGCTTGCCGAGGAGAGCGGCGACCCCCTGCTGCGCATGCTGGTCCGCCTCGGCCTGGTCTCGGAGCGTGACATGGCCCAAGCGCTTGCCGATGTTCTGCAGTTTCCTCTGGCGCAGGCGTCGGACTATCCCGAGGTGCCGGTGGCGGGGGAGAGCTTCAGCCTGCGCTTCCTCAAGGATGCCCGGGTGATTCCCTTGCGAGAGGATGAGGAGGGGCTTGAAGCCGCGTTCGCTGATCCGGTGGACGATTTCGTGCTCGAGGCGATGCAAATGGCGGTGGGCAAGCCGGTTGCGCCCTGGGTGGGCCTTCCCGCGGAGATCGAGGCCGCGTTGCGGCGGCTTTACGAGGAAAGGGATGAGACGGAGGAGGAGAGCGACCTGGAGGCCGCGCTTGGGGAGGTCTCGGAGGACGACATCGAGCATCTCAAGGATCTTGCCAGCGAGGCCCCGGTGATCCGCATGGTCAATCAGATCATCCAGCGGGCCGTCGAATCCCGGGCCTCGGACATCCACATCGAGCCGTTCGAGGACGAGCTCAAGGTGCGCTACCGCGTCGATGGGATACTGCAGGAGGTCGAGTCGCCTCCGGTGCGGTCTACCGCCGCCGTCATCTCGCGCGTGAAGATCATGTCCAAGCTCAACATTGCCGAGCGGCGGTTGCCCCAGGACGGGCGCATTCCGCTGCGGGTGCAGGGCAAGGAGCTGGACCTGCGCGTGTCCACCGTACCGACCATGTTCGGTGAGAGCGTCGTCATGCGCCTGCTGGACAAGGAAAGCGTACGATTCGACTTCGACTCGCTGGGTTTCGAGGGAACGCCGCGCCAGCGGTTGCTCCAGGTCCTCGAAATGCCCTACGGCATCTTCCTGGTCACCGGTCCCACCGGAAGCGGCAAGAGCACCACCCTGTACACGGCCTTGAGCCGCCTCAACACGCAGGAGCGCAAGATCATCACCGTCGAGGATCCGGTCGAGTACCAGATCCCGGGTATCAACCAGATCCAGGTCAAGCCCCAGATCGGGATGACCTTCGCCGGCGCCTTGCGCTCCATCGTGCGCCAGGACCCGGATATCATCATGGTCGGCGAGATGCGAGACCTGGAGACCGCGCGCATCGCGGTCCAATCCGCGCTCACCGGTCACTTAGTCTTGTCCACCCTGCATACCAACGATGCGGCGAGCGGGATCACCCGCCTCCTCGACATGGGGGTCGAGGACTATCTCCTGACCTCCACGATCAACGGTATTCTCGCCCAGCGCCTTGTGCGCCGGTTGTGTACCTCCTGCAGGGAGCCGTATCACCCTATCCCCGAGATGGCGGCCAAGCTGGAGCGGGTGGCGGGGGGCGTTACCGAGGAGCCGACGCTGTACCACCCCAAGGGCTGCGCCCTGTGCAATGGAACCGGCTACTACGGCCGTCTGGGAATCTCTGAGGTGCTGGTAATGACCGACGGTGTCCGCAAGGCCGTGCTTTCCCATGCCACCGCGAGCGAGATCCAGCGCCTGGCGGTCGAAGAGGGCATGCACACCATGTATCAGGACGGCCTGCGCAAGGCGCTCGACGGGCGCACCACGATGGAGGAGGTTCTGCGGGTGGCGGAGGAGGTCTAAAGACGTGGCCCGTTTCCATTACAAGGCGGTGCGAAACGACGGCGAGACCGTCGAGGGGGAGCTGGAGGCCGCTGACGAGGCATCCGTGATTCGACATCTCCAGACGGAAGGCCTGATCCCCATTCAGGCGCGACCGACCGGAGGGCTGCGCAGCCAGATCAGTTTCCGCCGAACCAGCGGCCTGACCCAGAAGGAAATCGGGATCATGACCCGCGAGCTGGCCACGCTGCTGGAGGCGGGACTGACCCTCGACCGCTCGCTGCAGATCCTTATCGAGCTGACGGAGGAAGAGCGTGTCACGCACGTGCTGGAGAACCTCCAGGGGCGCGTGCGCGGCGGCGCGACCTTTTCCTCCGCCCTGGAAGAGGACAATCTGTTCCCGCGGCTGTACGTGAACATGGTGCGCGCCGGGGAGGCCAGCGGCTCTCTTGACATGGTGCTCGCCCGCCTCGCCGACTACCTGGAACGCACGGCGGAGCTGCGGGAGACCATCACCTCGGCCCTGATTTATCCGATGATCCTGCTGGTGGTCGCCGGGCTTTCGGTGATCCTGCTGCTGGTGTTCGTGGTGCCCCAGTTCACGGTGCTTTTTCAGGACATGGGAGCGGCGCTGCCGCTGCCCACCCGCATCGTCATTGCCGTCGGCGACCTGTTCCGAGACTATTGGTGGGCAATGCTTGCGTTCATCGCCGTTCTGGCCTTGGCCGTCGAACGCTGGATGCAAAAGCCCGGGGTCCGCACGCGGCTGGATCATAAAGTGCTGGATCTGCCGTTGTTCGGGGATCTGGTGTGGAAGCTGGAGACGGCTCGGTTCTGCCATACGCTGTCGACCTTGTTGAAGAACGGCCTACCCTTGCTCAGCGCACTGAACCTGTCGCGTGAGGTGGTCGGCAACCGCAAGCTCGCCGGGTTGCTGGAGGAAGCGGGCGAGGATCTCAAGCACGGACGAGGGCTTGCCGAGCCCGTGGCCAGGCGGGAGATCCTGCCGCAGATGGCGCTGCAGATGATTCGCGTGGGCGAGGAGTCGGGTACGCTCGACGCCATGCTGGGGAAGGTGGCGGAAACCTACGACAAGGAGACCGAGGCCAGCGTCAAACGAATGCTTACCCTGCTCGAGCCGGTGCTGATCATCGGGCTCGGCATCGTGGTGGCCGGCATCATCATCTCGATCATCGTACCCATCCTGGGGGCGAACGAGCTCGTGATGTAACGGCCATCAAGCCTCGCGCGGGCCGGTTCGCGATGCCTGTTCGGTAGCAGTTAGAATACGGCCAATAGTCGGCAAGTTTTTAGGAGAACGCTGATCCATTGCGTTTTCCGTCCGGGCCATGGCTGGCCCCGTGCTGATTTTGGCCAGGAAGGCCAATGATCAGCGTCTTCTTAGATCTAAACGGAATCCAAGCGATGCAGTCTTTCGTCGAACAACACAAGCGGATGCGCGGTTTTACCCTGGTCGAGCTCTTGGTCGTCCTCGCGATTCTCGGGCTACTGGTCGGTCTCGTCGGCCCGCGGGTGATGAAGACCCTCGGCACCTCGAAGACCAAGACGGCCCGCATCCAGATCGAGGAGCTCTCGGGCGCGCTGGACATCTACCGTCTGGAGCTGGGCCGCTATCCCACGACCAGCGAGGGCCTCCAGGCGCTGGTGGAGAAACCGGGAGACATGGAGAACTGGAGCGGTCCGTACCTCAAGAAATCCTACGTCCCGAAGGACCCTTGGGGGTACGAGTTCGAGTACCAGTCTCCGGGCGAACACGGCTCCTTCGACATCTGGTCGCTGGGAGCCGACAACCGCGAGGGCGGTGACGGCGAGGATCAGGACATCCGCGGCTGGGAGTGACCCAAGACGGTGCCGACGCCGAGGCCCCGGTGGCTGGATGGCGCCAGTATTGGCGGTACCCTTGCCTCGCTGGGCATGGGCGGAGGCTCGTATGCGCGTCGACGGATTGATCATCGCCTGCTCGTTGCCGCGACGACTCGCGGTTGCAGATCCCGACCAACACACGGCTTCACCCTCCTGGAGCTCGTGGTGGTCCTGGCCCTGGCCTCCCTCCTGATCGCGATCGTTCCGCCGCTGATCAGCTCGGCCTTTCCCGGTGTCGAGCTCAAGGCGGCCGCGCGCCGGGTTGCATCCGGTCTGCGCCTGGCCCGGGAAGAGGCGATTCGCAGCGGGCGAGATGCCGCCTTCGTGATCGACGTGGAAGAACGCGTGTTCGAGGTCGACGGCGGTTATCGGCGGTCGACTCTCCCCGATGACCTGGAGGTGAAATTGGAGGCCGCCGAATCGGAGATGCTAAACGACCACACCGGTGGCGTGCGCTTCTACCCCGACGGCAGCTCGACCGGCGGGCGCATCGTGCTCGCGTACAGCGATCGCGGCTATCAGATCGGCGTGCAGTGGCTGACGGGTCGCATCCAACTCGCAACTTGGAAAGACCAATGACCTTCAAGTGCGCATCTCGCCGGCCTGCGCACCCGACCGCGTAGCCACCGGCCGCCGCCAGCGCGGATTCTCGCTGCTCGAGGTCGTCGTCGCCTTCTCCATCCTGGCCCTTACCCTGGGCGTGCTGATTCAGATCTTCTCGCGTGCCGTTACCACCACCAGCATGAGCGCCGAATACAGTCGCGCCGCGACGTTGGCGGAGGCCAAGCTGAACGCGCTGGGTTTGGAGATTCCGCTCGAGGCGGGCTCCGTCAGTGGGGAGACTGAGGACGGCTTCGCGTGGGAGGTCTTCGTCGAACCGTTCGAGCTCGGCGAGGTGGACTGGGAGCCGACACTCCTGCCCTATCAAGTCACGGCTGTCGCCTCCTGGGACGACGGAGGCGGACGGCGCCGTCAGATCAGCATCGTCAGCCTGCGGGCGGTGACAGACTCCGCATTCGAGGGTCAAGCGCAGCCGGGCTTCGAGACGGATTCGGCCCACGACGATAGCCGGCCGGACGGCTAATGGCTACGGTTCTTTCCTCTCATGCCGGGCCTGCCCCGCGGGGCGCGGATCGTAGAAGGGCACCGATTTCCGGCGCCTATGCGCTCTGCCAGCGCGCTTCTCCTGGCGGCTTCACCCTGGTCGAGCTCCTGATCGCCATGACCCTGGTCGGTCTGATCACGCTGCTGCTGTTCTCCGGGCTGCGGCTGGGGACGAGGGCTTGGGAGGGCGTAGAGGCGGCCGCGGACAGGACGGGAGCGCTGCGTGTCGCCCGCAACTTCCTGGACCGGACGCTGAACCAGACGCGGCCGGTGTCGCTGACATTCGATGGGGAGATCATCTCGGTCTTCTCGGGGGAGGCGCAGGCGTTGGAGTTCGTTGCCCCGCTTTCCGAGCATGTTGGTATCCCCGGTCTCTACGTGGTGCGACTGACCCTGGAGGATGGGACCAAGCGCCGGCTGATCCTGACCCGGTGGCTGCTGCATCCCGATGTCCTCGCGGGGACCGACGAGATCCCGGCGTGGACGCCCTTGGGCCGCGGCCGCGGGGCGTTCCAGCCGAAGGGCGAGCTTGACGAGGATCTCGCCGCCGGCGCCTTCGGCAGCACCCTGCTGCTGGACGACGTCGGGGACTTCGATCTTCGCTATTTCGGACGCGTCGAAGGCGAGCAGGAGCCCGAGTGGTTCGAGGACTGGATGGAACGGCGAGATCCGCCTCTGGCGTTGAGTTTGCGCCTCACGACACCGGAGCAGTCATGGCCGGACTCGCTCGTCCGCCTGCCCGAGCCGGAGCGATGATGCTCGGGTCGCGCACACGAAGGGCTGAAGCCGGGATCGCGCTGGTCCTCGTGTTATGGGTGGTCGCCTTGCTCTCCATCATCGCCGTTGGGCTGACGGCCACCCAGCGCACCGAGACGACGCTGGCGGCCAACCAGATTGCGGCGGCCCGCTTTCGTGCCCTGGCGGATGCAGGGATCAACTTCGCGGTCATGAATCTGCTGGCACAGCCGCTCGTGGCGCAGGGCGAGGACCTCATCGCCGACCTCTGGGTCCCGGACGGGAATCCGCGGCCCTGGAGCTTTGCCGGCGAGTCACTCGAGATCGGTGTCGTCAACGAGGCATCCCTGGTCGATCTCAATCAGGCGGAGATGGACCTGCTGAGCGCCCTGCTGTTCGCGGCCGGCGTTCCCGAAGGTGAGGAGGCGCCCATGGTAGCCGCGATTCTCGACTGGCGTGACGAGAACGACCTGCACCTGCTCAACGGCGCCGAGGACGCGGATTATCGCGCGGCCGACTTTCCCTATGGGGCCAAGGACGGACCCTTCGACAGCGTGGAAGAGCTGCGGCAGGTCATGGGATTCCGTCGTGAGCTCTACCGGATTCTGGCGCCAGCGCTTACGGTGGATTCCGCCAGCCAGAGCGTGGATCGGGAGTTCGCTCCGACCTTGGTCGCCGCCGCCCTGGAGGGTCTGACGCTGGAGGAGGCCGAGCTCAAGCGCGAGGAACAGGAGGCCCAAGATGCGTTGGAGGGAGCCGCGACAGGCGCCCGCGCGTTCGCTCGCGGGGGACCGCTGTACCGAATTAGGGTCAGCCGCCGCGGTGAGCAGGGCGCCGCGGTGTCCATGGAGGCGCTGGTGCGAACCGACCTTGGAAGTGACCCACCGTTTCGTGTGCTTTGGCGGCGTTATGGGATGATGGGTGAGTTCACTCCCGCGGCCGAGGCCGGAAGCGATGAGTAAGGGTCAAAATCAGGAGGCGGTGGGTGCCCGCACGGAGCCGCGACCGATGCCTTGGGTCCATAGAGCACCGATAAGCGCCCAACCAGGCTCGCCGAACCAGGAATTTCCTTTGATTTCTCAGGCACTTTGGGGTTCAATTGCGATAAGCGCTGAAGATTCCTCGATCTTTTTCGGACGAGAATAGGGTATCGGGCACGGGATGGCGGTCACCGACGTTTTCCACTTCCTGCGAGCTCCAGCACTGCCGGGCCAGGCCGTGCTGGACGAATGGATTTCGCGCTGGCGCAATGCCCTGATCGGATGCCTGCCGACCCGGGTCAGACGGGTCTTCGAGCGCCAGGATCAGCGTCTGGTGGTGGTTCCGGCCGGAGCGACGGCGGCTTTCTATCAGCAACAGGGGATGGATCGGCGGCCAGTCGGAGAGCTGGACGGCAGCGACACCAGCACGCTGCAGGCGTTGATTGCCACGCTCCGCGGGGCCAACCAACGCACCATCATCGAGCTGCCTGCCGCGCTGGTACTCAGCCGCCACGTGTCCTTCCCGGCCCAGGTGCGCGAGAATCTGGCCAAGGTGCTTCGTTACGAGATCGACCGCGTCACCCCCTTTCAGGCCGATCAGGTCTTTTTCGATTTCCGCGTGGAGGACCGCGCCGGTCCTAAGGACAAGCTGCCGGTGGAGCTGGTGTTGTGTCGCCGCGACCATCTGCAGGGTTGGATGCGACGCCTGCGCGAGGCCGGCGCCCCCGCCGAGCAGGTGACCTGGGAGGGCGCCTGGCCGCGGGCCAACCTCCTGCCACCCGAGGAGCGGCCGAAGCGCGGCGGCGGCTGGTTCAGCGCGACCAAGATTCTGGTTGTCGCCGCCTTGGTGCTCCTGGGACTGGCGCTCGCCACACCGCTATGGCAGAAGACGCGCCTGGTCGAGAGGCTCGAATCCGAGCTGGCCACCGCCAAGCAGGAAGCGGAGAAGGTGGACGAGGTTCGCACTGCTCTCGAGCGTGCGCGAGAGGGCAGCGTGGCGGTGCTTCAGCGCAAGCTCGAACAAGCACGCAGCGTCGATCTCCTACGGGAGCTCACCGAGGTCCTCCCGGACGACACATGGGTACAGAACCTCGAGTTCCGCGACGGAGAGGTCCAGATTCGCGGAGAGTCTGCGCAGGCCTCGGCGCTGATCGGACTGCTGGAGCGGGCACCCGGAATCTCGGGGGTTTCGTTCCGCTCGCCGGTGGTTCAGGTCGCGGCCGCCGACAAGGAGCGTTTTCACATCTCCTTCAAGTTTACGCGTGAGCAGGCGAAATGAAGGGCCTCGACGGCAAAGGCCGCTGCATCCTGGTCTGGGGGTTGACCTTGCTGATCCCCCTGACGCTGATCGGTTCGGTCGGTTGGCCTTGGCTTGAACGGGTCGGCGCCTTGAATCAGAGGATCAGCTCTGGCGAAGACCGGCTCGCCCGTTACCAGCGCCTGATTGCGACGCTTCCGGGGCTGCGGGCGGAGCTCGAGCAGGTGCGCAGCAACGAGGACGTCAAGGCCTTCTACTATGATGCCGCGACACCGCAACTGGCCGGCGCGCAGCTCCAGCGGGAGCTCCAGGACATGGTCAAGGCCGCGGGCGCGCGTCTGATCAGCACCCAGATTCTGCCCGCCAAAGACGATGAACAACCCCCGCGGGTCAGCATCCGGACCCAGATCCAGGGCGAGACCGACGCTCTGCTTGATGTGCTCTACCGCATAGAGCACGCGCGCCCCTTCCTCTTTGTCGATCAGCTTTCGGTGCGGGCCACCGCGCGCAGGACCCTCTCGCGGAACCCGCGCGTGCGTGCGCGGCGCGCCCCAGCGGGGGGACGGTCTGAAGCGCAGCTTACAGTCCGGCTCGATCTGTTCGGTTACGCGCTGGGGGACGGCCAATGAAGCCGGCGCTGGTCATTGCCGTTCTGGCGCTCGGCGCATTGCTGACGCTGCAATGGCTGGGTTGGCCGCCCGATCGCGAGGCGACGCCTTCCGGCGACCTCGGCAGCTCCGCAGCGCCGGCGCCGGCTCCGGCCGCCGAAAGCCCGCTCGACCTTCTGTCCCCCCCGGAGGACATCGAGGAGTACGCGGTTGTGGTGGAGCGTCCTCTCTTCCTCCCGGATCGCCGACCCCCGTCGGAAGATGAAGCCGCTGAGGAGGAGGCTCCAATCGTTGACGATGCCGCGCTCAAGGGCCTGGATCTCAACGCGGTCATCATGACCCCCGGCAAGGTGGTTGCCTGGGTGCGTAACCCGGCCGAGAAAGAATTGCAGGACCTGGAGCTCGGTGACGAGATCAACGGCTGGAACGTAAAGGAAATCCAGGCCGATCGTCTCGTGCTGGAGCGACAGGGCCAAACGGATACGCTAACATTGCGCGATTACCAGAATATGCCGCCTCCACGGCCTGCGGTGCGCATCCCGCCACGCCCAGCCGATCGCCGGAAACCGCAGCCCCCAGCGGCGCAAGGCTCCAGAAACCCGCCAGCGCCGGGGGCGCGCAATCCGGGAAACAGGGAAAATGGACAGCAGCAATCCGACCAACCATAGCGAGCCTAAAGGCAGGCTTCTCCCCGTTGCTTTGGCGGGCGCGTTGCTCCTGACGTTCTCGGCCGGATGCGAACGGTCGCAGTATGACCCGACGCTGAAGGTTGGCGATCCGCAGGGTCATATCGTCGATCAGCGCCGGGGTGGCGGGCCCGGTGGCACGCGAACCCAAGGCTACCGCGGAGAGGGCATCGGACTGGACTTCGGCGGCGATCCGGTGGCCGGTCCGAAGGAGAGCACCAAGGCGGGCACAGGCACCTTCGTGCAGAAGGTATCCGCGCCGCGAGTGGACACCACGCCCGGCGACGTGACGCTTAACTTCGACGGCACCGATATCCGTGAAGTAGTGAAGGTCGTCCTCGGCGATCTACTGCAAGTCAATTACGTGCTCGATCCCCAGGTCCAAGGCATTGCGTCCCTGGAAACGGGGAGGCCGCTGCGGCGCGAGCACCTGATCCCCACCCTGGAAACCCTGCTCCGGATGAACAACGCCGCCTTGATCCAGAGCGGGGGCACTTATGAAATCGTGCCGCTGGCCAACGCGGTCAAGGGCCGTATCGTCCCGCAGCTGGGGGAATCCGACCGGCCGCTTCCCGACGGCTACAGCGTGCAGATCGTGCCGCTGCAGTACATCGGCGCGGAGGAGATGAGCAAGATCCTGGAGCCCCTGGCCCCCGAGGGGAGCGTCATCCGTATCGACAATCTGCGCAATCTGCTGATTATCGCTGGCACCAGCCCGGAGCTGGGTAATCTGCTCGATACCATCCGGGTGTTCGATGTCGACTGGATGGCCGGGCTCTCGGTCGGCTTCTTCACCCTCGAATACGCGTCGGCAAACGACGTTGTCACCCAGCTCGAGAGCTTGTTGGCGGACGAGGGCGGAAATCCCTTCACGGGGCTGTTCCGCTTCATCCCGGTAGAGAGCGCCAACAGCCTGCTCGTGGTCTCTCCCCAGGAAAAGTACCTCAAGCAGGCCAAGGACTGGATCGAGCGCCTCGACATCGCGGAGGCGTCGGGTGATTCCAGCGAACGGCTGTTCGTCTATCGGGTCAAGCATGGGGACGCGGAAAATCTGGCGGATATCCTGTCGCAACTGTTCGCGGCCCAGGAGGACCAGAGCCGCCGCGTTGGTGGTGTCGCTCCCGGTCTGCGCCGGGCCTCGGCGGAATCGGGAACCAGGGAAGGCGATGGGATCCAGGGCGACCCGCCGATGTCCCAGTCGCGTCCGGCCGTGACGGCCAATCTCGAGCTTTCCTCGAATGTCAGCATCGTCGCCGACACCCTCAACAACTCCCTGTTGATCCGGTCGAGTCCCCGCGACTACAAGCGGATTCTCGATGCCCTCAAGCAGCTCGACCTGGTGCCCCTCCAGGTGTTAGTGGAGGCTACCATCGTGGAGATCAGGCTGGCCGGCAACCTCCAGTACGGCGTGCAGTGGCAGTTCTTCGGCGGCCAGCCCTCAGGCAACAGGAACGACCAGCGCAGCGTTTTCTCCTTGGATGGCTCTATCGATGGTGCCGGCATCAATCCGATTTCCCCGGGATTCAACTGGGCGCTGATCAAGAACGGCGACGTCATTCGCGCCACGTTGAGCATGCTTGCCGGTGACGGCCTGGTGAACGTGCTGTCATCCCCGTCGTTGATGGTCCTCGACAACCAGACCGCCAAGATCCAGGTTGGTCAGCAGGTGCCGGTGGCTACCTCGCAGCAGCAGGGCACGTCGGAGCTGGACCGCGTCGTCAACACCATCGAGTACCGTGACACCGGCGTCCAGCTCTCGGTCAAGCCCCGGGTTACGCCGGGTGGGCTGGTGCAGATGGAGATCGAGCAGGAGGTGAGCACGGTCGACGAGTCGAGCCCCTCGGCGCTTAACTCGCCCACCTTCATCACCCGGAACATCACCAGCAACGTCGCCGTGCGCTCCAATCAGGCGGTCGTGCTGGGCGGTTTGATACAGGATACCCGGGAGCAGGGCAAGCAGGGTGTTCCCGGACTCTACGACCTACCCGTCATCGGCGGACTGTTCGGCGAGACGACCAAGAAAGCAGAGCGCGTGGAGCTGGTTGTGGTCCTGACGCCGAGGGTGATCGCCAGCGATCAGGACGTGGAGGCCGTGACCATGGACTTCCGCCGCAAGCTCAAGGGTCTGGAGTACAAATTCTGACGCGAGCGTGCTTGGGCGAAGCTGGGGCGGGCTTGGCGTTGTTTCCGCGTGTCCTCCCTCCGGTCAGCCGATCCGCACCCGCCTGCAACACCCAGCGTCTTCAGCTAACCGGCGGGCGCCTGATACAGACGAGGTTGATGGTATGAAGGTGGCCCTTCTGGCCGGAGGGTTGGGTACCCGGCTTGCCGAAGAGACGGAAATCAAGCCCAAACCCATGGTGGAGATTGGCGGCAAGCCGATTCTCTGGCACATCATGATGCACTACTCGCGCTACGGCTTCAGCGACTTCGTCATCGCCCTCGGCTACAAGGGGGAGTACATCAAGCGCTGGATGCGGGAGTTCGCCTCCTTGCACAGCAACATGACCATCAATACCGGCACCGGCGAGATCACGCTCCACGACAAGCATCACGTGGATTGGCGCGTGGATCTGGTGGATACGGGCCACGACACGGCCACCGGCGGCCGCATCAAGCGACTGCAACCCTGGGTGGGGGACGACACCTTCATGCTCACCTGGGGTGACGGGGTTGCGAACGTCGATCTCGATAACCTGCTCGCCTTCCACCGCTCGCACGGCAAGCTCGCGACCCTGACCGCGGTTCGGCCACCGGCGCGCTTCGGACACCTGGAGTTCGACGGCGACCGCGTTGCCCAGTTCGACGAGAAACCGCAGACCAGCGAGGGCTGGATCAACGGGGCCTTCTTCGTCCTCGAGCCCGGCATTTTCGATTACGTCGCCGGAGACGACACCCAGTGGGAAAAGGAACCCCTGGAGCGTTTGGCGGCGGAAGGCCAGCTGATGGCCTACCGACACGAGTCATTCTGGCAGTGCATGGACACCATTCGCGACAAGAAGCTGCTCGAAAAGCTCTGGCAGGAGGGACAGCCTCCCTGGAAAACCTGGAATTGAACATGCGCATTCTCGTTACCGGACACAACGGCTACATCGGGACCGTCCTGGTGCCGATGCTCCAGGCCCGCGGCCACGAGGTGGTTGGCCTCGACACGGGTTACTTCAGCCGCTGCCTGTTCGTGGGCTCGGTGCCGGAGGTGACGAGCATCAGCAAGGACGTCCGCGACGTCGAGGCTCAGGATGTGGCCGGGTTCGACGCGGTGATCCACCTGGCCGGTCTATCGAACGATCCCCTTGGGGACTACAAGCCGAATCTCACGGAGGACATCAACGACAAGGCGGCGGTGCGTCTTGCGCGGCTCGCCAAAGAGGCCGGTGCGCAGCGCTTTCTGTTCGCCTCTTCCTGCAGCAACTACGGTGCGGGGGGTGCGGATTTCCTCGATGAGCAGGCCGCATTCAATCCGGTGACGCCCTATGGCGTTTCCAAGGTGCAGGTCGAGGCCGCCCTGCACCGGCTCGCGGACGCGGATTTCTCCCCCACGTACCTCCGTGCCTCTACCGCCTACGGGGTATCGCCGCTGCTGCGCTTCGATCTCGTGATCAACAACCTCACGGCCTGGGCCTTCACGACCGGTCTGGTGTACCTGAAGAGCGACGGTAGCCCCTGGCGCCCCGTGGTCCACGTCGAGGACATCGCCCTTTCCTACATCGCCGCGCTCCAGGCCCCGCGTGAGGCGGTTCACGACCAGGCCTTCAACGTCGGCACGACCACGGAGAACTACCAGATCCGCGAGCTGGCCGAGATCGTCCGGGACATCGTGCCCGGTTGCCGCATCGAATACGCCCCGGACGCCGGCCCGGACAAACGCTGCTATCGCGTCGACTGCAACAAGATCGCCCGCGAGCTGCATGACTTCAAGCCCCAGTGGACCGCGCGCCGGGGTGTCGAGCAGCTCTACGAGTCCTACAAGGCGGTGGGCCTGACGCTTGAGGAGTTCGAGGGCGAGCGCTACAAGCGCATCGCCCATGTCAAGCAGCTCGTGGCGAATGGCCTGCTGGACGATGAGCTGCGCTGGCGCGGCGGGGCCGGGGTCTGAAGGCGGTGGCCGCCATCCAGAACTGTCGCTCCTGCGGCGCATCGCACCTCGAGCCCGTCCTGGATCTGGGCCGGACTCCCCTTGCCGATCGCCTGGTCACCGCGGCCCAGCTCAGCGAGCCCGAGCCTACCTATCCGCTCGCCGTCGTCTTCTGCCCTGCATGCGGGCTGGTACAGATCCGTGAAACCGTTCCGCCAGAGGTTCTCTTCTGCGCGGACTATCCCTATTTCTCGTCCTTCTCGGACGCGCTCTTGCGCCATTCCCGCGACAACGTGCTCGAGCTGATCGCCAGGCGCCATCTCAGCGCCAACAGCCTGGCCGTGGAACTGGCGAGCAACGACGGCTACCTGCTCAAAAATTACCTTGAGCAAGGAATTCCCGTCCTCGGCATCGATCCCGCCGACGGGCCGGCGCGGGAGGCGGAAAAGATCGGGGTGACCACCCTCAACACCTTTTTTACCGCCGATCTCGCCCGTCAGCTTCGCGTCGAGGGCAAGCGCGCGGACGTCATTCACGCCAACAATGTGCTCGCCCACGTTGCCGATACGAACGGTTTTGTGAGCGGCATTGCGACCTTGCTGAAGGGCGACGGCGTCGCGGTCATCGAGGCGCCCTATGTCAAAGACCTGATCGATCACTGCGAGTTCGACACCATCTACCACGAGCACCTGTGCTATTTCTCGGTCACCGCCCTCGACAACCTGTTCCGGCGCCACGGCCTCTATCTCAACGAGGTAAGGCGGCTGGCCATTCACGGCGGATCACTCCGGCTGTACGTGGAAAAGCGCGAGCAGGTCGGCGAATCCGTGCGGGGGCTTCTGGCGCTCGAACGCGAGCATGGAGTGGATAAGGTGGATTTCTATCTGGATTTCGCCCGCAAGGTCGAGCGGCTGAAAGCGGATCTCCTGACGCTGCTGCGCGGCTTGCGGACCGAGGGCAAGAGGATCGCCGCCTACGGAGCTGCGGCCAAAGGCGCTACCCTCATCAACTATGTTGGCCTGGGCAAGGATCTCATCGATTTCGTGGTGGACCGAAATACCTTCAAACAGGGGCGCTACATGCCGGGACAGCATCTGCCGATCTTCGCGCCGGACCGTCTGCTGGAGGCCATGCCGGACTATGTTCTCTTGCTGGCCTGGAACTTCGCGGACGAGATTCGTGGGCAGCAGGCGGCATACACCGAGCGCGGTGGGCGCTTCATCGTACCGGTTCCCGAACCGAGGGTCCTGTGAACGCGGTGACGGCTCACGCGTCAGCGAGCATGATCTGCCCGAGCTGCGCGGGAGGCGACATGCAGGTCTTCCACCGGGTGGATGCGGTACCCAGCAACAGCTGCATCCTGCTCGATTCGGCCGACGAGGCCAAGGCCTATCCGCGCGGGAACATCAGGCTTGGATTCTGTCCGGCCTGCGGGTTCATCTCCAACCTGGCCTTCGATCCGGCATTGACCGAATACTCCGGCCGCTACGAGGAGACGCAGGGGTTCTCCCCCACCTTCAACGCCTTTCATCGCGCCTTGGCCGAGCGGCTGATCGAGAAGTACGATCTGTACGACAAGGACATCATCGAGATCGGCTGCGGCAAGGGGGAGTTCCTGATGCTGCTGTGCGAGCTGGGGGGCAACCGGGGAGTCGGATTCGATCCGGGTGTCCAGACCGATCGCATTAAGGGGTCGGCCACCCAAAGGGTGCGCTTCGTTCCCGACTTCTACTCCGAGCAGCACGCCCACCATCAAGGCGACTTTGTGGCGTGCAAGATGACCCTGGAGCATATCCACCCGGTGGGTGACTTCATCGCCACGGTGCGACGCGCCATCGGCGCGCGCGTCGGCACCAATGTCTTCTTCCAGATCCCTGAGGCAACGAGAATTCTGCGCGACTGCGCGTTCGAGGACATCTACTACGAGCATTGCTCCTATTTCTCACCAGGCGCTCTCGCCCGCCTGTTCCGGGCCAATGGCTTTGAGGTCCTGAGCCTGGGCACCGAGTACGACGATCAATACCTCACCATCGAGGCGCGAACGGCGGAGGCTCCGGTCCAACAGCGGCCGCTGGCGGGCGAGAACGACATCGAAACCCTCGCCAGGCTGGTGCAGGGTTTCCGGGAGCGTTTCGAGGCGAAGCGGCGGGATTGGTCGGAACGCCTGCACCGCTACGCGGAGGAAAGTCGGCGCGTGGTGCTATGGGGTGCGGGGTCGAAGGCGGTGGCCTTTCTGTCGACCCTCGGTGCCGAAGCCGTGGTCGGCTACGGTGTCGACATCAACCCTTACCGGCAGGGTCATTACCTGCCCGGTACCGGTCTGCCCATCGTCGCCCCGGATTTCCTCACGGACTACCGCCCCGACGCGGTGATCATCATGAACCCCATCTATCGCGATGAGATCGCGCGCGATCTTTCGCGTATGGGTCTGAGTCCGGAGATCCTGACCCTGTAGCGAATCTCGCCCCTCGGTGGCCGGCCGCGGATACCGGCCTCAGAAGCTGTGCATCATGCCAAGCGAGAAGCCGCTCCAATCCGCGTTTTCGTTGTCATCCCTCACCGCCGTGTACAGGGTGTAGACCTTGGTGCGCTTGCTGAAGTTGTGGTCGAAGCCGATCGCCCAGGTGCTCTTGTCCTGTTGGTCGAGGACCCCGCTCAGCCGGTCCGGGAACGCCTGTCCGATGACGCCCGCGGTGCAGGTGTAACGAAAGCCGATGTTCCACGGATCGGCGCAGGCGCCGAGATCGGCCTGTCCGTACATCGCCTTGATCAGGTTGTTTCCGAGGGCGTAACCGGCCTGCACCTGCCAGAGATCGGCGTCGGCCTCGACGGGCATGCCCAGCACGTTGGTTCGCGATTCGTAGATCCCGCTCAGGCTGAAGCCCTGCCAATCCAGCAGGCCGAGCCCGATCCGCCATTTGCTTTCGTCGTCTGCGAACACGGCGTGCGCGATGTCATAGGCCCCGTCCTGGGTTGCCCAGAACGCACTGCCGAGAAGCTCGTAAGCGGCGGAGGCATAGAAGGGCCCGCTTTGGTAACTGAGCGCGACGGACCATCCGGCGGCAATGTCGTCATTGGCGGTACTCCGGATGCCCGTGGCGGTGCTGCCGCCCCCCGGGATGACCGCCCCGGCCAGTTGCAGTCCCCACAGGCTGGGGCTGATGTACAGCAGGCTGTTGTCGGCCCTGAGGTCGTTGAAGCCAACCGTATAGTTGTAGTCAGCGAGGGTATCCGCGAACAGGTCCAGACGGCCGGTCGAGATCTTGGTCGGCGTGTCGTGTCGGCCGACAAGGAGCGTCCCCCAGGGACTGGCAAGCCCGACAAAGCTGTTGCGCATCCGGATGCGTCCCCGATCGCCGTTGAAGGCCGCATAGTCGGTGTCTGCCATCGGGATATCGAGCTCGATCTGATAAATCGCCTTGAGGCCATTGGATAGATCCTCGGAGCCCTTGACGCCAATGCGCGATGCCCGGTCGTTGGCGTTCAATCCCCAGCCGCGGAACGCATGACCTGGAGTGAGGGCGTCGTCCACTGCGTCCAGAATCCTCTCCTGGGTCAGGGCATCGAGCGCATCGAACTGGATAGTCCCGAACAGCAAGTCGCCGACCACCGTGTCCAAGTCCCTGGGCGGGGGCAGGGCCGCGACGTAGCCGGCGTCGTTCAGGGCCTGGTTCGCGTCGTCGATGAAGCTCATCACGTCGAAAGAGGGCGCGCCCGCAGCGGGACGGTTCCAGGCGGCGTCGGCATCCGCGTCGACATAGTCCACGGACACATGGGCCTTGCCGTAGATGGTCGCGTCGGCGGCCGACAGCGATGGAATAGCCAAGAGGGCGAATGCTGAGGCGGTGAAAGAGAGTTTGGGGTGCATAGAGGATTCAGGTATCGGTTTGGCATAAGGCTCTCGCCGAGAGGATGGGAGCGCGCATCCTGCCGTTGTCAGCGCGCCCACCCGCGTCGCGAGTTTAGCACGTGCTAAGATCGGGCCACCAAATCAGCGCTTGACGTGCGTTGCGGACACCAGCGGCGGCTCGTTCCCTGCGAGAGCCGTTCAGGAAATGATGGAAACGATATCGCCCTCGGGAGAGACCGGCTGCCCGGTTTGCGATGCATCGGATCTTTCCGCCTGCATGCAGATCCGCGATGTGCCCGTGTACTGCAATGTCCTCTATGACACGCGGGATGAGGCACTCGCGGCCGCAACCGGCGACATCGATCTCGCCTTCTGTCGCGGCTGCGGTCATCTCTTCAACGCCCGCTTCGACCCCGACCGCATCGATTACACCGGGGAGTACGAGAACTCACTGCACTATTCCGGGCGCTTTCAGGCGTACGCCGAGTCGCTGGCCGAGCAGCTGATCGAGCGGAATGATCTTCGCGGCAAGACAATCATCGAGATCGCCTGCGGCCAGGGCGATTTCCTGCAGCTCCTGTGCTCCCTGGGGGGCAACAGGGGCATCGGGTTCGATCCAGGCCATGTGCCTGGGCGCAGCGAGGCGTCCGCGGCCGCCGACCTCACCTTCGTCCGAGACTACTACTCGGAAGCCTACGCCGAGTACCGGGCCGACCTGATCTGCTGCCGCCATGCGTTGGAGCACATAGAGCGCCCCGTCGATTTCCTCGCGATGTTGCGCCGCACCATTGGCGACGATCCAACAGCTGTTTTCTTCGAGGTTCCCGATGCCCGCTTCACCCTCGACGACCTTGGGATCTGGGACCTCATCTATGAGCACTGCGGCTACTTTTCCGACGCGTCGCTGCGGGAGGCGTTCCGCCGCGCCAGGTTTCGCGTCGACGCCACCGCTCGGGTGTTCGGGGGCCAGTTCCTGACGCTACACGGCGCTCCCACGAACACCGTGCACGCGGTGCAAGCCGACCGCGCGGTGGCCGACCTTGAAAGCAAGGTGGACAGATTCGCTCGCTTCTACACCGACAAGGCCGCCACCTGGCGTGCGCGTCTTCGGGAACTCGCGCGCGATGGGCGGCGCGTGGTCGTCTGGGGAGCGGGATCCAAGGGCGTGAGCTTCATGAACGCGCTCCAACCCGGTGACCAGGTGGCATGCCTCGTCGACGTCAACCCCCACAAGCAGGGCCGGTACGTCCCGGGCACGGGCCATCAGGTCAGGGCGCCACGAGACCTCGCGCAAATCCGGCCCGACACCGTCGTCGTGCTCAACCCGCAATACAGGGACGAGATCGACCGCGATCTGAGAGGCCTGGGCGTCGCGGCCGAGATACTGGTGGATGAGGTCCGATGAATTCAGAACCGAGGGTCCTGCTACTGTCTCAGCGGGGTCTGGAGCCAGTAATCTCCCGCTGTTGCTCGTTCGAATTCGAGGACGTGATCTGCGAAGTAGACGCCGTCGAGCTGATCGCACCGCAGTATCGACAGGGGCCATTCGAACTGCTGAGCCGGGTGGTCAACAAGGCGGGTAGACGTACCTCGGTGCTTCGCGCGATCAATCCCGGTATCCGTCCGGTTAGGGTTTCTCGGGATTACGATCTGTTCTTTGCGGTCTTTCAGTTCGCAACGGACACGCTCAGCCTCAATTCCCTGCTCCGCTGGCGCGAACGCTGTGGGGTGGCCGTCTGTTGGCTGGAGGAGATCTGGGCACGAGACCTTAGTCGCCTCCAGTGCCAGATCGCCGTGCTGAAAGAGTTCGACTACATCTTCACCAACTGCCGCGGCACAGTTGAAGGATTGGCGATGGCTACGGGACGGCCGGTGATCTTCCAGCCCCCTGGCGTGGATTGTTTGACCTTCGACCCTGGCAAACCGCCCGTGGAGCGGGTGATCGACGTCTTCAACATGGGCCGTCGCCACCCGGCGACGCACCGAGCCCTGCTCGATCTGGCCCAGCAGCGCCGGCTCTTCTACCTGTACGACACCTTCAAGGGTAATATCCGGGTACAGGACCCGCGCGAGCACCGCCTGCAGCTCGCAAACCTGATCAAGCGCAGCCGCTTTTTTCTCGCCAATCGCGCCAAAGCGAACGAAATCGGGGAGACGGCGCACCAGGAAGAGGTCGGCTTTCGGTTCTTTGAGGGCGCGGCCGCCGGCGCCGTCATGATCGGCGAGCCGCCGGAGGTGGCCTCGTTCCGCGAGCACTTCGGCTGGCCGGACGCCGTGGTTCAGCTGCCTTTCGGAAGCGAGGCCGTCGGCGAGGTGATCGCGCAGCTTGAGCGTCAGCCGGAAAGAGTCGCGCACATTCGAGCGACCAATCTGGAGAATGCCTTGCAGCGATACGATTGGGCTTACCGCTGGCGGGCAGTGCTGGACCTGACGGGGCTCGAAGGACTCCCGGCGCTGGGAGCGTGGGTGGCTTCGCGGCGGTCGCGCGGATCCGAACAGGGCACGCGCTAAGGGGCGCAACGGTCGGGCCGCCTCTCCCGACGGGATTGCGAATGGCTGCGGGCGGCGCATCAAGTCTCGGCTCCGGCGAGGGCGGCCTCAACGAACTCGCACAGGGTGTGGCCGAGGGCAATGTGCATCTCCTGGATGCGGGGCGTGGCGCTCGCAGGGGCGCAGAGGCACAGGTCGCACAGGACTTTCATCTGCCACCCGTCGCGCCGGTCAGGCCGATGGTCGCGATGCCCATGCCGCGGGCGGTATTCGCACGCATCTGAGCACATTGTCGCTGTCGCCGCTCGTCCATGCGCGACCAGGACGTCCCCCTTCTGCCGAGCCCCCGCAATTGCCGGTCGAAGACCTGGCGTAGCCGAAGTCGTTGGCGATCGTGGTCAGCGCCGATGTGTCGACGGTGAGGGCGAGTGCCGGGAGGGGCTCCCTGGTCAGATTGAACCGCCCCAGCAGCTCCGAGGCCAGATGCTGCGCGTCAGCGGCCGAGACGCCGTTGCCACAGAACAGTGCCTTGCCGCCGCGCGCATCCGTTCGATGATCAGGGTAGCCGCTTCATCGACCAGCGGCGCGAGCGTGGTGATGGACCGGAAGCTTGTCGGCGACCGCCTGTAATATGTTCCAGCAGTTTGGCGATTCATTGGCGAATCGAACCGGGACTCCTTCACATTCACATCCGGACGGTCGACGTCGTGGTGACGTCGCGCGCGGGGATGGACGCCGTCGAGGAGCGCCCCGAGTCCGGTACAGTACGACTTCCAGAAACGCGGCTCGATGGGCAACCGCTGACGGGATAACTCTCCCGATGCACTCGCCATCTCTCAGGGATGTGTGGCAAAGAGTGATTGCGGCGGCCGGGTAGGAGAACGGTGATGGGCGGTCCTCGTGGAGTTGCACACTCATTCTGGAAGGGAATACCCTCAACCGTTGACATCTGTCTCTCTGAAGCCTCTGTGTTACCCCGATAATCGTGACCATAGGCTGCTCCGACGGGATCTGCCTTCAACCTCGTCATCCAAAACTAAAGGTGGGCGCTGGTGCCGTGATCCCAGCCGCTTCGCAGAAATTGGATCGTTGGTGAAACAATCGGCCAAAAGGAGGGTCGGCGTCCGGCTGGTGCTTGGGAAGGATCCGAGGCCTCAGCGCGGGCGGCTAGACAACATCCGACGACATTCCCGCGGGAAATTACGAGATAGTTGAGGTTCTGCTCCACCAACTTTCCATCCCGTTTTCTCATCGAGATCTTCCACGTGGAGGACAAGCCCCTTCTCGACATCGCGGGACCAGCATACGACGACTTCGTCACTCATAGGCAGGTACTAGGGATCGGAGGGTCTTCCATGTCTCTCCATGGGCGGCCCTTGTCTCAACGAAACAGGGTACCTTGCAGTGGAGTCGATCTTGGGAAATTGGCGCGGTGTTTTCTCTGAAAACGCAGGAAAAGGAGGAAGTATTTTGATGTTAAGTCAAAAGAGGAACTAATAGCAAAACTCACCGGAACGCGGCCAACGGCGGCTTATTCTCCGGAAAAAATTGATCACGCTGGCAAAAATGCAAATCCTGCGAGCTGAGAGAGGAGAAGCTTCAGATAAAAAAACTCTCAGATGAATCCAGTAGATACCCATCTGATCGAGGACATCAACGGCATGGAAAGGAAAGTTAAGAGACGATGACCTGCAGCCTCCGCTACATGGTGCCGAGGAAGACTACATGTTCTCACCGCTTCAAACTGGAAACGCTTCTGGAGGACGTGCCAGCGACACCTCCAAAGGAAGGGGCAGCCATCAATGAGAAATGGGCACGCGGAGAAGTGCTCAACTGACGCACTCTGCCAAGACAATGGAAAGGTGATCCACGCGATCAGGCTTAAAACAAGAAGACCTCCTCCCACAATCAACAACTTCGAGAATAAAGCAAATTCACACTTTATCAGCATCACTGGCTACGAGAACTGCATCATGGAATCAAACATTCCAGACCTTATCGATTTCTCTTTACGAATTGCAAGTGATATCACTAAAGCTCTACGAATGCTATAACACACCGAAAGGAGGGATGACATTTTCGGCAATCCTTGGCAGATGAAAGGGGGTGATAAACCCAATGCCGTCAACTTGGCGGAACCGTGAGATAGACAGACCTCGTCGTTGATCCTGCGCGGGTTTGGTATAGTCTTGCGAATGTTCTGTATCCTAGCCCCATGATGGGTCACGAAGCGCTTTTTTGACCCAGTTGCAATAGTTCAACGACTCTAGCAACCCCAAAATTATTTCTAGTCGTCGATAAGAGCTACCGCATGTGAAGTCGCATAAGACCAGCCGATCAATAGATTCGAATGCATCTGAACAATGCGTGACGAAGACGCTGATAAGCCGAACGCAAACAAATCTTTCGTGCCAATAACCTCGACCGATGTT
>CAVORB010000024.1:0-23402 GCA_963698495.1 uncultured Gammaproteobacteria bacterium | reverse complement strand
CCCGCGGAGCGGGCCTCCCACAGAGGCGGGGGAGGTAACGGGTGTGGGTTCTGGAAGCGTTGTGGGAGGGGCGCTCTGCGCCGCGAAAAGAGTCCGCATGGCAGTGCTGATGGATGGAGCATCTAGCCTCTAAGGTATTGACGCAACTCGTCCTGCCGCTTGGCATGGGCGGGCTACTGATTCTTGCCGGGCTTCTCGCGCGGGCATTGCGGGCCAAGCGGCTGGCCGCCGGTCTATCGCTGGCCGGTCTGTTCTGGGTCTGGCTGTGGGCGACGCCAGTGTTCTCCGATTGGGTACGGGGATCGCTGGAGGGTCGTTACGCTCCGGTTGACCTCGCCGCGATCCCCAACGCGGATGCAATCGTGGTGCTGGGTGGTGGCGTGGAAGGTGCGACCCCGCCGCGCTGTTCCCGAATCTTCATGACGCAGCGGACAGGGTCTGGCACGGGGCTCGTCTTTACCACGCCGGCAAGGCACCGGTGGTGGTGATCAGTGGCGGCGGACTGCCGTGGACCGAGGAACTGGGTCCCGAAGCGGATTCGATGGCCTGGTTCCTGAACGATCTCGGCGTTCCTAGAGAAAGGATGCTGTTGGAGAAACGCAGTGCGACGACCTTTGAGAACGCGCGTGAGACGAAGAAACTACTGGCCGAGAAAGGTATTGAGCGCGTGCTTCTCGTGACATCGGCCCTGCACATGCAGCGAGCCGAGGCGACTTTCATTGCGGCGGGGATCGCCGTGGTGCCGGCACCAACGGACTTCGAGGTCGAGACCGAGGCAGGGACGACCGTGCTCGATTATCTTCCTGACGCGGGCGCCTTGGAAGGCAGCTCAAGGGCGATGAAGGAATATCTCGGGCTGTGGGTGTATCGGTGGAAGGGGTGGGCGGCGGCATTGCCGCTGGATAAGTGGGACGGATCGTCGCAAAATGCCCGGGTGTCTGCGGATCCGACGGAAGCCGTCGACGGTCGCTAATCGGCGCGGGGCGTTTTCGATCTTCTCGCGTACGAGCCGGAGCAGCACGGGCAACAGCCGTCGAGCGTCCGATTTCCTGGTTGCGGTTGTGGCGCTGCCGGTGCGGGCAATTCGCCTGAAATACAACAAGATTCTCGGAGGAGGGGTTCCATGGAGAAGAATCTTCTGGTTGCGGGGTTGGCCGCGTTCGCAGCCGCGTCATTCCTGCTCTGGATACTGGAGCCGGTGGCGCGGCACATCGGGTTGGTTGATCATCCCGGCGGTCGCAAGACCCATAGCGACCCGACGCCGCTGGTTGGCGGCATCGCGATGTTCATCGCGTTCGCCTTTTCCGTGCTGACGTTCCATGTTCCCCTCTCGAACTATCGGCTGCTCTTTGCCGGAACGCTGATTCTTGTCGTCGTCGGCGTGCTCGACGATTTTCACGAGCTTTCCGCACGGCAACGCTTCGGCGCCCAGATCGTCGCGAGCTTGATGATGTCGCTGGGGGCGGGAGTCGTGCTCAGCGACCTCGGATACCTGATCGCCCCGGAAAAGCTCTTGGGGCTCGGCGTGCTCTCCATCCCTTTGTCGGTGTTCGCCACGGTCGGCGTGATCAACGCCGTGAACATGAGCGACGGGATCGACGGGCTTGCCGGGTCGCTCGTGCTGGTGGCGGTCAGTGCGCTCTGCGTGATCGCCTGGGCCGGCGGGCAGCCTCAGACCACGGCTATCCTCGTATTGCTCGCGGGGGTACTGCTCGCTTTCATGATGTTCAATCTGCGTCTCAACGGCAGGGCCCTGGTGTTCATGGGGGACGCGGGCAGCATGTTCCTCGGCTTTGTGCTGGCCTGGTTCCTGATTCAGCTGTCCCAGGGCGAGAATCGTCTCCTGGCCCCCGTCACCGCACTTTGGATCCTCGCCTTGCCGCTGATCGATACGGTCTCGATGATGGTCCGGAGGATCAGGTTGGGACGTTCGCCGTTTCTGGCGGACCGCGAGCATCTACACCATATTCTGATGGCCGCCGGATTCACCCCCAAGCAGACCCTGGTGCTGATGGTTCTGGTCGCATTGACGGCGACCGGTATCGGGTTGGTCGGACACCTGGTAGGTGCACCGGAGCACTGGATGTTTCTTGGGTTTATCGCCCTGTTTACGCTGCACCACTGGGCGGTCATGAGGGCCTGGCGGGTGAAGCGTTTCCTGCGGAGACCACTCGTCCATCACGCCGAGTCCAAGGCTTGACGGAATGTTGACAGAACGCGTTCCGGCTTGATGCCGTGCAGGAAAACGAAGGGAAGAGGTGAAGTCTGCTCGGATTAGCAAAAAGGCCCGGTTAAGGGCCTTTTTTCTGCTGGGGGATCAAAATCGGCGCTCTATCGCCGCTCCCAGCTACGGGCTGATCGGCGGACGAAATCGGGATGTACCGTTGTTTCGATCGTCGATAGTGGCGGTGATCGCAACCGCCCCGCCCAACGCGGCGGGCACCCAGCCGAGGCTTGCGGCACCGAGGCTTGCGCAGGCGCCGGCAATACTACCCCCACCAGTGGTCGCCGCAGCGGCCGCCTGTCCTGCTGGGACCAGTCCCAGCGCGCAGGGGCTCTTGGCATCAACCGTGAGCAACTGATTGGCTTCGAGGACATACCTGCAGCCGTCGGTGAACTGAATCGTAGCGGTACTGGCCGCGAGTGCCATGACACGCTCTCCGACCTTGAGTGCCATGCCCTCCGTTCCGCCGACGTACTGCGCGCCTTTGCTGACGACGGCCTCGCCCTCGATGCGGACCAGGGTCGCGGCCGTCTCGTCCGCGGCAGTGGCGCAGTTGAACGCTGCCGCCATGACCGATGCGGCGATGACTTTTCTAATCAATTCCTTCCGGTTCATCTTGCCCCCTTGTTGAGTCCCGGTATCGCGGCGGGAGATTCGTCCCACATCCTGGTCGCAATCAAACCGTTACTGGTTCCCTTTGTCAACTCTCGCTTGTAACTGTCGAGAATTGAAGCCCATAACAGAAATGTCGAGATAGGGTGCTCGACCTACTGTGTTGATTGTTCCTTCGGCGCGGGGTCGGAATCGGTCGGGGACGCGGTCTCGATCCCTTCTGCCTTGGCCAGGTTGGGGAGCTTGCGGATGGCCATGCGGTCGAACCAGGCCCCTCCCGAGATCTGATGCTCGAACTTGCGCTTGCCGGCCGACACGAGCCGGATCTCCTGTAGCGTGCAATCCTCGGGCACGACGAACTCGACGCCGAATTCGCGCCATTGGTTGGTGCCGAGGAAGCGCTCGCTCTCTCCGAGATCCTGCGCGTCCGGTATCAAGCAGCGCACGATCCACTTGAGGCCGCCTTGTGTCTCAAGGCTGTCGGTGCGCACCCTGCCGGTGAGGCGATAAGGACCCGGATCCAGGAACAGCAGCTGCGAGACGTCCTGATACGGCCGGTCGTGGCCATTGAACAGCAAATGCAGCGCCTTTTTGCCGTCGATACCATAGGTCTGCGCCCGGTCGACGACCACGCCGCGGCGGGTTCTCACCTGCCAGTCGAACCCCCAGTTGGTGGGCTCGAGCTCGAAGCCGCCGTTGTGGATCAGACCCAGCTCGCGGCGTTGAGCCCGGCTGAGACCGTTGATCCAGTCGATATAGGCCTCGGTGATCCTTCCCTCCTTCTGGAGGCGGGACACATAGGCCTGCCGCTCCGGTTCCGTGAGGGGCGCCTGCGGCGATTCGCTGCGCAGCGCATAGAGCACACGGACGGTTTCCACGTCCAGCGCGCGTCTGGCGATCTCGGCGAAGAAGGCCTCCCACCAGGAAGGCGGTGACGCGGCGAAGGGTCTGAAGGCGAGCCGAGTGCGGGGATCCTCGGCGAGCTTGAGCAGGACGGGGAATATCTGTTCTGTCTGCCGCGGGGTCGGTTTCCATGGCGCGCGACCAGTGCTCCATTGCCTTTTCGAGGTCGCCGCGACCGAGCCAGTAGCTCGCTGCCTGTACCTGTATGCCCGGGTCGGCGGGCATCAGGTCCACCGCGGTCTTCATCAGCGCGTCCGCGCGCTCCTGCTCCCCCTTCTCCTGGACGATTCCCGCCAGGGTGGCGAGCGGTCGCGCATTCGCTGGGTTCTCCGCGTAGGCGCGGGCCAGGAGCGCTTCGGCAGCGTCCGGGTCGGTTTTTGCCATCTCGATTGCGCGCTCATACAGGGCTTGGGGCTGACGGGCGTCCCAGGTCAGGGCGCTGCTGACGGCATCGCTTTCCCCTTTTTCGATCCGTTGCGCGTAGTGCGAGGACATGCCGGAGGCGCCGATGCGCCACACGAGCAGGGCGGCCGCGGCGAGGAGCAGGAATCTGCGCAGAACTACCAACTTCTTGTTCTCCGATTACCGGGAAATGCGGTGAATCATCCTGGCGATCTTGTAGTCGCCCATCCAGGGAACGAGCTCGAGCTCGATGGTTCCGCTGGCATACTCCCATCCGGAGAAGACCCCCGGTTTGCTGCCAAGGCGGATCGCGCCGGTTCCGACGAGCCTTTGGTCATTGGCCGTTCGCCATCTCAGATTGGAAATCGAGAGGCGGCGCTTGCCGCCGCCCGAGAGGGCATCCGAATAGGCCCTGCGGATCGCCGCGCTCCCGACGCCATTGTTGACGACTGCGTTCGCCGTGAACAGGCTGACGAGGCCGGAGAGGTCGCCGCTGGCGTAAGTGCGCTCGAGGCGGCTGACGAGTGCGGCGGCGCCGGCCGTTTGTTGATCCTGATCCCTCCGATGCTGAACCGGCTTGCTCGCGGTTTCCGGCGGGCGCTCACGTTCCTTCGGAGCCGGCTTCTCTCTCGCAGGGTCCGTTCTGGTCGGCGACCGGTTGATGGGGCGGGCTTGCGGCGGCGGGCGTGACCTCGACCGACGAATCGTTGGCGGGTTTCGTCTCGATGGACCCGGGAGTGACCTGCAGCCTCGGTGCCGCAGGGGACTCGCTCGCCGTTGCAAGCGAGACTGCCGCTAGTGACTCGGCGGAAGTCGCATCTGCGATCGGTTGGTCCGGTCGATCGGTGACCGGTTCTCTCTCTGCGGACGGCTGCATGCCGGCGAGTCTCGACCCGGACCGAGGGCACTTCCGTCGCTTCGGCCGACTCGCTGACGCCGGACGGGAGATCCAAAGGCGGGTCCGTGCGGGCGCCGTTGTCATGCGCGGGATCGGGCGGTGCGTACTCCGTGGGCTCGTCGCCCTGATGAACGAGCTCTGGCTTGCTCGTTCCGCAAGACCTCCGCGGGTTGGGTATGGTTAGGCTGGGTCTCGGTGGCGATGGCAGTCGCCGGGTCCGGCCGCTGGTAACGGACTGCTCACAGGGTGTCGCTGGACCTGCCGATCCGAAACGGGGTCGGGTTTGCCGCCCTGCAGGAAAGAGGGGCCGGCGGGGCCTGGTCGCGCGAGCTCCGGATTGACCCGCAGAGAAGGCTGGCGCGGCTCGCGTGCAGCAATCAACAGTACGGCGGCCATCGCCAGACCCACCAGCGTCCACAACCAGGCCGAGCGTCCGCGGAAAGGCAGGGCGGGTAAACGTCGAGCGCCCGCGAACAGGGGTTTGACGGGGTCCCGCGGACGAAAGAACTCCCGCTCGTCGTCCCGCGCTCGGCCCGAGACGGAAATTCGCGGCAGGCTGCTGTCGTAGCGCCTTCTCGCCTGCGGGTCGCGCAGTGTTTGATAGGCCGCGTTGATGCGGGCCGTCAGTGCAATGCTACGCTCCTCGTCACCCGGCATCCGGTCGGGGTGGAACATGCGCACCAACAGACTGTGGTGCCGCTTCACCGCCTCCGCGGTGCACTGGCGCTGCAAACCGAGGACACGATAATGATCCGCCTGCGGCGACAGCAGGGTCTGTCGCACGAAGAAAAGGAACGCCTCTCGAAGCTCCTCGGGCTGGGCACCCAGGACTGCGGCCGTTTCCTGAATGTTTCCTGGCGCCAGGGCGGCGCCAGCCTCGGAGAGCAAGGTCGAGAAGGAATCCGGCAATCCCTTGCTCGGATCAATCAGGTGTCCGAAGCGAAGCGGTGCCTGGTGGAATTCAAGCGCTAAGACGAGAAGCTTCGGGACCATAACCCGCGGTTGCCAGGGTCAGGCCTTCTCGGGCAGCGCCGGATCTTGCTCGCGACCGCCATAGCTGTAGGTGTAGTGGTAGTCGTAACTGTATCCGTAGCCGTAACCATGTCCCGGGCGGCCGAAGCGGTCGAGGACCGCACCCAGAATGGTCGCGTTGGCCGCGCGCAGCCGCTTCACTGCCCCTTCAAGCGCCCCGTAGCGGGTGCGCCCGGCATCCACCACGAAGATGGTCCCCTTGGCCAGGTTGGCGAGCACGAGGGCGTCGGCGAGCCCGATCACCGGCGGCCCGTCGAGGATGACGTAGTCGAAGCGCTCCGACGCCAGGCTCAGCAGGTCGAGCATCTTGGCGCTCGACAGCAGCTCCACGGGGTTCGGCGGCAGAGGGCCGCTGGTGATGGTGAACAGCCGGGTGACCTGCGTCGGCTGGGCGATGTCGGCGGGTTTGGTGTCGCCTGCGAGGTAGTTGGTCAGGCCCAACGCGTTCGGTAGGCCGAAGGCACGGTGCAGGGAAGGGGCGCGCAGATCGGCATCGATCATCAGCACCTTGCCGCCGGCCTGCGCGAAGGTGATCGCGATGCTGGTGGCCGTTGTCGTCTTGCCCTCGCCCGGGCCGGAGCTGGTCACGTGCATGATCCTCGGCGCACCCTCCGCGGTCGAGAACACGAGCGAGGTCCGCAGCGACCTCACCGCCTCGGCGAGCGGGCTCTTGGGATCCTTGGCCGCCAGGAGTGGAACGTCTTCCTCGGCGATGCCGTGCTCCTTCGCGGACGCCAGGGGCAGAACGCCGAGCACCGGGAGCCCGGAGGCGCGTCTCGACGTCCTCGCTCGACTTCACCGTGTCGTCCATGTGCTCGAACAGGAAGGCCAGCAGGATGCCGGCGATCAGGCCGAGGGCCAGGGCGACCGTCAGGTTCTTCCGCAGGTCTGGCTTGTAGGGTGCGTCCGGGACCAGCGCCCGATCGACGATGGAGATGTTGTTGGTGCTGATGCCGGCTACGACGCCGACCTCCTTCATGCGCTGCAGCAGGCCGTCATAGAGCTCGCGGTTTGAATCGACTTCCCGCTTCAGGGCCTGGTAATCCGTGCTGCGGTCTTGCAGTGCCAGGACTTCGCTCTTGAGCTCGCTGACGCGCGCCTGCAGGGTAGCCTGCTCGCGCACCTTGGCCTCGTAGTCGGCCTCGACCGCTTCCCGTATCGATGCGGTTTCCTTCTCGAGCTGCTGGCCGATCTCGGCCATCTGGCGCTGAAGCTGCTGCATCTTCGGGTAGCCTGGCTTGTAGATTCGGAGCAGCTCCTGGTACTCCAACTCCAGCTCTCCCTTGCGCTTCTTGAGCTCCTGGATGACTTCGCTGTCCAGTATCTTGAGCGTGGACGGGCCGGTTCCCTTCAGTGCCCCGGTGTACTCGGATTCGGCCTGTATTCGCTCGGCCTCTGCCGCGACGAGCGCGGAACTCATGGCCGCGAGCGTCGTCATGACGCTGCCGAGCTTGTCATCCAGATCGACGATCTCGCGTTCCTTCGCGTATGCGATGAGTTTCCGCTCCGAGTCCTCCAGATTGGCTCGGACTTGCTGAAGGCGTTCCTCGAGGAACTTCTTGGCGTAGGCCCTGGCCTCGTAGCGCCGCTCGAGGGTGATGTTGATGAAGTTTTCGGCCACCGCGTTGGCAACCGCGGCGGCTTCCTTCGGATTGACGCTGTCGTAGTGGATGTGCAGCAGGCGCGAATCTCGAACCGGGGAGATCGTCAGGCCGCCTAGCAGTGCGCCTTCGAGGTTGGGCTTTTCCCTCGTCTCATCCCCGGAGGCGGTGCTCGCGGCCGCGTCCTCGCCCGAGAACCACCCCTTGACCGAGGTCTTCAACTCGGAGAGAAACGACGAGCCATCCTCCGAGCCAGGCCGTTGCGTGGCCTCCAAACCCAGCTGGTCGATCACCCGTCGAGCGAGGCTGCGGCTCTTCAGCAGCTCGTACTGGGTCTGGTAGTAGTCCCAGTCGCGCACCGGCTCGCCAAGGGACACGTTCTGCTGGTAATCCAGGAACTGATCGGTCTGCGGCTCGATCTGCAACAGCAGGGTGCTGCGGTACACGGGCGTGGCGTTATAGGTGGCGACGAGGGCGACCAGCAGGGCAATCGCGACGGCTGCAATGACGGTCCACTTGCGGCGAAGCAGCACGTTCCAGTAACGGCGCAGGTCGATGGCGTCCTCGTCGTACTGCTCAGGCGTCGGCTCCGCAATCAGATCGCCCAGGCGGCGCAGCTCCCGTTGCTGGGCCGCCAGCTCCAACGCGCGGTTGTGCATGCCTGGGCTTTCGGGATTCAGCGCGTTGGTCATTCAGTTAGTCCCATTCGAGCAGCTGGTTATTTTCTATGGGTTTGGTGTCCCGGGCATACCCGGGACGCCGATCAGTGAGCGTTTCCGGCGGCGCGAGGATGCGCCGGCCGTCTTCGCGGCCAAAGGAGGCCGCGTTCTTTTAGAACATGGGTGCGCGGACCGCCCAGCCCGTGAGCACGTTTCCGATGGCCCGGGTTAGGACCGCGGCACCGGATTTCGGGACCACGACGCGGTCGTCGCCGACGATCACAGGGTCCGTTAACTTGCCTTCCTCGATTGCGGAGAGGTCGACCACGTAAGCATTAACGTTTCCGCTCTGTTGCTTGCGGAAGACCACGATCTCGCTTTTGTTGGCGACCTCGTCCAGACCGCCGGCCATGGCGATGGCCTGCATCAGGGTCGTCTGGCCCGCCAGCGGGAAGACGCCGGGCTTCTTGACGTTCCCGGTGACGGTCACTTTCTGGCTGGCGTACTCCGCGACGAAGATGTTGACCTGTGGGTTCTGCAGGTAGCTCTCACCGAGCTTATTAGCAATCGCCTGCTCGGCCTCGCGCGGCGTGAGCCCGCCGACCTTCACGTTGCCGATCAGCGGCATGACGACGAAGCCCTCTTCGTTGACGCGCTCCTCGCTGGAGAGCTCGTCGACCTGGAAGACCTCGATCTTGAGGAGGTCGTAGGGGCCGATGCGATAGGTCCGCGCCGGGCCCGGGTCCGTTGGAATGCCGACGACGGCAGGTACGAACTCGCCCTTCAGATCCGCGCTCGGGGTACCCGGCGCGGCCACGGGATCCGCTGGCAGAGCCGCTCCCGGCGATGTCGTGCCGCCGGTCGTGTTGCAGGCCTGAGTGCCCAGCATCAGCAGAACGACGGCGAAGATTTTGACTGGCGTATTCATCTTTCCCTGCGGTGCGCTGCACGGCACTGTTGGCGTCCTCGTTACCGTTGGGATGGGACGCGGGTAAAAAAAAATATATTCTAACTGTTTAGCTTGTCGACCAGTATAGGCCCGACATCCATGGCCGGCTCTCCGTGAGGCAGCGGCCCCGCCCATTTCGCCGGAACAACACAATTGCCCTCGACAGAAACTCCCACCCTTCATTCCACGGAGCTGCCCCTTTCCGGCCAGGGGGCCGTGCAGTGGTTGCTTGCCGCCACCCTCGTCTTCGCGCCTCTGTTTCGCTCCGGCCAGAGCGCCCTGGCCATCTTGGTGCTCGAATTGCTCGCCACCGGAATCCTTGTTCTGGTGCTGTGGCAGCCAAGGAAGACGCTGGTCACGAGCGGGGAGTTGCTGGCCCTGACGCTGCTCCTGCTGCTGCCCCTGCTGTACCTGATTCCGCTGCCGGCGGCCCTGGTGGAGTGGCTGCCGGGCTGGGAGCCCTATCTGGCGGGTCTCTCGCTGCTCGGAAAGGAGGCGGCGGAAGATGTTTTGACCCTGTCCGTGTATCCCCTGGAGACCGAGTCCGCGTTTCTGCTGCTTCTGGTGCCGGTCGGCGTTTTCCTCGGAACCCGCGTGCTCGAGGCGCGGCGCGTCTTCCAGCTCGTACTGCTGCTGCTCGGCATCGCCGCGGCCCAGGCCCTGCTCGGGCTGCTGCAATACGGCACCGGGGCCGGGAGCCTCGAGCTGTTCGGGATCTCGGTCGCGGATCTTCGGAGTGCGCAGGGGACCTACACCAACCGCAATCACCTCGCGGGCCTGCTCGAAATGGTCCTGCCCATCGCGTTGGCCCTCACCATTTACTCGGTCGGGCGCAGGAGCGGCGATGATGAGCGGGGATGGCGGGAACGCGTCGCCTTTCTCGCTTCCGTGCGGGGGCACACGGCTCTCGTTTACGGCGCGCTCGCGCTGCTCTTGATCGTAGCGGTGATCTTCACCCGCTCCCGGGCCGGCATCGCGTTGAGCATGCTCGGGGTCATCCTGTCGACCATGATGTTCGCCCGGCGCATCGGTGGCGACAACGTGTATGGTGCGACTGGAACCATCGTCGCCGTCGCCCTCGGTGCGGCGGTCGCCATCGGACTGTTGCCCGTGCTCGACCGCTTTTCGGTGGAGGGGGCGATCGAGGATGCGCGCTGGTCGATCTTCTCGTCGACGCTGGAGGGAATCGGGTCCTTCGCGCCCCTCGGCAGCGGCCCCGGGCAACTATCCCGACGTATTTCCCGCCTTCCAGCCGCTGGAGCTGGGCCGCTGGTTCATCAACCATGCCCACAACGACTACCTGGAGTGGCTGTTCGAGGGAGGTCTCCTCGCCGCCGGTCTGATTCTGCTGCTTCTGGTGCTCTACGCCCGCCAGTGGGGGAGGGTATGGAGCAAGGGCGCCTGGTCGCGCGCCCGGTTCGTTCAGGTGGCCTCGGGCATCGGAATCCTGCTGCTTCTGCTCCATTCTCTGGTCGACTTCAACCTGCACATGCCTGGCAACATCGTGTACTTTGCCTTCCTTGCCGGCCTGTTTTTTGCCGACCCGGAAGCGGAGGTCAGGCCGGCCAGACGCAGGAAGCGGCGCACACCGGATCTGGACCAAACCTCAGCCGTGCCGGTATCCGCGGCGAAACCACAGGTAGCGGCGCCGGCGGATCAGATCAAGAATCCGTTCCTGGACTGAGGGAACAAGCCCAAGTCCATTTCCGGCTGACGAGATAGCCGCTGGTAAAGAGAGAGGAAGCAATCTGGGCCGCCAGGCAGGAGCGCCGGGGAGTGACGAGAGAAACCGCAGCACAAGCCCAAGTCCTGGAGAGCATCGATCAGCTGCGCCGGCGCATGGCCAGGCTGCTCCTCGTGCAGTCCGACACGATGCCGGACGCGGGGGGGCTCGCGCGCGAGGTCGACGCCCTGGAGCGCCGGCTCACCGGCTACACCGACCTCGCCGAGCACTGGCTCAGCTCGATGGAATCCCGCTCGGTTCCCCCGGAAGACGGCGATGAATCGGCCACGGATGAGGCACGAGCGGCCTGGGGATGGCGACGATTCGGCCGAGCATCGGCGACAGATCGCGGCGCTGCGGGTAGATGTCAAGCAGATCACCGCGGCTCTCGACGCATTCGTCGAATGCCCGGACCATGCCGTGTGCTTGGCGGACTTCAACGACCGTCTTCGCGCTGCCGAGCAGAGGCTCGACGCCATCGTCGGCAAGCCGCCGACCTCCTTCTCAACAGCGGCGAACGTCGCTCCGTTGCGCCCGGACGGGCTCGGCGGCCATCCCTTTGCCGAAGGGCGATCCACGCCACCGACCGGCGCCTCCCAGCCGAGTCAATCCGCCGTGTCCCGGCGCGAGCCCGTCTGGTGGCAGGCACCCAGGGACACGGGTCATGTGGAAGCGCTGGAGGCGGAGATCGCGGCGCTGGGTCGTCGGGTCGTGCGGCTGGAGTCGCGCCTGAGGGTGAGTCTCGTTCTTCTGTTGATCCTGAGCGCGCTGATGGCGGTCGCGCTGTGGATGTTGCAGCCGCTTGGCGCGCCCCAGGGGGGAAATCAGATCTCGATCAGCCAACGTCCGAAGGCCGAGCCCGACAAGGTTCCCGGCGAGCAAATCCCGCCAACGCCGGTCGCTGCCTTGACGGAGCGCGTACCGGAGGTCCCGTCGATCGCGGCGGATCAGGAGCGCGCGAGTCCTCCCGCGGAGCTTCCGGCGCCCGGTTCCGACGAAGCTACGGAGAGCGAGCCTGGAACAGCGGATCTATTGCTGGTGCAAGGGGCGATGGAGGCATCCGGCTCCGAGGAAGAGGGAGAAGCCACAAACGCCGCGTACGATAGCCAGACTTCCATCGTAGAGGCGCCCGAGACCGAAGCAGCAGAGCAGGGCACTCCTGCCTCTGAAACGGCTGCTGTCGCGCCTGAGGAAACGGATTCGGGGACGCAACAGAACGCCGACGCAGCGGCGGCCAGTGAGGAGGCGGCGTCTGCGGGCGAAGCGGAGTCAGGGGCCAAGGTGCTCGAGACCGAGCAGTACGGAATTCAGCTCATCGCATTTCGCGATCAGGTAGAGCATGCTCGACTACGCCCGCGGTGCCGATCTCGTCGGGGACGTCTTCTATACGCATTCCTCGTCCAGCGGCGTGGGTTGGTATGTCCTCGTCAAGGGATTCTTTCCGACCCGAAGCGCGGCGCAGTCCGCCGCGGAGAGGCTCCCGGCCGCCCTCTCCAAGCTCGATCCCTGGGTCAGGAGCTTCCCGGCGGGAACCACCGTTTATAGGATCGACTAGCGGGGTTGCGCAAGGCTGAAGACAGAGCATGCGGCTCGTAGGTCGGGAAACCTTTCCCGACGTCTTCCTTCGCCTTACCTAATCGAACCCGTGGTCACACCCCGTTTCACAACCCTTCTGTCCTACGTCACCCCGCACCGGGCCGTGCTGCTGCTGGCCGTGATCCTGATGGTCGGGGAGAGCGCCATTGCGCTGGCAAATCCGTGGATCGCCGGGCGCTTCACCCAGCTGGTCCTCGATACCGACGCCCCCGCGGGGCTGGGTCTCACCGGACTGCTGGCGCTGTGGGCGCTACTGCTGGCGGCGCAGAGTGTGCTCAGCTTCGGCAACCGCTATCTCCTGGGCAGCACCGGCGAGGCCATGCTCGCCAGTCTCCGCACCCGGCTCTACGATCACTTGCAGTCCCTGCCGCTCGGCTACTTCCACGAGAAACGCCGCGGCGATGTACTGGCGCTGCTGGGCAACGACGCCGCGCGCATCAGCCACTTCGTCACCGGTACCCTGGTGAGCCTGCTGCCGCTGCTGGTCACCTTTGCTGGCGCCTTCTACCTCCTGTTTCGCATCAGCCCGGAGATCGCCGCGCTGGCGGGCGTGCTGGTGCCCGTATTCTTCCTCTCGATGAAACTCATCGGCCGGCGTCTCCGGCCCCTGTCCTCCGAGTGGATGAACACGCACGCCGAGATGTTCGCCACCCTGGAGGAGAACATCGGCATGCTGCCGGCGATCAAGTCCTTCACCCGCGAGGCGCACGAATCTGAACGGTTCGAGCGCAGCAACCTCAAGCTCTTGCGCATTGCCCGGCGGCAACTCCTCATCGAGTCCCTGATGACGCCCGCGGTCCACCTCCTGGCGGGTCTCGGCCTTCTGCTGCTTCTGTACATGAGCACGATGCAGATGCAGAGCGGCGCCTTGCAGGCGTCAGACATGGTGAGCATCCTGCTCTACGGCATGCTGCTCACGCGCCCGGTCAGCGGACTGGCCGGCGTTTATGGCAGCGTGCAGACGGCGCGGGGCGCCGCCGAGCGCCTGATCGATGCCTTCGCGGTGCGACCGGAGCCGGACGACGCGGGTGCGCCGCCGCTCGCGCCTGTTTCGGGGCACATCCGCCTGGAGAACCTGCACTTCGCCTACCCAGGCCGAGCAGAAGGTGCTTGACGGGGTCGACCTCGAGATCCGAGCGGGAGAGACCATCGCACTAACCGGCGAGAACGGCTCGGGCAAGAGCACCATCGTCCACCTGCTGATGCGCTTCGCGGACCCGGACGAGGGGAGGGTGCTGATCGACGGCACCGATATCCGCGCCGTCAGCATCGCCAGCCTGCGCGGTCAGATCGGGCTGGTGGCCCAGCACGTGCTGCTGCTGAACGGCACCGTGCGGGAGAACATCGCCTACGGATGCCCGGACGCAGCGGAGGCGGAGATCGAACGCGCGGCGCGCGCCGCTCAGGCAGACGAGTTCATCCGCCGCCTGCCCCAGGGCTACGACACCCTGATCGGCGACCAGGGCATCCGCCTCTCCGGTGGCCAGCGCCAGCGCATATCCTTGGCCCGGGCGCTGCTCAAGAACCCGCCGATCCTGGTCCTCGACGAGGCGACCGCCATGTTCGACCCCCAAGGCGAGCTTGATTTCATCGAGGACTGCCAGTCCGTGCTGGCCGAGCGCACGGTGATCCTGATCACCCATCGCCCGGCGAGCCTCGCGCTGGCAGACCGCGTGCTAGTCTTGGACCAGGGTCGCGTTCGTACAAGCATACCCAGCGACCTTGCCGGAGGGGCCATTTTGATGCGCGGCGGAGCGCAATCCGGACGGGAGAACCGGTGACAAAACTCGCGTATTCACTGGGGGCAACGGCGATTACACGCAGAGACGAAAAATGGCAACAGAATTCGACCGCATCACCATCGATCCCAATCTGATGAACGGGCAACCCTGTATCCGCGGCATGCGCCTCACGGTGCGCCGCGTCGTCGAAGCGGTGGCCCTCTATCCCAACCGCGCCGAGCTAGCGCGAGAGTATCCGGAGCTACAAGATGACGACATCCGGCAAGCACTCGAATTCGCGGCCAGGAACCTCGATGACGAAATCATGACGTTGGGGGCTGCGTGATTCGACTGCTTCTGGATCAAGGCCTGCCTCGGAGCGCGGTTCGAAGTCTCTTGGATAGAGGATTCGATGCCTGCCATGTTGCCGAGTTGGGTCTGGATCGTGCGGCGGACGCGGATCTCATTGTGTATGCGCGAAAACAGGGACGGACAATTGTCACCCTGGACGCCGATTTTCACCGCCTGCTTGCTGTCGGCGGTGCGGCTACGCCCTCGGTTATCCGCATCCGGAAGGAGGGTCTGCGTGGTCCCGAAATCGCGGTGCTGGTGCTTCAAATCATCGAGAGAGTCGGGAACCAATTGGAACAGGGTGCAATGGTGACAATCACCGATCGCAGTATCCGCTTGCGTCGCCTCCCGGTGCGCCGAGATAACAATTGAGAAAGGAGTGCGGCTACTGAGCCTACGTAGGTTGGGTTTCGTCCATCACCCCAACAGGTTCACCTAGTTGTGGGCACGGCTCCCAGTCGTCTATTCGGATGCTTCGGGGACGACGTTCTCAAAGATCTCGTCGAACGGAATCGCCACATCCAGTGACACGAAGCGGCAATCACCATGCTCGGCGAGGCACTCGTGGAACAACCAATCGCCGCCCTCGGCGCGCCGGAAGGTCTCCACCCGACGGGACGGGATGTCCACCAGCACATATTCCTGCAGCGAGGGCAGTGTCCGGTAAGCTGCGAACTTGTCGCCACGGTCAAATGCTGCCGTGGACTCGGACAGGACCTCCAAGATCAGGGTCGGATGCTCGATGAACTGGCTTGCCGCGTGGTCTTGCGCATCGCAGGAGACCATGACGTCCGGGTAAAAGAAGGAATCCGCCGCTTCCACGCGCAGCTTGAGATTGGAGACGTACGCCTGACAGGATCCGCCGCGGAGTCGTTGCTTGAATGCGGCGCTCAGATTGCCGGTAACCACCACGTGCTCACGTCGGGCGTCCACCATCGGAAAGATCTCGCCGCGGATATACTCGTGTTTGGTTTCCTGCTGCTCTTCCCAGGTCAGATAGGACTCGGCGTCGAAGTCGCTCCGCGTCGCTGGAATGTTCATGGATGACTTGCCGGGGGATTGTGGCGTTCCTTGCTCAATGATGCATGCCTCCCCGCACGCGCGCAAACCGGCCTCGCGTGGGAGGGCCGCTCCGCGGCGCGATCCAGATATGGCAGATCGCCTAACCGATCGCCGCGCGGAGCGCGCCTCCCACAATAGTTGGGTGTCCGGATCATGTGGGAGGGCTGCTCCGCAGCGCGATCGAGAATGGCTCTCAGGCCGCGCTGATGAGGCCTTGCTCGGCAAGATCCTTCGCCAGTTTCAGGGTGTCGCGCTCCAACTCCTCGCGCGATACCTCGTATTCCTCCAGCATCCGATCGCAGATCTCGGCGAGGGTCCTGCCTTCGCCCATGAGCTCCCAGATCCGCGCGCCGACCGGGTCGAGGCCGAAGTAGGTCCCGGTCGCCAGATCGAGAATCACGGTCTCTTCGCCGACCGTCCGGGCCATGACCTGGGGTGGAATGCTCACCTTGTCGGAGAGTGTCATGCTGCATCGTCCCGCTGTTGGGCGTGGTCCAGGATCGCTTCGCGAACGCGCGGAAGATCCTCGAAGCGCCTCGGGAAATCGAGGCGGTAGTGAATGGGTTGGTTCGCCAGATTGGCCACCTGATCGAAATGCGAGGCCAGCCGGGGCCTTTCTTCCACGTCGAGCAGGAACGAGTGCTTGACCCATTCCACCAGGGCCTCGGCTGCACTGATACGGTGAAATCGGATGGTCTCAGCGCTGCCATCGCCGAGGAAATACATCCGCCGCAATGGCCGAGGTTGATCGCAGAACCCGATTGCCTCGCCCGCCAGGAAACGAGACTTGGAGGTATAGGACAAGGCGGGTGCGGTCTTGACCTCCGGCGCAATCAGGACTTCCTCGCTGTCCGCCCACAAACGAATCGAAGGATGACTCGGTTGTACCTGGTAGCCTGTGGCCACCGGCTCCAGCACCAAGCCATCGTCGGTTAGGAACCGGAACCCGTTGACGGCGAAGCTTGCCGCAAGCGTGGATTTTCCCCGACCGGACTCGGCGGCAAAGGCGACCGCGCCGTCCGGCACCTCGACGGCACTCGCGTGGAACACCAGCTTGCCCAGCTTGCTCAGGACCAACGGCAAGACCTGGTTCAGGTAGAGGTGCTGCGAAGTCGGTTCCGATACACCCGGCACTGGGAAACCCGTCACCTCGAGCCCGTCCGTCGAAACCCGGAAGTCGGCCAGGTCCGGAAAACGCAGCAGATAGCCGCCATTTTCCCGATAGAATTCCGTCCACGGGGTTCCGTCCGGAAAGGCCCAGGTGTGAAAAGAGGCGCGACCGACGGGCATCTGGAGCCGAGCGGGCTGAAGGCTGAGCTGGACCGACATGAATCTCCTACACCCTTGCTTGCTCGCTCCGCTTGGCGACCAAGATCCGAAGCTCAAGTTGCCACCGCCAGCCGTGGGAAACAGTAGAGCCTCTGTCGCGCGTCAAAGCGGACCCGGGGGACGAGTAGGGGCTAAGTATGCTCTCGCCCGGTCTGTTCGCCAGAGTCCGTCTTTTCATGACGCCGGATGATCTCGCCCAAGGTGCGCAGCACGGCATTGACCTCTTGGGATGTCGGAAACATTGCCGCGACATCGTCATCCAATCGGACCAGATTGGTACCTTCCCGATATCGTTGAGCGTACTTCCCTCGCACCCCGCTTGAAAAGTCGTATTCATCCAGCATTTCGGGGTCGTCTTGGCTAGACATTGCTCTCTTCGTACCTCTTTCGTTCGTTGGCGCTCGCGAGACGTGCGGAGATTAGACGAACCACGCCGGCTCGTTCGGTATGGATCACGACGAGCGTGCGTTTCCGATCGGATCGGCCAATCGTGACAAACCTTTCTTCATCTCCGGGATGCAACGGGTCGACGATCGTAATGGACAGAAAATCAGACAGGACCGTTCCGGCCTCCTCAAAGCTAACCCCGTGCTTTTTCGCGTTGGACCTGGCCTTCCGATTATCCCATTCAAACTTTAGCGCCATTCTACGCCCACCATGACCAGCCCCAGCCATGTTTCGAGTCTCTTGTCACTAACCCCCAGCTCGCCCTCGGGGAGATCCTTTTGACATAACCGCAGCTTCAGTGTCTTTCCCCAGCGTCTGGAGAACGAAGCTGGAGATCTCTTCCGGAGACGGAAACAGTCCGGGATGGTCACGCAATACCGCCTGCTCGATCTCCCGCGCCGAGCGCTGGCCGTCGCAATACCCGAGGATCGTCATGCGGGCCGCTCCCTCCGTGCTCAAGCGTGGTACCCGGTCGGGGTGCGCACGCATCAGGTCTTCCGGCGCCAGCAGCATCCCCTCCCAGGTGGACTGGCTGAAGCGCAGTCCGCGGGCCGGAATCTCGACCACCCAGGCGATCAGGTGCTCCGCAGGCCGCGCCATCACGGTGGCCTTGACCAGATCCCCGGCCTTCACCTCAACCGCCTCGTCGATAGGCAGGAACACCTGAGACCGGTTGATCGGCTGCTCCGCGAGCGGCGAATTCGTCATCCAGACGCCCTCGGCCAGCTCGCACTCGAACCAGCCGGCGAGCCCGTGCATCACCCCGTCGCGCGCGATGCGGAGCTCCGCTGTCCAGGAAAAGAAGTCCGGGTTGTCGGCATACAGGTCGATCTCGCCCAGCTCGGCGGCGGCGCTCAACAAGGCCTCGCGGGGCAACTCGACCGCGTGCTTCGCATTGACCGCATATTGGCGGAGCCACTGGAACTCTTCGGGTATGCCGTCCGCCCGCCAGCCGTCTGCCTTGTCGCGCGCCTTCTCCGACTCGATCGCGCCGATCCGCAGCCTGATCCTTGCGGGAATCAGGCGGCCGCCGGGCTTAAGGAACCGCCGACGCGCGTCCTGCAGCGTATTGACGATGCCGTAGTCGAAGCCGAAATAGCCCACATGGTCGCAGATCACGAGGTCCACCCGTTCGGGCAGCTCAACGCGCAGGGAATGACCCCGGATGAAACGGCTCCGATCGGATAGACCGGCCCGATCGAAGGTCTCCCGTGCCACCTCGAGCATGGCGGTGGAGTCGATGCCGAATACGCGACCCGCGCCGGCATGCAGGCACAGCAAACCAAGCACGCCCGAGCCGCAGCCCAGGTCCGCGACGCTGTGGTCGGCGTGCACGACCTTCGCAATCGCGGCACGAAATCGTTCGAGCCGCGTACGGTCGGCCACATAGCCGAGGTGTTCATCCAACATCGAATTTCGCGAGAGAGAGCTCTTGGATTCTGTTCGCCGCTAACGCCTCGTTCATCGGAGGCCAGGTTCTCCGAGATCTCGTCGAACGGGATCGACACCTCGAGGCCCGGGAAGCGGCATGTCCCAGCATCGCGTAGTCAACCACCTTGAATCCGTCCAGACGCCTTGAAACCGCTTCCGGCATGACGGCTTCCACCTCGTCCGCCATCACGCCGAGCTGTCTGCCGTGTCCCCAGACGTCGCGAAAGTCCGGTCTGTAGTCGAAAAGGTAGAGGCCGACGCCGATAGGATGTGTGCCGACCCGCAACAGATTCTGCTTGGCCCGCCGATCAGACATCATCGTCATGCTGCTGTCGGCGTCCCTTCCGTTCCCGCCTGACCCTTGGGTCAACAGATGCACCCGGCCATAAGTCTGCAGGTTGGGCCGCCGATACGGCTTCTTACCTGCTGACGCTTCATTTTTCTGCTGGCTTTTCATGTTTCGGTCTCACGGTCATGGCTTCACGGTGAAAGAATCAACCAGCTCAAGGATCGTGGAGACATTCCATGTTCACGGCGCGACAGAACCGCATCACACCCAAAAAGTTCCCATAACATTCCCAGCGCGGAATCGGACTGCCGCGAGTCCGCGGTGAGGGCGATGAGCTTGGCGATGGATCCAGCGCCAAGCCACGTGGTGGCGACTTCCGATACCCCGACACCGACGCGCGTTTCGCAGCTCCGGGAGATGCCCGCGAAATGTACTGCTGAACTCGGCCTTTGTCATTCGATCGAGCACCAAATCTGGCAGGAGTCCTCTCATCGCGCTTCGATGCAGGTATTTGTTGGTGTTTCCACGGCGCCTAAACCGCGCCGGCGTTGAGAACGCAAACTGGACCAGTCGCGGATCGAGGTAGGGTCGGCGCAACTCGATACCCACACTCGATGCCATGCGTTCTTCGAGCTCCCGGGCCAGCATTGGATATGCGCTGTACAGGGCAAGTTCCTGCTCCCGTTGCCCGATTCGACGTGAACCCCTTGCTGGGAGGGCGGAGCGATCCTTTGCGGCGCTTCCGGAGCAAGCGCCTCATGCCCGGAGACAAAATTGCCTCCCGGTCTATTTCACCCTCGCTCGCTGTTGGCGAGAAGTCGAACCAGCCCGCCCAGAAGTCGCCTCGCGCCGTCTGGAAGAAGCGGAAAAATGCCGTGGCGCAAGGCCCACCAGAGCGCCCGGCGGGTGCCCACGTCCTGACGATCCCATTCCACGCAGGCAAAAAACTCGGCCAAATTCCCCGCGGCCAATGCTTCGGCGTAATAGCTTCGGCTGCCGCCCAGCCACTCATCACCGCCGATACCCGACAGCAGCACCTTGCTGCCCCGCTCTCGCGCCTGCTTCCTGAGGTCGTAGCCCATGACGCCGTTCGGATAACCGGGAAATTCCCGATAGAGCCTCGCCCAGCGGCGATACCAGGACAGCGGCTCCTTGGACGGGTGGATCTCGTGAATCGAAGTGCCGAGATGCTCGCCAACCGCACGGGCGTATTCCATCTCGTCGGCATCCGGGTCGCCGCTGAAATCCAACACGTACCCGTCGATTTGCGGTGCAAGGAGTAGCTTTTCTCGGCGGAGGTGCTCGGCCACGGCGAAGATCGCGGAAGAGTCGAGTCCGCCGCTCGCCGTGCATGCGACGGGCTGCAACGATCGCGACATGCGGCGAACGACGTCGTACAGGAGCGCGCGGTAGTACTGGATGTAGTCATCGTCGGTCGTGCAGGGCAGGGTCGCCGCCGGATCCGGTGCCCAGTACTGGTAGAGCCGCGGGCCGGCCGAACCGACCTGCATCTGGTGCGCGGCCGGCAGCCGCTGTATCCCGTGCCAAAAAGTCTCGTCGAGGGCGTGCCACTCCTCGGCCAAGAACTCGGCGACCAAGCCCTCGTTCAACCTTTCCTCCACCCAGGGCAGCGCCAGAATGGCGTGCAGCTCGGAGGCGAAGACGAAGGTTCGTCCGTCCCAGTGGTAGTTGAACGGCTTGTTGCCCATGCGGTCGCGGGCGCAGAAGGCCCGCTGGTTCCGGGCATCCCAGATGACCAGGGCGAAATCGCCGTCGATCCGGGCGAGACATTCCGTGCCCCAGAACTCGTAAGACCTGAGCACCAGCTCCGCGTCCGAGCGAGTGCGCAACCGAGCACCCCGCGCCGCCAGATCACGGCGCAGTTCCTCCCAGTTGTCCACCCGCCCATCCATGACGAGCACTAGGCTCTCGTCCTCGTTCGTCAGCGGCTGGTGCTCTTCCAGCGACTCAGGCGTGGTGCGCAGCATGCACTGCCCGAGCCCAATCGATCCGTCGACCCAGTTTCCGGTGCCGTCTGGACCGCGGTGTGCCATTGCGCCGGTCATCTTCTCGATGAGCCCGGGCGCGACGGGTTTGCCGTCAAAGTGGATGATGCCGGCGATGCCGCTCATGGCGCGGACGGGACCTAAGAGATGTGGTTGAAAGGTCGTGCGGTTAGCGCGCAGGCACCGCGGTCCGGATGGGCCGCACGCGTTCAAGACGTCGAGCTCAAGAATTTCGCTCATCGTGCAGCCAGCGAGCCGTTAGTTTTGAGCCAAACCGGCGCACGCATGGAGACGGCCGAACAGCGCCGGGGGGCTTGAGAAAACCAGCCGCGCCTCCTGCAGCGTGCTGACAATGCCGTAATCGAAGCCAAAATACCCTACGCCGTCGCGGATCACGAGGTCGACCTGCTCGGGCAGCTCAACGCGCAGGGAATGATCACGGATGAAACGGCTCCGCTCCGGTAGACCGGCAAGGGCGAAGGTCTCCCGTGCCACCTCGGGCATGGCGGTCGAATTGATGCCGAACACCTGGCCTGCACCGGCGTGCAGGCAGAGTAAACTCAAAACGCCCGAGCCGCAGCCCAGGTCGGCGACCTCGTCGCCAGACGAACAACCGCCCCGATCGCGGCCCGGAACTGCTCTAGTCTGGTCCGGTCGCCGACATACCCCAGGTGCGTCGTCCAGCATTTAAGAGTCGAACCCACTATGCCCATCATCGCTCTCGGCATGACGCGATGGGCATCGCTCCGCTCTGTCCATCCTACCAACTTCGCGCGTGCCATTTAGGTCGCCATCCAGGCGCTTGAGTCGTGTTCTTGTCGGCCCACGGAGGAGGCAAAAAGCAAGACCCCATCTTCCCTGTGACCCCATTTTCCCGTCGATACCAAACACGTGTCCCGCGCCCGCCTGCAGGCAGAGTAGGCCCAAAATGCCAGAGCCGCAGCCCCGGTCGTCAACCGTGTCGCCAGGACGAACAATTGCCGCGATGGCGGCCCGGAACTGCTGTAGTCTGGTGCGGGCGGGTCGATACCCCAGGTGCTCGTCCAGCATTAAGAGTCCAGCCCTCTTAGCACATCGTCGCTCTCCCACTACGCGATGGGCGTCGCTCCGCTCTGCCCGTCCTACCAACTTCACCCGTTACCGCAGGGACTTGTGCGGTTGATCCCCAGCATGGCGTAGTTAACCATCTTGTAGCCGTCCGGACGGATAACCAACGCTTCTGGCATGACGCTTTCGACCTCATCGGCCATCACACAAATTGTCGGTCATTGCTCCAAGGATCACGGAACTGGAGCCTGTAGTCGAACAGATAAAGGCCAATGCCAAGGGGGTGAGTGCCGATGCGAACGATGTTCTCTTTAATCAGTCGATCGGACATCATCAGCATTGCTGGATCGCTTCCCCCATCAGTCCCGCTACCCTCTCCGCTCTTCGTGAGCTTGCTTACTGAACCATACAGCTTCAACGTAGGAATCAGAGACGAAGAGCAACTTTGTCACCTGCGGCTTGTTGCCATCGGTTTCCGCTACGTCTCGTCTGCCCTTCATGTTACACCCCACTAGTTAATAGGGTTAAATATCGCACAGCCAACGACTACTTACGCGGAATTGGCCGTACGCCCGTTGGCAGTACGTTCTACCGCCTGTATGAAAAATAGGTCGCACCCGAGGAGAATCCATAGAATCCAAAGTGGCCAACCAGTACTTGGATTGTTTTCATAGGCTTGGAACAATTTATGTAACCCATCCGTTGTTACCCAATCTGCTCGCTTCCTCGGTATAGTTTCAGACTAAGTTGTCCTTCGCTTGATCAAGATATCCGCAACATCACCGCGAACTCTGCTTTAGTCTTCCTTTCGAGAAAAGAACTCTCGCATGAAATTCTTGAGAGCCTGACGATGTATGTATTTTATCTTATTCTATCCCCACGCAACCGCAGCCTTTCCGGCGTTAAGAATGCAAACTGAATAAAAGCCGCGGTGTAGAGAGGCCGTCGCGCCTCTAACCCGAAACTCGCGTACCTGCGTTCCCCTTCTTCCCTCGCTAAGGCGAGGTGGGCGCTGTCTAAACGCGAAGAAGCAATTCGCGCTGACCCACATAGCGCACGTTGTGACTCTGCGGATGATCATGACTATCGCGGCGACGCGTTAAGGTATCCTTCATTTTTG
>CAVORB010000023.1:0-174859 GCA_963698495.1 uncultured Gammaproteobacteria bacterium | reverse complement strand
ATTGGTGGAGGCGGCGGGAATCGAACCCGCGTCCGCAAGTACTCTGCCATCGGATCTACATGCTTATCCCAGCCTATTGTTTTTAACCTTCCGGCGCCCGACGGGCAGGGCGTTCGGTCGGCGATTCCGAATTGGGTTTTAGCGGATCAGGTCCGGACTCCCGTCACCGCGATCCCGTGTGATTTTACCCCTGGAACCCGCCGCCCACAGGCAAGTGGCGGTCAGAGGCTCGCCGGATTAAGCGGCGAGAGCGTAGTTGTCGTCGTTGGCAACTATTAGTTTGCGGATGGATTTACGAGGTATCCCGCACCTCGGCATGCACCTCAGGTTTCGCAACCCACGTCGAAGCCAGGTCGCCCCCTTTGGTATTGAGTGAGGCAGTATAGGGGCGGGAAAGTTCCGTCGGCAAGTATTGCCTCGTTCGCCGGCAACCTAGGCTTCAGCGACCTCGATGGGGGCTCGGCTCAGTGCTGTTTGAACAGCCGTTCCTTTTCCCGTTTCCAGTCCCTGTCCTTTTCGGTTGCGCGCTTGTCGTGCTGCTTCTTGCCCTTGGCGAGCCCGATTTCGAGCTTGGCCCGGCCGCGTTTCCAATACATAGCGGTAGGCACCAGGGTGTAACCCGCGCGTTCGGTCAGGCCGATGAGCCGGTTGAGCTCGGCACGCTTGAGCAGCAGCTTGCGGGTGCGTACCGGATCGGGGCTGACATGGGTGGACGCGGTCGAGAGCGCCGAGATGTGAGCGCCGAGGAGGAACGCCTCACCGTGCAGGATACGGACGTAGCTTTCCTTGAGCTGCACCCGGCCGGCGCGGAGACTCTTGACCTCCCAGCCTTCCAGGGCAATGCCCGCCTCGTATCGCTGCTCGATGTGATAGTCGTGGCTCGCTTTCTTGTTGAGCGCGATCGTGGAGCCGGGTTGCTTGCTTTTGCTCTTCTTGGCCATCGCGAGAGTGTAAATCAAAAGCCCGCCTTGGGGCCGCTGTCATCAGCGCCGCGGCGACGGTGCCTGGACACTCGACGGATGGTGGCGACGGTTGATTTTCCCTCGACGAGCGACTATCGTTGCGGGCTCTTCGATGTAGGAGGTCGTTATGCGTCAGCCGTTGGTGGCGGGAAACTGGAAGATGAACGGTTCGGTGGCGAGCGTGCGCGAGCTGCTGGGCGGAATCAAGGAAGGCGTGGGCAAAGTCGGCAACTGCGAGGTTGCGGTCTGCCCGCCGTACGTCTTCATCCCCACGGCGCAGGCGGAGTTGTCCGGAACGGCGATCTCCTGGGGCGGGCAGAATCTCTCCATCGAGCAGTCTGGCGCCTTCACGGGCGAGGTGTCTGCCTCCATGCTGTTGGATTTCGGCTGCACCTACGTGATCGTCGGTCACTCCGAGCGTCGCACCCTCTACGGCGAGGACGATGCGCTGGTCGCGCGTAAGTTTGCCGTGGCGCGCGCCGCCGGCCTCAAGCCGATCCTGTGCGTCGGCGAAACCCTCGATGAGCGCGAGAAGGGCATCACCGAGGAGGTCGTCGCCCGCCAGGTAGACGCGGTGATCGAGCTGGAAGGCGCTCAGGCCCTCGCCGACGGCGTGATCGCCTACGAGCCGGTGTGGGCCATCGGGACTGGCGTGACGGCCACGTCCGAGCAGGCCCAGGAGGTCCACGCCTTCATTCGCAAGCGTATTGCGAGCCATGACGCGGCGGTGGCCGATGGCCTACGCATCCTCTACGGCGGAAGCATGAAGCCGGACAACGCGGCCGACCTGATGTCCAACGCCGACATCGACGGCGGCCTGATCGGCGGGGCCTCGCTGAAGGCCGCGGATTTTCTCGCCATCTGTGAGGCGGCCGGCGCCTGAGTTTTCGATGCAAACCATACTGACCGTACTGCACCTCTTTCTGGCGATCGGACTGATCGGCCTCGTGCTGATGCAGCACGGTCGCGGCGCCGACGCTGGCGCCGCCTTCGGCAGCGGCGCCTCGGCCACCGTTTTCGGAGCGCGGGGCTCGGGCTCCTTCCTTTCCCGAACCACGGCGATCCTGGCTGCCGCCTTCTTCATCACCAGCATGGCCCTGGCCTATTTCGCCGCTCAAGTCGGTGAGCCGCGGGGGCTCATGGAGGGGGTCGAGGTGCCGGCACCGGTCGGAAGCGATGTGGTCGTACCCGCCGATCAGGGTGTGCCGCCCGTTTCCGCGCCCGAGACCGGACAGTCCGCAGTTCCGTCGGTGGAGATCCCATCCTCGGAAACGACGGCAACGGATGTTCCGGCGGTTCCGGCAGGGGCGGAGCCAGCCGAGGCCGTAGCGGCGCCCGAGGCCGACGTTCCGGCGTCACCCACGGCGGAGCCAGATGCGGCACCGCCGCCGGGGGAAGGACAGCCGGCTGGGCAGTGACACGCAGCAGATTTCAACGCCGACGTGGTGGAATTGGTAGACACGCTATCTTGAGGGGGTAGTGGCGAGAGCCGTGCCGGTTCGAGTCCGGCCGTCGGCACCAAACAACGAAACGGTATCCGCGCCCCGCGGATACCGTTTTTTTCTGCCCGACTGAAATATATAACTATTTGAATTTTATACAAATATAGGGAAGATGCTGGCTTGACAGTCCCGCGTGAACTGAAATAGACTCCCCGAGCACGTTGCGGGTCGTACAACACCAAGCACGCGGCGGGGAGAACAAAGGTGCTCGAAAACTATCTGCCCATCCTGATCTTCATCGTCATCGGGGTGCTGGTGGGAGGCGGTGCCATCGCGGCCGGTCTGCTGCTCGGCGAGCATCGCCCGGACAGTGCGAAGAACTCTCCGTACGAGTGCGGTTTCGAGGTCTTCGAGAACGCGCGCATGAAGTTCGACGTGCGCTACTACCTCGTCGCCATCCTGTTCATCATCTTCGATCTCGAGATCGCCTTCCTCTTTCCCTGGGCTGTCGTGTTGGAGCAGATCGGAATGGTCGGCTTCACCGCCATGGTGATCTTCCTCGGAATCCTGGTGGTCGGTTTCATCTACGAGTGGAAGAAGGGGGCCCTGGAATGGGAATAGAAGGTCTCCTCGAAAAAGGGGTGGTCACGACCACCGCCGACAAGCTCATCAACTGGGCGCGCACCGGGTCTCTCTGGCCCATGACCTTCGGCCTCGCTTGCTGCGCCGTCGAGATGATGCACGCCGGCGCCGCGCGCTACGACCTCGACCGCTTCGGCATCATCTTCCGCCCCAGTCCCCGCCAGTCGGACGTCATGATCGTCGCCGGGACCCTGTGCAACAAGATGGGACCGGCGTTGCGCAAGGTCTACGACCAGATGGCCGAGCCGCGCTGGGTCATTTCGATGGGATCCTGCGCGAATGGCGGCGGTTACTACCACTACTCTTACTCCGTCGTGCGCGGCTGCGACCGCATCGTTCCGGTCGACATCTACGTTCCCGGCTGTCCCCCGACCGCCGAGGCGCTGCTTTGGGGCATCCTTCAGCTGCAGAACAAGATCCGCCGCACCAACACCATCGCCCGCTGACAACTGGCCTGACACATGTCACAAGTGGACTCCAAGACCGGCGACGCCAGGACGGACGCACTCGCCGCTGCGCTCACCGAGCACTTCGAAGGTCTCGGATGCGAGGTCGCGCTGGCGCCAGCCGAGGTGACCCTGATCGTGCCCTCGGAGCGCCTGCTCGAGGTCGCCGGCGCGCTGCGGGATCATGAGGACTTCAGGTTCGAGATCCTGCTGGACGTGTGCGGAGTGGACTACGCCGCCTACGGCTGCTCGGAATGGGCGACCGAGGAGGCATCCGCCACCGGTTTCGGTCGCGGCGTGGAGCGGGATTTCACGCTCGACGCGGAGGACGACCCGAAACGCTTCGCCGCCGTGTACCACCTGCTGTCGCTCACCCACAACCGCCGCATGCGGGTCAAGGCCTATGCCGGCGGCGCGCAGCCCATGGTCGACTCGGTGATCGGCGTTTGGAGCTCCGCCAACTGGTACGAGCGGGAGGCGTTCGACCTCTACGGCATCCTTTTCCGCGGCCACCCGGATCTGCGCCGAATCCTCACCGACTATGGTTTCGTCGGACACCCGTTCCGCAAGGACTTCCCCATCTCCGGGCACGTGGAAATGCGCTACGACCCGGAACAAAGACGCGTGGTCTACGGGCCGGTCGAGATCGAGCCGCGCACCCTGGTGCCGCGCGTCATCCGCGCAGACAGCCGCTACCAGCGGGAGCCGGCGCAGCAGACGGACGCCCCCGATGCCTGAGATCCGCAACTACACGCTGAATTTCGGTCCCCAGCACCCGGCCGCCCACGGGGTGTTGCGGCTGGTCCTGGAGATGGACGGCGAGGTCATCGAGCGCGCCGATCCGCACATCGGCCTGCTCCACCGTGGCACCGAGAAGCTGGCCGAGACCAAGCCCTACAATCAGAGCATCGGCTACATGGACCGCCTCGATTACGTGTCCATGATGTGCAACGAGCACGGCTATGTGCGGGCGATCGAGAAGCTGCTGGGTATCGAGGCCCCGGAGCGGGCGCAGTGGATCCGCACCATGTTCGACGAGATCACGCGCATCCTGAACCACATGCTGTGGCTCGGCTCGCATGCGCTGGACGTCGGCGCCATGACCATGTTCCTCTACTGCTTCCGCGAGCGCGAGGACCTGATGGACTGCTACGAGGCGGTCTCCGGCGCCCGCCTGCATGCGACCTACTACCGGCCGGGCGGCGTCTACCGCGACCTGCCGGACCGGATGCCCCGCTACCAGGAAGGCGCCACCAAGTGGCACAGCGAGAGTGACATCGCGCGCAAGAACGCCGCGCGCGAGGGCAGCCTGCTCGATTTCATCGAGGACTTCACCGAGCGCTTCCCGACCTACATCGACGAGTACGAGACCCTGCTCACCGACAACCGCATCTGGAAGCAGCGCACCGTCGGCATCGGCGTGGTCTCGCCGGAGCGCGCGCTCCAGCTCGGCTTCACGGGTCCCATGCTGCGCGGCTCGGGAATCGCCTGGGATCTGCGCAAGAAGCAGCCTTATGCGTCCTACGACAAGGTGGATTTCGACATCCCGGTGGGGCAGAACGGCGACTGTTACGATCGTTATCTGGTGCGGGTCGAGGAGCTGCGCCAGTGCAACCGCATCATCAAGCAGTGCGTGGACTGGCTGCGGGCGAACCCCGGTCCTGTGATGATCGACGACCACAAGATCGCGCCGCCGCCCCGCTCCGAGATGAAGGACGACATGGAAGCCCTGATCCACCACTTCAAGCTCTTCACCGAGGGCTACTGCACGCCTCCCGGCGAGGTCTACGCCGCCATCGAGCACCCCAAGGGCGAGTTCGGCTGCTACATCGTCTCCGACGGCGCCAACAAGCCCTATCGGGTCAAGGTGCGCGCCCCCGGGTTCGCGCATCTCTCGGCCATGGACGAGATGGCGCGCGGGCACATGCTCGCGGACGTGGTGGCCATCATCGGCACCATGGACATCGTTTTCGGGGAGATCGACCGCTGATGAGCTTCAGAACCGCGCCGCTCGCCGTTCCGGCGGATCCGCAGGCCAAGCAGGGCCTGTTCACGCCCGAGATCCGCGCCGCGATCGACCGCCATGTCGCCAAGTATCCGGCGGAATGGAAGCAGTCCGCGGTGATGCCGGCCCTGACACTGGTGCAGGACTGGAACGGCGGTTGGCTCTCGCGCGAGCTGCTGGACGACGTGGCCGTCTATCTGGACATGCCCCAGGTCGCCGTCTACGAGGTCGCGACCTTCTACGGCATGTACGATCTGGAGCCTACCGCCAAGCACAAGGTCTGCGTCTGCAACAGCGTCTCCTGCATGCTGTGCGGTTCCGAGGACCTCATCCACCACGTCGAGCGGAAGTACGGGGTCAAGCCCGGTGAGACCACGGCGGATGGCCGCTTCACCTTCAAGGAGGTCGAGTGTCTGGGCGCCTGTCGCCACGCCCCCGCCGTGCTGGTAGGCGAGACCTACCACGAGAACCTGTCGGCGGACGCCTTGGACAAGCTGATCGAGGGGCTGGACTAATGGTCGAGCATCAGAACACGGTCTGCTTCCGCACCCTGCATTTGGACCAGCCCCATACCCTGGAGGCTTATCGCAGCGTCGGCGGCTACGTGCAGTGGGAGAAGATCCTCAAGGAGAAGCCGGACCCCGCAAACATCATCGACGAGCTCAAGCAATCGGCCCTGCGGGGCCGCGGCGGCGCCGGGTTCCCGACCGGGCTCAAGTGGAGCTTCATGCCCCGCAGCGCGCCCGGTCAGAAGTACATCGTCTGCAACTCCGACGAGGGCGAGCCCGGCACGTGCAAGGACCGGGACATCCTGCGCTACAACCCCCACCAGCTGATCGAGGGCATGGCGATCGCGGGGTACTGCATCGGCGCCACGGTCGGCTACAACTACATCCGCGGCGAGTTCTACGAGCCCATCGAGCGCTTCGACGCGGCCCTGGCCGAGGCCTACGAGACGGGCCTGATCGGCAAGGATATCCAGGGTTCCGGCGTCGATTTCGACCTCTACACGCACTGCGGTGCCGGTGCCTATATCTGCGGCGAGGAGACGGCGCTGTTGGAGTCCATCGAGGGCAAGAAGGGCCAGCCGCGCTACAAGCCGCCGTTCCCGGCACAGGCGGGCCTGTATGGCAAGCCGACCACCATCAACAACACCGAGTCCCTGGCCTCGGTACCCGTGATCCTGGAGAAGGGCGGCCGCTGGTTCCTGGAGCAGGGCCGGCCGAACAACGGCGGCCCCAAGCTGTTCTCGGTCACCGGGCACGTCAACCAGCCGAACAACTTCGAGGTTCCGTTGGGGACCCCGTTCAAGGAACTGCTGGAAATGGCCGGCGGCGTGAAGGACGGCAAGCGGCTCAAGGCCGTGATTCCCGGCGGCTCCTCGGTGCCGGTGGTGCCCGGTGAGATCATGATGGAGACGGACATGGACTACGACTCCATCGCCAAGGCCGGCTCCATGCTCGGCTCCGGCGCCGTGATCGTGATGGCCGAGGGCACCGACATGGTCAAGGTCCTCGCCAACCTGGCCCACTTCTACGCGGCCGAGTCCTGCGGTCAGTGCACGCCCTGCCGCGAGGGCACCGGCTGGCTGTCGCGGGTGCTGCACCGCATCCTGCACGGGCAGGGGCGCCTGGAGGACCTGGACCTGCTCGACGGCGTGGCCGGGCGCATCGGCGGGCGCACCATCTGCGCCCTCGGGGACGCCGCGGCGATGCCGGTGCAGAGCTTCCTCAAGCATTACCGCCACGAGTTCGAGCACTACGTCGAGCACGGCCGGAGCCTGGTCGAGGCCGCCTGACGGCGGTGACCTCGGACTGAGAAACCCAGAATGACGGACAAGGTCACAATCGAGATCGACGGCCGCCCCTGCGAGGCCGTCCCCGGCGAGATGATCATCGAGGTCGCCGACCGCGAGGGTATCCGCATCCCTCGCTTCTGTTATCACCAGAAGCTCTCCATCGCCGCCAACTGCCGCATGTGCCTGGTGGAGGCGGAGCAGGGCGGGCGGCCCTTCCCCAAGCCACTGCCGGCCTGCGCCACCCCCGTCGCCGACGGCATGAAGGTCCAGACCCGCTCCCCCAAGGCGCTCGAGGCGCAGAAGGGGACCATGGAGTTCCTGCTCATCAATCATCCACTCGACTGCCCGATCTGCGACCAGGGCGGGGAGTGCGAGCTGCAGGACGTGGCCATGGGCTATGGCGGGGACGTTTCCCGTTACGCCGAGCGCAAGCGCGTGGTCAAGGACGAGGACCTCGGTCCCCTGATCGCCACCGACATGACCCGCTGCATCCACTGCACCCGATGCGTGCGCTTCGGGGCGGAGATCGCCGGCATCCGTGAGCTGGGCGCGACTGGCCGCGGCGAGGACATGCGCATCGGTACCTTCGTCGAGCACACGGTGGCCCACGAGCTCTCGGGCAACATCATCGACCTGTGCCCGGTTGGTGCGTTGACCTCCAAGCCGTTCCGCTTCAAGGCGCGCTCCTGGGAGCTGACGCAGGTCGACGGCATCGCGCCGCACGACGGCTTGGGCTCGAACATCCACCTGCACGTGCGCGGCAACCGGGTCATGCGCGTGCACCCGCGGGACAACGAGGCGGTGAACGAGACCTGGCTCTCGGATCGCGACCGCTTCAGCTACGAGGGACTGACCTCCGAGGATCGCCTGCTGCAGCCCATGGTCAAGCAGGACGGAGACTGGCAGGCCACCGACTGGCAGACCGCGCTTGCGCTGGCAGCCGACGGGCTCAAGGCCAGCGGCGGCGATCTCGGCGCCCTGATCGCCCCCAATGCCACCCTCGAGGAGATGTACCTGGCCCAGAAGCTGGTGCGCGCCCTGGGCAGCTCGGATATCGACTCCCGCCTGCGGCAGCAGGATTTCCGCGGCGATGCGTCCGATCCGCTGCTGCCCTGGCTGGGAGTGCCGGTCGCCGACCTCGAGGTGCAGGAGGGGATACTCCTGATCGGCGCGGATATCCGTCAGGAGCAGCCCCTGCTGGCCCACCGTATCCGCAAGGCCGCTCTCGCCGGCGCGCACGTCGCCCTGGTCAACCCGCTCGAGCTCGCGCTCACCTTCCCGAGCACCCAGTTCGTGGACACGCCGGCGGGCATGCTCAAGGACCTGGCCGCCATCGCCAAGGCGCTCGGCAAGCGGGGGTCGGGCCCGATCAAGGATCTGATCGCCGGGGCCGCGCCAGACGAGCACCACGGTGCGACTGCCGAACGCCTGAAAGAGGCCGGCAAAAACTATCGGGGCCTGATCCTGCTCGGCGGGCTGGCCGCCGCTCACCCGGACTACACGCTGCTCAAGGCCCTGGCCCAGGTCATCGCCGAGGCCGCCCATGCCAGGGTCGGCTACCTGCCGGCGGCGGCCAACAGTGTCGGGGCCTACCTTGCCGGGGCGGTTCCCAGCGTGCTGCCGGGCGCTCATCCGATCGAAACCGCGGGCGCGGGCGCCGCGGAGATGCTCTCATCGCGCCGCAAGGCCTATCTGCTTTGGGGTCTGGAGCCCGGGTTAGACTTGAACGATCCCGCGCAGGCGATGAAGTGGCTCGCCAAGGGCAAGTTCGTCCTCGCCTGCTCCGCCTTCCGCAGCCCGTCCCTGGAGGCGGTGGCCGATCTGATGTTGCCGATCGGGGCCTTCGCCGAGACCTCCGGGACCTTCGTCAACGCGGACGTCACCTGGCAGAGCTTCCGCGGCGCCGTTGCGCCCCCGGGGGAGGCGCGTCCCGGCTGGAAGGTGTTGCGCGTGCTCGGCAACCAGCTGGAGCTGGAGGGCTTCGACTATCGCGATTCGAGTCAGGTGCTCGATGAGATCCGCGCCCTCTGCGAGGGAGCCAAGCCGGACAACAAGCCGCGCGGGGACCTCAAGGTACAACCTCAGGTAGTCCCCGTGGAGGGGCTGTTCCGTATCGGCAACGTGCCCATCTACGCCTCGGATGCACTGGTGCGCCGCGCCCCGGCCCTGCAGCGCGCGCCCGCGGCTGAGCGCCTTCGCGGTCTACCTGAACCCGCAGGAGGCCGCCAAGCTGGGGCTTGCCGACGGCGATCGGGTCCAGGTCGCGCAGAACGGCGCGGCGGTGCAGACCCTGGTGAGCCTGGACGCCGGGGTACCCGCGGGCTGTGCCCGCATCCCCGCGGCGGTCGCGGGCAGCGAGGTCCTCGGCGCGCAGATCGCCCCGGTGACGATCCAAAAGGTGTGAGCAGAACAAGATCATGATCGAGCTCTGGGAATCCCTGCCGACGGTGATTCAGATCCTGCTGAAGATCGTCGTGATCCTCGCCCCGCTGATGGGCCTGGTGGCCTATTACACCTATGCGGAGCGCAAGGTCATCGGCTACATGCAGATCCGCATCGGGCCGAACCGGGTAGGCTGGCGCGGGCTGCTGCAGCCCATCGCCGACGCGGTCAAGCTGATGATGAAGGAGATCGTCATCCCGACCAAGGCCAATCCGGTCCTGTTCCTGATGGCGCCGCTGATCACCATCGGCCCCGCCTTGGCGGCCTGGGCGGTGTTCCCCTTCGACGACGGCATGGTGCTGGCGGACGTCAACGCCGGGCTGCTGTACATCCTGGCCCTCACCTCACTGGGCGTGTACGGCGTGATCATCGCCGGCTGGGCCTCCAACTCCAAATACGCCCTGCTGGGCGCCATGCGCTCCGCCGCCCAGATCGTGGCCTACGAGATCGCCATGGGCTTCGCCCTGGTGGGGGTGCTGGTGGCCGCCGGCAGCCTCAATCTCGGCGACATCGTCCGCGCTCAGGAGGGGAGCCTGCTCACCTGGTTCTGGCTGCCCCTGCTGCCGTTGTTCGGCGTTTACTTCATCTCCGGCCTGGCGGAGACCAACCGCGCCCCCTTCGACGTCGCCGAGGGCGAATCGGAAATCGTGGCGGGCTTCCACGTCGAGTACTCGGGCATGGCCTTCGCGGTCTTCTTCCTCGCCGAGTACGCCAACATGATCCTGATCTCGGCCCTGTCGGCGCTCATGTTTCTGGGCGGCTGGCTGTCGCCGCTGCCGAAGGAGTGGGTGGATGGGGTCTTCCTGCTCGACGACGGCTTCCACTGGATGCTGCTGAAGACCTTCTTCTTCATGTTCCTGTTCCTCTGGTTCCGGGCCACCTTCCCCCGTTTCCGCTACGACCAGATCATGCGTCTGGGTTGGAAGGTGTTCATCCCCATCACCATCGTCTGGATCCTGGTCGTCGGGCTCGCGGTCGTCTACAAGATGCCCCCCTGGTGGTCGGCGTGACCAACGCGTCCTGAGAGGAGTCGGGTCAGATGCTGCAAACCATGCGCGATTACCTGCGGAGCCTGATGCTGCTGGAGCTGTTCCGCGGCCTCGGGGTCACCGGGCGGTATATGTTCCGCACCAAGCTCACCGTCCAGTATCCGGAGGAGAAGGCGCCGATCTCGCCGCGCTTCCGCGGCCTGCACGCCCTGCGGCGCTACCCGAACGGCGAGGAGCGCTGCATCGCCTGCAAGCTGTGCGAGGCGACCTGCCCGGCGCTCGCCATCACCATCGAGGCGGAGCCCAGGGCCGACGGCTCGCGGCGCACGACGCGCTACGACATCGACCTGTTCAAGTGCATCTACTGCGGCTTCTGCGAGGAGTCCTGCCCGGTGGACTCGATCGTCGAGACGGGCGTCTACGAGTACCACTTCGAGGAGCGCGGCGAGCACATCATGACCAAGGACCGGCTGCTCGCCATCGGCGACAAGTACGAGGCCGAGATCGCCGCCGCCCGCGCCGCGGATGCGCCCTACCGGTGACGCCGTCACTGCAGACCTAACCAACGGACGACACATGGGCTTCGAAAAGTTTCTCTTCTACGTCTTCGCCGCCATCACGGTGGCGGCGGCGGGCATGGTGATCACCCGGCGCAACACGGTGCACGCGGTGCTCTACCTGGTGCTGGCCTTCGTGGCGAGCGCGGGCCTGTGGATGCTGCTGGAGGCCGAGTTCCTGGCGATTACCCTGGTGCTGGTCTACGTCGGCGCGGTGATGGTCCTGTTCCTGTTCGTGGTCATGATGCTGGACATCGAGGTGGCCGCGCTCAAGGCGCAGTTCATACGCCACCTGCCGCTCGGGCTGCTGATCGCCGCGGTGCTTCTGGCGGAGATCCTGCTGATCGAGGGGCCGGCCAACTTCGGGCTGGAGCAGTTCGCCAAGCCCGCGGCGCGGGCGGCCGACTACAGCAACACGGAAGAGCTCGGCATGCTGCTCTACACCGTGTACGTGTACCCCTTCGAGATCGCCGCGGTGATCCTGCTGGTAGCCATCGTCGCGGCCATCCGCTTGACCTTGCGCCGCCGTCCGGACAACAAGTACGTGGACCCGTCGAAACAGGTCTACGTCCGGAAGGGGCCGGATCGGATCCGGATCGTGAACGTGCCGGTGGAACCCAGGAGAGTGGTCGCGAAGACCCAGGCCGCGCCCGCCCAGGGCGATGTGGAGGCGGAATGATCGCACTGTCCGATTACCTGATGCTCGGGGGCATCCTGTTCTCCATCAGCGTCGCGGGGATCTTCCTCAACCGGAAGAACGTGATCATCCTGCTGATGTGCATCGAGCTCATGCTGCTGGCGGTCAACATGAACTTCATCGCCTTCTCCCACTTCCTTGGCGATACCGCCGGCCAGGTCTTCGTCTTCTTCATCCTGACGGTGGCGGCGGCCGAGGCGGCGATCGGGCTTGCGATCCTGGTGGTCCTTTTCCGCAGCCGACAGACCATCGATGTCCAGGAACTGGATGCCTTGAAGGGGTAGGGCGGTCGGCCGAAGGCCGCCGGCGTTTTGGGGGATCCGACCCTTGGCTAACGGCGTGCTCGGATAGCCGCGCCGCAGGTCCAGCAAGGGGTCGGCGGAGGGGTGTCAGCGACTTTGAAACCGATTCGAGCGCGCAGGGGCGGGCTCGATAAGCCATAGAAACGATATGGAAAACATCTACCTGACCATCGTACTCGCACCGCTTGTGGGGGCGATCATCGCCGGATTCTTCGGCGCCAGGATCGGCCGGGCCGGTGCGCACTGGGTCACCATCCTCGGGGTGGGCATTTCCTGCCTGTTGTCCCTGTACGTGGTCAAGCTCTTCGTCGTCGACGATCAGCCGGTGTTCAACGGCTCCGTCTACACCTGGATGGTGAGCGACGGCATCAGCTTCCAGATCGGCTTCCTGGTGGACAAGCTCACCGCGCTCATGATCGGCGTGGTCACCTTCGTCTCCCTCATGGTCCACATCTACACCGTCGGCTACATGGCCGATGACGAGCACAACTGGCCCAAGGACTCGCTCGCGGGCAAGAACAGCTACCAGCGCTTCTTCAGCTACATCTCGCTCTTCACCTTCTCGATGCTGATGCTGGTGATGTCCAACAACTTCCTCCAGCTGTTCTTCGGCTGGGAGGCGGTGGGCCTGGTCTCCTACCTGCTGATCGGCTTCTGGTCGGTGCGCGAGTCGGCCATCTTCGCCAACCTCAAGGCCTTCCTGGTCAACCGGGTGGGCGACTTCGGCTTCATTCTCGGCATCGCGGCCGTAGGCATGTATTTCAACTCGATGGACTACGTTGAGGTGTTCGCCCGGGCGCCGGAGATGAAGGACGCCCAGATGCAGGTCTGGGGAGACGCCTCCTGGTCGGTGATGACGGTGATCGGCGTCCTGCTGTTCATCGGCGCCATGGGCAAATCGGCCCAGGTGCCCCTGCATGTGTGGCTGCCCGACTCCATGGAAGGCCCGACGCCGATCTCCGCCCTGATCCACGCCGCGACCATGGTCACCGCGGGCATCTTCATGGTCGCCCGCATGTCGCCGCTCTACGAGCTCTCCGAGACGGCGCTCAGCTTCGTCATGGTGATCGGCGCGACGACCGCCTTCTTCATGGGGCTGATCGGGCTGGTGCAGAACGACATCAAGCGGGTGGTGGCCTACTCGACCCTGTCTCAGCTCGGCTACATGATGACCGCGCTCGGCGCCTCGGCGTACGCCGCCGGCATCTTCCACCTGATGACCCACGCCTTCTTCAAGGCCCTGCTGTTCCTGGCCGCCGGCTCGGTGATCATCGCCATGCACCACGACCAGGACATCCGCAACATGGGCGGCCTGCGCAAGTACATGCCGATCACCTGGATCACCTTCCTGATCGGCACGCTGGCGCTCATCGGCTTCCCGGGCTTCTCCGGGTTCTTCTCCAAGGACGCCATCATCGAGGCGGTGGGCGCCTCCCAGGTGGCGGGCGCCGGATACGCCTCGGTGCTGCTGACCATCGGCGTCTTCGTTACCGCGCTCTACAGCTTCCGCCTCTACTTCCTGGTGTTCCACGGCAAGGAGCGGATGGACGACCATACGCGCCACCACCTGCACGAGACCCCGGCGGTGGTGTGGGTGCCCCTGGTGCTGCTGGCGATCCCCTCGGTGTTCATCGGCTGGATGACCATGGAGCCGATCCTGTTCGGCGACTGGTTCAAGGGTGCGATTTACGTGGCGCCCGAGCACGACGTGCTGGGCCACATGAGCGAGCACTACCACGGCCAGCTCGCCTTCGTGCTGCACGGGCTCATGACGGCGCCCTTCTGGCTCGCGCTCGCGGGCTTCGCCGTCGCCGGTTACGTCTTCTGGTACCTGTTCGGCAAGAAGCCCCAGATCGAGCAGTATCTGCGCATCAAGTACGACTGGCTGTACTTCATCCTCGATCGCAAGTACGGCTTCGACGAGCTTAACCAGGCGCTGTTCGCCGGTGGCGGGCGGGGCATCGGCAAGCTGTTCTGGAACCTCGGTGACCGCGGGCTGATCGACGGCCTGATCGTCAACGGCTCGGCCAAGGCCGTGGGTTGGTTCTCGGAGCGGGCTCGAAACATTCAGACCGGTTATCTGTACGACTACGCGATCGCCATGATCCTGGGCCTGCTGGTCCTGCTGACGCTCTTCGTGGTTCTCTAGATCTCCGGGGGAGACGGACAGGCATGCAATCCGCGATTCCAGTTCTGACGTTCACCATCTGGCTCCCGATCATCGGGGGCCTCGCGGTGCTTGCGAGCGGAGACCGCGCGCCCGGCGTCTCCAAGTGGACGGCGCTCGCCTTCGCGGTGCTGACCTTCCTCGTCAGCATCGGCCTCTGGACCGGCTTCGACTCCTCCACCGCCCAGATGCAGTTCGTCGAGCACACGGCCTGGATCCCGTCCTTCAACGTCTACTACTACCTGGGGATCGACGGCATCTCGATGCCGCTCATCCTGCTGACCACCTTCATGACCATCCTGGTGATCATTGCCGGATGGGAGGTCATCAGCTACAAGCCGTCACAGTACATGGCCGCCTTCCTGATCATGGAGGGGGTGATGGTGGGGGTCTTCTCGGCCCTCGACGCCGTCCTCTTCTACGTGTTCTGGGAGGCCATGCTGATCCCGATGTTCCTCATCATCGGCGTCTGGGGCGGCCCCAACCGGGTCTACGCCACCATCAAGTTCTTCCTCTACACCTTCTTCGGCTCGGTGTTCATGCTGGTCGCCCTGATCTACATGTACTTCCAGTCGGGAACCTTCGAGATCGTGCCCTCCGCGCCCGGGTTGCCGAGCTTCCACGCCCTGCCGCTCGGCATGACCGAGCAGGTGCTGATCTTCATCGCCTTCCTGCTCGCCTTCGCGGTCAAGGTGCCGATGTGGCCGGTGCACACCTGGCTGCCGGACGCCCACGTCGAGGCGCCCACCGGTGGGTCCGTGATCCTGGCCGCCATCATGCTCAAGATCGGCGGCTACGGGTTCCTGCGCTTCAGCCTGCCCATCACTCCCGACGCCAGCGCCTCGCTCGATTGGCTGATCATCTCCATGTCCCTGATCGCGGTTGTCTACATCGGCTTCGTGGCCCTGGTGCAGCAGGACATGAAGAAGCTCATCGCCTACTCCTCCATCGCCCACATGGGTTTCGTGACCCTTGGGCTTCTTCATCGTCTTCACCATCTTCGCCCGCTCCGACGTCGAGAGCGGGGCCGTCATGGGCATCTCGGGCGGCATGGTGCAGATGATTTCCCACGGCTTCATCTCCGGCGCGCTCTTCCTGTGCGTCGGCGTGCTCTACGACCGCCTGCACTCGCGCCAGATCGCCGACTACGGCGGGGTGGTGAACACCATGCCCGTGTTCGGCGCCCTGATGGTGTTCTTCGCCATGGCCAACGCCGGGCTGCCCGGAACCTCCGGCTTCGTCGGCGAGTTCATGGTCATCCTGGCGAGCTTCCGCGCCGACTTCTGGTTCGCCTTCCTGGCGGCGACGACGCTGATCCTGGGCGCGGCCTACACGCTGTGGATGGTCAAGCGCGTGGTGTTCGGTCCGGTGGCCAACGAGGGCGTCGCCGGTCTCCAGGACGCCAACGGCCGCGAGCTCCTGGTTCTCGGCACCCTGGCCGCGGCCGTGCTGGTCCTGGGCCTGTGGCCCGCGCCGCTGGTCGAGGTGATGGACGCCAGCATCCAGAACCTGGTGCAGCAGATCTCGGCGTCCAAGATCGGGAGCGCCGCCGCGCCCGTGGCGGCCCATTTCTGACGGATCACACCTATGTCCTTCGATTACGCCGCTCTGATTCCCGTACTCCCCGAGATCACCGTCCTGGTGCTGGCAAGCACCGTGCTGCTGGTCGACCTCTACCTGCCGGAGCACCGTAAGGGCGCAAACCACGCCATCACCCTCATCGGCCTGCTGGTCGCGATCGGGGTCACCGGCGTCGTCGGGGGCGGGGTGCCGCAGGTGGTGTTCGACGGCACCTACGTGCGCGATGCGATGAGCGACGTGCTCAAGGTGCTGATCCTGCTGATCAGCCTGTTCGCCTTCGTCTACGCCAAGGACTGGCTGCGCGACCGGGACATGCTCACCGGCGAGTACTACGTGCTGGGGCTGTTCGCCGTGCTCGGCATGATGATCATGGTGTCCGCCAACAGCCTGCTCACCGTTTACCTGGGCCTGGAGCTGCTGGCCTTGTGCCTGTACGCCATGGTGGCCTTCGACCGCGACTCCACCAGGGGCGCGGAAGCGGCCATGAAGTACTTCGTCCTCGGCGCGCTGGGCTCCGGCATGCTGCTCTACGGCATGTCCATGATCTACGGGGCGACCGGATCGCTGGAGCTCGGCACCATCGCCGCGACGGCCTCGTCGCAAGGCATGGACAACAAGGTCCTGGTGTTCGGCATCGCCTTCCTGGTGATCGGCATCGGCTTCAAGTTCGGCGCCGTCCCCTTCCACATGTGGGTGCCGGACGTCTACCAGGGCGCGCCGACACCGGTCGTGCTGTTCCTCGGCAGCGCCCCGAAGATCGCCGCCTTCGCCCTGGCCATGCGGCTCCTGGTCGACGGCATGGGCGGGCTGCACGTCCACTGGCAGGGGATGCTGATCATCCTCGCGGTGCTGTCCATGGGCCTCGGCAACGTGATCGCCATCGCCCAGACGAACATCAAGCGCATGCTCGCCTACTCCACCATCTCGCACGTGGGCTTCATCTTCCTCGGGCTCCTCGCCGGGACCTCCCAGGGCTATGCCGCCGCGATGTTCTACGCCATCGTCTACGCGGTCATGGCGGCCGGCGCCTTCGGCGTGCTCCTGCTGCTGAGCCGCAAGGGCTTCGATGCCGAGAACCTGGAAGATCTCAAGGGCCTCAATCAGCGCGACTCCTGGTACGCGGCCATGATGGGGCTGATCATGTTCTCCATGGCCGGGGTCCCGCCCACGGTTGGCTTCATGGCCAAGCTGCTGGTGCTGGAGGCGGTGGTGCAGGTCAGCCTCTGGTGGCTGGCCGTGATCGGCGTCTTCTTCTCCATCATCGGCGCCTTCTACTACCTGCGCATCGTCAAGCTCATGTACTTCGACGCGCCCGTCGAGGATGCGCCGCTGACGCTGGGCGCGGGCGCCAGGGTGGCCCTGTCCGTGAACGGCGTTGCGATGCTGGTGCTCGGGCTGTTCCCGGCCGCGCTGCTGTCCGTCTGCCAGGCGGCCTTCACCTGATCGGCTGAGAGGTAACCTCGATGCGAAGGATATTGCCGATACTGGTCTGTCTCGCCCTCATCGCCGTGCTCAGCGGCTGCGAGACCATCAAGGGCGCGGGCAGGGACATCGAAAGCGCCGGCGAGGCGATTCAGCGGGCGGCGAAGTAGCGAGACTCGAAAGGCAAAGGCATGGAGCGCCACCTGAGCTTGCACGGCCGCCGAACGGGGGCATCACGAGATAGGCCTTCCTCCGTCAGACCTAGCAGTCGGCAGCGTTGCTTGTGCGGCACGGATGCGACCCAATACCCCTCCCGCGCGATGCACACCTCTACTCGAGGTAAGCTGGAACTCGTACTCGCAAGGAGAGTCGGGTGCTAGACGGCATGCAGTCTAGCACCCGGATTGCCCGACTGCGGCCTATTTCACTGTTAGCTTAATAAAAGGAAGCACATGGGTCTAGCGGATTGGTTTAGTACATTTTGTTCAAATCTGACTATTCAGAATTCGAGTTCTATATCAACTCGATACAAAGCGATTACTCGACGGCTAAACACTGATTTTTGGAATACGACTTCCGATACATCGCATAGCTTGTATGTTGGCTCTTACGGCAGAAATACAGCAATCCGAGGGTTTAGTGACTTAGATATGGTATTCGAATTACCATCGGCCCTATACCATCAGTACAATGCTTACAGCACTAACGGGCAATCTGCTTTACTGCAAGCCGTCCGATCATCAATGAAGAAAACCTACTCCACTTCAAGCGTGGGCGGAGATGGTCAAGTCGTAGTGGTCAGCTTCCAGGACGGAGTAACTTTTGAAGTCGTTCCTGTTTTCAACAACCAAGCAGGAACATACACCTATCCAGATTCGAACAACGGTGGGTCTTGGAAAACGACAAATCCAAAACCAGAAATACAAGCCATAAAAAACAGGAACATTGTCTGCAACAATAATCTGATTCCGCTTTGTAGAATGGTGCGTTCCTGGAAAAATAAATGGAATGTGCCCATCGGTGGGTTGCTAATAGATACGCTGGCGTATCAATTTATAGAAAACTACGAATATCGTGATAAATCATACTTGTTCTATGATTTCATGTGTCGAGATTTCTTTAAATGGATGTCTGAACAAAGTTCAGAGCAAGTCTTTTGGAGGGCACCCGGTAGCGGGCAATATGTATATGGGAAAGGCCTATTTCAGTATAAGGCCAAGCAATGCTACAACATAGCGTTAGAGGCTATAAAAGATGAAACAGCCACTCCAAAAAGAGAGTGGTCGGCAAAATACGAGTGGAGAAGAATCTTTGGAACAGCATTCCCAGACTAGCGATACACCTGAAACAAGGAGAATTCTCGAAGGTCAACTAAGGGAATGCTATGGCCGAGTGGTTTATTCGCACAAAACGCATGAAAAATGTTCGGATATTCTGCTTTCCCGCCTTTCAAACATTAAACTCTGGCAAATTATTCTCTCTGCGTTAACCACCGGTGGCTTTGTTTCTACGTTCTTTGGCGCTGGTGAGATTGGCACCGGGATAGGCGTGGTGGTTTCAACTGCGCTTCTCGTTTTAAACGCCTATACCAAAAACTACGACTTGGGCGAGTTGGCACAAAAACACAAACACGCGGCAAATGAAATATGGCTGATTAGAGAAAAGTACTTGTCATTACTTACGGATTTGTCTATGGGAGAGAAACCGATTGAACAGTTGCAGTCAGAGAGAGACAGTTTGCTTGAAAATTTGCATTCCGTTTACTCGGGCTCCCCAAGCACAACATTTCAAGCATACAAGAAAGCTCAAGATGCATTAAAAACCAAAGAAGATATGACGTTTTCGGATGAGGAAATTGATGCGTTTCTTCCAAAAGAACTCAAAAGAAGCTAACAATGCCGTAAACGCGGACGCATTTTTCGTTCGCTGCGCTCACTACAAATGCGCCGGTTACGGCTGGCGTTATGCCCAAGGAATGAACACTGATGCCCGGTATTGCTAACTTAACAATTCAAGAATTTCAGGGGTTAGTTAATCGCTTTGCCGCGCAGTACGTGGACGATTGGAATTGCTGGCTAAACACCCAACCTAATGCGCGCCCTCGACAGCTCGGAATAGTTTTGCGCAGATGGCAGGCTTGTCGCCCAAATCGAATGAGGCGAACACTTGCCGAAAATCTACATGATGCGCCGTACCTCGATGATCTCATCAATCAGGCCGCTCAGTCGCTTCAAGTTTTGCAAAACTTTGATATCCGAGATGGCAACTCATTCTCAAATCAGAATTGTCAGGCGCTTAATGAGCTTTGGAATATTTTTCAAAATCTTTCATATCATGGCCGGGTGAGAAATGGGCTTGCCGGAATCGTTGGTATCTCAAAGGCCGTCCTGTTATTAACTGATGGGCGAGTGGGGCCAGCGTTTGACTCAGAAGTGCGAGGACATCTGGCTACAGGATACATAGCTAACGCCAATGAATGGATTGATGCACTCCAAACGGCATCACAAGACATACAGGCGTTTGAGGCCAATAACCAAACCACACTTCAACAGGCCGTGCCGAATAATCATGCCGGGCTACACAGTGGGCGTATTTATGATATGGCTCTTGGCCCAGGTCAATGAGTGGCATCGGCAGTGAAGATCGGGGTCACAGTGAAGATCGGGGTCAAGTCTTGCAATCAAGCATTGGCCTAACAAGCCCGCGTAGGGCGGAACTCCGACAGGAGGTTCCGCCAATCGCTCCCGGTAGTACGGAGCCGGATCGCCATTCCGATTTCCACCCAGGGACGTTGGAATTGCGACGGCTGTGAAAATGGCAGATCGCCCGGTGCGAGGAAAGGGGTCAGGCTCGAATAGGCGGGTTAGAGTGAGTATTGAATGAAAGAAAATGGGCAGAAGGGGATTCCGATTGCGCTGGTATTTCTAGACGCCATTGGTACAGCCCGCGGAGGACGGACAAACTGCGGGGTTTTATCTCGCCGATCCGCCGTGGTCGGCCCCAGGGATCGGTGCTAGATTTAATTCGTCGATGGCTTCCCCGTGTGTCTGATCCGAGGCCCGGTATCCGCTTGAGCGTGAGGCGGGATATCGGAGGGACGATTATTCGTGTTGCAGGCGCCGACCAGGGGAGGGTTCAGCTTGGGGAACGGCTCGGGCGCCAGAGAGCGGTGCCTCGCGCCTCCCTTTGGAACGGGCCGGGGCGAACATGCAGCGCAAATGGAGAAACGGACGATGAAGAAGCGGCTGGACAAGGGAGACTTCTGGGACCTGTTCAAGACCAAGGCGATTGTCGTGACCCAGCTGCCGCAGGGCAGGGCGCGGGATATCGCCGAGCGGGTGAATCAGGGCGCCGGGCACGCCGATGCCACCCTGCGCACCAAGGCGGAATTCCATGAGCTGTTCGAGCTGTTGGACAGCGAGGTGGACGATCCGGCCGGGGACGGGGTCCTGGTCCTGGAGGACGAGGCCGGTGGGCAGACGGAGACGGGCGGGCTGGTCCGCGCCTATGTGGATGCGGCGAAGGGCAAGAAAGCGTTTTTCGACCGCGCCATGTACATGGTGATGATCGACGACTGGCCGACGCAGCACCTGACGCCCGAGGACCCTGTCTATGCGGATGGCAGTTCCTGCCTGTCCGCGTGGGCCACCGAGGCCGACCTGCCGGTCCATCTGCCCGGGCCGGGAGCGCAGGGAGTGCTGCTGCAGACCCGGGACTTCTCGCTCAAGAACAGCGGCAACCGGACGCTGCGCGCCCCCAAGCGCTCCTGGAAGGTCAACTTCAAGGTCGACGACGGGGACGGCAAGGTGCTGGGCATGTGGCGCTTCAACCTCAAGGCCATGTACAACGATCCCTCGCAGATGCGCGAGGCCCTGGCCTGGCACCTCTTCGATCGGGTGGGGATTCCGTCCTCCCGCCACAGCTACGCCAAGCTCGGCATCAACGGCCGGTATCGGGGGCTGTTCTCCCTCATCGAGCAGGTCGACAAGGGGTTTCTGAAAGACCACTTCGGCAAGAACGACGACGGCAACCTCTACAAGGCCTACTGCGGCAACGTGGGCTGCGCCACCCTGGAGTACATCCCACCGGCGACGGGTAACGAGTCGGGCCTGCAGTACTACCTGCAGCACGATCACCCTGACCTGACCTACCGCCTGAAGACCAACGAAGAGGACCCGGAGTCCAATACCTATGCCGACCTGGCCCGCTTGATCCACACGCTCAACGGCATCGGGATGGCCGGCGGGGAGGAGAAGTTCCGATCGGACGCCTACAAGGACGCGATGGAAGGCATCATGAACGTCAAGGCCTTCCTGCGCTGGGCGGGCGCAAACCTCCTGCTGGGCGGATGGGACAACTACTACGCCACGCCCTCGAACTACTACCTCTACAACGCGGGTCGCAAGGGCGCGGCCAAGGCGTTCATGCAGGAGCCCTATTTCTACTGGATTCCCTGGGACTACGACAACAGCTACGGCATCGACTATTTCGACACCCAGTGGCAGTACACGGACATCCTCGACTGGGCATCCAATACGCGCAACTACTACAAGGGCGAGCGGACAGCGCGGATCCCCCTGGTGCAGAACCTGCTGCAGCACGACGCCTTCAAGCAGTACTACCTCGACCACCTGGAGCACCTGTTGGACAGCCACTTCAACCCCGATGTGGTCGGGCACCTGATGGGGCAGGAGGGCGACGGCGGTCTCTGGGACCGGGTGCGGCAGGCCGCCTACCTGGAGTCCGACACCCCTCACGGGCAGCCCTTTACCGGGCGTCAGTTCTCCAACCACCAGGTCTATCTGAACGGGTGCAAGCAGTGGGAGCTGCAGGGCGGGAACTACAAGGTAGAGGGGATCATCCACTATGTGCGGATGCGCTACGACAGCGCCCGCAAGCAGCTGGCACAGCTGCGAAGCGATTATCCGAGCGGCGCCAGCGGCGAGACCTTCTCCGACCTCATGGAGATGCCCCCCGATTCCAACCTGCCCTGAGGCCGATCCGGCCGGCTTCGGCCGGCCAGCTTCAGGCGGGGATGCGGAAGATGTGGATCGACTGGTCCTTGCGTCGGCAGCGCTTGGGCTGTTTCCCCCGCTTGCGTTTGTCCGAAACCGTCAGGATCAGGTCCGGGCCCAGCCAGGCGATCCCTTCGACGTTGCAGTAGCAAGCGGAACGCGGGCGGGTCGTACGGCAGACGTAGCGCGTGCGTGGGGCTGTAGCGGCGCAGGGGCCGCAGGTCCGGAGCGAGCGAAGGGCTATGCGCGCTCCGACACGCCGGAAAGGCGGATCGCCCCGCGGGCATCCACCCTACGAGCTACTTCAGCGGATACCAAGTGTCATCCCGCTTCGGCGGCAGCAGCTCGCGTCTGAGCTGTTTCAGATCGGGCAGCGGTGACTTCTTCGTCGATGCTCCAGAAAACGGGTCCTCCTGCTCCAGCACATCGCCCATCTCGGCCTCGATCTGGTCCGGGTCCTCGCCGGTCTCCATGCGGCGGATCGCCTCGGCCATGCCGTCTCCGAGCTTCATGCCGGCGGCATCGAACAGGCGGCGCATCATGGTGGCGGCCTGCTTGGGGTCGTTCTCGTCGATGTTCTCCAGGTCTCCGGCCATGGACTCGAAGGCGCGCATCATCTTTTCCTCGTCCATGCCGGGCGGGAGGTCGGCGTCGCCCTCGCTGTCCGGGCGGCCCTTGGAGATGGCGAACAGGGACGCCTGGCGCTCCAGCTCGGGGTGTCCGCAGGTCGGGCAGGCCGGGCGGGCGGTGGTGTTCACCCGCCGGGAGAAGAAGCTGTAGATGGTGTGGCAGTCGCGGCAGTAGAACTCGTAGACGGGCATCGCGTGTGCTCCTGCGGCTCGCGCGCGGTCACAGGAACCGGCGCAGGATGGCCTGGGTCTCCTCGGCGCTGATGCGGGGACCCAGGCTGGTCACCAGCTTCGCGGAGGCGGTAGCGGCCAGCTCCCCGGCGCGGCGGTGGCCCCAGCCCTGGGTCAGTCCGTACAGGAAGGCCCCGGCGAACATGTCGCCGGCCCCGACCGTGTCCACTGCCTCGACCTTCACCGGGGCGATCTCGATCATCTCCTTGCCGTCGTAGACCAGGGCGCCCTTCGGGCCGCGGGTAACGGCGAACTCCTTCGCGATCTTCTTGAGGAAGGCGACGGCGGCGTCCAGGTCGTCGGTGTCGGCCATGCCCTTGGCCTCGGCCTCGTTGGCGAACAGCAGGTCTACCCCGCCGCCGATCATGTCCATCAGCCCCGGCTTGAAGTAGGTCACCATGTTGGGGTCGGAGAGCGAGATGGCAGTCTTCACTCCCGCCTCATCGGCGATCCGCTTGGCGCTGATGGAGAGGTTGCGCGCCGGATCGGAGGTGACCAGGTAGCCCTCGGTGTAGAAGTAGTCGGAATCCCGGAGGGCCTCGGCCACCAGCTCCTTTTCCGAGAGCGCGCCGCTGATGCCGAGATAGGTGACCATGGTGCGGTCGGTGTCGGGCGTGACAAGCACCACGCAGCGACCCGTGTGGCCGTGGTCCCGGTCGGTGTGGTGGTTGGTGTCGACGCCGCCGTTGATCAGGTCGTCCATGTAGAAGTGGCCGAGGTGGTCGTTGGCGACCTTGCACGAGTAGAACGCCTTGCCGCCGAGCTGGCTGACGGCGATGGCCGAGTTGGCCGCCGAGCCGCCCGAGCCCTTCTGGTGATGGTGCTCCTTGAGGTGCTCCATGATCTCGGTCTGATGGGCCTCGTCCACCAGGGTCATGACGCCCTTGTCGATGCGGAGCTTCTCGAGGTCGCTGACGTCGACCTCGTACTCCATGTCCACCAGGGCATTGCCGATGCCGTAAACGTGATACTTGCGCATGCTCGGTACTCCACGGGCTGAGAAATTGGCCAATTCTACCGATCTGCGGCCGGGGTTTCCCTCCCGGCTCCTATTCCGGCACGGACTCACGGAATGAGTCACCCCCGCGCCTAAGCTCGACGGGGATCAACACGGGGGAGGCGGCATGGCGACAGCGCGGGCAGCGGTGATGAGTGCGGCGGTGGCGGACGACCGGCTCGAGCGGCTCGTCGCCGGGCTCAGGCGGCGTTATGGGGAGCGCATCACGGGCGAGCTGGCATTTCCTTCGTCAGACGGCAGCTATGCGCCGCTGCCCCTCGACATGCATCCGGGGCTGCGCCGCGCCCTGGAGGGCAGGGGGGTGCGGCGTCTCTACGCCCACCAGGTCCAGGCCTGGGAACTCGCCCGCGGCGGCCGGAACCTGGTGATCGCCACCCCCACCGCATCGGGCAAGACCCTGTGCTACAACCTGCCGGTGCTGGACGCGGTGCTCAGTCGTCAGGCCAAGGCCCTGTATCTCTTCCCGACCAAGGCCCTGGCCCAGGACCAGGTGGCGGAGCTGATGGAGCTCAACCGCGCCGCCGAGCTCGGGGTCAAGGCCTTCACCTTCGATGGGGACACCCCCGGCGACGCGCGCAAGGCGGTGCGCACCCGGGGCGACATCGTGGTCTCGAACCCGGACATGCTGCACCAGGCGATCCTGCCCCATCACACCAAGTGGTCGCAGTTCTTCGAGTCCCTGGCCTTCGTGGTGGTGGACGAGCTGCACAGCTACCGCGGGGTGTTCGGCTCCCACGTGGCCAACGTCCTGCGCCGTCTCGGGCGGATCTGCCGCTTCTACGGCGTGTCGCCGCGGTTCATCTTCGCCTCCGCCACCATCGCCAACCCGGGTGAGCTCGCGGAGCGCCTGATCGGGGAGCCGGTCGTCGCCGTCACCGAGAGCGGGGCGCCGCGGGGCGAGCGCCGGCTGCTGCTGTGGAACCCGCCGGTCATCAACCCCGATCTCGGCATCCGCGCCTCGGCCCGCTCCCAGACCACCCGCATCGCCCGCTCGGCGGTCAGGCTGGGCCTCAAGAGCATCGTCTTCGCGCGCTCCCGGCTCATGGTGGAGGTCATCACCAAGTACCTGAAGGACGTGTTCGACCGCGATCCCCGCAAGCCGCCACGGGTGCTGGCCTACCGCGGCGGCTATCTCCCCAGCGAGCGGCGGGTCACGGAGAAGGCCCTGCGCGCCGGGCGGGTGGATGTGGTGGTGAGCACGTCGGCCCTGGAGCTCGGGGTCGACATCGGCGCGCTGGACGTGGCGGTGCTGAACGGCTACCCGGGCACGGTCGCCGCCACCTGGCAGCGGCTGGGTCGGGCAGGGCGCCGCCAGCGTCCGACCCTGGGGGTGCTGGTGGCCACCAGCGATCCCCTGGACCAGTACATCGCGCGTCACCCGGAGTTCTTTCTCGGCGCCTCGCCGGAGCACGCGCGCATCCATCCGGACCAGCTCCTGATCCTGCTCGACCATGTGCGCTGCGCCGCCTTCGAGCTGCCGTTTTCAGAGGGGGAGTCCTTCGGCGCCGAGGACCTCGGCGAGATGCTCGCCTACCTCCAGGAGGAGGGCATACTCCAGCGGCAGGGGTCGCGCTGGTACTGGGTGGGCGACAGCTATCCAGCCAACGCGGTTTCGCTGCGCTCGGTGGCCGAGGGTAACTTCGTGGTGGTTGACACCACGGACGGCGCTCAGAAAATCCTGGCGGAGGTGGACTACACCAGCGCCCCCGGCACCCTGTACGAAGGGGCCATCTACATGATCCAGTCCCAGCCCTTCCAGGTGGAGCGTCTGGACTGGGCCGGGCGCAAGGCGTTCGTCCGGCGAACCCGCGCCGACTACTACACGGACGCCATCGACTACACGCGGCTCAAGATCCTGGACTGCTTCGAGACGCGGCCTTGCGCCAGCTCCGCCGCGGCCCACGGCGAGGTGCACCTGGTGCGTCGTTACCCGGGCTACAAGAAGATCCGTTACTACAGCCACGACAACATCGGCTACGGCAACATCAACCTGCCGGATCAGGAGATGCATACCACCGCGGTCTGGTGGCGGGCGGACCCCAGTAAACTGGAGCGTCTGATGCCTAATCGACAGCAGGCCATCGAGGGCTTCCTTGGCGCCGCGTACGCGCTGCATCATGTGGCCGCATTGCGCGCCATGTCGGAGCTGCGGGACCTGGGACGGGCGGTGGGCGACGGGGAGGGCACCTGGTCGGCTACGGTAGGCGCGGACGGGCGCGGCGGGATGCGCGGGCGGGACGATGCGCCGGCGGACCCTGACTCCGAGCGCCGCTTTGCTCCGACCCTCTTCCTGTACGACAACTATCCCGGCGGCGTCGGACTGTCCGCTCCCCTGTTCGATGACGCCGCCCGGCTGGTCTCGGACGCGGAGCGCCTGGTGCGGGACTGTCCCTGCACCGCCGGTTGTCCGGCCTGCGTCGGTCCCATCCTGGCGGGGGACGACGGGCGTGCCGTGATGCCCAAGGATCTGGCCCTGCGGGTTCTGGGGCTGCTCGGTGAGGCTTGACCAGCGCCTGCGGCAACTGCGGGGCGGCGTGTTGCCCGAGCCCGCGCCCGCGCCGCAGAGGTCCGATCTGGCGGAGCGGCTGCGCCGGCTGGGTGGGGCTGGTCGGCGTCATACGACCGCGCCCGTACCCGACGAGCAAGTCCTTGCCGAGCGCCTTGGCGCCAAAGCACTCGCTCGCGGGGTGCTTCGGGTGGAGCGCCGGTATCCGCTCACGCGACGTCATGGGCGAGTCGTGCTCGGCGCCTGCGTGCCGGAGCTGCCGTCTCTGGCGCAGGACTGCGGCCCGCCGTCCGGCTGGCTGTTTCTCGACACCGAGACCAGCGGGCTCGCCGGCGGCACCGGGACCTGGGCCTTTCTGTGCGGCCTCGCGCGGATCGAGGGCGATGCCCTGCTGGTGCGCCAGTACCTGCTCACCAGGCTGGACGCGGAGCCGGGCTATCTGGACGCGATCGGACGCGAGATCGGCTCGGCCGGGCTGCTGGTCACCTACAACGGCAAGACCTTCGATGTTCCGCTGCTGACCACTCGCTTCCGGCTGGCCGGGAAGCGCTCGCCGCTGGAACCGATGGCTCACCTCGACCTGCTCGGACTGGTGCGCCGCGCCTTCGCCCCGGTCTGGCCGGACTGCAGGCTGGCGACGGCCGAGGAGCGTCTGCTCGGCGTCGGGCGCGGGGGAGACCTGTCGGGCTCCGAGGCCCCGAGCGCCTGGCTCGCCTGGCTGCGGCGGGGGGAGGTCGATACCCTCGCCGGCGTCCTCGAGCACAACCGCCGGGATCTCCTGTCCCTGCCGGCCCTGGTCCCCGCATTGGCGCGCAGCCTGCGCGATCCGGCGGGAAATGGGGCGGATGCGAGAGCGGTCGCCCGCCATCACCTCGGGCGCGGTGACGGAGATACGGCGCTGCGCGTCCTAGAGACCAGCCGTGATCGGCTTTGCCCCGCCGGGTTACTGGAGCTGGCGCGGTTCTACCGCCGGCTCGGCGCGTGGCGTCAGGCGCTCGACATCTGGCGGGCACTGGCGCAAGACGGCGACACGATGGCCACGGAGGCGCTGGCCAAGTACCTGGAGCACAGCGCGGGGGACTTTCCGCAAGCGCTGGCGGTGGCAGCCAGGCTGCCGCCGGGACCGGCGCGGGAGCGCCGTGTCCGGCGGCTGGAGCGTCGCATCAACCGTACCGGTTGAGATCACGAGAACTTCGGTCGCCGATCGATTTGCGGTACGGGGTAGCTCACTCAAGACGCTGATTATTGGCCATCCTGGCCAAAATCAGCACGCCACCCAAAAAGCGCGGTTCTTGGGTGGCTGCATTTTCAAGCGCTTACGCGCTCGAAAATGGCGTCACATCCCTGTGTCGCGGAAAGCGCTGAATAGATCAGCGTTTCCCTCAGTAGCTGAGGTCGGGATTTCCCCGGACTCCATGGTAGATCTGCGGGTCGATAGACCCGGTTCCGCCGGCTGGAACCGGGCCGAACAGATCCGGGTTGTCCTCAGCCAGGCCCCAGTAACGGTCGAAGCTGTCACCGACACTTGGCTGGACACCAGCCGTGCGCTCGGCCGGCGGATGCTGATCGAACAGATCGGTGTTGCCCACGCCCAGGTCACGATAGACATCGTGGCCGGCGGCGTTCGCGGCGAAAAGCACTGTTGCGACTGCTGCCATAAGCGTCTTCATCGGATTGCTCCCGGCTCATAAGAGCTCGTCGATTTCAGGGTGCCTCCTTGCAACCAACCGAGAATTTCCGGTTCTCGATTTCTACGCTAGCAGCCCGATGGAGCTTACTTCTGAAGAAAAGCCGACGCTTTTGCGATGTTTTTCCTCGACGCGCCGTCTCGGCCCGAGTCGTCGAGTCGTCCCTTCGCAGCAGGATCTGCTGACCGGCCCATGCCAGCGACGGCTTGCCGCTTCAGTCCTACTTCGGCAGCCCAAGCTGGGCCAGCGCCTCGGTCAGGGCGTCGCGCTGATGCGGATCCTTCAAAGGAAAGGCGAGCAGCAGCCGCGACAGCGAAAACTCCGGGTTGACGGCCAGCAGCTCCTGGACCTCCCACGCGGCCTCTTCTGAACGTCCTAGCTTCGAGAGCGTCGCCGCTTGCCAGAGTCGCGCGCGCGTGTGGGCGGGATTGCGCGCGAGCGCGGCCGCGAACTCCTCAGCCGCCCGCTCGTAGCGGTCCGTCGCGAAATAGATCTCGCCGGCGATCTCGTGATAGGAGGCCGAGGAGCGGGGATTTCGTTTGAGTGCTTCAGCCAGCATGAGCCCGGCCTGGTCCGGCCGACCGGCGTAGTGAAGAATCCAGGCCAGCAGCGCGTAGGCATCCGCGTAGTTGGGGTCCAGTTCGATCGCGGTCGAAGCTGCATCCGCTGCCTCGATGTGATGCCCCCGGAAAAGCTCCGCCTGAGCGCGCACGAAGTGGATCTGGGGAACGGACGGGTCGATCGATGCCGCGCGCTCCGCATGCTCCTCCGCTCTCGAAAGCGCGCTCGCGGGATCATCGGTCCAACCGTCGATGGCAAGGCGCGACCAGGCAAGCGCCAGTCCGGCGTGGGCGCGAGCGAACCCGGGATCCAATGCGATTGCCCGCTCGAAGTGGTACCGGGCGACGCGATTATCCTCGGGGGTGAGCCTGCCGTACCTTTCACGTCCGCGAAGGAACTCGTCGTAAGCGGCGATGCTCTCCGTCGCCCCGTTTCGCTCCAGAGGCGGATGGGACAGTGCCAGCTGCATCGGAAGCGCGCTGGCGATGCCTTCCACCACCTGATCCTGGATGCGGAACAGGCTGTCGGTCTCACCGGCGAATCGATCGGCCCAAAGCGTACTACCGCGGTCGGCTTCGAGCAGGCGGATGTTGATTCGGACCCGGTCACCGATGCGCTGGACTCCGCCCCGAATCAGGTATCGCACATTCAGCTCTGAGGCGATCTCGCGATCGGTCATGGCCGTTTTCCGGTAGCCGAACATGGTTCCGGGCGCGATCACCAGCAGCCCCGGAATGCGCGACAGCTCGGTGATCAGGTCCAGGGTGATGCCTTCCGCGAAGTAGGTCTGTGAGGCGTCTTCGCCGAGCACGTCGAAGGGGATCACGGCTATGGATGTGGTCGTGCCGGCGGGGGGCTCGACGGGGGACGGCTCATCTCCTGACCGCCAATCCCAGATCGCGAGGAAGGCGACCAGTGCGATCAGCAACGAACCGCCGAGCACCCACCCGCCTCTCAACGCCTTCCCGACGGTCCCCGCTGTCGAGGCCGCCGGCTTGGCAGCGGTAGTCTCGCCGTCGGCAACTGGCTCGATCTTCAGGCGATAGCCGCTCTTGGCGATGGTCTCGATGAACCGAGGCGCGCGCGGGTTGTCGTCCAGCGCCCTGCGGAGCTTCGCGACGGCGTTCGTCACCGCATCGTCGGTGACGATGCGCCCCGGCCAGACCGCGCGCTCGAGATCCTGGCGGGAGACAACCTGCCCGGGTTGGCGGGCCAGTGCCAGGAGAACCTCCATGACCTTTGCCTCAACCCGCTGGCTTGAGCCCGCCCGCTCAATGCAAAGACCTGGCGGATCGATCCGGGCGTCCCCCAGGCGAAACGGGCCATGCGAGGTGTATGGCAGGTCTTGGTCGCGGTCTTCCACGGGGTACAAACGCGCTTTTTCGCCTCGTTTCTTACATCAGTGGAAAAACGTCGGAAAAACTGCGGCGTTTCGCTAGGACTTGTGGAAAGCGTAGCGCTATTTCGGACAGCGAGTCTTCGGAATCATAGCGGGGTGAACCATGCGGAATCTCATCTTCCAGGGGAATCGTCCTCCCTTCCTGCGTCTGAGCTGGACAGCGAGGCTGCGAACGACCTTGCATTTGATCGCTGCGCTGTACACGCCTTTCGCCTTCGCCGCGCCGGATCTGACCGCCCTTGTGCTTCAGCGCGACAGTATCGCCTTGGAGGCGGCCCTGGCTGCGGGAGCCGACCCGGAACAGCGAAGCGCGACGGGCGACCTCCCCCTCCTGACCGCCGTCAAGGCTCGCCGTGCGGATGCCGTCAAGGCGCTGCTTGGCGCCGGCGCGGACCCCGACAACACGAATCGGCTCGGTGAGTCATCCCTGCACGTCGCGGTCGCCGGCACAGCCGAAGTCCTGACGCCACTGCTTGAGGCCGGCGCCAATCCCAACGCGAGAGATGCGGGAGGAGTAACGCCCTTGATGTTGGCGGCGGGGGAAGGCAGTCAGGAGAGCGTCGATTTGCTTCTTGCGGCGGGCGCGCGCATCGATATGAAGGACTATCAAGGCTCATCCGTAACGGACTGGGCCGTCCGGGGAGGCAACAAGGCGATCGCGGCCCGGCTCGCGTCTGCGGTTCAGTCGCCGGTTGAAACCGCCGCGCCCACCGCCTCCGGTGTGGATTTCGCCGAGGATGTCTTCGTGGACGTCAAGTTTCCCGATTGGTTCAAGACCAGCTTTCTCGACCTGCGTGACGACCTGGAAGAAGCCGTTGATTCGGGTAAGAAGGGGATCATGCTCTTCATCAGCGCCTCCCGATGCAGCTACTGCAAGGCGTTCATGGACACCGCCCTGGAGGATGCAGAGATCAAGCAACGGCTGACGGATGCCTTCGATGTCATCGGGCTCGACATCTTCGACGACAGCGAGATCACGACCCTGGACGGCAGCCAGTACCGGGTGAAGGAGTTCGTAACCCTCAATCGGGCGAGCTACACGCCGACCCTGATCTTCGTCGGCGAAGGGGGGCAGCTGTTGCTGCGCATCGTCGGCTACTACCCCCCCGATCGATTTCGCCAGGTACTCGACTATCTGGACAGCGAGGCGTACCGGCATCAGAGCCTCCGCGATTTCCTGGAGGTCTCCTCGCCAGCGGCCGGTTCCGACGGCGCCCCCATCATCGCCGACCCACTCTTCGAGAGGCCGCCCTTCATGCTGGATCGCAGCGTGATGCCGGCGCAACAGCCTCTGCTCGTGGTTTTCGAGCGGCCGGGATGCCGTTCCTGCGAACGCTTCCATCGGCGCGTTCTTCAGGACAAGTCGATCCGCAGGCTGATTGGTGAGTACGAGGCGGTGCAGCTTGACGCGAGCGATGAACAAGGGCGCATCGTGACACCTGACGGCGAGAAGACCAGTCCCGCGAGTTGGTACCGGCGCTTGGGGCTGAACTACCACCCGGCCGTCCTCTTCTTCGACGAGGGGGGGCAAGAGGTCATGCGGCTCGACTCGGAGACGCTTCGTTTCCGGATGGAAGGGTCACTCCAGCTGGTGCTGGAGAGGGCCTACGAACAGGACGCCCAGCTGCAGCGTTGGCGGCGGACCAAGGCCATCGAAAGCATTCAGCGACGCGGAGGGTGATCAGGTGTCAGGAGGACATTGCCGTCGCATTGTGAGCCTAGCGATCCACGAGCGCAAAGGCGCGTCATCATGAGCAGGCTGGCACCGACCCTTACCCTCTCGGGGATCATGAGCGTCCAAGTGCTCGTCGGCGATATCCCGGGTCAAGCGGCGGAGTCGGGGAGCGTCTACTCGTTCGACGACCGCCCGACCGACTACGATGGCGGATACCCGGATTGGTTCAAGCAGAGCTTTCTGGACCTCGACGATGATCTGAATGAGGCCCTCAAGCGCGGCAAGTCCGGTCTGATCGTCTACTTCGGACAAGCGCATTGCGCCTACTGCAAGGCGCTGGTCAAGGATACCCTGGCCAGGCCGGACCTGGTCGAGTACCTGGTCCGGCGCTTCGACATGGTTGGGCTCAGCATTCACGACGTTCGGGAGCTAACGTCCCCGGACGGTGAGACTCTGACGGTCAGAGACTACTCGGTCCGCGAGGACGCGCAGTTCACCCCCACCCTGGTCTTCTATGGAAAGGACCGCAGGAAAGCGCTGGTCCTGCGCGGCTTCTACCCGGCCTACGAGATGCGCGCCGCGCTGGAGTACGTGGCCGACGGACATTATCAGGCCATGTCTTTCCGAGATTACCTCGCCCAGGCGAATCCGCCGCCCCTGTTTGAGGATGAATCGCTGATCTCCGACCCCTTGTTCATGAAACCGCCGTTCGCGCTGGATCGTCGGCATTTTCCAGCCAGCCAGCCGCTTGCGGTGATCTTCGAGCAACCCAACTGCCATGCCTGTGACGTGCTCCACAGCGAGCCACTGCAGGACGCCGTCGTGCGCGAGCGATTCGCAGGCTTCGATGTCGTGCAGCTCAATGTCCGGGATGACGACACGCCGGTGCTCACCCCCGATGGCCGTCGCCTGACACCGCGCCGGTGGGCCGAGGATCTCGAGCTGTTTTACACGCCTACACTGATTTTTTTCGACGTCGATGGGGAGGAGATCTTCCGTATTGACTCGGTCGTCCAGTTCTTTCGCTTGGCCGGGGTACTGCGCTACGTCGCCCAAAAGGCCTACCAAGACCATCCGGTTTTTCAACATTGGAAGTTCGCGCAGAACAAAGCAGAACAAGAAGCGTTCTCGGGCAAGGCGGCGCCGGCCAGCGAGAAAAACTAGCCGGAACGCTACGCCCAGCTGTGAGAACGCGCGAGGGCAGGGGGCAGCGATCCGGACGGCGGGTTGCAGTTGGTCAGGCCGTTCACCCCGACGGCGAGGAGGATGCTCGTCTCTGTCGTACGAGCAACGGACATGCCCCGCGTGCACGCCTACTTCCGTCTCCCGCTATACTTTCGCCCCCATGTGCCCGGTGCTGGAAATTGCGAGAGTCAAGGGAGCGATCTTTGCCGGGTTGGTCATGATGCTCGCATGGTCGCTCGCGCCTCCGGTGGCGTCCGCGCAGGTTGGCGACGGTGCGGGTGAGCCGCGGCGCGTCGTCATCCTGAACGCGACCGATCCCTATCTGCCGGCCTTCCTCGCCGTGGACGGCGGGGTGCGCGCGGCCCTTCAAGACACCAGCCGGGTGGCGACCGAGCTCTTCGCCGAGACGCTCGACATGTACCGCTTCCCTCGGGCCCAGCTCGATCCGGATGTGGTCGCGCTGCTGCGCAAGAAATATCGCGACCTGGAGGTGGACGTCGTGGTCGCGGCCGGAACCACCGCGCTCGATTTCGCCCTCGACAACCGCCCGCGGATCTGGCCGGGCGCGAGCATCGTCTTTCACAGCGTGCCCACGGCCGCGCTCGGTGATCGCAGCCTCGATCCGCGCACCATCGGGGTCCCGGTCGCGCTCGAGATCGGACACACCCTGGATCTCGCGTTGCGGCTGCGGCCGACGACCCGGCAGATTGCCGTCATCGCCGGCACCGCCGAGCCGGACATCCGGCACCTCGAGCTTGCGCGGGCGGCGCTGGGGCGGTACGCGGACAGGCTTGAGGTCCGCTACCTCGTCGGTCTGACGGTCGCCGAGACGGTCGAGGCGGTGCGGGCGCTGCCCGCGGACGCCGCCGTGCTCTACCTGACCATCTTTCGCGACGGCGCGGGCGCACCGCAGGTGCCGCGCTACGTGCTGACACGGATCAGCGCGCTCCAGATCGATGAGCGGGAGGTGCAGGTCAGCGTGACGGACCGGGGGCCTGGGGTTCCGCCGGATCGGGTCGCGGACATCTTCGAGCCCCTATCTTCCGGCACGAGAGGCGGGATGGGAATGGGGCTCGCTATCTCTCGGGCGATCATCGAGGCTCATGCCGGGCGACTCTGGTACGAGCCGAACCCGGCCGGAGGCGCCGTCTTCCGATTCACCTTGCGAACCGCCGGAGCATGAAGGAGATGCAAGAGCAGACGGTTTTTATCGTCGATGACGATGCGGCGGTGCGCGACTCGATTGCGGAGCTGGTCGAATCCGTCGGCCTGAAGGCCGAGGGGTATGGTTCCGCCTTGGCGTTTCTGGAGGCCTTCCGGCCGGAACGCCCGGGTTGTCTGGTGCTCGACGTGCGCATGGCCGAGATGAGCGGTCTGGAGCTGCAGCGCCGGCTCAACGAGTGGGAGGCTGGTCTTCCGGTCATCCTGCTCACGGGGCATGGCGACGTCCCGATGGCCGTCCAGGCGATGAAGGCCGGCGCCGCCGACTTTCTTCAGAAGCCCTACCGGGAGCAGGCCTTGTTGGACAGCATCAACGCCGCGCTGTCCATTGATGCCGAGGGCAGGCGCTCGGGTATCGCCGTCGAGAGCTTCGAGCAGTCCGTCGCCGAGCTGACGGCTCGGGAGAGGGAGGTGCTCGATCACCTGCTGGTGGGCAGAACCAGCAAGGAGACGGCCAAGGCGCTCGAGATCAGCCCGCGCACCGCCGAGGCGCATCGGCGCAATCTGCTCCGTAAGTTCGGCGTCGGCTCGGCCAAGGAGCTGATGCGGCTCTCGGCATCCCTCGGCACGGAAGACTAGTCCGTTCGCGGCTGGCGTTCTACGCGTCGGCGCAGGGAATGACGGTGTCGGTGGGGCGGCACGCGGGCACGCTGGTTTTGAACTACGTACGTAGTCTAAGTGATCGTGCGGACAGGATGGTTTGCCGTCGCTGGCTAAGGTTAGCGGGCCGCCAGGTACAACGCTGGCGTACCGGTACGGCGCTGCGAGATCATTTGCCGAACCTGGCTGGCAATCCCGGCGCAGGTTCATTCAATCCCCTAGCCGGTCGAACCGCGTTCGTTCCTTCCATTCGTTTCAGGAGACATCGCCATGAGATCCCATCGGTGCTTCGGTTTGGTTTTCCTGCTCATGTTCGTCGCAAGCCTTGCCGTCGGTCCCCTGACGCTCGCTGCGACCGATCCGCTGCCCTCATGGAATGACGGCCCCGTCAAGCAGGAGATCATCGAGTTCGTGCATGCCACGACCAATGAGTCGAGCGCGACCTTCGTGCCGCCCGCGGAGCGCATCGCCACCTTCGACAACGACGGCACCCTGTGGGTCGAGCACCCGATGTACACCCAGCTCGCCTTCGCGCTGGATCGGGTCAAGGAGCTTGCGCCGAAGCATCCCGAGTGGAAGGACAAGCAGCCGTTCAAGGCGGTGCTCGATGGCGACCTGGAGGCGCTGGCGGCTGCGGGGGAGAAAGGGCTGCTCGAGCTGGTCATGGCGTCCCACGCAGGGATGAGCACGACCGAGTTCGAGGCCATCGTCAAGGACTGGCTGGACAAGGCGCGCGACCCGCGCTTCAAGCGGCCCTACACCGAGCTCACGTACGCGCCGATGGTGGAGCTTCTCGGTTACCTGCGGGACAACGGCTTCAAGACCTACATCGTCTCCGGCGGCGGCATCGAGTTCATGCGGCCCATGACGGAGAAGGTCTACGGCATCCCGCCGGAGCAGGTGATCGGCTCCAGCATCGAGACCAAGTTCGAGATCAAGGACGGCAAGCCTGTGCTGATCCGCCAGCCGAAGATCGATTTCATCGACGACAAGGCCGGCAAGCCCGTCGGGATCAACAAGTTCATCGGCCAGCGGCCCGTCGCGGCGTTCGGTAATTCCGCCGGCGACCGCCAGATGCTGGAGTGGACCGGGGCGGGAGACGGCGCGCGGCTGATGGGGTTGGTGCTCCACGACGACGCTGAGCGGGAATACGCCTATGGTCCCGCCAACGGGCTGCCGGACACCAAGTTCGGCGCATTCCCCCAGGACCTCATGGATGAGGCGAACAAGAACGGTTGGATCGTTTTCAGCATGAAGAACGACTGGGGTCGTATCTTCAGTTTCGATCAGTGAAAAGGAGGTGCGTGACAAAAAGAATCTCTGCTGGCTGCGAAACATGACCACCGAAACATGGAGACCCCAATGAACAGAACGAAAGCCACATCCGCGGGAGCACTCTTTACGCTCCTTCTGGCCATCCTGCCCGCTTGTGTCCTCGCGCAGGATAAGCCCAACATCCTCTTCATCGTCTCCGACGATACCGGTTACGGCGACCTCGGCGCCTACGGTGGCGGCGAGGGGCGAGGCATGCCCACGCCCAACCTCGACAGAATGGCCGCCGATGGCATGACCTTCTTCTCCTTCTACGCCCAGCCGAGCTGCACACCTGGCCGAGCGGCCATGCAAACCGGCCGCATCCCGAACCGCAGCGGCATGACCACGGTAGCCTTCCAGGGCCAGGGCGGTGGACTGCCGGCAGCCGAATGGACCCTGGCGTCGGTGCTGAAGCAGGGTGGCTACCAGACCTACTTCACCGGCAAGTGGCACCTTGGCGAGGACGACTATGCGCTGCCCAACGCGCAGGGCTACGACGAGATGAAGTACGTCGGCCTCTACCACCTCAACGCCTACACCTACGCGGACCCGACCTGGTTCCCGGACATGGACCCTGAGCTGCGGGCCATGTTCCAGAAGGTGACCATTGGGTCGCTGTCGGGCAAGGCGGGCGAGAAGGCCAAGGAGGACTTCAAGATCAACGGGCAGTACGTCGACAAGCCCGGTGAGAAGGTCACCCTCCACGGCGTCGAGTACCCCGATGGCGTGGTCGGCATCCCCTTCTTCGACGGCTACGTCGAGAAGGCCGCGATCGAGTTCCTGGAGCAGGCGGCGAAGGACCCGAGCAAGCCGTTCTTCATCAACGTCAACTTCATGAAGGTCCACCAGCCGAACATGCCGGCGCCCGAGTTCGAGCACAAGTCGCTGTCCAAGAGCAAGTATGCGGACTCCGTTGTCGAGCTCGACGCGCGCATCGGGCACATCATGGACAAGCTCAAAGAGCTCGGCCTCGACCAGAACACCCTGGTCTTCTACACCACCGACAACGGTGCCTGGCAGGATGTATACCCGGACGCCGGCTACACGCCCTTCCGAGGCACCAAGGGGACGGTTCGCGAAGGCGGCAACCGCGTTCCGGCCTTCGCCGTGTGGCCCGGGAAGATCAAGGCGGACAGCAAGAACCACGACATCGTCGGTGGCCTCGACCTGATGGCCACCTTCGCGGCCGTCGCCGGCCTCGATCTGCCGAAGGAGGACCGCGAGGGCAAGCCCATCATCTTCGACAGCTACGACATGTCGCCGGTGCTGTTCGGGACCGGCAAGTCTGACCGCAAGTCCTGGTTCTACTTCACTGAGAACGAGCTGACCCCAGGTGCGGCGCGGGTGGGCAACTACAAGGCGGTCTTCAACCTGCGTGGCGACAATGGCCAGGCGACGGGCGGCCTCGCGGTCGACAGCAACCTTGGTTGGAAGGGCGCGGAGAAGTACGTCGCCACCGTGCCTCAGGTCTTCGACCTGTGGGCCGATCCGCAGGAGCGCTACGACATCTTCATGAACAACTACACCGAGCGCACCTGGACCATGGTCACCATCAGCGAGGCGATCAAGAACCTGATGAAGACCTACGTGCAGTATCCGCCGCGCAAGCTGCAGAGCGAGAGCTACTCGGGTCCGATTACGCTGACCCAATATCAGCGCTTCCAGTACGTACGCGACATGCTGCAGAAGGACGGCGTCAGCATCCCCATGCCGACCGGCAACTAAGGGACCGGACCCTTGCTCGCGAGCCTCGACCGGTGCCCAGGGTGCCGGCGGGGCTCGCAACTGTTCGGGACGGACAGCGCACTTCACCTATCGCCAAACAAGGGGAACGCACGATGCTTATACGGCAATGCCTGCCCACAGCGACCAGGGCCAATGCTCGCGGAGTCGCACCCTTGTCCGGGCTCGCGGCGGGTGTGGCTCTGGCAGCCATCCTGATCGGGTCAGCAACTGCGGCCCAGGAGGCAGGTGACGCCGCCGCCCAGGCCAACAACCCGCTGGCCAACATGACGGCGCTGAACATTCAGGATTATTACATCGGCCGTTTCACGGAGACCGACGAGGACGGCAACCAGTTCTGGGTGCGCTTCGCCAAGCCTTTCAGGATTGCGGGTACCGAGTGGCTGATGCGGGCGTCCCTCCCGGTCAACACCTTTCCGGTGGCCGCCGACGGGGACCATGCGACCGGCATCGGCGACCTGAACGTCTTCGCGGCGTATCTGTTCGATACCGGCAACCCGGCGGTGAGCTTCGGTCTCGGCCCCCAGATCACCGCTCCAACCGCCCCGGACGACCGGCTCGGCTCCGAGAAGTGGTCCGCCGGCTTCGCCAACGTGCTCTTCGACGGGCGCTCGAAGCGCTTCCAGTACGGCTATCTCTTGACCTGGCAAGCGAGCTTCGCCGGCAGCGACTCCAGCGCCGACGTCAACACCGGCGCCTTCCAGCCCTTCGCCTTCTACCAGCTCGGGAAGGGACTCTACCTGCGCTCGGCACCCATCTGGGTCTACAATTTCGAGAATGACGCCTACAGCATCCCGCTCGGGCTCGGCATCGGTCAGGTCATCAAGCGTGGCACGACCGTCTTCAACCTCTTCGTCGAGCCGCAAGCCTCGGTCGCGTACCGCGGTCCCGGTCAGCCCGACTGGCAGATCTTCGCCGGATTCAACATGCAGTTCACCCACTAATTCGACGATCACCTGCGACGACAAGGTTTCATGCGGCAAAGGGTGGAATGTCCGGATGAGTTTCCGAGCAGCGATGACTGGAGTTCATCTTTGAGAGAGTGAAACATGCATGAGTTGATCGGTCACGCTCTGTCCGTATTCATGGGCTTCTTCGCCATCATGAACCCCATCGCGAACACCCCGATCTTCCTCGGACTCACGGCGGACGACACTCCCGCTATCAGGAAGCAGGTGGCAATGAAGGCGTTGATAACGGCCTTCGGGATCATCCTGGTGTTCTGTCTGCTCGGAAAGCTGATCTTCAGCCTGTTCGGCATCACGCTGCCTGCCTTTCGCATCACCGGAGGCTTGTTGGTTGCGCTGATCGGTTACAACATGCTGCACGGTGAACAGTCCAAGGTGCATCATTCGGGCTCTGTCGATCAGAACCTGAGCACGCAAGCTGAGTTGAGTGTCGCCGTTACGCCGCTCGCCATCCCGATTCTTGCCGGTCCCGGCACCATCGCTACCGCCATGAACTTCGCCTCCACGGGAGGCATCGACGCGATGGTCGTCACCATCGTCGCTTTTGCCGCGCTGTGCCTGATTACGTACGGGTTCTTCATCTTCGGCCAACGCCTGGTCGCATTCCTGGGCGAAAACGGCCTCGGCGTCATCACGCGCATCATGGGTCTGATTCTCGCCGTGATCGGGGTGCAAATGCTGATCGATGGCGTTGCCGGGGCGATCAAAACGGTGTGATTGGGGCCTGGTACCGGTATTCCCCAACAAAAAAGCCGGAAAGGTCCCCGCCCAGTCGCTTCGGCGGCCGGCAGCGGTCCGCGTCTCGGCATAGGGCAGGTTCGGGCGATGCCGGGCCGGAAGTGTGTACAACGTGGCATGGCCTTGCCGATCTCCTCCGGAGCAGCTTGTTGCCAATCGGCCTCACTGTCGGTTTAGTGATCCGGCGCGCTCGCTCCAAAGGGCTACAGGATGGCTACAGGATGCCCGGATGGCCTTAAACGGTTGTAACCAGGCCCCCCCGACGAGGGCATTATCTTCTTCGACCCGGCAACCCTTCGGGGCAACTCCGTCATCGCGCCGGGCGCGCTGCTCGCCGCCGGCATCCACTATGTCTTGCTCAAGTACGCCAAGATACCGAAGGGTGTCTACCCCGGACGGGCGACCGCTTGTTGGGAGCGATGTTTTCAGGGGCAGTTTATTCAATACAATACCCTCGCGCGGTACGGCGTCGGCTTTGGTGTCCTGCGACTGGCCCCCGGTAGCGGATGATCGTGAGCTCCATTACTAAGGTGAAATAATGACAGACTTCAGATTTCTCGTGCCCGTGCTCTGCGCGAGCGCCGTTTCAATGGCGCCGGCGACCGCGGTGGTAGCGGATTCAAGCGCGCTAGACGATTGGCAGTTCAAGGCCGGGTTATACCTTTACGCCGCCGGTGTCAAAGGCGAGACAGCTACTGGCGGCGACCTCGATATCAGCTTCACCGACCTCGTCAGCAACCTCAACATGGCCTTCATGGGCAATGCCGAGGCCCGCAGGGACAAGTGGTCGCTGGCGGCCGATGTCATCTACCTCAACGTCGGGGCCGGTGGCGGGGGGCGTATCCCTATCGAATCGGCGCCGGGTGTCAGTGTCAAGGTCGACGCCGACATCAAGCTTCGCGCCTGGGTCCTTGGCTTCACCGGCGGGTATCGCGTGCTGCAGTCTGAGCGGGCCAATCTCGATGTGATCGCGGGTGCCCGTTACCTGGAACTCAGCTCCTTTCTCAATACCTCGAGTCGGCTGGGCCCGCTGGCGAGGGCCAGAGAACTTGCCGCGTCGGGAACCAACTGGGACGCCATAGTCGGTGTAAAGGGCGAAGTGAATCTACAGGACAATTGGTACGCCCCCTATCACCTGGACGTCGGGACCGGCGACTCGGACCTCACCTGGCAGATCGCCGGCGGGGTCGGCTACAAGTTCGACTGGGGTGACGCATACCTCGTCTACCGTTACCTGGACTGGGATTTCAAGTCCGGCTCCAAGTTCGACGATCTCAATCTCAGCGGACCACAGCTGGGGGTGAACTTCCATTTCTGACGACCGCTGAGGCGATCAATTATGTTTGCTCGACTGACCAGGCTGGCTCGGCGTCTTCTCGAGGCGGCTGCCTACAGCGCCGTCGGCGCCCTGGTGGTGCTGGTGGCCGTCTTCATCGTCTACATGGAGCGCCAGCCCGACCTCAATGTCTGGCACACGACTGTGCTCGATGAGGAGTTCACGGCGAGTTCCGGGGTCGAAAGCTTCTCGGATTACCTGGCGCTAGAGGAGCGCCTGTTCGCGCAGCTTGACACGGAGATCTACGCCCAGATCCCGGCGGACGAAGACCGCCTCATCAACCGATACCATCGAGGCAGCCTGTCGGACCCCGAGCGCTGGCCGCGGAACTGGAACCGCAGCTTCGAGCTCGCGGCAGACGCGGCCAAGGCTGGCGTGCTGCTTTTGCATGGCATGTCGGACTCGCCCTATAGCCTGCAGAGCCTGGGCCAGCGGCTCAACACGGCAGGCGCCCTGGTGGTCGGGCTGCGGATACCCGGACACGGTACGGCGCCGTCCGGGCTGGTGGAGGTTACCTGGCAGGACATGGCCGCCGCCGTGCGGCTTGCCATGCGCCATCTCGCCGCACAATCAGAGGGGGCACCGCTCTATCTTGTCGGCTATTCCAACGGTGGCGCCTTGGCCGTTCATTATGTGCTCGAGACGCTGCAGGACGAGACTCTGCCGAAGGTGGAGGGACTCGCCCTGCTCTCTCCCGAGATCGGCGTGACCTCGGTTGCCGCGCTCGCCGTCTGGCAAGCGCGGCTCGGGCATCTGCTGGGGCTCGACAAGCTCGCTTGGAACTCCATCCTGCCCGAGTACGATCCCTATAAATACGGCTCGTTCGCAGTCAACGCCGGTGATGTCGCCTACCGCCTGACGGACCAGATCCAGAGGCAACTGGACACGCTGAGCGGTACCGAAGCACTGGGGCGTTTTCCCCCACTGCTCGCCTTCACCTCGGTCGTCGATGCCACTGTCTCAGCCCCGGCCCTGGTGAATGGGTTGTTGGAACGGCTGCCAGGGAGTGATAACGAGCTCGTGCTCTTTGATATCAATCGCATGGCGGAGATCGAGCCGATCATGAAGTCTGACCCGAGCGGGGTGATCAAGGCGCTGGAAGCCGATCCTGATACCGGCTTCACCTTGACCCTAGTGACCAACCGGGACGAACGCAGCCGCGAGGTCGTGGCCCGTATCAAGTATCGCGGACAGACGGCGGTTGGCCCATCCGACCTGGGCCTGTCTTGGCCTGAAGACGTCTATTCTCTTTCTCATGTGGCATTACCCTTCCGACCGGATGATCCGCTCTACGGCGGCCGTCCAGTGCAGCAGAGCCCGGGCATCCGCCTCGGCGACGTGGCGCTTCGCGGTGAGCGGGGCGTGCTTCAGATCGGCGCGTCGGATATGCTGCGGCTACGCTGGAATCCCTTCTATTCCTATGTCGAGTTGCGGGTAATCGAATTTCTGGGGTTGCGCCGCCAACCGCTTGGCTGAGGAGGCGCTGACTTGTCGGCGTCCTGGCCCAATATCCGTCGGGCCCGGCCCCCATTTGGACAATTGGGCGAGTTCCGGGTTTTCCATGGCCAAGCGCTTGGGCGGTTGCAGAGGTCATAAGCGGCGCAGCTTAGGGTGCCGTCATCGGTGAAATCGTCGGAGACGTCGGCAAAGGTGTGGCGGCGAGGGCCGCGCGAAGCCGGCTCTTCGGCGAGATGGGGCGCAACGGCTAAGATCCGAACGGAACACGGTCATATGTGGCGCCTTCACTTGGATTGTTCGACGCAAGAGGGGCTGTCCCTCGCATCTTGAAGAGGAACGACTGATGTGGAAAACGACGTTTGCGGCGACCCTGATCCTGATGGCATTAGCGGTGCCAGCGGCCTGGGCGGGTCAGTTCGGCGACTACAAGCCTCAAGGCTTCCTGAGCGACTACTCCAAGCTCAAGCCCGAAGGCGGTGACAGCGATGCGTACAAATACCGCGATCCGCAAGTGGACGCGGCCAAGTACGACAAGCTGATGATCGACCGCATCAAGGTCTACCTGAAGGCCGACGCCCAGTCCAAGGAGATCGACCCCGCCGAGCTCAAGGAGCTCACCGACTATTTCCATCAGGCCATCGTCAAGGCCGTCGAGGGGGCCTATCCGGTGGTCAGGGAGCCTGGCCCCGACGTGCTGAGGCTGCGCATCGCCGTCACCGACCTGGTCCCGAACAAGCCCGAGGCCTCGGTGGTGAGCCTGGTGGTGCCCTACCTCTGGGTCGCGGAGGCTGGCTCCGGTGCCGCTGAAGGCAAGCCCGGAACCACGCCGTTCATCGGCGAGGCGACGGTGGAGATGGAGGCGTTGGACAGCGAGAGCAACAAGCAGGTCGCGGCCTACATCGAGACCAAGATGGGCAAGAAATACAACTGGACCCATGGTGTCAGCACCGCCGCCAAGGACTATATGAAGGCCTACAGCACCTGGGCCTACACCAAGCAGGCGATGGACTACTGGGCAGAGCTCATCCGCAAGCGGTTGGACGCGGCGCACGGAAAATAGCGTCGTCCCGAGTCGGGGGGCTAGAGCGAGGATTCCAAAGCCGAGGTCTCGGCGCCGTGGACTTGCGCAAGTGCGCCGGCCGTGGCGTGCCCAAACTCAGGAGCGATGGTTGGATCCGCTGGCAGCGGCGTCGTCGCAGTCGGGAAAGCGCCCGGTACCGGGGGAGTTGAATCGTGTTGAAGCTGATTTCCGTAATCCTGGTCCTCCTGCTGGCCTCGGGCTGTGCATCCTACGGCGTGATCGACAACACTCCTCAGACTGTCGCAAACACGTCCGAAAGCTACTCGATTCGAAACGAGATCGGTCGCGGCGACTCCGGGGACATCGCACTGATCCTGGCCTTCTCCGGCGGCGGCACCCGGGCCGCGGCATTGGCCTACGGAGTGCTGGAGGAGCTGCGCGACACCAGCATCACGATCGATGGGAGTGCGCGCCGAGTCCTCGACGAAGTCGACACCATCAGCTCCGTCTCCGGCGGCAGCTTCACCTCGGCCTATTACGGCCTGTTCGGGGAGCGCATCTTCGACGACTACGAGGACGTGTTCCTCAAACGCGACGTCCAGGGCCAGCTGATCCGAGGGCTTTTGAACCCGCTGGAATGGTTCAGCTCCACTGGGCGTACCGAGATAGCGGTAAAGTTCTACGAAGAGACTGTTTTCGATCGTGCGACTTTCGCCGACTTGAAACGCAAGGATGGGCCGCTGATCGTGATCAACGCCTCGGATCTGGGCTACGGTGTGCGTTTCTCCTTCTTACAGGAGTACTTCAATCTGCTGTGCTCCGACATCTCCACGTTCCCGGTGGCGCGGGCCGTCACCGCATCCTCCGCGGTGCCGGTGCTGTTCAACCCCGTGGTGGTGGAGAATTACCAGGACTGCGCAAAGGACGAGTCCGGTTTTCTGGCGTCGGCGCAGCGGCGCGCGGCGCGCGACCCTGAGCTCGCCGAGGTCGTCGCCGGGCTGCAGAGCTATTCGAGGAAAGATCGGCGCCAGTACGTCCACTTCGTCGATGGGGGCATCACAGACAACCTGGGCCTGCGCGCGATCTACGAGATCATCGAGGTCGCGGGCGGTGCGCGGGCATTCTTGGAACATTACGGCCGCAAGCCGCCGCGGCGCTTCGTGATTATCTCGGTCAACGCCTCCACAGACTCGGAGCCATCGATGGATCTGAGCACCAAGCAGCCATCACTGCACGAGACCATCAATGCGGTGAGCGATGTCCAGCTCCACCGCTACAATGCCGCGACCCTGGAACTGATGAACAAGTCGCTGACCCGGTGGGCGCGGGAGATGTCGACTCCGAGTCGCCCCGTCACTCCCTACTTCATCCAGCTCAGCTTTCGCGATATCCCTCATCCCGAGACACGGAATTTCTTCAACCGCATCCCGACCACCTTCTCGCTGACCGATGAGCAGGTCGACAAGCTCATTGCCGCCGGCCGCGAGCTGCTGCGGAACAATCCGGATTTCCAGCGCTTCGTCGCGGGTTTGGGCGGCGGAACCACAGCGCGTCGATAGCCAAGCGGATTCGGAGCACGGAATGCCGTTGTCAACGGAAGCCTTCGTACTGCTGCACGTCCTGATTCAGCTCGCGCTGATCGCGCGCGTGCTGCTTCGCCCGCATCGTGATCCCGCCTCGCGCATCGCCTGGATAGTCGTCGTGGTTGCCACTGCCGGTGGTTGGCATCCTTGCCTATGTCCTGTTCGGCGAAGTGAACATCGGTCGCCGCCGAGTCCAACGTATGAGGGAGGTTCTGGCTCGGATGCCTGATTTTTCCGATGCCGCGGGCGCCGACGCCGAGCATCTGCGGCCCCGAGTACCTGATCGCCATGCAGATCTGTTCCGGGTCGGGCACTCGATCAGCGGCTTCGAGCCGATCGGAGGCAACAGCGGGCGCTTGCTCGAGGATTCCGACGCGACCATCGACGCCATGGTCGGGGACATCGATGCCGCGCAGGACCACGTTCACCTGCTGTTCTACATCTGGCTGCCGGACAACAACGGCAGGAAGGTTGCGGAAGCCCTGAAGCGGGCTGCCGCGCGGGGCGTCACCTGCCGGGCCATGGCGGACGATCTTGGCTCGCGCCTCATGATCCGTTCCGAGCACTGGCAGGCCATGCGCGCCGCCGGTGTGCGCTTGGCGCGTGCCTTGCCGATCGGCAATCCGCTGCTGCGGCCTCTGAAGGGCCGCATCGACCTGCGCAACCACCGTAAGATCGTCGTCATCGACGATCGGATCACCTACTGCGGCAGTCAGAACTGTGCCGACCCGGAGTTCCGGATCAAGGCCAAGTACGCGCCCTGGGTCGATGCCATGATGCGCTTCACCGGGCCGATCGCGCGCCAGAATCAGCACCTTTTCGCTGGCGATTGGATGGGGCATGTGGACGATGACATCGAAGACCTGCTGAGACGGCCGATCTTGGAGACCCAGCCAGGGCTGCCCGCACAAGTGCTCGGCACCGGGCCCACCGTGCGCTACTCCGCGATGCCCGAGATGTTCGAGTCTTTGATCTACAGCGCTCGCCGCGAACTATTGATCTCGACGCCCTATTATGTCCCCGACGAGCCGCTGCAAGCGGCCCTTTGCGCCAGCGCGCGCCGCGGCGTGGCGACGACCATCGTTTTCCCGGCCAGGAACGACAGCTGGATCGTCGCCGCCGCCAGTCGCAGCTACTACGGCGACCTGCTGGACGCCGGGGTCCGGATATTCGAATACCAGGGTGGGTTACTGCATACAAAATCCCTGACACTAGACCGGGAGGTAACTCTCATCGGCTCCGCCAACATGGACCGCCGAAGCTTCGAGTTGAACTACGAGAACAACATCCTTTTCTACGATCCAGCGTTGACCGCCGAGATGTGCCGACGCCAAGAAAGCTATATCGCCAAGTCCATTCCGGTCACGCGCGAGACGGTCGCGGACTGGTCCTGGCGACACCGGCTGTGGAACAACGCCGTCGCCATGCTTGGCCCGGTGCTCTGATTCGCTGCTTCAAGAGAATGCCGGAAACGTGAAGGTGAGCGGAAACTGATGCTCTGATGAGTCATCCGATAGCCGCTGATTCCTTAACGTTGGCAATATCCGCACCACCAGCGGGCAAACAAGCAACGAGAGGGGATTTGCGGCCTATCTTGTTTGCGGCACTTCGGCGCTCTTGCATACGATGCCCAAGCGCTGAAGTGGTCAAAATGGCAGCGGACACCTCAGTTAAGGAACCATTCCTGAACCTGAGGTGAGAGATGGCAACACGTAAGAAGTACACGAGAGAGTTCAAGCAGGACGCGGTGAGGCTAGTCACCGAGCAAGGCTACAAGCAGGCGGAAGCGGCCCGGAATCTGGGTCTTGACCGTGGGATGCTCGCTCGTTGGATCAAGGAATTCCAAACCGATGAGAGCGAGGCGTTTCGCGGCAACGGCAAATTGACGGCCGAGGGCGAGGAACTGCGACGCCTGCGCGAAGAGAACCGTCGTTTGAAGATGGAGAGGGATATCTTAAAAAACCCTCCACGGGCCGCCAGCGTCCCGCATCTGTAGGAAAACAAACTCATCTCAACGTAGACTCGCGGCGTATCCGAGAGGAGAGGCCGTCCGCCAGCGCTGCAGTGAGAGCCGCCCTGGGCGGGACCGTGCTGGGATCAACGGGAACGCCCTGAATTCACCGTCGGGCGATCAAGAAATGAGAGCGCACTGACCCTGAGCTGCAGCGGTGAAGAGCACATCCGTCGTCGCACGTCTGCTTGCCTGAAGAGACCCACCGTTCGATCGTGCAGAGTGCCGGTCGCGCAGACGTCCAATACAGACAGCTCCTTTAACCATGCTTCAGTATCCGCTGGAGGGACGACTCGGGCCGTCGCCAGGAGACAGCGATGGCCAGGCCCACCGCGACTGGCAGCAGCACGGGCAGCAGCGGCGGATCAGCCGGCCGGGGTGATCTCGACCAGGACCTCGCTCGGGGTGACCGAGTCGCCCTTCTTGACGAAGACACCGGTAACGGAGCCGCCGATCGGCGCCTGGATCTCGGTCTCCATCTTCATCGCCTCGGTGATGAGCACCGCCTGGCCTGCCTCCACCGTGTCGCCTTCCTTCACCAGCACGTCGACGATGTTGCCGGGCATCGAGGTGGTGACGTCGCCCTCCTTCGACGGGGCGGGCCGCTTGCCGGCGATGGCCTTCTTGACCGCTCCCTCGGCGCCGCCGGTGAGGACGATCTCGTCCAGGGTCTCGAGCACCACCTCCTCGGGGATGCCGTCGATGTCCATGTAGAAGTGACGCTCGGCCTGGCCCTTGTGACCGGCGCCCGTGACCTTGACGTGGTAGGTCTCGCCGTGGATCGCGATGTTGAACTCCGTTGGGCGCGGACTTGGCCCCATCCGCGCTCGGCGGCGGCTCCAGGGGCTCGGGCACCAGGGTGCCGGCGGCCCGGTGCTCCAGGAACTGGCGCCCGATCTCCGGGAACATGGCGTAGGTGAGCACGTCCTCGGGCGACTCGGCGAGGCCCCCGATATCCTCGGTGAGCCGATCCAGCTCGGGCGGCAACAGGTCCGCGGGGCGGCACTCGATGAGCTCCTCGCCGCCGACGGCCTGCTGCTGCAGGGTCGGGTTGACCGCGGCGGGGGCCTTGCCGTAACCGCCCTGGAGATAGCGTTTCACCTCGTTGGTGATGGTCTGGTAGCGCTTGCCGGTGAGCACGTTGAGCACCGCCTGGGTGCCGACGATCTGCGAGGTGGGGGTGACCAGGGGCGGGTAGCCCAGGTCCTTGCGCACCGCCGGGATCTCCGCCAGGACCTCGTTCATGCGGTCGGTGGCGTTCTGCTCCTTCAGCTGGTTGGCCAGGTTCGAGATCATGCCGCCGGGTACCTGGTTGACCTGCACCCGCGTGTCCACCCCTGTGAACTCGCTCTCGAACTGGTGGTACTTCTTGCGCACCTGGTAGAAGTAGATGCCGATCTCCTGGATCGCCTCCAGATCGAGGCCGGTGTCGTACTCGGTGCCCCGCAGGGCCGCGACCAGGCTCTCGGTCGGGGGGTGCGAGGTGCCGCCCGCCATGGAGGAAATGGCGGTGTCGATGTGCTCGCAGCCGCTCTCGATGGCCTTGAGGTGGCACATGTCCGACAGCCCCGCCGTGGCGTGGGAGTGCAGGTGCAGGGGCAGGTCCACGGCATCCTTGAGCGCCTTCACCAGCTCGGCGGTCGCATAGGGGGTGAGCAGCCCGGCCATGTCCTTGATGGCGATGGAGTCGCAGCCCATGTCCTGCAGGGCCTTGCCCATGGCGACGAAGCCCTCGGTGGTGTGCACCGGGCTCACGGTGTAGCAGATGGTGCCCTGGGCGTGCTTGCCCGCCGCCTTGGTGGCCTCGACCGCGGTCGTGAGGTTACGCAGGTCGTTCAGGGCGTCGAAGATGCGGAACACGTCCATGCCGTTGTCCGCGGACTTCTGCACGAAGGCCCGCACCACGTCGTCGGAGTAGTGCCGGTAGCCGAGCAGGTTCTGGCCGCGCAGCAGCATCTGCAGCCGGGTGTTGGGCAGGGCGGCGCGGAGTGCCCGCAGACGCTCCCACGGGTCTTCCTTGAGAAATCGCACACAGGCGTCGAAGGTCGCGCCGCCCCAGCACTCCAGCGACCAGTAGCCGATGGCGTCGAGCTTGGGGCAGATGGGGAGCATGTCCTCCAGCCGCATGCGGGTGGCGAGCAGCGACTGGTGTGCGTCGCGGAGGATGACGTCGGTGACTTGGACCTTTGGCATATTCGTGTGTCTCTCGTTCAGGCGCGCCAAGGAAACGCTTATCGGATCAGCCCGTGGCGGGGATCGGGGGGCGGCATGGCTCCGGGCCTGGATCAGAGCCCGGCATGGGCGGCGATGGCCGCGGCCAGCGCGGCGGCGATCTCCTCCTTGCGCCGCTTGCAGGAGTAGTCCAGCAGCTGGGGATTGGCCTCGAGGAAACCGGTGTCGAAGGAGCCGCGGCGGAAATCGGGGTGGTGGATGATCTCCCGGTAGAAGGGGATGGTGGTCTTGATGCCGAACACGCCCATGTCGCGCAGGGCGCGGTCGCCGCGGTTGATCAGGTCCTCCCAGTTGAGCGCCCAGACGATGACCTTGGCCAGCATGGAATCATAGTAGGGCGGCACCGTGTAGCCGGTGTAGATGGCGCCGTCGGTGCGCACCCCGGGCCCGCCCGGCGCATAGTAGCGGGAGATGCGCCCGAAGCTCGGCAGGAAGCTGTTCTGCGGGTCCTCCGCGTTGATGCGGAACTGCAGGGCGAAGCCGCGGCGGGTGATCTGGTCCTGCCGGTAGCGCAACGGCAGCCCGGCGGCGACGCGGATCTGCTCCTCCACCAGGTCGACGCCGGTGATGGTCTCGGTGATGGTGTGCTCGACCTGGATGCGGGTGTTCATCTCCATGAAATAGAAGCGCCCGTCCGCGTCCTGCAGGAACTCCACCGTGCCCGCGTTGGTGTATCCCACCGCCCGCGCCGCGAGCACCGCCAGCCCGCCGACGTACTGACGCTCGGCCTCGTCGAGCTGGGGGGAGGGGGCGATCTCGATCAGCTTCTGGTTGCGACGCTGGATCGAGCAGTCGCGCTCGTAGAGGTGGATGCAGTTGCCGTGGTGGTCCGCCAGCACCTGGACCTCGATGTGCTTCGGGTTGACCACGCACTTCTCGAGAAAGACGTCGGCGCGGCCGAAGGCCTTGGTCGCCTCGGAGATGACCCGCTCGTAGTTGCGCTTGAGGTCCGCCGGGCTGTCGCAGCGGCGGATGCCGCGCCCGCCGCCCCCGGAGGTGGCCTTGAGCATGATCGGATAGCCGATCCTCTCCGCCACCTCCAGCGCCTCATCCTCGCTCGCCAGATTGCCGTCGGTGCCGGGCGTGACGGGGACTCCGGCCTTCTGCATGGCGAATCGGGCCTCCGTCTTGTCCCCCATGCGCTGAATCAGGGCCGCGGAGGGGCCGATGAAGGTGATGCCGCGGCGCACGCAGGCCTGGGCGAGCTCCGGGTTCTCGGACAGGAAGCCGTAGCCGGGATGGATAGCGTCGCACCCGGTCGCGACCGCCAGGTTCACGATGCGGTGGACGTTGAGATAGCCGGCAAGCGGGTCAGAGCCCAGGCTATAGGCCTCGTCGGCCTTCTTGACGTGCAGGCCGTAACGGTCCGCCTCCGAATGGATGGCGACGGAGCGGATGCCCATCTCGGCGCAGGCGCGGATGATGCGCACGGCGATCTCGCCGCGGTTGGCGATGAGGATCTTGCGGAGCATGCAGAGACCTCTTGGCTTTGTCCTTCCGGTCCCATCCGACGACGGAACGCCCGCATGCTACAGAAATTGCTGCGCCGCAACAAGCCGCCGGTGGGCGCGCATCGAGCGTCCGCGAGAATCGCCGCCGCCACTTATACTTGCATTGGAACACAAGTCAGGGGAGAGGCTGTTATGTCCGCTTTCACCTACAGGCACCTGCTTCTGGCCGTCGATTTCGCCACCGAGACTGACCCCGTGATCGAGCGGGCAAGCCATTTGAGAGAGCAGTGCGGCGCGCGTCTGAGCATCCTGCACGTGGTGGAGTATCTGCCCATGGCTTACTCGGGCGACCTGGTCCTTCCCGATAACTTCGATCTCGAGCAGGAGCTTCTCGAGGTGGCGAAGAAGCAGATGAAGATCGTCGGCGAGCGCTTGAACGTTGCACCGGAGGACCGCCACATCGAGATCGGAGGCACCGGTCACACCATCCTTCGCGTGGCCGGCGAGCTGGAGGTGGATCTCATCGTCCTCGGCAGCCATGGCCGCCACGGGCTCGCCGTGCTGCTGGGCTCGACCGCGCGCTCGGTGCTGAACGGCGCCGGTTGCGACGTGCTGGCGGTGCGGATCAAGGGATGATGGGGGATGCACAGCGGGAAATCGGTGTGACGTTGCGCAATTCGCCGGGATTCATCGCCGCCGACGTTGATCTCGTACCGCCCTCACGCGGACAATAGAACGCTTTGGACGCCGCCGGCGTCCGCGGCAAGGAAGAGACATGCGCGCCCGACTCGCCGAGCTCTATTTCCGCCTGACCCTGGATCATCCGTTGCTGGTTCTGGTCGCGATCTCATTGCTCCTGATCGTGGCCGGTTACTACGGCAGGGACTTTCGTCTCGACGCCTCTTCCGACTCCCTGGTCCTGGAGAACGACGCCGATCTCCGCTATTACCGCGGCGTCAGGGCCCGGTACGGTTCCGACGACTTCCTCGTAGTCACCTACACGCCGAGGCAGGACCTGATGTCCGAGCCGGTGCTTGCGGACATCAAGGCGCTGCGGGAGGAGCTTGCGGCGCTGGAGCGGGTGGAATCGGTGACCACGCTGCTCGATGTCCCGCTCATCGACAGTCCGCGCATGACCCTGTCGGAGATACAAAGCCAGGTGCGCACGCTGGAGGCGCCCGATACGGACCGGGAGCTGGCGCGCAAGGAGCTGACCGGCAGTCCCCTCTACAGCGATCTGGTGGTCAGCGCGGACGGGACCACCACGGCGATGCAGGTGAACTTTAAGCGGGACGAGAAGTACCTGTCCCTGCTGGACCGGCGGGAGTCCCTGCGCCTCACCCAGTCGGAGCGGCAGCTGACCCCCGAGGAGGAGGCGGAGCTGGCGCAGGTTTCGGCCGAGTTCAAGGCGTACAGCGCAGGGCTCCAGGAGCTGGCGCAGGCGGACATTGCCACCGTACGGGGCATTCTCGACGGCCATCGGGGCATGGCGGAGATCCACCTTGGCGGCGTGCCGATGATCACCTCCGACATGATCGACTACGTGCGCAACGACATCCGCGTCTTCGGGCTGGGTGTCGGATTGTTCCTCGTGGGTCTGCTCGCCGTGGCCTTCAAACGCGTGCGCTGGGTGCTGATTCCGATGGCGATCTGCGTGGCTGCCGCCATCGGGATGCTGGGCTACCTGGGCTTTGCCGAGTGGCGGGTGACCGTGGTTTCCTCGAACTTCATCTCCCTCATGCTGATCACCGCGCTGGCACTGACGGTGCATTTGATGGTCCGCTACTTCGAGCTTCAGGCCGAACACCCCGATCGCGAGCAGCGTGATTTGGTGAAGGAAACCATGGAGTCGAAGTTCCTGCCCTCACTCTATACCGCGCTCACCACCCAGGTCGCGTTCGCCTCCCTGATCGTGAGCGGCATACGGCCGGTAATCGATTTCGGCTGGATGATGGTGGCCGGCGTCGGTCTGGCCTTCGTCCTGTGCTTCCTGATGTTTCCGGCGTTGGCGGTCTGGCAAAGAAACGATGCGCCGGTGTTTCGGCGCCACGACGTGACGGCCTCGATCACGCGCTCTCTGGCGCACCTCATCGAACGCTTCCGTGCTCCGACCCTGATTGTGTACGTCCTGCTGTTCGTCCTGGGTGTAGCCGGGCTGTTTCGGCTCACGGTGGAGAACCGGTTCATCGACTACTTCAAGGACAGCACGGAGATCTACCAGGGGATGCTGCTCATCGACCGCAAGCTCGGGGGGACCACGCCGTTGGACGTGATCATCGATCCCGACTCGAGCTTTCGCGAGTTCATGGCGGAGCAGGCAAACGCGGAGGCGGAACCGGACCCGGATCCGCTGTTCGCCGAGGAGGAGAGCGCGGGCATCAGCGGCGAGAGTTACTGGTTCAACATGTTCCAGTTGCCGGAGGCCGATCGCATTCACCAGTACCTGGACGCGCTGCCCGAGAGCGGCAAGGTGCTCTCCATTTCGACCACGATGGCGCTGCTGACCATGCTGAACGGCGACGAGCCCTTGGACAATCTGTCGCTGGCCGTCATGCACAAGCGGTTGCCTGACGACATCCGCGACGCCCTGTTCAAGCCCTACATGTCGGAGGACGGAAACCAGCTGCGTTTCGCCATCCGCGTCATCGACTCTGATCCCAACCTGAAGCGCGACGAGCTGATCAAGCGCATCCGCTCGGATCTGGTCGGCACCCTTGGCCTGGAGGAGGAACAGGTGCACCTCTCCGGCATGCTGGTGCTCTACAACAACGTGCTGCAAAGCCTGTTTCGGTCCCAGATCCTGACCCTCAGCATGGTGTTCGTCGCCATCATGGCGATGCTCCTGGTCCTGTTCAGGGACTGGAAGCTGGCGGCCATTGGCGTCGTGCCCACGGTTCTCGCCGCGATTCTGATCCTGGGCATCATGGGGTGGTTCGGGATACCGCTGGACATCATGACCATCACCATTGCCGCCATCACCATTGGCATCGGCGTGGACAACACGATCCACTACGTCCATCGGGTGAGGGAGGAGTTCGAGCAGGATCGGAGCTACTGGGGGGCCGTGCAGCGCAGTCACGGCAGCGTGGGCCGGGCGATCTACTACACCTCGGTGACCGTGACCCTGGGCTTCTCGATCCTGGTGCTGTCCAACTTCATTCCCACCATCTACTTCGGCATTCTCACCGGGCTGGCGATGCTCATCGCGCTGATCGCCAACCTCACCCTGCTGCCGTTGCTGATCGTTTCATTCAAGCCGCTGGGAAAGACGTAAGCGGGGGCGGAACGGGTGGCCGCCACGCCGGAGTTGGGGGGAGGGAGGTCGCGCGCGAAACCCTTTCTATGCCGAAAGGGGTTAGGGTCCGGCCTTTGCGCCCAATGGCAAGCGGTCTGAAGCGCTCGAGTCCTGTTGGCGCAGGAAGTTGTAGACCTGCCCGTCCAGCATGACCCGTTCCGGATAGGGCGGTTTATCGGATGACGGTTGCGCCGGCGCCCGGAGCAGGGCCTTCGCGGCAGCCCGGTGGCTCGACGTCGCATTGGGTCCGTTGAAAAAGCAAACATCCGGCGAGCAGCCATCCGCTTGCTTGATCACGGTTGCCCCGAGACCCTGCTGGCGAAGCTGAACGTCGTTGCTGATCATGCGGATGCCCGGCAGCCATCGCTGCAGCTCGTAGTCCTGCTGGACCCCGGAGCGCTCCGGGCGATGACCGTGGACGACGAGATCGATGCCCAGCGAGCCGAGCAGGTCGGCGATCTCCGTGCCGTGACGGCGATAGTAGCGCTCGGGATTCGGTACGTCGTGCAGCAGATTGCCCTGCCGGGAGTTGTTCCTGGGATACGCGTATTGCGCTAGACGGTCGGTGTTGTCGAGGGCCGGTCGAAAGCATTCCAGGTTGTAGTCGTTGATACGGTTGCCCGCACCTTCCAGGAATGCTCGGACATGGCGGAGCAGGGTGGCGGTGGGGTATCCGTGAATGAACAGCATCGATCCGTCCACATGAAACAGCTTCATGGACCGGATCAGCTCCTTCATCGCCTTCTGCTCCCGTCGCGTGAGCCCCAGGCGCTCTCCGGCTTCCAGCCGTCGCCAGATCTCGAGCTCATGGTTGCCGGCGACCAGATGCAACGAGCATCCGGCGGCCTGCGCGGCCCCGCGCAGCTCCTCCCAGAACCGTACCACCGCAGGGTCCGGACCGTGCTTGCTCAGCAGGTCGCCGGTCTGAACGATATGGGCGTCCCGGGCCTTCGCCTTGAACCCGCCCTTCTTGTTCAGGAGTCCGGCGAATTTCAACGAGGCCGTAACGGATTCGGTATGGTTCTCGCAATCGCCGACTACGACGAAGCGACGATCGGCTCTGGTAGGAACGGTTGCCCGTAGAAGTCCAATCGAGACGGGTTTCTTCTCGCCAGTGGTGGTCCCCGGCTCCGCTGGCCGCGGCGCGCCATCAGTGGCGAAGCGTGGCGGCTGGGGCGTGCCAATGCGGTATTCCTTGCGAATCGGCGCGGGTCGGGGCGTAGCCGTCAGGCGAGCCCGGCTGTTGCCGCTGGGCCTTGTCCTGGTCCTGAGGGGGAAGGGATGGAATGGCGCGAAGCGGCGCGCGATTCGGTCTCGGCGGGAGCGGATTGCGACGCCGCGCGGTCCTGCTCTGTGACCGGCCGGAACTCTTGGGTCGGACGATGTGGCGTGTGAGATCCGGCATCAGTTGCTGGCGGCATCTGCCCGCGCGCCACCCCCACCAACCATGTCCAAGTCTCTTGGGGTAGGTTGCCGATCGCGCGATATCGCTTCCTCAGGTTGGCCGGGGTTCTCCGGTGGGGATACTGCCGTGACAGCAATCGGCCGCGCAGTCGAGTAAAGGCGGCAGATGCCCATGTTTTCAAGCGCTTCCCTCTGATCAACCTGTTTCCTGGTTCAAGCATGGTTCTGCTGGTCGGCCGCGTCGGATACTCGTGGGTCTTCGGATAGTTAGTGAGTTTAGTTTAAAAATACTAAAGAACTATATATAAATTCTAGAAATATCTTGGGAAAAACAACTTCTCGGGGTGGCTTGACAGGCGGGGGGTCTATCCTTTTGCACGCCGGTAGCCATCCGAGGCTTGGCCAGGCTGCTGTTTTGGTCAGTCTAACATGGGGGCGGTTCGAGCGAAGTCAGGGTCAGGGGGAGATCACTCCCGTCGCCGACCTTGATCGGCAACGGATATCGGAGCCGGCGGTTGTCCGCGCGGGGCGGGGCGGTGCGGGATGTGCTGTTTGTTAGGGGATTCGGGATGCTCGCCCGCGATGAGTCGCGGGGAGGGGGGAGAGCAGGTACTTGATCGGGAATCACGACTAACCAGGGGCGGAGCGCCCGGTCACGTGTCGCACAGAGTTTGGTCTTGCGTCAGCACCGATAGTGTCAGCGCGGTACATGAGGGGCCTGCGATGTAGAAGGTTTTTCGCACCGGGAAATCAGACGATCCGAAAAAAATAGGCCCTGCGCGCCTCCCGCAGGAGATTCTCGAACTCGCTGATGTCGGACTCGATCAACAGCAGGGTGTCCTGTTTTCCTTGCTGTTCATCGAGGACACGGTCTTTCTCGAGCCGCAGGGCGTCTGTTCGCCGCGCGGTGAGTCTTGCCTGCAGCGAGACGATTTTGCCGGTCGCTTCCGGATCCGCGCGCTCAAGCATCTCACCGACGGTCGCTTCCTGGGTCAGGATCTCGCGTTCGATCCGCCGCGCATGGTCGGCGAGCTCCTGGATCTTGGCGGTGAGGTCGTTCTTGAGCGAGAAGAGGTTCTGGACACCGGCGTCGAACCATTCCCGGATGTCGGCCGAACAGACCCGGTTCAGGGTTTGCTTCGCATGCACGGAATCCGGGATTGCGCGCAGGTGCTCGTAGACGGTCTTCCAGCTGTTGTCGCGCGCGGCGAACAGCCGGGCCATGAACTCGAGCAGCTGGCCTAGCGCGACGGTGTAATCGAGCCGGGGGTATATGCGGCTGATGGCCTCGATCACGGCTGCGTATGCGGCTGCCGTGGCCGCGAACGCCACGTTGTCACGCTGGTCGCAGCCATGGGCGTAAATCTGCACCAGGTGTTGGAGGAAGTGTTCGTAGACCTGCTCCTCGGCAATGGCGTCCTCAGCTCGGGCCAGGCCGGCCACCTCTGCGAGCGTCTCGCGCGTACGCTCGACATCCGCTGATCCCCTTTCCGACCTGAGCTCCTGCTCGACGACGCTCAGGCACTCGTCCAGAAGCCGCCGGTGTACGCGCGGGTCCTGCTCGGTCGCGATACGCTGCCGCGGGCTCTGCGCGATCACGGGCCCGGATCCGTTATCGACGATTGAGCTCTCGATGTGTGCCATATGCTTTCACCCCGGCGGGGTGGGGTCGCGTTCGTGGCGCGTCGGGTTGCCTCTTGGATGCAGTGAAGCAGCCGCGCGCCGATTTCAGATTGGTGCTCTGACTCTCGTCGAGTCATAAGAACATAAGAGCATTCTAATATATGTGATTGGTATCACAGGATGCAAGAAGAATTCCCATTCCCGATGTGAGTACGAGTTCGTGTCCGTTCCTGGGTGAGGCACGGGGCCGCAATGGCCCCGGCTTCACCGGAAAATCCGTCGCGACGGTGTGACCTGTCCGAGCGATCCCGATGAACATGGATTGTTCATGTCCAGTTGGCGATGTGAGTGCAAGGGATCAAGCAGGGAGTTGAGCGACGCGCGCCGTGCGCGTTCGACGCACTCGCTCCCACACCTTCTCGTGGAAGAAATACGCGACGGTATTGATGGCGGGCTCAACCAGCGCGATGGCACCGCCTACCAGCAGGCTTCCGCTCAACAGGTAGGCGACGGTGAATGCCACCGTCATGTGGACGGCGCCGAAGGTGAGCGTCTTGATCATGTCTCGGATCCTCCGTCTGGTTCATGGTCAAAGTGTAAAGGCGGGAAGACGAGAACTAAAATCGACTGTTCAGAGTGTCGTCATCGTTATTCTCAATGATTGTTTGGTGCGACCTCTGGGCTGCTGATGACCGGGTTGCTCGACAGGCCGGGACGAGTTGATGGGGAAGTGGCTGGTCGTCAGAGGTGCGTCGACGGCACGGCAGCCTCCTATGGGTGCCTTGGTTCCGAAACGGCTGCCCTGGCGCCGCCGGTTCAGGGGCGAAGGCGTTATTTTTCCAACTTTCACGGCGCGCAATGGGTTTTGGTTTGTGCAAACGGTGCCCTTTGGTTATCGTTTATGCACGCATAACAGGGAATGAGCGCGCAAGGGCTCAGGATGAACCGGTCATCGGAGTTCCGTCTGTCCTTGGCCTGCGGAAAAAGATAAAGGATGAAAAGAAAAGCAATCGTCCTGGTCACGCGCAAGCTGCCTGCAGCAGTCGAGGCGCGCCTGTTGCGCGATTTCGAGCCACGGCTGAATGCGGAAGACCGAGTCTACGGCTCAGACGAGATCGTGGCCCTGGCGCAGGGCGCGGATGCGATCATTCCCTCCCATACCGAGCGATTGAGTGCCGGCGTGATCGCGCGCCTGCCGTCCAGTGTCCGCGCGATCTGCAGCTTCTCGGTCGGGTACGATCACATTGATTTGCAGGTCGCCAAGGACAGGGGGATCACGGTCACCAACACGCCGGACGTGCTCAGCGACGCTACCGCCGAGATCGCCATGCTGCTGATGCTTGGAGCCGCGCGACGCGCGCACGAGGGCGCGCAGCTGATCCGCACCGCTACCTGGCGGGAATGGAGCCCGACCTACCAACTAGGTATCCAGCTGACGGGCAAGCGGCTCGGCATCGTCGGGATGGGCCGCGTCGGACAGGTGGTCGCCGAGCGCGCGCGCGGTTTCGATATGGAGATCCATTACCACAACCGCCGGAGGCTCGAGCATGGCTCGGAGAAGGGCGCGATCTTCCACGAGGTGCTGGACGATCTCTTGCCCCAGAGCGATTTCCTGTCCATTCACTGCCCCGCCACGCCCGATACCCGGCACCTGCTGAACGCCGAACGGATCGCGCTGCTGCCCCCCGACGCCGTGCTGGTCAACACCGCGCGGGGGGCGGTGGTGGACGACGACGCCCTGATCGCCGCACTGCGCTCAGGGAGACTCTTTTCCGCCGGCCTCGATGTGTTCAACAACGAGCCCGATATCGATCCGCGCTACCGGGACCTGCCCAACACCTTCCTGCTGCCGCACATCGGCAGCGCCACCCGCGAGACCCGCGACGCGATGGGTTTCCGGGCGTTGGACAACCTCGATGCGATTTTCGCCGGCGGCACGCCCCGCGACCGGCTTGTGTGACGGTCGTGTTTCCGCTCATCATGCCGTCCAGTCGACCACGCGACGATGGGATTCACTTCTCTCCATCAGTCAAGCGTGGCGTGTAATGGACCGCGAGTTCCGACGGCGCATGGCTCATGCGCTTGAAGAGACGAGGCGCCGGGCCCGCGCAAACGCGGCGTCAAGCGCCCCGGTGCAATAACCAGAGACCGTTCCACTCGAGGAGATACCAGATGAAGAAGCAAGAACCCGCAGCAAGCCAAACCGGCTCGGAGGCAGGGGAGCCCGCAAACAGCCGCCGTAAGTTCCTCAAGACGGGCATCGCGGCGGCCGGCGCCGGCGCCCTTGGTTTCCCGATGATCGCGCGCGCGGCCGGGCCCCGCGTGCTCAAGATCCAGGGCGCCTGGGGTAGCGGCATCTTCAAGGAGTTCGCCCTCGATTATGTCAGACGCGTCAATGAGATGTCCGGCGGCTCGTTGAAGCTCGACTATCTGGACGTCGGCGCCGTGGTCAAGACCCCGGAGATACAGACCGCCGTGAGCCGCGGCGTCATCGACGGCGCGCACCTGGTGACGGCTTACTGGTACAGCAAGGACGCCTCGTCTTCCCTGTTCGGCACCGGCCCTTGCTGGGGCTGGCATGCGAACCAGCTGCTCGGCTGGTTCTACTACGGCGGCGGAAAGGAGCTCTACGAGGAGTTGATGCGCGACGTCCTGCGGCTGGACATCGTCGGATTCCTGTCCGGACCCATGCCCGCCCAGCCCCTAGGCTGGTTCCGCAAGGAGGTCAACGGCGTTGCAGACATGAAGGGGCTGAAGTATAGGACGGTGGGCCTGGCGGCGAACGTCATGCAGGAGATGGGCATGTCGGTGGTGCAGCTGCCTGGCGGCGAGATCCAGCCGGCCATGGAACGCGGCCTGATCGACGCGGCGGAGTTCAACAACCCGTCGTCCGACAAGGACTTCGGGATGCAGGACGTTGCCAAGAATTATTACTTGGCCAGCTACCATCAGTCCCAGGAGACCTTCGAGATCATCTTCAACCGCAAGATCTGGGACTCCCTGTCCGACGAGCAGAAGGCGATCCTGAAGTACGGCTGCGAGGCCGCCTCCGCGGACATGTCATGGAAGTATCAGGACCGCTACTCCCAGGACCTGATCACGCTGCAGAAGGAGCATGGCGTCAAGGTGCATCGTACCTCCGACGACATCATGACGGCTCAGCTCGAGGCCTGGGACAAGGTGATCGAAGAGTTCGCGGGCAAAGACCCCTTCTTCGCCAAGGTGGTCGACTCCCAGAAGGCGTGGATGAAGCGCGTGGGCGCCTACGAACTCACCAACGCCCCGGACTACGAGGCCGCATATCGGCACTATTTCGGAAGCCCGGTGTAGGCTCGCGGACGAGCGAGATCCTTCCTCGGGGAAACCCTCATACGTCGGGGTTTCCCTTGGCACAGGGATGTGTCTGCGCTGATGGTTCCAGGAGGGAATCGTTCAGCGGTTCCTCTGTGGTTCCCGGGGCAGCGGGGCCGTCCTTCGGCGTCGCCGCCCCGCGGAGGGCTCCGTGATCCAATCGGGCGGACGTTTCCATGAATCCTTTCCTGACCTTCATCGACAGCCTCAGCGCCTGGATGGGCAAGGCATTCGGCTGGAGCATCCTGATCCTGACCTTCGCCACCTGCTACGAGGTGTTCGTCCGCTATCTGCTGAACGCCCCAACCACCTGGGCATTCGACGTCAGCGTGCAGATGTATGGCGCCCTGTTCATGATGGCCGGCGCCTACACCCTGTCGCGTAATGGCCATGTGCGCGGGGATGTCATCCATCGGCTGCTGCCGATACGCGTCCAGGCCGGCATGGACCTCGCGCTCTACATCCTGTTCTTGTTGCCCGGAACCTTCGCCTTGATTTACTACGGCTACCATTTCGCCGCCGACGCCTGGTCCTACAAGGAGGTGAGCTGGAACAGCCCCGCCCGCATCCAGATCTATTTCTTCAAGACCCTGATCCCGGTCGCCGGATTCCTGGTGCTTTTGCAGGGAATCGCCGAGGCCGTGCGGTGCGTAATGTGCCTGCGTACCGGCGCGTGGCCGCCCCGCCTGCACGACGTCGAGGAGACCGAGACCATGCTGATGCATGAGCACGAGAACAGGTCCGCTCTGCTGGAAAAAGAGAGCGACATCATCAGTACCCACGAAAAGTTTAAGCGGACGATCGCGGACGACAGCCCAACGAAACAGCAGTCGGACGACGTGGAGACCAGCCGATGACCGATCCCCAAGTCGCGATCTTGATGCTGGGCCTGTTCATTCTCATCGTCCTGCTCGGGTTCCCCATCGCCTTCACCCTGATCGCCATGGGACTGGGATTCGGCTATTACGCCTATGCGTTGCCGGACCAGATGGATAATGTCCTCGATAACCGTATCTTCGATCTCTTCGTCCAGAACACCTTCTCGGTGATGTCGAACGAGGTGCTGGTGGCCGTGCCCCTATTCCTATTCATGGGCTACATCGTGGAACGGGCCAACATCGTGGATCGGCTGTTCTTCAGCATCCAGCTGGCGTCCCGCCACCTGCCTGGTTCCATGGCCGTGGCGGCGCTGGTTACCTGCGCGCTGTTCGCGACCGCCTCCGGAATCGTCGGCGCGGTGGTGACCCTGATGGGCCTGCTGGCCCTTCCGGCCATGCTCAAGGCGGGTTACGAGCGTAAGCTCGCGACTGGCGTCATCTGCGCCGGCGGGACACTCGGGATACTGATCCCCCCGAGCATCATGCTCATCGTCTACGCCGCCATCGCCCAGGTCTCCCCAGTCCGTCTCTACGCCGCCGCCCTGTTCCCGGGGATGATGCTGGCGACCATGTACATCATCTACGTGGTCACCCGCGCCTCCCTCAACCCCAAGCTCGCGCCGAAGCCGTCGGAAGAAGACGTGCCAGGCATCGGCTTGATCTTCCTGCAGTTGTTGACGTCCTTCGTGCCCCTCGCGGCCTTGATCATGGGGGTCTTGGGCTCGATCCTGGCCGGCATCGCCACCCCGGCCGAAGCGGCGGGGGTGGGCGCCATGGGTGGGCTGGTGCTCGCCGTCATGTACAGGGCGCTCACCTGGCAGCGTCTCAAGGAGGCGGTGTTCCTGACCGCCCGCACATCGGCCATGGTCTGCTGGCTGTTCGTCGGTTCCTGGACCTTCGCATCCGTATTCTCCTATCTCGGCGGACACGGGCTGATCGAGGAGTGGGTTCTGCATATGGAGCTGGGTCCGATCGGGTTCCTGATCCTGGCCCAGCTGATCATTTTCCTTCTCGGCTGGCCCCTGGAATGGAGTGAGATCATCATCATCTTCGTTCCCATCTTCCTGCCCATGCTTGCAACCTTCAACGTGGATCCCCTGTTCTTCGGCGTGTTGGTGGCGCTGAATCTGCAGACCTCCTTCCTGACGCCGCCGATGGCCATGTCCGCCTACTACCTGAAAGGGGTAGCGCCGCCAACGGTGCAGTTGATCGAGATCTTCCGCGGCATCCTGCCGTATCTGGGGATCGTGCTGCTCGCCATGGTCGTCGTCTACATGTTCCCGCAGATCGTCCTGTGGCTGCCGAAGTATCTCTTTGGTTGAGGAGCGATCCGACATGCACGCCTTTGAGATCACTGCCGCGGAGGCCGCCGCCGCGATCCGCGCCGGGGAGATGACCTCGGAGGAGCTGGTTCGCAGCTGCCTCGGGCGGATCGACGAGCTCGAGCCGACGGTCGCGGCCTGGGCTCATCTGGACCCGGATCTCGCGCTGCGGCAGGCCGCCGCGGCGGACAGTGATCGTCGGTCGGGGATGTCCCTCGGACCTCTGCACGGTGTCCCCGTTGGCGTCAAGGACATCTTCGATACCAAGGACATGCCGACCGAGCACGGGACCGTCCTGCACGCCGGCCGGACACCCGCCCAGGATGCGACGGCCGTCGCCCTGCTGCGGCAAGCGGGCGCGGTGATCCTGGGTAAGACGGTCACCGCCGAGCTGGCGGTCTACACCCCTGGCAAGACGTGCAACCCGCATGACCCGGAGCGCACGCCGGGCGGCTCGTCGAGCGGATCCGCCGCGGCCGTGGCGTCGCAAATGGTCCCGCTCGCCCTCGGGACCCAGACCAACGGCTCCATCATCCGCCCGGCCTCCTACTGCGGCGTCTGCGGCTTCAAGCCGAGCTTCGGTCTGATATCGCGCCATCGGGTGCTGGCTCAGTCCCGTCTGCTCGACCATGTCGGGTTGTTCGCGCGCTCGCTGGCGGACCTCGCCCTGTGTGCCGAGCCGCTGATGAGATACGACGCCGCCGATCCCGACCTGCGTCCACGCATGTCGCCGGCCCTGAATCGAACACTCTCGCAGGAGCCTCCGATGCCGCCCCGTCTGGCATTCGTCCGCACCCCGGTGTGGGAGGAGGCCGAAACGGACGTGCGCGACGGATTCCGCGAGCTCTGTGCCCATCTCGGCGATCGGGTCGAGGAAGTCGCCCTGACGTCGCCGTTCGAGCAGGCGGTCGGCTGGCACCGGACCATCATGGAGACTGACCTGGCGGTCAGCCTCGACCGTGAGTACACGCGGGGCGGGGACAAACTGAGCGGCAGGCTGCGCGAGATGATCGAGTGCGGCCGGCGGCACCGCGCCATCGACTACAAGCAGGCGATCTCCCAGATCGCGGTCTTGCGGGCCGAGCTGAGCGGGATCTTCGCCGACTTCGATGCCATTCTTACCCCGGCCGCCACGGGAGAAGCCCCGGTCGGCATCGAGTCCACGGGAAGCCCGGTCTTTTGCACCCTGTGGACGCTTTGCGGCCTGCCGACATTGAGCCTGCCGCTGCTGCAGGGCTCAAACGGCATGCCCATCGGCGTCCAACTGGTCGCGGAGCGGGGCGACGACGCACGACTGATGCGCACCGGACGCTGGCTGTTGGAGTCGCTATCGGTCTGATATCGATGGGCCGGGAGCACCAGGACAACGGGTCCTTTTTACACAGTTACCGGGGGAGCCTGCATTCATGATAAACCTGATCACAGGACTGCTGGCGGTCGTGTTGCTGAGCGTCTTCACCGGCGGGCTCGCGATTTCCATTGGCTCAGTGGAGTTCGGCGTGATCGTCGGGATCGTGCTGGTCATGTGCTACGTGGATTTTTTCGAGTCCGTCTGGAAGAACCGGCGCAATCGAGGCTGATCGGTCACAAGCCTGCTCGCAGACCCTTTCACCCGGACGGTCGGTCGCGGTCGGCGTTGTCTGCGACGCGAACGGCGCCGGCTGCTGTGGCGTGACTTTTCCGGGTGTACGCCATGATCTGCCCCGCGAGGGTCTCGACATGGGGGCTTTTCATGATCTGGTCGTGTCGGCAGTCGAGCAGGTGAAGCCGTAGATCCCCTCCCGCCAGCTCTTTCCATTCCAGCTCGTCGTTCCTGATCTCTTGCAGGGAAACCTGCTGCACGCACTTCCAGTAGGATACCTCGCCGCGATACGGCAACGGGGTATAGGCGTCGTACAGGTGCTTGGCGCGCAGCGTGAAGGGAATCTCGTCGGCGCTCTTGGACAAGCCGGTTTTCAGTTTCTTGAAGCGGTGATACAGGGACCGCCGCGACAGCGCGACGACTCGCCTGATCGGGACCCTGATGAAGGTCGCCAAGGCGTCCCGTAGCTTGGTGGGAAGGGCTCTGGACTGGCCGCGGGGAATATGGGTGTCGATCAATCCCAGCAGGGCCACCTCTTCGCCGAGCGCGGACAGCTGCCGGGCCATCTCATAGGCGACCAGTCCAGCCGCCGAGTGGCCGATGACGAAATAGGGTCCACCGGGCTGGAGCGCCCGCACCTCCCGCACGTAGCTGGCCGCGAGGTCCTCGAGCGTGGGGGGTAGATTGCGCATCGGCTCGGTGGTCTTGGCACCCACACCGTACATGAGTCCGAATACGGGTTGTTCCGGATCGATGTGGCGAACCAGGTCCCAGGTGCTGGACTGAACGATGAACAACGGCGCCTGCGATCCCGTCGCCTTGATCGGGACTACCGAGAGGAGCTGCGATGTCGCGCCATCCTCGTTGAGCGCCTCCGCCAGGTTTTCTATCGTCGGCGCGTGGAATACCGTGCCCACGGCAAGTTGTCTTCCAAACTCCCGCTCGATGGCGCCGACGAGCTGAACCGCAAGCAGGGAGTCGCCGCCGAGGTCGAAGAAATTGTCTTTCGGCCCAACGGCGGTGATGTGCAGCAGGTCGCGCCAGATGTCGATCAGCCTGGCCTCGGTATCCGTGGGGTCACGGGTGCTCTCCGCACTGGCGCCATCGCGGTGGACGAGCGAGAGCAGGCGTTTCTCGTCGACCCCTCCGTCTCGCGTCAGGGGCAGGGATGCGATGGATTCGATGGGATACTCGAGTAAGGCGCCGAATCGGTCGCGGACGGTTACCGTGCTTGGCAAGGGCGCCGCCGATTCATCGTGCTGGAGCTCCACGTAACCGCGCAGCGACTGCTGAGCGCAATCGTTGTCGGCGATGAGCGTCTGAACCGGCCTCCTGCTCGGGTCCAGGCCGATGATGCTCTCGGGCTGGCCGGCGTGAAGGGCGGCAAGAAGAGAATGGATTCCGTCTTCGAGCGGTATCGGCCGAAACCCCTTGGCGGCCGCGGCGGACTCGTGCGCGGAGTCCTTGCTCATGCCGAGGCCGTGCCAGGAGCTCCAGGCGTGGAAAAACACGCGAAGGCCGGAACGAAACAGCTGCCGGCAGCGGGCTTCCATATAGGCATTGGCGGCCGAGTAGCCGCCGACGCCGGAGCCGCCGAAGGTGGCGCTGACCGATGAGAAGGCGATGAGAAACGCCTCCCGTCGCCCCTCCAAAAGCGCTCCAAGGACGTTGATGCCCTGAACCTTTGGCCGCGCCGCCTGGCGGAAAGCCTCGACGCTTTCCTGCTCCAGCGGTCGCTCATGTGCGATGCCCGCCAGATGGAAGATGCCATCGAGCGGGCGGTGCCAACCCGCCTCCGCGCGCTCGACCAGGGCGCGAACCGCGTCGGCACAGCCGACGTCGGCGGACGCGTACATGAAGTCGGCCGCCTCGCCGCGCAGTGTCGCGCAGCGAGCCCGCGTATCGCGGCCAATTTGGCCCGACAGGGTGCCCGACACTTGCTCATCCCCGAGGGGGCTACGCCCGATCACGAGCAACCTCGCCTGGTACTCGCGGCCGAGCCAGCGGCAAAGCTCGAAGCCCAGACCGCCCAATCCGCCGGTTACCAGGTAACAACCGCCGTGAGTGAGCTCAACTGGCGGTAGGCGCTCCTCGACCAGGTTCAGCGGTCTGAGCCGTTTCACGTATCTCCGCCCCTTGCGATAGGCGACCGTGGGCTCCTTGGACAAGGTGCCGAGCTCTGAGACCAGCAGCTCGGCGTTGCTTTCGGAGTTGAACCAGGGAAGATCGAGGTGAAGGCAGGCGACTGCGGGGTGCTCGATGTGGAGCGTTCGCAGCAGCGCCTCCATCATGGCCTTCTCGGGGGATCCGAGGTCGCCGGGTTCGATGCAGTGGCAGTCATTCGCGACCCACGCGATCCGACCCGGTGTGTCGGCTGAGCCGCCATCCAACATCGCCTGAACCAGACGCAGGAACCAGCCGATGTTGCCCTGGCTCGGGTCGCCGGCCCCCGCGGCGTTCGGATCCTGTCGGTAGTCCACGAGACTGACGATCTCGCCGATCACGATTCCTTCGGATCGGAGCATCCGGAGCAACTCCGGAAAGGCCGATTCGTCGTGCGGATCAATCGCGAAGCGATCTCGCCCCCTGCGCTGAAGACCGACTCCGGGCGTGACGGTGACGCAGGCCTGCCCCAGGGATCGCAGCCGCTCCGACACGGCATCGCCGAGTCCGGATGTGCCCGTCAACAGCATCACCGCGCCGGTGATCGGGTAGCGCGTCCAGGTGACGGGTTGCCTGGCCACCCAGGTGGCCTGGTAGAACCAGGACGGCAAGGTATTGGAATTGCCCAGGAGCAGATCCACCCGCCGCACGATGGCGTCGAAGGCGCCCGCTTCGAATTGGCGTCGCAGCTGATTGCGCTGAATTTTGCCAATTGCGGTCTTCGGGATCTCGTGCTTCTCAAGCGGTATCAGAAAGGCGGGGCTTACCCCGTAGCGGCTGGCGATCTGAGAGCGGATGGTTCGGATTAGCCTGGATTCGCTTTCAGCGCCGTCGGGGACGAAGAAGATCGCGAGCTTTTCTTCGTTGTCGCGGCTGCAACGCACCGCGCACGCGGCGACAAACGATGGCGCCACACCTCGGATCTGGGCGGTCGTCTCTTCCAGCTCGTGGCTGTAGAAATTGGCGCCATGGATGATGATGGTCTCCTTCTCGCGTCCCGTGAGCACCAGGCTACCCTGCGACAGGAATCCAAGATCACCGGTGTTGAACCAGCCATCGGCCTGCAGGGCCGAGGCGTTGGCGACCGGGTTCGCGAAATAGCCACGAAAGACCACGTCCCCGCGCACCTGCACGCGCCCGACCGTGTCTATGGGTAGCGGGTTTCCCTGGTCGTCGATGATGCGCAGGGAAACGCCTGGGATGGGCGGTCCGAGATCGGCGAAGGTGACGGCGGCGGGATCCTCCTTCGCGACGCGGTCGATTCGGCTGCCCATGGACGGCTTCCGCGCGGTGTGGAATCGCAAGGGTCGGTCCGCGTCGGGCACGAAATAGGTGATCCCGGAACCCAGCTCTGCCATGCCGAACGCCGGCCAGATGGCCGTGGACCGGAGGCCGAATTCGCCGAGCGCGCGGATGAAGCCCAGCATCGAACCGTCCGACACCGCTTCGCCGGCGGTCAGCAGACCCTGCACGCAGGAAAGGTCCCAGGCCGGCGCGTCGCACTTGTCCAGCTGCGCGCAGATCAGCGAGAAGGCGAAGTTCGGTGCCCAGCTATGGGAGACCCGGAAACGATCGATGAGGTTCAGCCATTGAACCGGGTTTCGCAGAACGAAATCCTTGTCGGCATAGGTGAGCTCGCATCCGAGCAGTACGCAGCGGATATGCCAGTCGGAGATGCTGCCGACATGGTCCAGCGGCAACCAGTTCAGAATGACGTCGTCGGCGGAGTAGGGGCAGAGTTGGTTGGTCCCGTAGGCCCGCGTCACGAGATTCCGGTGGCTGAGCATGATGCATTTCGGAACCCCCGTGCTGCCCGAGCTCAGGATGAACAGGGCGATATCGTCAGGTTGCGGCCTGTGGTCGCGCGGCTTCGGCTCGAAGGTTCTCAGGTCGTCGATGCAGCTGGTGCGGAGCGCATGCGAGAAGGTCGCCGGACCCATGTCCTGCAAGAAGGAGATGACCGAGTCGTCGGCGAGAATCAACGGATAGTCCAGTAATTGAAGCAGCCCGTTCAGGCGTTCAACGGCCTGGCCGCCGCTTTCGTAGCTCAGGGGGACCTCGACGATGATCGGAATGAAGCCGCCCATCTGGCACGCCCAGAAGGCGGGCAGGATGTCCTGGTTACCGCGCAGCTGGAAGATGACCTTCTCACCTGGTGCGAGACCGAGCGCCGATAATCCCGCATGGAGTCGTTCGGCCCGCACCGCCAGATCGCGATAATCCCATTCGACGACCTGGCCCTCGGCCGATACGAAGCGAATCGTGCGATCGCCATGCGCATGCGCCGACCTGTGCAGGATGTCGGGAAGCGTCATTTCGAGCACGGCGTCGTCGGACGCCAATGCGCCGCCGCTGACCATCGCGGGCTCGGGCTTTTCGTCCGGCAGATGATCGAATGGAGGCGCCGCTGGCGCGGGATCGCCGAGACCGGTCCCGGGCGGCTCTTGGGGCCAGAGATCGGTAAGGTGATACAGCGGCGGCCCCGGGGGCTGACGCCGCGTCCGGACCACGGCCGCGTTTCGGATCCCGGAACGTTTGCGCAGCGCCCGCTCACAGTCCCCCACAAGACGACTGTCGAGCACCGGGATCTGCTCCAGGGTGCGCAAGTCGAGGGAGCCGTCGGCCGTGAGCGGAAGCTTGAACAGAGGGACCAGGTGCAGGGTCCGGGAGCCGGGTGGAAGCAAGGGCTCCAGGCGGCGGCGAAGCGCCGCCTGTTCTATCGGACCCGTGCGGACGAAGTAAAGGATCAGCTCCTGGTCGGCTTCCAGTGTATGCCGCGGGACCACAGCGCAGTCGTAGATGTTGGGTTCACCGAGCACCGTGGCGCAGAGCGCGTGTTCGACGCCGGAGAACCCCCCCTGGGCGGCCGTATGCTCGAAGGTGGTCATGCTACTACTCTCAACCAAGCCAACAGGATCCGCCGCTAGCGGCGCGTGAGAGCCGGGACCCTGCGATGACGGGATGAGATCGAAGAGTCGCGAGCGGAGGGACGGATCGGAAAAGATACCAGCAACCACGCCCGGCCGCGGTGCCCTTGTATCTGTGGCAAGATATCGGAACCTGCTGCATCCACCCGCCGCCGCTCATGCTGCACGCGCCGGAGACTGGCGGGCTCACGCCTTGAGCCCCTTGGCTGATAATCTCTTACGCAATTTGAAACATTCGGGATGATCTTGACGTGCTCGAACGCCTTCTCTTGCGCATCAGCGCTCATTGCCCCTGCCGCTTCATCGACGGCGACAGCGGACAGCCGTATCTGGAGCGGTACTATCTCTTCGGCGCCTTCGGCTGGAACGCCTATCTGCACCGCTTCGTCGACTCCGATCCGGACCGCGGCCTGCACGACCACCCCTGGAACCGTGCCGTGAGCCTGGTGCTCACCGGCGGATACGAGGAGCTCCGGCCGTCCCAGGACCGCGGGCAGACGCAATGCCGCTTCATCGCTCCGTGGAGCCTGAATTTTCTCCGCGGAGAGGACTTCCACCGCGTCGTGCTGCGCGCCGGCCGGCCGGCGTGGACCCTGTTCGTTCACGGCCCGCGGGTAAAGGGTTGGGGTTTCCTGCAGAATGGAGAGCTTCGCGTCATGGCGAAGGATGCCAAGGAGTTCCGTCACCGCGACTGGTGGAAGTCCGCACCCTCGGGACGCGCCATGCGCGCCTCGCGGGAGGCGCCCCAGATGACCTGATGCCTGCGAGCGGGAATGGTTGAGCTGATGCGTTGCGACCGGATTCTCGGCGCCCTGGTGATGTCGTCGTTTCTCTGCGCCTGTGCCGGCACCAGCCAGGAAACCGACAACGGGCTGCCGGTCCAGTGCGTCGACCGGCCGGACCCGGGACCCTGCTCCGGCCAGCTGCGCCGGTTCTGGTACGACTATCGGACCGACAGCTGCAGGATGTTCCTCTACGGAGGGTGCGGGGGACGGGTTCCGTTTCAGACCCGGGCGGACTGTGAGCGAAGGTGCCTGGCGGTCTCCGACTGAGCCGCATGGGATTCTCGCGGCGATCAGAACGGCCAGGCGAGCGGGACCACGCCCACGGTGACCAGCCCGACCAGGAAGGTCAGGGGCAGCCCGACACGCACGAAGTCGTGGAAGCGATAGCCGCCCACGTTGAACACCATCAGATTGGTCTGATAGCCAAAAGGCGTGGCGAAGCTCGCGGAGGCGGCCACCATCAGCGTGACGACAAAGGGCCGCGGGTCCACGGCCATGGCGCTGGCCGCCTGCAGGGCGATGGGGAACACCAGCACGGCCGCCACGTTGTTCGTTGCCAGGGCCGTGAGCAGGGCCGTGGCGATGAACACCAGGGCCAGGCTCGCCCATGGCTCCCCGCTGGCGAGTCCGATCAGGCCGCCGGCCAGAAATTCCGCGGCGCCCGTTTTCTCCAGGGCGGCGCCGATCCCGAAAGAAGTGGCGATGACCACCAGTACCTGCCAGTCGGGCGCCCTGCGCGCCGTACGGCCGCGGGTGCAGCGGGTGACGATCATCAGGCCGGCCGCCAGCATGGCCGCCTCGAGCATGCTGAACAGGCCCGTCGTCACCACGAGCACCATGGCAGCGACGATAGCGATCGCGGTCAGCGCCCGCTCGTGGTTGAGGGGGTGGGAGTCGCCGAGCTGGCTCACGAGCAGAAAATCCCGGGAGTTGCGCTGTTGCTCTACGAACGAGGGCCGGCACTCGAGCAGCAGGGTGTCGCCGGCCCTGAGCCCGATGTCACCGATCTTGCGCTTTACCCGCTCCCCGTTGCGGGCGAGCGCGACGATGACCGCATCGTAGTGGGTGCGGAAGCGGCCCTCCCGCACGCTCTTGCCTACGAGCGGGCACTTGTCCGATAGCACTGCCTCCACGAAGCAGCGGTTCTGGCGTGGCCCGGTGAGCTTGAAGACCTGATCCGTGGCCGGCAGCAGTCCGCGCGTGCGCTGAAGGTCGACCACCGAGTCCAGGATGCCCGCAAACACCAGCCGGTCTCCGGCCCGCAGCACCTCGAAGGACGAAACCGCGGGGATCAACTGTCCATCGCGGTCGATCTCCACCAGGAACAGGCCCGGCAACTGGCGCAGGCCCGCTTCCTCGACGTTCTTGCCGATCAAGGGGCTGTCGTCCGGTATCAGCATCTCGGCGGTGTATTCGCGTACGTCGCTGTAGCTGGCGATCGCCGACGCACGGCGCGGCAGCAGCCAATGTCCGGCCGTGATGAGGTAAAGCATGACGACCCCCACCACGGGTAATCCGACCCAGGCGAGCTCGAACAGCCCGAATCCGGGGGTTCCGGTGCGGGCGGTGTAGAGGCCGTCGACCACCAGGTTGGTACTGGTGCCGATCAGGGTGCAGGTGCCGCCGGCGATGCTGGCGAAGCTCAAGGGGATCATGAGGCGCGAGAGCTCCAGGCGATAGCGCTTCGCCCAGTCCTGCACGGCCGGGATGAAGATGGCCACCACCGGGGTGTTATTGAGAAAGGCGCTGAAGGCGGCCACCGGAGCCATCAGGCGCAGTCGGGCGTGACCCGGAGAGCGCGGGCGTCCGAGCAGCGCCTGGCCGATCCAGCCGACCGCCCCGGTCTCGGTGAGCCCGGTGACGACGATATAGAGCACCGCCACCGTGAGCATGCCCTGATTGGAGAAACCCGCCAGCCCCTCGGCCGGGGTGATGATCCCGAACACGATCAGCAGCGTGAGCCCCGCTGAAGTCACCAGGTCAGGCGCCACCCGCCCGTGGGCGAACATGCCGAAGCAGAAGACGACCACGCCCATGCTGAACCAGCCTTCCCAGCCGAGTGTGCTCATGGCCTCCATGGATGATCTCCCCGCCGCATCCGGCTCATACGGACGCGCCCAGACGGCGGGCGATTGCGCGGATCTGCTCGGTCGGGGGATAGTCCGACATGCCGAGGGTCTGCAGGTATTCCCGCCATTGAGCGAACGGTTGAGCCAGATCTGGGTCGGTCCCGTGGCAACCGAGGACCCTGATCACGCAATCGCCGATTTTCCAGGGTCCCTCGCCGGTCACCTCGCCCGGGATCAGATGGGCCGCCTGATCCGGGGTGGCGAGGTGCCAGAAGGTATCCAGGTACAGCAGTCCCCGGGGGTGAGGAAAGCAGGCGGCGATCACCTTATGCGTGCCATCGGGGCAGCGCAGAGCGAGCGGTGCGGTCACCGAAAATAGGTCTGCCATCGGGGGCAGGCTCAGTGCCTGCCTTGCTGCAGGGCCTCGAAGCGGGCCTTGAAGGCCTCTTGGCGCAGGCGCTCCGCCTCGTTCTGGCTGGCGATCAAGGGCGAGTCCTGCCACTGTCCGCTGGCGTGGTCGTAGACGGAGAAGCGAAAACCCTTGCCGACCTTGAACACCTTGGTGACGTCCTCGCCGGCCTGCTCCATGGCCTCTAGCTTGCCGAGGCCTGCCGGCGGGGCGGTGGTCGGCTCACGGTCCTGGACCCGAGGGCCGGCCTGCTGCTCACCGACGGTGAACTGGGTGTTCTGGATCTCCCCGTGCGTGTCTGGCTCTACGCACTCGACGCCCGGCATCCGGCTCAGGATGTAGCCCGCCATCAGCATGCCCAGCCTGTCGTTCTCTTTCTCCATGGCGGTCAGGAGCTTGTCGGCGACGATCTGGCAGCGCTGCACCCGATCGGGCTTGGCGACCCATTCCCGGCTCATCTGCCAGCCCGCATCCATGTCCGCATCCAGCTGGGCGAAAAACGCCTCCGCCTGCGCCAGTAGCTCGTCGGGGACGTTCAGGCTGTACTCTTGGTCTTCGATGATGGCCTTCAGGATCATTTCGCCTCCCTTTCGCTCGCGACTCGGAAGCGGCATTCTAGCAAATGGGGCGCGGACACCCGGGGTGCTTTTCTCTCGATCCCGACGATTCGCCGCAAACCCATCATGTGTCTTGTCTAAACCGCGGGAAGCCCGATCATGCTGCTTACCATCTCCGGTCTACTCAATTCGGCCCAGCTCGGCAAGATTCACCAGGTGCTGGAGGGTGCGAGCTTTGTCGACGGCAGGTTGACCGCCGGTTTCGCCGCCGCACGGGTGAAGAACAATCTGGAGATGCAGCAGGACCCGGAGCGCATGAAGCTCCTCGTTCGCATCATTATGTCTAGCCTCGGTCACAACGAGGCCTTCCGCTTCGGTGCGCTGCCCCACAGGGTCGCAGACCCCATCTTCGCGCGCTACGAGCCAGGCATGACCTACGGCGACCACGTGGATGATCCCATCATGGGCACGGCGGGACCGCGGTTCCGCACTGACGTATCCATGACCGTCTTCCTCAGCCCTCCGGAGTCGTACGACGGCGGCGAGCTGGTGGTGCGCACCTCCTTTGGCGAGCGGCGCGTCAAGCTTCCGGCGGGGGACGCGGTGATCTACCCATCCTCCAGTCTGCACCAGGTTGCGCCCGTGACCCGCGGCGAACGTCTGGTGGCGCTGACCTGGATTCAGAGCTACGTGCGCGATCCCGGACGACGCGAGCTGCTCTATGAGCTCAATCGTGCTCGGGAGATGCTGCTAAAGGAGGCGCCGGGTACGGAGGCGACCGGCTACGTCGATCGTTCCTACGCCAATCTATTGCGGATGTGGGCGGAGCTGTAGCGCCAAGGACCGGGGTAGGTTGGATACGCGCGGCGTTCGAACAGGGAAAGCGCCCGCGGCTTCCATGTAGCGGGTGCAGCGCCGCAACGAAAGAAGGCAGCGCGTTGCGCTGCCTCCCCCTAGGACGCCGTGTTCGTCGGAACGGGCGAGCTGTCAGTATCCGCCTTTGCGCGCCACGTAGGGCAGGCCGGCGATCCGGTTGCCCTGTTTGGTGGGGGCGAGGGGAAACAAACGGTAGAGATCCTTGCTCAAGAGCTTCTTGCCCCAGCGCTTGCTCATCTCCTTGAGTACGACGCGTTCCATCGGCTGGTTCTGGCCGTTCTCGATGTATTCCTCACGCAGATACGCGATCACGTCGAAGTGCTCCTGGGTCAGCTCGAGGACGTCTTGCGCGGCCAGGGCGCGGGCGACGTCCTCGCTCCAGTCCATGTGATTGACAAGGTTGCCGTTGTCGTCAGTCTCGATGGTCTTACCGTTAACCTCAATGGACATGATGTGGTTCCTCTCGTCTTTTTTCGCCGTCTCGTTCGGCCAACAAGTGTGCGGGCAAGCGCTCGCAGTAAGATCAAAGCCCGCTAATTTTATGGAATTGCGGAGCGCTCGTCATCCCAAAACGTTGATAAGCCGGTGGAAGACGGCCGCTCAGGCGCCTTTCTTGACGGAGTCGATGCCCTTGTGCGGAATGAAGATACCGCAGCCCATCGCGCGGTGGGGACCGAGGCCGGTTTGCTGCAGGCGCGCCGAGTCCTCCGGAGAGAGATCCGCCAGCATCAGACTGCGGGTGTGGAGCACCTCGGCGGGAGTGGTCAACAGCGCTTCCTTGCCGCACAGGGCCTTGCGCAAGCGGATACCCAGGGTGCCGAGCTCGTCCGCGGCCCAGGATAGGAAGTTGTCTTCGCTCTGCGCCGGGTGTGAAACCACATAGCGCGCGAAGAGGGTGGTCTCTTTGCTCAATGGGCGGATCTTGCCGGGGCCAACGGTCAAGTGGCAGCCCCCGATGTCCAGCGTCTTACCCCTGAGGTCCTCCATGAGCGCGTCCATGCGTTCTTTCGGAACCCGGATCGCGAGCTTGGTCCGGCGGGAGACGATGAGGTGTTGTCCGGTCCCGTGCTCCGGCCGCTCCCATCCGTTCTGGGAACCGGCGACATGGATCGAATGGATGCCGATTTGCGGTTCGCCGGTGATCCAGGGCACTGCCGCTTGCACGGCGGCTGACAGCGCATAGGCATGGTCGACCGGGATGCGCTTGCAGTCGATGGCAAACAGGATGTCGACGAAATCGTCTGGGACCTGAAACGTTTGCTGTGTGTCGTCGTCTTGCCAGAACATGGTATCGGCTTGCCGGGTGTTATGCGCTCTTTGAGCGTTTTCTGTGAGTAGGCGTCAACTGGATCTGTCTGCGCCGCTGGATATAGCCAAGTGTGACAGGACCGCGCTCAGGTCAGTTCACCGGCAGCTTCGCGTGCAGTGCCTCGCGATCGAACCACCAGTCGTCCTGCACCAGTACGTCGACGACATTGCGCAGGCGGACCAGGAACTTCTCCGGTTCCTTGAGCTCAAGGCGATCCATCCAGAGGTCGAAGGCCGCCTGGTTGTCGACCCCGCTATGGCGGCGCGCGACATTGCCGAGTATCTGGGTCGCGAAAAACATCAGATTCTCCCGCTGGGAGCCTGAGGCACGCATGTCGGCGAGGAACAGCGCGGTGGTAGCCGCCACGGCCGCGCCGTCCGCGTCGTCGGGCGTTTCGTCGACCACGTGCGTCAGGAGCTCCACCGACAGCTCGGGATCGATCGGGTAAGTGACCGCGAGCCAGATGCCTTGGCCGAGCGCGCACAGGGACTGCGGTTGCTCAGCCTGGAACAGCACGTCGCATGCGTCGGCAGCGGACTCGTAGTCTTCGCTCGCGACGAAGGTGTCCAAGGACTCCCGGGCGAGCGGCCAGGCGTCTTCGCCGCGGTCGAGACCGACCAGGGTGCGAGCCATCTGCAGCTTGAGGTCTGCGAGGGCCTTGATCGTGGCGCCAGTGCGGCGGGATTCCCCGTAGTGTTCCTGCAGTGCCTGCAGGTGAGACTCCAGCGCGGCCTGCTCCGCGCCGTGATTGCTCACGGAGTCCGCGGCGGTGTCGGCGAGGCGCGTGTTTGTGATGTCGTGGTACTTCACACTTGACCCCCGGTTAGCGGATAAGCCCGCTGAAGGCGGCCTCTAGCCGGTCTTCCCAGTTCTCCGGCGTGTCGGGGAACGGGGGCTTCACATCCATACGGAAGAAGCGCTCGCCGCTGCGAGCGACATCCTGAACCATGGGGACCAGCTCCTCGAAGGTCTCCACCTCCTTGTGCGCCACCAGTATGTCACTGAGTTTCAACATGTTTTCAAAGCCGCCAAATGTTTGTTGCCGTCGTCGCGGTAGATGCTGCTTCAAGCTCGCCGGGCGCCGCGTCGATGAACGATCGCGGCGGTCGCACTGGTGCGTCATGCCGAGCGGGTTTCCGAACACTCGCGTAAGGCTATGGGCCGCGTGCGTGGGTCGAGGCGACGCGGTCGAGATAGCGTGCTCGCAGGAGTGTGCGGACCGGCCCGCCGTGTCCAGCCATCGAGAAACCGGTTCGGTTATGGAGCAGGTTATTGCTCACATATCCCTCACCTGGAGCGAGCTTATGGCGAAATATGTAGCCGTAGTCCGACGAAAACAACCGCGTCAAGGCGTCCCTGGCCGCCTGCGTCTCGGGGGTTTTTCTCCAGGCGATATTTCGTGCGCGGGCGCTGTAGCGCATGTGCAGGTGACCGTCGCGAACAGAGAACACTGGGCCTGTGCTCGCCTCGCGCAGCTCGTCCCCATCCGCCACGTTTGCCGGGATGGTCATGGCCTCCGGGTGCATCAGGGCGCGCACCAGCTCTGGGTCCTGGTCGCGTAGTCTGATGTAGGCGATCTCGTGGTCCAGCAGCGCGTTCTCCCCGCCCTCGGCGGCATCCTGAACGCAGTAGAGAATCCAAGCCCGGACCTGCCGCCCGGCGGGGTTGTAGTAGCCGTCGGTATGCCAGCTCAGGGGCCGGTTCGTGTAAGGGATGTAGCCCCGCTCCTGGCTCTCCGGGTGCACGCGCAGGGTGCTGACTGCTCGCTCGTCGGCGCAGAGGTTGTTATCCAGCCGGACCAAGCCGAGCTCCCGACCAAGGGACAGCAGGCAGTCCTTGTCGAGCGCGTTCGGATGCTCGCAGGCGAACACGGCGAGGTTCGCGTGCCGCACGGACTCGGCGATGCGCTGAAGCTCGGCCGCGCTCGGCGCTGCCGGGTTCGACAGCTCCACCCGTAGGTCGTCCAGGCGGGGAGGGTAGTCGCGCAGCTTGCGGTCCCGCCAAGCCCGGTAGGCGTCATCCTGCGTGAGGTCGAATGGATTGTTCACGAGCGGCGTTAATGAGGAAGTGTTTATATTAGAATCCGTTGACTAACTGTTCTCCGCAGCGTAACATCGCCGACCACTTCCGCCATGGCCCTGAGCGCTTGTTGGCCTGCCGGGTCGCCGTCGATCTGGGAACGCTTATCCCGAATGGGATAGTAGGGCGAAGGCTACCCCTCCCGAAGGTAGAATAGGTTGTCACCAAGGTCGCGGGTATATTAGCGAACCGCGATTGGCCCCGGAGATCTAGGGAGTACGAGCAGCTAGCGCCGGGCGCGTCTTCGTAAGAACTGTTTTGTGAGGCAACCCTCGCAGGTCTTCAAGGCCTCGGGTGGTCAGAGGCAAGAAAGGGCTATCCGAACCCATTCCGACTTAAAGAGACCAGGAGAGAAAGCGCAAATGGCTATCGACAAGCACCAAACCCCGATGCTCGACCAACTGGAGACCGGTCCCTGGCCGAGCTTCATTTCAGGCATTAAGCGTCTTCGCGACGAGCACCCGGAGCCTCGGATCAACGAGCAGATCAACGATCTTCTGGGTCAATTGGAGCACTCGTACGAGACCCGCAAGGGCTATTGGAAGGGCGGGACGGTTTCGGTCTACGGCTACGGCGGCGGCATCATCCCCCGCTTCTCCGAGGTCGGAAAGGCGTTCCCCAAGTCCAAGGAGTTCCATACCCTGCGCGTTCAGCCGCCGGCGGGAAATCACTATTCCACCGCCATGCTGCGCCAGCTCGCCGACAGCTGGGAGAAGTTCGGCTCCGGTCTGGTAACCTTCCATGGCCAGACCGGCAACATCATGTTCATCGGCACCGATACCGCCAACACCCAGCACTTCTTCGACGAGATCAACGACTATGGTTGGGATCTCGGTGGCGCCGGCCCCTGTGTGCGCACCGCCATGTCCTGCGTCGGCGCGGCCCGTTGTGAGATGTCCTGCACCAACGAGCTGAAGGCCCACCGCCTGCTGGTGAACAACTTCACCGACGACGTTCACCGCCCGGCCCTCCCGTACAAGTTCAAGTTCAAGGTCTCCGGTTGCGGCAACGACTGCCAGAACGCCATCGAGCGCGCGGACTTCGCCGTCATCGGCACCTGGCGCGACGACATGAAGGTGGACCAGGCCGAGGTCAAGAACTACGTCCAGAGCAAGGGTCGCCAGTACATCATCGACAACGTCATCACCCGTTGCCCGACCCAGGCCTTGTCCCTGAACGACGACGACACCCTGGCCGTCAACAACCGCGACTGCGTGCGCTGCATGCACTGCCTGAACGTCATGCCCAAGGCCCTGCATCCTGGGGACGACAAGGGCGTCACGATCCTTATCGGCGGTAAGCGCACCCTCAAGATCGGCGACCTGATGGGCACCGTGGTGGTCCCCTTCAAGAAGCTGGAGACAGAGGAAGACTACGAGTCCATGGTCGAGATGGCCGAGGAGATCATCGACTTCTGGGCGGAGAACGGGCTGGAGCACGAGCGCTGCGGCGAGATGATCGAGCGTATCGGCCTGGCCAACTTCCTCGAGGGCATCGGCATCGAGCCCGAGCCGAACATGCTGAGCCACCCGCGCCAGAGCTCCTACATCCGGATGGATGGCTGGGACGAGGCAGCCGAGGCCTGGTTCGAGCGTCAAGCCGAAGCCGGCAAGTAAATCCGAGACGGGCGGTGCGGCGCGCTATGCGCCGCGCCTGCCTTGACCAACGAACCCGACGTTTTGCCTAGATATTGGAGGAAAGGCGATGGCAGAAATGCGTGAGCCGATCGAGTCCGGATGCCCCGACCCGTGGCAGTACCTGCATCCCGTGATGCGCAAGAATTTTGGTCAATGGAAGTACCACGAGCATCCGCGCCCGGGTGTTCTTCGTCACGTCGCCTACAGTGGTGACGAAATCTGGACCGTCAAGGTCGGCACCCAGCGTATCCTCGATGTTTTCACATTGCGCAAGCTGTGCGACATCGGCGACCAGTACGCCGACGGTTTCGTCCACTTCACCCTGCGCTCGAACCTCGAGTACATGGTCGATGACGCGGCGAAGGTGGAGCCCCTGATCAAGGCGGTCGAGGAAGCCGGCTTCATCGTCGGCGGCACCCAGAACTCGGTGGCCATGATCTCCCACACTCAGGGCTGGCTGCACTGTGACATTCCCGGTACCGATGCCTCGGGCGTTGTGAAGTCGATGATGGACGAGCTCATCGACGAGTTTAAGCAAGCCAATATGCCCAACCGGGTGCACATCACCACCTCCTGCTGCCAGATCAACTGCGGCGGTCAGGGCGACATCGCCATCAATATCCAGCACACCAAGCCACCGAAGATCAACCACGATCTGGTGGCGAATGTCTGCGAGCGTCCGTCCGTCGTGGCGCGCTGCCCGGTGGCGGCCATTCGTCCCGCCATGGTCAACGGCAAGCCCTCCCTCGAGGTCGACGAGCGAAAGTGCATCTGCTGCGGCGCCTGCTTCCCGCCGTGCCCGCCCATGCAGATCAACGATGCCGAGCACTCCAAGCTGGCGATCTGGGTCGGCGGCAATCATTCCAACGCCCGTGGCAAGCCGACCTTCCAGAAGCTGGTCGCCGCCGGCATCCCGAACAACCCGCCGCGCTGGCCCGAGGCGACCGCCATCGTCAAGCGCATCCTCAAGGCTTACAAGGAAGGGGCCCGGGATTGGGAGCGCGTCAACGAGTGGATCGAGCGTATCGGTTGGCCACGGTTCTTCGAGGAGGTCGAGCTGCCGTTCACCAAGTACCACATCGATACCTGGCGCGGTGCGCGTGCCAGCTTCAACTCCTCCAACTACATCCGCTTCTGAGCGGGTTGTATCCGGAGTGCGCCGCGCGTACTCCTGACTACCCCTCTCCCCGGCGGGAGAGGGGTAGGGAGAGTGGAACAACTACATCGAGGTCGCTATGAAGTTCGCAATCCAGATCAACGAGGGGCCCTACCAGCACCAGGCGTCCGACTCGGCGTACTTCTTCACGAAGGCTGCCCTGGAGAAGGGGCACGAGGTATTTCGCGTCTTCTTCTACCACGACGGGGTCAACAACTCGACGCGGCTGACCACGCCGCCGCAGGACGACCGGCACATCGTCAACCGTTGGGCCGAGCTGGCCGAGAAGCATGACCTCGACATGGTGGTCTGCGTCGCCGCGGCCCAGCGCCGCGGGGTGGTGGACGAAGGCGAAGCCCAGCGCAACGGTAAGGATGCCACCAACATCCACCCCAAGTTCCGCATCTCCGGGCTCGGGCAGCTGGTCGAGGCGGCCATCCAGTCGGACCGTCTCGTCGTCTTCGGGGATTAAACAAGGGGGTACGTCATGTCTGAAGTCGTGAAGAAATTTCTGTACCTCAACCGCAAGGCCCCCTATGGCACCATCTACGCCTGGGAGTCCCTCGAGGTTGTCCTGATCGGTGCCGCTTTCGATCAGGAAGTCAGGCTGATGTTCGTCGACGACGGTGTGTACCAGCTCACGAAGGGGCAGGACACGGCCGGTATCGGCATGAAGAACTTCTCGCCCACTTATCGGACCCTGGGCGACTACGAGGTCAAGAGCATCTATGTCGACAAGGATTCCTTGGATTCCCGCGGCCTGACCCAGGACGACCTGGTCCAGATCGCGTGGGAGGACTGGGAAACCGAGGAGGAGATCGAGAACATCGTCGAGGTGGTGGACGCCGCCCGCGTTTCCGAGCTTATGGAAGAGTCCGACGTGATCTTCAGCTTCTGAAGGAGGGGCCGATGAGCATTCTGCATACCGTCAACAAGTCTCCGTTCGAGCGCAATGCACTGGAATCCTGCCTGAAGTTCGCCAACCGCGAGGATCCGGTGCTGCTGTTCGAGGACGGTGTCTACGCGGTCCTGAAAGGTACGAGCGCAGAGGGGCAGGTAAAGGCTGCACTCGACACACAGTCGATCTACGTCCTCGGTCCGGACCTTGCCGCCCGCGGCTTCTCCGAGGCGCGCGTAATCGACGGCGTCAAAGTAGTGGACTATGCCGGTTTCGTGGATTTGGCCGCGGAAAACGACAAGGTCCAGGCCTGGCTGTAACTATTAGTCTTCAACCGAGAGGAGAGTCATCATGCCTATCGAAGTCAACGGTAAGACCTACGAGACCGACGAAGAGGGTTACCTCACCAACATCCAGGAGTGGGAAGAGGGCGTCGCGGAGGTCATGGCGAAGGAAGACGATCTGGTTCTGACCGACGAGCACTGGGACATCATCAAGTTCCTGCGCGAGTACTACGAGGAGTACCAGATTGCCCCCGCGGTGCGGGTTCTGACCAAGGCGGTCGGCAAGAAAATGGGCAAGGACAAGGGCAACAGCAAGTATCTCTATGGCCTGTTCCCCTATGGTCCTGCCAAGCAGGCGTGCCGCTATGCAGGTCTGCCGAAGCCGACCGGCTGCGTCTGATCGCGACCGCAAGGTACCAGCTGCGTTTCCGATGGCCGCGCGTCATCGGGAATGCCGCCGATAGGCAGCGGAAGCCGGTGCCCGCGGCAGCGGGCGGGAGTCGGCCGTCGACTGGCGAAGCGATCGCACCATCGTGAGCCCGGCGGCGGCAGTCCCCTCGCAACTGTGCTGAATCCACTGAAGGTAGCGGGAAGATGTCGTTTCTGACGGTTGTTTACGCTTCGTTGTTCTACTTCGCCGCGGCGGTTCTCTTGGCAGGCCTGATCCGCAAGATCGTTCAGTACGCCCGCACCCCCGCGCCGCTCAAGATCCCCACCACGCCCGCGCCCGTCACCGAGGCGGGGGTGGCGCTGCGCATGGTGCGGGAAGTCGTGTTCTTCGAGAGCCTTTTCAAGGGCAACAAGTGGATATGGATCTTCGGCTGGGTGTTCCATTTCGGGCTGTTTCTGGTCACCCTGCGCCACCTGCGCTATTTCATCGATCCGGTCTGGTTGCCGATCGAGTTGGTTCAGCCATTCGGCATTTACGGCGGCATGGCCATGGTGGTGGGCCTTGCGGGCCTGTGGGCACGGCGCATGTTGGTCGACCGGGTGCGTTACATCACGGGGCCCTCGGACCATCTGATTCTCGCGCTTCTTATTCTGATCGGCCTCAGCGGCCTGGGGATGACGTTCCTCGTCCATACCGACGTGATCGGCGTCAAGCTTTTCTTCCGCGGCTTGTTGACTTTCAGTCCGGCCCCTCTGCCGGCTGATCCTCTGCTTCTGCTGCATCTGCTGCTCGTGGCGGGGCTCATGATCGTCTTCCCGTTCAGCAAGCTGCTGCATGCCCCGGGGCTCTTTTTCAGCCCATCCCGCAATCAGGCGGACAACCCGCGCGAGAGGCGTCACGTCGCCGCCTGGGCGAAGCAACTGGAACAGCAGTAAGACGTCAGGCTCAACCAGCCGCGGCCCAGCTTCCGAGGTCGAATCATGGCAAAGGCAGATTTCAAAGTTCCCGAGCTCAAGCAGTACGCCGAAATTCCGGCGGTCGAGTCGGGCACCATGTCCCATTCGAGTCCCTTCGTGGCCAAGCCCGAGCACCAGGAGCCGCTGGGCTTCCCCGGCGATCTGGTGGACGGTTGGGAAGAGAAGGCCATCGACAAGATGGGAGAGCTATTGGGTAAATACCGCTCTCTCCGGGTCTATCTCGACTCCTGCGTCAAGTGCGGCTCGTGCACCGACAAGTGCCACTACTATCTGGGCACGCAGGACCCCAAGAACATGCCGGTCGGGCGTCAGGACCTGATGCGCAAGGTCTACCGCCGTTACTTCACCCTGGCGGGCAAGTGGTTCCCCAAGCTGGTGGGCGCGTCGGACTTCACGAAGGAAGTCCTGGACGAGTGGTACAGCTATTTCCACCAATGCTCCCAGTGCCGGCGCTGCTCGGTCTTCTGCCCTTACGGCATCGATACCGCCGAGATTTCCATGGCGGCGCGCGAGATCATGGACAGCATCGGCGTGGGCCAGAAATACTGCAACGAGATCATCGGCAAGGTCTACAAGATCGGGAATAACCTGGGTCTGCCCGGGCCGGCCCTGGTGGACACCCTCGAGGGGCTCGAAGAGGACGTGCTCGATGACACGGGCGTCGAGGTCAAATACCCGGTAGACGAGGAAGGGGCCGAGATCCTGCTGGTGACGCCGTCCGCGGACTTCTTCGCCGAGCCCCACGTGGACGGTCTCATCGGCTACGGGAAGGTGTTCCACGAGGCGGGCGTCTCCTGGACCCTGAGCTCCTATGCCTCGGAGGCCGCGAACTTCGGCATGTTCATCGGCTCCTACGAGAACATGCGCAGGGTCGCGCAGCGCATCCGCAAGGCGGCGATCGACCTCAAGGTCAAGCGCATCGTCTTCGGCGAGTGCGGACACGCCTGGCGCGTCGCCTACAGCTTCCTCAATACCCTGGCCGGGCCGTGGGACTTTCTCGATCCCCGTTACCCGGTGCCGCAGCACATCTGCGAGTTCACCTACGACTTGATGCAGCAGGGCAAGCTCAAGTTCGACAAGTCGCAGAACGACGACATGGTCCTGACCTATCACGACTCATGCAACGTGGCGCGCGCCTCGCGCATGGGCGACAACCCAGGGGGGCAGTTCGACATCCCGCGGGCCATCATCAGGGCCACCTGCAACAACTACTTCGATATGGACGAGGAGACCATCCGCGAGCGCACCTTCTGCTGCGGCGGCGGAGGCGGGCTCCTCACCGACGATCTGATGGAGCTTCGGGTCAAGGGCGCCAAGCCGCGGGTCGAGGCGCTCAACAATGTGATGCAGGAGAAGGGCGTGACGCATATGGCCGCAATCTGCGCCATCTGCAAGAGCCAGTTCTCCAAGGTGCTTCCGTTCTATGGCATGGAGATGGACCAGATCGTGAGCGTGCACCAGCTGGTGTCCAACGCGATTGTCCTGACCGGTCAGGAGACGGACGACGACGAGGCCGAAGACGCGGCTTGAACGTGTGACATTTCGATTTGGGGCCGCGACTCGATGGCAGCGCCCGGTCCTAGATTCACCAGAACTTAGGGTTCCACTGGTAAGGAGAACGATTGATGGCGACTTCCAGCGACGAAATGAAGACCAAAATCTCTTGGCGCCGTTACAAGGACGGCGACCACACCTGGGACAAACTGACCGAGCAAATCTTTGTTCAGGACACCTCCCATAAGTGCCCGACTTATGTGCACAAGACGCCTCCCTGCCAGGGCAGCTGTCCGTCCGGCGAGGACATCCGCGGCTGGCTCGCCATCGTCCGCCAGCAGGAGCTGCCGCCGGAGGGCATGGACTGGCAGGAGTATGCCTTCCGCCGTTCCACGGACGCCAACCCCTTCCCCTCGATGATGGGTCGCGTGTGCCCGGCGCCCTGCCAGGACGGCTGTAATCGCAACGAGCTGGAAGACTTCGTCGGGATCAACTCGGTAGAGCAGTACATCGGCGACACCGCCATTGAGAAGGGCCTGGGCTTCCAGGCGGGTCCGGACACCGGAAAGAAGGTGGCCATCGTCGGCGGAGGCCCGGCCGGGCTGGCTGCGGCCTACCAGCTGCGCCGGAAGGGGCATGGCTGCACCGTCTTCGAGGCCAATGACGCGCTCGGTGGGATGTTCAAGTTCGGCATTCCCGGCTATCGCGTGCCTCGCGACAAGCTCGACAGCGAGATCCAGCGCATCATCGACATGGGCGTCGAGGTCAAACTCAAGACCAAGGTCGGCAGTGACGTCTCGGTGGCGGACCTCGAGCGCGACTACGACGCAATCCTGTGGGGCATCGGTTGTCAGAGCGGCCGCGGACTGCCCGTTCCCGGCTGGGAAGGCACCCCGAACTGCGTCTCCGGCGTCGCTTTCCTTAAGGCCTTCAACGAGGGCCGCATGAAGGTCACGGCCGAAAAGGTGGTCTGCATCGGCGGTGGCGACACCTCGATCGACGTGGTCTCGGTCGCGCGCCGTATCGGCCACATTCAGCACACCAAACCCACCGATCTGCCTGAGACCATCATCCACGACGGCTACGTGGCCCACGACACGGCCGTGACTGCTGCGGCGCAGGGCGCCGAAGTCACCCTGACGTCTCTGTTTCACCGCGCCAAAATGATGGCCGCTGAGCACGAAGTGCACGACGCGCTGACCGAGGGTGTCACCATCCTCGACGGTGTCATGCCAACGGAGGTCCTGTTGGGCGACGACGGCCGCGCCAAGGGCCTCAAGGTTTGTGACTGCACGATGGATGGCATGAAGCCGGTCCCGGTCGAGGGCACCGAGCGTGTGCTCGACGCGGACCTGATCGTGGCCGCTATCGGACAGGGCGGCGACATGACGGGTCTCGAGGACTTCGACAACGGTCGCGGCCTGATGAACGCGGACAAGTTCTACCAGGTGCCGGACAAGCCGGGCCACTTCGTGGCCGGAGACATCATCCGTCCGCATCTGCTGACCACCGCGATCGGCCAGGCCTCGATCGCCGCGGACTCCATCGACGAGTATTTGCGTCAGGCGCAGCACAAACGCCGCCCGAAGGTGGACGTGCACCACTTCGACTTGCTCAAAAAGATGGAAGAGGCGCACCTGGCGCCGCAGCAGTTCAGCGTCGAGGCGCAGGGCGATCTGCGCGGCACCGCAGATGGGAACTGGGCGATCCACAACTACGAGGACCGCTCCGGCGCGGAGATCATTCCCCACGACGAGCTCTTCCTGGGGCATTTCAAATTCCACGCCCGTAACCTCCGCAAGGAGGAGGTTCCGTCCGCGGATGACGTGCTGGGCCACTTCAAGGAACGAATCATCGGTCTGTCCGAGGCGGAGGCCATCGACGAGGCCAAGCGCTGCATGAGCTGCGGCATGTGCTTCGAGTGCGACAACTGCGTCATCTTCTGCCCGCAGGATGCGGTATTCCGGGTGAAAAAGGGCGAGAACACCACCGGACGCTACGTGGACACCGATTACGCCAAGTGCATCGGCTGCCACATCTGTTCCGACGTATGCCCCACTGGCTACATCAAGATGGGGCTAGGCGAGTAACTCAACCGGGAGATGACGATGGCCAACGCCGTTGTAACAGGCAGCCTCATCTCCATCGGCCTGGCCGGGGCGCTTTTCGCCTCGGCCGCGCAGGCCGCTGGCGACAGCTACGTGGTAGCGGGGTCCAAGGCTGCCAAGCTCGAGAGCTGTGTGGAACCCACCGAGTTCATGCGCCGCAATCACATGGAGGTGATCAAGCACCAGCGCGACGAGACGGTGCACAACGGCATCCGCTCGACCAAGCACAGCCTTGCCGGTTGCATCGACTGCCACGTGAGTACCGGACCGGATAGTCTCCCGGTTCCGGTCGATTCCGACGGCCAGTTCTGTAGCGCCTGTCACGCGTTCGTGGCGGTGAGGCTGAACTGCTTCGATTGCCACGCAACGGTTCCGGCCTACACCGATGCCGAGGCGGCTGCCGCGCTTGCGCAGGGCCGCTTGGACTGGCATCCGCCGCTGGCGTTGACTACGTCCGGCGTTCAGGGCCCGCAGACTGAAGTCCTGGGGAAAGGCGACTGACCATGAACAATCCCAGCGAGAAGATCGATCGAGACCGCCGCTCCTTCGTCGGCGCCGCCGCCGGCATCGCGGCCGTGACCGTTGCGCCTGGCGTAGTGCTCCACACCATCGCGAACGCCCAGCCGCGCTCGGAGCCGGTCACCAGCGACGTGCGCTACGGCATGCTGATCGATACCGCCAAGTGCGCCGATGGCTGCGATGCGTGCGTCACGGCCTGCAACCAGGAGAACGGCCTCAATCTGCAGCAAATGCCCGAAGGCGCGGACGAGGCGAAGTGGGACCGGCAGGTGGCGAAGTGGATCCGCAAGGTCAGGGTCCAGGACAACCTGACCGGCCGGGCTTCGAACCTTCCGATCATGTGCCAGCATTGCGAGCACCCTCCCTGCGTCGACGTCTGCCCGACCGGGGCCTCGTTCAAGCGCGCGGACGGCATCGTGATGGTGGATCGCCACACCTGCATCGGCTGTCGCTACTGCATGATGGCCTGTCCCTACAAGGCCCGTTCCTTCATCCACGCGGCGGTGGAAGAGAAGCTGACGCTCGCGCCCCGCGGCAAGGGATGCGTCGAAAGCTGCAATCTTTGCGTGCACCGCCGGGACAACGGGGTGCCATCGACCGCGTGCGTGGACGCCTGCGCCGCTGAGGGTCACAACGCCATCTTGTTTGGCGATCTCAAAGATCCCGAAAGCCCCTTGGTGAAAGCGCTTGAGGCACTGCCGAGCCGCCAGATCCGCGAGGATCTCGCCCTCAACACGGGCGTTCGTTACTCGGGCGTCTGACGCCGGCTGGAGATGCTGTCATGAAAAGAATCGTCTATCGGGAATGGAGATTGACCCCTCAGCGGTACTGGGGTCTGCTCGCGATCCTGGCGGCCGTCGCCGGCCTGGGAGGGCTGGCCTTCCTCTACATGGAGCACGAGGGTCACTGGGTGACCGGGATGACCAACCAGGTGCTGTGGGGGATGCCGCACGTCTTCGCGGTGTTCCTGATCGTCGCCGCGTCCGGGGCGCTCAACGTCGCGTCCATCGGCACCGTGTTTGGCAAGACCCCGTACAAGCCGCTCGGCCGCCTGTCCGGCCTGCTGGCGGTGGCGCTTCTCGCGGGCGGCTTGATGGTGCTGGTGCTCGACCTGGGGCGGCCGGAGCGGCTGGTGGTCGCCATGACCCACTACAACTTCCGCTCGATCTTTGCGTGGAACATCTTCCTGTACACCGGCTTCATGGCCATCGTGATCGCGTACCTGTGGACGATGGCCGAGCGCAAGGGCAATGCCTATAGCAAGCCGGCCGGCTTCGTGGCCTTCGTCTGGCGCCTGATGCTGACGACCGGTACGGGCTCCATCTTCGGGTTCATCGTCGCCCGGCAGGCCTTCGACACCGCCATCCTCGCGCCCATGTTCATCGCCATGTCCTTCCTTTACGGACTGGCCATCTTCATGCTGGTGCTCATGTTTGCCTTCGATCAGGATGATCGGCCGATCGGCGATGCGATGATGACGAAGCTCAAGGGCCTGATGGGGATCTTTATCGGGTCGGTCCTGTTCTTCGTGCTGGTGTATTTCCTGACCAAGCTGTACGGCGCCAAGAACTACGATCTGGTGTCCTTCTACCTCGTCAGCGGCGGGGTGTACACGCTGGTGTTCTGGCTCGGCTGGATGCTGATCGGTCTGCTGATCCCCTTGGGCATCTTCTTTCACCCGGTCCTCGGCGCGGACAAGGCCTGGGTCGCCTCCGCCTGCGGATTGGTGGTGGTTGGCGGCCTTGCCAGCATGTACGTCATCATCATCGGCGGTCAGGCGTACCCGATGCAGCTCTTCCCGGACAAGACCATACTCGCGTCGGGCTTCTACGACGGGGTGGGCGGCGCGATCGCCAGCTACAGCCCAAGCCTGCCGGAGATCCTGCTCGGCCTCGGCGGGGTCGCGGTGGCGATGCTGATCACCGCCGTGGGCATCCGGATGCTGCAGTTCCTGCCGGAATCGCTGGACGACAAAGCAGTCGATCCCCACGCGGCGGCTCAGGCCTGACCGTTCGGGTCTCTGAGATCATCGGGGGTGGCGCCTGCGGCGTCGCCCCCAGCCTTTCTTAGCCATCGGTCAGCGGGGAATTCCGCTCCCACCGGTTCTGGCGCAAAGAGTCCCCATGGCTCACCTTTACATCTCCGCTGCCCACAAGTCCTCGGGCAAGACGACGATCGCGATCGGGCTCTGCCGGGCGATGCGCGGGGTCGGTCTGCGGGTCCAGCCCTTCAAGAAGGGGCCGGACTACATCGATCCCCTGTGGCTCACGCAGGCCGCCGGCCGCGATTGCCTCAACCTGGACTTCAACACCATGTCCCGGGGAGAGATCCAGGACGACTTCGCGAGAACCCTAGCGGGTGCCGACATCGGCCTGATCGAGGGTAACGTGGGCCTGTTCGACTCGGTGGACCTGGAGGGGAACAACAGCAACGCGGCGCTGGCGAAACTGCTGGGCGCGCCCGTGGTTCTGGTGGTGGATGTGCAGGGCATGACTCGGGGCGTGGTCCCGCTGCTGCTCGGCTACCAGGCCTTCGACTCCGATCTCGATCTCGCGGCCATTATTTTCAATCAGGTAGGGGGCGCGCGCCACGAGACCAATCTGCGTCGGGCGGTGGAGCACTATACCGACTTGCCCGTGGTCGGCGCCATCCATCGCAATCCGGACATGCGCATCAGCGAGCGGCACCTGGGGTTGATGCCCTGCAACGAGGCAGAGCAGGCCGATGCGCTGATCGAGCGCATCCGTACCCTGGTCGCGGCGCAAGTGGATATCGGGCGATTGGTCGAGATTGCGAGCCGGGTTCCGGCTCCGGTCGTCCCAGCCGCCCGGAAGGTGGCGACCGTTTCGGGCGCAACGGTGCGCATCGGCATCGCCCGGGACGATGCCTTCGGCTTCTACTATCCCGACGACCTGGGGGCGCTGCGCGCGGCCGGGGCGGAGCTGGTGGAGTTCAGCCCGGTCCGGGACGCCTGCTTGCCCGCGGTCGACGGCCTGTTCATCGGCGGCGGATTCCCCGAGTTCCGCATGCGCGAGCTGGAGGCCAACGGGCCGATGCGGGCGGCGGTCCGGGAGTTCGTGGCGTCCGGCGGTCCCACCTACGCGGAGTGCGGCGGCCTCATGTATCTCTGCCGAAGCATTCGTTGGGGCGATCGACAGAGCCCCATGTGCGGTGTGCTCGACGCGGAGGTGCTCATGCACGAGCAATCCCAGGGTCGAGGGTACGTCCGGCTGCGCGAGACCGATGCGTTCCCGTGGCCGCGTCTGCCGGACTCGCCGACGGAGATCAGGGCCCATGAGTTCCATCACTCGGCGCTGGTGGACCCGGGACCGGACTGGGTCTACGGATACCAGGTGCTGCGCGGGAGCGGGATCGACGGTGTCCACGACGCGGTCGTACACAAGAATCTGGTTGCCTCTTACTGTCATCTCCGGGACGTTGGGGGCGTCGGGTGGACAAGGCGATTTGTCGCCCATGTGCGGGCATGTAGGGCCTGAATCGGCGCCGGTCGCAGCGACCGGGAGTCCGTCGGTCTGGACGCCGCGGAGGCCACTCGACTTGCGGCCGACGCCGGCTTTGCGGACACTAAAACGCTAGATTGCAGGCAACGATCAATTCTCGTGGAGAGAAGGTAGGACAAGCATGTTCAAAGTGACTGCGGCCGCGGCCGAACAGGTGCTCAGCGCGGCGAAGCAAGGCGGGACCGAGGGTCTGCCGCTTCGGCTCGCCGCGCAACAGCAAGCCGATGGCTCGATCGATTACCGGATGGGATTCGACGACGTATCGGAGGACGATATCCAGCTGACCTCGGAGGGGATCGACATCGTCATGGCGCCCGAGCACGTACCCCTGCTCGACGATGCGACCATGGATTATGTCGAGATCGAGCCCGGGCAGTACCATTTCATCTTCCTCAACCCGAAGGATGCGGATTTCACGCCGCCGACGGAATCCTGACGCGGGGCCTGCGTCCGGCGAGTCATCGGCGCCCACTCGGATGGCCTAGACATATCCGAGTCCCGGCCTCGCGCCCGAGGTCGCGGGCGCGGGACCGCTGTCTTCCCATTCAGGCCAATCGGGCGTCCTGAGCGGTTTGTCCCCATGATCGAGCTCTCCAGCGAAGACAGCTTTCGCCTCAATGTTCTGCTTGCGAACAAGCCTCAGGCGGTTCGTATCGACGAGTCCAGGATGGTCGTCTACGGGCTGTCGGAACGGGGGGAGGCGAAGGTGCAGCTGAATCCGACCGCCCGCGCCGAGCAGTATGTCCGGGCGGTGCGGGAGCTCATCTCCGGCCATGTCCTGGGCTCCCCCGGCGGCTACCCCGTGTATCTCAGGCGCTGGACGCGCATGGGGCAGATGCGCGACGAGAGCCTGGAGCAACTGCTTCTGCTCGGCGAACCGGAGGCCGTGGTCGCGGCGGTCTGCTCTCCCGGTCTCACCGACGAGCTGGCGCGCCGCGCCTGGTGGGCCATGGAAGACGCCGAGAACGCCCGCCGCATGCTCAACAACCGGGCGGTCGTCGAGGGGCAAATGGGCAAGGTGCTGGCCCGCTACCTGGTCGAGCACCTGCCGTTCGAGACCGAGACCGAGAAGATGGCCGAGTCCGTGCGTCTCGTGCTTCAGCCGGGACTGATCGGCGAGACCATGAGGCTGGAGCTGTGGAAAAAGTCGGCCCGCAAGCAGGCGTATCTGGTGGGCTTCCTGTATGGGGCGCCGGACGATCTCCCGGAGCCCCTGGCCGCCCGGAGCGATGCGGCTGCCCGAGCCGAGGCGCTCGCCGGATTGATGGGGCTCGGCAATCCGTGTGCCTTGTTGCTGTGCCGGGTGCTGGCCTCGCCGGGGCAGACCTTCCTGGCGACCGTGGCGAAGGTCCTGGCGAAGCCGCCGACCCAGGACGTGGTTGCAGAGCGCCTTCGAGGTGTTGCGCGGCTACTTCGTCCCGTTGCGCCCGACGGGGGACCCGGACCTGGACCTGGACGCGCTCCTGTCCGACGCGGCGGCGTATGCCGAGCTCGACCAGGGGCATGAGGATGCGCGGGCCTGCCTCGCCGCCGCGACCGATCTGGGTCCCGAGATCAGGGCCATGCGTCTTCTCTCCGGACTCGGCTACGGTGCCTTGCGCCCGGTGCTGCGCGACACGACCGCCATCGGCAGCCTCATGCGCCGAAAGATCCAGCCGGTCGTGCAACCCGTGCTGGAGGCGATCGCGACCCTCACCGGGAAGACCCCGCCGGGGGGCTGACCCACGGACTTTGGCTCAGCGCGGGCTGCGCAAGCGCCGTCGGCCCTTGAAGGCGGAGATCTGCTGGATGATCGGTTGGAAGGGCAGCCTCGCGAGCGCGCCGAAGCGCGCGACGGACGCCTCGATCAGGTCCACGATGTCCTCGATCTTGGTTGGCACCGGATCCTCGGGGTAGAGGGCCGCGTGCAGGCCGCGTAGACCGCCGACCTGGATGCGCATGGCCTTGGCGTGGGGCAGCGCGGCCTGCTCGTCGGTGGATTTCAGCGCGAACCTGGCCTGTTGGCGCATCAGCTCGATCAGCTCGATGCAGCGCTGCTGGGCCGCATCCGAGTTGCAGTTGATGCCCTCGCGCTCGGCGATCAGAAAGCGCCGGGCACGGGAGCATTGGCAATGATCGGTCAGGATGCTCTTCTCGTACGGGCAGAAGCGCTCGTTGATGTCGCGGTAGGTGCGGCGCAAGATCTCGTTGTCCATGCGTCGATGGCCTCGCGATCAGGCGTCGCCGGTTCGGGTGAAACGATGGATCATGCGCCGGTCGCGCTTGTCCGGCTTGCGGCTGGCGCCGCGGGCGTCGCCGCCTCGCTCCCGGCGCTCGCGCACCAATTCCTGTCGCCGCAGGTGGCTCGCCTCGGTCTCCTCGTAGAGCAGCACCGCCTCGGACGCGGGGCGCCGCTGGGTGGACACCGCCCTGACCACCAGCTCCCATTCGAGCGATCCCTTGTGAATGGTCAGGCGGGTGCCCGGGTGGACGGTTTTCCCGGGCTTGGTGCGCTGGCCGTTGAGATGCACCTTGCCGCCGTTGATGGCCTCGATCGCGAGCTGGCGTGTCTTGAAGAAGCGCGCGGCCCAGAGCCACTTGTCCAGGCGCACCGCCTCGCGGTCGGTTGCATCTCCCGGGATCATTGTCCAAGCAGGGCGTCGAGCTCGCCGCGAGCCTCGAGCACTGCCAGGTCGTCGTAGCCGCCGACGTGGAGCTCGTCGATGAAGATCTGGGGCACCGTGTGCCTCCTGCTGCGTTCCAGCATGATGCGCATCTGCTCATGATCGCCGTCGATCCGAATCTCCTCGAACTCGACGCCCTTGCGCTGCAGCAGGTGCTTCGCCCGCATGCAGTATGGGCAGATCATGGTCGTATACATCACTACTTTCGGCATGGTCGAGCCCCGCTGCTGCTGGCCTCCGGCGCTTGCAAGGGCGGGTCCGCCGCCCGCGCCGGTTCGGTGAAGTGTTGAAAATCGGTCCTTACGCCCGGAATAAAACCCGAACCGGGAGCCCCTTGCAAGCGCCCGCCACCGGATCGCCACCTACTCAGCGAATTCCTGAGGTATGTCATGTATCGCAACGTCCCTGACGCCGTCCATCTCAAGGACTACCGGCAGCCGGAGTACCTCATCGACCGAGCCGAATTGAGCTTCGAGCTGGACGTCGAGGCGACCGTCGTCACCGCGAGCCTGGCGCTTCGCCGCAATCCCGCCGCGGTTCGGGGTGACGGCGATCTGCGGCTCGACGGCGAGCAGCTCGAGCTGGAACGCATCGCCATCGACGGGCGCGAGCTCGTCCCCAGTGATTACCGTCTCGACGCAGATTCCCTATTGCTGCACCGGGTGCCGGACCGTTTCCGGCTGGAAACCCGGGTACGCATCCACCCTGGGCTCAACACCGCCCTGGAGGGGCTGTATCGGTCGGGCGACATGCTGTGCACCCAGTGCGAGGCGGAGGGTTTCAGGCGCATCACCTTCTTTCTCGACCGTCCCGACGTGATGGCGCGTTTCAGCACCACCCTGGTGGCGGACAAGGCACGTTACCCGGTTCTGCTGTCGAACGGGAACCCCGGCGAGCGCCGCGAGCTGCCCGACGGTCGCCACCTGGTTCGCTGGGAAGATCCCTTCCCGAAGCCGAGCTACCTGTTCGCCTTGGTCGCGGGGCGTCTCGAGGCCGTGCGTGACAGCTATCGCACCGTCTCTGGTCGCGAGGTCTCGCTCAATATCTACGTCGAGCCGGAAAACCTCGACAAGTGCGACCATGCCATGGGCTCGCTGAAGAAGGCGATGGCCTGGGACGAGGAGAGGTACGGCCGCGAGTACGATCTGGACGTCTACAACATCGTCGCCGTCAGTCACTTCAACATGGGGGCGATGGAGAACAAGGGACTGAACATCTTCAACGCCAAATACGTGCTGGCCCGCCCGGACACGGCGACGGACGCCGACTTCCAGGGCATCGAGGGGGTGATCGCCCACGAGTACTTCCACAACTGGACCGGCAACCGCATCACCTGCCGCGATTGGTTCCAGCTCAGCCTCAAGGAGGGGTTCACCGTCTTTCGCGATCAGGAGTTCTCCGCCGACATGGGCTCCCGCGAGGTCAAGCGCATCGAGGACGTGCGCGTGCTGCGCGCGCGTCAGTTCGCGGAGGACGCGGGGCCGCTGGCGCATCCCGTCCGGCCGGATTCCTACATCGAGATCAATAACTTCTACACCGCCACGGTCTACGAGAAGGGAGCGGAGGTGGTGCGGATGCAGGCCAACCTCCTGGGTCCCGAGCAGTTCCGCAAAGCGACGGATCTCTACTTCGAGCGCCACGACGGTCAGGCGGTGACGACCGAGGACTTCGTGCGCTGCATGGAGGACGCGAGCGGACGCGACCTGACCCAGTTTCGGCGCTGGTACAGCCAGGCCGGCACCCCCGAGGTCAGCGCGCGGGGAGACTACCGCGCGGCGGACCGGACCTACGTCCTGACGGTGCGGCAGCAGACGCCTCCCACGCCCGGGCAGAGCGTCAAGCAGCCGCTGCATGTGCCGTTGGCCGTGGGTCTGCTGGACGAGAGCGGAAACGACCTCGCCTTGCGCCTCGCGGGCGAGGAGCAGGCACGGGCACCCGGAACGCGGGTGCTGGAGCTGTGTGCGGCGGAGCAAGAGTTCCATTTCGTCGATGTGCCGTCCCGTCCCATCCCGTCCCTGCTGCGGGGCTTTTCGGCGCCGGTCAAGCTGCATGTCGACTACAGCGACGAGGATCTCATGTTCCTCATGGCCCACGACAGCGATGGGTTCAACCGCTGGGACGCGGCGCAGAAACTGGCCGAGCGCCTCCTGCTCGCGCTGGTGGCCGACCCCGCGACTCCCGTACCGGAGGGGTTCCTCGATGCCTTCCGGCGTGCGCTGACCGATGGCTCAGTGGACCCTGCGCTGCGCGCGGAGGTCCTCAGCCTGCCCTCGGAGACCTATCTCGGGGACCAGATGGCAACCGTCGACGTGGTCGGCATACACCGTGCCCGAGAGGCGCTCAAGGCGCGCATCGCGAACGCGCTGCGCCACGACCTGCTGGCGTTGTACGAGAAATGCCGCGATGACGGTCCGTACCAGCTGACGCCGGAGGCAATCGGTCGGCGTGCGCTCAAGAATCTCTGCCTGGACTATCTGATGCAGGGGGCGGACACACAGGCGCGCGCGCTCTGCAGCGCCCAGTTCGAGGCGGGGCGGAACATGACCGACGTGATCGCGGCCCTGCGCCTGCTCGCGAATGCCGGCGGCGAGGCGGGGGAGGCCGCGCTCGCAACGTTCTACGATGAGTGGCGCGGAGACCAGCTGGTGCTCGACAAATGGTTCGCCATCCAGGCCACCGGGAAGCGCGAGGACACCCCGGATCGGGTCCGTCGGCTGCTGGCGCACCCCGACTTCATGCTGACCAACCCCAACCGGGTGCGAAGCCTGGTGGGGGCCTTCTGCATGGGCAATCCGGTGCACTTCCACGCCGCGGACGGCGCGGGTTATCGCTTCCTGCGCGAGCGCGTGTTGGAGCTCGACCCGCTCAACCCGCAAATCGCGTCCCGCCTGCTCCAGAGCCTGGTCCAGTGGCGGCGCTTCGACCCGGACCGCCAGGCACTGATGCGAGCCGAGCTGCAGCAGATCCTGGATGTGGAGGAGCTCTCGCGGGACCTCTTCGAGGTGGCCTCCAGGGCGCTTGGGGAGACCTGAAGCCGCGAGCGGATGCGGGCGATCTGGGCGCGCCTGCCTGCTCATCGCTTTGCGAGCAGGCGACGGGGACCTGTCCCCGTGAGACCAAAGCGTCCGGGCGTGCTTGGTCCTCAGCGGTCGGCGGCGCACACCACCGCGGGGATCTCGCCCGTCACCCGCTCACCGCCGATCTCCATGACCAGCGACAGGTCGAACCGCGCGCCCGGCGGGAGACCGAAACTGGTCATGCCCCAGTTGTAGTCACCGGGCTCGAAACGCTGCACGGTCGGCAGCAGAGACCAGCGGAAGGCGATGCGGGCGGGCTGGTCGATGCCCTGGCTCTCCCATTCCCGGTCCCAGACCTCGCGGGTGCGGAGCGCGCTGCGCTCGCTTCCATGACCGAGCGACCAGTCGCCGAGGTCGTACTCGACGGCCTGCGCGCCGCCGTTGCGGAAGATGGTCTGGAATACGCAGGCGCGGCCTATCCGGTCGGCGTCCTCCGCGCTGAAGCCGCGACCGAGGAAGAAGGCGCGGGTTTGGTCCGGCAGGCGCTGCACCAGCTCGATGGAGACGCCCTGGTGCGACCACGTCCATGACCGGAGACCGGTTTCCGCGTCCTGGTCGGTGCTCACGTCCGCCCGGACCGCGCCTGCGACGCAGCCCGCCAGGAACGGGATGGACATCGACCGGAGATACCCTCGCGTGCTCTCTCGCCTCATGTTCAGCCTCCTCGGTCGCCGGATTGCAGGGTTTCGAGCTCGGTTAGCCGGCATTCTCTCACCCATCGACGTTGCGCGAGCGCGCTGCACGGCAACGGCGGCTTCGACCCTCGGTCCGCCCGTCGGTCCTGCTCGCAGGGGGTTAGAATAGCGGCTGGCACCACCCGTCCGCGAGCACCCGCCATCCCGACCTTGAACCCGATCAGACGACTCGCATCCCAGACCGCGGTCTACGGCGTCAGCAGCGTCCTCGGGCGTTTTCTCAACTACCTGCTGGTCCCGCTGTACACCTATACCTTCGTGCCCGCTGACTACGGCGTGGTGGCCGAGTTCTACGCCTACATGGGTTTCCTCGCGGTGCTGCTGGCCTTCGGGCTGGAGACCGGCTACTTCCGGTTTCGCGAGGGGGGGGAATGGCCCGCGGAGACGGTGTTCGCCACCGTTATTCGCTTTCTGATCCTGGTCAATGGCGCCTTTTTCCTCGCCGCCTACCTGCTCCGTGAGCCGATCGCCGAGGTCCTGCGTCACGCCGCGCACCCGGAGTATATCTGGTGGGTGGCCGCCATCCTGGCGATCGACTCGGTGGGAGCGGTGGCCTTCGCCCGGCTGCGGGCCGAGAACCGGGCGTTGCGCTTCGCCCTGATCAAGCTGATCGAGATCGGGGTCAACATCGGTCTCAACCTGTTCTTCATCGTGCTGTGCCGGCAGGCGTACGAGGCAGACCCCCAGTCCCTGCTCGGACGGCTGTGGGACCCGAGTATCGGGGTGGGCTACGTGTTCCTCGCCAACCTTGCCTCCAGCGCGCTTAAGCTGGCGCTGCTGACCCCGGAGCTGCGGGGCGCCGCCGCGGGCTTCGACGGCGGGCTGTTCCGGCGCCTGATCCGTTACTCGCTGCCGATGGTGGTCATCGGTCTGGCCGGCATCGTCAACGAGATGCTCGACCGTGCCGCGCTAAAGTATCTGCTGCCCTACGATGCGGAGACCAACATGGCCCAGCTCGGCATCTACGGGGCTTCCTACAAGCTCTCGATCCTGATGACGCTCTTCATCCAGGCCTTCCGCTACGCCGGGGAGCCCTTCTTCTTCGCCTACGCGAGGCAGGCCGATGCGCGTCGGATCTACGCCCTGGTGCTCAACTGGTTCCTCATCTTCTGCGTCTTCATCTTCCTCCTGGTCACCCTGTACATGGACCTGTTCCAGTACTTCGTGGGCGCGCCCTACCGGGAGGGTCTGCACGTCGTGCCCATCCTGCTGCTGGCGAACCTGCTGCTGGGCATCTACGTGAATCTATCGATCTGGTACAAGCTCACCGACCGCACCCTGACGGGTGCCTGGGTGTCCCTGGCGGGCGCCGGCATCACGGTCACGCTGCTGCTGTGGCTGGTGCCGAGATACGGGTACGTCGGGGCGGCATGGGCGCACCTGGCCTGCTACGGGGCCATGGTGATCATCTCCTATCTTCTCGGCCGCAGGTATTACCCGGTGCCCTACGACGTGAAGCGCGTGCTCGGCTACATCGGCCTCGGACTCGGCCTCTACGGCATCGGCCGCTGGCTCGTCGAGGGGGTCGGGATGCACTTCTTCCTCGCCGGGACCCTGTGCCTGGCTGTCTATCTCGGCGCCGTGTATCTGGTCGACGGGCGGGCGCTGCTGCGGCGGATTCCGGGTTCGCCGCCGCCACCACCGGCTACGGGACCTCGTGACCCCTGAGCATCGCCCAGAACCGTGCCCGCTGCTCCCTGCCGAGGTCCCGGAAGAACAGGTAACGTCCGTGCTCCTGCGGCCGGTCGGGGTTCAGGGCTAGGCCCCACAGGGGGATGAGTCCGTTGGGGCTGTTGGCGTACCGAACGTCTCCCAGCACATCCGGGCGCTCCGGGTGGGTGACCGTGTAGCCGTCGGCGAATGCGGAGAATCGCATCGCATCCCGCAGCGCGGTTGAGTCAGGGGGCAGGGCGGTCAGGTCCCTTTCGGGTACGATCCTGGCCAGTCGGCCGCCGGGGTAGACGCGGGTCGACCCGAGGCCGACACGCACGGCGTCCACGTGAAACCGGTCGCCGGACTGGTAGACGGTTCGCCAGAGCAGGATGTTGCCCAGCGTGGGCTTGACCAGGAGGCGCTCGATAACGTGCTGGCGCTCCGCGGCGATCGCACGGGCGACCCCTTCCGCCCGATGCTGCTGCACCCCTCCGCCGACGAGGTAGAGACCGGCGAGCGCGAGTCCGATCCAGGCGGCATGGGGCAGGCGCTTGATCAGGGCCACCGACACTGCCGCCAGCAGCGTCAGGGTGAAGACGGGATCGACGATGGCGATCAGGTTCCAGGCGACCCGCTCATCGCTCAAGGGCCAGAACAGGTGCGTCCCGTAGCTGGTGAATGCGTCGAGCACCCCGCTCAGGGCGTACCCCAGGAACGCGAACAGATAGAGCCGCGAGAAGGCGAGCCGGGAACGCAGGAAGGGCCACAGGATGAGGGCGGCGATCAGGGCCCCGAGGGGAACGAAGAAAATCGAGTGGGTGAAGTGGCGGTGGTACTCCAGGGTGAGCAGCGGATCGGTGGAGGAGCGGATCAGCACGTCCGCGTCTGCCAGCAGACCCGCCCCGGCACCGATCGCCGCGGCGATCCTGGTCTCGTTCGGTCTGGCGGCGGATTGGGCGAGGGCGGCTCCGACCAGGCCTTGTGTCAAAGGGTCCACGGTTTTGCGTTCTCCCGCGGGCGCCTCTGGCGGGGCGCCCGATCCAAGTTACCTGTCCAGTCGTTTTTCGTTTGAGCCTGGCGGGGCGATGCTGCCATGGCTGCCGCGATGCTGTAAATTCGTGGCCTCCGGTTGCGCGATCCAGAATTCGCCGATGGTGCGGCAGGGTCGTGTCACCGTCCAGCCGGCAGGCAGAAGAATGACATCGGGCGAACCAGTCGGGCGCCCGGTGTCCTCATGCAATTGGTAGGGATCAGGTGATGCGTCGCGAGCCCCTGTTCAATCGGAGCGGCTATTATCGCTTCCTGCTGGATGTCAACGCCTTGTTGCACCGCGAGGCCGCTGCGGCCGCGATCGCCGTTCTGGAGGACTGGACGCGAACGGTGCCGTCCGATCGGCCGCTGCGGGTGCTCGACCTAGCCTGCGGCGGGCTGCCGCTCACCATCTCGGCCGTCATGGGCGCCTTCCCCGATCGACGTTTCGCCTACACCGGGATCGACCTCAACCCGGACCAGGTGGCCCAGGCCGCGGGGTTCCGTTTTCCGGACAATGTTGTCGCGAGCAGGCTGCTGGAGGGTAATGCCTGGGACTTGGACGGTCTCGGGCTGGAGGACGGTTTCGATCTCGTCTACAGCGGCATGAATCTCCACCACGGAACGCCGGAGGAGATCCGCTTTCTCGGGCTTCAGGTGCGGTCCCTGCTCACACGACCGGGCCTGGTGCTCAGCCATGACGTCTATCGGCCCGACGCCACGCCCTATCGGCGCAGACCGGACGCCGACCCGGACAATCCCAGGGAATCCTGGCGGCTGGTGGCTCCCGAGCGGCTGCGGGAGGCTGGCGTCGGACCCGCCGCGCTTCCGGAAGATCGGGCAGCGGAGGATCCGGCGTGGCGGAACGACTACCTGGAGCGAATGCGCCGGACATTGCTGGCCCGCGGCGGCGATCCCGAAGGCACGGCGAGCACCCTGGCGCACATGCGCGAGCGGGACTACCCCATCTCCCCCCGCGAGCTGTGGGGCATCTTCGCGGATCTCGGGTATCGGGTGCAGACCCGTTACTATGACGCGCCGGACGAGCCGATGGCGCCCTACATCGCCTTCTGCGCGGCCGCTCTGGACGGAGATTCGGCATGCTCCACGCCCTGACCTTGATCCTCCTCTGTCAGCTGGCCGGCGAGCTGGGGGTGCGGGTCTTGGCGATGCCGGTGCCGGGACCCGTCATCGGGATGCTGCTGTTGCTCGGCTGGCTGTTCTGGCGCGGCGGCATCTCATCGCGCGTGGAGACCACGACCGCCGCGCTGCTCGAGCACCTTCCCCTGCTGTTCGTCCCGGCGGGGGTGGGGGTGATGGTCCACTGGGACGGCATTCGCCAGGATTGGCAGGTGCTGACCCTGGCCCTCATCATCAGCACCCTGATCGGTTTTGCCGTGACCGCATTGACCATGCTGGGCGTGCAACGGCTCACCGGCAAGGGGGACGCCCGGGATGACGGCTAACCCCCTGTTCGAGGTCTGGGTCTATCTCTCGGCCTCGCCTCTGCTGTGGCTCACGGCGACCCTGGTCTGCTACCTGGCAGCCCACCGGTTGTACCTCCTTGCCGGGTCGAGTCCGCTGCTCAACCCGGTCGCGCTCACGGTAGGGCTGTTGATTGCCGTGCTGGTGGCAACGGACACGCCTTACTGGACCTACTTCGACGGCGCCCAGTTCGTGCACTTCCTGCTCGGGCCGGCCACCGTGTCCCTGGCGATCCCAATCTATCGCAGCCGTGCCAGGTTGCGATCCCTGTGGCTTCCGGTTGCGGTCGCCGTGGTCACCGGCGGCCTGGCGGCGGCGCTCTCGGCAGTGGCGGTTGCGGCCCTCATGGGGGCCGACCAGGGGACCCTGATCTCGCTTGCCCCCAAGTCGGTCACGGCACCGGTCGCGATGGGCATCGCCGAGAAACTCGGCGGGCATCCGTCCCTTACCGCGGTGCTGGTGGTGGCGACCGGGATTCTCGGCGCCGTTGTCGGCGGCGGCGTGTTCCGCCTGCTCGGCGTGCGCGACGACGCCGTTAAGGGCATCGCCATGGGCGTGACCGCGCACGGTATCGGCACCGCGCGGGCGTTTCAGGTGAGCCGGGAGATGGGTGCCTTCTCGGGGCTGGCGATGGCCCTCTCCGCCTTCGTCACGGCCTTGTGCCTGCCGCCGGTGCTCGCCTGGCTGGCGCTGACGGGCTGAGTTCCCCGCTCAGGGCATGAAGGGCATCATGTTGCCCATCGGGCGCGCGATCTGACGCACGTTCTCGCGCATGGCGGCAACGCCGCCGTTCATCAGGTGGACCCGCTGGTCGATGACATTCATGCCCTGTGCGACCTGGGTCATGCTCTGCTCGATGGTCGTCATCTCACCGGCGATCACGCGCATGTCGCCGCGCATGGCGGGCAAGGTCTTGGTGAGAGATCCCATGTGGCCGGTAATGGGCTCCATGCGGTTCATGTGCCGATCGAAGGCGGCCATGTGTCCCGTGATAAGCTCCATGTCGGCGTCGACGTTCACGAGATGGTTGTACATGGACTCCATGTTGCCGACGGTGGCGTCGAGATCCTTGTAAAGCACGCGCACGTAGTAGACGTTGAAGACGGCAAGGATCACCAGCAGCACCGAGGTCAGGATGATCACCCCGTCGGTGATCCGGAAGTGGCGGTAGCGCTCGTCGAGATGGAGCTGGGTCTCCCGTCCGAGGCGAGCGATCACCTCGACGACGGCGCGGCGCGGGTCTTCGACCATCTTCATTCTCCTAGGGGAAAGGGAACATCTTGTTCATGGTGCGTGCCGGCTTGGACACCTGCAGCATCTCGACGCTCATGATCTGAACCTCCCGATTCATCAGGTCCATGTTCACCGAGATATTGCCGACATTGTTGCGCACGGCGGCGACATGGGCATCGATGCCCTGCACGGTCCGGCGCATCACGGACATGTCCGCGCCGATATTGCGCCATCTCCCGGTCCATGACCGCCGTCATGCCGTCGATCTGGTCGAGCAGCGCGACCCGTTTCTCCATCTCGGCCATATGGCCGCGAATCTTGGTCATCTGCGAGGATACCGACGTGAAATGCGTGTTCATCTCCACCACCACCCCGGAGATGCGGTTGATCTGTGCGCTCAGGGTGAGCAGGAGCACCAGGATCGAGATGGAGATTGCGCCGAGGATGATGATCCCCGCCTGGATGCTGTAGTTCAGGCGGTCGCCGAGCTTGTTCTTGATGTCGATCTGGCTGAGGATGATGCCCTCGAAGGAGCTCAAAGCCCGACGATACTGCTGCTGGAGGATCGCCTGCTCCTGTCGGCGTTTCGAGGTTGGCTGTTCTTCTACCATGCGAATGAACTTCTTCGGTGGTGATGATCTGGCGTATCGTAACCCTTATACGCTCGGCGCATAAGGCGCAAGCTGCGCGCGATCGGGCTCAGGTCCTGCTGACCTCCGTCTCTTGCGACCTCGCGTGGATGGGGCTGCGGCCATCCGAGGCGCTGCTGCCAGGGGCGGATCAGGAGGTTCTGGACTTTTTTGACCCGCTGGTGCTCGATCGGTCTAGGGCCTCTGAGATCTGCTCCGATACTTGGTAATCATGACTTCCTCAAACTGGGTTCGGCGATTGCTTCCCGTGGAGCTGCGGCTCATTCGGCAGACGTCGTTCCTGCGCCGGGTTCCCATGCTGCGGCGGCTGGGGCGTCAGGTCACGGCGCGGTTGACCTTGTTCGACGCAACGGCCGGCGCGCCGCCCGGTTTTCGCCTCGATTTCGAGACGCCGTATCTGCACCTGCCGGTCGAGGTCGATCAGGCGCAAATCGGCGCCGAGTCGGCCGGCGGCGGATTCTCCGCGGCCGCGTTCCGCTACTTCGACTGGCAATCCTGGGTCCACATGGATGGTGATGTCCTCTGGCATGGCGAGCGTCGCGCGACGCTCAACGACAAGGATGTCACCCTGATCACGGGTTTCAGCTATCGGCCGCGCCGGGGTGTCTCCTGCGCGGGCAACCTGGGGCTGAGGGTCGCGGAAGGGGTCGAGGGCACCGTCAGGGTGGCATCGGGCGGGCGGATCTTCCCGGTTGGTTTCGAGCCCGGCTACTGGATGCTCGAGCCGGAGGGCGACGGTTTCCGGGTGGTTCCCATCCGCCGAGAAGACCTACTGGCCCTCATCGTCTCCCTGTCGGAGATCGGGAGCGGCAACCCGGCGGTGCGCGCCGGGGCGGTCGAGCACCTTTGGCAGTGGGTGAGCTTTCACCACGGCATTGAGGATCCCGAGCACGCTATGCTCAAGCTGCTCAAACAGGTCAGGGACTGGGGCCCCCTCGCCATGCCGGCCCTGTACGAGGGCCTGGTGCAGGTCCTCGACCGCTTGCAGGTGAAAGATCCGGAGCGGGTGCTGTTCGAGTTCTACGCGGATCACTGGGGTGTCAGGGACAACAGGAACGGACGCCTGCTCGCGGTCAATACCCTGCACGCGCTCGCAACGGACGCCTCGCGCTCGGCGCTCGGCGAGATCCTGTCCTACGTCCGGAACCGAGGTATCCCGCCCGACGAGATCGCCTGGATCCGTAAGATCACCGGGAATCCAGAGCAGCCGGATGAGGCGGACAGGCCCAGGGTCGCTGGCACACCCCCGCTGGTGCTGAAGGCTGAGCCCGTGCGCTGAAGAGGCGCTGATCAAATTCAGCGTCGCCGCGGCACACGGACGTGCTGATCTGGGCCAGGATGGCCAATCATCGGCATCTCCTTGGGAAAATGATTGATTGCGTTTTCCGTCCGGGCCAGGGATGGTCCGGCATTTTCCACGGCTGCAAGCCGTGGAAAATGGAGCATTTCCTTAGAGGAATCGGTTGTTGGAGCTCGAATACCTGAGCCTTTACGCCTGGCTGGCCGTCTGCGGCATCTTTATGTTCGCCGGCCTGGCCCATGGCATCCTGGGGCTCGGCTTTCCCATGCTGGCGACGCCCCTGCTCGCCATCGCCTTCGATGTGCGCAGTGCCATCCTGCTCACCCTGGTGCCCACCATCACGGTGAACCTGATCAGCGTTGTGCGCGGCGGGCGCTGGTCGGAGACCATAGGCCGCTACTGGCCGCTGGCGCTGATGATTCCCCTCGGTGCGGTCGCCGGCACCTGGCTGCTGGTCAGGGTCGACCCAGGCCCATTTCGGTTGCTGCTCGCCGGCATCATCCTCCTGCACCTGCTCAACGACCGACTCGGCGCCATCCGGATGGACTGGGTACGGGCGCACCCCTGGCTGGCCTATCTGTTGTTCGGCCTCGCGGCGGGCTTCTCCGCGGGCACGGTCAACGTGATGGTGCCGCTGCTGATCATCTTCGCCCTCGAGGTGGGGATGTCGAAGCTGGCGATGGTTCAGGTCTTCAATCTGTGCTTTCTCGCGGGGAAGACGGCCCAGGTCGGTGCATTCTCCGTGGCCGGCGTGCTGACACCGCCGCTGCTGGGGTCGACGCTGCCCTTCGCGGCCGCCGCGGCCGCCGCGTTGCTGCTCGGCATGCGGATCAGGGACCGGGTGGATGCGGACACCTACCGGCGCTGGCTACGGCGGGTGTTGTGGGTGATGGTCGCGCTATTGACGGGGCAATTCCTGATCGAACTGCGGTGATGGCGGGTCGGGGCGTGCGCGGTGCATCCCGCGGTCGCTGCCAGGCGCCGGCTACACCATGTCCGGGGGCAGCGCCGCTGCGAAGAGTCCGCGGTTTGCAGGCTCGGAAACGCTGATCAATTCCATTCAGCGCCTCCCGCGGCACAGGGATGTGTGCTGATTTTGGCCAGGATGGCCAATAATCGGCGTCTTCCCTACTGCTATTCCTTCGGCGGCACCTCTACCACCAGAACCGGCTTGGTGCAGCGCCGCACCAGCCGCAGGGCCGTGTCGCCGATCAGCGCGCCCTTGAGCGCACCGTGGCCGTGCCGACCGACGACGATCAGGTCGTAGTTCTCCTTGTCGGCCTTCTCCAGGACCTTGTCGACCGCGTCCCCCATCTCGACCACGACGTCGTAGCTCACGTAGCGGCGGCTTTCGCCGGCCATAGCGTCCTGGCAATGAGCATCGATGTTGTCGCGGATCTCGGTATCGTCGCGTTTCCGCTCGATCAGGGCCTCGCGTGCCTCTTTCAGGCTGCCCTGCTTGATCTCGTCCCACAGGGGCTCGCTGATGTAGCCGACCAGGTACTTCTCGAAGTCCCTGGGCTCGACCACGTGAAACACCGTGAGCTCCGCCCCGTAGTGATGGGCGAGGCTGGCCGCATGGGGGAAGGCTTGCCGGCCGCTTTCCGAGAGGTCGGTGAGGTAGAGGATCTTCTTGAACTCGACGCGTGGCAGTGTCCGATCCGCGGTCATGACATTTCGCACCCAGGTTTGTGCCGGGCCATGCCCGGCGCGTGTCTTTGAGGTGAGAGATCTACCCTATGCTGCTCGGCCGTCATCGTGCCGCGGGCGCCTTCTTCTTGAACCAGCTCAGCCAGATCCCGCTCAGCAGCCAGGAGTAGCCCCAAGTGCCAATCAGAATCAGCACGAAGGCGACGGCGATGTCCGTTGGACTGCCGTCGAGGGAAAAGGCCGGCACATAGCCGAAGATGAAGGGCCCCAGATAGAGGAACTTCGCGAACTTGAAGGCGGTGAAGGCCGTTTTCCACATGTTGGCCTTGGCGATGGTGGCCCCGGCGAAGGCGGCGATGCATACCGGCGGCGTGATGTTCGAGTCCTGAGACAGCCAGTAGACGATCATGTGGGCGGCCAACGGGTTCACGCCGAGCTCGGTCAGGGCCGGTACCGCGACCACGGCGGTGATCAGGTAGGCGGCCGTCACCGGCACGCCCATGCCGAGAATCAGCGATGCGAGGGCGATGAGCAGAATGGTCAGCCACAGCTTGCCGTCGGCCAGCTCGATGACGATGTCGGCGAAGGTAAGCACCAAGCCGCTGTACGTGAGCACCCCGATGATGATGCCGATCACGCCCACCGTGGCGCCGATCTTCAGGCTGTTGACGGCGCCGGCCCGGGATGCCAGCAGGAACTGCCTGGGGCCGATGCGCGTTTCCTTGCGGAACCAGCTGACCGCGATGCAGGTGACGATGCCGATGATGGCGGAATAGCCCGGCGAGTAGCCCATCAGCATCAGGATGGTGATGCTCACCAGCGGCAGGATGTAGAACCACTCCCGCTTGAAGATCTCCGACGCCTTGACCTCCGACCTCTCGCCCCGGATGTTGTGGCGCTTGGCCTCGTAGTGGACCATGACGTAGACGCTGAAGAAGTACATCAGGGCCGGGAAGATGGCGACCAGCATGATGGTGGAGTAGGGCTCGCCCGTGAGCTCCGCCATGATGAAGCCGCCGGCGCCCATGATCGGCGGCATGAACATGCCGCCGATGGAGGCGGCGGGCTCGATGCCGCCGGCCACGTGGGGCTTGAAGCCCGCCTTCTTCATCATCGGGATGGTGAAGGAGCCGGTCGAGACCGTGTTGGCGATGGCCGAGCCGGAGATCGACCCGAACAGTCCGCTGGCGATGACCGACACCTTGGCCGGGCCGCCGATTCGGTGACCGACCGCGGCGAGCGGGAAGTCGATGAAGAAGCGCTGGGCCCCGCTCGCCTCCAGGAAGGCGCCGAAGATGACGAACAGGATGATGTAGGTGGCCAGTACGTTGGCCATGATGCCGAAGATGCCGTCGCTCTTGTAGAAGATGCTGGTGCAGAGATCCGGGAAGGTGTCCCCGGCGTGGGAGATCATCTCCGGCGCGTATTCGCCGTAGACGCCGTAGAGCAGCATGACGGCGCCGATAATGACGAACACGCTGCCCACCACCCGTCGCGCCAGCTCGATGCCGATCAGGACGCCGACGATGGCGATCCCCTTGTCAAGGGTGGTCTCGGCGCCCGCCCGGTAAGCGATCACCTCGAAATTCGCCATCCAGTAGACGATGCTGATGACGGAAGCGACGATCAGAACATAGTCCAGTACCCTGCCTGGAAAACTCTTGGACTGGTAGAGCAGGAGCACGAGGACATAGGTGATGAGGACGTAGATCCCGCGGTGATACTGGGTCGCCGCGGGCTCGAGCACCGCCGAGTAGGAGTAGAAGAGCACGAGTGCGAGCGACAGGATGTCGAAGACCCATTGCTCGGCTTTGTTCAGCTTCTCGAACATGCGCTGTCACTCCACGGCGGCGGGGATGACCGCGGAGACGCGGAGAGCGCCTAGACCATGCGTCCAGCGGGCGCCGCACGGCGCCTTGTTCGCGGGACTACCTGGATCGTACCTCGGCGTTCTCCGCGTCCCTGCGTGAGGGTCGGCCTGGAAGCCCAGGGGATCAGAGCAGGCCTTTTTCCTTCCAAAACTTTTCGGCGCCCGGATGCATCGGGGTGACGATGCCGTTGATGCCGGTCTCGACGCTCATCTCCTTGAAGGTCTTCTTCTGGCTGACCATGTACTTGAGACCCTCGTCGGTGTAGATCTTGGAGAGCAGATCGTAGACCACGTCCGCCGGGACGTCCGCGTTGGCGACCCAGAGGGCGGAGTCCTGGAAGGACGGCACGTCCTCGTCCACGCCTTTGTAGGTGCCGGCCGGGACCTTGAGCTTCGAGAAATAGGGGTATTTCTCGTAGAAGCCGCTGTCCAGCGCATCCTGGCCGAGGTCGATCAGCTCGATGTCGTTGGTCTGCGCCGCCATGATCACGGCCCCGCTCGGGAAGGCGGTGAACAGCCAGAAGGCGTCCAGCTGGTTGTTGCCGAACGCCGCGGCCGCGTCGTTATAACCCATGGCGTTGCGCTCGATCTTGTCCCATACGCCCATGTGGGTGAAGAAGAGCTCGCAGTTGGCGAAGGCGCCCGACCCCGCGTTGCCCACGCCGACCTTCTTGCCCACCAGGTCCTTGGTGCTCTTGATGCCGGAGCCCTTCTTGGTAATCAGCTGAGCGGGCGCGCCGTACAGGTAGGACACCGCCAGGACGTTCTCGTACTTGTTGGTGTCGTTCTTCAGGCGGCCCTCGCGGCCGAGAAAGACATGCCCGGAGTAGACGACTCCGAACTGCATCTTGCCGCTGTCGACCTTGCGCAGGTTTTCCACCGATCCAGCGGATGACTGGGCCTTGACCGTGTAGTCCTTGGACGCCTTGACCGGGTCGTAGGTCTGGATGGAGTTGGCGACGACCTGGAATGTGCCGCCAGCGGGCCCGCCGCCGAAGACCATGCGCTTTGCGGCGAGGGCGGTGGTGGGGATCGCGAGCGAGCAAGTGAGGAATGCCGCGCCCCCGATCAGGAACTTTCTGCGGTTGAGCTTCATTGAGGATACCTCCGACGTGGTCGTTCGTTAGTCGATGTGCTCAAAGGTCGCCCTCGTAACGGCTTCGGACAGCGCGCCGAGCCATGGCTATTTCCCTATTTGCCGCGTCGCTGCCCCGTTTGGGAAGGGCGGTCGGTATTGTTACCGGACCGTGACCATAGCCGAAAAGCTGGGCTTTGCCAAAGAAAAGGGTGTGGCCAGGTCGGAGAGCGGCGCTGCGGCTCTGTTGTCGTCGGGTCGGGATCGCGCGCGTTCGGGCTTACGGCGATGGGTTATGCTTGAATCGACAGACAAGGGCTCACTGCGGGCTATGGGCATCTCATCGATCACAAGCGCCGACCAACCCGGATGCGGGGGGATGCCCGCGGCGGACGTGCTCGCGCACTGGATGTCGGGGCTCCGGCGATTGTTCGTGCTGACCGGCGCGGGCTGCAGCACCGCCTCGGGAATCCCGGACTACCGCGACGGCGAGGGCCGCTGGAAGCGGACTCAGCCCGTTCGCTATCAGGAGTTCCTGCGCAGCGGGCGGGCGCGTCGGCGCTACTGGGCGCGCAGTCTCGTGGGCTGGCCCCTGATCGCCGCGGCGCGGCCCAATCCATCCCACCTGGCGCTGGCGGCGCTGGAACGGGGCGGCCTGGTCCATCAGCTGGTCACCCAGAACGTCGATGGTCTTCATCAGGGCGCGGGACAACGCCGGGTGATCGATCTCCACGGCCGGCTCGCCTGGGTCGACTGTGTCGACTGCCGGCTGAGGATGCCGCGCTCGGTCATGCAGACCTTGCTCGCGGGGCTGAATCCGGACATGGTCGCCGCGGCCTACCGATCCGCGGCCCGACGGGGACGCGGTTGTCGATCCGGGTCTGGAGGATGGTTTCCAGATTCCGGACTGCCCCGGCTGTGGCGGCGTCCTGAAGCCGGGCGTGGTGTTCTTCGGCGAGAACGTCCCGCGCCCGCGCGTCGAGCGCGCCCTGCAGCGGCTGCGCCAGTGCGATGCGCTGCTGGTGGCGGGGTCGTCCCTGAGCGTCTACTCGGGCTTCCGCTTCTGCCGTGAGGCGGCGTCGCTCGGCATCCCGATTGCACTGGTCAACCGTGGTCGAACCCGGGCGGATGCGCTTGCGGCCCTGAAGCTCGACGCGGAGGTGGGCGATACCCTTTCGTTGCTGGCAATGCTTGTCGGCGAGGAGCCGGCACCATGACGCGGGACGGTACGCACGGGGGCGACGGCCGCCGCTCAGCGAGCTTGGCGGCAGCGGTGGAGGTTGCGGAGCGGGTGCAGCGGGGGCTTATCCCAGTGCGATTGGCTCGGTTGCGAGCGGAGGAATCAACGCCATGAAGACAGTACGGGACATTCTCGACAACAAGGGTGCGGAGGTCTGGACCATCGAGCCGCAGGCCTCGGTGCGCGAGGCCCTGACCGTGATGGCCGACAAGGATGTCGGTGCGCTCGTGGTCACGGAAGGCGGGCGGGTCCTCGGGATCATCTCGGAGCGCGACTACGCGCGCAAGGTCATCGTCAAGGGGAGATCGTCGCTGGACACGCGGGTGGCCGACATCATGGCGAGGGACCCCACTTGTATAACCCCCGAGCAGACGATCGGCGAATGCATGTCGGCCGTCACCAAGATGCGCGTTCGTCATCTGCCGGTTCTCGAAGGCGGCAGCCTGGTTGGTCTCGTGTCCATCGGGGACGTGGTGGCGGCGGTCATCAGCGAGCACGAATCCAAGATCGACGAGCTGGAGAGCCTGATCTACGGGGCCTAGCAGCCTGGGGCTCCCGGCGCGCCGTTTAGGGCGAGATGGTCGAAGGGCTGGATGGGAGTGAGTTGGGGCAGGTCCACGCGGGGGGCAGCGCCCGCTACCGACAAAGCGGCGTTGTTTGCGTTGCTGATTTACGGCTATTCCGCCCTCAGCTGCCGCATCCAAGATTGCGAGCGTGCGACTTGCGATTCATTGGCGTTCGGTGACATCGCGCGCAAGCGCCATCCTGACCAAGACACGCCGACCACTTTCCGGCGGCGCTTCCGCAAGGCGCTCGAAGCCTTCTCCCTCGCAGTGCTGGAAGTGGCGCGCGCGAGCCGACTCTACCGCTGAGGCCCGGTGAGCCTGGGACCACCAGCCATCAGATCAACGCCAACGCGAGCAGCAAGACGACGCGCTGTGCTTGGCGACCTGTTGACTACGGTCTGGCTACCGGTGTCCATCCGCACGTCACGATCGAGCTCTACCATGGCCGGCCGTATTCACGCCTCATCGGTTGGCTCAGGGCCGCTTCGGGTCGCGCGCGCCGGGCGTGGCGGACCCGGAACTACCGGGCAGGTCAGCGGGCCATGCTCGAGCGCGACGGAAACCGCGACCCGGATGCTGGAGATCCCTTCCAGCCCTTGATCATGCTGATCGGGGTCCATCTTCTGCGCGGTAGCGGCGCCGATCGATCGCCGAACGCTGCGTTGCCCGAGGATCAGTTTTCATGACGAACAAGCTCTTCTACCGTTTCGCGGTTTTCTGCCTGCTCGCGCTGCTTGGCGCCTGCTCGCAGGGACCGAAGGGACGTACGATCGCCATGCGGATCCGGCGCCGATTTCGACCAGGCGCTGCGCGAGGCGGGTGCAGCGAACGGTCAGCTCGGCAGCCCTGCGCGGGCGCCAGCGCTTCGTCCTGGTGCACGTCGACATCGGAAATGGGACAGAAACATGGATTTCGTCGCTTCGGACACCCGTGGACAACGGGATTCCGCGATCGCGATCGTCGAGCCTGGAGGCGAGGTGCGATTCGTATCCCGCCGGGAGATGGCGAATGCCAGCAGCAAGACCAACGGCGAGCTGACCCAATGGCTCAGTGGCCTGATCGGCGCGAAAACGGGGTAGGGCGCTGCCCCGACTTTCCGCGGAACGCCTTCTGTTCAGGCCGCCGCATCGGGCAACACCGTCACCGCACGGCGACAGACCTGACGTCGAGCCGCGCGTGATCGTATCCCAACGGCCCGGTCCGCCGCTCACGCCGCGATGTCCTGGCGTCGGGAGACATGGCATGTAATGTGCTAAAAAACCCAGCGGCGCGTTTGAGTCCCATGCAACACGAGTCGACCGGAGGGGAAGACGTGCCGCGCCGGTGGCATCTCGCGCCAGGGCATCGATCGAAACGACCACATCCCGTTGATACGCATGGATTTGCCAAAGAGGCGCAAGCGTATTGTCGGAAAGGTGGAGATCCAACCTCCGGGTAACTACGGATTGCGCCTTGACGCGAGCTTAGCGAGCCTTAAGCTTGTGTTGCGAAACGGCACGCTAGATGGGGCATTTCCCACAGGGTGCCGGCGGTGTTAATCACCGTTTACAAGATGACAATAGGACGTACGGTTCCACGTCCGCAAATAATTCAGATTCGCGAGGGTTGGTGGCTTAACCGAAGCCCCTGTCGTGGTGATTTCGGGCGATTTCGCGTGGTTAAGGAGTCTCTGAATGAGAGAACAACCAACCAATTTTTCGGCCGTGCTCGGGGAGTATTGCTCGGGGCATGAGCTCGAGGAGCTGACCCGCACGCTGCTCGCCGCGCAGGAGGAGGAGCGGCGGCAGATCGCCGCGGACCTGCACGACGAGATCGGGCAGTGCCTGAGTGCGGTGCAGTTCGCGATCAGCGGCTTGCGGCATCAGATGGGGGATCGTGCGAGCGACGCCGAGGACGAGATGTTCGCCTGCCTGGTCGGGCGCGTCTCCAAGACCATCGGCGAGGTCCGGCGTATCTGCATGGGGCTGCGTCCGCCGATGCTCGACGACATCGGGATCGTGAGCACCATCGACTGGTATTGCGGCGAGCTGCGCCAAGTGCTGCCGAATCTCGATCTGGTCGAGGCCGTGAGCGCGGATGAGGACGCGATCCATCCGGTGGTCAAGGTCGCGATCTTCCGCATCCTGCAGGAGGCCTGCGGCAATGCCTGCAAGCATGCGCGGGCCAGTCGGCTGTCCGTGCGCCTGCAGACGGACGCGGAGGGAATCCGCCTCGAGGTGGAGGACGACGGGGTAGGGTTCGATCCCGCGACCGTCAGGGGGTCGGCGCGGGGAATGGGTCTTGCCAGCATGCGCGAGCGCGTGGCGATGACCGGCGGTGAACGTGACCCTCGAGTCGCAGGTCGGCAGGGGCACCCGCATCCTGGTCACCTGGGCCGCGCAGGAGCAGGCCGCACGCACGCCGCCGCTCTGGCTCGTTTGAGCGCACCCAGAACGCCGATCAAATCACCGCTTCCCCGCGGCGCAGGAATGTGCTGATTCTGGCCGGGATCGCCAATCATCGGCGTACTGAATCCTTCAAGAACTTTTCCGGCGTCTCGCCAGGTCCAGTACCCCCGGCGCCGTGGGGCGTTCCGTCAGTCCGCCCAGACGACCTGGAAGGCGTAGCGGCCGCTCCCGTCTCGCGTCGCGCTGAAGGTCCCGCCGGACAGCACGGCGCTCTCCCACAGGGGGACGATCGGGTGCTGATCGGCCGGCGGCTGGGGCTCGGCCTCGTCGCCCGTGTCGGCGGTCAGGCTCTCGAAGTCTACCCCGAGGTGCAAACCGCCATCCCTCGCCAGCGTGATGCGGATGTCCCCGATCCCCGTCATGCCGATCAGCTGCTTCAGTGTCTGCTGGACGATGCGGAAGATGATGCCCTTCAGCGCCTCCGGGACCTCCTCTTCGGTCAGCGCGATGTCCGCCGCGATGCGCGCCCGGCCATCGATCTGCGCCGCCTCCTGGCACAGCGACCGGATGGTGGCGACCAGCCCGAAATCGTCCAGCGCGGGCGGGCGCAGCTCCACCGCCAGGGCGCGGATCTCGCGCATCGCGTCCTGCAGCAGGGGCACGACCTCTCCATTTCCGGCGCTTCGCGACGAATTCCGATCCGGACCGGCGACCCGGGCGAGGGCCTCGACCCTCATCTTGACCGCGGCGAGGGTCTGCGCGATCTCCTCGTGCAGCTCCCATGCGACCCGCCGGCGCTCGCGCTCGTCGTTGGCGAGCATGCGCGCCGACAGCGCCTGCAGCGTCTGATTCCGCTCGAGGATGGTTTGCTGCTGCTTGGTGATGATCCTCTCGGCGCGGCGCACCACCAGGAACAGCACCGAGTAGAGCGCGATCATGATCACCGCGATACCGGCGTCGATCAGCAGCTCGCTGTGGGTCATGGCCCGGACGATCGGGTTGACGTCGGTGTAGATCTCGAATACGCCGACGGGCTGGGGTTGACCCGGCTGCCGGATGGGGACATAGGTCTCGATCAGGTTGTCGTCGCCGCTCGCGGGCTGCGAGTCGAACAGGCGGTCGCGGTAGCGCAGCTCGCTGCGGACCGCCCCGGCCATCGAGCCGAGAAAGCGCGGGTTGGCGCTGTCGTTGGTGCCGATCTCGTGCGCCCGGGTCGAGTAGACGACAATCCCGTCCCGGTCGTAGATCTTGACGCGCTCGATCGGCGTGTCCCGCACCGAGGCCTCGATCAGACTGGCGAGACCGGGCGGCACGCCGACCGGGTCCTCGCCGATCGCGCCGTCGACCTCGGTTCGCAGGAAACTCACCAGTTGAGGCAGGACGGCGTTCACCGCCGTGGTGGCGACCGAGACGTTGGCCTGTTCGCCGAACTCGGAGACGATCCGGATCGAGAGCTGGCGGTGAAGGACGGCCAGCAACGCCGCCGCGGCCAGGACGCCGACGAGGCTGATGACGGCGTAACGGCGCGAGAATGCGAGCGGGGCGCCGGTTTCGGTTGCGGTTGTCATGGAGCTGGGCGGTCCGTCACCGCGTCACCAGGCCGTTCTCGATCGCGAAGCTGGTCAGCTCGACCGCGCTGTGCAGATCGAGCTTTCGCATGACGTTGGCGCGGTGTTTCTCCACCGTCTTGGTGCTGATGCAGAGGCACTCGGCGATCTCCCGGTTCTTGTGTCCCTCGGCGATCAGCTTGACGACCTCCCGCTCCCGGTCCGTCAGCGAATCCAGAGGCATGGCCGGGCCGGCCGACGAAGCCTGCCCGAGGTAGCCGCCGACCACCTTGCCGGTGATCTTCGGGCTGAGGTAGATGCCGCCCGCGCTCACGCTGCGGATCGCCGCCAGCAGCTCCTCGTGGGTGTCGTCCTTCAGCAGGTAGCCGTTGGCGCCCGCGGCCAGGGCGGCGCGCACGTGCTCGTCGGACTTGTGCGCGGTCATGACGATCACCCGCGTCTGGTGGCCGCGGAGCCTGAGCTGCTTGATCGCCTCGGTGCCGTTCATCAGCGGCATGGAGAGGTCGATCAGCACCAGGTCCGGCTCCAGCTGCTTGACCTTGGCAACCGCTTCCAGTCCGTTCTCCGCCTCGCCCACGACGTCCAGGTCCGGCTCCATCGCGAGCAGGGACTTGATGCCCGCCCGCAGCATGGCGTGGTCCTCGGCGAGCAGAATGCGCTTCTTCTCCATCCTCCGGTTCTTCCTGCGCTGTAGCGGTGGTGGCTGGGCGGTCCGGGGCAGGCGAGCCGGGCTCGCCTGCCGCACGATCTGGCCTGAAGGTTAGCACAGCGGCGATCCCGGCAAATGCGATCCGAGGCCCATTCCCCGCCCCGTGGATGTGCTGACTTGGCCAGGATGGCCAAGGATCGGCGTCTTCCTGGGGTGGGGTGCGTAGCCGTCACCTACGCGATTTGCCGCCTCGATATGCAGGTTTTCCCCCGCATCCCGCCGTTTATGGGCTGTGGTACAAATGCATATGGTCTCAGTGCCCCAAAGCGAGGGGGTCGGCAATGTTCCATGCATTGATCGTCGATGATCACAGCGGTTTCCGCGGCAGCGTCTCCAGCTTGCTGCGCAAGCAGTTCCCCTTTATCGAGGTGGACGAGGTGAGCCGGGGCGTCGAGGCCCTGCGCCACATCCAGGAGCGCGGGGCCGATCTGGTGCTGCTCGACATCCGCTTGCCGGGCGCCAGCGGCATCGAGCTGGCCAAGGCGATCAAGGCCGGCTGGGACGACATCACGGTCGTCGTGCTCAGCGCCTTCGACCTGCCGCAGTACCGGCAGGCGGCGTTTCGCAACGGCGCGGACTGCTTCCTCTACAAGGGCTCGCCCTCCTGCCTGAACGACGTGATCGCCCGCGTCGAGGGCGCGATCCTGGCCCGCGGTCAAGCGCAACTGGGCGCCCGCACCCACGTCTCCCCCAGCGGTCCGCCGCGCGCCGCGGAGTAGGGCGGCGCCGGACCTTTCGCCGCGTTTCGCCGTTTCTGCCGTCCGACAAGGTCGGCCCCCCCGCAAACCCTCCCTACCCCCCCCAACAGACCCTACCTGCCGTATGGGGTCTTCCCTCGTGTTAAATGCGGTTTACACCCGCCTGTGCCAAATGGCGCACTTCGTTAATCTGGTATGCAGGGGTAATTGGTCATTCCGGAGGGATGGCCGGTGCGGCGTCAGACGAGCCCCGACGAACGAAACACCTAGGCATTGGTCGCGATGCGGAGAAACGGAGCGAACAGCATGAAGAATCCAAGAAGGCAACGAGTTCCGATCGGAAGGAGGGTGACGACCCTGCTTCTCGGATGCGGGCTGGTGGCGGCGTTCAACGCCCAGGCGGACACGGTCACCATCAACGTGGTGGACAACACCGGCGCGAGTGTCAGCGGCTTCCGCTACCTGGTGCAGGAAGACACCACCTTCGCGGTGGACCCGGAGCAGTCCGCCGGCACTGACCGATCAGCTCGGACGACATCCTGTCCACTGAGCTTCCACGCCAGTAATCGCCCAGTGGCGAAGGCGCAGAGCGATGCCAGCGGCCTGACCGGCAACACCGACGGCTCGAGCGTGAACATCACGTCCGTGCCGCCGGGCCGCTACTACGTCTCGGTGCTGCCCTACTCGGGCCACGCATGGGCGGCGAGCCGGTCGACGGTCTGCCGAATGCCGACGATCCGAACCAGACGCTCGACCGTGACGGTGACAGTGCAGCACAACCGATCCCCACCGCGCAGATCGCGGTCTTCCTGTTCCAGGACTGCTACCCGCTGAACGGCGCGCCGGACCTGCCGGAGGAAGCAGCTCCGGCCTCGGACGACGCATGCCGCGACTCGACTGCCCGGAGCGCCCGACTTCACCAAGTTCAACGTCGTGCTCGAGGAGCCCGCCGGCCAGTACGGCCAAACGGCGGCCCGGTGATCGCGACGCCTTCGGCAATCCGCTCGGCACCACCTACGTGCCCAACTGCGACCCCTACACCGCGGACTGCATCGCCACCCTGGGCGACGGCACCCTGCACGCCCAACCCAGACGGCACCCTGACTGATCAAGAACCTGGCCCCGGGCAAGTACGGCATCATCGTCACCCGCCCACCGGCCAGGGCTGGCAGCAGACCTCCACCATCGAGGGCTCCCCGGTCATCGACGCCTGGGTCAAGGCCAACGAGCCGCCCTTCTTCGTCGAGTTCGGCCTCCCGGGGCCCCACGTCTTCGTCGGCTTCACCCAGGAGCGCAACAACCTGTCCGCCGCTGGTGCGGCGTCGCCGACCATCAGCGGCACCATCACCGACATGCACATGTCGCGTCCGCCGGTCTTCGACTTCTTCAGCGGCCGGCCCTTCCCGCAGCTGCTGGATCGGCGCTGAACGAGGGCGGCCCGCTCCCGGCAGCACCCGCTACGCCGCGCCCTGCGACGACGACAGCGACTTCTCCATCGCGAGCGTGCCCGCGGGCAGCTACAGCATCAAGGTCTTCGACGCCAACCTGGACGTCGTCATCGCGACCCTGCCGCTTCACCGTCGACGCGGCCGGCGACCTGTAACGGCGGCGGCTCGGCTGCGACCTGCGGCGAGGTGCCGGTCTTCAACTGGTTCAACCGCCTGAACACCTACATCTTCAACGACACCAACCAGAACGGCTTCTGGGACGCCAACGAGGGCCCGGTGGGCGCCGAGAGCGGCCCGGTCAGGTCCGCTGGCGCGACGGCACCATCTACCAGAGCTTCGCCACCGACATCGAGGGCGTCGCGCCCTTCGACGAGTTCTTCCCCTGCTTCCACTGGATGGTGGCCGAGGTCGGCTTCACCAACAAGAAGATCACCGGCGCCACCTTCGTGGTGGACGCGGGCGGCCCCGTGGACAAGACAACCGACGCCTTCCCCGGCTTCGGCGAGCTGACCCCCAGGGCAGTTCCAGCCTGATGGAGTGACGCCGCTGCCGATCTGCGCCATACGGCCCGACCACGGACTCAGCACGACGACGGCCTTCCCGCACCGAGACCGGCCCGGTCCTGACCCAGGCCTTCCAGGGCTTCCTCGGCCAGACCAACGTCATCCAGTTCGGCAAGGCCCGAGTGAACTTCACCGACCCGGTCTTCAACCCGCCGTCCGCCCATCTGCCAGTTCGTCGGTGAGAACGGCGGCATCTCCGGCATGGTGATCTACACCATCACCCGCGCCGAGGACGACCCGAGCTAGCCGCCGCCGAGGGCTGGGAGCCCGGCGTGCCGCGCGTGCAGGTCAACCTCTACGCCGACGGCGACATCGACTGCTTCCCGCAGGGTGATTTCCCCGACAGCGACTGCGACATCGACTGGAACGGCGACGGCATCCTCGATCCCGACGACCTCGTCATCGACGACGTCAACAGGAACGGTGTCATCGACCTGGCCGACGTCGACAACTATCCGCTCGGCTGGGCCGATCCCGACTGCGTCAACGACCCCAATATCCCCGGCAACGAGTGCAACCGTGGTCGCGCGAGGACGTCGACCGCAACGGCAGACGGGCGTGTTCGACTTCGGCGACGCCCTCGACGTCACCTGGACCGACAGCTGGGACGACAGCACGCCCACCGGCTGCCAGGGCGAGAACAACACTGCCAGCACCATCGAGCCGCATCAGCCGACGACCGCTGCTTCGACGGCATGCGCAACTGGAACCAGGTGCGCCCCGGCGTCTTCGACGGCGGCTACGCCTTCGGCGACTACGACGCGGACGCCCTGATCGGCGGACGTGGAACGCTGGATCCGCGCGACTCGTCACCAAGCTCGAGGCCTTCTACGCGACCGGATCGCCCGGTCGGCAACACCGACGCGCGCCGATCCAGATCCTCCCGGAGGCCTGGATGATCCCCGGCGACTACATCGTCGAGGCCGCCACGCCCCCCGGCTTCAAGCCGCTGCGCGAGCACCACCAGAACGTGGACTTCGGCGACGAGTTCGTCCCGGCGCTCCGCAGGCCTTGCCGCCGATCTGCGTGGGTGACGCGCACGCGGTGCCGCCGTACCTGGCCCTGACCACCAAGGACGGCAGCGGCGACGCTGGATCAGCTCATCGCCGGTATCGATGCCGACTGACGCCGCGGCGCCCTTCGCCGGCGAGCACGCGTCCCCTCTGCGACCGGAAGAAGGTGCCGCTCTCCGGCGGCCAGAACGCCGCCGCCGACTTCTACCTGGTCAGCCGACGTGCCCATCGCGGCCAACGTCACCGGCGTGATCCTCAACGACCTGGCCAACGAGTTCAACCCGAACTCCCCGGCCTTCGGCGAGAAGTACGCGCCGCCCTTGACTGCCGGTCGGCTTCTACGACTGGAACGGCGCCGAGGTCAACCGTGTCTACGCGGACCAGAACGGCCGCTACAACGCCATGGTGCCGTCCACCTAGACGGCCAACCTGCCGCAGCCCTCCGGCATGTCGCCGAACATGCTGGTCGCCTGCATGAACGACGCCGGCCCGATCCCGAACCCGGCGCGCGACTGACCCGGACGCGCCGGAGTTCATCGTCGACCCGTACTTCAACCCGCAGTTCAGCCAGTTCTGCTACACCTTCCAGTACATGCCGGGCGCCATCACCTACCTCGACACCCCGGTGGTGTCGATCGCGGCCTTCGCCAACCCCATCAGCTATCCCGGTGGACTGCGAGCGTGCCGACCGCGACGCCGATGATCCGCGGGTGCATCGGCGCAACAACAGCGGCGGCGGCGGGCCCTTCGTGGTCGGCGGCGGCACCGTGGCCATCCCCAGCAGATCCGCATCCGGTCCATGGGCGGAACGTCCAGGTGCCCAACCCCGAGTGGGACGGCGTCGATCAGGCCACGCGCTTCATCACCCGCAACTACAACTTCGGTGGTAGCCCGGGCACGGTGCAGCTGGAGGACGCGGACGGCAACCGCTACCGACCTCGATATCGTCAGCTGGAGCGGCACGCGGATCGACGCCGCGGTGCGATCCCGGACCAGGCGCCGGGTGAGTACCAGGTGATGGTCACCGCGTACAGCGGGTGTGCCGGCACCGGTGGAATCGCCCATCGGCGTCACCCTGACGGTCGGCGTGAATGTCGGCGGCACGGAGTACGGTGTGCGTCCCAACAGCGACGGCGCGCCCTATGACATGGACGAGCTCTACAGCGTGTCGCAGACGTGCGGCAACGGCGACTTCCCGACCATCCAGGAGGCCATCGACGTCGCCGGCTCCGGCGACCTGATCCTGGTGGCGCCGGGCGTCTACGACGAGCTGCTCATCATGTGGAAGCCGGTCAAGCTCCAGGGCTGGGGCGCCGGCGCCGTGACCCTCAACGCCCGCCAGGTGCCGACCGAGAAGGTCCTGGCCTGGCGCGCCAAGGTCACGAGCTGCTGGTAGCTCGGATGGCGAGATCAGCCTGCTGCCCGGTCAGAATCTGCCACTGCCGGGCTTCCCGGCCCTGGGTGCGCCGGTCTTCGCGACCGAGGAAGGCGCGGGCATCTTCGTCGCCGGCAAGGCAACCGGGCCGACCGCTTCGGTCACCCGGCAAACCGCGGCGCGCGCATCGACGGCTTCACCATCGTCGGCGCGAGCCAGGGCGGCGGCATCGTGGTCAACGGCTACAACCAGTTCCTGAACATCGGCAACAACCGCCTCACCACCAACGCCGGCTTCTACGGCGGCGGCATCCGTGTCGGCCACCCGACCCTGACCAGAGGACCGGATCGGCCGAACTACACCGACGCGGTGAACGACCGGATCCGCATCCACCACAACCACATCGCCAAGAACGGCAGCACCTTCGGCGGCGCGGGCGGCGGCATCTCGCTGCACACGGGCGCCGACGCCTACCGGGTCCAGGAGAACTGGGTCTGCGGCAACTTCAGCCAGGGCAACGGTGGCGGCATCGGCCACCTGGGCCTGTCCAACGGCGGCCGCATCGAGGACAACATCATGATCTTCAACGAGTCCTTCACCCAGGCCAACTCGGTTGACGGCGGCGGCATCTTCGTCGGCGGTGAGCCCGGCGCTGGCGCCGGAGCCGATCACCGGGCTGCTGCTGAGCCCCGGCTCGGGCACCGTCACCGTCGACGCCAACCTCATCCGCGGCAACCATGGCCGGTGCCGGCGACGGCGGCGGCATCCGCGTCCATCAGGCCAACGGCGTCGATGTCGCCAACAGCCTGGACGAATCGGTCCCTGGTACGACGTGATCGTCTACAACAACATGATCACCAACAACGTCGGCGGGCCTGGCCGGCGGCGGTATCTCCGTGCAGGACTCCCTGCGGGTGCTCATCCGCAACAACACGGTGGCCAACAACGACTCCACGGCGACCACGGCCGCTGGCCTTCGACCTGACCGATCCGGCCAACCCGCGGGCAAAACCATCACCACGCCGCAGCCCGCGGGTATCGTGTCGCGGCTGCACAGCCCGGACATGGCGCTGCTCATGTCGACTGACGTCGACGGCGACCATCGCGACGGACTGGCTGACCTTCTCCGACCCGGTGCTGAGCAACGACATCATCTACCAGCAACCGGTCGTTCTTCTGGCTGAACTACGATGACCCGGCGACGCCGAACTTCATCGAGACCGGCCTGTTCCCGGCCACGCCGGACTGCGTCGCCAGTGCGACCGGCCTGCAATACCACCTCGCCGAACGTGAACCAGTTCACCGACGACCTGGCGGTGCTGGACGGGATCGCGGTCACGGCGGATTCCCTCCGGCCGCTGTTCTCGCTGCTGACCGATACCGACGGGTTACCACCGCCAACAACGTCTCGGGCGATCCGGACTTCGTCAACCCGTACTTCAACGGCGGCCGGGACAACCTGAACATTCCGGAGTTCACCACCCTGCAGACCGCGGCGGCCTTCGACGAGGGCGGCAACTTCATCCAGGTCGCCTTCGGTCCGCTGTCCCTGGTCGAGCTGGGTACCGACCGAACCGCGGGTGCTGTTCGACTACCACATCGATCTGGGTTCGGCGGCCCTCAACGTGGGTGGCAGGACGCCGGCCACGGGGCGCTTGAGCGTGGACTTCGACAACGACCCGCGGCCGGCAGGACGCCGGCTCCGACATCGGCGCCGACGAGCTGCCGTAGCAACGCCAACGACGAGGAGCGACGACCGTCACCGTCCCCCGGCCACCGGGCAGGGGGCGGGGTCCCGGAGGGATCCGGTGGCCGGACGGTAACAGGCACTTCCAGAGGAGAGAGATTCGATGAACAGATTCTTTGAGAAACGCGCTCTCCCGGCCGCCGTCTCGCTGGCGCTGCTGGGAGGGTTGGGGGCGGCGAACGCCGTGGTCAACGTCCAGTGCCCGGGAGACAACGGGCAACGGCGGGGTTGCCGGTGACGCCGTCATCGACGACCCCGACGGTCAGCCCAACGCCAAGTGCATGCACCTGACCGCCGGCGACGGCTTCGTCAAGATGTCCGACGGCAACCCGATGTACACCTTCGGCTTCGCCGACAAGACCGGCATCCTGCCGGCAGACGTCATCGCCGAGGGCATCCTCGCCGCCCGCTGGCCGGGCTCGCACGATCGAGCTGGACGAGGGCGACGAGTTCTACCTCTCGCTGACCAACGTCGGCACCGTGATCCGCGCCGACCTGTTCGACCCGCACACGGTGCACTACCACGGCTTCCCCAACGCCGCCACCGTGTTCGACGGCGTGCCGGAGGTGTCCATCTCCATCAACATGGGCTCGACCCTGACCTACTACTACAACGTGGTGGAGCCGGGCACCTTCATCTACCACTGCCACGTGGAGGCCACCGAGCACATGGAGATGGGCATGCTGGCCAATCTCTACGTGCACCCGGCGCAGGACCGGCTGCCGGACGGCACTGTGCTCGGCGCGGCATGCCCACAGCAACGCCGACTACAACGCCGACCGCAAGCGCAGCGATGATCCGCTGGTGCGGCCGACCGGCTACGCCTACAACGACGACGACGGCACCACCGCCTACGACGTGGAGGCGCCGATGCAGGTCTCGGGCTTCGACGTCGGACTTCCACGACGCCAGCCTGTTCGTGCAGCCGCTGCCGTTCGCGCAGCTGGAGACCAACTACCCGCAGATCAACGGCCGCGGCTACCCGGACACGGTGCGGACGACGTCGGCGACTGCCGGAGACGGTGACCGCACCGGCTGGACGACGCCGACGGCAACGGTGACGGGCAACCCCGGCGAGGTCTCTGAACAACGGCGAGGTCGTCCCAGGACATGGGCTCGCTGGTCGACGGTCGACCGCGGGCGAGAAGCTGCTGCTGCGGCTCTCCAACGTCAGCATCGACCGCTTCTTCACCATCACCGCCCGGGCCTGAAGATGAAGATCGTCGGCACCGGCGCGCGCTCGATGCGCGGCGTCGACGGCGGCAAGAACCTCTACGTAGAGGTCGCCTCGGTCAACTTCGGCGGCGGCGAGACCCACGACGTCATCATCGACACCGCGGGCGTCGCGCCGGGGACCTACTTCCTGCACTGCCGCCGAGTTCCACCAGATGAGCAACCGGACCCAGCTCGATGGCGGCCTGATCACCGAAATCGTCGTCGAACTAGGCGCCGAGCCCAACCAGGAGATGAAAGCAATGAGAAATCGAACCAAGACGACCGCGGGCGCCTGCTGGGCGTCCTCGTGCTGGGGCTGGGGCTCGCGCTGCCCTGGGCCGCGCGCGCAGGCCGCGCACGACATCCGGGGCATCACGGGCCAGCCCGGCCGACGTGGCCAGTTCAACCTCTACGCCTCTCCCTTCAACATCAGCCTGCCCGAGGGCACCAGCCTCTACATGTGGGGCTTCGGCGACCTGAACGGCGGCGCGGGCGCCACCCATCCCGAGGGCAACGGCCTACTACCTGCCCCAGTACCCGGCGCCGACCCTGATCGTCGACCGAGGGCGAGCCGGTGACCATCAACGTCACCAACTACGGTGTGCCGGATCCCGCAGACCGCGGTCGTCGCATCGTGGTGACCGGGCATGAACGTGCACGCGGTGCGTACCGGCGGCGGGACCGCACCGACGGCCTGGTGACCCAGGCGGCAACCATCGGCGAGACCGTGAGCTACACCTTCACCGCCGACAAGCCCGGCACCTACGTCTACCACAGCCTGGACGGCCCCAACCCGGGCCTGCACGTGGAGATGGGGCTGCTCGGCGCGCTGATCGTGCGGCCGACGGGCTTCAACGCGGATCAGCCAACCGCACCGCCTACGGCGCCGGACCGGGACCGACTACGACCAGGAGTACCTCTACCTGCTGACCGAGGTGGACCCGGAGATCCACCATGCAGATGGAGCGCGGTCACTACGAGCACTTCACCAACTCGACCGCTTCGCCACCATCTACTTCGTCAACGGCCGCGTCTTCCCCGACCTGTTGCAGGGCGACTACAACCCGCTGTTCCCGCACCAGCCCTACCAGTCCCTGGCCATGTCCCACCCCGGTGACAAGGTGCTGGTGCGCAACGTCAACGCCGGCCACGACAGCCACCCCTTCCACTACCACGGCGAGAACCTGACGCTTCATCGGCCGCGACGGCAGCATGCTGTCCTCGGACGGCGGGGTCGACCGCCGACCTCGGCCGCTCGGACAACACCATCAACTCCGCGCCCAAGCAGACGGTCGATGCCATCTGGACCTGGACCGGCAAGGACCTGGGCTGGGACATCTACGGCACCGACCGACGCGCACACGACTGTGTCGACACCGATGGCGACGGTTTCGGCGACGGACGCTCGACTACGACCTGATACGCGCGAGTACTGCGCCGACCACGGCAAGGCCGTGCCCGGTCAACCTGCCCGGCGTCGGCGAGCTGACCCTGGGCGGCTTCTGGAGCGGCAGCCCCTACATGGGCGACGTGGGCGACCTGCCCCCCGGCGAGGGCGGCCTCAACCCCATCGGCGGCTACTTCTTCGTGTGGCACTCCCACGCCGAGAAGGAGCTCACCACCTTCGACATCTTCCCCGGCGGCAGCCTGAGCGCGATGGTCGTGCTGCCTCCCGACGTGCACGATCGACTAAGGGGGGAGCAAGACAATGAAAAGGTTCAAAGACATGAAGAACCTATCTCAAGCCGGCCGCGGCGGTGGTCGCCCTGGCGCTGCTGGCGGGGCCAGCCGCCGCGAGCGAACTTCTGGCTGTGCGCCAAGGCAGGCCTAGCTCAGCCTGCCGGACGGCACCATCAGCGATACCACGAGTGCCGGTGGCGGTTCCGATCTGGGGCGTATGCGCTGGACGATGACAGCGACCTCGGCGACGGTTGCGGCGCCGGTGCGTCGCAGCTGCCCGGTCCCGACCGCTCGCGGTGACGGACGGGACGCTGACCATCAACCTGCGCAACGAGCTGCCGGAGCCCACGTCCATCGTCATCCCCGGCCAGGCCGATGCCCGGACGGTGGCGGCCCGACCTGGAACGACGGCACCACCGGCGCCCGCGACGCAGCGCCGACCCAGCGGGTCCGCTCCTTCGGCACCGAGGTCGCCGCCGGTGGCGACTGGCAGTCGTACAACTGGACGCAGCCTCGACGCCGCGGCACGCTTCTCTACCACAGCGGCACCCACCCGCAGAAGCAGGTCTACATGGGCCTGAGCGGCACTGGTGACCAAGGACGTCGGCGGCCTCGGCTGAGGCCTACCCGGGCGTGCCCTACGACAACGAGGTCGATGCTGTTCTACAGCGACATCGACCCGGTCTTCAACGCGGCCGTCGCCGCGCGGATACCCTGACCACCGCCGATCGACCGCCACCCGACCTGGTTCCTGGTCAACGGCGAGCCCTACGTGGCCGGCATCGGCGGACATCACCAGCGGCGCTGACATCGGGTCCTGGCGTCGACGGCGCAGCGACGCCCTGCTGCGCTTCGCCAGCACCGCCACCGAGACCCATGTGGCCGGTGCTGCAGGGCCTGCGACATGACCATCCACGCCGAGGACGGCCTGCAGTACAACTGGCAGGACGGCGCCACGGCCGTGGGCGCGGCGCCGCGGATCCAGTACTCCGCCATGCTGCCGCCGCTGAAGACCAAGGACGCCATCATCGTCGCCGACCAGCCGCGGGCCGCTACGCGGTCTACGACGGCAACGGCTACATGACCAACCCCTCCGACCTCGACGACTTTGAGCGTCGGCGACACGGTGGGCGGCATGCTGCGGTTCCTGACGGTCGGTGATCCCAACCTGGTGCCGGTAGCGGTGAACGATACGGCGACAACGGACGAAGACACTGCGGTCGTCATCGACGTTGTCGCCAACGACAGCGATCCCGAGGGACTTGGGTTGACCATCGTCTCGGTCACGGCTCCCACCTCGGGTACTGCCGTGATCACGACCCGAGCTTGCTGTGTCACCTACACCCCGAACGCGAACTTCAACGGGACAGACCAGTTCGACTACACCATCACCGACGGCAACGGGGTGACCTCCACGGCCACCGCCTTGGTGGACGTGACGGTGACCGCGGTCAACGACCCGCCGACGATCACCAGCACGCCGGTCACAACGGCCACGACTGGCGGCCCTCTACAACTATCAGGTGACGGCCACGGATGTGGACCTGGGCGACACCCCGCCGGATGTGCTGACCTACTCGCTGAGTATCGGACCGGCCGGCATGAGCATCGATCCCGCGACCGGGCTCATCAGCTGGACGCCGACCGTGCAGCAGAACGCGGCGATCTTACGACGTGACGGTGGTCGTGACCGATTCGGCTTCGGCGATCGACACGCAGGCGTACACCATCGATGTCACCCTGGTGAACAACCCGCCGACGATCACCTAGCACGCCGGTCACCACCGCGACCGCCGGTGCGGCCTACAGCTACGATGTGGATGCGACGGACACCGACCTGGGCGACACCCAGACCTACTCGCTGGATGTGGCACCCGCGGGCATGACCATCGACGCGACGACCGGTGTCATCGCCTGGACGCCGACCATGGCCCAGTTGGGGGACAATCAGGTGACGGTCACCGTGACCGACTTCAATGGTCTGACCGCCTCGCAGGCGTACACCGTGACTGTGGGTGCGAACACGGCGGCCGGTGCGTTGTTCTTCTCCACGTTGCAGAACGCCCCAGTTCCTGGCGTGACCAATCCGAACAACGCGGACATCTATGCGTATGACGGTGTGAGCCTCAGCCGGATCGTAGATACGGGCTTCAGCGGTAACATGGATGGCCTGCGCATGGTGGACGCAGACACCTTCTACGTCTCGTTTGCCAACGACGGTGGAGTCACGAACGGTGGACTCACCCTCCAGGATGAGGACATCGGCCTCTACGATGCTGGCGTTTGGACGATGGCCTTCGATGGCAGCACGGTCTGCGGCGGGCTGGATGGGAACAACGGCCGTGATATCGACGCCTTCGACATCGTTGGAGGAGTGCTGTACTTCAGTACAGCTGGTAATACTGCCCTTCCTGCCGCTAGTGGCCTCACCGGTCCTTGGGATAGCTCCGACATTTACCGCTGGGATGGCACTACCTGCAGCCGTATCTTCGATCGCAGTCTAAGCGGCGTAGGCGGAAGCAATGTCGACGGCCTCACCATTGTCGATGAGGACACCTTCTACCTGTCTTTCGCAAACACCACTGTAAGCGTGCCGGGGGTCGGCAACGTTCAGGACGAGGACGTGGTGCGCAACGATGCGGGAACCTGGAGCCTGCACTTTAACGGTACCGCCTACGGCCTGACGACCAACGGCCACGACATCGACGCGGTGCACGTGCCGTAAGGCCGGCACTCCCGTTCGACTCAGGATGAGTAACCCCCGCCCTCGGGCGGGGGATGAACGGGCAAGCGGGCTTAACCAGATAACCTGAGGAGTAATTAAAAACCCGGCTCCCTCTCACGGGGAGGGGGCTGGGGTGAGGGGATCAACAGCACGCCGGTGTCTTCACCCCAGCCGATAGTAAAGTCTCACCTATGAGCAGTATCGAAATGACACAGACGATTGACCGAACGACGCCCGTAATCAACCCAGCGGCTCGGCGGTGGGTGCCACTGGCCGCCATGGTCTGCACCCTGTCGAGCCCGGGCCTCTGGGCGGGTGAGCCCAAGGTCGAGCAGACCACCGCGGCAGAGGTCACGGCAGCGACCCAGGACGGCAATCCGGCCGTGCCGGAACAGGGCATGCAGGGGGCGCCGGCCCCCGCGCCGGCCAAGGTGTTGACCGTGGAGCAGGTGCGCGGCGCGCAGGCGGAGGCCGAGTCGCGCCGCCAGGATGCCCTCAAGCCGGACCCGGCGGCACCCAATGAGGACTTGGCCGAGAAGTGGGGCGTCGAGGTCATCCGCATCGACTACACGGCGGACGGGTACTGGCTCGACTTTCGCTTCCGCGTGACGGACGTCGACAAGGCGCTGCCGCTGTTCGACAGCCGCATCAAGCCGTACGTGGAGTCCGAGAAGACGGGCGTCAAGCTCGCGGTGCCCACGGCGGCCAAGGTGGGCGCGCTGCGCACCACCAACCGCGGGCAAGAACATCAAGCCGGACAAGATCTACGACATGTTTTCGCAACCCGGGCGCCCACGTGAAGCCGGGGCACAAGGTCTCGGTCGTGATCGGGGACTTCAAGGTCGAGCACCTCACGGTCAATAAGAGGCTGACGTATGATGAAACATATTTAGGCTCCCTCGTCGCCGCGGTCGCGATGGCCTTCGGCAGCGCCGCGCCCCGCGGGCACGCTGGGCCCGCCCTGCAGCACGCCGCCGAGTCTAGCGCGGCGATCAGGGAGACCTTCCAGTCATCGTGCAGTTCGCGGAGCAGGTCGACATCGAGGCGCTGCGCGCGGAGGCGGCCCGCACGCGCGGGAGCCTACCCGGACGACACCAAGAAGAGCAAGAAGGAACGCGCAAGCTGATGCGCAAGACGCTGATCGACGGCCTGAAGGACCAGGCCAAGGACTCGGAGAAGCAGGTCAAGGATTTCCTCAAGTCCCACAAGGAGAAGCGCAAGCTCAAGCTGCTGTGGGCCCGGAACAGCGTGGTGGGGGACGTGCCGGTCTGCCTGTTGGACGAGCTGGCCGCGCTGCCGGGTGTCGAGAGCTCGTGCTGGACGCGACGGTGCAGGGGCCGGGCCCCAGCACCGCGCCCACGGCGCCCGAACTGTGGAACCTCCCTGCGACCGGCGTGCAGGCGCTCTGGGATCTCGGGCACACCGGTCAGGGTGTGGTGGTGGCCACCCTCGACACCGGCGTCGACGCGTCGCATCCGGACCTCGGGCCCAGGTGGCGCGGCGGCAGCAACAGCTGGTTCGATCCCAACGGACAGCACGCACCCCGGCGGACGTCAACGGTCACGGCACACAGGTGATGGGGCTGATCGTCGGCGGTGACGCGTTCGGTTACCAGGTCGGCATGGCGCCGGACGCCCAGTGGATCGCGGCCAAGATCTTCAACGACGCGAACGAGGCGACCCTGAGCGGCATCCACGAGGCCTACCAGTGGGTGCTGGACCCGGACGGCAACTCCGGCGACCGACGACGCCCCGGATATCGTCAACAACTCCTGGGATCTGACGGGCACGATCAACCAGTGTAACCAGGAGTTCGCGACGGACCTCGCCCTGCTTAGGCGGCCGACATCGCGGTCGTGTTCGCCGGCGGCAACTACGGCCCGGACCCGGATACCAGCGTCAGCCCGGCCAACGACCCCGCCGTGCTGGCCGTTGGCGCGGTCGACTCTGGATTTAACGTCGACGTCTTGAGCAGTCGCGGCGCCGGCGCCTGCGACGGTGGCGTCTTTCCGAGCCTGGTGGCCCCGGGTGACAGCGTGCTGACGGCGGATCGGGTGCCCATCTTCTACAACATCGTCTCCGGCACCTCGTTTGCCGTTGCCCATGTGGCGGGCGGCATGGCGGTGCTGAAGAGCGCGTTCCCGGATGCCACGGTGACCGAGATCGAGGCGTCCCTCATCGACACCGCGCTGATCTGGGGGCCGGTGGACCGGACGACGACTACGGCCATGGCCTGATGGACGTGGCGGCGGCCTATGACGTGCTCGCGGCCAGCCAGGGCGGCGGTCAACCCGGGTACCCTGCAGTTCGGCGCCGCCGACTACAGCGTGGACGAGAACGTGGCCACCCTGACGGTGACGGTCACGCGCAGCGGCGGCAGCAGTGGCGACGTGTCGGTCGACTACGCAACCGCCGATGGGACGGCCATCGCGGGTGCGGACTACCAGGCGGCCGCGGGCACCCTCACCTTGCTGACGGCGAGGTCAGCGGAGCTTCGCCGTCACCATCCTGGACGACGCCTGGTCGAGGGCGACGAGGACTTCAGACCTCACCCTGAGCAATCCGCAGGGTGGCGCCACCCTGGGCACGCCCCAGAGCGCCCTGGTCACCCTCCTGGACGACGACGTGCTGGGACGGCGACGGCGACGGCGTGAGCGACGCCCTCGACCTGTGTCCCGATACCCCTGCGGGCGAGTCGGTCGATGCCAACGGCTGCTCGGCCAGCCAGCTCGACGGCGACGGCGACGGCGTGAGCGACGCGCTCGACCAGTGCCCGAGCACCCCTGCGGGCGAGACGGTGGACGCCAACGGCTGCTCGGCGAGCCAGCTCGACGGTGACGGCGACGGCGTGAGCGACGCGCTGGACCAGTGTCCCGCGCACCCCGGCCGGCGAGACGGTCGACGCCAACGGCTGTCCGCTAGGGCCGGTCGATGGGGACGGTGATGGCTTCGCGGCTGATGTCGACTGCAACGACGCGGACTGCCTCGGTCTATCCCGGGGCGCCCGAGGATCAAGCACGACGGAATCGACCAGGACTGCAACGGCTACGACCTGACCATCGAGGTCACCAAGGCGATCTACCAGTCGGCCAACCAGAAGCCGGTGATCTACGCGACCAGCGCGCTCGGCGGCGCGGCCGCGCTCAAGGTCACCTTCCACGGAGCCGGCGGTGAGTCGCCTGACCCGGAACATGACCTGGAACGCCTCGAAGAGCCGCTGGCAGAAGGCCATCAAGAACTTCGAGACCAGGTTCGGGTTCGTTCCCGTGTCGGTGACCGTCGAGGGTCCCGAGGGCAGCGGAAACGGCGGTCGTCACGCCAGGTAGCAAGTGGCCTGACCTGGCCGGCGGCGCGCTCTCAGCGCCGCCGCCCGCGGCGACCTCTCCCGCTGATCGTAGCGGCGCGCGCGGCGTCGATCCGCGGCGCGCGGCGCGAGTTGACGTCGGTGTCTCCGCGGTGGTGAGGCACCCGCTACCTCGTCCGCCCCGTTGCCCGCGACGCTCCCCGGCCGTGTCCCGCCGCCATGCGGGGCGGCTTCGCTCGAACCCCGTTCGCAGTTCTTGACCCTTTGCAGGAGCAGTAATCATGATGATCGATCGCGGAAGTCCCCTCCCGGATCCCGCTGCCGCCCGTGTTCGCCTCCCTTCTCGCCTTGCGCTCGTGTACGTCGCTGTCTCGGTATGCCAGTCGGCGCGCGAAGAGGGGGCGGCGGCACGGCGAGCACCAAGTCGGCCGGCCACCAGGCACAGGACCATAGCCAGCACGACCACAGCCAGCACGCCGCCGCACAGGCGGGCGATGATCCGCATGCCCACCACCGCGCGATGATGGGCCAAAAGGGCTACCAGCGTTCGGAGCACGCCTACCCGCTCAAGGACTTCGAGCTGGTCTCGATGGCGGGAGCAGACGAGCCTGCTCCAGGAGCTGAACACGACCGCCCGTGATGGTCAACTTCATCTTCACCACCTGCACGACCATTTGCCCGGTGATGAGCGGCATCTTCGCGCAAGTGCAAAAGGAGCTCGGTCCGGAAAGCGCGGAAGTGCGCATGATCTCGGTCTCCATCGATCCCGAGTACGACACCCCCGAGCGCTTGCGTGAGTACGCTGAGCGCTTCGGGGCGGGTCCGCAGTGGCAGTTCCTGACGGGCGACATCGATGACATCGTCGCGGTGCAGAAATCCTTCGATGTCTATCGGGGAAACAAGATGAGCCACGAGCCCACGACACTGCTCAGGAAGTCGGCGAGTGATCCGTGGGTGCGCCTGGACGGGATCGCCAGCGCCGCTGAGATCGTGGCGGAGTACCGGCAGCTCGCCGAGCGTTAGGTCGGGCAGGCCGACTCGCATGGTTTCTCGGCGGAAATGGCCGCTGCGCGCGCGCGGCGTCGTCAAGCACTTCCTGACGGCGCTCTTGCTCCTGCCCGTGGTTGGCGATGCGGTTGCCTCGGAGAACGAAGTCGCCGCTAGCCCCGAGCAGATTGAGGCAGGCCGCCGCATGTACCGGGAGGGGATCTTGCCCTCGGGTGAGCTGATTTCCGGAATGGTCCAGGGTGACGTCAGCCTGTCCGGGGAGCAGATCGTCTGCGGTCGCTTGCCACCGGCGAAGCGGTCTCGGGTCCCTGGAAGGCCAGGAGGTCGTGCCCGCGGTGGTGGGGGATATCCTCTATCAGCCCCTCAGGTTGCCGACAAGAAAGCCGCCCTTGGCGCCGATCCAAAGGCCTGCCTACACCGACGAGACCCTGAAGATCGCAATTCGCGATGGGGTCGGCGCCGATGGTGAGGTGCTCAGCGCCTTCATGCCTCGCTATGCCCTGTCCGACGAGGATCTCGACAGCCTGATTTCTTACTTGAAGTCCCTGAAAACCGACGGTGCGCCCGGGGTGACCGAGAGCGAGATCCACTTCGCCACGGTCGTCTCGGATGCGGTCGATCCGGCGATGCGCAAGGCGCTGCTGGATGTCTTCGAGGTGTTTCTTCGGCAGAAGAACGGCGAGACGCGCCACGAGAGCTACCGCGCGAAACATGCGCCGTGGCACAAGGAATGGCTGTTCGCTCCCTACCGCAAGTGGGTGCTTCACGTGTGGGAGCTCAAGGGACCGCCAGATTCCTGGCCGGCACAGCTCCAGGTCCAGTACGAGAAGCAGCCGGTTTTTGCGGTACTGAACGGCGTCGTCCCGGGTGACTGGCAGCCCCTGCACGAGTTCTGCGAGCAGAACGGCGTGCCATGCCTGTTCCCGACCACGGACTTGCCCGTGAGCGACGAGGGGAGCTTCTATTCGGTCTACCTTTCCGAGGGCATGGCCCTGGAGGCGGACGCCGTGGCGCGGCATCTCTCGGACGAGGGGCTGACCGCGGGGCCGGTCGTGCAGGTCTACCGCTCGGGTGACCCGCGAGGGGAGGCAGCGGCTCAGAAGCTGCGGAGCGAGCTGGAGCAGCGGGGCGGTCAGGTGACGGACATCCGGGTTACCGAACCCGAGGAGCTGAGCGAGGAAGCGTGGCGGTCAGCTGTTGGATCAGATCGGCGGGGGAACCGCCGTCTTCTGGCTGGAGAAGCCGGATCTGACGGGGCTCTGGGCGCTCAACGCAGACGCCTGGGATCGGAACGGATCTACCTGTCGACGAGCCTTTTCGGGGTTGATCCCGCCGGGATACCCCAGTCCGAGCGCGAACGGGTCTACCTGGTTCACCCGTACGAGCTTCCAAGCAAGTTGCCGCGGCTGTTGGCGCGCTCGACCGGCTGGCTCAAGGCGAATCGCATCTACGCGCCCGATGCGCGGATCGTGCAGGCGAACGCCTATTTCACCCTGAAGATGGCCGTGGGCGCATTGAAGGCCATGCGCGGGTTCTTCGTCCGCGAATATATGCTGGAACGGATCGAGCACATGATTGACCGCGCGAACTACACGTCGGTATACCCGCGCGTGAGCCTTGCGCCTGGTCAGCGATTTGTCTCCAGGAGCGCTTACATCGTCCAGTTCAAGGCTGACGAATCCGGGAGACCTGGTTGCCGTTACCGACTGGCAGGTTCCCGCATCAAGCGGGAGTCCGGTTGCCGCGGGGACTGGGGAAAAGGCCGCTCAGTAGTATCGTGGGGTCTCTTCGTTTCGCGAGATGATTTGACAAGCGCGTACTGCAGCTCACGGATGTGACGCCATTCTCACGCGCGTGAGCGATTGAAAACAAAGTGATCCAAGAACCACGCTTCCTGGATGGCGTGCTGATCTTGGCCAGGATGGCCGAGTAATCGACGTCTAAGAGTTCTTCGACCTCTGCCAGTCGATCGAGTGCTGCTCCATCAAGCGGTACAGGGTGACGCGCGAGATGTCGAGCATGCGCGCCGCTTTCGATACGTTGTTCCGAACCGCGCTCAAGGTCGATTCGATCGCCTCTTTCTCCGCCTTGGCCCGCGCTTCCGCCAGGGTCATGAGCACGCCGCTCGGGGAATCCCGGTCGAGACCCAGGTCCCGCGGTCTGATCAGTCTCCCTTCGCACATGACCACCGCCCGCTGGATGCGGTTGACCATTTCGCGGACGTTCCCGGGCCATGGGTAGGACTTCACGGCGTCCATCGCCTTGTGGCTGAAACCCTTGAGGTTTGGCCTTACCCGTTTGGCGAACTCCCAGAAGAAGTGGTTGGCGAGCAGCTCGATGTCGTCGCCGCGGTCGCGCAGCGGGGTCATCTCCAAGTGCAGCACGTTGAGCCGGTAATAGAGGTCTTCGCGGAAGCGCCCGTCATCGACCGCCTTTTCCAGATTCACGTGGGTCGCCGCGATCACGCGTACGTTGACCGGAATCTGGGTGGAGCTGCCGATCCGGTTGATGGTCTTTTCTTGCAGGAAGCGCAGCAGGTTGACCTGCAGATCGAGCGGTAGGTCGCCGATCTCGTCCAGGAACAGGGTCCCTTGTTGTGCCGCCTCGATGCGGCCTACCCGTTGGCGGTCTGCTCCGGTGAACGAACCCTTTTCGTGGCCGAACAGCTCTGCCTGGATCAAGTCCTTCGGCAGTGCGCCGCAGTTCACGGCGATAAACGGACCTTCCGCGCGCGTTGAGAGCTTGTGAATGGCGCGGGCGGCGAGCTCTTTTCCGGTGCCGCTCTCACCGCGAATCATGACATTGAGATCGATCGTCCCGACCTTCTCGATCGTCTGGAACAAGCTCAGCATCGAGGGGCTCTGTCCGACCATCTCGAACCGCACGGGCCGATCCGTGTGCGGCTCGATGAGCGAGCAGGCGATCTCCGCCATGCCGTACGCATGGCCAAGGGTGAACAAGAGCCGCTCCGGGTCCAGCGGCAGGGTGTGAAAGTCGTAGAAATGGGTTGTGATGATGCGCGAGATCTGGCGCAGGGAGCTGGTTACGTCGGTGAGCAACGCAACCCAGTTGATGTGGCTGTTCTCGTTGAGGAGAAACTCCACCTGGCGGTGGGTGGCGAACCTCTCCGCGTCCGACGCATCCCACAGGACCAGCCCGACGCGGAATTCCTGCTCTTCCATCAGCTCCAATGCGGCATCCGGGTGCGTGACGACGTGGACGTCCCACCCTCGGTTCAGGATGCTGGGAGGCAGCGGGTCCTCGGCTGTCGGCGGTTTGAGATATAGGAGTGGTCGTGACTCCGACGTCATCGGTCCGGGCCTCTTGCGATGCACCAACGAGATTGGTGTTCCAAATCAAACTTGAAGGGTGGCATTGGGCGGGACATCAGATCACGGGCAATGTGCTCTCGGCGCCCCCGCGCGTATGCCGACTTCTGTACGTCGACGCCGGTTCGCGCGATGCTCTGCTGCGATTCCGCATCCTTACGCGGCTGTCGCGCATGCCACGCGACGATCTCCGATACTTCCGCGCCATGTTCAAACACTGGACAACTGATGATAAGCTCCCCGGGACACGGAAAATCAACCACCATCGCCGTTGCTTTCTGTAAGCTGCTTGAAGCAACTGAACATCTATCCAACCGCTCGAGAGGATGCGCGGGTTGTGCCAACGGTCGCCCTGCCATTGGTATGATTCATGCAGGCTTTCCTGCGCGGCCTGGGCCGTATCGGAAGTCACGGAACATCGCGCCCCATCGTGGTGCTCGGGCACCGGAGGAAAGCGGCGACGTCGGCTCAACGCAGCCAGGACGGCGCAAACGCTGACCATAGCATAAGAGCAGGGTTCGGTTGTGATTCAGAGTTTTCAGATGGTGCAAGGTCGGGACGGTCCAGAGGAGACCGCGTCAGGTTCTCGTTCCGCCGTCGAAACGCTGCGAGCGGTTTCGGAGCAATCCGATGCGCATCAAGCCGCAGCGGGGGATCGGCGCCGGGTGTCGTCGCCGGGCGACCTCCGATCGGGCGCGCGCGGCGGTCTGGTAAACGAGGCACTGCAGGTTCTCCAGGACCTTCGCGATTACAGGAAGGCCAAGGCGCAGGTCTGCGATTTGTCAGACGAGTTCCAGAGCCTGTTCAAGCGTTTCCTTGCCGCCAGCGCCGGACGAAAGTGTCTGCGCCTGGGCTTCGACTCCGACGCGAAACGCGATTTCGGATCGAACTGGTTTGATGTGAAATTGAGCCGAATCGAAGAGGAGACAAAGCTTGCGGGCACGGTATCGATCGATGTAGAGGACGAGTATTTCGACGCGGTGTTCTGTACGGGACTGGGGCGCGTATCCCAGCCCGCGAGCCTGATTGCGGAGGCGAGGAGGGTGCTCAAACAGGCTGGACAGATCTGGGTCGAGGTTCCGCTGTGCGGGCCCTATCTCCCCGGGGAACAGCAAACAGGCACCGAGTACTGGCGCTTCACGCCGGATGGCCTGCGGGTAATGCTGGAAAGCTTTGACGAGATCATGTGCTCGGCCTACCTGCCAAGTGGCAGCGCCCTGCGCAGTTGCAGCTTCTTCTACGGCCTGAGGCCGGCGATCGATCTCTGGGACACGTCCGAGGTCGATCGCGACGCTTGCCCGGTGCTCAAATAGCGGCGGGAGCCTGCTGGGCAGCGGATACGAAACATCGTCATCGGACAGCCGTGTTTCCGGGCTCTGAATTCTTTGCGTAGAGATCATGATCATGTGGACTGACAGTATTCTGGGGTCAATTCTCGACCGCGAGCCGGCGGGCGGTCGTTTGCGGGATTACAAGGGCTCGCTCTCGCTGATCCAGCGGATCGCCGATGCGGTGATCGTGATGTCCGCCCTGTGGTTGGCATGCAAGCTCACGGGCGCGCAGTGGTCCCCGACCATGTCTTTCGCGGCCGCGCTGGGGGCGCTCCTCTTTTACGTCCTCGCCGAGGCCAAGAACGTCTATCGTCCCTGGCGCACCGGATCGGTGAAGACCGAGGTCTGGTATGCGGTGGAGGCTTGGCTCGGTGTCGCGGGCATTTCGCTGGTCGCGGTCTACGCGCAGCAGGACTCGGTGCGCTATCCACCCGATACCATGCTGATGTGGTTTCTGGGGGCACCCGTGCTGCTTGGCCTATGGCGAATCGGCGTGCGCGTCTCTTTGCGCTGGGCGCGGGCGCACGGATTCAACACGCGCACGCTGGCGATTGCCGGCAGTGGCGATCTGGCGCGGCATGTCGCGCGCACGGTCGCACGGAATCCCTGGATGGGTTTTCGGGTTGTCGGCCTTTTCGATGATGCCGGGCGCGATGTGGGTTCCTCGACGTCGCAGGGATCGCTCGACGCCTTGATTGATCGCGCGCGGGCGGGCGAACTCGATGTCGTCTACGTCGCGTTTCCGCCCGGACAAGCCGAGCGGCAAGCGCAGGAGCTGGTGCGCAAGCTCAGCGACAGCACCGCCTCTGTCTACCTGGTGCAGGACCGGCGTTCGCGCTCCGCTGTCGGCGAGCAGAGCTCGCGGCAGATTCTGCCTGACCTCCGGCGCATCGATGTCCTGCAGCGCAGGCGCGTGGATCTCGCCGGGATCAATGCGGTCAGCGTGTACGAGAGTCCGTTCCTCGGTCTGGGCGGATGGATCAAACGGATGGAGGACATCGCGATCAGCGGCGTGGCCTTGCTGCTGCTGGGGATTCCGATGATCGCTATCGCCATCGGCGTCAAGCGATCGAGCCCTGGACCGGTGTTTTTCAAGCAGCGCCGTTACGGGCTGGATGGCCGGGAGATCATGGTCTGGAAGTTCCGGAGCATGACGGTCTGCGAGGATGGCGATACCGTCACGCAGGCGCAAAAGCAGGACGCTCGGGTGACGCGGTTCGGCGCATTCCTGCGCCGGACCTCGCTAGATGAGCTGCCGCAGCTCATCAATGTGTTTCTGGGATCCATGTCCATCGTCGGGCCAAGGCCGCATGCCGTGTCTCACAACGAGCACTACCGCAGCCTGATCGGCGGCTACATGCTGCGCCACAAGGTTAAGCCCGGGATCACCGGCTGGGCCCAGATCAACGGTTGGCGTGGTGAGACGGACTCGTTGGACAAGATGGGCAGGCGCGTGGACTTCGATCTCGAGTACATCCGCAACTGGTCGATCTGGCTCGATATACAGATCGTCCTCCTGACCTTTGTTCGCGGATTCATACACAAGAACGCATACTGAGGCGCGTCCTGGCGAGGGGTAAGTCCCGGCTGCGGCGCACATCAGGTCGCCGCATTTCCTCGCGTGGGCCGCGGGGGCCTGTCTTCCCGGTCAATGCAGCAGACCATCCTCCCGTCCGCTATCCCGCCGGGCCACCAGCGGCAGCGACGCGTGGTGCTCGGCCATTCGCCAGCAGTCGGCCTCGCGCACGTAGACGTTGGTCGCCAGCACCCGGTTCGCTTGACCGCCGGAGCCGCGCGGTTGAATCGTCTCCTCGACCAGGTGTATCGCCAGCTCTCCCGATTGGAAGCTGCCGAGGAGTGTGTGCTCGATGATGGGCGGTTCCGAGCCGGAAAAGATCTCCCTCCAGCTCTCCAGGATGGCGCGCCGGCCCTCGAGAAGATCGCCCCCCGGATGCACGCAAAAGGGCCGCTGGTCTTGCGCCCAGACCGCGCCCATACCTGCCAGATCGAGGGCCGCGAAGGCGCCGTAAAAGGCCTCCTCGGCGGCTTCGGGATGTGCGAAGACCGCGGGGGATGTCATGCTGCCGAGTGCTCCAGGCCACCGGATTCCAGGGCGCCCCGCGCTCGCTGGAACCGCTGCTCCAAGACGGGCGCGTCGGAAACCGGGGCGGGTCCGCACAGATACCACTCCTCCAGCAGGCCGGTAGTCCCCTCCAGCGGGTCCTTCTCGCCCTCGCGCATGCGTTCCTTCAGACGATCGACCTGGAAGGCGAGGCGCTCCTGAGTGTGCTCGGGCGGCGAGTCGATCTGCGCCAGGATCTCGAGGCGCAGACAAATCTCCGCGCGTCTCGCGCCGTTCGCGGCGAGTCGCTCGGGCTGATGGAGAGGCGTGCCGTCCCCGCTCTGCAGCGCATCCACCGCGGCGAGGAACCGGCGCTCGATACTGGTCTGCAGGTCCGGGTCCCGTTGCTTGGGCATGGCTGCCCATTGCTCCTGAGCGGTAGCCGCCTCGATTTCGCCCGCCGCTTGTCCCGCAAGGCCGAGCTCCAGCCGATCGCACAGCGCCGCCTGGCGCGCGAGGAGATCCAGCGCATCGCGGTGACGTGACGCCACGAGCTCCCGCCGGCGGCTATGAGCCCGCTCCTGCGCCTCGCGCCAGCGCCGGGCCAGCTCCCCTGCGGCTTGGCGGGGGAGCGGCAGTGCCTCCGCGTCCCGCCAGCGGGCCTCCAGGTCCCGCAGGACCCGCTCGATCTCCTCTGGCTCGGCCTCGGCCGTGGCCAGTCGATCCGCCTCGTCACAGATGGCTCGGCGCTGTTGCAGGTTCTGCTCCAGCTCCGCCAGATGCGCTTCCTGGCGTTCTCGGCGCCGGGCGAAAACGGCGTCGGAGGCGGCGCGGAATCGCTGCCACAGCTTGTTCTCCTCCTTCTGGCGCGCGGGAACCGTGGTGTGCCATTGCCGCTGCAGGCGCTTGGTCTCTTCCATGGCGCTCTCCAGATCCGGCTCCTCCACCAGGGCCTCGATGCGGGCAATCAGGTCTTGCTTATGCGCCTGGTTGCGAGCCCGCTCGGTGGACAGGTGCTGATCGAGGCGTTTGATCGCCTTGTGAAAGCGCTTCTCCAGGGTCTTGCGGTGGCGGCCTTCCACCGCCCCGCATGCTGCCCATGTCTGGCGCATCTCCCGCTCCGCGCGCATCGCCTTCTTCCAGTCGATGCGCTCCCAGTCGACCTGTTCGAGGAAGGCCTCGAGTTGTTGGCAGAGCTTTTCCCGTTGTTCGCGGTTGGCATCGCGCTCCGCGGCCTGCGCGTCCAGATGGGGCTTGCAGCGCGCGTACACCTGCTCGGAGAGGGCATGAAACCGGTCCCAGAGGTGCTGGTTCACGGGCGAGCCGACCTTGTCCAGGCCCTTCCATTCCATCTGCAGGTCGTGCAGGCGCAAGGCCATCGCCTCCAGGGGGATGTCGCTCCGTCCCAGCTCTTCCATCGTTTGGCACAGCCCCTCGCGATGCTGATCGCTGCCCCATTTGCGCCACTGCTGCAGCTCGCGCAGGCGGGGAGCGAGCACGCGCAAGCGCTCCGATGCATCATCGCAGGCCTTGCGCGAGAGGCCGCTCGCGCGGATCAGATCCAGTGCCGCCTGGGCGCTTTGAAACAGCGGATCGGCATGTTTGAGCTCTCCGGCCTCGAGGGCGGCTGCGAGCTCGTCGAGCTTGTCGGGCAGCTCGGCAAGGCGTTGCTCGGCATGCTCGCCCTGCCGGTGCAGGCGTGTCTCGAGCTTGTCGCGCAGGTCGGAGAACTGCTGCGCGGTCTCCTTGTCCGTCCCGGGTGCGTCCAACAAGGAAGCGGCATCGTCGATCAGGGTGCGGATGCGCCGTTTCTCGAGCGGTTTCGTCTGCTCCAGGGCCTTCCGGGCGGCGGCAACCAGCTTGCGCAGCCGGGTGTTGCGTCGGCGTCTCGCGCTCAGTTCCTCGCGTTGCTCGGCTACCCGCGCCGCAAGCTCCGCGTATGCACGATCGAGTGCGGCTTGCTCCCTGTCGGGCAGCCGTGCCAGCGCCTCCCAGCGCTCGGAGATGCGCCGGGACTCGGCGTCGATCTCCGCCTCGTCCGATCAGCTCGGCGCAGGTGCCGAGCGCTTCAAGAAGGCCCTTGCGGTCTTCGCGCAACTGCTCGCGTTCCTCCTCGGCCGCGATTTGCGCCTCATGCGCCTGACGGTAGTCCTCGTAGGCGGCTAGGAACTCCGTGCGCAGCGCCCGATAGCGATCCTTCCAGCCGTCGTCGGCCTGGGGCTCGAGCTCGGCCCACTGCCGGTCCAGGAGGTCCAGCATCCCGCGGTCCTGCGTCCAGCTGTCGAATCGGCCAAGGCGCTCCAGCTTCTCGCACAGGTCGGCGCATTGGTTGCGGACGCGCTCGGGAAGCGCCTCGCGCTCGGCGATGTCCTTGAGCTTGCGCCGGGCGATGCGATACACGTTCTTGTCGCGCTTGCCCGCCGCCTTCGCCAGCTGCTCCAGGGACGCCCTGTCCTCCAGGCGTTCGGCCGCAGCAATGCGGTTGGCGGCCAAGGCGTCCTCGAGGGCGCTTGCGGCGATTGCGGCCGGGCTCTCCAGACGCCCGATCGCCGCCAGCCGTATCTCCGCTTCCCGCGCACTGGCCGCGACCTGCTCGATGACGTGCTGGTCGTCCAGGGCCGCGATCTCGGCGAGCCGGTCGGCCGGGGAGGGCGCCGTCTCGTCGAGACCGCACAGCAGCTTGCGATAGTGGGCCATCGCGATTTCGCGCACACCGGCGTCGATGTCCGACGCGGCGAGCTCTCGCAGCTCCGGCAGTCGCGTAATGCGGCGGCACGCCTCCCGCCGCAGGGCCGTGTCCTGGTCGCCGCGGACCATGCGGACCAGGGAGTCCTGGTCCTCCGGGATTCGATCGGGTTTGGGCTTGGAGCCGAAGAGTCGCTTCAAGATCATAGGTTCTTCCTGGACCTCCTGGTCGTGAGGCAGTTGCAAGCCGCCGCGCGGCGGCCTTCGTCGACACTCTCCCGCGGGACGGGGCGCCGGGGTATGGGACAGTTGAGGATTGTAACCAAGCGCGAGGGGTGCGCGTCCATGTCGTTTGCGGGGGCGTGAAGAGTCGTTTCCCTGCGGAGCTCCGCCTCCCTCGCGCGGCCTCGCTAGCCTTGGTTCAGGATATCCGCCAAGGTTCGCTGATCGGTGGGGAAGCGCATTCCCGTCGCCGCCACGATGGTCTCCAGCGCCAGGGTGAAAGGAGATCCCTGCTCGCTTGATGCCGCCAGCTCGAAGCATTCGCCAAAGGCGCTGGCGGCTCTCGCTACGAAACGGCGGGCGACTTCACTCACCTCTGGCGCGCCCTCGGCCGTGACCTCGCGCCCGGGAGTGTCACTTCACCAGCCGATCCGATCCGCAACAGCTCGTGGCGAAGGCAGCTGAGGTAGCCCTCGCCGTAGGTGCGTTTGAAGCGGTCGGTATCGCCGAGACCCTGCCGCAGTCGTTGCGCGGTCTGCGCGTCCAGTCCCGCCAGTTGGTCGGCAAGAGATCTGGCGGTCTCCGCCAGCGCCGCCAGCGATTCATCGCTCGGACCGGGTTGCGGCGCCGATTGTGGTGCCTCGTCAGGCGGCGCGGCGAGCGCCTGGCATCCCGCCAAGTCATACTCCATCGCGGCGACGAAGAGGCTGCGGCTCTCCGCGTCTCCGATTGCCTGTTTTTCCAGTTGGCCCAGAATGAGCGCGCGCTGCGCATCGCTGAGGCGATAGGGCTCGACGAAACGCTTGCCTCCTTTCGGCTGGGACGCAGATGCCCGTTCTTTCCTGGCGGAAGGAGAAAGACCTCGCCGGATCCAGTAAGTGCGCCCGCTGCGCAAGTGCGTCGACGGCGATGAGTCAGAACCAGCTTTGCTCATCTCAAGCACCCTGCTTTTTTCCTATTTAAGCACAGAATCCGGGAGGGTATCCCGTCGAGTCGGAAGGTGCTGATTCCGCGAGCAAAGGGCGATGGCCCACCCGCCGGGGGAGACTCAGAGCGGATGTTGGCGGACGAAGGGGTTGCTGCGTCGCTCGACCCCGAAGCTGGACATGGGGCCGTGCCCCGGGATGAACCGCACATCGTCTCCGAGCGGGAAGAGGCGATGGCGGATGGAGTCGAGCAGATGCTGGTGATTGCCTCGTGGAAAGTCGGTGCGGCCGATGGATCCCTGGAACAGGACGTCGCCCACCTGGGCCAGACGGTCGGCGCGTGAGAAGAAAACGATGTGCCCCGGCGTGTGTCCCGGGCAGTGGATCACCTCGATCTCGGTCTCTCCCAGGGTCAGCCGATCGCCGTGCTCGAGCCAGCGGTCCGTCGCGAACGACTCGACCCGCGGCAGGCCGAACAGGTCGCACTGGACCGGGATACCCCTAATCAGGAAATCGTCATCCCGGTGCGGGCCTTCTATGGGCAGGCCGAGACGCCGGGACAGCTCCGCCGTCCCTCCCACGTGATCCACATGCCCGTGGGTGAGCAGAATCCGGGTCGGCTCCGCCTCGGTCTGATCCAGCGCCGAGAGGATCAGGTCGACGTCCCCGCCCGGGTCGATAATGGCGGCCTGACCGGTGAGCTCACACCACAGCAGGGTACAGTTCTGCTGCAAGGGCGTGACGGGAACGATCCGATATCCAAGCATGGGCTTTTGGGCGGTCAGAACAGATCCAGGTTGTCGAGCGATCGCTCGACCCGCGATATGGCCTCGGTACCGCCATCCAGCATCAACTCGAGGGGTGTTTGGTTGCCGAACTTGGCGCGCGGGGTGGTCACCCAGAGGTTGGCCGAGGGTGCGCTGTGGGGGAAGATCTGGCGGAGTGCGTTGGCAAGCCGCAGAAGCCCGGCGACGCGGATCCAGATCTCGGGGTCGTCCGGAAGGGGCGTCCCCAGGCGGTAGCGGCGCCAGCGCCGTCCGGCATCGGAGGCGGTCATGCCCAGGAGGCGACATTGGTCTTCGCGCGTGATCTCCCAGGCATCCAGCACCTCCAGCACCGAGCGGGTCAGCGCCGCCCTTTCGTCATCGCCGTGCTTGTCCTTCATCCGGGCATGTTCGCGGGAACGCCGGGGGCCGCGCTCGGGCGCATGCGCGGGTTGGCCGTGAAGATCAGGACCTGAGGATCTCGTATAGGCGGTCCTTGAGCAGCAGGCGCTCCTTCTTCAGGTCCTCGATGGTTTCGTCTGCCACCGGTGTTCCGAGCTCTTCGAGCCGGCGCACCTGCGCGTCGAGGGTGTCGTATTCGGTCATCAGACGCGCGAACTCCTCGTTGGTGCTGCGCAGATTCGCGATTCGCGACTCCAGATCCGGGAACTCGTGGAGCAGGTCGTGGGGTTCTCCAAGCATCGGTGTCTGTCCTCAGTCTGAATGGTTTGCCGGCGGAATGACCCCGCCGTCAGTGGTGAAATTGAGCTTGCGCGGCCGCACGAGAAGGCGCCTGGGCGCGCGCGGGGCCACTGAGTGCGAATTCTACCCCATGGCTTCCGAACAGCCGAAGCCGGGTGGCCAATCGCCCGCTTCGGCGACGGTTCTTCACGCGCCGTGCGCGCGGCTATTTCTTCGCGCCGGTCTTGGCGTTCAGCCGCTTGATGACCTCGGCGGTGATATTGAGGTTGTCGTCGATGTAGAGCAATCCGCTACGGGTGCGCTCGTAGACGGCGGAAAGCTTCTGCTCACGGGCGATCTCGGCGACGAGATCCTGGGCGAGCTTGAGGATCTCCCCGCCCAGCTCGTTCTGTTCCTTGTTCAGCTCCTGCTGCATCTCTGCCGCCTTCTTCTGCAGCTCGAGGATGCGCTGCTGGATCTCGGTCTTGCGCTTGTCCAGCTCCTCCTGGCTCATCAGCGCCTGGTCGCGGGCCAGGCTCTGCTGCAGCTGTATGATTCCCTGCTCCTCGGCCGCCAGCGTCTTCTGCGGCTCGGCGAATTTCTGCTCCAAGGTTTCCCTCGCCTTGCTCCCCATGTCACTCTCGGTGAGGACCTTGTCCACGTCGACATATGCGATCGTGGCCGGTTCAGCGGCGTGCGCGGTGACGGTAAGGATGAGCAGGCTGAGTATCCAGGCCAGTCGGGTCATGAAGGGGTTCCTCGGCAGATGGCGGCAAAACGACAATTCTACCTGGCCCTGGGCTTTCCCGATACCGGTTCCCCGTATCCCGACAACCGCCACGAGCGGGTTGCGCGAGGGGCCGGTCCTGAGAGATTCTGGCACGGTACGCCCCGCGTGGCCGGGGCTTCGGATTGGCGAACGGGGGAATGCGACGGTGGGTAACTCACTCCAGGAACAGCTGTTGAAGGCGGGGCTGGTCAGCAAGCAGAAAGCCAAGCAGACGAGAACCGCCAAGCGCAAGCAGATCAACCACCCAGGCCCCGGGGGCAAGACGGAAGACGAGAACCGGCGGCGGGCGCAGCAGGCGGCGGCGGACAAGGCGCGTCGTGACCGCGAGCTGAACCTCAAGCGCGAGGAAGATGCGCGGCGTCGGGCCGTGGAGAACGAGTTGCGCCAGCTGATCCACGCCCATCGGCTCCCGCGCCGTGACGGCGCGGTGGCCTACAACTTCCAGGACGGCGGCAGCCTCAAGCGCATCTACGTGACCGCCGAGCAGCAGGCCGGGTTGGCGACGGGCAAGATCGCCTTGGTTCGGCAGGACAAGGGCTACGAGGTGATCCTGGCGGAGATCGCCGATCGGGTCCTTGCGCGTGGCCCGGAGCTGGTGCTGGTGTTCAACCGTGATCGGAGGGAGGAAGAGCCGACAGAGCCTGACGAGTACGCGGAATACCAGATCCCGGACGACCTGATGTGGTAGGCATGTACCAAACGACCCGGCAGAAGGATCAGACATGACAGAGCTGCGAGACAAGAAGCTTGCCGTCCTCATCGACGCCGACAACGCCCGCCCGGCCATCGTGGACGGGCTGCTGGCGGAGGTGGACAAGTACGGCACGGCGAGCGTGAAGCGGATCTACGGCGACTGGACGCTGCCGAATCTCGGCGGCTGGAAGGCGACGCTCCTCAGGTATTCCATCCAGCCGATGCAGCAGTTCCGCTACACGACGGGCAAGAACGCGACCGACGGCGCCATGATGATCGACGCCATGGATCTGCTGTACACGGGCAACTTCGACGGCTTCTGCATCGTCTCCAGCGACAGTGATTTCACGCGTCTCGCCTCGCGCCTGCGCGAATCCGGGCTGACGGTGTACGGGTTCGGTGAAATGAAGAAGACCCCGGATGCCTTCGTCAAGGCGTGCGACAAGTTCATCGACACTGAGCTTCTGGTCGGGGCCGGGGGAACGGCAACGGGGACCAAGAAGCCGAAGGACGACAAGCGGCTCAACGATCTCCTGAGAGAGACCGTCGTCGCCACCTCCGACGACACCGGTTGGGCGGGTCTGGGTGCCGTCGGACAGTATCTATCCAAGCGGGACCCGGGGTTCGACAGCCGTGCCTACGGTTTCCCGAAGCTCAGCGACCTGGTGAAGGCCATCGCGTGGATCGAGGTGAAGCACCAGAACAAGGCCCTCTACGTGCGGCTCAAGGAGGGCTAGGTGGGGTTCGGATGGCGCCACCATGCGTCAGTTGAGGCGCGGCGAGTGACGAGATGGAGCTGATCGACACCCACTGCCACCTGGACGTGCAGGCGTTCGATCCCGATCGGTCTGAGGTCATCGCCGCCGCCCGAGCGGCAGGTGTCGCCGCCATGGTGATCCCGGCGATCGAGGCCGCCGGATGGCGTGGGCTGCTCGACCTGTGCGGCTCGGACCCGGACCTCCATCCGGCGCTGGGGCTGCACCCGGTGTACCTGGAAAGGCATCGCCCCGCGCATCTCGCCGAGCTCGAGCGCCTGATCACGGAGGCGCGCCCGGTGGCGGTGGGTGAGATCGGGCTCGACTTCTATCTCCGCGACCTCGACCCTGAACGCCAGCAGGCCTTGTTCGAGGACCAGCTCTCGATCGCCGCGGCCGCCCGGCTGCCGGTGTTGATTCATGCCCGCAAGTCCCACGATCGGGTGTTGGCGACGCTCCGGCGCATTCGGGTACCAGGCGGCATTGCCCATGCCTTCAGCGGCAGCCTGCAGCAGGCGTACGCCTACATCGATCTGGGCTTCAAGCTCGGCTTCGGCGGCATGCTCACCTTCGATCGCTCCACCAAGATCCGCGCCCTTGCCCGCGCGTTGCCGATCGACGCCATCGTGCTCGAGACCGACGCCCCGGACATGACGGTCGCGACTCACCGCGGCGAGCGCAACAGCCCGGCCTATCTGCCGGAGGTGCTCGCGGCCCTGGCCGCGGTGCGCGTAGAGGATCCCGGGGTGCTCGCGACCGCCACCAGCCGAAATGCGCGGACGCTGCTGGGGTCTGGAGTGAACCACCCGGCAAGATGAACGACGAACTCGAATCCGGGGCGGACGCGGACAATCCCATCTGGGAGCGCACCCGCATCCTCGTTGGCGAGGAAGGAGTCGCGCGTCTACGCAATGCCCGCATCCTGCTCGCCGGGCTCGGCGGGGTAGGCTCTTTCGCGGCCGAGGCGCTCGCCCGCGCCGGCATCGGTCATCTGACCCTCGCGGACTGCGACCAGGTCGCGCCGTCCAACATCAACCGTCAGCTGGTCGCGCTGCGCTCCACCGTCGGCCGCAAGAAGATCGAGGTGATGGCCGAGCGGGTGCGCGACATCAACCCGGCGTGCGAGCTGGTTCTGTTCGACCGATTTCTGCACAGCGACGAGATGCCGGACCTACTCGCCCCCGGCTTTCATTACGTCCTGGACGCCATCGACAGCCTCAACAGCAAGCTCGCCCTGATCGAGTCCGCCTGCCTCATGCGCGTCCCCATTGTTTCGAGCATGGGTGCCGGCGGGCGCATCGACCCCTCACGCATCCGCGTCGGCGACCTGATGGATTCCCAGGTCTGTCCCCTGGCGCGGGAGGTGCGCCAGAGACTGCGCCGGCGTGGGATCGGGCGCGGGGTGCTCGCGGTCTGGTCCGACGAGAATTCGCGCCCGCCGCTGCCACCCGAGCCGACGGGCAGGGGCCGTCCGCGCGCGGTCAACGGCACCCTGAGCTATCTTCCCGCCCTGTTCGGCTTGACCCTGGCGGGCCTGGCCATCCAGCGGCTGCTCGGGGACGCGGAATGAGCCTCCGGGGCGAGTCGATCCGGGTCCGTGGTCTGGTGCAGGGTGTCGGTTTTCGGCCCACCGTGTGGCGAATCGCCCGCGACTGCGGCCTGCGCGGGGACGTCCGCAACGACGGGGAAGGGGTGCTGGTGCGGGCCTGGGCTGCGCCCGCGGCACTGGACCGGTTCTGCGACGAGCTCCGCGCCCAGTGTCCACCTCTCGCCCGCATCGACACGCTCGAACGCTCGCCGGTGGGGGGTGAGCCGCCTGCGGATTTCCGCATCGCCGCCAGCGGCGAGGGCGCGGTGCGCACCGGTGTCGTGCCCGACGCGGCCACCTGTCCCGCCTGCCGGGCCGAGCTGCTCGATCCGGCGGACCGTCGCTACCGCTACCCCTTTATCAATTGCACCCACTGCGGACCCAGGCTGTCGATCGTCGAGGGCATCCCCTACGACCGGGCCAACACCAGCATGGCCCCTTTCAGCATGTGCGCCGATTGCCGCGCCGAGTACGAGGATCCGGCGGATCGGCGTTTCCATGCCCAGCCCAACGCCTGTCCCGCCTGCGGCCCGCGCGTCTGGCTTGAGGACGCGGGCGGCGGCGTGGTCGAACCGGATACCCTGGGGGCGGAGGATCCCGTGGCGGCCGCGAGCCTGCTGCTCGAGCGTGGGGGCATCGTCGCCCTCAAGGGTATCGGCGGCTTCCATCTCGCCTGCGATGCGGAGAACGCGGTCGCCGTCGCCGAGCTGCGCCGGCGCAAACGCCGCTATGCCAAGCCGTTCGCCCTGATGGCGCGGGACCTCGATGTCATCCGCGGCTATTGCCTGGTCGACGATGAGGAGGCCGCGCTGCTTGCCGGTCCCGAGGCTCCCATCGTGCTGCTTCGATCCGCCGCGCGTGCGCGGGTGGCGCCGCAGGTGGCGCCGGGCCAGGACACCCTGGGCTTTATGCTGCCCTACAGCCCCTTGCACCACCTGCTGCTCGGGAGCTGGGATCGGCCGCTGGTGATGACCAGCGGCAACCTGGCCGAGGAGCCGCAGTGCATCGACAACCGGGATGCGGCCGAGCGCCTGGGCGGACTGGCGGATTACCTGCTGCTCAACGACCGGGACATCGTCAACCGGGTGGACGACTCGGTGGTGCGGGTCATGGATGGCCGACGGCGCTTGCTGCGCCGTGCGCGCGGCTACGCCCCGGCCCCATTGCCGATGCCGGACGGGTTCGCGACCGCGCCGCCGATCCTGGCCCTCGGCGGCGAGCTCAAGAACACGGTCTGCCTGCTTCGCGGCGGCCAGGCGGTCCTTTCACAGCACCTGGGGGACCTGGAGGACGCGCGCACCGCCCGCGCGTATCAGCGCACCATCGACCTCTACCGGGACCTGTTCCGCCATCATCCCGCCGTGCTCGCGGTGGACCTGCACCCGGGCTACCGTTCCACGCAGCTTGGTAGCGAGTGGGCGGATCGCGAAGGCCTGGCGCTAGAGGGGGTCCAGCATCACCACGCCCATGTCGCCTCGGTGCTGGCCGATAACGGCCGGCCCCTCCGGCGACGACGAGGTGCTGGGCATTGCCTTGGATGGCCTGGGCTACGGGCCGGACGGCACCATCTGGGGCGGCGAGCTCCTGGTCGCGGGTTACGGGGAGTACCGTCGCATCGGTTGCCTGGCGCGCACCCCGATGCCCGGGGGCGTGAAGGCGATTCTGGAGCCCTGGCGCGGAACCTACGCCCATCTGCGCACCCATCTGGGCTGGGACCGGGTGCTAGAGGACTACCCGCAGCTGGAGCTGGTGCGCTGGCTCGGGCAGCGCCCCCTGGCGGTGCTGGACCGCATGATGGACGGAGGCATCAACGCCCCGCTCACCAGCTCCGCGGGACGACTGTTCGACGCCGTCGCCGGCGCCCTCGGGCTGTGCCGCGACCAGATCGGATACGAGGGCCAGGCCGCGATCGAGCTCGAGGTGCTGGCCCGCCAGGCCTGGCCGCCGCCGGACGGATACGGTATCGCGATTCGCGATGAGGGCGAACTCGCGGTGCTGGATCCCGCGCCTCTTTGGCGGGAACTGCTGGACGATCTCGCCGCGGGCGTGGAGCCAAGCTTGATCGCGGCCCGCTTTCACCAGGGGTTTGCCGATACTCTCGCCGGGTTGGCGGCTCGGCTCGCCGATGCCGAGGGCCTTCAGACCGCGGCCCTCTCGGGCGGCGTGCTGCAGAATCGCACCCTGTTCGAGGCCTTGGCTTCGCGACTTCGGGGGCGGGGGCTGGAGGTGCTGAGTCACCGGCGGGTGCCCGCCAACGACGGCGGCCTGTCCTTGGGGCAGGCCGCGGTGGCCGCTGCGCGATCCCTGCTCAGCGGTCCTTGATCGCCTCCCATGCCGCGAGGGCCTCCCGGCGTGAGGCGGCGAGATCGACCACCGGCCGAGGGTAGTCCCGGCCCAGTATGACGCCGGCGGCATCCAGCACGGCCTGCGGCGCGGCCCAGGGCTGGTGGATGTGCTTCGCGGGCAGGCGCGACAGCTCCGGGCACCAGCGCCGGACATACTCGCCCCCTGCATCGAAACGCTCGCCCTGCCGAACCGGGTTGAAGACCCGGAAGTAGGGCGCCGCATCGGCGCCGCATCCAGCGGTCCACTGCCAGCCCAGGGTGTTCGAGGCAAGGTCGGCGTCGACCAGCGTGTCCCAGAACCAGCGGGCGCCGTCCTGCCACGGCAGGAGCAGGTTCTTGGTGAGCAGGGAGGCGACCACCATGCGCACCCGGTTGTGCATCCAGCCGGTATGCCAGAGCTCGCGCATGCCGGCGTCGACAAGTGGAATTCCGGTCCGGCCCTGCTGCCAGGTCTGCAGAAGCTCGCCGGCATGCTCTGTACGCCAAGGGAAGTCGGCGAACCGCGGATCCAAGGGCTCGTCTGCCGTTTCGGGAAAATGGTAGAGCAGGTGATGGGCGAACTCCCGCCAGCCGAGCTCGCGCAGGAAGGTCTCGGCGGGACCCTCCAGCAGGGCGCCGGTGCGCTGCTCGGCGAGCCGCACCAGCTGGCGCGGGCCGATCTCGCCGAAATGCAGATGGGGCGACAGGCGGGAGGTGCCGGGCTCCGCGGGCAGGTCCCGGCGCGCGGCGTAGTCCGCGACCTGGTCGTCGAGAAAACCTTCGGCGCGGGCCAGGGCCGAACCTTCGCCGGGGGTCCAGCTCTCGGCGAGGCCCGCGTCCCAGGAGATGCGGGGCAAGAGGTCCAGGTCCCCGATGCGCAAGTGATCGATCTCCGCCGGCGGCGGGGTCAGCGCGCCGGGGGCGGGCAGGGAGGCGCTCGCCCGCAGGCCCTGGGCCGCGTTGCGCCAGAAGGCGCTGAACACCCGGTAGGGCCCACGGTTCGCGGTGGCGACCTCCCATGGCTCGAACAAGAGCGAGGCGTTGAAGCTCTCGCAGCGCAGGCCGTCTGCCCGCAGCTGCTGCTTGATGCGAGCGTCCCGGGCAATCGTTGCCGGCTCGTACAACCGGTTCCAGAAGACGTGTGTGGCTCCGCACGCCTCGGCAACCCGTCTCAGCTGCCGTCAGGCTGTCACCGGCGGTCAGGATCAGCCGGGACCCGCGCTCGCGAAGCGCCTCCGACAGGGCGCTCAGGCTGTGATGCAGCCACCACCGCGACGCCGCGCCCGGGACCCAGGGGGCGTCCTCGTCCGGCGAGTGGATGTAGAGGGGCACGACGCGCTCGGCAACCTCCAGGGCGCGCGCGAGCGCCGGGTTGTCCGTGAGGCGAAGGTCGCGGCGGAACCAGCAGACGGCGGTGGTCGGCATACGGTGCGGAAACCTCGCTGGAGAGCCGAGGATGTTCCACCTGCGAAGGCGGAGAGGACGAATGCGGTGGCCGGCTCGCGCGCCGCGGGAGGCGGGCTATTACTGCCGCCTCCGCGGCGTTCGCTCAATCGGCGAAGATTTCCTCGAAGAAGGACTGCATCAGGGCCCAGGATCGCCGGTCGGCCTTTTCATTGTACGCAACCCCCTCGAGACCGTACTTGGCCGCGTCCGGGTTGGTGAATCCGTGGCGGGCCCCGCCATAGGTCACCATTTGCCAGTCGGCGCCGGACTTCTCCAGGCCGTCCTTGAAGGCGGCCACGCGGTCTGCCGGTATGAAGGAATCCGCATTGCCGTGAGCGACCAGTATCCTGGTGTTGATTTTCTTCTGCTGCTCCTCGTTGGCCGGGGGCAGGGAGCCGTGGAAGCTCACCACGCCGTCCAGGTCCGCGCCGGCGTACGCCATCTGCATCACGGTGGCGCCGCCGAAGCAGTAGCCGATGGCGGCCGTGTAGCTCGGATCCACCAGTTCGTGCTTCTTCAGGATGTCGAGCCCGAGCAGGGCGCGCTTCTGCCAGGCGTCGATGTTCTCCGTGATCTGGGTCATCCAACCCTTGGCCTCGTTGGCGTGCTCGGTGACCTTCTTGTCACCGTACATGTCGACGGCGAAGGCGACATAGCCGAGCTCCGCGAGCATCTCGGCGCGCTCGCGGGCATAGTCGTTTAGCCCCCACCATTCGTGGACCACGATGATGCCGGGGCGCTTGCCGTCCACGGCGTCGTCGTATGCCAGGTAGCCGGTGAGACTGGTATCTCCGTCCTTGTACTCGACGGTTTCGGTCTTGACGGCCGCCTGGGTGGCGAACGGCAGGGTCAGGATCAAGAACGCAAGCAGTCGTTTCGTGGCGTGCATGGTGGATTCTCCTTTGATGATTTTCAGCTGGCAGCGGGATCTTCGGGCTGACCGAAATTCTTGACCGAAATTCTGGGGGATAAGGGGCTCGGAGACAAGATCGAGTCGCACCGTGCCGGGGCCCACTGATTCGATCGCGCAGAAGAGCACCCGGTAAGGGGGCGCTTGGTTCCGGGTGCGCGCTTACGCGATCAGCAGGATCAGGTTGTACAACAGCCCGCCGCCGATCGCGGTGCCCAGGTAGACCCGGCCGAGGGGCAGGAACGCCATCGGCACGGCCATCAGCATCGCGAGACCGAGTGCCGGCCACGCCATCATGGACGTGAACAGGGACTTGATCGTCCAGTCCTTGAACAGCATCAGGATTGCGCCGCCGCCCAGGGTGACGCCCGCGCTGAGGGCAATCCAGAACAAGTACTTAGCGAGCCAGCCCGCGAATCCCTTGCCGGTGTTCGTCAACGAGCTCGTGATGCGCGACATGCTGCAGTTCCTGCCAGTCCGTTCGAGATCGAGCAAGGACCGAGCGCGAGCATCCCGCCAACGCCAACCCGATCGCCGCGCCGCCGCTGGTCCCCGCGAACCCCTGTCTCAGGCGCCGACCTCCACCAGTGCCCGGCCATGGACCTGACCGGCCAACAGGCGCTCGAACACCTCCGGAAGGGTATCGAGGGTCTCGGTCGTGGTGAGGATCCGATCCAGGTGCGGAGGCCGCCAGTCGCCGGCGAGGTGGTCCCAGAGCTGCGCGCGCAGGGGATTAGGGACATCGACCGAGTTGCAGCCGAGCAGGCTTGCGCCGCGCAGGATGAAGGGCATGACCGTGGTGTGCAGCTCGTGCCCGCCCGCGAGCCCGATGCTCGCGATATTACCCCACGGCCCGACGGTGCGGGTGATCTGGGCCAGCATCTCGCCGCCCACGTTGTCCACCGCGCCTCCCCAGACCGCCTTCTCCAGCGGGCGTTTTTCACCGGGCAGCTCGTCCCGGCCCAGGATGCGGCTCGCGCCGAGGGATCGCAGCCAGTCGTGCAGCGCGGGTTTGCCGGAAACCGCGGCCACCTCATATCCGAGGTGATGGAGCATGTTGACGGCGATTGAGCCGACCCCGCCAGTGGCGCCGGTCACCAGAATCGGCCCCATGTCGGGGCGTTGACCGTTCACCTGCATGCGGTGGACGGCGAGCGCCGCGGTGAAGCCGGCGGTGCCCAGGATCATGGCCGAGCGTGCGTCGAGCCCGGCGGGGCAGGGAACCAGCCAGTCGCCCGGGACGCAGAGATACTGGGCGTAGCCGCCGTCGTGGTCGAAGCTGAGGCCCCAGCCGGTGGCGATCACGTGATCGCCGTCCCCGAAGCGCCCGTCGCGCGAGCGCTCAACCGTGCCGGCGGCGTCGATCCCGCCGACCAGCGGGAAGGTGCGTAGGATCTTGCCCTTGCCGGTGCCGGCCAGCGCGTCCTTGTAGTTCACGCTGGAGTGGCTGACGCGTATCAGAACCTCTCCCTCCTTGGGCTCTGGTCGGGGCAGCTCCTCCAGTCCGGCGTGATAGCCCTGGTCGTCATCGTGAATGCGGAAGGCCTTGTAGGTGGTCATGGTGTTCGTTTCTACTCTGTCGTTGTGTGCAGCGCGGGTGCGCTGAGGAACCGTGCATTCCAGGCGCGTCTATTCGACGGCGACCGGGATCTTTCCGATTCTGGCCCGCCATTCGGCGGGTCCCGTCTTGTGAACGGACTCGCCCCGCGCATCTACCGCCACGGTGACGGGCATGTCCTGCACCTCGAATTCGCGGATCGCTTCCATGCCCAGGTCCTCGAAGGCGACGAGTCGGGACGACCTGATCGCCCTCGCGACCAGGTAAGCCGCGCCGCCGACCGCCACGAGGTAGACCGCGCCGTGCTTCTTGATGGCCTCGATGCCCGCAGGTCCGCGTTCGGCCTTGCCGACCATGCCGATCAGTCCGGTCTCGGCGAGAACTTGCTCGGTGAACTTGTCCATGCGTGTGGCGGTGGTGGGGCCCGCGGGGCCGACCACCTCGTCGCGGACGGGGTCCACCGGACCCACGTAGTAGATGAAGCGGTTGGCGAGGTCGACGCCTTGTGGCAGCGGCTTCCCCTGGTTCAATAGGTCCACGATGCGCTTGTGGGCGGCGTCACGACCCGTGAGCAGCTTCCCGGAAAGCAGCAGCCGATCGCCGGGGCGCCAACGTGCAATGTCCTCGCGGGTGACCCGGTCGAGGTCCACCCGATGGGCGTCCGCGCCGGCCTCCCAGGTGATCGCCGGCCAATCCTCGAGGCTTGGCGGGGCGAGCTCGGCAGGCCCCGTGCCGTCAAGCGTGAACTCCAGGTGCCTGGTTGCCGCGCAGTTCGGGATGATGGCGACGGGAAGCGAGGCGGCGTGCGTGGGGAAGGTCTTGATCTTCACGTCCAGCACCGTGGTCAGGCCGCCGAGCCCCTGGGCGCCGATGCCGAGTGCGTTGACCTTGTCGAAGAGCTCCAGACGCAGCGCCTCGATGGGGTCAGACGGGCCGCGTGCCTTGAGCTCGTGGATGTCGATGTGCTCCAGCAAGGCCTCCTTGGCCATCAGCATGGCCTTCTCCGCCGAGCCGCCGATGCCGACGCCGAGCATCCCCGGCGGGCACCAGCCGGCGCCCAGGGTGGGGACGGTGCGGATGACCCAGTCCACCAGGTTGTCGCTCGGGTTGAGGATGGCGAAGCGGGACTTATTCTCCGATCCGCCGCCCTTGGCGGCCAGCCTGACCTCGACGCTGTCACCGGGCACCAGCTCCATGTGCACGATCGCCGGCGTGTTGTCGCCGGTGTTCTTTCGATCGCCGATCGGCGGCGAGACCATGGACGCGCGCAGGACGTTGTCCGGGTGCGTGTAGGCTCGGCGCACGCCTTCGTCCACCATTTCCTGCACACTCATGCGGGCATCCCAGCGGACGTCCATGCCGACTCTGAGAAATACCACAACCAGGCCGGTGTCCTGGCAGATGGGGCGGTGGCCCTGGGCGCACATGCGCGAGTTGACCAGGATCTGGGCCATGGCGTCCTTCGCCGCCGGGGATTCCTCCGTCTCGTAGGCGGCGGCGAGGGCGCGGATATAATCCGGCGGGTGATAGTAGGAGATGTACTGAAGGGCGTCGGCGATGCTCTGGATGAAGTCGTCTTGGCGGATGGTGGTCATTGCTTGATTGTGGTTCGTTCATGATGCGCCTTTGTTCGTCCGCTAAGTATAGTGTCGATGCGAGGCCCTGACCTCGGCTTGCACGGCGCGATCGGTTGCATGTAATATCCCCGGCTCCGCAGGCGCGTAGCTCAGCTGGTTAGAGCACCACCTTGACATGGTGGGGGTCGTTGGTTCGAGTCCAATCGCGCCTACCAACTACTGGCCGTCAGGGTCCCGGCGCCAGTCATCGGCAGGTTCGTCCCGCTGACGGCTGGGCGCCGGACGCTGGCGGCTCTCCCCCCTCAAGTGATCCCTCGTATCGATCACCACTGAATCCGTAGGCCGTACCCATGCCCCAGATCACCCTTCCCGACGGCTCGATCAAGCAGTTCGATGGTCCCGTGAGCGTGCTGGACGTCGCGCAGTCCATCGGTTCCGGCCTGGCGCGGGCTACGCTCGCCGGCCGCGTCGACGGCCGGCTGGTGGATGCGGCCTACGAGATCGATCGCGATGCCGAGCTCGCCATCGTCACCCCGCGCGACGAGGCGGCGCTGGAGCTGCTGCGTCACGATGCCGCTCATGTGATGGCCCAGGCGGTTCAGGAGCTCTATCCCGGTACGCAGGTGACCATCGGTCCCGCCATCGAGGACGGCTTCTACTACGACTTCGCCCGCGAAGAGCCCTTCACCCCGGAAGACCTGGAGAAGATCGAGGCGCGGATGCACGAGATCGTCAAGCGCGATCTGCCCATTCAGCGCGAGGTGTGGGAGCGCGAGGAGGCGAAACGGGTCTTCGGCGAGATCGGCGAGCGGTACAAGGTCGAGATCATCGAGGACATCATCCCGCCGGGGGAGGAGGTCTCGGTATACCGCCAGGGCGACTGGTTCGACGTCTGCCGCGGTCCCCACCTGCCGAGCACCGGCAAGCTCGGCAACGGCTTCAAGCTCATGAAGGTGGCGGGCGCCTACTGGCGCGGCGACTCCCGCAATCCCATGCTGCAGCGCATCTACGGCACCGCCTGGCGTGACAAGAAGGAGCTGAAGGGCTACCTGCACCGCCTGGCGGAGGCGGAGAAGCGCGATCACCGCAAGCTCGGCAAGGCGCTGGACCTGTTCCATACCCAGGACGAGGCCCCGGGCATGGTGTTCTGGCACGACAAGGGGTGGACCGTCTACCTGATCCTGGAGCAGTACATTCGCGAAAAGCTGCGCGCCAAGGGCTACCAGGAGGTGCACACGCCGCAGGTGATCGACCGCAGCCTGTGGGAGAAGTCCGGTCACTGGGAGAAGTTCCGTGCCGACATGTTCGTCACCGAGTCGGAGGACCGGGTTTTCGCCATCAAGCCGATGAACTGTCCGGCCCACATCCAGATCTACAACCACGGGCTCAAGAGCTACCGCGACCTGCCCGCTGCGGCTGGCGGAGTTCGGCTCCTGCCATCGCAACGAGCCCTCGGGCACGCTGCATGGTCTGATGCGGGTGCGCAACTTCGTCCAGGACGATGCGCACATCTTCTGCACCGAGGACCAGATCCTGTCCGAGGTCTCGGCCTTTATCGACCTGTTGTTTGAGATCTACCGGGACTTCGGCTTCGACGAGGTCCTGGTCAAGTTCTCCACCCGGCCTGAGAAGCGGGTGGGCTCGGACGAGACCTGGGACAAGGCCGAGAGATCGCTCGAGGACGCATTGAATCAGAAGGGCTTGGAATGGGGGCTGCAGCCGGGGGAGGGCGCCTTCTACGGACCCAAGATCGAGTTCTCCCTGCGCGATTGCCTGAACCGGGTCTGGCAGCTCGGCACCATTCAGCTCGACTTCTCGATGCCGGAGCGCCTCGGCGCCCATTACATCGCCGAGGACAACAGCCGCAAGGTGCCGGTCATGCTGCACCGCGCCATCCTCGGCTCGCTGGAGCGATTCATCGGCATTCTCATCGAGCACTATGCCGGCGCCTTGCCGGTCTGGCTCGCCCCGGTGCAGGCGGTGGTGCTCAACATCACGGATCGCCAGGCGGAGTATGTCCAGGAGGTGGTTAAGGCGTTGCGTGACAAGGGCTTCCGGGCGGAATCGGACTTGAGAAACGAGAAGATCGGCTTTAAAATCCGCGAGCACACGTTGCAGAAGGTGCCCTACCTGCTGGTGGTCGGCGACCGCGAGGTCGAGACGCGAACCCTCGCCGTTCGAGATCGCAAGGGCCAGGACATCGGCACCCTCGGTATCGAGGACTTCATCGCCCGCCTGCGCGGCGAGGTCTCGAATCGAACCCATTGACGTCCGGATCGGCGCCGAACCCGAGTTTCTGCGTCGCCGGTCGTTTTTGTTTTTTTGTAACTGGAGGAACCTGCTATCGCTGCGCCAAAGAGAAACCGCGTAAATCAAGAAATCAACGTACCGGACGTGCGACTAATAGACGCGGAAGGCAACCAGGTTGGTATCGTCGCCTTGATGGATGCCCAAGGCCGGGCGGACCAGGAAGGGTTGGATTTGGTGGAGATCGTGCCCAACGCGGACCCCCCGGTCTGCCGGCTCATGGACTACGGAAAGTTCCGCTTCGATCAGAAGAAGAAGCAGGCCGAGGCGAAGAAAAAGCAGAAGCAGGTTCAGGTCAAGGAGGTCAAGTTCCGTCCGGGAACGGACGAGGGAGACTATCAGGTGAAACTACGCAACCTGACACGTTTCCTAAACGAAGGGGACAAGGCCAAGGTCACCATGCGGTTCCGTGGTCGCGAGCATGCCCATCGGGAACTGGGTTTGGACGTGCTTCGGCGCGTGGAGCAGGACCTGGCCGAGATCAGCACCGTTGAGCAAATGCCTCAGATGGAAGGACGGCAGATGGTGATGGTGCTGGGTCCCAAGAAAAAATAGCGGCGGCTGCGGTCGCCGAAACTGTCAATAGCGGAGTATGAGATGCCTAAGATCAAGACCAATCGCGGTGCGGCGAAGCGTTTCAAGCGCACCGCGTCCGGCACGTTCAAGCGAAACGCGTCCCATCGGCGCCACATCCTGACCAAGAAGGCGACCAAGCGGAAGCGCCATCTGCGTGATCCCGCCTATCTGCACAAGGCCGACACGAAGGCCGCGCAGCGGATGATCCCCTACTGCTAGCGCTTAGGGGCGATCAGGATTGATGGTCCATGAGTGAGTGACCCGAACATAGAATCTGAACGAGACCGGAGCAAACTTCCATGCCACGCGTAAAACGCGGCGTTACAGCACGCGCCCGCCACAAGAAGGTGCTGAATGAGGCCAAGGGCTATTACGGTGCCCGCAGCAAGGTATTTCGTGTCGCCAAGCAGGCGGTCATCAAGGCCGGCCAGTATGCTTACCGTGATCGCCGCCAGAAGAAGCGCCAGTTCCGCGCGCTCTGGATCGTGCGCATCAACGCGGCGGCGCACGAGAACGGCCTGTCATACAGTCGCCTGATCAATGGCCTCAAGCAGGCCGGGGTCGAGGTCGATCGCAAGGTGCTCGCGGATATCGCCTTCCACGACAAGGATGGTTTCGCGGCCCTCGCCGAGCAGGCGAAAGCCGCGCTCGCCGCCTGACCCCCAGGCCGATCCTCGGCCCGGGCGCGCACCAGGGGAAAGGCGAGGGTCTTTCCCCTTTTCTTTGCGTTGCGAGACAAGCGCGAGCAGGGCGCGGTTCACCTCTGGCGGACTCGTTTCCCCCGCGGCGCTTCGCGCTCGATTGACTCCGCCTGTTTTGCCAGATCTGAAGAGCCGACCTCCCAACAGGGCGCACAAGGCAACATCATGACCGAAGACACCGGACTCGGTATCGATCCCCTCCGTGACGAGGCGCTCGACGAAATCCAGCGGGCCTCCGACCTCGCCGCGCTCGACCAGGTGCGAGTGCGCTACCTCGGCAAGAGCGGACGGCTCACCGCCCGTCTCAAGCAGCTCGGTAGCCTGTCCCCGGAGCAAAGGCCCCGGGCCGGGCAGGCCATCAATCAGGCCAAGGCCGCTGTGCAGGCTGCGATCGACGAGCGCAAATCGGCGCTGGAGCAGGTCGCGCTGACTGCGCGGCTCTCCGCAGAGCGAGTCGATGTCACGCTGCCGGGGCGCGGTCAGCAACCGGGGGGGCTGCATCCGATCACCCGCACCCTGCTGCGCATCGAGCGCCTATTCGCCAACGCCGGGTTCAGCGTTGCCGAAGGACCGGAGGTCGAGGACGACTATCACAACTTCGAGGCCCTCAACATCCCCGCCCATCACCCGGCGCGGGCGATGCACGACACCTTCTACTTCGATCAGCACCTGCTGCTGCGAACCCATACCTCGCCGGTGCAGATCCGGGTGATGGAACACCAGGCCCCGCCGTTGCGGATCATCGCGCCGGGGCGGGTCTATCGCTGCGACTCGGACCTGACGCACACACCGATGTTCCACCAGGTCGAGGGGTTGGTGGTCGACGCGGAGGTGAGCTTCGCGGACCTCAAAGGGGTGCTCTACGATTTCCTGACCAACTTCTTCGAGCGCGAGCTCAAGCTGCGTTTTCGCCCGTCCTACTTCCCCTTCACGGAGCCGTCGGCGGAGGTCGACATCCAGTGCGTGATGTGCAACGGGTCGGGCTGCCGCGTGTGCAAGCAGAGCGGCTGGCTGGAGGTACTCGGTTGCGGCATGGTCTACCCGGAGGTGTTCCGTCATGTAGGCATCGACCCGGAGCGCTATCTCGGATACGCATTCGGCATGGGGGTCGAGCGCCTGGCGATGCTTCGTTATGGCATCAATGACATCCGCCTTTATTTCGAGAACGACTTGAGGTTTCTTCGTCAATTCTCTTAATAATCTAGAAAAAGTCGATTTATCTGCTTTGGCTGTCGCGCCCATCGGATGGAGAGCGACAACGGAGCGGGTCCCGTCCGGCACGTCGCCGGGCGTTGCAGACAGGATTTCGGACAATGCGATTCAGTGAGTCTTGGTTGCGTGAGTGGGTGAATCCACCGGTGGATACCGCCACGCTCGCAGATCAATTGAGCATGGCGGGCCTCGAGGTGGACGCCGTGGAGCCGGCAGCGCCGGATTTCACCGGGGTCGTGGTCGGCGAGGTCCTGACCGTCGATCCGCACCCGGACGCCGAGAAGCTGCGCGTGTGCCGAGTCGATCTGGGCGCGGGAGAATCGCTGCAAATCGTCTGCGGCGCCTCCAACGTTGCCCCGGGGATGCGGGTGCCGGTCGCCACCGTGGGTGCCAGGCTTCCCGGGGATTTCAAGATCAAGCGCGCCAAGCTGCGGGGCGTCGAGTCCCTGGGCATGATCTGCTCCGCCGCCGAGCTCGGACTCGCGGAGTCGTCCGCTGGAATCATGCCGCTTCCCGCGGACGCGCCAATCGGGAAGGACATCCGCGGCTATCTGGACCTCGACGATTCCTGTATCGAGCTCGACCTCACGCCCGATCGCAGTGATTGCCTCAGCGTCGCCGGCGTGGCCAGGGAGGTCGGCGTCATCAACCGCTGCGCGGTTTCGCGGCCGGACTTCGCGCCCGTGCAACCCGAAGGCGAGGAACGCTTTCCGGTTCGCCTGGAGGCGCCGGAGGCCTGTCCTCGCTACGTTTGCCGCGTCGTTCGGGGCATCAACCCGAGCGCGGAGACGCCCCTGTGGATGAGGGAGCGTCTGCGACGGAGCGGCCTGCGTGCGATCGCACCGGTCGTGGACGTCACCAACTATGTGCTGCTCGAGCTCGGACAGCCGATGCACGGGTTCGATCTCGGCCGGCTGGAGGGAGAGATTCGGGTGCGTATGGCCCGTACCGGCGAGCGGCTCGCATTGCTGAACGGGGAGGAGATCGAGCTGCGGGACGATAGCCTCGTCATAGCCGATCGTCAGCGAGCGGTCGCCTTGGCCGGAATCATGGGCGGCGCCGAGACGGCCGTAGAGACACAGACCCGCGATATCCTGCTCGAGAGCGCCTTCTTCGCACCCGCCGCGATCAGCGGCAGGGCGCGCAGCTACGGCCTGCATACCGATTCCTCCCATCGCTTCGAGCGCGGCGTGGACCCGCAGCTGCAAGTGACCGCGGTGGAGCGCGCGACACGCCTCCTGTTGGCAATCGCGGGCGGCCGGCCCGGCCCGGTCGTCGAGGCGACGGCGGCGGAGCACCTGCCGCGACGATCGCTGATTCCGCTGCGTCGAGAGCGGTTGCGCAGGGTGCTGGGCGTGGATCTTCCCGACGCCGCCGTCGAGGATATCCTGATGCGCCTTGGAATGGAGCTCACCGCAGGTCCTGAGGGTTGGAAGGTTCTGCCCCCGAGCGGCCGTTTCGACGCGGTCGAGGAGGTCGACCTGATCGCGGAGGTGGGACGAATTCACGGCTACCTGAACATCCCCATCTCGCACGCCTGCTCCGCGGCCGCAACCAAAGCCCCGCCGGAGGCGGCCTTCGACCTCGAGCGGGCCAAGCTGGCCTTGGTGAACCGGGGATTTCAGGAGGTCATCACCTACAGCTTCGTCAGTCCGGAGGTGCAACAGCGGATCGAGCCGCGGCACCCCGTGCTGGCGCTGGCCAATCCGCTGTCCTCCGATATGTCGGTCATGCGCACCAGCCTATGGCCGGGGTTGCTTGCGGCGGCTCGCCAGAACCAGGCTCGGCAGCAAGACCGGGTGCGCATCTTCGAGAGCGGGCTTCGCTTTGTGAACGGGGACCAGGGCCTGATCCAGGACCCGATGCTCGCCGGCCTCGTGGTGGGCTCGTCGGAGCCGGAGCAGTGGCATCAGCCCGCGCGTGCGGCGGACTTCTTCGACGCCAAGGCCGACGTGGAGGCGGTTCTGCGTCTCACCGGCTGCGCGGCATCCTTCGAGTTTGCCCCAGGAGAGCACCCCGCACTGCACCCGGGGCAGACGGCGGGCATCGTCCGCGACGGACGCAGCGTCGGTTTGCTGGGCATGCTGCATCCGGCGATCGCATCTGATTTCGACATCGGTGGCAATGCCTTTTTGTTCGAGCTGCAGTTGGGCGAGCTCGAATCCGGTGTGCTTCCTGCCTTTGCGCCTGTTTCCAAGTTTCCGTCCATTCGGCGCGATCTCGCCATCCTGGTTGGCGTGGATGTCTCGTACCGACAGGTGCGCGAATGTGTGGCCGCTGCGGCATCCGATCTGCTGCGTGAACTGGTCCTATTCGACGTATATCGCGGCGATAAGATAGATTCAAGGCTAAAAAGTCTAGCTTTAGGATTGATTTTGCAAGCATCTTCTCAGACACTTACAGATCGGGAAGTCGAGCAGACCATCATGCGCGTTCTGGATCGGCTGGCAACAGAGCTTGGCGCAAGACTGAGGGATTGACCCAATGGCACTGACCAAGGCCGACATGGCCGAGAACCTTTTCGAAGAGCTGGGTCTCAACAAGCGCGAGGCCAAGGACATGGTCGAGATGTTCTTCGAGGAAATCCGGTCGGCCCTTGAGAAGGGCGAGCAGGTCAAGCTGTCCGGTTTCGGAAATTTTGATCTGAGGGAGAAGAAGCAGCGTCCGGGAAGAAATCCGAAAACAGGTGAAGAAATCCCGATAACCGCTCGTCGCGTCGTGACTTTCCGTCCCGGACAAAAACTAAAATCGCGGGTGGAAGCCTATGCTGGAAGCGAGCAATAACGCCGCTGAGCTGCCGCCGATCCCCGGCAAGCGCTACTTCACCATCGGTGAGGTCAGCGAGTTGTGCGGGGTCAAGCCCCATGTGCTCCGATACTGGGAACAGGAGTTTCCCCAGCTCAAGCCCGTCAAGCGTAGGGGAAACCGGCGTTACTATCAGCGTCATGATGTGCTGATGGTGAGACAGATCCGAAGCCTGCTGTACGAACAGGGCTTCACCATTGGCGGTGCCAGGCAGCAGCTGTCGGGCGAGACGGCCAAGCAAGACCTTTCCCAAAGCCACCAGATCATCCACCAGATGCGGCTGGAGCTCGAGGAGATCCTCCACCTGCTCAAGCGCTGAGTCGACACCGCAAACGGCTAGTTTGACAACCCAGCGCGCCAAGAATACCCTTTACGGCTTCCCGGGGCGTAGCGCAGCCTGGTAGCGCACCTGAATGGGGTTCAGGTGGTCGGAGGTTCAAATCCTCTCGCCCCGACCAAAATATACTTCACAAACAAGAAGATAGAGACCGCGCCGCTGGCGCGGTTTTTCTTTTCTCAAAACTTTCTCAAAACTTTCTCAAAAACCCCCGCCGACGTTGGCGTTGATCAGACGTGTCGGCGGCTGACCGGCGTGTCGCAATTTCCGCTACCGGCGTTGTGGGGCTCAGACAAAATCGAGCTCGTTCTCGGCAATGTGACGAACTGCCGAAAGGAGCCGTTCCACATCGGCCGGGGTGTTGTAGAAGTGCGTCGAGACCCGCACGGCATTGAGGCTTCCCGCCGGCATGGGCAGCACGTAGATTCCTGTGCGTTCGCGGATCGCCCGGGCGACATTGTGCATAGGAACCTGTCCGACCGTGAAGCTTGTCAGACCGGCGGAGAACCTTGAATCGGCAGACGTCCAGAGCCTGACCTCGGGAATAGCGGCCAGACCTTCCCGTAGCTGCCCGGCCAGTGCCCGTACCCGCGCCTCGATTCTTGCCTTTCCGATGCGTTCCTGTAATCGGATCGCAGCGCCAAGACCGGAGACGGAGGGCAGGTTCTGCTGACCGCTCATCTCGTATTTCCGCGCTCCGAGTCGGCCTGACGCATGCTGCTCCATGTCCGCGAAACCGAGCAGCGGCCAGATCTTCTCCTGCAAGTCACGGCGGATGAAGCAGAGGCCGGTGCCGGTGCCGCCGAGCAGCCATTTTTGACCGGAAGCGGCGTAGTGATCGCAGTCGAGCCCCTTCAGGTCGAGCGAGAGCATTCCGAGCGGATGGGCCCCGTCGACGGACAAGAGTGCTCCCCGCGAATGGGCAAGCTCGGCAAGCTCCCGGACCGGCATGACCAAGCCGGTGACGAACGTGATGTGGCTGGCGACGACGAGGCGCGTCCTCGGGCTCATGGCCTGCCGGTAGCGATCGAGGATCTCCTCGCGGTCCTGCGGGGGTGTCGGCAGGTCGATCCATTTGATCCTGATTCCTCGCCGCGCCTCGAGGGTCCTGTACGCGCCATATCCCCCCGGGTGCTCGTGCGTACACATGAGCACCTCGTCTCCGGGGCGCCAGTCGATGCCGTGGGCGAAGATGTTCATGCCCTCGGTGGTGCTGCGCGTGATCGCGATCTCGTCCGCGTCAGCCCCGACGAAGGCCGCGAGGCGCGTGCGCACCTCTTCGCGTTCCGCTTCCAGTTGGTAGTCGATGGGGTTTGCCGCCAGGTGTCGAGCCGAGCGGTCGTTTGCCTCTAAAACGGCCAGGGGCATGGGCCCCAGGGACCCGTTGTTCATGTAGGTGAGATCCGGGTCGATGAGAAACTGGGAACGAACCTGTTCCCAGAAGGCATCGTCGGGCATGGCGTCGGCCGGGGGAATCGCACCTGAAACCGCAGCTGCGGGACGCTCAGTGGATGCCATGGAAGGCTTGGTCGATGCCAGTAGAGCAGCCGACCCCGACAGCGCGAGAAACTCGCGCCGAGAAACAAGCGACTCCGCGCCGTTCGACTCGGTGTCTTTCATACCCAGATTTCCGAAAAGTTTCCGTTGTCCACGGAGTATAGATTGCCCTTTCGAGAGGTTTGTCGGCTCAAACGGATTGGCACGAGCCGCACGGCTGCTGATCCGGCGTGAGCTCCTCTCCGTTGGCCGTGCCGAGTGGGTTCCCGGCCTTAGCTTGTTGTCACGTCCCGCGACGCGATACTACCGCGCTACACAAGCTGCCTCGTATTTGCATACACTGCGTGCGGCAACGGGCCGGCGGTAGCACCTCTGCGGACCGTGCCCGCCCTGCATGGAGAACAGCAAACATGACGAAATCCGATCTGATCGACCTCATGACGCGCGCACAAAGCACCCTGAGCGAACGCGACGTGGAGCTCGCCGTCAAGACCATGCTGCAGCAGATGAGCGATACGCTGGCAGCGGGCAAGCGCATTGAGGTCCGGTGATTCGGCAGCTTCACGCTCCATTCGCGTCCGCCCCGTATCGGACGCAATCCCAAGACCGGCGAGGCGGTGGCCGTGCCCGCAAGGTTTGCTCCGCACTTCAAGCCTGGAAAGGCCTTGCGAGACCGTGTAAATGCGACGACGGATGGGCGATCACATGGCTGATGCGTACAAAGCGGCGATGGCCAAAGCGGCGCAAGACTACGCGGACGCCGTTGCCAAGGCCGCTGAACTTGACGAAGCATCTGTAGACGCGGGTCCGTTGCCGGAAGCCAAGCCGTCCGGCCCGGAGCAAGATCGCCCCGAATTTAATGCAGCGGCGTTCTTCGATGTGATCAGGGCCGGCCTGTTCGGCGGATCGCTCAGCCAGGGTCAGGTGGACGGTCACAATATCATTGGCAACGTCTGCTCGGTCGCCGGCCTCGATCCGGTACTCGAGCAATCGGCCTATATCCTCGCCACCGTCTACCATGAAACCGCACGAATCATGCAGCCAATCGAGGAGTATGGTGGCTGGAATACGCGGTACGCGCCCTGGTTCGGCCGTGGATATGTCCAGTTGACCTGGGAGGAGAACTACAAGCGACAGCAGGAGAAGCTGCACGCGATCGAGCGGGTTCACATCTACAAGATCCCGTACCAGGTGCACGACGACTGGAATCTTGCGCTCGTACCCAGCACATCCGCTCTCATCACGGTCGGCGGCATGAGGGATGGTGACTTCACGGGAAAGAGGCTAAGCGACTACATCAAACCTGGATCGGTGGACTACGTGAATGCACGGCGCATCGTCAACGGGACGGATCGTGCGGAGCAGATCGCCGGTTACGCGAGAGAGTATGAGCGTGCCTTGATAGCTGGAATGGACGACTAACGACACTGTGTCATAAGACACCGGTCATCGGAGCGGGCGAGTGGGGCGCTTTGCCCGGGCGGCGGCATAAGAAGCTGAATGGGGGGCTGAAGATAGGGTGGCTGAAATAGCCATCAGCCGGCCAGATCGCGGTCCCATCGAAGATTCGGCGCCGCAACAAACTGATGCACCGCCATATGCCCTTGTCTATCCTTCTTCACGGACTATACGGTTTGCCGCGAGACACTGTTTGGTTTTCACCACGATCAGGGCTGCGGACCATTTCGTCGATACCAGCGTTTGCCGTCTTCTGCTGATCGTGGGCACGGCGTTTGGACTGACTGGATTGTCCCAGTTCCGGACAGTGGCTCGGGAAAAGTGAAGGGCAGCAAAACGCTGCAAAGCTGCCGTTGGCGAAGCTACAGCCTTGTGTATTTTAATTCCCATCCTACCGGCCTGTAAGTCGGCGATCCGGCAGGTTGTTGCTCTGGGCGATTTGCTGGTAGTATTTTGTCATACCAATGCTAAATTGAAAGGTTGAGCGGACATGGCTACCGCGGTAAAGAAAACCATCTCGTTGCCTGCTGACCTCGCTGAGGAGGCCGAGACAACGGCGCGCGCTGAGGGAAAGACTCTAAGCGCCGTCATCCAGGATGCGCTTCGGCTGATCAGGAAGCAGCGCTTGACGAAGGAAATGCAGCACATTCAAGGGTATTGGTCCGAGCAAGCCGTGGCAAAGGGCATCCTGACCCAAAGCGACCTTGAAAAATACTTGGAACAGTGAGGGTCGTCTTCGACTCCAACGTTCTGGTCGCGGCGTTGGTCTTCCCCGGCGGAGCTGCCGATCAGGCCATGCACCGCGTAGTAGGCGGGGAAGACCATTTATTGGTCTCTAAGCCAATCATTCAGGAGGTGCTTGGGGTCTTGTCCCGAAAGTTCAGCCGCGATCGGGAGGAGTTGGCCCGCGTAGCGGTGTTTCTCTCTGATACCGGAGAACTCGTTGAGGCAACCCACCAAGCAGACGCGCTGACAGATGAACCCGATAACCGCATCCTAGAATGTGGCGTATCTGGAAAAGCAGACGCCATCGTGACCGGCGACCGGGCCATGCTTCGCCTTGGTCGGTATGCTGACGTCCCGATTATCACGCTCCGAGACTTCCTCGAACGCTAGATCATTCGTCGTTCTACCCTGGACACCACTGAATTCTCAGCGGCGTTCCGGTGATACGTGCACGACGGAGGCTTGCATACTCGGACTTATGCCTACTTTTCCCAGAGTTCCAAAAGGGTACTCCGTAGTGCTAACAGTGGCCCGAAATAGTAGAACCCGTCGTCACGGATGGATTTACCCCCGCCGCTCAGGGAAACAGACCCACTTATGCTCATCAAAGCGAACCCTCGATCTGCGCAGTCGATAGTTGGGTGGAGCGAAGCGTTGAAGGATATGGTTGGTGGGGAGAGAGAGGTGATCAGGTCAGTTGAGGGGCAGCGGTCTCGAAGGTGATCGGCGCGCCGGAGTGGAAGCAACTATTTCTTGGTGGTGGAGGTCTTGCGGCGGCGTTTCGGTGAAGGGGGATTGGGATCGTTGTCGGGCACCCGAAGCGAAGGCCCGTCGATGCGGATGGTGATGCAGTGATGCTGGAGGCGATCGAGCAGTGCATCGACCAGGGGTTTGCGCTGGAACAGCTCGTACCAGTCCGGATAGTCGAGATTGGTGGTGATAATCGAAGGCCGTCTGGCCGTAGCGCAGATCCATGAGCTTGAAGAAGGCGTTGACCTGTTCGGGCTTGAGGGTCAGATAGCCGAGCTCGTCGATTTGCAGGACGTCATAGCGGCTGAGACGGTTGAGCAAGCGGGAGGTGGAGCGATCGGCCAGTGAGGCATAGAGCTCATCGAAGAGATCCTGGGCCTTGTAGAAGCGGGCCCGGTAGCCATTGATCAGGGCCTGGCGCAACAGACCGATGGCCAGTCCCGACTTGCCGGTGCCGGGCGCGCCGATGAACACCAGGTTCTCGGCCCGCGCGATAAAGTCCAGTCCGGCCAGTCCCTTGATCTGGGCGGCATTGACGCCGGGCTGGCGCTCGAAGGGGAAGGTCTCCAGCGACCACTCCCAGGGCAGCTTGGCCTGGGCGAGGCGATAGGCGAGGCTGCGCTCCTGGCGGTAGCGCCACTCCTCGAGCAGTAGACGGTAGATCACCTCGGTGGCGGGCAGTGCCTCGGCGTCGGCTGCCGCGAGGATTCGCTCGAGGCTCTCGGCCATGCCCTTGAAGTGCAGCTGTGCGAGCAGCTTCTCGATGTCCTCACGCATCAGATTTCCTCCTCGAGGTCGAAGAAGTCCCCGGCCACGCGCTCGAGGATGAGACGCTCCAGGCGAGCCAGATCGAACAGGCCATAGTGCAGGGCCTGCTCGATGGCGGCCAGGAACGGCTCGGCGGGATAGGTACGCTTGAGCTCCAGGAGGCGGCGCAGCTTGGCTGATCCCGCGGCCGGGGGCGCGTTTTTTCAAGGCCGCCACGTACGCATCGAGGCGCGGATCGCGGCCCGTGAGCGCCTGCTCCTGGGGGGAAGGACCGGCGGCACGGCGGCGCTCGAGCTGGGTATGATGGCCGGAGGCGCGCTGCTCGCCCTGGCGCTGGCCGATCAGGCGCGGATGCTCGGCGATCTGTTTGCGATCGGCATAGACCAGGACCTGCTCCGGGCGCTTGTGCACTGCCACCTTCTTGCCGACCCAGCGCTCCGGAACCGAGTAGCGATTGGTATCCAGATGCACGAAGCCGTAGCAGTCCACGACCCGGTAATGGATCTCGGTCACCGGCGGGATGTAGGCGGGCAGCGCCAGCAGATGCGCCTTCTCCATCGGGTAGGCCGCCTGCGGGCTCATACCGAGGATGCGCTTCGGCTTGGCATTGGCGACCCCCTCACACCAGGCGCGGGCCTGGGCATTGAGGTCGGCCCAATCGGCGAAGGTACGCCCGGCGAGGAAGTTATTCTCGACGTAGGAAAACGGTCGCTCGATCCGGCCCTTGCGATCGGAATGCCCGATGGCATGGGCCATGAACTCAAACCCGAACAGCTCGCCGAAGGCCTCCATCTCCGGGGCGATCAGGGCATTGGCACCGCAGCCCCCGGCGAGGATGACGCTGGTGTTGTCGATGACACAGCGCCGGGCGGCCCCGTCGAAGAACTGCAGCGCCGCGGCTCAGAAAGGCCTTGGCCTCGAAGCGGGTGAAGCGCGGGTAGTAGGCGATGAACAGCATCCGGCAGTAGGCCAGGATGAGGCTGGCACACTGGGCCTTGACCTTCTTGCCTCCCAGGGTGAGGCGATGCGGCGAGGTGTCGTGCTGCATCTCCTCGCCGGGGCCGAAGGTGTAGGTGCCGCTGCGCTTTTTGGGGGTACGCAGATCGGTGTGCTCGCGGATCAACCGGGTCAGGGTGCTGTAGGCGATCTCGATGCGATGCGTGTCTTTGAGGATCTCGCCGATGCGCACCGCATTGCCCTTGCAGTCGCGGTAGAGCTCCGGCAGCAGCTCGACAATGGCCTGGCTCGCGGGGATCCTCCGCTCGGCGCTTGCGGCTGCTCGGGCTCGCGCAGCACCCGACGCACCGTGTTGCGCGAGACCTTCAGCGTTCGGCTGATCTCGCGCAGGGGCCGGCCTTGCGTCCTTGAGCACCCGGATCGCCTGGCGCAGTTCCTCAGCGATCATGGCCGGGTACCTCTGAGAGGGCCTGCTCCAGGCGCTCAAACTGGGTCTTCGCCGGCGCGAAGGCCTGCGCGAGGCGCTCGCGCTCAGCGGCGTCCTGGGTCGGGGCGAACAGCGTCGGGACCTGCCCGCTCAGGCGCGCGAGGATCGCACCGAGCACCCGCAGGTCGTGGTGCCAGGCTCCCTCGGGACCGGCAGCCAGGCGCTTGTCGGCCGCCTCCTCCTCCCGGCTCTGCACCGCCTTGAGAAACAGTCGCGGGTTCTCCACCAGGCGTTGGCGCTGGGCGCGCGGCGCTTGCTCGTAACGCTCGTAAAGACGTTTGAGCTCGCGGGTCGAGAGGGGCTCCTGCTCGAAGCTTCTCCAGCAGGGTGCGGGCGTGCTTGGCGTTGGCGCGCGCCAACGGTACCAGGATGCGGCTGGCCGCCCAGAGTGAAATCCGCCCTGCTCGGACCTGCTCGAGCAGATCCTCGGGCAGGGCCTTGATCAGGCTCAAGCGCCGGCTCACCCAGCTCACATCACGCCCGAGCTGCTGGGCAATGGCCTGCAGCGGATGGCGCCTGGCGAGCTCCTCGATCAGCGCCGCCTCCTCGATCGCCTCCCAGGGGCGATCCGGACCGCGGGCCAGACAGGCCAGCAGCGCCTCGTCGACCGAGCGCTCCCAGGCGTCGACCCAGATCAGGTCCTGGCCGATGCTCTGCAGCGCCTCGCGACGCCGGTAGCCGTCGATCAAGACCCAGCGGCCCTCCTTGCCCGCCTCGGGCACGGCCACGACCGGCACGAGCTGGCCCTGTCGCTCGATGGAAGCTTTCAAGCGCCCGAGCCGGGCGGGATCGTGCAGGCGCAGCGCCGCGAAGCGCGGAATCAGGGCGTGCAGGTCAAGGTGCAGGACGTTCTCCATGGCCCATACGCTACCTTCCCGAGCCGCCCTTTGCCCATCGAGTCCTCTCTTTGCAATCACCCCCGAAATGCCCCTAAGCCGCGGAAAGTACACGCATTTCCACCACGTACGCGTCCATCTTTGCAACCCCCTCGGCCGCCACCGGAACAAGCCGGTAAGTCCCTGAACGAAGGGGCTGTTTGTGAGCCGTACGCGTCCATGTTTGCAATCGGCGGCGGGGATGGACCTGTGGTCGCCGAACGCTGGCGGCGGTTCCTCGTGCGTTGTCGTTCGCGGTTACGCGCGGCGTACTCGGGATGGGTCTGGCGGTAGCGGCGCCAGTAATCCGGATGGCGTTCGCGCCAGCGCTGCTGCGCCGCGGCTTGGTTGGCCCGGTAGTCCGCATCGGCCTTGAGCTTCTGGCGCTGCCAGCGTCGCCGGCGTGTTCGCTGACACGCCCGCTTCGAGCAATACCGTTGCTGAGGAACATTGCGCCGCGGCTCGAACAGGCAGCCGCAGGCCGCACACCGCCGCTTGCTCATGGCCCACCTCCCGAATCGAAGACTTCCTACCAGGAGATTCGCTGCTGAGCTGGGCGCTGGCGATCGCCGCGCCAAGCCGGCAACGGCCGTCCGTGTGGTGAGAACGTCGAGAGCGGAATCGAATCGTCAACCGAGAGCAACTCCGCCAAACTTCGGTGGGTCCGTTTTGGTGAGCAGAGGTGGGTCAATTTCTGTAGGCGTCAAGGATTTACTCTTTCCTGGGGAAGCTGGTCGCGACGAGACTGCACCCGGCGGTTCCAATAGCAAAGTAGAACGCAATCCTTATGCCGGGACCGGTAAAAGACCTGTTTGTCATAGATACTACGTTCCTGGTAAGGGCAAGCCGCGAGGTTTTCATGGGTGCTGCGTATTTCGGCCCATCGTGACCACCCATTTCGTTTGATCGTGACCGCCCGTTTCGGGCGAACGTGACCGGCGATTCCGTTTGATCGTGACCGATTTTGACCGGTTTTCCGGAATCGGCGGTCACGATCCCGGAATCACCGGTCACGATCCCCGGAATCAATCGTAGCGCGCTGGATTTCCTTCAGTTTTTCTGGCATCAACCCCCGCCTTTTGCTGTTGCGAGGGGAAAGATGCCAGGCAAGAGGAGTCCAATGCGTAAAATCACCGAAGTCCTGCGACTGAAATTCGAGGCAAAGCTCAGCCACGATCAAGTCGCCTGTGCCGTCGGGCTCTCCAAAGGGGTGGTCGGCAAGTACGTCAGCCTGGCCAAGGCCCAGGGGCTATCCTGGCCGCTACCGCAGGGCATGGACGAAGCCGCCCTGGAGGCGCGGCTCTATCCGCCGCGACAGGCCTCAACGCGCTTCGCCGAGCCCGATCACGCCAAGATCCACACCGAGCTCAAACGTAAGGGTGTGACCCTGCAGCTGCTGTGGTCGGAGTACGTGGCCGAGGCCGGCGAGCGGGCCTACCGTTACACCCAGTTCTGCGAGCACTACCGCCGCTGGGTCCAGCGCCAGAAGCGCAGCATGCGTCAGCTTCACCGCGCCGGGGAGAAGCTGTTTATCGACTACTGCGGCCCGACGGTGCCGATCGTGGACGCCACCACCGGGGAGCTGCGCCAGGCCCAGGTGTTCGTCGCCGTGCTCGGTGCCTCCAGCTACACCTATGCCGAGGCGACCTGGACGCAGGAGCTGCCCCAGTGGATCGCCTCGCATCAGCGCGCCTTCGCGTTCTTCGGCGGGGTGGTGGCGTTACTGGTGCCCGATAATCTACGCAGCGGGGTCACCAAGGCCTGCCGCTATGACCCCGAGCCCAACGCCACCTATCAGGAGCTGGCACGCCATTACGGCTGCGCCATCCTGCCGGCCCGCCCGTACAAGCCCAAGGACAAATCCAAAGCCGAGGTGGGCGTACAGGTGGTCGAGCGGTGGATCCTGGCACGGCTTCGCAACCACGCCTTCTTCTCGCTTTCAGAGCTCAACGCGGCCATCCGCGACCTGCTGACCGAACTCAACACACGCCCCTTCCAGAAGCTGCCCGGCAGCCGCCAGAGCGCCTTCGAGGCACTGGACAAACCCGCTCTGAAACCCTTGCCGGCCACCCCCTACGAATACGCCGAGTGGAAGCAGGCCAAACCCGGTATCGATTACCACGTCGAGCTCGACAAGCGCTACTACAGCGTTCCGCACCGCTGGGTCGGCCATGTCCTGGATGTGCGTGCCAGTGCCAGCGTCGTGGAGGTCTTCCACAAAGGGCAACGCATCGCCGCCCATGCGCGCAGCCACTCCCAGCTGTTCTCCACCCTCCCCGAGCACATGCCCAGTTCCCATCGGCAACACCGCGAGTGGTCCCCGGGGCGCTTCCTGAACTGGGCCGGACAGATCGGTCCGGCCACGCTCGAGGTGGTCAAGCGCCAGCTCCAGGACCTGCCTCACCCGGAGCACGGATACCGCCGTTGCCTAGGCCTGTTGAGCCATGCCCGGCGCTACGGCAAGGAGCGCCTGGAGGCGGCCTGCGAGCGGGCCTTGGCCATCCACTCACCGAGCTACCGCAGTGTCAGCTCCATCCTCAAGCAGGGGCTCGATCGCCAACCCCTGCTCGAGGAAGGCCCCGAGCAGGGGGAACTGCCCCTGCACGCCAATGTGCGCGGCCCCGGCTACTACCACTGATTCTCCCGCTTGAAGAGGAACCCATCATGTTGCATCAGCACACCCTGGATAAACTGCACAGGCTCCGACTCACCGGCATGGCCGCGGCCTTCGAGCAGCAACTGGCCCAACCCGCGGGCCAAGAGTTGTCCTTCGAGGAGCGCTTCGCTCTGTTGCTCGAGCAGGAGATCCTCTATCGGGACAACCGCCGCCTCGCACGCCTGCTCAAGGCCGCCAAACTGCGCGTAGGCGCCTGCGTGGAGGATATCGACTACCGTCACCCCCGGGGGATCGATCGGCCCTTCATGAGCACCCTGGCAAGCTGTCAATGGATCCAACGCCACCACAACCTGGGTATCACCGGACCGGCCGGTAGCGGCAAGACCTGGCTCGCCTGTGCACTGGGCAATCAGGCCTGCCGCCAAGGCCTCTCAGTGCGCTACTTCCGCCTGCCCCGCCTGTTGGAGACCTTGCGCATCGCCCACGGCGATGGCAGCTACCCGCGGTTGATGAATCAGCTGGCGAAAACCGACCTGATCATCCTCGACGACTGGGGAATCCAAAAAATCGCCGCCGCCCAACGCAACGATCTGATGGAGATCATCGAGGACCGCCATGGCCTGCGATCCACCTTGATCGCTAGCCAACTGCCCATCGAGCACTGGCACGATTTCATCGGCGAAGCCACCCTCGCCGACGCGATCCTCGACCGCCTTCTGCACAACTCACACCGTCTGCCACTGAGAGGAGAATCAATGCGAAAGACCAAGACAGATTTGACTGATCGTGACCGCTCTGTCTGAATAATCCACCCCAGCGCCGCCGCGATGTGCAAAGCGGTCACGATCCCCGGAACGGGCGGTCACGTTC
>CAVORB010000022.1:0-69054 GCA_963698495.1 uncultured Gammaproteobacteria bacterium | reverse complement strand
CAAGCGCCTGGCCGACGAAGAGGCACTGCACACCTGGGCGTACCAGTTCATCATCGAGAACATGGGCCTCGATCCGGAGGACATCTACTCGCGCTACGCGCGTGTTCCGCAGATGAAGGCGCGCGTCGATCTCGCCAACGAGCTGTCGACCCGGGCCAAGCGCGCTTGGGCCAAACGCGTGTTCTCGCCCGAGGCCGCGCTGACGGTCCGCGAGAAGCAGGAGATCCTGTTCGCGATGATCTTCTGGTTTCTTTGCTTCGAGGGCATCTGGTTCGTCATGGGGCTGTCCGGTCCCATCCAGAACCTCGCGCGCAACGGCAAGTTCACCGGCGCCGCCGAGCAGTTTCAGTACATCTTGCGCGACGAGTTTCAGCACATTCGCTTCGGCATCCACCTCATCAACGCCTACATCGAGCAATACCCCGAGTGCATGTCGAAGAGCTTCGTCATGGCCATCGGGCGGCTCTTTCAGGAGACGATCCGCCTGGAAGACGAGTACATGCGTCATTGCCTCCCGACCCCCATCCTCGGGTACAACGCGGACGATCACATCGAGACGGCGAAGTGGTACGCCAACCAGCGCGCGGGCAGCATCGGCCTGGCTCCCGTCTACGAGAAAGCCGAGCATCGTTTCCCGTGGATGTCCGAGCAGGTGTCGATGCGCAAGGAGAAGAACTTCTTCGAGACACGCCCGACCGAGTACCGCACGGGCGGGGCTTTGAGCTGGGACGACTGAGCGGCGCCGTTTACCGACCCTTGGCGAGCCCAGAGATGCCCCGAGCGATCTCTGCCCGGAGCAGAAATGCTCGAAGGCGCCCTATTCGATACCCTGGGGCCGAGGTCAACCCGGCGGAAGCAGGACGACCCGCCCGATTCCGGGCAGGCGCAGACCGAGGTCGTTCAGGTCGAGACCGGCCGAGAGTCCCAGAAGATTGAGCTCGATCCCCTCCTCCCAGGCCAGACCTACACTGACGAGCCCCAACAGCGAGACCTGCCATCCGCTGCCGCTCGGCATGCGTTCGAGAATCTGCCCCTCGGTCAGATAGTCCTTGCCGATCGCCGTCGGCGGGAGATCGAGCCCCAGCTCGGGAACCTGCCTGGCGACGAATGCGGTGAAGGTGTTGCTGTTGGGGCCCGGCCAGACCCGGTACTCGTTCGCGTAGGGATAAGCGGCCACAGCCGCCTCGATGCGCTCGATCAAGCCGTCTACCCCCGCTCCCCGGCGCTCCAGCAACAGCTCGGGTCGGGCATTGAACCACAGGAAGTCCGGCGGCCCGCCGCGGCTCACGCTCACCGCGGAGCGGTCGCGGTAGAGGTTCCAGCCGATGACCTGATAGACGGTGTAGTGGCTGGCATTGCGCCGCTTCGTCGCAATCCAGGTGTGAATACCGAAGGCCCCCCGCCAGCTGTAGGCCCGCGCACCGTAAACCTGTACCAACGGCTCCGGCGTGTGACCGGGGTCCGGCGCCTGGCCGCTGCTGGCCCGGCTGGCGGTGCTCCAATGGGTTCCCATGTCCAGGTCTCCGAAGGCCAGCACGCCGATGGGCCCGAGCAGAAACACCATGACCAGGATTGCGGCGCGCGCCGGCCATTTCAGCCAGGTGAGTACGGTTCGCTGGTCGGTCATGTTTGCTGTAGGTGGAGCGCTGTTACGAGCGGTGACGTCATCTTCGCTATGTTGGGCCGAAACGCGCCATCCCCACTCCCGGTCCGGCCTGCCGACTCACGCTGTGATTGGACATCAGGCTCGCGCACTCCGCGGGACAGGACTCAATGCGGAAAACGGATCGGCGGAATCCTCGCGTCGAGATCGCGGAGAAAACGTTCGCGCGCACCCCTGTGGAATTGCTCGGAGGTGCCGTGCTCGGCATAGAGCGCGATGATCGTCTCCTCATCAAACGGGAGGCTGGTCCACCAGCCCTCGATTTCGATCTCGGGGACCAACAACTGCCGGCCACTCTTGTCGATGGTGCGTTCGATCACCCGCATGACCCGCCGCAATGGGTAGTCGTAGCCATCAAAGCTGCGCGTCTCGTGCACCGCGAACAGGGCGACCCGCTTGCCCGGGCGCGGTTCGCTCCAGTCGGCGTGCTCCGCGGCATAGGCCAGCCACCGCTCGGGGCTTATCTTGCGCGGGTTCCACTTGATCAGATAGTGGACCGGAGCAGCCTTCTCATCCTGTTCGTGGTGGTCCTCGACCACGGCGATGTTCTCGATGGCGTCGTTGCCGCTGTCCAGACGCAACAGCAATGGCGCATCAGTCAATTGGCGCGCACGGCCCAGCACGCGCTGCAGAAACTCAGGGGTGCCTTTCTGGCATTGCTGGCTGCCCGGGCGCAGCTGCAGTTCCAGGCAGTAAGCCCTACTGAACATCCTGAGGAACCTCGTAGTTTTGAAACAGACGGACCGCCGCGGAGGCGAACCGCAACCGCGACGGACGGTCCTAACACGTGGAAAAGCGGAAATCGGGGCGTATACCTGGTAGCGGGGATTGCCTCGCCGGCCTCGAGGGATGCTCGCGATCGCTCACCTCGCGATTGAGTAGGAGGACATATTGTGATCGCACCCCATGCATGGGCTTTGCTTCTCGCGGCGATTCCGTTCGCGATCGAAGCAGGCGCGGCTTCCAACCCAACATCGGAGTGGGAAAGGCGTGTCCCCTCTCCATCCCTCGATCCCGCAGTCGTCATCCGTATTCAGGTCGAGGCGCTTCGTGCTAACGGCCTGCTCAATGAGGGGATCAAGCTCACTTACAGCTTCGCATCCCCCGAAAACAGGCGTTCCACCGGCCCGTTGGGTCGGTTTACCGCCATGATACGCTCCGCGCCCTACGATCGACTCCTGAACCATCGCAACGCCCGCTATGGTCCCATGTCGGTTTCCGGATTCAAGGCATTTCAGACCGTCACCATCATCGACAAGGAGGGCGACGAAACCCGATACCTCTGGGTGCTGTCACGCCAGCGTCACGGCGAGCTCAAAGACTGCTGGATGACCGACGCGGTCATCTCTGCGCAAAACCGAGCGCCGCGCCAGGCGGTTAGGCGAACCGTAAAGGGAATGAATGGTTGGTTTTCAATATGAACGAGATGTGGGAATCTCGCCGCCGTAGGCTTAAAGTGAAACGGTATGGTCAGCTCACCCCCCAGCTCCCCTCCCGCGTCGACGGGGCCACGCGGATAGACAGCAGGAATCGCCATGCTTCAATCACAAGCGAGCATATTGGTCAAAATCCCTCCGCAACGGGTCTACGACTTTGTGGTCGTCGGTTTTTCACGCAATTACCGGCGTTGGTCCCCGGAAGTCCAGAGACTCGAGATACTCACCCCGGGGCCCCTGCGGGTAGGTAGCCGTGCGCGGCAGGTGCGTGTCGACCAGGGCCGGCGTAGCGAGAACACCTTTCGCGTAGTCGCGCTCGAGCCCCCAATCAAGGTACGTTTTGCCGAAAGCTCCGAGCAGTTCCGTACCGAGTACCGGATGGACCCTATGGGCGACGAGACACGTCTGACCTTCGTCTTTGAGTTAAGGCGCATGGAGCTGTACATGCGACCTTTCGAAAAGCTCATCCGGGCGGCCGTGCAGGACGGGGCCGAACGGGTGGTCCGCAACATCAAGAGCTTAGTCGAGCGGGAGTCATCCCCACCGACGAGCCGCAGGGCTTGATCATGAGGAAAATTCCATGGATTTCAAAGTAGAGAAAGACCCGGGCACGATCCCATACGTGCTCTCACAGATTCTCGATACCTGCATCAACGGCATCACATTGTCGGACCCGGATCAACCGGACAACCCGATCGTCTACGCCAACGAGGCCTTCGAACTGATCACGGGCTACGACCGGGATGAGATCATCGGGCGCAACTGCCGGTTCCTCCAGGGAGACGACCGTGATCAACCCGAAATCGAGCGAATCCGTGAAGCCCTGCGCGAGCACAAGCCGGTTACGGTTACCTTGCGCAACTACCGCAAGGACGGCAGCCTGTTCCTAAACCAGTTTTCGATCCGCCCGCTGCTCGACCCGCAAGGGCGGCTGATCTACTACCTCGGAACGCAGTACGATGTGACGGAGATGGTTCGCGCGGAGGAAGAACTGCGTCGTTTGAATGCGCAGTTGCCTACGGAAGCAGACCCTTAGGCGCGCTGTTCCGCCAGCGTCTTGATATCCGTCTCGTTTCTTCCCTGCCGGGAACGAAAACAACCAAGCAGCGCGCGTCAGGCGGAGCGCGGGAGCCCGTGCAGCGGAACGCGATAGCGGCTCCGCCACTTGCCAGAAGCCGCGGAGCCGGTCGGTCGTTCTGGCGTATAGTGGCAGATTCCGCCATCGGGGCGAGCGGCGGAATGGCAGATCGACCTGCGGGCATCCGCCCTACCGGTGAATCTCTCGCCGGAGGATGTTCCGTAACCCGGCCCCGAGATTCCCACCGGATGACAGGATCACCCTTCGAGGATCCGCCTCATTCAAACAACTCGTTCGGCACGAGCGTCCGGTCTCCTACCGATTGCTGCCGCTGGTTGGCTGCCCTGCGCGATCCTCGCACGGTCTGGTTACCGCCTTTCCCAGTCGAACCCATGACCGGCAGCTTCCAGCGTAGAGGAGTCGTCGACGATCTAGACGATCTATGGTTTCTGATCCGGAGAGGACAGTCGCTCGCAGCGGATAATTCCCTCAGGTGACCGTACCCTTCTCGCAACAATGCGGTTGGGCCAGATGCTCCTATTTGGTCCGCTTCTGGCCGATTGCTCCAGCTGAGCAAGGCTGGATCAACGGCCCTTTCCGCCACATTGCGGACGTTGACGGTCGGGCCTCGACCGTCTTCTGAAACGGGTCCGAAGTTGCGCAGTATTGGCGACAACAGTCGGATGGGTCCGGACCGAGCTGCCAGGGAAGGTGCTTGACCTGCACGGGCGGAATCCTGCCTAGCGACCCATGGGGCATCGGCCCGATAGGCAAGTCGCCCGTTAGCTTTGGACGCTACCGGCCCGGCGCCGAAAGCGACAACCGCCCGAATGAACCTCTCGATGCCGGCACGCTGTACAAGAAGGCCCGAATATTTGCCGGGGTAGCCCTTCCCATCGCCCTCCCCGCCACCACGGTCGCCCACGGGGAAGGGCGCGGCCGCAGGCCACTTCGGCTTCACGGTCCGGGCTCGGGACCAACAAGTTTGTCATCCACGGTTACCTCAAATGGCGTGACGACTTTGCTCGGCAACTTCCCGCGCCGATCGTGCCCGCGGAAAATCTCTCTAAAACGATTCCAGGGCGTGCTACGCGCTCGATCACGCCAAGGTTCTCCAATAGGCGTCTGTTGGTGCTGATGCTGCCCCGGCTGACCTGCAGGCGCTTCGCAATCTCGGCGAAGCTGAACGGACCGCCATAGATCACAAGCAAGCCCATGATCCGCCCGGCGATACGGGGCAAACCGTCCACCTGCGCAATCAGACCGACGCGCTCGATGAATTGCTCGATGGCCTGGTCGTTACTCTGTTCCATGCTTAGAGTGCAGTATGTTCAGCCAATACTGAACAAGACAGGCCGTGGTTTCAGCAATCAACGCGAGACAGAGGACTTGGGGCGCTGAGAACCGCGCTCGGTAAAGATATATCGGAAGCTTCGATATAAACGCCTATTCTTCTAGACCATGGACATTGAGCAGGCGCGTACCTTCCTCGCGATTACGGCGCATGGCAGCTTCCTGGAGGCCGCCAAGCGACTGCATCTGACCCAGTCCTCGGTGAGCGCCCGGATTCAGACCCTGGAGTCGGACCTTGGCGCAAAGCTGTTCGTGCGCAACCGCTCGGGGGCCAGCCTGACGCCCGCCGGGCGCCGGTTCCTGCAGCACGCCAAGACGTTGGTGCTGACACTGGAGCAGGCGCGACACGACGTCGGTCTCCCCAACCGTTATCGCGCCAGCATCCGGGTCGGCGGTCGCATCGCCCTGTGGGACGGGTTCCTACCGCGGTGGGTTGGCTGGATGAGGCAGACCGCCCCGGACGTTTCCATCCGCAGCGAGATCGGCTTCGAAGAGGACCTGATGCGACGGTTGATCGAGGGCACGCTGGATATCGGGCTGATGTACACCCCGAGCCACGCCCCCGGCCTGGTAGTGGAGCACTTGTTCGACGAGATCCTGGTTCTGGTCAGCTCCCGGCACGACACGAAATGGCTGGGTGAGGACTACGTCTACGTCGAGTGGGGCGCCAATTTCTATGCCAAGCACCGGGAGGCCTATCCCGACCTCGAACGGCCCGCGCAGGTGGTCAACATCGGTTGGCTCGGGGTCAAGTTGATCGTCGCCAACGGCGGTTGTTGTTTTCTGCCTATCCGCATGGCCCAGCCGTTGCTGGACAGCGGGCGCCTGTTCAAGGTCGACAACGGTCCCGAGTTCGCGCACCCCGCCTACATGGTGTTCCCGCGCGAGTCCGACAGCGACGTGCTGAGGCAGGCCGTGGAGGGCCTGCGTGCGCTGGCGCGGGAGGCGTCGAACGACTCCTGAATCCGTCTCCGATCGCGAGGTGGGGACTGGTGCGGCGGCCGAGCGCTGCCGATGGCTACAACCAGATCTCCGGGTAGCGTCGTGACGCCGGGATATTGTTGACCAGCAGCGCGACCAGGAGCAGTGCCACTGGACCGACCGTGGCCGGCACCAGGACAAAGACATAACCCAGGGCGTGAATCTGGTCGGAACCGATCACCGCGATCAGGGCCGTTGCTCCGCCAGGCGGATGCAATGTCCGGGTCAGATGCATCGCGGCAATGGCGGTGGCAACCGCCGCCGAGGCGGCCAGAGCGGGCGCGTGCGGGAACAGTTTCCAGGCCGTGACCCCGACCAGGGCCGATATCAGGTGCCCGCCTAGCAGGTTGCGCGGTTGAGCCAGGGGGCTGCGCGGTGCGCCATAGACCAAGACCGCCGAGGCGCCGAAGGAGCCGATCATGAGGGTCAAATCGGTGCCCGTGAAGAACAGCCGATTGATCCAAGACAACACCAATATCCCCGCGAAACCGCCGATCCACGACCACAGCACCTCACTGCTGCTCACCCGCGGGGGACTGCCGTGGGTGCTACCCCGCATCTTGCTCAGGTAGGCACCCAGACTCACAACAGATCCTCCAAGTGATAGGTCTTGACGAAGTCCTTTCTCAACAACAATCCCTGCAGGCGGTCTTGGGCATCCACCACCGGCATGCTGCGCCCTTCGTGGGTGTGGAAGGCGCTGATGATTTCTCGAAATCCGGTGTCCACGCCGACGGTGACCGCCGGAGCGGTCATCGCCTCACGCACCGGCGTTTCGTGGCAGCGGTGGGTAAAGTTGCCCTGATCCGCTACCAGGCGCAAGAGCAATTCCAGAAAGGTCTTCGCCTTGAGGCGGCGGAGGAAGTCCGTTTCCGTCAGCATGCCGATCACCCGCCCGTCGTGATCGACTACCGGAAGACTCTTGCGCCTCTGTTCCGCCAGAGATCGGGCCGCCTCGTCCAGCCGGGTGTCGGGGTGAAGCGGCTCGATATCGGTCCGCATTATTTCGCCCGCCCGCACGCGTCTGAACAGACGTTCCAGTGCGTGTCCGTGGGCCAGATGGTAGATGATGCGGAAATCCTCGGTGCTGATGTCCACGTAGCCCGGTATGTGGCGCATGGCGTCGAGAATGTCGTCGTCGGACAGGTTCAGCTCGAGGACGTCATCGTCATCCGAGCGGATCGCATCCGGCTCGATCGGGTCTTGGTGATTCATCGTTGTGCCCATACCCAGTTGGCGGCGGCCGCTTCCTTGTGGTTGTTCGTGAAACGGCCACAGAGAGCCCCTGCAGCCGGCAACCCCGGGGGATTGCGGGCTGCTCCCGCAATATGGCGCCGATTGGCGAGTGAATGCTATGCCTTCTCAGCAGGGAAATCAGTCATTCGATCCATCGTGCCCGCCCTCGGCTCGCTCTACGTCCTCCCAAAGATGAGGGCTTTCCAACCTCGCCGACATGCTCGGATGGAGCAGGCGTTGCGAGGTGACGAACGAGGTCGCCTCCTTGAATCGGATTGAGCCATGCTAGCGCGAGCGGTCCACGGGAGTTGAAGCCAGATCCGACCGCTGCGCGCGGCATTGCTCAGTGCTCGCCCTTCGTGCGCAGCAGGCCGGCCAGGCGATTGCCCTGCTTCTGCGGGCCGCCACGCGGAAACAGCTTGTGCAGGTAGCCGCTGGCACCCTTTTCAGCACCCCAGACCTGGCGGAAGTGCCGGATCATGTCCCGCACCGTTGCCTGGACGCCGTGCTTCGCGTAGTGGTCGCGCAGAAAACGAATCACTTCCCAGTGCTCGGCCCGGAGCTCGAGGCCTTCCAGCTCCGCTTGCGCCCTTGCAAACCCTTCCGACCATTCAGCCGGATCCACCAAGTAGCCCTCTCCATCGGTCAAGACCTCGCGTTCGCCCACCCGAACGGAGCGGGTGGTCATGCCCGGATAGGCGTTGCTGCCGGAGGGAAACTCGCCTGGCATGCCTGCCGAGTCGTATCCAGACTGGGTGATGGACCAGAGATCCACCGGAATCTCCCCCTCCAGGCGTCCGTGATAACGCTCGACGCCCGACACCAGAATCTTGCCGCTCGCCGGGGGCAGGTCGAAGCGGGCCACGCCGGACCGATCAGTGAATACCGGCTGGGTCACGGAACCGTCCGCATCCAACTCCAGCACCACGGGCGTACGCTTCAGCGGTTCGTTTGTGACCTTCATGCAAACTCTGACGGCGATCATCATGTCTTCTCCTAGGTCCCAAAACATACGCCTAAGATAACGATGGGTCTTAATAGAAGACAAACGATATTTATTGGAATTTTATATCGCTAATTCCGATATATCGCACCCCGAGGGATCCGGATCGAGCGGTTCGGAATCCACAACCGACACGCGAGATTTAGACCTTGAAGAGCCAAGATGCGCTGCGCCCCGTGGGTGCGCCGTCGGCCGCACATCTCGCCCACAAGACAACCATTGAGGAATCGCCATGTCGCACCAGTTTGAACTCGCCGAGGCCGTCCGGGACGCCTGCCTGCGCGCCGCACTGCAGGCCTACGAGAACGCGGGCATCAGCGGTCTGTGCGGAGAAGGGCGGTGGGAGATGGCGGTGCAGGCACTTCGCGGTCTTGACCTGCGACCCGTGGTGGACGCCTTCCAGGGCGATGGCCGGCGACCCCCTGACTCGCTCCATCACTGATGCGGATCTTGAAAACTGCCCTCTGGACCAGTTTTCGAGTCGGGCCATCCTTGAAGCGATAGGCCGCGAGAACCCCTTATTTCGGTACGGGCCGGCGAGCGCTAAGCCCCTGCAGAAGGTATCTGACCCAACAACGCGATGATTCCGTCTGTGTCGTAACGCCGCAGCAGGCCCTCGAGCTCGTCTGCAAAGCCCTGGGCGTCGGTATCCCGCCGTGTCAGCTCGGCAATCAATGCCTCGATCTCGGTCAGGGCATTGATCTCCGCGGCCTCCACCAGCCGTCGGCGCAGGTCATCCGGGATAGGCAACGATCCGACGGTCAGCGTCGGCGGCTCCGCGCTTTTCGCCGCCGCCGGTGCCGGCTCCCGCTTGAGCTCGACCCGAAGATGCCTCGCCATGCAGTCGCAGATGGTTTCGAACAGAAAAGGCTTGCCGACAAAATCGTCGAATCCGGCGTCCTGGTAGTACGACGGCTCGCGCAGCAGGCCGGATGCCGTGATGGCTACACAGACGATACGCTCTCCTGGCCATCGGTCGCGTATGTGCCGCACCGCGTCGAGCCCATCCATCAGCGGCATGCGCACGTCCATGAACACGATGTCCGGTCGCTGCTCAGCGATCTTTTCGAGGGCCTCGGCGCCATCCTTGGCCTTGGCGACCTCCACCCCGGCCCGCTCCAGGAGGCCGCTCAAGACCTCTCGGTTATCCTCGACGTCGTCCACCACCAAGGCCCTCACCGACTGGCCCTGTGCCAGACGCCAGCATCCCTGCGCTACCTGGCCCGTCGACGCGAGCGCGCCCTCGGCTGGCGCCAGCTCCAGCGTGAACCGAAAGCGGCTGCCCTCGGCGAGTCTCGAGTCGAGGTCCAGCGCGCCGCCCATGAGCTCAATCTGGCGCTTGGTGATCGCCAGTCCCAGGCCCGTTCCGCCCTTGACGCTGCCCTCTTCCGCCTGCTGAAACGGCTCGAAGATGCGCTGGCGCGCCGCTTCGTCGATCCCGGGTCCGGTATCCACGATGCTGAACCCGTAACGCTGATCGGTCTGCTCCACCTCGAGACGGACCTCGCCCCGATCCGTGAACTTGACCGCATTGCCCAGCAGATTAATCAGCACCTGGCGCAGCTTGCGGTCATCTCCCCGCACCGCCCGGTCGGCGATCTGAACGTCCGCCGTCCAGACCAGCTGCTTTTGCTCGCAGCGCATGCGGAAGATCCCGGAGATATCCTCCGTCAGGTCGCCCAGGTCGAAGTCGCGGAGATGCAGCTCCATGGCTCCCGCCTCGATCTTGGACAGGTCGAGGATATCGTCGATCAGGCCGATCAGATGATTGCCGGCGGCATGAATCGCCTTCAGCGGCCGGCGGTAGTGCGCCGGCAGCTCCGGGTCGGTCTCGATGAGCTGTGTGTACCCCAGCACCGCGTTCATGGGCGTGCGGATCTCGTGGGACATGTTCGCGAGAAACAGGGACTTGGCGTGACTCGCGCTTTCGGCCTGCTCCTTGGCGAGGCGCAACGACTGCTCCGCGGATTTCCGCTCGGTGATGTCGCGTATGATGCCGACGTAGACCTGGCGCCCGCCCGGTCGCGCCTCGCCGACGGAGAGCTCCATGGGGAAGGTCGACCCGTCCTTGCGCCGGCCCTCCACCTCGCGGCCGACACCAATGATGCGCTTGATGCCGGTCGTACGGTAACGCAGCAGGTACTGATCGTGCTCGTCCCGGTACGGGGTCGGCATCAGCATCTTGACGTTCTGCCCGAGGACTTCCTCGGCCCGATAGCCGAACAGCCGCTCGCAGGCGGGGTTGTACTCCTGCACCGCTCCGTCCCCGTCGATGATCATGACCCCATCGACGGCGGTTGCCACCAGCGCCTGCAGCCGCTGCTCGCGGTCATCCAGGGACCGCGACGATGCCCGATAGCGCTGGATCAGGAACGCCGTGACGCCGAGGACCGCTGCCTCCAGGCTGACATTGAGCACCAATGCCGTGGTGCTGATTCCCGCATCCGAATAGACGTGGCCGAGAACGATCAGCAGGGTGCCGACCGCGGCCAGCACTGCCGGCGCATATCGCCAGGGGAGCCAGTAGCTGATCGCGATGAGCACGACGTAGGGTATGCCGTGCACCACGCCAGGCGGCAGATTGAGGTCCCACACCAGCATGATGAGCAACAGAGCCGCGGTCAGCAGCACCATCAGCGCCTTGCGTCTGTTCCCCATCCGACACCCCTCTGCGCGATCGGCCGAGAACACGGGAGCCGACGCGGCCGGCGGCCCCGAGAAACCCATCCCGCAACATCCTACGCGATGCAAGCCATCGCGAACCAGACTTCCACGGAACTGCCCTACTGCTCAGGCTTCTATCCACAGCGGCGGTTGGTTATCTTTGTCCTCTCCGGTTTCCACGCCGGACACCCCGGCGCAGAGGAGAAGTAGGCCATGCCAGATCCCGCCGCATCGCCCCAGGCCAAGCTGTTGATCGTCGACGACAAGACCGCCAATCTCGACCTGCTGCGGGAGATGCTGGCCGGGCTCGGCCACCAGATCTTCTTCGCGACCAGCGGCGCCAAGGCGCTGAGCGTCGCGGAGTCCGTTCTGCCCGATCTGGTGCTGTTGGACGTGATGATGCCCGAGATGGACGGCTTCGAGACCTGCCGGCGGTTCAAACAGACCGAGGCGCTGCGCGAGATCCCAGTCATCTTCGTTACGGCCAAGACCGACGTCGAGGATCTGGCTCGGGGATTCGGGGCCGGCGCCGTGGACTACATCACCAAGCCGGTCAAGCAGCCCGAGGTGCACGCCCGGGTGGCGACGCATCTGCGGATTCTCGGGCTCATTCGGGCGCAGCAGCAGAGCCTGGCCGCGCTCGAGAGAGCGCGCACCGAGCTCCAGGAGCTCAACGACGCCAAGGACAAGTTTCTCTCCAACCTGGGTCGGGAGGTGAGCTCGTCCCTGGCCCAGATCGCCGGAACCAGCGCCTCGATCAGGGAGTCCGCCCGCCAGCCCAGCGCGCCGGGGAGTGAGATCGACCAGCGCCTGGCGGACGTGAACCGATCCGCCGACGATGTGCTGCGTCTGCTCGGGACCATCCTCGAATGGCCGCGGCTGCAGACGGGTCAGAAGCTGGATCTGCTTGCGACCCAGATCAGCGACCGGGAGTTGGAAAGCCTGCTGACCAGCCTGCACGACCTGCGCTTCCTGTCCCTGGCGGAGACCAAGGTCGGCGACGCAGGCCTGGCGCACCTGCAATCTCTGACCAGCCTCCAGGAGCTGCATCTGGATCACACCGGGGTCACGGACGAGGGTCTGAAGCTCCTGGCCTCGCTGCCCAGCCTGGAGATCCTCGACCTGAAGGGCACACGCATCACCGACGACGGGCTTGCCGAGATCGGTCGTTTGACACGACTGAAAGGGCTCTACCTCACGCGCACCGGTATCACGGATGCGGGTCTTGCACATCTGCGCGGCCTGAAGAACCTGGAGACCCTCATCCTCTGGGACACGGGAATCGGCGATGCGGGCCTGGAGCACCTCAAGCCCTTGCAGCGTCTGCGAGAGGTCATCGTGTGGAACACCCGCGTCACCCAAGAGGGCGCCGCTGCGCTGCAGGACGCCCTCCCCGAGTGCGAGGTGAGCACGACCGTCTTCGCGTAACGGTCGCCGATGCGCCCCGGGAGACGGCGTTTCGTGGTCATACTGACCAACGAGCAGACCAGCATTAGAAGACGCGGCCTGCGGCTTTCCGTCCGCGGGGCTTTGCGTGCCTTGCCAGGGAGAATGGTCAGTTCAGCACTTCCCGCGGCACCTGGATGTGATGCCGTATTTCAAATGCGTAGGCGATTGAAAATTCAGCCATCCACGAACCGCGCCTCTCGGGTGGCGCACTGCTTTTGCCAGGATGGCTTTTGACAAGCATGTTCCTAAGCCCAATCCAGAAGCAGCCTTTCATAGTCCTGCAGCACGATCTCCCAGGTGAACGCGGCGGCATGACGCTGGCGAGCCGCTTGCCGCAACTTATCGAGCAACCCGCCAGTATCCTGGCTTGTCGTCGAGGGTTGATCACCCAATAGCTGGTCGAGCCAGCTCGCACAGGTGTCTTCGGCTTCGAAGTACACGCCGCCGTCACCGGCCACCCAACGGTTGTAAGGGTTGTCGTGCGCCAGGACCGCGTTGCCCGCTCCCAAGGCCTCGACCAGGGAGGGGTTGGTGCCTCCCACCTGGTGGCCATGCACGTAGAAGAGGGCGTGATACCGCAGCGCCTGGACCACGGCTTTGTCGTAGATCGCGCCTGGGAACAGGACCTCGTCCGACGCGGCCTCCTTCACTGCCCGTTGGTAGGCGTGGTCGGGATCGTATTTGCCGAGGACGACGAGCTTGCGGCCACGCTTTGCTCGCGACCAGGCGCGCACGACCTCGAGGATGGAGTTCTCCGGCTCGGCCCGCGCGATCAGGATGGCGTAATCCCCGGCCGCCACGCCGTACGGCGCGATCAGGCCCGCATCGGCGTGATCCACCCGGTCGGAGCCGTACGGGATCATGGTGATCTTCTCGGCCCTCACACGCGTGCTCAGGTGTCGTTTGATCTCTGGATGATCTGCCACCAGGTGGTTGCCGATCCACGAGCCCGCCCAGTCGTTCAGCCAGAACCAGGTCTTCGCCACCGCGCCCCATTTCTGCCGTCGCCACTCGACGCCATCCATGTTGATGACGTTTTTCAGACTCTTCAGGCGATAGATGACACCGAAGACGGCCGTGTTGTAGCCGAGCGTCAGCACCAGGCCGGATTCCCGGGCGGCGTGCCAGGTCGAGATCCAGTCGAACACGACGGTGCCCGCGGCCCCGCCGGTCGAGACCGGCATGCGAACGCGACGCACCCCTTGCCATTCGTCCTCGAACACCGGGCCGGAGCCATCCTCCTGACAGTAGACGATGACCTTCCAGCCCTTTTGCACCAGATAGGGCGCGAGATACTCGGCGAAGGTCTCGAAGCCGCCGTGGGCGGCGGGCACCCCGCGGGTACCCAGGATGCGAATGCGCTTCTCGCTCATGGTGTCTCGTATCCCAGCATGTCCATCGTTTCCCGGAACAGGGCATCCACCGCCGGGTGCAGCTCCGGCCAGCCCTTGGCGGGGTTGTCGTAGAGCCGCTTCCTCGCGTAGTCGGTCACGGCCGGATCGAGCTCGAGGTCGCAGTCGCGTTGCAGACGTTCCAACGCGCCTGCCGGATCCGCCAGCAGATCCTCATAGGCCACACGCACCACGGCATCCGGGTACGAACGCGCCTGATCCAGCCCTTCCCGCATGGTCAGGATCCACTCGATGGCCGCCCGGTCCGCGTGATCGAGATCCGCGCCGGCGACCGGCCAGAGGGATTCGTACCTGTCGTCGGCAAGCACCAGCTGCGTCCGCAGATAGTGCCACTTGATATCGTCCCGACCCCACCAGTCATCGAGGTGCTCGCCGGAGGTCACACCCAGGCGCTCGGACCACTTGACGACGGACGGCACCGCATCGGCGCCGCTCCGGGTGATGAAGACGATCTTCGCGTCGGGGAAAATGGCCCGGAGATAGCCGGCGCGGAAGATCAGCTCCGGATACTTGTCGACGACGCGACCCGCACCGGTGAGGGAGAGGTAGCGAGCGAACAGACGCCGCGCGCGCAAGGCGATAGCCGGCGTCACGTCGTCCCCGGTCAGCCGGAACAAACCGCCTTTCAAGGCATAGTTGCCGTTGATGTCCTGACGCGGATCGACCACGTGCCAGAGGGCCTTCGGCTCGTTGAGATAGCCCACCTCGCCGTGCAGCGAAAGCAGAATCCCCAGGATCGTGGTGCCGGAGCGACCCAGGCCGGTGATGAAGATGGGCCGGTCGACCGTTGGATCTCCCGGCATGCTCGCCAGCGTCTTGAGCCAGGCGAATACCGCGGGATTGATGAAACGCCCCTTGGTGGTCAGCGGGCGGCCCTCGTACAACCCGTAGCTGGCCATCCGGCGCGCCGCCCGCGCCAGGCCGTATTGCAGATAGTCCCGGTCGATCTGGGCAATCACGCTTGTCCCTCCCAACGCACGCCCAAGCTGGCGTACAGCCCCAGCATGTCGTTCAAATACCGTTGCGCGGTGTAGGTCTCGGCAACATAGGCGCGCGCCGCCTCGCCCATGCGCGCGATTCCCGAATCAGGCATGTCCGCGAATCGGCGCAGCTGTCCCGCGAGATCGCCGGCGTTTCCGCTCTCGAACAAGGCGCCCGTCTCGCCCTCGCGCACCATCTCCGGAATGCCGCCGATGCGCGCTCCGATCACAGGTGTGCCGCAGGCATAGGATTCCAGCACGCTCATGGGCGCGTTCTCGTACCACTCCGAGGGCAGGACGACCGCCCTCGCCTCCCGCACCCATTTCCACAGGGGATCGCCGCTGACGAAACCGAGAAACCGGACATCCCCGCCCTCGCGCGCGGCAAGCTCCTGCAGCACCTCCGATTCGGGTCCGGTGCCGGCAATGCGCAGCCCGACACCAGCCTGGGCGGCGGCCCGGATGAGCGTAGCAACCCCCTTCTCCAGGGCCAGGCGGCCGAAATAGAAGAAATAGTCGCCCGGCTCGTAACCAGGCGTGTAGGCCTGCGCATCGACGTAGTTCGGGATGTAGGCGAGCTGCCCCTCGGGCCAGCCCCACTCCATGAGCTTGTCGCGGTAGAACAGGCTGGGGGTCACCACCTTGTCCAGATTCCGCCGGTAGAGCCCCATGCTCTTGTGCACGGCGGACTCCGCCATGACCAGGGCGCTGACCGCAAGCGAGTCGCGGATGCACCGGTTTCGCACCAGATGCAGCAGGTTCCCGGAGCGACACTTCTCGCACACCCCGCCGCGGTTCAGCATCTTGTAGGCCGGGCAGGCGAGCTTCAGGTCGTGCGCTGTCATCACCGAAGGGATTCCGCGCTGCTTGAGCTCCACCAGAACCGAAGGGGAGAGGTGATGATAGATACAGTGCGTGTGGGCGACATCAGCCGGGAATTCATCGAGCAGCGCGGCCATCTTGCGTTTCGCTTCCCGCGAATAGATGACCTTCCCCGCCATGGCCAGCTTGTCGAGCAAGCCGTAGTCATGACCGAACTCGATTTCATCGGCGAAGAAGCGGCTCCAGGGCGACGGATCGTTCTTCGGGTGATGCATGGTCATCACCGCCGTTTCCCAACCCAGGCGACGGAACATCGCATCCTGTTCCAGGAACACCACGTCGGACCCGCCGCGGCGATAGTGATAGGTGTTCAGTGACAGCAATTTCGGCATCGATGCTCTTCTCTAGCCGTGTTCAAGACGCGAACCGCATCGCTGATGAGCGAAGCCCTCGCATCCGAGGAAAGGTTGAATCGATCCGCCCGACGCGGGCGACGCCCGCTAGTCCGAGGTCTCGGAATCCCTCCGATCGCCCGTCAACGCATTCATCCCTTGCGCCCGAGGACCGCCCTGGCTTGTATCCAAGCACGGTGGGGGTTGCTGAGGACCACGCCGGCCAAATGGACGGGATAACGGACAAGCAAACCGGCAGCGCCGAGCCCCGGCGAGCGCCCGGAAAGCCCGTATCCGTGTCGTTGCATGGCGGCGCCGGCGACGCGTTCGATCATCCAGACCTCCGCGGGCGACAGGGTCCCCTTCCAGCTTTCGATGCTCTCCTTCGAAAAGCCGCGCTGTCCCTTGTCCTGGCGCTGCGAGGAGCCCACGATCGGTACCTCCAGCATGCCCGGCTGGAACTCCACGCCGACGAAGGCACAGATGGCCGGGACCACCTCCTCGGGCGTCGCGACCAGATCCTCGAATCGAACCTGCAGGAACCGGGGATGGCCAACCAGGCCATCGCCAGCGTCGGCCGCCCGGAGCCAAAGCTTGGCCATGGTGTGGGGATGGTAGTTGAACCAGACCCGCACGATCTCGCGCCAGGGGATATTACTCCCCCCCAGCTTCTTCCTTCTCCAGCGGTTCTTCTGGGAAGCAATGACCGAGCGCGGGTCGCGGACCAGCTGGATGACCCTCGCCTCCGGCTCCAGGTCGAGCAGGCGACGAGCATAGAAGATATTGCGCGGCGTCTGCTCGCACGCGATGGCCTTGCCCTGATCCAAGGCCAAGGCACGCACCACATGGGCATACAGCGCCATGCCATTCGCGTCCCGCGGCAGCTCGTCCGCGAGCCGACGTCCGCGCTCCAGCTCCTCGCCTCCCGGACCCGACCCCCAGATCCCCCGCGCCTGCCGTGCGATCAGAGACGCGGCCAACCTTGCGCGTTCCTCCGGGCTCTTGGGTTCGGTGTCGGAGGGGTCCCAGAGATCGCCGAAATAGTGCAGCTCGTTCATCCCGAGTATGCGGTCATGGGTGCCGAGCACGCGGTTGAGCATGGTCGTCCCGCTGCGCGAGGCTCCGGTGACGAACAGCAGGGTTGAATGGGCTTCCTGAATCATGTCACTTCGGGTCGCTCTGCGCCGCGTCGTCGGACGGCGGGACGAGGTCGTGGTAGATGGGGAGCAGGCGCGCCGCGATCCGACTGTAGGTCCGATTCTCCCAGACCCAAGCTCGGCCCTGGCGTCCCATTTCGGCGGCGCGCTCCGGGTCGTTCAGGAGTTCGAGCATGGCCCCGGCAAATTCATCCGCGGACCAAGGCACGCACAAGCCAGCGCCGCTGGCGGCGAGCACGTCCGCCTGCTCCGGGTGGTCGTTGGCCACGACGACCTTGCCGAGCGCCATGTACTCGATGAGCTTCGTGGGTGACGTGGAGCGCAGCACGAAGGTGGGGTAGAACGGGGACAGACAGACGGCGGCCCTTCCTACCCACGCGAGCGCCTCCTGGCGACTGAGCTGCCCGGTGAACGAGATGCAATGGGACAGGCCGAGCCTGCTCACCTCTTCCTCCAGAAACGCCCGGTCTGCCGGAGAGTCGCCTTCCCCGACAAAGACGAGCCGGGCATCGGGTCGCTTGGCGGAGAGGATATCCATCGCCTCGATCAACATATCCAGCCTGCGCACCCGGGCCAGCGTACCCAGATACAGCACCAAGGGTTCGGCATTCGATATCCCATCTTGTGGGGGCGGCATATCCTCGTCCGGTATCCCCATCGGCACCGACGTCAGCTTGCCGCTATCGACTCCGGGACGCTCCACGTCGCGCTTCATCTGCTCGCTTTGCACGAAGACGTGATCGGCACCGGGAAGGATGACCCGGTAAAGCATCCACCCTGAAACGCCGCCCGCCAGGCGCGAGAACCAGGGATGTCGCGAATGTCCCTCCTGGGCATCGAGAACCCGGGCCTCCGGAAACGGATAGGACAGCCAGAAAACAAAGGGGACGCGCCGAATTCTGGCCGCCAGCAGGCCCAGCACGCCAGCCAGGAACTTGTCGCGGACCTGGATCAAATCGAAAGGGCGCGAGAGCGCCAGTGTCAAGGAAACAACAGGTCCGCAAAGAGCTCGCTGAGCTTGGTGAAGGCCGCGCCGAGTAAGCCCGGCAACCGGCTGCGCGCGCTTTGCCAGGCGGGCTGCCCATGCCAGGTTGTGCGGGACAGCGGCGCGCCGCGGTCCGGTACCAGGATGTGCCAGGTGATATCCAGGCCAGCCCGCGTCAGGCGGTTCGCGAACAGATCGGATACGTCTACCCGCGGTGGAGCCTTGCGACCGCCGATCGAATACAGAACGCGGATGCCCATTGACTTTCAGCGTCCTCGGCGGCGGTCGGATCGGCATGAGCGACCGGGATCGAGCCTGCCGCCGTCGTTCCCGAATCCGCGGCCTTCCGGGTCGTCATCGCGGAGCGGACAGCGACGCGAAGGTCGCCACATCGGCCCCCTAATCAGCAGCTCGAGCATTGTCCCACGCCCCCTCGATCAAGTTTCGCGTTGTTCTTGCCGTTGTCCCGATGCCACAAGACGGACACCAGTATTCCAACTGAGCCCGATCGGGAAGTCCAACCGGATCACACTACGCATGCCGGAAAGCGGGCGTCGCCGCAGCGGCGGACCTCCCGGCCGGCGGCGTTATGGTCGCCATGGGTGGAAGATCAGGCCGAAGCGGCTACGCCTGTCCGGCCAAACACACGATCACGACGATTCCGATAAGGGTCCGCAACCATGGAGGCAGGGTGCGCGCCCTGCGATCGAGCAGAGCTCGCCGCCCACCCTGCCTCCTATCGCGTTTCAGCTCGATTTGAAAAGGCATTCGGCGGGGGCTTCAAGATGATCAGCGATCTTCTCCGTGGCCAGCTCACACAGGCCGCACTGACGGCACGCGGTGCTGCCATAGGCAGCAAGCGGGAGCACGTCCAACAGGCGTCGACCGAACTCGGCGCTCAGGTCCCGGTCCGTCGGCCGCTCCCGCAGGATCTGCTCGGCCTCGTCGCAAAAGCGGGCGACGAACTCCTCCATCTCCCGGCAGTGCTCCCGCTGTCCAGCCGCCTCGATCAGTGTGTTGAGGCAATCGACGAAGGCGCGGTTGCGCCGGTCCGCCTCGGCATCGCCGGTCTGATAGCGGCTTTTCCACCGTATGGGTCGCATGATTTCCCTCCTGAGACCGAGCTAAACGAGCTCCGCAGAGACCCGGCAGCCCCTCGACTACTGGCCAAAACCGACCCGCTCCGCCTGGCCAAGGACGCCGTCCGCCCCCAAGGTCATGATCACGCCCTGGCCAGAACGCACGAACTCGCCGCTCACGGCCGAGATGGTCACCTGGTGCGTGACCAGCACCAACAGCTCGCCGTCGGGCGGCTGCGCGGCGAGGAACACATCGAGCGCTTCCAGATTGGGCTCGCGATCGGCCTGGCGCTGGTAGAAGGAGTTGAGCGCCGGTAGCTCCTCGACGGGCCCCATCCCGATGAGCTCTGCGGTCTCGAGGCATCGGCACCATTGGCTGGAAAACACGCGGGCACGCGCGACACCGCGGTCTCGCAGCCATGCGCCGATCGCCCGAGCCTGATCGCGCCCAGCCTCGCTCAGGTTGCGCTGCGTCGAGCAATCCCCTAAACGGAAGCCCTCCGGATCGCCAGTACCCGGGGCCTCGGCGTGGCGGATCAGCAGCACCTGGCCGCCTTCTCGTAAGCGTTGCGCGAGCCCGCCCTCCGATGACTGTATCGCGAGCGCCGTGGACCCGAACAGAGTAACCAGAGACAGCCCGGTGGCCGCGGCGAGCCGCCGCGCCCAGCTAGAGCACCTGCTGAACATGTCTGTCATGGCTGAGGCCCGATCGACTTCCGGCGCTTCGCCTGGACGCTGGCGGTTCAGGACCGCAACATCGGGGCATTCCTATTCCCCGGCTTCATGGAAAAGATGGGCGGACCGCTTGAGATTCTCAAGTGGCGAGCGCAGTCGCATCACTCCGCCCCGGCGGTCATGCAGGGGTAGAGCTTCGCGAGCACGGCCGGGACAGCGGTATCCGATTGTTCGGCCGGATTCGGATAGCGGCGCAGCTCGGCAACGACTCGGCGCACCGTCTGACCCGGGGCTTCAGACGCGGGGATGCACCAGGCCGGCGGCTCCGCATTGGCGTAGCGACTGCTGCAAGCGCAGGGAACCGCGTACCATTCGCAGGCGGCCGCGTCCGATCCCTTGTTGCCCTGTGCGAAGCCACGATCGCACACCGCGAGCAGCTGCGAAACCGACGGCCCCGCGGCCAGGGGCCCGCTCGCCGCGAACAGCGCGACCCAGACAGGCGCGGCGTATCGCAGGAAACGCCAGCCGCCGAGCAAGGAACAGCATGATGTGACCATGTCCGGTACGTTATGCGAAAGCCGTTGCACGCGCCATTGGATCACCGCCGGTTTCGCATCAGGCGCGCCGCCAGGCGGCCCTCCGCCTTCAGCGAATGCCGAAAAGTGCTGGAACAGCAGGAATCCGCTATCGGATCAGGGCAGAATCCCGTGACGCTTGCGGATGCGGGCGCCATGGCGCCTCCGCCTAGCTCTTTCCAGGCCCAGGTTGAACCGCAGATCTGCTTCATCGCGAGGGCTACCGCCTGAAGAACCCCTGCTGTTGCAGAAAGGTCAGCATGTGCGGGCGCTTCTTGCCCTGCATCGCCGCTGCGGTCGCGCTGGTCCAGTCGGAGCGTTTTCGTCCCGAGGAGCGCACACCATAGTAGTCCGCCATGAGGGCATCGTACTCGGCGATCGCCGCTGGCGGCGGATCTTCGTACTCGTCCTGATGCAGGATTAGCCCGACCGGCATCCGCGGTTTGACCTCTGGCTCGTCGGCGGGCCAGCCGAGGCACATGCCGAAGACCGGCACCACCAGCCGCGGGACTTTGAGCAGGTCGGCGACGCATTGGATGTCGTTGCGGATACCGCCGATGAAAACGCCGCCCAAACCCAGGGATTCGGCGGCCAACAGGAGATTCTGGGCCATCAGGGCTACGTCGACGACCGCCGCCAATCCGTGCTCGGCATACCCCTCCAGTGCGCCCTGCCCCGCCCGGCGGCAGGCGTCGTCGACCCGCCGGAGATCGGCGCAGAAGACCAGGAACTCCGCGGCCCGTTCGATCCACACCTGGCCTCCGGCCGCTTCGGCGATGGCCGCGCGCACTTTCGGCCGCGTGACGCGGATGACCGAGTAGGCCTGGATGAAGCTGGAGCTCGCGGCGGCTTGCCCGGCCTGGATCAGGATTTCCAGGGTCTCCGGTGGGATTGGCCGTTCGGTAAAGGCCCGGACGGAGCGATGGGCCAGTTGCCGCTCGATGAGCCGGCTGCCTCGTGTCGAGTTCATGCGTTGGTCAGCCCTCTCGGATTGCACGGAATGGCAGTGTCGGAGACTCCGCGGGATGGCGAGCCTGACCTGATTCTACCGCGGTAACTCGGTACGCCGGGGCCACGGTCGAGGCTTCGGTGCCTTACATCGGCCAGGGCTTTGCCCTCGCCGGGGGGCACGACGACGTAATCCGAGGCGCTGGTTGGCACCAATTGCAGCGCTTCGCACTACCGCGCCCCCTACGGAATGCCTTACCTTGGCGCCCAACTGAGCAACCGGGGCGATGAACGGACCCCTCACGATGCAAGATCTCACCTTCGTCCCCGTCCTTCTGCTGGCCGCGTTCGTGCACGGCGCCTTCGGCTTTGGCTTTCCCCTGGTCGCGACGCCGTTGCTGGTCCTGTTCATGGACATGCGCTCGGCCGTGCTGCTGACCCTGATCCCCACCGTCAGCATCAATCTCTTCAGCATCCTGGGCGAGCGGCACTGGCGCCAGGCCCTGCGGGCGTTCTGGCCGATCCCGGCGTTCACCATCGTCGGCAGCTTCATCGGCACCCAGGTGCTGTTGTCCGTCGATCCCGAGCCGTTCCGACTGTTACTGGCCCTGATGTTGATCGCCTATCTGTTGACCGACCGCTTCCACCGCTCGCCGCGGCAACGCACCGCCCCGCCCTGGGTTCTCGCCCTGTTGGGCCTGTCGCTCGGTCTGCTGGCGGGGGTGATCAACATCTTCGCGCCCGTGCTCGTGGTCTTCGCCCTCTACACGCGCATGGACCCGGCGCTGATGGTCGCCGCCTTCAACCTCAGCTTTCTCACCAGCAAGTCGGGACAGATCGCGGGCTTCCTGGTCAACGGCGCCTTCGATCCGGCCATGCTCAAGCTCAGCCTTGGGGTGCTGCCGCTGGTGCTCGCGAGCCTCTGGGTCGGCATTCGGCTGCGCAGGCGCATCCACATCGACACCTACCGCCGCCTGTTGCGCTACTCGCTGTGGCTCATTGCCGCGCTGCTGATCGCAGACTCGATGGCGGGCGTGCTGTGAGGGATCGAGAGGCTATCGCCGGCCCCGCGCACGCGGCCCAGGCGTCACGCGCCCTCATTCCGCCGGGACGCGAACATACCCTGCTTGGCCCGATGAATTCTCTTGTCGATACGATAGAGCCGATCCCGGAAACCCCGCTTGAAGATCGTAATGGTCGCCAGCTGCTGAGACTCGGTGGCCCAGTTCTCCCGGAAGCGGCCGTCTGTCGTGCCGCCCTGCAGCGCAAGGAAATCGAAGGCCGTGAAATGGGAATCGAAATGCCGCTTCATGATCTCAACGTTCAAGACGATGCCAGGCGAGAATTTTCCGAACTCGGGGGCGTAGCAGATCTGTGCCCCATAGACGACGTTGATACTCCGGAAGATCAACGCGGCGGCGGCATCGTCGCGGCCGCTTCGAAGGAAGCAGATCGCCACCCTGCCTTTCGGCGCCGATCGATCCACCAGGTCTCTGTAGAAACCCAGCTGCTCGGCCGTACCGCCGACGCTGAATCCCGCATCGCCTTTCCAGGTCGTCCGCTCCAGGGCAACGTAGCGATCCAAGGCCCTCCCGACTTCATCGGGGGCCTCGAACCACTCCACGGCAAGGGGCTGAGCGTGCTCCTCCAATCTCCGTCTGCACCGAGCCCAATCGCCGCGAACCTTGCCCTTCAACGATCGCAGGTAATCCGACCACGCGCCGGCGAGCGCGGTGCGGAACGACCAGACTCGATTCGTTCTGCGGATCCGGAATGCCGGCTCCGGGAAACAACCAAGTTCCGCGAGCGGCGATTCCAGCGGCTGCTCGTCGAAGCTGATCGCGTCCCACGCGGTGAAGTCGCGCGTCAGAAAGCCGCATATGGTCCTCCAGACGCCTCGCTCGTCCTCGGTGGTAACGATCGCCGGCTTGTCCCCGTCGCCCCAATCCGCAACGTATCGAATGACCCGGAACGGATACAGCCCGAACAGATTGTCCGGCTCAATCATGAAGGGCGCGATCCCGACCAGCTGACCCCGCTTGCGAATGGCAAGCACCAGCAAGCGATCCGACGCCTGGTTGAAGTGCGCCCAGGCGGTGCGTACGAAGGGGAAGGAACAGAAAAAGCTGGGATTTCGACTGCGATCAAATAGGCGCTCGTACTCTATTTCGATTCGATCGAGTCCCCGCAAGGAATCAATGATCTCGATGACAAACTGGTCCTCCTCGAGACGCAAAGCGGAGCATCCTGTTTCGAAGCGCCCTGAACGCGGGACTAAGGATCATTGCACGGAGTCGAAACTCGGGTCCACTCGCTCCCCACCGCAGAATCGTCCTGTGCGCACCTGCCTGCCGCTCCCAAGCGCCATCAGGCTGGGTGAGCAAACTGTCAAGCTGTTTCGTGCCGTTGACGTGCCGAGTCAGCGGATCCAGGCGGGAGTCGCCGCAACGACGGAGCGCAGCCCTCCGGTGCGCTTCTTGCTAATATTTTGACCCAAGTCGAGTCGGCACCTATTCAGCGCATACGCAATTGTAATTGCACGATGCTAGCATGCGACCTAAGGTGACGCGCTCGCGCCCACGTGGGGCGTTGCAGAAGTCCCTGGTGAGAACCTCGAGGTTGGAATCGGGCCGCGTACCGGCGCCAACCGTTTCCGGCCATTCCATGCCAAGCGCGGGTATGGCGGCTCTTTTTTTCTCAGAGCTGGGAGGCGATTTTTCCAGCCAACTTGATCCCAAGATCGTGGGAAGCGATTCGATGCCACCCAGCAATACCGTAGGTCGTTCGGCAACCGTGCACCGGTTGGATCAGGGCAAAAGGGACGGGCGTGCTCCGGCGCACCTCTCGCCCTACTCCGCGCCTCTGTTGTTCGTAACCGGTGCGTCGCGATCCGGGACGACCATGCTGGCCAGGACGCTGGGAGCGCATAGCGCCATCATGGCATTTAACGATCTCTACTATTTCGGCTCCTTCTGGGACCCTTACGACAACGCTCGAACCTTCTCCCCTCGAGAGCTGGCGGATCACGCAGCGACCCTGTTGGCCAGACAGACCAACGGTCTGTGGGGAGGCCGTCCGACCGAAGTCGAGAACGCCTGGGGACGGCGCCTGGTGCGGGACCTGCGGGAGAACGAGTGCACGCCTGCAGGGGTGTTCGCCGCGGTGCTGCAACGGCTTGCCCAGGATGCTGGCAAGCCCTTCGCTTGCGAGCGGACACCCCGCAACATTTTCTACGCGCGGCGGCTCCTCGAGCTCTATCCGAATGCCCGAGTCGTGCACATCGTCCGTGACCCGCGCGCGGTTCTGGCGTCGCAGAAGAACCGGTGGAAGCACGTTCAACTCGGCTCCTACGGGATCCCCGTTATGGAGATGCTCCGCAGCCGGGTCAACTATCATTCCATCACCATGAGCAAGCTGTGGGCGAGAGCAACCGAAGAGGCGTTGAGTCTGGAAGGGCATGCGCGCTTCATGCTCGTGCGGTTCGAAGACGTGGTTGCCGACCACGCGGCGGGGGCGCGTCGCCTGTGCGCCTTTCTCGGCCTGCAGTTCGAGCCGGAGATGATCGACGTACCGCGGTGGGGCACCTCACCAGGCGAGCAGGAAAGCGACTCGAACGACACATCGCCGGAGGTCATCAACAGGTGGCGGGAAAGCCTGTCCCCCGGTGAGACACTGATCTGCGAGCGGATCAACCACCGGATGATGCTCCGCTTCGGTTACACGCCCGAGCTTCTTGGCCGCCAGCCCCCGCCGTCGAGAATCCCAAGCATGCTGACCTATCCGCTGCACGTGGCGGGCGTGTTGGCGCTGAATCCAGTGCGCGCATGGAGACAGCTCCGGGCCATGATGCGGTCCAGGGCTAAGGGGCGGAAAGATTGAGGCCCGAACGTCGGCTCCCGCCGCCTGATCGGTAACGCCTCTCGGGCTCAACCCGATTCGAGCGAAAGTCCTCGCCCCGTTCGAGTCCAACCTTCCGTCGCGGAGGATTCGCGGCCAGACGACGACGCCGCTTGGTCGACCGGGATCACAGCTCAAGGAGCAGCGTCGGGGAGTCACGACTCCCATGGTTCGAGGCCACATGATCGTACCGGACTACCAGGGCGGCAGCATCGTCAACTTGATGAGCTCCATCATCCGCGCCCGCGGTGGTGGCGCTGACTACCCCTACCTGCGTCTGCTGCCGCCGGCGGACATCGCGGACTCCACGAACCTCCTGCTGTTGGTCGTCGACGGGCTCGGCGCCAACTGGCTGGCAAGGCGCTCGCCAGACGGGATCTTGAGCCGCCACCTGCTCGGATCGATCACGTCCGTATTTCCGCCCACGACCGCCGCCGCCGTCACAACCTTTCTCACCGGCGACGCCCCGCAACAGCACGCGCTGACCGGCTGGCATACCTACCTGCGCGAGCTCGGTTGCGTCATGGCCGTCCTGCCCGGCAACCCGCGCTACGGCGGGACGAGCTATCGCAAGGCGGGAATCGACCCGACGCGGCTCTTCGCACACCGGGTCGTTTCGGACCGGATCGCTACGCGCTCCAGCTTCGTTTCGCCCGACTACATCGCCCACTCGGACTTCAACCTGGCTCACCTCGGGCGCGCCGAGCTGCGTCCGTTCGAGACCTTGCATGACATGTTCCGCCAAGCGGTTCGCGCGGTGCGCGCCGGACGCGATCGCAAGTACGTCTATCTCTACTGGCCCCGCCTTGATTCCATCGGTCACGAGCAGGGCATGGACAGCGCCGCCGCCAGGGTTCACCTGGCGGAGATCGAGCAGGCATTGGAGGCGTTCCTGGTCGACGTCACGGGTACCGACACCACGGTTCTGGTCACGGCGGACCATGGCCAGATCGACACCACCGCCGCGGACTGCATCGACCTTGCTGACCATCCCGATTTGAGCCGCTGCCTAACCCTGCCCCTCTGCGGCGAGCCGCGCGCGGCCTTCTGCTACGTTCGGCCCGGCCTGGTGAGGGAGTTCGAGCGCTATTGCCGGGGTGAGTTGTCGGCCGCGCTGGACCTCTGGCCCAGCGACCAGCTCATAATCGAGGGCTTGTTCGGGCTGGGCGAGCCGCACCCCCGTCTCGCCGAACGCATCGGCGACTACGTGCTCCTGATGCGCGGCAACCGCGTGATCCGCGACTGGCTGCCCTTCGAGTCACGGTTCGAGCACATCGGCGTCCACGGCGGCCTGAGCCGGGCGGAGCTTGACGTGCCTCTGTGCCTGCTCAGAGCCTGAGCCGTGGAGTGGCTCTCGCGCCTCCTCGGCCGCTCGCGCACGGGTTGTCGCGGAACCCTGCAGGCGATCTATGTGGCGGAGCGCGCCGGCGAACCGATGCGCGAAATGCCATCGGCGGAGATCACCATGGAGGGCCTGGACGGCGACCGCTATGCCCGGGGAAACGGCTTCTGGAAGGCGACCGACGGCTGCCAGGTGACCCTGATCGCGGAGGAGGACCTGTCGCATGACCAACGGCGAAGCGGCATCCCGCTCGCGCACGGCGAGCACCGCCGCAACCTCGTGGTGCGCGGCCTGGCGATCGCCAGCATCGAGCATCGGCAGCTGCGCATCGGCGCGGCGGTGCTCGCCTGGCTTCGTCCACGCCCGCCCTGCGGGTACCTGGACTCCATCACCCGCCCCGGCACGGCCAAGGCCCTCGGACGGCGCAGCGGTATCTGTCTGCGGGTGGTTTCGGGCGGTACCATCCGGGTGGGAGACGCCGTCGAGATCATCCACACGCCCGACCGGAGGCGGGGCTGAAGCCGTGAACGCACTACCACGCCGCCGGATCGCCTGCATCTGGCCCGCAACGGTCGTCCCGATAGCAGCCGCGCGGCCGCCGAATACGGCCGACGTCTCGAGCCTCGAGCGCCACGCGCGCCGCTGGCCGCAGTCGCCATGCCCGGAATAAGAGGCTGACGGCGCGCCCCGCGGTTCCGGCCCGGGCGTGGGTCAGATGACCTTGGAGAAGCCCACCGGACCCTGCTTGGCGTCGAGATAGGCGTCGAAGACCATGCAGATGTTGCGGATCAGAAGCCGCCCACGGGGCAGGACCCGAAGGCCCCGGGCGTCGAGCTCCAGCAAGCCGTCCCGCCGCATGGGATGGAGCCTGGGCAGGGCATCGGCGAAGTAGGCGCCGAAGTCGATCCCCCAGGCCCGCTCGACGTCCGCGTAGTCGAGAAAGAAGTTGCAGATCACGCGGGTGATCACGTCGCGCCGGATCTCGTCGTCGCGGCTGAGCTCGATGCCCCGGAACACCGCCAGGCGCCCGGCGTCGATGTCGGCGTAGTACTCGTCGAGGGTTCTGCGGTTCTGGGCGTAGGTGTTGTCCACCTTGCCGATGGAGGTGACGCCGATACCGATGAGGTCGCACTCGGCGTGGGTGGAGTAGCCCTGGAAGTTGCGGTAGAGGGTGCCGTTCTGCTGCGCCAGCGCGAGCTCGTCGTCCGGGCGGGCGAAGTGGTCCATCCCGATGTAGACGTAGCCCGCCTCGCCCAGGCGCTGGCCGGTCGCCTGGAGGATGTCGAGCTTGACCTGGGGCGCCGGCAGGTCGGCCTCGTCGATCCGCCGTTGCGGCATGAAGCGCTTGGGCAGGTGCGCGTAGTTGAAGACCGAGAGCCGATCCGGGGCGAACTCGACGACGCGCTCCAACGTGCGCTCGAAGCCCGCCACCGTCTGGTGCGGCAGGCCGTAGATGAGATCGATGCTGATCGAGCGGAAGCCCTCCGCCCGTGCCGCCTCCAGCACCGCCAGCGTCTCGGCCTCGCTCTGAATGCGGTTGACCGCCTTCTGCACCCTGGGGTCGAAATCCTGCACCCCGAGGCTCATGCGGTTGAAGCCGAGTCGTCGCAGCAGCGCGACGGTCTCGGCATCCGCCTCCCGGGGGTCGATCTCGATCGAGTACTCGCCGACGTCGTCCGCGGCCAGGTCGAACCAGCGGCGCGTGTTGTCCATCAGCTCGCTCATCTGGTCGCGGCTGATGAAGGTCGGCGTACCGCCTCCCCAATGCAGCTGCTCGACCTGGCGCCCCGCGCCGAACAGGGAGGCCTGCAGCTCGAGCTCCCGGTAGACGCGATCCAGGTACGGCTGCGCGCGGCTGCGGTCCTTGGTGGCGACCTTGTTGCAGGCGCAGTAGAAACAGACGGTGTCGCAGAAGGGGATGTGGAAATAGAGCGACAAGGGCCGCCCCGCCTGGTTGCTGCGGGCGCAGGCGGCGCGGTACTCCGGCTCGCCGAAGCCGTCGTGGAACTCGACCGCCGTGGGATACGAGGTGTAGCGGGGGCCGCTCTGATCGTAGCGGCGGATCAGGTCAAGATCGAAGTCGATGCTCTGGTCCATGGGTCTGTTTCCGTCTTGTCGGGTGCCGAACGCGCCGCCCCCTTGCTCGTCGGCCCGGAGAGAAAGGATGTGGGCGAACGATCAGTCGCCCTCCACCTCGAGCCCCTTGCGGTGGGTCTCGTTGATCTGCTTGAGCAGGGCGACGAAGGGAACCTCGCCCGCGTACTTCTCCGCCAGGTCCATGAACCGCAGATCCTCCCGCCCAAAGCTGTAAGTGCCTGCTTTCATGGACTCGTACAGGTCCTTGATGCCCTGCTCCAGCGGATCGAGGAAGGCGGGGAATCGGTTGAGATCCTCCAGCTCGAACTCCAGGCAGTCGCGCAGGTCGCCGACCTCGAACACCGCTTGCCGCACCCACTCGACGTACTCGTCGACGGTCTTTGCCCTTCTGAGGCTCATAGTTGCTCCGATGCCTGAGCGAACAGGGGATGAAACTCGATCAATTGCTCCCGGTTCATGAGACAGACGCCCTCCCCCCCGCGTTCAAACTCCAGCCACAAGAACGGCAGGTCCGGGAAACGCCGTTCCAGCTCCGCGGCGGTATTGCCCAGCTCGACGATCAGAATGCCTCCCTCGCGCAGGTATTTCGGGGCGTCGCACAGGATACGCAGGGCAAACTCGAGCCCGCTCTCGCCCGCGGCGAGCGCGATCCTCGGCTCCTTCCGGTACTCCTCGGGCAAGCCCTCCAACTCCGCCGCGCCCACGTAGGGCGGATTCGAAACGATGACGTCGTAGGTGCGGTTGCCGATACCCGCGAACAGGTCCGACTCCAGAAGCCGGACCCGATCTTCCACACCGTGCAGCGCCACGTTCTGGGCCGCCACCTCGAGCGCCGACTTGGAGATATCCGCCAGATCCACCTCCGCCTCCGGGAGGTAGAAAGCGGCGGCGATCCCGATGCAGCCGCTACCCGCGCAGAGGTCCAGCACGCGGCGGACCGACTCGGGCTCGAGCCAGGGATCGAAGCCCGCCTCGACCAGCTCGGCGAGTGGGGAGCGGGGCACCAGAACATCCTCGTTGACGTAGAACTCGAGCCCCGCGAACCAGGCGCGATGGGTGAGATAGGCGGCGGGCTTGCGCTCCGAGACGCGCCGCTCCAACAGCTCCGAAACCGCCTCGCGCTCACGCCAGGTGAGGCGGCAATCGCGGTACATGGGGGGCAGATCGGGCGGCAGATGGAGTGCGAAGAGGACCAGGGCGGCCGCCTCGTCCAGGGCGTTGTCGGTGCCGTGGCCAAAGTACAGGCCTGCCGCGTTGAAGCGGCTGGCGCCCCAACGGATGAAATCCTGAATCGTCGAGAGCCCTTCGGGTGCAACTGCCATAGGTCATCCAGCTCGCGTTATCGTTGGTACGGGTTTGCGTATTCGTTCCTGCGGAAAGGATGCGGCCTGGACCACCCCTCAGGCCCGCGGAGCAGGATGCCTATTTGCGCGGCGCTCGCTCCGGTTCCGCAACGAGGGTGAAGAATAGCACCAACGGTGTAACATCTTCAGCCAGTCGAGGTAACAAGCCGCGCATGCCAAAGAGTCTGCTTTCCAGCCTGAGCTTCCAGATCAGCGCCGCCTTCCTGCTGTTGGTGCTGCTGTTCGCAGGGGCGAGCTACTATTCGCTCGGCTCCTTCGAGCGCCAGCTGGCGTACGACACGGTCGTGGACATCTCTGGACGTCTGGAGCTTACAGCCCAGCAGCTCCACGCCCAGGCGATGAACTACGAGCAGAACGCCCCGCGCGACTACCCGACCTACTACCGCGACGTGAGGCTCTACTACCAGGACCTGATGTCCCACGTCGAGACCTTCGACCGGGTCGTCGGGGACTTCATGCGCGGCGATTTCGGGGGCGGCATGGAAGGCCCCCTGCCCTGGTTGCGGCCGCGTGTCAGCCCCGAGGTCACGCGGGCGATCATGGCCATGGAGACGGCCTGGTCGGACTACCGCCAGGGCCTCTTCGCGGCCCTGGGTCCAGACATGAAGGAGCCCAGGCTGGAGTACGCGGCAGAGCACAACGTCGCCAACCACGCACCCCTCGAGCAAGCGAGCCACGCCCTGACGGAGAGCCTGCGCCGGTGGGCCGCGGCGGAGCATCGCAAGATCGCGCGCATCTCGGCGCTGGTGGTGATCGTCGCCACGGCACTGGCGTTGCTGGTCCTCGCGGTCCTGTACCGCACCGCCCTGGCGCCACTTAAACGCACCATCGCCGGGTTTCGCAGAATCGCCCAAGGGGACTTCGGCCATCAGGTAGAGGTAGCGGGGGTCGTCGAGGCGCGCCAGCTCGCCGCGGGGTTCAACGCCCTCTCGGGCCGTTTGCACGTGCTGTTCCAGCTCATCGAACGGCTCCATCAGGGCAACGACCTGGACGAGGTGATCCGTTTTCTCAGCCGCGAGTTCCCCGACCTTCTGCGCATCGACTGGATCGGTGTCGTCCTGGTGAATGGGGACAACGCGTCGGCGCGCCTGGAGGTCAGCTACCTGGACGGCGAGCCGGAGCGGGTCGGCAAGCGACTCTTCCTCCTGCGCCGGACCCTGCTGGAAAAGGCCTTGGTGGCGGGCGCGCCCATGCACATTCCGAATATGACCGAGACCGCGGAGAACAATCCCCAATTCGAGTTCCTGCGTTCGCTGGTCGAACGAGGCCTCAAGGACACCATGTTCCTGCCGCTCACACCGCAGACGCAGACACCGATCCCCGCCGTCGTCGTCTTCTCCAGCCGCACCCCGGACCGCTACGACGAGGCTCACCGGAGGTTTCTCGACAATATCGCGCAGCTCGTCACCCACAGCTTCGGGCGCACGGTGCGCCTGGCGGAGCACGGTCGACTGGCCTCGATCGGGGAGTTCGCCTCGGGTATCGCCCATGAGCTGCGCACGCCCCTGACCACCATCGGCATGGCCCTGGACTACTTCGAGCGCCTCAACATGCCCGACAACGCCGGGAAGCGACTGGCGCTGGCGCAACGAGAATCGGCGCGCATGCGCCGTCTGCTCGAGGAGATACTCTTCTACGCCAAGCCGGTCGATCTGCGGCTTCGGCCACTGCAGGCCGCGGAAGCGCTGCTCGCCTTCCTCGACAGTCACCGAGACATGGCAATGGGCCGCCACCAACGAATCACGATGGATGGCGGAGCCAGCGAAGCAAGGATGATGGCCGACCCGGACAGGCTGACCCAGATCTTCGCGAACCTGACGCAGAACGCGTGCGAGGCGGCCCCGAACGGCGCGGAGATCGCCTGGACCGTCCAGGATCAGCCGTTATCGGGCATCGTGAGTCTTGAGGTGACGAACCCGGGACCGCCGATCCCGCCCGATCTGCTCGCGCGGGTCACGGAGCCATTCGTCAGCACCAAATCGTCGGGGACCGGGCTGGGCCTGGCGATCGTCCGCCGCTTGACGCAAGCTCAAGGCGGGGAGCTGACGATTACGTCGAACGCGACCGATGGGACACGCGTTCGACTGTCATTCCCGCGCTTGGCTGCTTCCGCGCAGTCATGCGACAGATGCGAAAGCGACGTTCCCGAAGACACCTGATGCGCGCCGCGGGAAGGATCGGAGCCTCCGGTCCGGTCCCGCGGGCAGATTACTACGCGGCGCGTCGCTTTCGATCGGAGCTCAATCCGGCGGTGTCGACGTTGCGGCCTTCTCTCCGGCCTCGCTCCACGAGATCGGACAGCGAGATGTCGCTCAGGAACTTGAAGATCTCGTCGCTGAGCTCGTCCCATAGGGTATGGGTCAAGCAGCGCTTTCCGTCACGGCAATTCTCCCGACCACCGCAGCGGGTGAACTCCACCCATTCGTCGACGGCACAAATGATGTCGGCGATCGATATCTCGTTCGGTGCCTTGCCCAGATAATAGCCACCCCCTGGACCTCGCACCCCCCGCACCAGCTGCTTCCCGCGCAGCGCGGCGAACAGCTGTTCGAGGTACGAGAGGGAGATGCCCTGATTGACCGAGATGTCCGCCAACGTCACCGGGCCCTTGCCCGACTGAAGCGCAAGGTCAAGCATGGCGGTGACGGCGTAGCGACCTTTCGTGGAGAGTCTCATTGTGGTTCTACCTTCGCTTCGGATAAAAACCGATGGAAGCAGTCGGGTTATAAGGATAGCGATAGTGCAGAAAAATAGTCAAGTATTTTCCCGCACTTTTTACCGGCGAACTCCCTAGCCCAGCGTCTTCCGTGCGATTGGTCCCGGAAATCCGCGACAAGTTCCCGGTTGTCGCGACAAGTCGGGTCAAGGAGGGCGGAAGGGCGCTGGCGCGGTCGCCGCGACCTCACAGGCAGCGCGACAGGAGCTGCCCCCGACCGGGTTCGGTGGCCGCCGCCCGGCCTACCACGAAGCTGTGCCCCTGCCCCAAGCAGTAACCCAGCCATTTGGAGAGAAACAGATTCGCCTTCCACTTTGCCTCCAGGGCCGGATAGCGATAGTGGCCATGGATCGGCAAGGCAGTTTGACGCAGATTCACGACCTCGACCTGGGCGGCATCGTGATACGCACGCAGCAATGCGTCGGGATCAGCCTCGGGGATACGATGCACCCCCGCGTCGCCGTGAGGAAAGAAATAGGTCAGTCGCAACAGGCTGGTGAAGGGCGATTGCTCGATGATTTCCAGATGAAGCTCGAGCCCACCCGCCCGGCGCGAGACGAATTCGCCCCGCAGGTGCTTCAGGTCGGGAACGAGTCGCCGTAACGCGAGATAATTCTCCTCGCACAGCGCCATCAGGTCGCCCACCGTGGGACGCCCGCAAGTGACACACTGCATCGCCCACGGATAACGGGGTGCCTGCATGGGGGTTAAGCGGACGACTGCCCGGGGATGGCGCGTGATCCTTCGCGGCAAGCAGGAGACGAGAGACGCCGACGGTCGCTCACCGGCACGATCCCTCAGGCATGGCTCTTCTGCTGAGCCTCCACCTGACGCCGCACTTCGGCCATGTCGAGCTCCCGGGCCTTCTCCAGCAGCTGGCGGAAGGAGCCTTCCGGCAGGGCGCCCGGCTGGGCGAAGATGATGACCTGCTCGCGGAAGATCATCAGGGTGGGGATGGAGCGGATCTGAAAGTGGGCGGCGATTTCCTGCTCGTTCTCGGTGTTGACCTTGGCGAACACCACATCGTCGTGATCGGCCGAGACCTTGTCGTAGATCGGCGCGAAGGAGCGGCAGGGTCCACACCAGGGGGCCCAGAAATCGACGATCACGAAATCGTTGTCGTGGATCGTCTGCTCGAAGTTGTCTTTACTGAGTTCGACGACAGCCATTGGATTTACCTTCTTTCCAGACCTGGCGCTGAATACTAGCAGATAATCCTCGCGTCCCGCAGGTCCCCGCCGCGTTCGAATGGAAGGGCGAGGAGCGAAAGTCCGCTGGCGCAGTACCGAAAGAACCGGGCAGCGCCCGGTTTCTCGTATTCGGAGCGGCGGTGAAGATCAGGCCCCGAGACCGGCGAAGATCTGGTCCCGGATCTCGGTCACGCCCCCGATGCCGTGGACCTTCACGTACCTGGGCGCTCCCTCGCCACCTTCCTCGGCCCATTTCGAATAATAGGCGATCAGGGGCTCCGTTTGGTCGTGGTAGACCTTGAGCCGCGCCTTGACGGTCTCCTCCTTGTCGTCGTCGCGCTGGATCAGCGGCTCACCGGTGACGTCGTCCTTGCCCTCCTCCTTTGGCGGGTTGTAGATGACGTGATAGGTGCGCCCGGAGGCCAAGTGCGCCCGGCGGCCGGACATGCGCTTGATGATCTCCTCGTCCGGCACGTCGATCTCCACCACGGCGTCGACGAATATCCGCGCGTCTTTCAGGGCATCCGCCTGCGCCAGGGTCCGCGGGAAGCCGTCGAACAGGAAGCCGTTCTTGCAGTCGTCCTCCTTGATGCGCTCCTTGACCATGCCCAGGATGATGTCGTCCGAGACCAGTCCGCCCTCGTCCATGATCTTCTTGGCCGCCTTGCCCAGCTCGCTCCCGGCCTTGACGTGGGCCCGCAGCATATCGCCCGTGGAGATCTGGGGAATGCCGAATTTTTCCTTGATGAAGCCGGCCTGCGTGCCCTTACCTGCACCTGGACCGCCAAGCAGAATGATGCGCATCTTGTATCGCTCCTCGAAATCGAATGGATCGCTGGCCCCGGGGAAACGCCGAGCAACTCAGCGCTTTCCGCGGCACATGGACGTACTGTTCCCGGCCAGGATGGACGATGATCAGCTTCTCTCAGGAACCCACCTCGCTAGGATCGTGATCGAGGGCCGGGGCTCCGGGCACGCGTGTTGCCGGTCTGCAGACGGCGCAAGGCTCACGTCGTCGGCAGATCTGTCTCCTGACGGGCTGGCAGTCTGCCACAGGCGGCGACGACAGGCTATTCCGTAGAATCCATGAGGCAATACAGCCGGTTTATCCGTTCGAAGCCCGAACGGGGCGGGACGATCGCGGATACCTGCTGCCCGTTGCGCGTCCTTGCGCTGGGGTCCGGCAATCCCCTTCTTTAGCCGCCAGCAAGCATCATGCTCATCATCAGCTTGTTGAGCCGGCCGACGAAGGCCGCGGGGTCGTCGAGCTGTCCGCCCTCGGCGAGCTGGGACTGATCGAACAGCAGCAGTCCGAGATCCGAGAAACGGTCCTCGTCCCCCTCGGACTCCAGGCGCCTGACCAGCGGATGCTCCAGATTGAGCTCCAGGATCGGCTTGGTCTCGGGGGCGGCCTGGCCGACCGATTTCAGCACCCGCGCCAGGTTGGCGCTCATGTCGTACTCGCCCACCACGAGGCAGGCGGGGGAATCCACCAGCCGGGTGCTGATCCGCACCTCGGAGACCCGCTCGCCCAGCGCTTTCTTCAGCCGCTCCAGCAGATCCCCGTGCTCCTTGGCGGCCTTCTCCTTGTGCTCTTTCTCCTCCTTGTCCGCGAGCTCGCCCAGATCCAGCTCGCCCTTGGTGACGGACTGCAGGTGCTTGTCCTTGTACTCGGTGAGGCTCGAGACCAGCCACTCGTCCACCCGGTCGGACAGCAGCAGCACCTCCACGTCCTTCTTGCGGAAGACCTCCAGATGGGGGCTGTGACGGGCCGCGGCCGGACTGTCGGCGGTGATGTAGTAGATCTTGTCCTGGCCTTCCTTCATGCGCTCGATGTAGGCATCCAGCGACTCGGTCTGGGCCTCGCCCTCGGTCCGCGTGGTCGAGAACCTCATCAGGCCGGCGATGCGCTCGCGGTTGGTGAAGTCCTCCGCCGGCCCTTCCTTGATGACGCGGCCGAACTCCTTCCAGAACTCCTGGTACTTTTCCGCCTCGTCCTTCGCCATGGTCTCCAGGAGCCCGAGGACGCGCTTGGTGTTGGCCTGGCGGATGGTGTCGATCTTGCGGTTGTGCTGCAGGAGCTCGCGCGACACGTTGAGCGGCAGGTCATCCGAATCGACCACGCCCTTGACGAAACGCAGGTAGTGCGGCATCAGCTTGTCCGCCTCGTCCATGATGAAGACGCGGCGCACGTAGAGCTTCACCCCGTGCTTCTGGTCCCGATCCCACAGGTCCCAGGGGGCGCGCTTGGGGACGTACAGCAGGGCGCTGTACTCGTTGGTGCCCTCGACGCGGTTGTGGGCCCATGCGAGCGGCTCCTCGAAGTCGTGGGCGATGTGCTGATAGAAGTCCTTGTACTCGTCCTCGGAGATATCGGACTTGTTGCGCATCCACAGGGCGGTGCCCTTGTTGACCTGCTCGTACTCGGGGGCGGCGTCCGCCTCCTTGTCCTTGCCCTCTTCCCCGCCCAGGTCCTCCTTCAGCATCTCCACCGGCATCGCGATGTGGTCGGAGAACTTGGCGATGATGCCGCGCAGCCGCCACGGCTCCAGGTACTCCTTCTCGTCGTCCTTCAGGTGCAGGATGACGTCCGTGCCGCGGCCGGGCTTCTCTACCGTCTCCAGGGTGTAGGTGCCCCTGCCGTCGGACTCCCAGCGCACCCCGTGCTCGGCGCCAAGGCCCGCGCGGCGGGAGATCAGGGTGACCTTGTCGGCGACGATGAAGACCGAGTAGAAGCCGACGCCGAACTGGCCGATCAGCGCACTGTCCTTGGACTGATCGCCGGTCAGGCTCTCGAGGAAGCGGCGGGTGCCGGAGCTGGCGATGCTGCCGATGGTCTCCGTCACCTCCTGACGGCTCATGCCGATGCCGTTGTCCGACACGGTGAGAGTGCCGGCGTCCTTGTCGACGGCGATCCGGATGCGCAGCTCCGGGGCGTCCTCGAGCAATCCCTCGTCGGTCAGGGACTCGAAACGCAGCTTCTCGGCGGCGTCGGAGGCGTTGGACACCAGCTCGCGGAGGAAGATCTCCTTGTTCGAGTACAGGGAGCGGATCACCAGGTCCAGCACCTGGCTCACCTCGGCCTTGAATTCCAGGGTTTCCGGATGAGCGTCTACCGTCATGTCTCTGCTCTGCCCTCTATTTCAGTGTTTCGTGATGAACCAAAATGCCCGCGGCGCTACAATGCGCGCACCGGCACGCCTTTGGCGCGTTGATCAATGTAGTCAATGTCATCCAATATCAAGGGTTTTTCGAACATGGAAGCGAAACTCGTCGCCACCCGCCCGTTCGAGGGCCAGCGCCCCGGCACCTCCGGACTGCGCAAGAAGGTCAAGGTGTTCGCGCAGCCGCACTACCTCGAAAATTTCGTGCAGGCCATCTTCGATACCCAGAAGGATCTGAACCGGGGCACCCTGGTGGTGGGCGGCGACGGCCGCTACTACAACCGCACCGCAATCCAGACCATCCTGCGCATGGCCGCAGCCAACGGCGTCTCCAAGGTGCTCGTGGGGCAAGGCGGCATCCTGTCCACCCCGGCCGCGTCCTGCGTGATCCGCAAGTACAAGACCCAGGGTGGCATCATCCTGTCGGCCAGCCACAACCCCGGCGGACCCGACGAGGACTTCGGCATCAAGTTCAACGTGCCCTCCGGGGGCCCTGCCCCAGAGGCCGTGACGGAGGCCATCTTCGGACGAACCCAGGTGATCGAGAAGTACCGCACCCTGGACGCGCCCGACCTCGATCTCGACCGCCTCGGCACTGCTCGGGTTGGACCCATGACGGTGGAGGTCATCGACCCGGTCGGCGACTACGCGGACCTGATGCAGTCCCTGTTCGACTTCAACGCCATCCATCAGCTCTTCAACTCGGGCCTCTTCCGCATGCGTTTCGACGCCATGCACGCGGTGACAGGCCCGTACGCGGTGGAGATCCTGGAGAACCGCATCGGCGCCGAGCCGGGCACGGTGATGAACGGCGTGCCGCAGGAGGACTTCGGCGGCGGTCATCCGGACCCCAACCTCGCCCACGCCAAGGAGCTGGTGGCCATGACCCAGGGCACGGACGGGCTCGACTTCGCCGCCGCCTCCGACGGGGACGGCGATCGCAACATGATTCTGGGCAAGAACTTCTTCGTCACCCCCAGCGACAGCCTGGCGGTGCTGGCGGCCAATGCCCATCATGCTCCCGGCTACCGGGACGGCATTGTCGGCGTCGCCCGTTCGATGCCCACCAGCCAGGCCGCCGATCGGGTGGCCGAGCAGCTGGGCATCGAATGCTACGAGACACCGACGGGCTGGAAGTTTTTCGGCAATCTGCTCGACGCCGGCCGCATCACCCTATGCGGCGAGGAGAGCTTCGGCACCGGCTCCGACCACGTGCGCGAGAAGGACGGCCTGTGGGCGGTGCTCTTCTGGCTGAACCTGCTGGCGGCGCGCAAGCAGTCCGTGGCCGACGTGGTGCGGGAGCACTGGCGCCGCTTCGGCCGCAACTTCTACACCCGCCACGACTACGAGGGGGTGGACGCGGACGCCGCCGAAGGTCTCATGGATCACCTGCGCGGTCAGCTCCCGGACCTGCCGGGGAGGACCCTCGGCGCGCTCAAGGTCAAGTACGCCGACGACTTCGCCTACACGGATCCCGTGGACGCCAGCCGCTCGGAGAAGCAGGGCATCCGCATCGGCTTCGAGGACGGATCGCGCATCGTCTTCCGCCTCTCGGGCACCGGCACCCAGGGCGCCACGCTGCGGGTGTACCTCGAGTCCTACGAGCCCGACCCCGCCCGCCATGACCGCGAGACGCAGGAGGCGATGCGGCCCCTGGTCCTCATCGCCCGCGAGCTCGCGCAGATCGAGGCGCGGACCGGAAGGGCCGAGCCCGACGTCGTGACCTGAGCCAACGACAGCGGAGGCGCGGGCTACGAGTCCGCGCGCGCGAAGATGTCCCGCAGCTTCCGCTCCAGCTGCTCGCCGTCGACCGGCTTGGGGAGGTAATCGAACTCTTCGGGCAGTTCGCCGTGGCGGCGGATCTCCTCGCGCGTGTACGCCGAGACGAAGAGCGTGGGGATGCAATACTGCCGGGAGATGATCTCCGCCGCCTGCACCCCGTTCATCTCGCCCTTCAGCCCCACGTCCATGATGACGAGGTCCGGCCGCAGCGCGTCCGCCTTCGCCGTCGCCTCGTTCCCGGTGCTCGCGGTGCCGACCACCCGATGTCCCATCCTCTGGACGCAACGCGTGAGGAACAGGCTGGAAACCATCTCGTCCTCGACCACGAGCACCGATCGGCTCATCGCTCCTTCCCGTCAGAAGGAAACCCGGAACCGGGTCCCGCTTCCCGACTCCAGGGCAACCTCACCCGCGAGCTGCTGAACCAATGCATCGACGAGCTGCAGGCCCAAGGACGTCGCGTGGCGCCAGTCGAGCCCTTCGGGCATCCCCACTCCATCGTCTTCCACCCAGAGACTGGTTCGGCCGTCCTGCTCGAAGACACGCAAGCCGACGGTGCCGTTCCGCCCCTGCGGGAACGCATGCTTGAGGCAGTTGGATACCAGCTCGCTGACGATCTGACTGCAGGCGATCGCCTGATCGATATGCAGCCGGACGGGTTGCAGATCGGTGACGAGCCGCAATCGGCTGGAATCCAGGCCATAGGAGGCGATCATGTCCTCGACCAGAGACCGGATGAAGCTATCGAACGGGACATTCGCCAGATCCGAGCCCCGGTACAGCCGGTCGTGGATCTGCGCCATCAACTGGATGCGCCGCCCGCTCTCGCCGAGGGCCGCCACCGTCTCAGGGTCCGGCGCGTGCATCGCCTGCAGGGACAGCAGGCTGGCGACGACCTGGAGATTGTTCTTGACCCGGTGATGGATCTCGCGCAGCAGCACCTCCTTTTCCTTCAGCGACTGCCGGATGCGCTCCTCCGAGAGCTTGCGCTCGGTGATGTCCTGCAGGATTCCGGCAAGTCGAACCGCATTTCCATCCCCATCGAACACCGCCGAGCCCTTGCAGGAGATCCATCGCAACTCGCCATCGGGCCGCAGGACGCGGTACTCGAAGCCGTGCTCGCGACCCTCACGCAAGGAGGTCGCGAGAGAGGAGCCCAACGCATCCGCGTCGTCCGGGTGAATCACCGTCTTCGCACTGGCGACGCAGGGTCGGACGGACGGTTCCAGCCCCAGGATGCGATAGATCTCATCCGACCAGGTCATGGACGACAGGTCCGACTCGAGCGTCCAGTAGCCCAGGTTGGCATACGCCTGGGCCTGGCGCAGGCGGCGCTCACTCTCCTCCAGCGCATCCTCGGCCTGCTTGCGTTGGGTGATGTCCCGCGAAACCACCAGCAGCTGCTCTACCCTGTGGTCTTGTCCGAAGATCGGCGTGACCACGACATCCCACCACTTGGGGTTGCCATCGGCCGTGCGGGCCAGCCCGGTAAATCTGCCCTCGCGCCCGTCGAGCGCGGCGCGGATCGCGCTTCGCCTGGTGTCGCTGTCCCCTTCTCCCCAAAAGTCGTCGTAAGCACTGCCGAGGTAAGGCCCGATGTCCTCGATGTTCAGCAGCCGTTGTCCGGCCTCGTTCATGTACCGAAGACGTCCGTCGAGATCCAGCACCTTGATACAGTCGCAGCTGCTCTGGATGATGCCCTTGTTGAAGCGCTCGCTCGCCCTCAGGCTGTCGTCGGCCCGCTTGCGAGCCGTGATGTTGACGGCGATCTCGACGTGCAGCGCGCGCCCGTCCGGCCAGATCACCGCCTCGTCGCGGCAATCGAACCAGTCGCCGGTTTCCGGGTCCTGGTATTCCCACCGGTAAAGGCCACGCGGCTTGCCGTCGGCATTCACCAGCAGGCCGCGGTTGCAGAAGGGGCAGGTGTCGCGGGTACCGGATCGGAGATACTCAGAGCAGCGCTTGTCCCTGAAGTCAGGGCCCCACCGCTCCTGGGCGTACTTGTTGAGAAACACCACCTCGTCCGAGTAGAGGTCGGCCACGTAGATCGCGACATCCAGGTGCTCGGTCATCGCCCAGCAGGGATTCGGGGATCGAATGTCTTGCTCTGGCACCATGAAGATCCGCCTCTGATGTCTCGCTGACGCCTGTGTTTCCTTGGAAGCTTAGACCGCCGCACGCGAAATCGCGCGGTCGGGGAAGATCCGCAAGACGCGCCCCGGCGCGGGCCTGTTACCCTGCCCACAGGACCCGACCTGCATAGGGACTTGCGACGGCGTTGTTCGGCGGCGCAGGGCGGAGTGCCCGCGCCCTCACTCCAGGTCCGTTCCGGCGTGCGTGCCCGCCGTCCCGTCCACGTAGCGGTCGCGGGCGGTCTTGGCACGCTCGAAGACCGCGAGCAGGTGATCGCCGTCCGCGCGTCGAATGGTCTCCGCGAGCTCCGCCATCTCGGCGCCGAAGCGCGCCATCACGGCGCCCAGGGCCTCGCGGTTGGCGATGCAGATGTCCCGCCACATGACCGGGTTGCTGGAGGCGATGCGGGTGAAATCGCGGAACCCGCCCGCCGCGTAGCGGAAGATCTCGTCGTTCTCGCGCATGCGCGCCAGAGCGTCCACCAGGCCGAAGGCGAGCATATGGGGGAGATGGCTGGTCGCGGCGAGCACCTCGTCGTGGTGGGCGACGTTCATGCAGGCGACATCGGCGCCGCAGGCCCGCCACATGCGCGTGACCCGATCCAGCGCCACGGGATCGGTCTCCGCCAACGGCGTCAGGATCACGCGCCGATCACGGTAGAGCTCCGGAAACGAGGCCTCGACCCCGCTGCGTTCGGTGCCGGCAATGGGGTGGCCGGGAACCAGCCCCGGCGGTATCTGCCCGAAGACGGCCTTTGCGTCCGCGACGACGCTTGCCTTCACGCTGCCGCCGTCGGTCATGCACCGCATCGTCGCCGAGATGGCCCCGAATCGCGGCGAAGACGCCCCGCATGGCGCCAAGGGGGACGGCGATGAACACCATGTCCGCTCCGGCAACCGCCTCCGCCGGATCGTGACTGAAGCGGTCTACGACACCGAGCTCGACCGCCTTCTCCAGGTTGGCCGCCGAGCGGCCGCAACCGACCACCTCCCCGACCTCGCCCGCGACGCGCAGGGCACGGGCCAGGGAGCCGCCGATCAGCCCGACGCCGATGACCGCGAGGCGCGCGATCACCGCGCCAGCACCCGCTCGAGGGCGGCCAGGAAGCGGGCGTTCTCCGTCTCCAGGCCGACGCTCACCCGCAGGTGATTCGCCAGGCCGTAGTTGGCCACGGGGCGAACGATGACCCCCTCCCGCAGCAAGGCATCGTTCACCGCGGCAGCCCCGCGCCCGACGTCGATGGCGAGGAAATTCCCCACCGAGGGTATGAAGTCCAGGCCCAAGCGCTCGCAGCCGGCAACAAGCTGCCGCATCCCGGCCGTGTTGAGCTGGACCGAGGCTCGTATGTGCTCGTCGTCGCCCAGCGCGGCAAGCGCCGCTGCCTGCGCGGGAGCGTTTACGTTGAACGGCTGGCGCAACCGGTTGAGGATCTCGGCGACCCGTGCATCGCTGACCCCATAGCCCACCCGCAGGGCCGCCAGGCCGTGGACCTTGGAGAAGGTGCGCGTCACGACCAGGTTCGGAAGCCGATCGACCCAATGGGAGGCGTCCGGATAGTCTGGCTCCTGCACGTACTCGATGTAGGCCTCGTCGACCACGGCGATGCAGGTGTCCGGCAGGGCACCGAGAAACTCCCGCAGGGCAGCGGCGGACAGCCAGGTGCCGGTCGGATTGTTCGGGTTGGCGATCCAAACGACGCGCGTGCGCTCGTTGACCAGCTTGCGCATCGCCGCCAGATCGTGCCCGTAGTCCGCCGCCCTTGCCATGCGCGGCGTGGCCCCGGCCGCCTGGGTAGAGATGGCGTAGATGGCGAAGGCGTGCTCGGAGAACACGGACTCGACGCCGGGCCGAAGGAAGGCCCGCGCGACCAGGTCCAGCACATCATTGGAGCCGTTGCCCAGGGTGATGCGGGCCGGACTCACGCCGTGGTGATCGCCCAGCGCCCTGCGCAGCGCAAAGCCGCCCCCGTCCGGGTAGCGGCCGAGCTCTGATAGCGCGGCCAGCGCCGCCTCGCGCGCCTTGGGTCCAGCGCCCAGCGGATTCTCGTTCGAGGCGAGCTTGACCGAATCCCGGATCCCAAGCTCCCGCTCCAGCTCCGAGATCGGCTTGCCCGGGACATAGGGCTGGAGTCCCGGCACCCCCGGTGCGGTTAGACGAAGAAAGGGGTTTTCTTCGATCGACATTTAGAGTACCGCCTGAGGATATGATCCTAGGATCTTGAAAAGAAGAGATTGTTTTCGAAGAATTTCTAACGCCCTGGCAACCCTGTCCTCATCCCGGTGACCGAGGATATCGATGAAGAAGACATAGTCCCACACCCCTCTCCGCGATGGGCGCGACTCGATACGGGTCATGCTGATCCCGTACTCGGCCAGCGGATCGAGCAGCGCGTGCAAGCCCCCCGCCTCATTCCGGCAGGAAAGCAGGAGGCTGGTCTTGTCGTCTCCGCTCGCCGGCACGTCCTCCTTGCCGATGACCAGGAAACGCGTGGTGTTGCCGGGCTCGTCCTCGATGCGGCTGAAGAGGATATCGAGGTCATAGATCTCGGCGGCCGCCTCCGCGCCCACCGCGGCGGTGCCCGCCTGCCCCGCCGCAAGACGCGCCGCCTCGGCATTGCTGCCGACGGCGATGCGCTCCGCATGGGGAAGGTGTCGGTCGAGCCAGCCCCGGCACTGGGCCAGGGACTGCTGGTGCGAGAAGACGGTCTTGATCGCCTCCAGCCCAGGCTCCCGGCTCATCAGGTGATGATGGATGCGCAGGCTGACCTCCCCCGCGATGCGCAGGGGCGAGCGCATGAACAGATCGAGCGTATGGCTGATCACGCCCTCCGTGGAGTTCTCCACCGGCACGACGCCAAAATGCGCGGAGCCTGCCTCCACCTCGCGAAAGATCTCCGCGATGTCTCCCAGCGGGAGGGTCCGCACCGAGTGACCGAAGTGCTTGAGCGCGGCCGCCTGGGTGAAGGTGCCGGCGGGGCCGAGGAAGGCGACCGCAAGGGGCTGCTCCAAGGCGAGGCAGGCGGACATGATCTCGCGAAACAGGCGCGCCACCTCCTCGCTGCCGAGAGGTCCTGGATTCTGCTCCTTGATCCGGCGCAGGATGGCTGCCTCGCGCTCCGGCCGGTAGAACTGGGTGTCCCCGTTGGCGGCCTTGATGTCCGCGACCTGCTTGGCGCAGGCCGCGCGCTCGCTGATCAGGCGCAGAATCTCCCGGTCGACGGCATCGATGCGCTCGCGCACCTGGGAGAGCGGATCCTCCGGGGTCATTCGTCTCGGACCGTCATTCCTTGTCGCAGCCGAGACAGCGCACCGAGAGGACTCCCTTGATATCTCGGATGCGGGCCACTGTCTCTTCCGGGATGCGCTGATCGACGTCGATCAGGGTAACGGCGATATCGCCCCGCGACCGATTGAGCATGTCCAGGATATTGAGGTTGGTCTCGGCCAGGTCGGTGGAGATCTGACCGACCATGTTGGGCACGTTGCTGTTGACCACCGCGATCCGGTAGCCGCCGTTTCGGGGCAGGTTGATCTCGGGAAAGTTGACGGCGTTGTGGATATTGCCGTCCTCCAGCCAGTCGCGGACCTGGTCAGCGACCATCACGGCGCAGTTCTCCTCCGCTTCCCGGGTCGAGGCGCCGATATGGGGCAGGGTCACCACCCGCGGGTGATCCTTGAGCAGATTGCTGGGGAAATCGCACACGTAGGCATAGAGCCTTCCCGCGTCCAGGGCCGCCACCACCGCCGCGTCGTCGATGATGCCGTTGCGCGCGAAGTTGAGCAGCACGCCTCCCTTCTTCATGTGCTTGAGACGATCCGCGTTGATCATGTCGCGGGTCTCGTCCGTCAGGGGCACGTGGAAGCTGATGAAATCGGAGCGGGAGACCAAATCGTCCACGCTCAGCGCCTGCTCGACATTCGACTCCAGCTGCCAGGCCCGCTGCACCGTGATCGTCGGGTCGTAACCGATCACCCGCATCCCGAGCGCCCTGGCGGCGTTTGCGACCTGCACGCCGATCGCGCCGAGGCCGATGACCCCCAGGGTACGGCCCGGGAGCTCGAAGCCGACGAACTGCTTCTTGCCGCTCTCCACGGACTTGTGAATGGCCTCGTCGTCGCCCGCGAGACCGCGCGCGAAGCCCCAGGCCTGCGCGATATTGCGCGCGGCCAGCAGCATGCCCGCGATCACCAGCTCCTTGACCGCATTCGCGTTGGCCCCGGGCGCGTTGAACACCGGCACCCCGCGCTCGCTCATGCGGGCGACGGGGATGTTGTTGACCCCGGCGCCGGCTCGGCCAATCGCCTTGACGGTATCGGGGACATCGAGGTCGTGCATGTTCGCCGAGCGCACCAGGATCGCGTCCGGATGGGCGATTTCCGAGGCGACCTCGTACTTGTCCCGCGGCAGCCGGTCGAGCCCAGCGACAGAAATATTGTTCAGAGTCAGTATCTTAAACATTTTCTTTCAACTTCAATGCGAAGCTTGGCGTCACGCGGGACAGAAGCACCAACGACAGCGGACGGGGACGATTCGCTCGCCGCCGGACGCGCCAGCGGAAACTCGGCCGTGGCTCAGCCGTATTTGCGCTCGAACTCGCCCATGAAATCGACCAGGGCCTGCACCCCAGCCTCCGGCATGGCATTGTAGATGCTCGCGCGCATCCCGCCGACCGAGCGGTGGCCCTTGAGGGTGACCAGACCCGCCTCCTTGGCCTCGGAGAGAAACATGGCGTCGAGCTCCGGATTGGCCAGCGTGAAGGGCACGTTCATCCACGAGCGGCACGCGGGCGCCACCGGATTGGCGTAGAAGTCCGAGCCGTCGATGGCGGCATAGAGGGTCTCCGCCTTGCGCTCGTTGATCACCGCCATGCTGTCCAATCCGCCGAGGTTCTTGAGCCACTTGAACACCAGGCCCGCCAGATACCAGGCGTAGGTGGGCGGCGTGTTGTACATGGAGCCGTTCTCGGCATGGGTCTGGTAGTCGAACATGGTCGGCGTGCCCGCGAGGGGCTGCCCGATCAGGTCCTCGCGCACGATCAGGATGGTCAGCCCCGCCGGTCCGACGTTCTTCTGGGCGCCCGCGTAAATGACCCCGAAGCGGGAAACATCGATGGGGCGCGAAAGGATGGTGGAGGACATGTCCGCCACCAGGGGCTTTCCGGCGGTATCCGGGACGTACGGGAACTCGACACCCTCGATCGTCTCGTTCGGGGTGTAGTGGACGTAGGCCGCTTGGGCGCTCAGTTCCAGCTCACCCTGGGACGGAACCGAGGTGAACCGGCTCTCCTGCGTGGACGCCGCGACATTGACCGTGCAGTAGCGCCTGGCCTCGGCGATGGCCTTCTTGGACCAGGAGCCGGTGTTGATGTAGTCCGCGGAATCGCCTCCCCGCAACAGGTTCATCGGCACCATCGAGAACTGGCTGGAGGCCCCGCCCTGGAGGAACAGCACCTTGTAGCCCGCTGGCACCTCCAGAAGCTCGCGCAGGTCCGCCTCGGCCTGCTCGGCGATCGACATGAACTCCTTGCCGCGGTGGCTCATCTCGGCGACGCACATGCCGCTCCCGTGCCAGTCGAGCATCTCTTCCTGCGCCTGGCGCAGCACCGCCTCGGGCAGCATGGCCGGGCCGGCACTGAAATTGAAAGCTCGAGTCATTGTCAACTTTCCGCTCTATATCATGTTTATTTGAACTAACTTTAATCTTGGTCTTCTGAGGCTCTGATCCGGGTCGTCATCCGCCGCCGTCATCCTCCTCGTCCAGGGCCACGATACGTTCCACGCCCGCCAGATGCTCACCCTCGGCAATGCTGATCAGCTTGACCCCCTGGGTGTCGCGGCCAAGCACGGGAATACCCGTGACGGCCGTGCGCACCAGGGTGCCGCCGACGGTGATGAGCATGATCTCGTCCTCGGGACGTACCAGTATCGCACCCACCTGCTCGCCGTTCCGCTCGGAGGCACGGATGGCGATGAGGCCCTTGGTGCCCCGCCCCTTGGTCGGGAACTCCTCGATCGCGGTGCGCTTGCCGTACCCGTTCTCGGTGACGCTCAACACGGTGCCGGGCTCCGCCACCAGCATCGAGATCACCCGCTGACCAGGGTCCAGCGCGATACCGCGCACGCCATGGGCCGTGCGTCCCATGGAACGGACACGGTCCTCCTTGAAGCGTACCGCCTTGCCGGACGAGCCGAAGAGCATGATGTCCTGTTTGCCGTCGGTGACGGCCACGCCGATCAGGTATTCGTCCTCGTGCAGATCGATCGCGATGATGCCCCGGGACAGGGGCCGGGAGAAATCCCTGAGCGGCGTCTTCTTGACCGTGCCGGCGCTGGTGGCCATGAACACGTAGCAGCCTTCCTCGTACTGGCGCACCGGCAGCACGGCGCTGATGCGCTCGCCCTGCTCCAACGGAAGCAGGTTCACCATGGGCCGGCCGCGTGAGGCCCGGCTGGCCTGGGGCATCTCGTAGACCTTGAGCCAGTAGACCTTGCCCCGGCTCGAGAAGCACAGCACCGTGTCGTGGGAGTTGGCCACGAACAGCTTGTCGATGAAATCCTCGTCCTTGGTCGCGGTGGCCGATTTGCCCTTGCCGCCCCGGCGCTGGGCCTGGTACTCGCTGACCGGCTGCGCCTTGGCGTAGCCGGCGTGCGAGAGGGTCACCACCACGTCCTCGGGGGCGATCAGGTCTTCCAGGGTCAGGTCATGATGGTCGATCAGGATCTCGGTCCGGCGCTCGTCGCCGTACTGATCCCGGATCTCGGTCAACTCGTCGCGGATGACGCCCATCAGGCGATCCGGGCTGGAGACGATGTCGAGCAGGCCGGCGATTTTCCCGAGGATCTCCTCGAATTCACCGATGATCTTTTCCTGCTCCAGACCGGTCAGCCGATGCAGGCGCAGGTCCAGGATGGCCTGGGCCTGAACTTCGCTCAGGCGGTAGCCGTCCTCGCCGAGACCCAGACCCTTGGCGAGATCGTCCGGCTTGGTCTCCTCGGCGCCCGCCCGCGCCAGCATGGCCGAGACGGCGCCCGGGCGCCATACCCGCTCCACCAGGCCAGCCTTCGCCTCCGCCGGGCTCGCGGATGCCCTGATGAGCTCGATGACCTCGTCGATATTGGCGAGGGCGACCGCCAGACCCTCCAGGATGTGGGCTCGGTCGCGCGCCTTGCGCAGCTCGAACAGGGTGCGCCGGGTCACCACGTCGCGGCGGTGGCGCAGGAAGTACTCCAGCAGCTGCTTGAGGTTCAGCAGCCGCGGCTGGCCGTCTACCAGGGCAACCATGTTGATGCCGAACACGGTCTGCATCTGGGTATGCTGGTAGAGGTTGTTGAGCACCACGTCCGGGTAGTGGTCGCGCTTGATCTCGATCACCACCCGCATGCCGTCCTTGTCCGACTCGTCGCGCAGCTCCGCGATGCCCTCGATCTTCTTGTCCTTGACCAGCTCCGCCATGCGCTCGAGCATGCGCGCCTTGTTCACCTGGTAGGGCAGCTCGTCGACGATGATCGCCTCGCGCCCGCTGTGCTTGATCGTCTCGACGTGGGTGCGGGCGCGCATGTAGACCCGCCCGCGCCCGGTGCGGTAAGCCTCGCGAATACCCCGCACGCCGTTGATCAGGGCGGCGGTGGGGAAATCCGGGCCAGGCACCAGCGCCATGAGCTCGTCGACGGTGACCATCGGGTTTTCGATCACTGCCAGGCAGGCGTCGATCACCTCGCGCAGGTTGTGCGGCGGGATGTTGGTCGCCATGCCCACGGCGATGCCCGCCGAGCCATTGACCAGCAGGTTGGGGAAACGCGCCGGCAGGACGGCGGGCTCGTGCTCGGAGTTGTCGTAGTTGGGGACGAAATCGACCGTCTCCTTGTCCATGTCATCGAGCAGGGTGTGCGCGATGCGGGCCATGCGCACTTCCGTGTAGCGCATGGCCGCGGGGGCGTCCCCGTCGACCGAGCCGAAGTTGCCCTGCCCGTCCACCAGCATGTAGCGCATGGAGAAGGGCTGGGCCAGGCGCACGATGGTGTCGTAGACCGCCGTATCGCCGTGGGGGTGATACTTACCGATGACGTCGCCCACCACGCGGGCGGACTTCTTGTAGGGCTTGTTCCAGTCGTTGCCCAGCTCGCTCATCGCGAACAGGACACGGCGATGCACCGGCTTGAGACCGTCGCGAACGTCCGGCAGCGCCCGCCCCACGATCACGCTCATGGCGTAATCGAGGTATGAGCGGCGCATCTCGTCTTCCAGATTGACGGGTAGGACTTCTTTCGCGAACTCCGGCATGGGCGTGACGCACCGAGGTGTGGGGCCGTCTCAGAGGCGGCCTGATTGGACTTGCGGTAAAAGCGGAAATTGTATCACGCGGAGGGCTTGCGGGCACGAGCGGTCTGGCTATGACGCGACCGGAAACCTTCGCCTAACGGCCTCGCGGCTCCTATCGTCCCGGGTCGCCCATCAAGGCCCGCAGCTTCTCCGCATCTGGTGCCTCGACTACGCCCCGCTCCGTGACGATCGCGTCCACCAGGGCGGCGGGCGTGACGTCGAACACCGGGTTGCGGGCCTCCGCCCCCTGGGCCCCGAGACGCCTGCCGCCGCAGGAAAGCACCTCGTCCGGATCGCGTTCCTCGATCGGTATCTCCCGGCCGCTGGGCGCACCCAGGTCCAACGTGGATGTGGGCGCGGCGACCATGAACCTGACCCCGTGATGGCGGGCCAGGACCGCGAGCCCGTAGGTGCCGATCTTGTTGGCCACATCGCCGTTGGCGGCGATGCGATCGGAGCCGACGATGACCCAGCCGATCCGGCCCTCGGCCATCAGGCTCGCGGCCGCCCCGTCGGCCTGGACCGTCACCGGGATACCCGAGTGCTGCAGCTCCCAGGCGGTGAGGCGCGAGCCCTGCATCCAGGGACGGGTCTCGTCGGCGTAGACGCGCGTGATCTTCCCGGCCGCGAAGGCGCTGCGGATCACCCCGAGCGCGGTGCCGTAGCCGCCGGTGGCCAGCGCGCCGGCGTTGCAGTGGGTGATGACCTCGGTCGGGCCCGAGACCAGCGCCGCGCCGAGCTCGCCCATGCGCAGGTTTCCCGCGCGGTCCTCCGCATGGATGTCGCGGGCCGCGGCCAGTAATGCCGGCACCGGATCGCCGTCACCGATCCGCTCCATCGCCTCCGCCATGCGCTCGAGGGCCCAGAAAAGGTTGACCGCCGTGGGCCGCGAGGCGGCCAGCGCCGCCAGATCCGGGGCGACCGCCGAACGCCATCCGCCCCCGCGCTCCGCGTAACGCTCGCGCGCCGCCAGCACCACGCCGTACGCGGCGGTGATGCCGATCGCCGGTGCTCCCCGCACCACCATGTCGGTGATCGCCCTCGCGGTGGCCTCGGCGTTTGCGAGGGGCAGGAACTCGGCGCGACCGGGCAGATGACGCTGATCGAGGAGATACAGGCGCCCCTCGTGCCAGACCACGGCATTGTCGGGGCTCGGCTCCGGGAGTGTGCGGGTTTCCATGCGTGGCTCCGTGTGGCAAATTCGCGTCTATTGTGAGCGGGTCGGTCGAGGACTCAAGCCAAAATCTGCGGATGAACATGCAAGCGGAGCTCATCATCCACGCCCAGTGGATACTCCCGGTGGACGCGCAGGACCGCGTTCTCGAGGACCATTGCCTCGCCGTCTCCGGCGGACGCATCCAGGCCCTGTTGCCCAGCGCCGAGGCGGGCAGCGAGATCAAGGCCGAGCGCGAGCTCGACTTGCCCGGGCACGTGCTCATCCCCGGTTTCGTCAACGCCCACACCCACTCGCCCATGACCCTGTTGCGGGGGCTGGCGGACGATCTGCCGCTGATGACCTGGCTCAACCAGCATATCTGGCCGGCGGAGCAACGCTGGGTGGACCCGGAGTTCGTGCTCGCCGGAACCCGCCTGGCCGCCCTGGAGATGCTGAAGAGCGGCACCGTCTGCTTCAACGACATGTACTTCCATCCCGAGGTCACCGCCCGCGCCGCCGCCGAGGCGGGCATGCGCGCCGTGGCCGGCATGATCCTGGTGGACTTTCCGACGGGCTATGCCGATTCTCCCGAGGAATACCTGCGCAAGGGGCTGGCGCTGCACGACCGCTACCGGGACCACGCCCTGATCCGCACCGCCTTCGCCCCCCACTCACCCTACGCGGTCTCGGACGCCCCGCTGCAGCGGTTGCGCACCCTGGCGGACGAGCTGGAGGTTCCGGTCCACATCCACCTGCACGAGACCCGCGACGAGATCGTCCAGTCGCTGCGCGACCACGGCGAGCGCCCGCTTGCGCGCCTCGAGCGGCTGGGGCTGCTGGGACCCAACCTGGTCGCGGTGCACATGACCCAGCACGAGCCGGGCGAGATCGAGAAGCTGGCGCGGGCGGGCGCCTCGGTGGCGCATTGCCCGGAGTCCAACCTCAAGCTCGCGAGCGGCTTCTGCCCGGTATCGGCCCTGCTCGATGCCGGGGTGAACGTCGCGCTCGGCACCGACGGGGCGGCCAGCAACAACGATCTCGATCTCCTCGGCGAGATGCAGACGGCGGCGCTGCTGGCAAAAGGCGTGGCCGGCTCCGCCTCCGCCCTCCCCGCCAGCCAGGCGCTGCGCATGGCCACCATCAATGGCGCCAAAGCCCTCGGCCTGGAGGGCGAGACCGGCTCGCTGGAGCCAGGGAAATCCGCGGACATGGTCGCCATCGACCTGCGGGACCCGGACACCCAGCCCGTCTACAACCCGGTCTCCCAGCTCGTCTACGCCGCTGGCCGCGATCAGGTGCGCCACGTCTGGGTGGCGGGACGCCAGCTGATCCGCGACGGCCAGCCGCTGACTCTCGACCCCTCGTCCATCCTCGATGATGCGCGCTCCTGGGGCTCGCGCATCGCCCAGTCCGATTGAGCCCGACGGCGCGGCCCCAAGCGATGGGGACGCAAGAGCACAATTTCCGGGCACCGAAACCCGGCTGCGGACACGCGGACCGGCCGAAGGCCGCGCGGGATGTCAATTCTGGTAGAGCTCCATGAACCGCTGCTCGGAGAAGCCGTTCATCCGTTTTCCGCCGACCAAGATGACGGGCACCCCGCGAGCGTTCATGCGTTCGAGCTCGCGCCGCGCCATGGTGCTGCGCTCCACGTCCATCTCCCGGAAGGGGATGCCCCGCGCCTTGAAGAACTGCCTGGCCTGCTTGCAGACGCCGCACCAAGGGGCGCTGTACATGACCACTTTCTTCGCCTTGACGCCCTGCGGCTGACTGGATCCCATGTCCTTCTCGTCCTCGATGCTGACCCCTTCGTAGGTGTTGATCTCCCGCAGACGAACCGCCTCCGCCTCGACCTCCACCGGCGGCCTGTCCGAGAACTGCACGCGGCCGTCCTCATCCACCCACTTGAAGATACCGGCCTGGACGCCGAACGGGACTACCGAAAGCGCCCCATACAAGAGATAGAGTGGCCAGCAGCTTGTCCGTGTGCGCATTCCGATTCTTCTCCTGTGGTTCCCAAAGGCCATCGCCTGCGCCCATGTCGGCGGACTCGCGCCGCGTGGTGGCGGCGGGATCGTTTCCCTGGGGCCTGGTCCCTACTCGGCCCGGACCGGGACAGACGCGGGGTCGGCCTTGGAGGTTCCCTTTACCCTCTCCCGAATACCCTGCACCACGAAATACATGACCGGGATGAGCAGGGTGCCAACGACCGTCGCGGCCAGCATGCCACCCATCACCGCGGTGCCGAGCGAGACCCGGGAGCCCGCCCCAGCGCCGGTGGCGACCACCAGGGGGATGATGCCGAGAATGAAGGAGAGCGCGGTCATCATCACGGCGCGAAACCGAAGATGCGCGGCCTTGACCGCGGCGTCGAAGATCGACAGGCCCTCGTTCTCCCGCTGCTCCTTGGCGAACTCCACGATCAGGATGGCGTTCTTGGCCGCGAGCCCGATCAGCATCACCAGGCCGATCTGGGTATAGAGGTTGACGTCCATGCCCATCGCGCCGACCGTGCCCAGGGCACCGAAGACCGCCACCGGCACCGCCAGCATGACCGCCAGGGGGATGGACCAGCTCTCGTACTGGGCGACCAGGAACAGGTAGACGAACAACAGGGCCAGACCGAAGATGATCGGCGCCTGGCCCGCCGCCTTGATCTCCTGGTAGGACATGCTGGTCCACTCGAAGCCGAAACCGGCCGGCAGGCTCTCCTTGGCGGTCTTCTCCATGGCCGCGATGGCCTGACCCGAGCTGAAGCCGGGCGCGGGGCCTCCGGAAATGTCCGCGGAGCGGAACAGGTTATAGCGCGACATGATCTGGGGGCCGGTCTGGGACTCGACCTCGGCAATGGTCGACATGGGCACCATCGACCCGTCCTTGCTGCGCACGAACAGCCGCACGATGTCGCTCGGCTGGTTGCGGAAGTCCCCTTCCGCCTGCGCCATGACCCGCCAGGTGCGGCCGAATTTGTTGAAGTCGTTGATGTAGACGGAGCCGAGCTGGGCCTGCAGGGTGGAGAAGACCTCCGTCATCGGGATACCCAGGGTCTGCACCTTGTCGCGGTTGACCTCCAGGAACAGCATGGGCACGTCGGCGCGGAAGGTGCTGTAGGCGCTGTCGATGGCCGGATCTGCATTGGCCTCGACGACGAAGCCGCGCATCACGGAGGCGAAGTCCTGAATGCTGCCGCCGGTCTTGTCCTGGAGCACGAAAGAGAAGCCGCCCGTGCTGCCCAGGCCGGGAATGGCCGGCGGCACGAATGGGATCAGCTGCGCATCGATGGTCTGGGCGGCGATCTGCTGCACCTTGCCGACGATGGAGCGAAGCTGCAGTTCCGGCTCCTCGCGCTGGTCCCAGGGCGCCAGGACGGGGATGACCAGGGCGCTGTTGGAGCCGAAGGCGGAATTGAGCAGGGAGAAGCCGGCGACCGAGATGACGTTGGTAATGCCCGGGACCTCCAGCAACTGCTGCTCCACCCGGCCCAGCACCTCCTCGGTGCGGGTCAGGGACGCGGCGTCCGGCAGCTGCACCTCCATGAAGAAGAAGCCCTGGTCCTCCTCCGGCAGGAAGCCGCTGGGCAGGTTCCCGAACATCCACACCGTGCCGGCGATCAGGGCGCCATAGACGGCGCACGGCCATGAGCGCGCGCTTGATCACGAGCCTGACCCCGGCCGTGTAGCGTGCCGTGAGCCGCTCGAACCAACGGTTGAACCCGGCCAGCAGCGCCATGGGCTGACTGCCCTTCTTGAGGAGGACCACGCACAGGGCCGGACTCAGGGTCAGGGCGTTGACGGACGAGATGGCCACGGCCACCGAGATGGTCACCGCAAACTGCTTGTAGAGCTCGCCGGTGATGCCGGGCATGAAGCCGACGGGCACGAACACCGCCAGCAGCACCAGGGTGGTGGCGATGACCGCACCGCCCACCTGCTCCATGGCCTTGGCGGTGGCCTCCTTGGGCTCCAGGTCCTCCTCGTCCATCAGGCGCTGAACGTTCTCGACTACGATGATGGCGTCGTCCACCACGATGCCGATGGCCAGGATCAGGGCGAACAGCACGATGGTGTTGAGCGAAAAGCCGAAGACCGCGAGGGCGGCGAAGGTGCCGATCAGGGACACCGGAATGGCGATGCCGGGGATCAGGGTGGTGCGCCAATCGCCCAGGAAGACGAAGACCACCGCGATGACCAGCATGATCGCGATGATCAGGGTCTCGATCACCTCGTCGATGGAGGCCTTGACGAAGTTGGTCGTGTCGTAGAGTACCTGGACCTCCATGTCCTCGGGGAAGCGCTCGGACAGCTCGGCCAACGCGCCTTTCACCGCCTCCGCGGTGGACAGCGCGTTGGCGTCCGGGGTCTGGTAGACCGCCAGAACGACCGAAGGCGCGCCGTCCAGGCGCCCCGACGCGGAATAGGCCTGGGCGCCCAGCTCCACCCTGGCCACGTCCTTGACGCGGATGGCGGAGCCGTCGGGCTCGATGCGGATGATGATGTTGCCGAACTCGTCCACCTCGGAGAGCCGGCCCTTGGTGGTCACCGTGTACTGGAACTGCTGGTCGGTCGGTGCCGGCGGCGCCCCGACCTGACCCGCCGGGACCTGCACGTTCTGCTGGGCGACCGCATTCTGCAGATCGGCGACGGTCACGTTCAGGGAGGTCATGCGATCCGGCTTGAGCCAGAACCGCATGCCGTAGTCCATGACGCCCAGGATCTCCGCCTTGCCCACGCCGTTGACGCGCCCGAGGGGGTCCTTGACGTTGATGGTGGCGTAGTTGTTCAGGTACAGGGCATCGTAGGTCCCCTCGGGCGAGGTGATGTTGGCGATCAGCAGCATGTTGGTGGACTGCTTCTCGGTCTTCACTCCCTGCCGCTGGACCTCCTGGGGCAACGACGGCATGGCCTGGGAGACTCGGTTCTGCACCTTGACCTGGGCCATGTCGGCGTCGGTGCCGATCTCGAAGGTGACCGTCAGGCTGTAGCGTCCGTCGTTGTCCGACTTGGAAGACATGTAGATCATGCCCTCCACGCCGTTGACCTCCTGCTCGATGGGCGAGGCCACGGTCTGCTCCACCACCTCGGCGCTGGCGCCCGCGTACTGGGTGCTGACGCTCACCGTCGGCGGCGTGATGTCGGGGAACTGGGCCACCGGCAGGCCCATCAGCGCCAGCACGCCGGCCAGGGTGATGACGATGGAGATGACGAAGGCGAACTTCGGCCGGTTGATGAAGAACTTGGAGAAGCCCATGGTTACTCCGCCTTCGCGTCGGAGTCGCCGCCAGCTACCGCGCCGCCAGACTGACCACCCATCCCGGACATGTCCCTGGTCGTACCGGGCGGGGCCTCTACCGCACTGCTGTCGGTGGCGCCGTCCATGGGAGCGGGCGCGGCCTCTGCCAGCTCAGGCTTGACCTCGATGCCGGGGCGCACCTTCTGCACGCCGTAGAGGATGATGCGCTCACCCGCCTGCAGGCCCTTGCTCAGGGACCAGTTGGCGCCAAAGCGCTGCCCGGTCTCGATACGACGGACCTCCACCTTGTTCTCGTCGTTCACCAGCAGGACGTACTGGCCGCCCTGGTCGGTGAGAACCGCGGCCTGCGGAATCACCACCGCGTCCTTGGCCTCCGCGCGCTCGACGACCACGGTGACGAACTGCCCCGGGAGCAGGAGCTGGTCCGGATTCGGAAACACCGCCCGAATCAGCACCGTGCCGGTCTTCTCATCCACCTTGTTGTCAAAGAAGTCGAACTCGCCGGGATGCTCGTACATGCCCCCGTCCGGAAGCCGTAGCAGCGGGACGTAAATGCGCTCGTCTGGCTCCCGTCCGGCCTCTTTGGCCATCGCGTCCGCCTGGGCCAGCGCCAGATACCAGGTCTCGGAGATGGCGAAAGCGACCTGAATGGGATCCATCCGGTTGATGGTCGCGAGAACGCCCGAGTCCGGCCCCAGCAGATTGCCGACGTCGTAGCTGGCGACGTCGATCCTGCCGGCGATGGGCGCCTTGACCTCCGTGTAGTCCACGTCCAGCTGGGCCTGCTTGATGGCGGCCTTGGCGGTCTGAACGGCGGCGTCCTGGACCAGCACCTCGGCCTCGGCCTCGTCCACCTTCTGCTGGCTGACGTTGTTCGTCTTGGCAAGCTCCGCGTAGCGCGCGGCGTCGACCCGCGCCCGGTTCAGGGACGCTTCCGCCGCCGCCAGCTCGGCCTCGGCCTGGGCGAGGGACGCCTGATACCGATCCGGCTCGATCGTGAACAGGACCTGCCCCGCCTCGACCCGTCCACCCTCCTGGAAATCCCTGCTCTGCAGGAAGCCGGTCACGCGCGCGCGCAGGGCGACCGATTCCTTGGCGCGGGTCTTGCCCACGAACTCGAAGAAGGGATTGACCTTCTGCTCGGCGACCTCGATGACCCCGACGGCCGGGGGCTCGGCGTCCCGTTGCTCCGATGCCTGCCGTCCGCAACCGGCGATGACGAGCAGAAGGCCGGTGGCGGCGGCAACGGGGAGAACCCCGCGGGCTTGGCGAAGCCCGCGGGGCCGAGACGAGGCGCATGGGAGGTTGGAAACCTGGGTCATGGGCAATGCAACGATCTGGTGGGGAAAAGAGAAGACGGGGTCGGATGGTAGCACGGGTGGCAAGGTCGACCTACCCGGCCCAAGGGTGGTGGGCTGGGCGCCTCCAGCCCTGCCGTGGATGGTTGTAGCACCCCGCAGCCGGTCCCATATCGTCGCGAGAGATAAGGAGAATTCCATGAAGCGATTGCCCTATACGGCGATAGCCGCGTCGGGGTCCGCCCTCGACATCCGCTTTCCTCTGCACCGCGAGACGCGCTCCGAAGAGGCGGTGGCAGCCATGCTGTCGGCGGTTCTCGAGGCCCTGAGCGCGAGCCTGGCTACGAGGCAGGGCGTCAGCGACGGCGACGTACTGCAGTCCCTCGCCATGGCGATGTCGATCCGCGCCCGGATGGTGGACGCGGCGCCGGCCGTCAGCCTGCGGCTGATGCACGAGCTCATCGACGAGGCCTTCGCGGCCGCACTGGATGCCTCCTCATACCCCGCCGCACGCGCCTGAGAACGGCGCAGGAGGAAATCGACATGAACGCCAAGAGACCGCCCGTCACCCGCCGCCAGCTGCTGGGCATCGCCACGGTCGCCGGATTCTTTCTCGCCCTTCCGGGCCGCGCCTGGAGCGCCCTGTCGCCGACGGCCTATCAGCCCCGGGGTCCCTTCTACCCGGACCAGCTTCCGCTCGATGATGACAACGATCTGGTGCGCGTCCAGGGCAGCGCCGAGCTGGCGAAGGGCGAGGTCACGGATCTCTCCGGGCGGATACTGGACACCAAGGGGCAGCCGGTCGCCGGTGCCCTGGTCGAGATCTGGCAATGCGACGCCAATGGACGTTACCTCCATCGCCTGGACGATCGCCGGGTAGAGCGGGACTCAGGCTTCCAGGGTTACGGGCGCTACACCACCGCCGCGGATGGCCGTTACCGGTTCCGCACCATCAAGCCCGTCCCCTATCCCGGACGCGCGCCGCACATCCATTTCTCGGTCAGCGCCCCGGGCAGGCCGCCGCTGATCACCCAGATGTACGTCGCGGGTGCGCACGAGAACGGCCGGGACTGGCTGTTGAACGCGGTACGGGATGATGCAGCGCGCGAGCGTCTGATCGTCGCCTTCGAGCCAGCCCCGGACCCCGGCACCGCCGCTTTGCAGGCCCGATTCGACCTCGTCCTCTCCTGACCCGCGCCTGTTCCCCCGGGGGGAAGGCCCTACCAGGGCTTGTACTCCAGCCCGGGGATGTGGCCGCGGTCGAACACCTGGGGCAAGGTCCGCACCAGCTCCTCGACCTCGCCGAAGCTCATGTAGCGTCCATACGAGGCCTTGGCGGCATCCATCGGGAGCTCGACCCAGAAACGCTCGCCTCCCGGATCGCACAGGATCTGCAGGACGTTCTCCTGAGCGTCGATGATGCCGAGGAAATCGTCCTCGCTATGCAGGCGGCCGAGCAACTGCTCCTGGATGGCCCTCGCGCTCATTTCCACGGCGCTCGCCGAGGAGACCGAATCGCCGGATCGCTCGAAGAAATAAAAGACTCGAAAGTGCATTTTCGTCGTGTGCGGAATGGCGGCGACCCGCGCATCCGACCCCGGGGTTCGGTCGCGGAGACGCCCCGAGCGAGCGGTATCGCCGTGTTATGATCCTGCGGCGTACGCTACGAGATTCCGGCATGCGGCCCGCGGGCCGCGTCAGTCCTCGGCCCTCGCGCCAGGACCGAACAGCGCTTTCAGCGGAGGCCTGCGATGGCGTTTCTCTCTCTCAAGCTCCACTGGCAGATCCTGATCGCCCTCGTCCTTGCGGTCGCCGTCGGCTTGCTCACAGGCACCGAAGCAGGCCTGTTCGGTATCACCTTTTACTCGATCTTCGACTTTGTGGGCAAATTGTTCCTCAATGCCCTCAAGATGCTGATCGTCCCGCTGATCGTGTCATCCATCATCGTGGGCGTCGCCGGCATCGGCGGAACCCATGGTCTCGGCCGCCTGGGCGGCAGGACCGTCATCTATTACCTGACCACCAGCCTGTTCGCTATCCTGGTCGGCCTCATGGTGGTCAACCTGGTCGAGCCCGGCGTCGTCGACGGCCAGCCGGCGAAGGACCTGATCGGCTTCAGCGCCGACGCGGCGGAGGTGCAGGAGAAGGTCGCGGGCAAGGGCACGGGAGACGTGGTGGAGGTATTCCTGCGTCTGATCCCGACCAACGTGGTGGAGGCTGCAAGCTCGGGCCAGATGCTCGGGCTGATCTTCTTCAGCCTGCTCTACGGCTTCTTCATGACCCGCATCACCGAGGATTACGCCGAGGCCCAGTACAACTTCTGGCAGGGCGTGTTCGAGATCATGATGAAGATCACCGACCTCGTCATGCGCTTCGCTCCCCTGGGCGTCTTCGCCCTGGTGGCGAAGGTGGTCGCGAGCACCGGGTTCGACGCCTTCGCCCCGCTGGCGATGTTCTTCTTCAGCGCGGTGGCGGCGCTCGCCATCCACTTCCTGGTCACGCTTCCGCTCCTGCTCTACTTCGTGGGTCGGGTCAACCCCATACGCCACTACAAGGCCATGGGCCCGGCCCTGCTCACCGCCTTCTCTACCGCCTCCTCATCGGCAACGCTGCCGATCACCATGGAGTGCGTGGAGAAGAACGCGGGCGTGTCCAACCGCACCACCAGCTTCGTTCTGCCACTGGGGGCGACCATCAACATGGACGGCACCGCCCTCTACGAGTGCGTCGCGGCCATGTTCATCGCCCAGGCCTACGGCATCGAGCTCGGCTTCGCCACCCAGTTCACGGTGGTGCTGATCGCACTCCTCACCTCCATCGGGGTCGCCGGCATCCCGGCCGCGAGCCTGGTCGCCATCGCCATCATCCTCGCCGCCGTGGGGTTGCCGGTGGAGGGCATCGGCCTGATCCTCGCGGTGGACCGCATTCTGGACATGATGCGCACCTCCGTGAACATCTTCAGCGACTCCTGCGGCGCGGTCATCATCGGCAGGCTCGAGGGAGAGGAAGGGATACTGCAGGAGCGGCGGGCGCTCAGGTGACCCTGGTTCGGCAACGGGAGCCAAAGTCCCACTCGCGGTAATCCGACGGCCTTTCGGCTGCGTACCGAATAGGTGAATGCACTGGTTTCGCCTTCACCGACACCGCGAGGTCTTTCCCATGTCCGGCTGCAATACCCTGGTCAAACTGGCCGCCGTCCCCCTGCTCATCGTCGCCGCGTCTCCGGCCCCGGTGGCGGCCAACGCCGATTCCCAGCGATTCACCATCCTGCGCGACGGCAACGAAGTGGGCGTTCACGAGGTCCGCCGCGAGGCGGTGGCGGGCCAGATCCGTGTCAACTCAAGCTCGCGCATCGATGTCCGCTTGCTGGGGCTGAACCTCTACCGCTTTCGATACCAGTCCCGTGAGGTATGGGACGATCAAGGGCTCCTGAGCCTGGAGGTGGACGTAGACGACGGGGGCGAACCCTTTAACCTGAGCGGGGAGCGTGTCAGCGGACGCTTCGAGTGGACTTCCGACCTGGAGGACGGAAAACACCCGCTCCCCTTGTTCCCGACCAACCATTGGAACCCGGAGGTGCTGGAGCAGGACGCCGTGCTCAACACCCTCACCGGGAGCCTCAACCGGGTGCGGATCGAGCCGCAGGGCCGAGAGATGCTACAGCTTCCATCGGCCCAAGTCCCGGCGACCCGCTACCAATACCAAGGAGATCTGCGGCTCGACTCCTGGTACGACGCCGCGGGTCGGTGGCTCGGCATGCGCTTCGAGGGTCGCGACGGCTCCACCATCGAGTACCTGTGCAGCAGTTGCGACGCGAAGGTGGCGATGTGAGCGCAAGACCCGAATCGGCGTGGATCACTGGCGCGAGTCAGGGTATCGGACGTGCGCTGACCCTCGCCCTCGCGGATCGTGGAGCGCGGGTAGCGGCATCGGCCCGGGACGAGTCTGCTCTGCAGGTATTGGGTCAGGAAAGACCGAACCTCTTACCCGCGCCCCTGGACGTGACGGACGCGAAAGCCGTCGAGGCCGCCGTGGCCGAGGTCGAGCGCGTGCAGGGGCCGATCGATCTTGCCGTGCTCAACGCCGGGATCTACGAGCCGGTCCCCGGCGGACTGGCGCCCCCGGAGCTGTTCCGCCAGCACATGGAGGTGAACTACCAGGGCGTGGTCAACGGCCTCTGTGCCCTCCTCCCGCGGATGAAGGCACGGGGGGACGGACAAATCGCAGTACTGGGGTCGGTGGCGGGCTACCGCGGGCTACCCCAAGCGGCCGCCTATGGGCCAACCAAGGCGGCGCTCATCAGCCTCGCCGAGACCTTGCGTCTGGAGCTTCGGGGAACGGGGGTAGATCTGCGTCTCGTCAATCCGGGCTTCGTCGCGACCCGGCTCACCGCCAAGAACCGTTTCTTCATGCCCTCCATCCTCACCCCGGAGGAGGCCGCCAAGCGCATACTCTCCGGGCTCGCGGGCAGTTCGTTCGAGATCGCCTTTCCGCTTGGCTTCGTCGTGTGGATGAAATTCCTTCGACTCTTGCCCTATCGCCTGTACCTGCCGTTGGCGGCGCGGCTGACCGGCAAATAGCATTTCCCTGGCGTACTTTTCGCTGCAAGCAAGGTTCGGCAGCGGAAAATTCGCCGCTATTTGATGCCGCGCGTCACTACACCGTATTTCACGGCTTCTTGAAGAACAGGGTGACCGAGCCGATTTCCAATCCGAGCTTCTTCACCTTCGCCCGGTTGATCAATACGCCGTCCGGCTGCAGGAACATCCAGTCGTCGAACACCACGCGCCAGGTGGACCCGCCCACGGGCAGATCCATCTCATAGCCCCAGTTGAGGGCGTTGCCAGCGACGCGACCGCGGGCCTCGCCGAGGACGTCCGCCGCGCGGCCTACATAGCCGTCATCCCCATCCCGGGTGATTGTCCAAACGCGACGGTCGCGTTCCCCGTCGTCGTACTCGAAGTCCTCCTCCAGCACCAACGCTCCGTTCTCGACCCGGCCCTCGATGTCCACCGTGAACTGCCGTCGGACATTGCCGAACCGATCCTCGAACAGGCCCCAGGCGCGGGAACTGCCCGAGAAGTAGTCGTACAGATCGAGCTTGGGAGAACGGTCTTGGAAGTCGTCCAGCTTCATGGTCTCACATCCACTTAGGAGCAGGGTCGCGGGCAGTACCGCCGCGAACAGAAGGTTTCTCAGCCGCATGGGTTCAGATCTCCGATAAGGCGCGATCGCGCCGTTGCAGACGGGCGGCGACAGCCGCCTGGCGGGCGGGCGTCAACGGGAGGTCGCGCATGAGCGCCACGGCCGCCAGCTTGAGCCCACAGGGGACGAGGGCGTAGGTGACCGCAAGCGCGGTCAGGGCGATTGCCGCCGGCTGTGCCTCCTCGAGGCCGAGGCCCGCGAGGGCGGGCAGCGTGAGGCCGGCGGCCAGCGCCAGCGCCAGCTTGGCCGACATGTTCCACAGGGAGAACAGACCCGCGGTGCGGTTGCGGCGAAACCGCAGCCGATCCCAGTCCGCCACGTCCGCTTGGATAGCCGGCGGCAGCGCCAGGTCGGCGCCTAGGCATAGGCCGGTGACCAGGCAAATCACGGCGAATATCCCGGCGTCCCCTGGTCCCAGCAAAGCGGCGACGGCGAAGGCGGGGCAAGTCACGACCATTGCCAGTGCCCAGGCCCGGTGCTTCGACAAGGTGCGGCTGAGAACCAACCACAAGGGGATGCCGGCGACGGCGCAACCGAAATAGAGCGCAAGCAGGAGGTTGCGGGTCTGGTCGTCAACAACGAGGACGTAGGTGCAGTACAGAGGAAACAACACGGCCGGGATGCCGTTGGCCAACCCGTTCAGGAACCAGGCCCCGAGCAAGCGTACGAACAGGCGGTTCTCGGTGATCCCGCGCCAGCTCGCGTCCGTCCGTGGCAGCGCGACGGGTCGCGGTACGCGCGAGAGCAGCAGATAGAAGGTCGGCAGGCCGATCGCCACCGTGACCCACCCGAGCAGGGCCATGCGGAATGCCTCGTCCAAGCCCAGAAATCCCAATGCCGCTGGCAAGGAGGCGGACAGGAGGATGCCGACCAAGGTGGCGCCCTCGCGGCTCGAGGTCAGACGCGTCCGCTCGTGATAGCCAGCGGAAAGCCGGGCGCCCCAGGTGAGGTATGGAATCTGGACCAGGGTCCAACCGAGCAGCAGAAGCGCGCTCGTCACCAGCAGCCACACCGCGCCCGCGCCTTCCGGCGGCGACATCAGAAGCACCAGGGCGGGCGCGCCGAGCAAGGCGCCGAGCAGCACCAGACGGCCGATATCGCGCCCGCCACCGCGGTCCGCCAGCCGCCCGACCAACGGGTCCGTGACGAGATCCAGGGCGCGCCCGGCGAACAGCACGGCGCCGGTGACCGCCAGACCCAAACCAACCTCCTGCGCGTAGAAGGTCGGCAGCAAAGTGAAGATGGGGATGGTCGGGATGGCGGTGACCAGGCCAGGCAGCCCGTAGTACAGAAGCACCGGCCGCCCGACCCCGGCCACCTCAGGCCGGGCGGCGGAAGCGGTAGATGCCGACATCGATAGACCCTGAGCTGAAGCCCGTCTCGCAATAGCAGAGGTAGTATTCCCAGAGCCGTCGGAACCGCTCGTCAAACCCCTGGGCCGCGATCTCCTCCCAGGCATCGAGGAAACGTCGACGCCAGACCTCCAGCGTACGGGAATAGGACGACCCGAAGGTCTCCTGGTGGTCCACCACCAGCCCCGCGGCCGCCGCCTGACGGTGCAGGATCGATGGGGTCGGCAGCATGCCCCCGGGGAAGATATAGCGCTGGATGAAGTCGGTGCGCCCTCGGTAGGCGTCAAAGCGCTCCTCGGCGATCGTAATGACCTGCACGACAGCCGCCGCGCCGGGCTTGAGACGCTCGCGCAGCGTGCGGAAATACTGCGGCCAGTGCTCCTCTCCCACGGCCTCGAGCATCTCGATGGAGACCACGGCGTCGTACTCGCCGCGGGTGTCGCGATAGTCGGTCAGGCTCGCCGCGGCCTGAGCCTCGAGACCCTGCGACACCATGCGGTCGTTGGCGTAGGCGAGCTGCTCCTGGCTGAGCGTGATGCCCTCGACACGGCATCCCGATCGGGCGGCCTTCTCCATGAAGCCGCCCCAGCCACATCCGATCTCCAGGATCGAGTTCCCGGGCTGCAGCCCGGCGAGGTCGCCGATGCGGCGATACTTCAGATCCTGCGCCTCGGCGAGCGGCTGATCCGGCCGCTCGAAGAGGGCCGACGAGTAGCTCATCCCGGGATCGAGCCAGCGCTGGTAGAAGCCATTCCCAAGGTCGTAGTGAAAGGCGATATTTCGCCGGCTCCCGCGCCGGCTGTTGGCGCGCAGCCGATGGTAGGCGCGATTGAACCATCGGGCAGTGGCGCTGCCCTTCAAAGTGCCGCCGAACGCACCCTCATTGCGCGCCACGAGCTCCATCAGGGCCCGCAGGTCAGGCGTGTCGCAATGCCCGTCGACATAGCTCTGGGCGAACCCGATGTCGCCCCCGTAGACGAGGCGGCGCAGCCCCGCACCAGTGCGGATCTCGAGGGTCGCGTTCGGGCCGCGCGCGCCCTGGCCGCGGAACGCGTGCACGCTTCCGTCCGGCATGCGCAGGGTCAGGCGCCCTACGCGGATTCTCTCGGCCATGGCCAGGACGGTCCGCGCCAGAAGTCGGTCGTACCAGCCGCCAGCGGGCGATCGAGGACGGGCGATCGGGCTCGGGGGGCATTCCGCGGTGAAATTGTGGTCTGTACTCATCGTTATATCTCGGAGTTCAGGACTCGGTTGGATTGATCACGCTGATCGCGCGCCGGGGAGCGGGGTCGTGCCGGAACAGTGGGACGCCCTTGCGCAGAGCTTGAATGCCTCCCAGTGGATGCCGACCACGACCTTGAAAGTCATCAACGGAATGCTCAAGGCCGCCTTGAGCAGGCTGGCGTCCGTCAGCGGCCGTTGCTCGCCGGTGAACCAGGCGTCGAGTATCGGCTGTCCTCCTTGGGTCTCATGGATCGCCAGGCTGAGCCGATCGCCGGGCCGACGGACGCGGAAGTGGTAGGTGCAGTCCATCGGCAGGAAGGGCGAGACGTACATCGTCTTCTCGCAGGACTGGCGGATCACGCCCGAATCGTCGTCCACCGGTATCAGATAGCTGTGACGCTCGCCGAAGGTGTTGTTCACCTCGTAGATCAAGGCCCGCAAGCGGCCGTCCTTGCGGTAGCAATAGTAGACGCTCAAAGGATTGAACACATACCCCAGCAGGCGGGGGTAGCACAGCAGGCGGATGGACCCGTCAGCGTCCCCGATCCCGGCTTGCGCCAGCAGCCCGCGGACATAGGGTGCCAGCGCCGAGCCGTCGCCCGGCCCGTGGTCGCGGTCGTACAGGGAGAGCAGCGCAAGCCGGTTGTGGCCGAAAAGCCGAAGTCTCCTGTCTAGCTCCGGGAGCTCGTCCAGATCCATCAACATCGAGAACACGCGGTAGTCGAGCCGGTGGCGGCGCGGACCGTGTCGCTGATGGCCGACCTTGCCCACGTACAGGGCAGATAGACTCATGCCGCTTGCTCCTGCGGCATGGCCGCCGTTCCGGGCGCATGGCAGAAAATGCGGCCGTTCGGCTCCGCGACGCTCCACGGCCGCTGCACGCCGCCGAGCTGCTCGGCCACCGCCAGGCCCGCCTGCAGTCCATCCTCGTGAAACCCATGCCCGAAGTAGGAGCCGCAGAACCAGGTGCGTCGCGTGCCTTGCAGGTTCCACAGCAGTCTCTGGGCGCTGACCGCCGCGCGGTCGAACATCGGGTGGTGGTACACGAAGCTGCGCAGCACGCTGCCCTCCTTCGGCGACCGGATGGGATTGAGCGTGACGAAAAGCGGTCGATTTTCTGGCAGTTCCTGCAGCCGGTTCATCCAGTAGGTGACGCAAACCTTCTGTTCCTCGCCGCGTCCCTGGCTCAGGAAATTCCAGCTGGCCCACGCGCGCCGGCGACGGGGCATCAGCGCCGCGTCCGTGTGCAGCATTGCTAGATTGCGCTCGTAGCGGAAGGCCCCCAGCAGGCGGCGCTCGGCACCGTCAGCGTCAACGAGCATGCGCAGCGCCTGGTCGGCGTGCGCCGCGATCACCACATGGTCGAACTCGCGCACATCGCCCTGCCTGTCCTCGACGCGCACCTTGGCACCCTCCCTGCGCACCGACGTCACCGCTGTGTTGAGCAGCACATCCGCACGGTATCTGGCGGTCAGCCTCTCGACGTAAGAACGGCTGCCGCCGACCACGGTGCGCCACTGGGGGCGATCCTGGAGCGTCAACAGGCCGTGGTTCTCGCAGAAGCGCACGAAGGACGCCAACGGGTAGTCGAGCATATCGGCGACCGGGGTCGACCAGATGGCGGCCCCCATCGGCAGCAGGTGATCGCGCGCGAGCTCCGGACTGTACCCCCCCGATCTCAGGTAATCCCCGAGTGTCAGCTCGGGCGAGACGCGCTCGTCGAGTGCTGCCGGCGCCTCGCGATAGAAGCGCAGGATGTCCCGTACCATCCGCCACATCCGGGGGCGCAGCGCATTGACGGGCTGGGCCAGAAGTCCTCTCGTCCCGGAGCCGGCGTACTCGAACCCGCCGCCGTCCAGCGAGGCCGAGAAGGACATGTCGGATGCCCGCGTGGGGACGTCGAGGTGCCGAAACAGGGCCGACAGGTTGGGGTAGTTGCGTTCGTTGTAGACGATGAAGCCGGTGTCGACGTTCAGATCCCCATCCGCACCAGACACGGTCACTGTGTTGGAGTGACCGCCGAGGCGATCGTCCTTCTCGTAAACAGTGACGCGGTGATGCTGTGAGAGAAGCCAGGCGGCAGACATGCCGGAAATTCCTGTGCCGATCACGGCGACATTGTAACGGGATGCGGTCGTACGCATTTTTCTAGATGACCCCTTTTTGTCCTAGACAAACATGATCAACGGTACGCATAATGTCGACGAACGGATCACCGGGTTCGAACGCCACCGCGAAAATCAGGCTTGGATCGGCAGGGAAACACCCGACTCGGGTGCGCTCTGACCCGCAACGGCAGATCCACGTATCAATTGTCACGTCCGAGGAGACCGCCACACATGCTTCACGCGATGATCGAGCCGGCCTGCCCGCACGAGGAATTGCGGCAGTTGCGGGACGACGTGGTGCACTGGATGGAGAGGATCGCGACAAGCCGTGACCGCACGGCGTTCGAGCACCTCTTCAGATACTTCGCCCCGAAGCTGAAAAGCTACATGCGACGGCTTGGCGCTGACGCGGCTTTCGCCGAGGACCTGGCGCAGGAGACCCTGGTGCAGGTGTGGAGAAAAGCCGAGCGCTTCGACCCAGGCCGCGCGACACCGGCGGCCTGGATCTTCACCATCGCGAGGAATCTTCGGATCGACCGGCTACGCAAACAGCGGTTTCACGAAGTGGAGCTGGGCGCCGAGGTCGAGCTCGACGACACGGGCCGTGACGGGCACGAGCGGGCCATGGAGCGCATCGACGCCGATAGGCTCCTGGAGATGGTGGGGTCGCTTCCGCATGACCAGATGCAGGTAGTGCGGCTGGCGTTCTTCGAAGGACTGAGCCACTCGGAGATTGGCGCACGCCTGGAGGTCCCGTTGGGCACGGTCAAGTCCCGACTGCGCCTCGCCTTCGGAAAGCTGCGGACCGCACTGGGAGAAAACGAATGAAGCCCCGCCACCATCCGGATGACGCAACCATCCTCGCGTACGCCGCTGGCGCCGTGACGGAGGGTTTCTCCCTGATCATCGCGGCACACCTGACGTGGTGCGGGCGCTGCCGTGAACGGCTGGCGGAGGCAGAGCACCTCGGGGGCACGCTCGTCGAACGACTGGAGACCGCGCCCCTGCGGGATCGCTCGTTCGACCAGGCCTGGGCGCGCGTCGCGGCGGAAGCGCCGGAGACGCCGAGGCTCGCGGCGGGGCGACCGGCGACCAGGGACATACCCGCAGTGCTCGCCCCTTGGCTGCCGGACGGCCTGGATGGCGTGCGCTGGCGCGGCGTCGTCCCGGGCGTGCGCCAGTTCCCGCTGTCCGGTGTCGCGAGTGAGCGCGGTGCCGTGCGCCTGCTCGCCATCGCCCCGGGGACCACGCTCCCGCACCACGGTCACCAGGGCTCCGAGCTTACGCTGGTCCTGCGCGGCTCCTACGCGGACGAGATCGGGCGTTTCGGACCCGGCGATTTGGCGGATCTCGACCCTGATGTGCAGCACCAGCCGATCGCGGACACGGCCGAGCCCTGCATCTGCATCGTCGCGACCGACGCGCCGCTGCGTTTTGGCAACCTGCTCGGACGCGTCGTGCAGCCGACTGTCTGGGTTCTAAATCGGGCTCGGTACTGGGGGATTGCCGCGACCCCGTCCCGCGCTCACCGGGGTGCGAGGGCGCGGCTGATGGCGGCAACCAGCTCGT
>CAVORB010000021.1:0-82272 GCA_963698495.1 uncultured Gammaproteobacteria bacterium | reverse complement strand
AGGGTTTCTCGGGATTACGATCTGTTCTTTGCGGTCTTTCAGTTCGCAACGGACACGCTCAGCCTCAATTCCCTGCTCCGCTGGCGCGAACGCTGTGGGGTGGCCGTCTGTTGGCTGGAGGAGATCTGGGCACGAGACCTTAGTCGCCTCCAGTGCCAGATCGCCGTGCTGAAAGAGTTCGACTACATCTTCACCAACTGCCGCGGCACAGTTGAAGGATTGGCGATGGCTACGGGACGGCCGGTGATCTTCCAGCCCCCTGGCGTGGATTGTTTGACCTTCGACCCTGGCAAACCGCCCGTGGAGCGGGTGATCGACGTCTTCAACATGGGCCGTCGCCACCCGGCGACGCACCGAGCCCTGCTCGATCTGGCCCAGCAGCGCCGGCTCTTCTACCTGTACGACACCTTCAAGGGTAATATCCGGGTACAGGACCCGCGCGAGCACCGCCTGCAGCTCGCAAACCTGATCAAGCGCAGCCGCTTTTTTCTCGCCAATCGCGCCAAAGCGAACGAAATCGGGGAGACGGCGCACCAGGAAGAGGTCGGCTTTCGGTTCTTTGAGGGCGCGGCCGCCGGCGCCGTCATGATCGGCGAGCCGCCGGAGGTGGCCTCGTTCCGCGAGCACTTCGGCTGGCCGGACGCCGTCGTTCAGCTCCCTTTCGGAAGCGAGGCTGTCGGCGAGGTGATCGCGCAGCTTGAGCGTCAGCCGGAAAGAGTCGCGCACATTCGATCGACCAATCTGGAGAATGCCTTGCAGCGATACGATTGGGCTTACCGCTGGCGAGCGGTCATCGAGCGCGCGAACTTGCAAGAGCTGCCGCGATTGGAGCGTCGCCTGGAAGTTCTCAAAAAACTTAATACAATCAATGAGAAAAGTACACATCGGCAGATGCTTCAGAGCACTTGAGGTGCCCCATCACCCGCGGCTGAACCACCTTTTCAATTCCTGTCCGACGAGATGTCCGAGCACCAGCGCGGCAGCCACGTAGGCCGTCGCAGCCCCTAATAGGGTTGCAGCCAGCTGCCCGGCGAGACCGGCATCCTGGGCCTCGGCCCAGGCGCACATCACGCCACCGAGCGCAGCGCAGGCCGTCGTCAGACCTAGACTTTTCGTCATCGACTTGATGAGCCCAGAGACACGAACGCCAACGTGTCGCACCAGGATGGCGACATTGACTGCCGCCATCGCTGCACCGACCATTACCTGCCCCCAGGCGCATGCCTCGATACCCACGGGTGCCAGGAGCACTAAAGCGAGAACACGTAGACCCAGGCTCAGCCACTCGAGTTTGAGTGCGATCTTCGGGCTCCCGTGGGCGGTGACAGCCGCTCCGGTCAACGAAAACGGGAGCGTGAGGGCACTGGCCAGGCACAGGACGGGTACTAATGGAATCGATGCCGTCCATTGGCTACCGAAGAGCAAGATTGTTGCGGGTCCTGCAACGATCGAAAGTGTAACGAGAAAGGGCCACGCGGCGCCTGTGATTGCCTCTACGAATCGCAAATAGCTGTCAGTCAGACCCTTCTTGTCGCCTTGACGATTACTGAAGTGGGCCAGAGCAACGTGGACGAAAGCCTGCAGTATCACAGAGGAGAAGACGCGTACCAGACCGCCCGCCCTGGTGAAGTACCCTGCCGCCTGCATGCCTTGCATCCGTCCCAGGATAAGTTCCGGGGTCGACTGGTTCAGTGCGGTCCCAAACTGGGCGGCCGATACGACGACTCCGAACGAGATTAGGTGGCCTGCGTGGCGCAGGCTGGGAAGCCAAGGAAGCCAGGCCGGGCGGTAGAACTGCGTGACGACTACGGAGGTTGCCATTCCCGCGACCGAGGCCCATGCCAAGCTAAGATAACCGCCGCCGTTTAGCGCCAGGAGCGCCGCAGTGCATACGTACACCGCGGTGCTGGTGACCTCGATTACGGCTCGAGCCCCGAAACGAAGGTGCCGTTTCAGCAGTGCGAGAGTGATCGCGCCGAATGGCACCAGCAGGAAGTTCAGGGAAAGAACCTTGGCGACGCGTTCGATTCCGGGTTCCCCGTAGATCGTTCCAAGCAGTGGGCTGGCGAGGAACACGCCGGCTGCGATGGGCCAAGAGACGACGGTGAGCACGCCGTCAGCCGCGCGAAGCCGTTCACGCGTGAGGTTCCGCTCCCTGACGATGTAGCTGCCGATCCCGAACTCCCTTAAGATCTGCGCTACACCCAGGATAACGATGCAAACCGCGTAAACGCCGATTTCCTCTGGTGTGAGCAGGCGCGCGATCAAGAGTGAGCCGATGAAGTAAAGGAGCGTCGAGCTGTTGCTCGAGAAAAGCGAAACGACGAGCGCTCGCTTCAGGACGGTCATGTCGAAAGCGCTACTCGGCAAGGCGGCCGTGACGAGCCGAACCTAGCCGACAGCATCTGGAAAATGCTCATCGAGAAAGCCACAGCCAATTTTCGGCAAACTGCACCAAACTGACGGCACCTTACCATTTTCGACAACCTGGGTTTAAATCCGCCCTCGTGTTGTGGTCGCAGCCTGACCCGGGGCCATCCTGACCAAAACCTCGCTCGGTTGCGGCTTTGCAAAGGAGCGTCTGCGGCGACCGCTCTTCCGCTTCTCGCAAGTTATCGCGTCGAACGCCCTGCCGCGGCGATAGCCGGATCGAGCAAGGACGCGAGGCTCAATCCGAGCAGCGGGTTGGTTTACGCGCCCAGGCTCCAACTGGTCCGCGCAATGCTGCCGAAGTTCAGTGAAGCGCCGATGCCCGACGTTGGAACTAGCGTGGCCCGCGCTCGCGCCCACAGCTACGGCCCGGTATACTCCTTCATTCTCTTCCGACGCGCCCTGCGGTCTTCTGGGGATCCGAATCAATGTCGCTAACTTTGCCTGACTTCCCGAAGCGGGAGAACGTCTTTCAAAAGGGGCGCAATGCCTACGAAGGCTACCAGCGCGGCTGGGGTCTGCAGTTCGGTGGCCTGCGGGACGATGTTCTGGCCGATCCTCTGTACCGTCGCGCGGCGGAGCTTGCGAAAGGGCGTTCCGTGGTAACAGAACACAACAGGATGAATATTTTCCTGATCCTCAAGTTTTTCGTGGGGAGGCTTGGTTCACAGAACATCATTGAATTCGGCAGTTGGAGAGGAGGCAACGCAATTTTCATGGCCGCCTGTCTGCGCGAACTCCATCCGCACGCGAGGGTTTATGCGCTGGATACCTTTAAGGGCATGCCGCCGACGGACTACGGCATCGACCTACATGATGCGGGCGACTTCTCTGATGTCGATTTGGGCGAACTCCAGTCCTTCATCGCCCAGAAGGGACTGGACAATCTCACCCTGGTACAGGGCAGGTTCGAAGATACCGTCGACAGCGTCTACGCTCGGGAAGCGTCTTTCGGCATGGCTCACATCGACTGCGATATCTACTCGGCGGTCAAGTTCTCTCAGGAATCGGTCGCTCCCAGGCTCTGCCCGGGTGGCTATCTCGTCTACGACGATGCGTGCATGTCCTCTTGTCTCGGGGCAACGCAGGCCGTGGAGGAGATGATTATTGAGCAAGGGCTTCATTCCGAGCAGATCTGGCCGCAGTTCGTGTTCCGCAAACCCGTCGCGTGAGGGTCTACCGGTAGTAGTTCTCTGTCGATGAAGAAGGGGCTGGAGGATTTCGCGGGAGGCCTCAAGCGCAGCGCGCTTTGGCTCACTTTGGCATGGAACGATCTGCGTCGCGGTAACATCCGAACCCGGATCGGCGTACTTTGGCACACGATCAGCTTCTTTCTCGTGCTTTCCGCCCTCGGTTTCATTTACAGCAAGATCTTCGGGCGTCCGACGGAGATATATGTGCCATACCTCGCCGCCGGGTTTCTCGCCTGGCGTTTCGTCAGTTTGGCTGCCACGGACGCGCTTTCCGTGCTGACGCGAAACAAGGGTTTTCTCGTGCAAATCCCTATGCCCATGAGCGTCTTCTTTTTTCGTAGCGTCTGCCTTCACGCCTTCATTCTGGGTTTGAACTTTGCTGCCTACCTCCTCGTGATCTCTGCCTTCGGAGTCTTTCCTGAACCAAACCTGTTCCAGTTGGGCGTTTGCATGGTGATTTATGTTACCGCCGCGGTGGGGGTGACGGCGTTGCTCGGAATCGCCGCTGTGTTTCACCGCTGGCTCCAGAACCTGATACCCCCGATGATCAACCTGCTGTTCTTTGTCACGCCGATCATCTGGATGCCTTCGATGCTGCTTGGAACCTATGGCGACCCCGGGGGTGGTGCGTCGGGTTTTGACACCAGCCTTCGCTCGGCGATCGTCGTCTTCAACCCGCTCTACCATTTCATCGAGGTACTCCGAGGTCCCGTCGTCGGCTATGCGCCGAGTGTCATGTCCTGGGTCGTTGCAAGCGTACTTTCCGCCGTGCTTCTTGGGGGAGCCGTCTTGGTAGTGAGCCGAACCAAGTCGAGGGTGCTGGTAAGCCTGTGAACGCCCGGGATTCGCGTCCCTTCCTCCGGTTGGATCGCGTGAGCGTGCAATTTCCGGTGCAGGTGGCCTCATCCGCAGCGGTGCTGCGCCGCGCGCGCGGAACTCGCGCCGATATCGGAAGCGAGATCGTCGAGGTGGCTCCCGGTCGATTCGCCGTGCAGGCATTGAAGGACGTAACCCTCAACCTCGAAGCGGACGACCGACTCGCCATCGTTGGCAACAATGGCGCAGGCAAGACCACGCTGCTCAGAACTCTCGCCGGGATCTTCGAGCCCGTCACGGGCTTACGCGAGGCGCAGGGTCGGATTTCAACCATCTTTGCCATCCGCCTTGGGATGGAAATGGATCTGACGGGGATCGAGAACATTATTCTGCGCAGCCTTATCGACGGGAGGACGCGGGCCGAGATCGACAGGAAGCTCGATGAGATCGCGGAGTATTCCGGGCTTGGCGACTATCTGCACATGCCGCTCAACACGTACTCTGGTGGTATGCTTGCCCGATTGGCGTTTACCATTGCCACGGCATGGGGCGCCTCGATCCTCTTGATGGACGAATGGATAGGGGCTGGCGACAGCGCCTTTTTCAAGATGGCGGAGGATCGGTTGGTAAACCTAGTAACCGACGTCAGGATCCTCGTTCTGACGAGCCACAATCCAGCCATCCTGAAGCGATTCTGCAATCGTGCCATCGTGCTTGCTCATGGCAAAATCGTTTACGAGGGTGGGCTCGACGACGCGCTGGAGTATTTCCAGGGACACCAGCGCACACGTTTCGACGCGGGATAATGCCGCAGCAGGGGTGACGCGAACGGCGGCCGAGTAATGAAAGAATGTTCTAAGTCTATACAGCGTCGATTGAGGGATCCGCGATTTCTCAGCCGCTACTTTGTTGGCAAAGGTATCGACATCGGGGGAAAGCCGGACCCTTTGGGTCTGTACCGGGAGCTGTTTCCCCTTATGCAGTCGGTCCGAACTTGGGATATTGAAGACGGCGATGCCCAGATCCTCGAGGGGGTCGGTGACGAGAGCCTGGATTTCGTCCACTCCAGCCATTGCCTAGAGCATCTCAGGGACCCTCGGGAGGGACTGGCAAATTGGTTTCGCGTTGTCAGACCTGGAGGCCATCTCGTGTTCACCGTCCCTGACGAGGATCTTTATGAACAAGGGGTGTTTCCGAGTCGGAACAACCGCGACCACAAGCACACGTTCACCCTGTACAAGGAGCGCTCTTGGAGCCCTCGCTCGCTCAATCTTCTTGATCTTCTGCGCGGCCTCGGGCCAAGCGCCGACATCCAACGGATAGAACTGCTGGACGCGACGCACCGGTACGGTCTCCCGGCCTACGATCAAACCTTAACGCCGATCGGCGAGAGTGCTATCGAGGTTGTGGTGCGCAAGCGTCTCCGCCACGAAATTGAACAGGGCGGCCGTCGCCCCCAAGGCGAGCAGCCGGAAGCGGAGCTGAGGATTCACCTCAACCAATACCGGGATGATCAGCAGACGCTCAAGCAGTCCAACAGCGACCGGCCGCCTTTCCACAATGACAGCGATCTGTAGACCGATCGGTTCCCAGAGATGATCGTCCGTTCACGTGCCCCATTGCGCATCGGATTCTCCGGAGGCGGAACGGATGTCTCACCGTTCAGCGACGAATACGGTGGCGTGGTGCTGAACGCGACCATATGCCAGTACAATAGCTGCACGCTCGAGGAACTCGAGCCGGAGGAGGGTGTACAGATCAAGGCAGCCGACCTCGGTCAATCCGTCCGCTATGACCTTTCTCCCAAGTTGCCATTCGATGGCCGCCTCGATCTGCACTGCGGCGTCTACAATCGGATCGTACGCACCTTCAACGACGGCAGGCCGCTCGCGCTTCGCATCACCACGTCGTCAGACGTCCCAGTCGGTTCGGGCCTGGGTTCGTCCTCCACCATGGTGGTGGCAATCATCAAGGCATTTGCGGAGTATCTCAGCCTCCCCTTGGGAGAGTACGATGTCGCCCACCTCGCTTACGAGATCGAGCGCCAGGAAGTCAGGCTTTCCGGCGGCAAGCAGGACCAGTATGCCGCCACGTTTGGCGGGTTCAACTTCATCGAGTTCTACGGCGGTGACAGGGTCATCGTGAACCCTCTGCGGGTGAAGAACTGGATCACCTCGGAGCTCGAGGCCTCGCTCGTGCTCTACTATACAGGCCAGTCGCGCGCGTCAGGGGCAATCATCCAGCGCCAGATTGACAATATGGAGTCCCACGAAAGCCGTTCCACCGAGGTGCTGATGGCGATGAAAGAGCAGACATACCGAATCAAGGAAGCGCTGCTCAAGGGCAACATCAGACGCTTCGCCGATATCCTGAACGAGGGATGGGCGGCGAAGAAGAAACTCGCTGACGAGATTACCAATCCCGCTGTCGACGAGGCCTACCAGGTGGCGATGAAGAATGGGGCCTACGCTGGCAAGATCTCTGGCGCCGGCGGCGGCGGATTCTTCACCCTGGTCGTCGATCCGGTGCGCAGGGTCGAGCTGGTATCCGCCTTAAGCTCGCTTCCCGGGCAGACCATGCCCGTGCATTTCTCATCCATCGGCACCCAGTCGTGGCGGTTGCCGTGATTGACCTGATTGCAGAACGCCTCGCGCAGAGCGCCGAAGTCATCGCCCAAATGCGGGACGATCCTGGGCTGAGGTCGCAGATCGCCCGCGTCGCGGAGCTCGGCGTCCGCACGCTCAATTCGGGGGGCAAGGTGTTGTTCGCCGGTAACGGGGGGTCGGCCGCCGATTCCCAACACCTCGCCGGTGAACTCGTCAGCCGTTTCGGCTTCGATCGTCCCGGGCTGCCTGCCGTCGCGCTGTCCACTGACACCTCCGTATTGACGGCCATCGCAAACGACTATGGTTACGAGGCGGTTTTCGCGCGCCAGATTGAGGCGCTTGCGCGACCAGGTGACTTGTTCTTCGCGATCTCCACGTCAGGAAACTCCCCCAACATCGTTAACGCCCTCAAGATGTGTCGGGACCTCGCGATCACAACCGTCGGGCTAACCGGCCTTGGTGGTGGGACGATGGGCGATTATTGCGATCATTGCCTCAGAGTGCCGCATCATCAGACACCTCGCATCCAGGAAGGGCACATTCTGATCGGCCACCTGATCTGCGAACTGATTGAGAGGAGTATCTTTGCGGATACCGCGTCCGAGGTAGAATGAACCCCCTGGTGAAGCAGGCCGTGATTCTCGCGGGCGGGTTGGGAACGCGCCTCGGCGTACTTGCGCGACAGATCCCGAAACCATTGCTTCCGGTTGGCGGGACTCCCTTCATCGACATATTGATCAACGAGCTCGCGCGTTATGGGGTTAGGGACGTCATTGTCTCCGCCGGCCATCTGGGAGACAGGTTCGTCGATCACTTCCGGGACTGGCGACCTCGCGCGGGCTTGGCCTGCAGCGTCCGTGTCCGTGTCGAGCCGGAGCCGTTGGGCACGGCAGGGGCTTTGGTCCACTCGGCCGCCGAGCTGGATGATGCCTTCCTGTTGCTCAATGGCGACTCCTGGTTCGATCTCGATTGGCTCGATTTTCTGAACCGATCCCGCCAGCACGATTACTGGGTTTCGATCGCGTTGCGTGAAATCGACGATACGTCGCGATACGGTTCGGTGGAGCTTTCCGGCGACCGTCTCGTATCGTTCCGAGAAAAGGGGCGGTCTGGACCCGGACTCATCAGCGGCGGTGTTTATCACCTGCGACGACGCGTGTTGAACGGGATTGGGACCGGGTTTTGCTCGCTGGAAAAGGATGTCCTCCCGTCCTTGGTGGGCGATAGGGCCGTCGGCGGATGGGCCTACGATGGCTTCTTTCTTGACATCGGTACCCCCGAATCCTACGCGGCCGCGCAGGTTGAGGTTGGCCGCGCTCTTTCGCGCCGCGCGATCCTGTTTCGCGCCGGCGATCTTTGGAAGCCCGTGTCGCAAAGTGCCTCGGGTCAGGCGCCCGCCCCGTACTCGGCGGAGTTCGAGGCGCTGCGGCTCGCCCACGAGGCGGGCTCGTATGTGTTCTTGTTGAGCGACGCCGAGAATACGGATCTTCGGCTTGAGGCCGGCATTCAAGAGTTGCGTTTGCAGGGGGCACAGGCTGACTGCGTGATCTGCGAGAGCCACGGCGGGAACTGGGTTAGAACGATCAACGCCGTTTTCCATGATTGGGATGTTCGGCGCAGCGACTCGCTGTTTGTGGGCGCGGGAGACCAGGCTGCGGCGCTTGCCGAGCGGTTGGGGGTTGGTTTCGTGAACGTCGTTGCGCGCCGGATCGATGAAGCGCTGCGTTCGGAACTGTTGTGGCCGAGTGAACGACGGGGATACTAGACGCATGTGCCCGCAACGCAAAGCGAATCGAGAACGGTCAATCAAACCTCGGACACCCGAGAATGAACTGATTCCTTTCGACCCGAGCAGCGGCGGAATGGCGTTCGACGGGGAGCGATACGTGCCCGGTGTCGGGGCCGAGCTCGAGCTTGAGCACCTTCATCGATATCTTGTCGCGGCTAGCCTTTGCGACGGTCTCGACGTACTGGACATCGCCTGTGGTGAGGGTTACGGCTCCACGATGTTGGCGCGACGCGCTAGGGGCGTCGTCGGGGTCGACGTTGACTCGACGGTCATCGCACATGCCTCCGCCCGCTACCGTGCGGAGAATCTTCGGTTCGAAGTAGGGGCCTGTCTGGCGGTCCCCCTCAAGGATCGGTCGGTCGATATCGTGGTCTGTTTCGAGACGCTGGAGCATATTGCCGAGCATGATCAATTCATCGCAGAAGTGCGGCGGGTGTTGAGGCCTGACGGTGTGCTCCTCATCTCGACCCCGGAGAAGACGAACTACGACGCGATGATCGGGGAGCCCAACCCCCACCATGAGCTGGAGCTAAGCCGAGAGGAGTTTTCGAGCCTGATCGCTCGCCACTTCCCCTCCTGCCGCCTGTACGGCCAGCGAGTGCTCTACGCGAGTTGCCTAGCGCCTCTCTCTCAGTCAGCAGATGATTTTGCCCACTACTACCAGTATGACGATGAGCGTCGGGGAATTCGCGAAACCACGTCACTTGACAGGCCTACCTACCTGATTGCCGTTGCCTCGACAGGGGTATTGCCGGTCCTGCCCGCAGGGCTCTATGAGGGGCGTTTCCAGGTCAACCTCCTCAGCTCTGTCCTGGGTGGGGTTCGGGAGCGCGACGAAAAAATCATCGCCCTCAGTGATGAATCCCGGCACGCGGAGCAGAGAATCTTAGAGACTGAGCGGCGTCTCGACGAGGTGGGTGAACAGTTGGCGGAAACCGAGCGGCGCCTGGCAGCGACGGAACGGCCGCGCGCTGAGACGGAACAGCGCCTCGCCGAGACGGAACAACGCCTCGCCGAGACGGAACAATGCCTCGCCGAGACGGAACAGCGCCGCGCCGAGACGGAACAGCGCCGCGCCGAGACGGAACAGCGCCGCGCCGAGACCGGGCAACGTCTCGCGGAGATCGAGAGCTCACGGACATGGCGCTACGCGCAGGCGTTCGCGATACGCCCCGCCGTCCGCCTCAAGGCGTCCGCAAAGAACGTGGTCGGTCGTGTCACAGCTGGGGCCAAGCGGACCGTTTTGGCGGGCATCAGCCGCCTGCCGATCAGCGCAGCCGGCAAGGCCCGACTGGAGCGTGTGGCGCTGCGGGTCTACCGGAAAGCCGGCGGTCGGCCGACTCTGTCGGACGTCATCATACCGGTTGGCGACCAGGTGTTTGCGCCGGTACGCGCCTCCAAGCAGCTCAGACATCGTCCGGAGCGGGAACGCCTATCCCCGACGCCGCGCCTGGACGCGGAAGGGCCCGAGGTCTCCATTGTGGTCCCGGTGTTCAACAAGATCGATTTTACGCAGCAGTGCCTCGATGCGATCGAGGCCTATACCCACGGCGTCGGCTACGAGGTCATCGTGGTCGACGACCACTCGACCGACGGGACCCCCGCCGCGCTGGCAAGGCGATCCGGAATTCGTTATCTGCGAAACGATGAAAATCTGGGATTCATCGGAAGCTGTAACGCTGGAGCCGCGGCAGCACTTGGGCGGTACCTGGTCATCCTGAACAACGACACGGAGGTCATGACCAACTGGCTCGTCGAATTGGTCGACACCTTCCACATTCGACCGGACGCGGGTCTGGTCGGAGCGAAGCTACTCTACCCCAATGGTGTGCTGCAGGAAGCCGGCGGGATTATCTGGCAGGACGGCTCCGGCTGGAACTACGGGCGAACCGATCACGCCTCGCGGCCCGAATACAACTACCTGCGCGAGGTCGATTATGTCTCCGGGGCATGCATCATGCTGCCGAAAGCCCTATGGGACCAACTCGGCGGCTTTGACGCCCACTACGCCCCGGCCTACGGTGAGGATTCGGATCTGGCGTTTCGGGTGCGTGAGCGGGGGCTTAGAGTCTATTATCAGCCGATGGCCGAGGTCATTCACTACGAGGGCATCACTTCGGGCAGAGATCTCTCCGCCGGCATCAAGGCCTACCAGGTGGAGAATGCGCGAAAGCTGTTCGAGCGATGGAAACACAGGATGGCGGATCACGGTCCCCCGGGAGTGGAGCCGGAGCGGGAAAAGGAGCGCTCCGTCAAGCATCGCATGCTGGTGATAGACGCCTGCACCCCGACGCCAGATAGAGACGCGGGCTCAATCACGGCCCTTGGCATCATGAGCATGTGCCAGCACCTCGGTTGCAAGGTCACCTTCATCCCCGAAAGCAATTTTACCTGGATCGACAAGTACAGCGACGCGCTCGCGCGTATCGGTATCGAGAGCATCGTCTACCCATTCTGCGAAAGGGTCGACCAACATCTCGCCGACCGAGGGTCCACGTACGATGTGGTCATGATCTTCCGTGGTGGGATTGCGGCCGAGTATCTGAAGGTTATCCGCGAGCGGGCGCCACAGGCGAAGATCGTCTTCCACACGTCGGATCTACATTATCTGCGCCTGCAACGAGAAGCTGAGGTCAAAGGCTCGAGCACGCTCGCCCTGAGCGCGTCGCGTACCAAGACGGCGGAGCTTCGCGTCATCTCGGGAGTCGACTGTACTATCGTTCACAGCACTGAGGAGAAGGAGATCCTCGAGCAGAGGGAGGGCGTCGAAACGCCGATCGTGCTGTTTCCCTGGATCCTGGATATCAAAGCGCGAACGAAGGCCTTTTCGGAGCGACGCGATATCTTCTTCCTCGGAGGGTATCAGCACCCCGCCAACATCGATGCGGTAACCTACTTCGTAGAAGAGATCTGGCCATTGATCTCGCGGAGGCTTCCCGGTACGCGCTTCCTGATCGTCGGCAGCAATGCCCCCGAAACATTCCAGACATTAGGCGATGATTCGGTAGTCTTTCGCGGTTTTGTCGATGATCTTGATGACCTGATGGCTGAAGCGCGGTTGTCGGTTGCTCCCTTGCGTTACGGCGCCGGTATCAAGGGTAAGATCGCGACGTGCATGGCGTATGGCGTCCCGGTGGTAACCACCACCATCGGTGCGGAGGGGATGTCGCTACGGGATGGTGAGGAGGTGCTGGTGGCGGACGACCCTGAGGCATTCGCCGACGCAGTCGTCTCACTGTACCAGAATGCGGACCTGTGGATGCGCTTGTCGCAAGCATCACAGGACTTCGTCGAGCAGCACTACTCCAGCGCACGCGGAGAACAGATCATGCGTGAGGTCCTGCTCGCCGCCGGGGCTCCGGTAGATCGCTGATGGACCTGCCGCACCGGCAGATCGGTGGCCCGAGCGACGTCGGCTTTCACTGCAGCATCTGCGGCGGCCTCGAGTACACGGACCACGCGGTGCTTTGGCAGGAACTGATCGACGACTGGTGCCTGTCGGCGGATGAGGTGGCCTATGTCAACCGTCAGCAGGGGCGCTGCTGTCGTTCCTGCAACGCCAACTTGCGTAGCATCGCCCTCGCGGATGCGATACTCGACGTTTGCGGTTTCGGGGGATTGTTTCGCGAGTTCGTCGAGCGCAAAGAGGCGAGAGATCTCGTGCTCCTCGAGATCAACGAGGCGGGGACGCTCTCGCCATTGTTGTCCCGCTTGCCCGGCCATCGCCTGTTGACCTACCCCGAGCACGACATGATGCACCTGGCGATGGCCGACGCCGTTGCCGATCTCGTGGTGCATAGCGACACCCTCGAGCATGTGCCCGACCCGGTCCGCGGGCTTGCCGAATGCCGCAGGGTGCTGAAGGATGGCGGTGCGGTCTGCTTCACGGTGCCCGTGGTGGTCGGGCGCCTGACGCGCACGCGGCGAGGGCTCAAACCGAGCTATCACGGCGACGTCGAAGATTCGGGTTTGGATATGCTGGTGCATACGGAGTTTGGTGCGGACGTCTTCGCGACGGTATTTGCTGCCGGTTTCAGCAAGGTAACGATGAACGCGATAGACTATCCCAGCGCCATTGCTCTGACTGCGGCTTAGTATCAGTTCCAAATGCCGCGAATGCTCAGGAAGATTAGAAGCTGGATTTGTGCCATGTGTGATGGCCGTAGCGAGCAGGATTTTGCAGCTACGGAGGCGGCGGTAGCGCTGCATGCGGATACCTACAGCGCCGATAGCATGACAGTAGTGGGACGCAATCTAGCCTTCATGCAGGATGCGAAGTTCGCCGAAGCCTACCGGGCGGGGGTGAACTCCGGCCACAAGATTGCCGGCGGCCCTGAGCTCGACGTCCGCTGGCGGGTACATGTCTTGTGCTGGGCGGCGCGGCACGCACTGCACCTGGAAGGAGACTTCGTGGAGTGCGGTGTCAATACGGGCATCTTCTCCCTCTCGGTATGCAACTTCATCGATTTCAACGACACGGGCAAGAGCTTCTACCTGTTCGATACGTTCGCGGGTATACCCGAAAGCCAGATGTCGGAAACAGAGCGCGGTCCTCGCATGATCGAGAACGAGATCATGTACGAGGAGTGCTTCGACGTCGCCAAGCGCAACTTCGCACCGTTCCCCAAAGCCCGGCTGATCCGTGGCATGGTGCCCGATACCCTGTTGGAGGTGGAGATCGAGCGAGTCTGCTATCTATCTCTTGACATGAACATCGCGGAGCCGGAGATCGCTGCGTTGGAGCATTTCTGGGACAGGCTCGTCCCGGGAGCCCCCGTCATTCTCGATGACTACGGTTGGAACCATTACCGGGAACAGCACACGGCGGCGGACGCGTTCGCGAAAAGTCGCGGTACCATGGTTGCAACTTTACCTACGGGACAGGGCCTTTTGCTGAAACCCTGAGCGCGGACTACCAGTCCAGGCTACCTTCGTATCCCAGTCGGATGAGATCGTCGCCGATCAGGTACTTGCAAACAGAGCGATGAAGCTCGCTGAAGTGATTCACGTAGTCGCCCATGATGCCCTTTCGGAAGTGGGAGCTCCGATCCTCGGTTCCTTTCGCCCGACCCATGTTGACAGTCGAAAAGTTGAGGTGTCGGTGGAGGTCCGAGACGTCGGTCTTTAGGTATCTGGCTCACGCCTTCAGTATGTGTTCTCTCAGCAATAATTGCTGCTCATTTTCTGTAGAGAATCGGGGGCATGTGTCTGCACTTGAGCCCTGTTTCACAGGCTCGTGTTCTGGGCCCGACGTAAGCGACACTGTCCTCGAGCGAGACGAACAGGAGGACGCCAGAGGCAAGCCACCCGTGGAAGTTCCAGGAATGGCAGAAGCGCTGCGAGACTGAGGAGGCCTGTGCAGAACAGATTCCCGAATTGCATTGGTCAGAGGGCTTCTGCTGTGGGCATTACGGTCACGAGCACCGTTGTGTTACACATTGCCGCACGCGGGCACGGAGTTCATGATCGCTACCCTGCCGACGGGGCAGGGATTGCTCATCAAGCCTTGAGAACGCCGTCCTATTCCTGAGTATCCTCAGCCCACGCAGGTTCGCGTTCAGGGATTGCAACCAAGAGTATCCGTCTCGCGATGTTGTTTTCGTCCCCAGTTTTCCTTTTCCTGTTTCTCCCGCTGGTTATCCTCGCGTATTACTCTTGTCCCCATCCGGCGCGCAATACGCTGCTTCTCGTCTTTAGCCTCTTCTTTTACGCCTGGGGGGAAATGCTGTTTGTTCTGGTGATGCTCGCATCGGTTGTAGCCAACTACGGGCTCAGCCTGTTGATCGACCGCAGCACTACCGAAAGCTGCAGAAAGCTATATCTCGTCCTGGCTGTGCTCGCAAACCTCTCGTTACTGGGTTTTTTCAAGTACGCAAACTTTTTCGTCGAGAATACCAATACCGCCCTAACCTGGCTTCAACTGCCCCGAGTTGAATGGACGGATGTCCATCTGCCGCTCGGGATCTCATTTTTCACCTTTCAAGCGCTCTCCTACATCATCGATGTCTATAGGCGCGACGCAACGGTCCAGCCAAGATTTTCTGATCTGGCGCTGTACATCGCGCTCTTCCCCCAGTTGATAGCAGGTCCGATTGTCCGCTACCACGACGTCGCGCTACAGATCACCAGTCGAACGACGGACGCGATTATTTTTGCGAGTGGCGTTCGGCGCTTCATCATGGGATTGGCAAAGAAAATGCTTATCGCCAATCCGCTCGGAGAGGTTGCAGACTCCGTCTTTGCAATTCCGGGTGAAGAGCTTACGATCGGGCTGAGCTGGCTAGGAATACTCTGTTACACGCTGCAGATTTACTTCGACTTCTCTGGATATTCGGATATGGCCATCGGGTTGGGCCGCATGTTTGGCTTCCGCTTTTTGGAGAACTTTGATTATCCCTATATATCGCGGTCCATCCAGGAGTTTTGGCGGCGCTGGCACATCTCCCTCTCCCGTTGGTTTAGGGACTATCTCTATATACCACTTGGCGGCAATCGGGTCTCGCCCTCACGCGTCTACGTGAACCTGTTTATCGTTTTCGTCCTCTGCGGCTTTTGGCATGGTGCGAGCTGGAACTTCGTCGTTTGGGGAGTTATTCACGGTGGCTTCCTGGTTGTGGAGCGGCTGGGCCTCGCCCGAGGCCTAGAAGTACGAGCCGCTTGGGTCGGCCACGTTTACACATTGTTGGTCGTGGTCACCGCTTGGGTGTTCTTTCGGGCGGAAGATCTTCCGTATGCACTTCAGTATCTCGAGGCGATGTACGGTTTCGGTCAGGGCTCCGGCCACTTGTATTACCCGGTCATGTACTTGAACGGCGAAGTCGCACTCATGATGGCAGTTGGCGCCGTCCTTGCGACGCCTGTCTATCCTGCGTTGAGGCAAGTCATCCTCACGCGGCTCGATCGTTACACAACTACGGCGTATTGGTTGGTTGCTGTTCCCATCTTTGGGCTTTTCCTGTTGGCGGCATCCCAGATCGCCGCAAGCTCGTACAATCCTTTCATCTACTTCCGCTTTTGACACGCTTAACCGCATATGCGCGCGAGAACCAGAATCGATAGCGTCTTCTCTCTAGTCTTTGTGGTCGCGATCTGCCTCCCTTTCATTGGGCGGCTGTTTATGGCGCCCGATGCCATATCGAAGTGGGAGAATAGAAATCTGAATCCGATGCCCTCGCTGGAAATTTTATCAGAGGGTCCTTCCGTTTACCGGGACGCATTCGAGTCTTTCTTCGACGATCAATTCGGTTTTCGGCAACAACTGCTTTATCTCAACAAGCGGATCAAGCTTGCCGCCGGGGTCTCTCCACACAAGGATGCGATTCTTGCTAACGACGGTTGGCTGTTTCACTCGCCCGGGCGCACGCTTGACCAGAATCGTGGCGCTATGCCGATGCCTCCGGTTTTGCTTGACGGTTTTCGCACCGAATTCAGTAGGCTTTGGGAAGAGCTTGAGAAGCGCGGGATAGCCTTCGTATTGATGATCGCACCCGAGAAGCACACCATCTATCGCGAGTATCTCCCGAAAAGCATCAAATACCTAGGTCCGAGCTGGCGTTTCCAGTTGGCGGGCCTCTTGAATCAGGGCGACATGCCTTTTGTCGATCCGACGGATGCGCTACTCGCTAAGAAAGGCGGCGATCTGCCGCTGTACTATAAGACGGATTCCCATTGGAACTGCTATGGCGCTTTCCTGGCGTACCAGGAGTTGATGGACGTGATCGAAGCCATGCCCGCTATCCGTTCACGGCGGGTTCACCCCGGGGACGTCCGACTCAGAATCAAGACGCATCCTTCCGGGTTGGACATTGCACAGAATCTCATTGGTATGCCGCAAATGTTTCGTGAGCCCAACTACACCACCTGCACTGTCCGTGAACAAGCGCCGCTCCAAGTCACCAACATGTCGGACGGTTCCGTGGGGGATCGAGAGCAGGAAGTGTTCTGGGCCCATACGCACTGGCGCATGCGCCAGATTCCGCCGGATTCGACATCCAGGGTTCTGGTGGTTCGTGATTCCTACTTCACTGCCTTGGTCCACTTCTTAAACCAGACATTCGCGGAGGTTCATTACGTCCATCACGAGGGTCTCAAATTCGATTGGAAGCTGATAGACCAGATAAAGCCGGATCTTGTTATCTATGAATTTGTGGAGCGCGTGCTGTATGCGTCTCCAGCGCTGTTCGAGCCCGCCATTGGTACCGGGGGCTCGGGCGGCCTTAACCTGACGACTCTCGAGCGTCGGCCCGTTGCCGGAGGGACGGAAGTGCGCGAGCGTTTCGATGTCGGTTTGCCGACTGACGGCGACATCACACCCCGCTACTGTACGGATGCTCAGGGCGGCCAGATTCCCGCCGACCGGAGTTGCGCCTCAATATTGAGTGTCGGTCTAGCGTTGAACGGCACGGCTGAGAAAAATTGCGAGTCTTCGCGAGGGGAGGGGTAGCCGGCGTTTAGTCTCGCGGATGCTAGTGACCGAAACTGTCCCTTTGGCGGAGGCCCGCTAACATAGGTCCCACGGCTGTTCTCGATCCGCGCGTAGGCTGCCCCCTTGCTATTCTCCTGGCCTGGGTAGCAGATACCCTTCACGACCCATGTAGAACACCATCCGCTTCGAGCCATCGGGTAGGTGCTCCATCTGAAAGGTCGCTGTCGGCAGTTCTTGGCCTACCGCTGCCAGCATCGTCCATTGGAACTCCTGCTCCTGAAAGCCGTCCAGCGCTGCCGGCACAAGGGTTTCAATCTTACACAGGGTCTCCGCGCAATCGACGACGAAGTGCTCGGCCTTGCTGAGCAAGGGATCCGATTGTACGGCCTCGTCGATTTTCGCCGTGGTCTTTGTCGACCACTCGACGTCTTCGTTGCGGGTGGTTTCCAGGAGGCTGTCCAGATATGCGTGACGTTCCTGGACGCTGGCGACTGGAGACGAATCCTTCTCCTCTTCTGAGGTAGAGCTGTCCGCCGGAACCTCGGAATAGAGCTGGCGATCTTTTACCTCCGCCAGTTCGGAGGCAAGTTGAGCGAGCACTTGCTCGATCTTGTCGAGGCGATCAATCAATTCCGGAGCATCGTCCGCTTGCATCGGCTTCGCGGGAACTGCATTCTCCGTGACTTCCGAGCTTGTGTCAGTTTGGGTAAACGAAATCTGTTCCGCGTCTGCTACTTGCTTCGGTTTCAGGCCAGTGCTTCTCCACGCGACGAAGACACAGGTCACTAGTAAGAGCCCGATCACGACACGATTGATCATAACAATAACACTGTTGCCTTTGTCACGATGGAGTAAACGAGGGATGCTCTCTTGGCCCGAACGAAGGCCTGAAATGCCCGCGTCGTTGGCCTCATGTCCCCCCGGCTGGGGGACATGAGGCCGATGCGCCTAGGTCCCGTTTGCGACGAAGTGGGTAATGCGCGACTGGGGATAAAGTCGACACACGACGGATGCTTTGGAGGTCCCGTTGCCCACGTTAACTCCTGTCGTAACGGTATTCGCGTATTGGCCCGTGAGAGTTCCCGGGTTGGCGGGTACGGTCAGCACCTGCGAGTCGAATGACGTTGTTGGATTAAGCTGCGTTTCGACAGACACGACGACGCAATAGATATTGACGGCGGCGGGATCCAAATACTGCACCTCGATTGACACGTTGTCGAAGGTGTCGTCGTCCTCAACCATTACGATCGGGCACGTTACCCAGAAAAACTGGTTTCCGATAGGCGCCGTGTTGGTGACGCCAAATTGGCTATATCCCAATCCCCAATTGAGGGCCTGTCTCAAATTGGCGGGCTGACACATGTCGCCCGGAATTGTCGTATTCGCCATCGCGGGCTTAACGCCGATGATCGACATCATAGCGGTCAGGGCGAGCGCGGCCGCCAAAATCGCGGATGTCGAAAAATATTTGGTTGTCTTCATGATTCTTTCCTCGTCCTCTTCTCTCGTTTTGGCTAAGGTTGGTGGCTACGGTCGGCCTGGAGGCTTGGCCGGCCTATCAAACCTTTCGAATGCATCTCTATCGGGTAGATTCTCTATCGCATCGCTCCCTCCTCTTCCTTCGCTTTTCGCTGATTGTGGCGTTCTCGTTGTTTCATCGATTGCTCGACCGATTCCGCCAGGCCCGGCATAGGACTCGAAGCAACCGAGCAGGCAAAAAAAGTGGCCGAGGCCGCACGGCATCTACTGAGCTTCAAGGCTAGCACCGTTGTGTAAGTGTAGGCTATAAATGACAACAATGACCGCCTAGATCCGACGGTTTTCTCGCCTCGGCGGTGCCTCGGTTCGCCTGGGGGATATATGAAGCGAAGCCGGCGACATCCCAGCTGCCTTGCCGTCCCGGTCCCTTGTGCTCGTACGTTGAAGGTGAAATGGCGCTGGCTCACGGGATGACAGCACCCGGTGCGCGCAGCGTGGTCGGGCGGCCCGCTTCTGCGAGTCGCCCGATTCGAACAGCGCATTCCCGCGCTAGGGAGACCCGGCCCCCTTCCCCCAGTATTTCCGGTATTCTTGATAAAGTACGATGTCGGCTTCGAGCAGTCGACCCACTGTTTCGATCTGTTGAGGTGCGATGACCCCCTTTCTCCCCTTCCTCATGATGATGTCCGCGTTCAACGCGATTCCCAAGAGCTGAGATAACTTCGCGGTGAAACGACCGTATTCGTCGGAAAATCCGACTAATTCGAAATCATCGGGTTTCATCTTGCCGAGGTACGAGGACAAGAATTCACCGAGGCGTTGCGCCTTGACAAAATCTACGAAATCAATCATTCCAGACTTAATGTCAATGATTAGAGGTTCTCGGGCAAGCGCTAACCTATTCGATTCCGGCAGCGTGTTCTTCCAATCTGAAGTTTTGTACTTTTGAAGCGTTAGAATATTAGCGGCTCCCAATAGACTTCGCTATATTAGCATTCCATGAATAACCATTGCGCGATCGATTTCATTAACCATGGCGACTGGTTTATTCAATTCGAAATCAAGCAGTTAATCGTGAATAAGGGCTCAATGCGCGGTATAATCAAGGTTGTCTAAGTACATGATTATCCAGCGGAAAGAGCCCCTATTCGATGTCAATCTTACCCACCCTCGCTCGCGATTAGGTTCGCCTCTGTCGCGTTTCGTGTGGGTAGCGGTGGTATTCTTCCTACCCTTTTGAAAAAATCTTGCTGTTGTTGCGCCGCAGGCGTCCTCGGTTCGCAGCGGGGGTGGCGCGGCGGAGTGTGGGCAAAGGGTGAATGAGTGCGGGCAAGGTGGGGGCCACTCGCCTTCCCGATCCCGGCGCAGTTCGCCTCAGGCTTGCCGCGAGTTGTCCCCGGCTTGTCCGCACGTTCGCTTGCGACATTCACGCTTTGTCCACACGGAGGCCGCCGGGACGGTCGCTCCGGCAACGGGTGTTTGTTCTTTAGTCGGCGTATGAGGGCGTGAGTTTGGAGCAGCTGTCGTTGTTCACCACCGCATTGGGCCTGCAGGCGCCCTGGGAAGTCGTCGATGTGCGTTTCGACCCGGGTGGCGGACGCATCGACTTCGATGTCGCCTTCATGCACGGGGCCCAGTTCGCCTGTCCGCACTGCGGTGCCGCCGGCCAACCGGTCCATGACACCCGCGAGCGTACCTGGCGGCATCTGAACTTCTTCCAGTTCCAGGCCTATATCCACGCCAAGGTGCCGCGAGTGCGCTGCGCCGACTGCCAGAAGACCTCGCAGGTGCCGGTGCCGGTCGTTGTCAAGGAAGATGTCGCACAAATCAGGCCGCCTTTTCTGTGACATCGACCTCCGTTTTGGCTGGTCTGCCAGGGTTTAGAGAGACGATTTTCTCAGGCACCCAGTTTCGCGTGGATCCGCTCCAGCGCTCTGGACGCTTCTGCTTGGCCGCCTCGTAGAGTAGATGTCGATCCGTCAGCAGCCTGGCATCCTCGCCGCGGTGACGTTGTGCCGGTGTCACGAATTTCAGGGCACTGTGGTGGTGCTCCTCGTTGTACCAGTGGACGAATCCACAGACCCACTGGCGAGCGGTAGCGAGGCTGTCGAAGGGCCGGGCGGGAAAATCCGGTTGGTACTTCAGGGTCTTGAATAGCGCTTCGGAGAAGGGATTGTCGTTGCTCACCGAGGGGCGGCTGAACGAAGGGACGACGCCGAGGCGCTGAAGCGTTGCGAGCATGGTGGCGCCCTTCATCGGTGCCCCGTTATCCGAATGCAGGACCAGGTCGTCGGCGCCGACGCCCTCGCGCAGATGGGCCTTGTGGAAGACGGCGGCGGCATGCCCGGCGCACTCGCGATCGAACACTTCCCAGCCGACGATCTTGCGGCTGAAGACATCCATGATCAGGTACAGGTAGAAGAACATACCTTTGACGGTGGTCGCCAGATAGGTGATATCCCAACTCCAGAGTTGATTCCCCGCCGTAGCCTGAAACGGCTCCGGGCGCCGATGTGTCGGTGCGCGGCTCTTGCCGCGCGGGGTCAGTTGCCCGGCCTCGCGCAGGACCCGGTAGAAGGTCGACTCCGAGGCGATGTAACAGCCCTGATCGGCGAGCGCGGGGACGATCTGGCTCGGTGGCATACGGGCGTACTCCGGGCGATTGACGACTTCCAGGATCGCCTCGCGCTCGGCCGCGGCGAGTCGGTTTGCGGGCAGGCATCGTTGTGCCGCCTGGGCTCGCCCATCGCCCTTCACGGCGCCCTCGGCGCGCCAGCGCTGCGGCGTGCGCACCGACAAGCCGAGCAGCGTACACGCCTGCTCCAGGCGCGCTCCGGCGGCGCAGGCATCATCAATCAACGCACTCACCGTTCGTCGCTCTTCGAGCTCGATTTTCCGTCCTCGGGCTCCGCAAAGAGGGCGCGGACTTTTTTTTGGAGAACCAGCAACGCCGCCGCTTCGGCCAATGCCCTTTCCTTGCGCCGCAGCTCCTTCTCCAACTCCCTGATTTCCAGCTTCTGTGCACGCACCTCGGCCCGTTCGGCCTTGCCGGAAACCGTCGCGTTGGCCGCCATGCAGCTGGCGCGCCACGCCTCAATCTCTTGACGGTACAGCCCCTTTCGGCGGCAATACGCGCTCAGTTCCGTCTCGTTGAGACTCGCCGCTTGCAGCACCACCGCAAACTTCTCCTCACTGCTCAATACACCCTTGGCTGTCGCGGCCAGCACAGCGCCGTCGGCATCCTTCAGGGCCTTGGCGCGCCAGCAGTACAGAGTGTCCTTCGGGATCTGCGTCTCGCCGGCAAGATCCGGCACGCTGACATTGTTCGGGGGCAGCATCTTGGCAATGATGCTGGACTTGAATTCCGGGGAATACTTTATCGCCATCGACAGTCGCCTTGATCGAGAACCCAGGGGATTCGCACCGCGTCCGCTGACGGCCAACGTCCGGTCGCCCTACCGGCTCCCTCCCGTTGGCCGTCAGCCTGTATCAAAACCCTCGGCTACTATGATGCCCCATACTCACACACAATCTCCCGGTAGGAGGCGACATCTATCCTGACACTGGGGGTTCTTTAGTCGGCGTATGAGGGCGTGAGTTTGGAGCAGCTGTCGTTGTTCACCACCGCATTGGGCCTGCAGGCGCCCTGGGAAGTCGTCGATGTGCGTTTCGACCCGGGTGGCGGACGCATCGACTTCGATGTCGCCTTCATGCACGGGGCCCAGTTCGCCTGTCCGCACTGCGGTGCCGCCGGCCAACCGGTCCATGACACCCGCGAGCGTACCTGGCGGCATCTGAACTTCTTCCAGTTCCAGGCCTATATCCACGCCAAGGTGCCGCGAGTGCGCTGCGCCGACTGCCAGAAGACCTCGCAGGTGCCGGTGCCCTGGGCGCGTGAGAACAGCGGCTTCACCCTGCTGATGGAGGCGCTGCTGGTGACGCTGTGCAAGGCCATGCCGGTACGCCAGGTCGCGGCCCTGCTCGGTGTGAGCGACATGCGCCTGTGGCGCACCCTGGACCACTATGTCGAGCGGGCCCGCGCACGGGAGGACTTCTCCGCTGCGCGCGCCATCGGCCTCGACGAGACCGCCGCCCGGCGCGGCCACAATTACATCAGTCTGTTCCACGATCTCGAGCAGGCGCGCCTGCTCTACGCCTGTGAGGGGCGCAAGGCCGAAGTGCTCGGGCACTTTGCCGACGACCTCGAGGCCCACGGCGCCTGCGCCGAGAACGTCCGCGAGATCTGTATCGACATGTCCGCCAGCTATCAGGCCGGTGTGGGCGAGCATCTGCCGTGGGCGCAGGTCACCTTCGATGAGTTCCACGTCATCCAGCTCCTCAACAAGGCCGTCGACGAGGTCCGCCGCCAAGAGGTCAAAGGCGCGCCCCAACTGCGGCGTACCCGCTACCTCTGGCTGAAAGACAAGCACGCCTGGAGCCGCCAGCAGATCGTGTGTTACGCCGACATCAAGGCGCTGAATCTCAAAACCCACCGCGCCTATCGCATCAAGGAGGCCCTGCGCGAGATCTTCCGCACCGCCAACTCCCCGGCACAGGCCGAGCCGCCGCTCCAGCGCTGGTACAGCTGGGCCCGGCGCTGCCGCCTGGCGCCGATCAAGAAGGTCGCCGCCACCCTCAAGCAGCATTGGCAAGGTATCCTCAACGCCTTCGACTCCAAGCTCACCAACGGTCGCGTCGAGGCGGCCAACTCGCTCATCCAGGCCGCGAAGGCCAAGGCCAGGGGCTACGGCACCACCCGCCACCTGATCACCATCGCCTATCTGGTCGCCGGCCGATTGACTCACTTGCCGGCGTCACCCTACCGCACCGCCCCAGCGCGAATTGCCGGCGCGTAAATCAATGCACTCTGTCCCTGTTACCCACACGAGACGAAAGAGAGCCTTTGGTTCTTTCGCGAATCGTGTGGGCAACGTTTCCGACCCTCAAGAAATGAGCGCCGAGCGTTGCCGGACATAGGGTGAAACCGGAAGGTGTACGAGATTACCGGCGATCAAGTAGGCAATGGTGATCAGGCTGCGGGTCGTGCGATAGCCGCGAGCGCGGGCCTTGGCCAATGCCGTCAACTTAAGCCGCTCGCTTGTAAGCCGGATGGAATCCAGGCTTGAGCTTTCCGGGTTTGTTGCGGGGAAAGCTGCGATCGGGTCTGACGGCATCGACAGCGCTCGATAGCTGTTGGATCAACGTCTCCACGAGGCGTTGTCGAGCGATGGGGTCGGCGAAAAGGAGCCGCACGAGGTTGTTCTTCATCGCCGAGAGCGTGCTGCAGCCGCGCACCTGGTAGGTAAACTGACGGTGAGCAAAGAGCCGCTCGGCAATGAGTTGGGCGACGTTTCGGACCATCGCTGCCAGATTCATCGCCAAGATCTTCGCGTGCATGTCCTGGCGCACGGCGAGCACGGAGTATCCGGAGAGATTCTCGATCTCGGCCCAGCGTTTCTGACGCTTGTAGCTCTCCTCCACTTGCCAGCCATGTTGCCTCCATAAAAGTGTTATCCGGGGTTCGCGGGCGAATTCGCGTCGCTGATCCGGATGTGCCGGCTCCATCGACGACGTTCCTTGCGACGTGCGTGCAGACGTTCGCATTCGGCCTCATCGGCCCAGACCAACCAGAGCTTGCGGCCGCTATGCTCAGCCTGGCGGGCGCGGACCCAACCTTTGGTGATCCAGCTGAAAAGCGTGGCCGGCGGCATGTCGAGCTCGCGTGCCAGGTCGTTGAGAAGCCACTCGCATGGATCACGCTGTAGATCGGTCGTATGTCGCTGCTTTGGCGTGCCGCTGTGGAGCCCTTGGCGTGTCAAAAATGTTGCGACCATGGGTCCAGTGAAGGTCTTGCGCCGCTTTGCCGGTCGCCATTTCTCGGCATTGAGCTGGCGGGCGATCTCGGTGCAGGCCATGCCCTCTTCGTGCAGGGAAATAACCCGGGCGAGCAGCTGTGGGTAGTAGCTCAATTGCTCGAGCCGAGCCACCGGCCGGGTGATTCGGGCACGGGTGCGGTGGCCACCAGCCCAGTGCACCTCGACGTTCACCTTTTCGCTGTCGTCAAGTACGGTGACGATGACACGCTCGATGAGTTGCCGCACGATCGCCTGACGATCTGCGTCCATGGTGGTGGCGGCGTGCCAAATGGCAGGAATGTCGGCGGCAAGGCGACGGATTCGTTCTCGCTCTTCGGCCGATAAGGGGCTGGGTTCAGCGGCGAGGAAACGCTCATAGTCGCTCTGCAGCGCGGCTTGCGCCTGAAGGGCGGCTTCCCATTGCCCCTCCAGCGTGCGCGCCACCAAGCGATTCTCCGGCTCCACGGCTTGGTACTGGCGCTCGGCGCGCTCCGCCTCGTAGCTAGCACGTTGCAGACGCTGCTCCCATTGCGTCCGATGGCGGGCGCGTTCGGCTTCGAGGTCCTCGGCAACCTGCAGACTAATCTCCAGGGCCGCCGGTTGCAGAGCCTCGAAGACGAGGCGGCGAATTTCCTCATCCAGGACCTCACCGGCCAGCGACTGGCACAGTGGTTCGCCGTAGTCCACGGCCATGCGCGCGCAACTGTAACGCAGCCCCCGGCAATTATTGTTGTACCGAGTCGCCATCCGCAAACCACAGCGTCCGCAGATGAGCAATCCGGATAACAGGGAAGGACCCTTGCGTACCACGCCAAGTCCCTGGGCCGTATTGGATTGCAGCTGCTGGAGATTGCGTTCGTAATGCTCCCAGGTGATGTAAGCGGGTAGCCGGTCCTTGATCAGCACCTCCCACTGCTCGGGCACGGTCACGGTTCGCCCCGTCGAAGCTCGACCTGGTTTCTTGCGCCGCGGATCAATGGGGCGGCGTCCGTAGACGTAGGCGCCAGTGTAGGTGGGGTTGCGCAGTAGATTGCTCAGTGTCATACGGGCTGGGCGGCGCCAGTCGATCTCGCCTTTGCGCGAACCGCCGGGCAGACGATACGGCAGGCGAAGATCCTGCTCGACCAAATAGCGCAAAACGGCGTTGAGCGTCCCACGACGCTCGAATTGCGCAAATACCGTCTCGATCACCCCCCGGGCCTGCTCGTCGGGGTCTTTCATGACCTCGCCCGAGGGGTGGCGGACATAGCCCATCGGCAGTCGCAGCGCCAATTCCCCGCGCCGTGCCTTGGCGCGCTTGCCCTCGAGCATACGCTGCTTGAGGATGTGCAACTCCGCTTCCGACATCGTCCCCTTCAATCCCAGCAGTAAGCGGTCGTTGTAGGTCGTCGGATCATAGAGCCCATCGGCATCGGCGATGAGGGTGGAGAACACGGCGCAGACCTCGAGCAACTGGTACCAATCCCGCGAGGAGCGGGCCAGCCGTGAGATCTCAATGCCAAGGACCAATCCGACATGATCCAGTCCGACCTCCGCCACCAAGCGCTGGAAGCCCGGCCGCCCTTCCGCTGTGCTTCCGGAACGTCCGAGATCCTCATCGATGACGATCACTTGCGATTGGGGCCAACCCAGGGTGATCGCCCGATCCACCAGTGCATATTGTAGGCGGGTCGACTCCTGATGCCGATCGACTTGCTGCATCGTCGATTGCCGGACATAGACCACGGCGAGCCGATCGAGGTGAGCGTACTGGATCTTTCCGCCCAAGTGGTCCGCACCCCTCGGATGCGATGACGCGGTGCAGGTTCTCATCGGCCTTCTCCTCCCCCGCCGGTGGTGGATCGAGACGGCGCTGCACCAGTTCGGCGAGCAGAACGATCAGGCGTTGGCGTTTCACGGAAGGCAGCCGACCCCAGTTCACCGGGGGATTGTCTTTCATGCCCGCCTTCCAGACATTTCGCGAGCTCCAACAATGCCTTACAGCTAAGTATTGGCGGCGATTGTTGGTTTGTCAAAAACTCCTCTACAGCGGTTTCTTCAATGGGATATTTCCACGCCCCAGCGGCGATGGTAGAGCTGAGCCGAACAGGCGCGCGGGCAGGCGCTGCTCATCCAAGACGGAGGTGGCCAAGACCTCGGTTTCGCCACCCTTGAGCCGCACGCGCACCAACCGGACGCGGATCGGCTCGGCGGCCAGCCCCTGATCGCGGCAGGCGCGGCGCTGCTCGGCGGAGGGCGTCAGCGTGACGACCCGGGAGACCTCGTCGCTTTCCCAGAACGCATTGGCAGCCGCAAAGCTGCTGCGCGAGAGGCGCATACAGAAATCGACCCCCTGGGCCAGATGCAGGGCGAAGAACCAGAAAGCCGGGTAGCCGCGATCATAGATCAGCAGATCGCCGGGGCGCGCAGCCGCCAGATGCGCGATGGCCAGCTCATGCTCGCCCACGCAGGTTGCGGCCAACTGGGTATCGACCACCAGGTCGTGCGCGATGTCGTAGAGGATCGAGGCGCGCGCCAGCGTCGGCCCGCTCGGTTGCTCCCCGAAGGCACGCGCCAACGCCTCCCCGCGCGGCAGACGGAAGCTCGTCCCGTCAACGGCCAGCAGGCGAAATCCCTGCCACAACGGTGTGGACCAACCGGCGCGAAACGTCTCGATTGCCAGCTGATTCAAGTGGCTGAACACCTTCTCCGAGAGCCCCTTGCGGGCCTTGCTGAAGGCCGCCCGAGTCGGAACCGCTGTCGCCACCGGCTGCTCTTGCACCGTCGCAAAGAAACCGGCCAATTCCTGCTCGGTACTGCCCTTGCGCAGATTGAGCATGAACGCCACCAGCCGGTGAAACGGGAGATCGCGTTGCCGCGTGAATGCGCTGACCCGCAGACGGAAACGCGCGATGAACCTGGGATTGCTCAAAGAATCCTTGATGCAGGCATAAACAGATTCAAATGACCGAGGCTTTCTCCGCCTCGCAGGCCGTGAGCTTGGTGGCTTCGTGCTTGTTCACGCTTGTATCCCCTGGTGAAGATCGGAGCTGATATTTTAACGATTTCCGTAGGTTGATGCTAAGTTGACGGCATTGCTCCAGCGGGTGTCTCAGTAGTGTAACATAGCGATAATGGGGTCGCTGATATCGACATACCGGGAAATGTCCAAAGACCACGTCGAAATGCTTGAAATCCAGAAATGCGCATTCCAGATTTCGGCGATCACACAGCTGGCGCTCGAATGCGCGAAAGTGAGGTGGGGCATCATAGTCAAGAAAGATCCGGAGATCCGAATCCTTCAATTGGCTGAGCAACGTCGTTCCGCCACATTTCGGGATGTGTGGAAAGATGATCGGGCGTCTTCGTTGTGATGGCCAAATCATTGGAATCGAAAATAGACAATCTTTCTTTTACAAAAAGCGTACTCCGATACTCGGAGGCCTGTACCTGGTCGCTTATCGTCTCATAGAGATGAAAGCGCGGTTGAGGAAACGGAGGTGGACGGCCGGATGGTCTTTTCCGCACCACCAGTATTGGTCTGTAGCAGTGCTCGGCGCCGTCCCCATGAGCACCTTATCGTGCTGTGATTAGACCGGCAGTCGATAGCTGTCGAAATGCGCTAGCTGAGACTGAGCTTCATCCTGATCTTCCGTTATTTGCCAGTCGGTTTGGAGAGTCGAATTGTAGAGGCTGGTCGCATCTGCAAAAGCAGCGTGATCCCGCAGGCTCTGAAAAAGGTCTGACATGTCCTCGTCATCCACGTTGGAACTGTTGATTTTTTTGGTCAACGGCTCAAGGCACTCATTCTGAAAATCTTCGCCGACGAAACCGAGACAGCGACGGAGCGTAGCCTCCGAGCGACCGATCAGCTCGTCGAAATGGACGCGGCAGACCCGCTCGCCGGTATACAGGGATTCCGCGTAGAGGCACGCGCGCGTGTAGTTCAGCCAGGTATTGATTGCTTCCGTGACCTCATAAGGTCGACCACCCGCCTTGTCAAAGTGTACCAGGGAGCCAACAACCTTCTCCGGATTTCGAATAATGTGAATGAACTTGGCGTGAGGAAACAGAAGCGACAGACTAGGTATGTAGAGGGAGTTGATCGGGGCTCCGTCTACCCATCGTCGCTTGGGGTCGTCCCAACGGTTGAATATACGCAGCGGTGTTGCCGACGCTGGCACGTCCCCAAGCGGTGTCGCTTCGACGATAGGAAGACCTCGGCGCATCTTCTCTCGGAGCGGACCCCAGCGTCCCTCAAAGCCACGCATGACAATCGCATGTGCGGCGTTTCCGACCTCTTCGGCGAAAGTCTCCAAGGATATTCCGTGGGAAGAAAGGTGGGAGTATCTTCCGTGTACGCAGCCCCTCGTATGGAAGGGCCTGACATAGCACGCGAACAGCGCGATCCAGTTCGTCTCCGGTAGCAGAATGATGTTGGAATGCCGTCCGAGGCACCAGGTGAATACCGACGTGCCAGAACGAGGAGAGCCAACGATGAAGATGGGGCGAGGTTCGGAAGTCATTAGTTTCTACCTGACAAGAATCTGTCGAATCTCCTGGCACCGCGAAGAATGTGCTCCCTGATACCAGGCGCTCTTGGGGCAAGAGCGGTGCGGCGCGCGCAGGCGCAAATGTTCCTCAAAAAATCCCAGAATCCCACGTAACCGAAGCTTGGCGTGGAGCCAGCCTCCCGCGGAAGCGCCCCCGGACCTTCAGTTTCCCCAGCGAGATCGCCTCCGTATACAGAAGTGCCTTGGCCTGGGCAGTCAGGCGCGCCGGTTCGTGGGCTAAGCACAGCCCACTCTGGCCTTCTTGAAGCGGCCAGACGAGTCGATGAGTCGCTCCGGCAAACGTACACGCACGATAAAGGCTGAGACAAAGTACGAGTTGATCCGCCTCGCGTCTACCCATATCCGCTTTGTCTTCACCCAACGGGTCTAGCTCCGAAGCAGTCCGTTGTCCTGTGGATGCTCTCCCTGCCGCGTTTGTCCAGGGTAACGGTTCGAGCGATCCTCGTGGCTCGTGTGCTAGTCTCTCGTCGGCTATGCCCAGATGTTCTTCGAGGAGGTCTTGAGCGAGAACCGAAGGGAGGGACGACGAGAGTATTTCACGTTACCGCTGCATCTCCCACAGGGCGGCTGCAAATTGGACCGCAAGAGGGTGAACTAATTGCGCTGCAGAAGCACCTTTACGTTGTTACGGGTGCCCCAGGGGCACAGGCGCCAGCGACGCTCCGGGGCAGGGAGATCCTAAGATGAATATGGAAGACATATGACATTTTTCCGGCATACCCGAATTCCGGGCGCCGCTGTGCTCACGGGCGCCCCGGGTCGAACAGCGCGCGCTGCTCCCCCGCGCGGAATCATCCAGCGTGTTGTAGCCGTAACTGGTCACCGTCACCGTTGATAACCCTGCGATAGGTGCGTATTCTCGAAGGGTTTTCGGCGCTTTACGTTCCTGTTCTAGAATCCAGTGGATGGCCGCATCGAGACGGACGTAGTACATGAGTACATCCATACCAACTCCCCCGCGTGATCGCAACGTGATCCTAATCGTTGGACTGTACAAGTGCGGGACGTCGTGGTTGTCCTTGGCTTTGGGAAAACATCCGGATGCGCTGGCGTTGCCGGAATTTGACATTGTTCGCGCGTTTGCCGACGAGCAGCAGAGCCAATTGATTCCCAAGAGTCGGGAAGATCGCCTCAGGTACATCTTCGCCGCTACGAACTATGGCCGATTAGCACCGGACGTTGTAACGGAGTCGCTGTCGAAGACAGGAGACGAGCTGTATGAGTTTTTGATTGCAAACGCCGGACGCCGCGTGAATGTTAAGCAAAGTCAGGCCGTCACGGATTATCGTCTGACGAACAGAGAAAAAATGCGTGGGCACGGGACGAAAACTGACTGGTACGTGACCTTTTGGTCTCTCGATGAGGCGTCACAGCGGGAAGTGGTGCAAGCTATCGAAGAGCCGGACGCAAAAATCGCCATTGATAGTTTTTGCCGTGCGCACTTGAACTTTGGGGGGGGTGATAAGGTGAGGTTCGTGCTCAAAAGCGCGGATCAGATCAACCATATCAACCTTGTCGAAAGCCTGCTCCCGGGTGCACGCCGAGTCGCAATCATCAGGGATGGCCGTGATATGGCAATCTCCGCCATACGCTTCGAGGATTACGTCAGAAACAAGACGCATTTCGAAAAGGTGTGGGGCCTTCAGAAATACTCCTACTGGGACCGACTAAACCATTGGGTGCAGGCGGCACGCCTGATACAAGCCGAAGCGGAGGCGGGTCGCTTGTACGTGCTTCGATATGAGGATCTTCTCGAAGATTTCAGCGCACAATTCACCGCACTTCTCGAATCGCTTGGGCTCGATTGCGACAGCGATGTGGTAGCAAGCATCCAAGCAAGCACCTCCTTTGAGGTCATGTCCGGTGGAAGGAAGAGAGGTGAAGAAGCGGTAGGAAGCAATATTCGGCGCGGTATTTCCGGCGAATGGCGTGAGTTCCTGAGCTGGCTGGAAAAGCGACGTGCGTTGCGCATCGCGCGTGCGGAGCTAAAGTACTTTGGATACGAGTGACCAAGGGATCATCGTAAGTCCAACCGGTTACCATCAATGACGGATATCGAAAAGGCGCGGACCGCTCCATCCCAGGGAGACGCCGAATGCCCTACTAAGCGGAGCATGGAGGAGGAGTACGCGCGTAAGCGGGTACAGCAGATTGCGCAGTTTGGGGATCAGTCGACGCTGATCCGGCTTCCCCCCTCCTGCTACTACTGGATGCGGCGCTACGTTCTTCCTCGGGCTCGCGAGGTCTTTCCGGGTGTGCAGAGCCTTTTTGATTGCTATATCAGCACCTTAGCAGATCAAGCTGCGGCCAACACCGGCACCCTGCGAGTGCTCAGCATTGGCTCCGGCGACTGTGTGGTAGAAATAGCGATCGTCAAGCGACTGCGTGAGCTTGGTGTTCGGGATATTCTCATCGATCGTACTGAGCTGTCAGACCTGCGGTTACAAAGGGGGAAAAAATGCCGAGCGAGAGGGTGTGGTCGCCCAACTGGTTTTCCATGAGGTCGACTTAAATCGTTGGCAGGGTGCTCGGTGTTATCACTTCGTCATGGCGCACCATACCCTCGCTGCCCGCCAGGGAAGTGCGAAGCACGAGGCGGGTAGTCCCCGGCAGGCGTAGGCGCGTGCGTGGGGCCGTAGCGGCGCAGGGGCCGCAGGTCCCGGAGCGAGCGAAGGGCCTATGCACGCGCATCCGATACGCCGTCGAGCCATTTGTGGGAGCCGTCGCGCGCGGCTTCCCAACGAGGAAGTCGGGCGCGGGGGCGGACGCAGGGCGTCCGGGGCACAGAAGAACTTGTCGCCATATATGGTCCGCCCCGCGGGGCAAGAGGAAATCGCTGTCTGACTGAAGGAGGCGTTGCGGTCATATATCCGGCATCGTATTGAGGCGGCGTTGCCGGCCCTCGTGCCCTGATGGAATCCGCGGGCATTCCCGTCCTCATCATTTCCTCAGTCTCGGCATAGCCGGCTGTTGGCGACAGCAGGTTTTCGGGAAAGCAGGACTTGCCTTTCATGCCATCACAGTGATGTTCACTCTTCGCAACTCGTTCGTGCTCTGTACGCTGGGTGGGAGCGATCGGTGCTCTGCCGTTGCGATGTCAGAATGTGCTGGTGTCGATCAGCCCTTCGCCAAGGCCCCAATGGCCGGGTCATAAGGCTTGCCCGCGGCCATCACCGCATAGGCGATCCGCGCCATCTTGTTGGCGATGGCCACGACGGCGACGTTGGCGTGCCGGCGTGCCTTCAGGGCCGTCGCCCAGCGGCTGATGCGGTCCTCTTTACGCTCGACCCAGCGCAGGACGGCACAGGCGCCATGGATGAGAAGATTGCGCAAGTACACATCGCCACGTTTGCTGATACCGAGCAGTCGATCACGCCCGCCCGTGGAGTGCTGGCGCGGCACCAGTCCAATCCAAGCGGCCAAACCACGGCCGTTTTTCAACCAGGTCGGGTCCTCGCCGATGGCTGCAAGCAGCGCCGTTGCTGCCTTGGCGCCGATGCCCGGGATCGTCATCAGCAGGCGCGCCTGCGCATCGCTTTGAGCGATCGCCTCGATCTGTGCGTCGTAATGGGCCACCCGTTCGTTCAGGTGGCGCAACTCCTCCGCAAGGCCGTGCAGCTCGGCGCGGAAGCGCTCGCTGAGGCCGTTCTCGTCATCCTCCAGGATCTGCTGCAGGCGCCGTTGCATGGCCGCGCGCCCTTTGACGACCTCGATGCATTACTCCAACAGCAGGCCGCGAATCTGGTTGATCTGCGCGGTGCGCCGATCCACGGCCAGGCTGCGCATGCGATGGATGGCCTGGATGTCCTGCTGCTCGATCGTCTTGACGGCGACGAAGCGCATATTCGGCCGCTGTGCGGCCTCACAGATCGCCTCGGCATCAGCTGCGTCGTTCTTGTTGGACTTCACGAACGGTTTGACGAACTGCGGCGCGATCAAGCCTACCTCGTGCCCGTAACGGCGAAACCTTCGCGCCCACTCGTGCGCACTCCCGCAGGCCTCCATCGCCACCGTACAGGGCGGCAGATTGGCAACAAATTCGCCCAGACGCGCCCGGCTCAGCTTCTTGCTAAGCACCTGCCGCTCGTCGCCATCAACGCCGAACAGGTGGAAGCTGCGCTTGGCCAGATCGATACCCAACACCCGGATGACTGCCTCTTTGCTATGCTCGCTCATGGTCTGCTCCGCTACCTCGGTCTCGACTGTGTTTGCTCACGTCGAGAATTGTGCCCACATCGGGCGCGTTGGAGGAGCGGGGCGGACCATTCCATTATTTCCCAGTCCGGGCTTCCCGGGTAGCTGAGGTCGCGGTTGGAGAAGAAGTGCGCGGCGATGCTGGCGAAGGCCGATGCGGTCTATTTCGCTGACGGCAGCGGCCAGGACCTGCACGAATTCGCGGACGCTGCGCTGGCGAAGCAGGAGCAGGAAGGAGGGAGAGAGGCGCTTCTGGAGGCGCGCCGCATGATGATCCCGCGGCGAACCGATCTCGACGAGATCCGGAAGGTGTCCCGCGATCTGGCCAACAAGATCTATTGCCGCCAGAAAGAGAAGGACAAGGTCGAGGCCACCGCCCGCGCGCACCCTCTCGTCCGATCCTCGGAGGGTCTGAGCCCGTGGGAGGCCGTGGAGCGAATTTGCCGTTCGCGGACGCACAAATTCCTCAATCGTCAGGCGAACCACCTGGAGATCCTTCTTCAGCGCACCTGCATTCAGACACGCCCGTCGCGCATAACCCTGGAAACGCCCAGCGCGTGCAACTATCGCTGCACCATGTGCCCCCAGGGGGGGCACTACGACAAGCGCCCCGCGTACTTCGAGATCGACGACCAGACCGTCGAGCGCACGCTTCCGGTGCTGAAGTTCGCGAAGAACCTCGCGACACAGGTCATCGGCGAGCCCACGCTGTCACTCCAGCTCGGCAAGATCGCCAATTACGCGACGAGCCACGGCGTGCTGGTCGACATGATCACGAACGCGAGTCTGCTGCACAAGACGAACGCGACCTGAGCAAGTTCTCCGTGATCTGCGTCAGCTTCGACGGCCAGAGCAAAGAGGTCTTCGAGGCACGACGCGTTGGCTCCGATTGCGAGAACGTAATGAAGAATATTCGGCAGAAGCGCGCGCAGAACCCCTTGGTGGAGATCGAGCTCAACGTGTGCGTGACCCGCCTGAACATTGGGGAGCTGGGCGATATCGTGCGCCTGGGCGTCGACATCGGCGTGGCCCGGGTAGTGTTCAACCCACTGACCACGCGCCAGTACCCGCACCTCGAGCCGTTCGCGATCGGGGCCGACGACCTTCCGGAGCGGCGGGCCAGAATCGCCGAGGTCGTAGGCGGTGAGTAAGGGTCGCAATCAGGAGGCGGTCAGCGCCCAGATCGATGCGCTAAGGCGAGAGCTCTTCACCGGCCAGGGTCCCCGTTATGCACTAGGTACGCCTCTGCGTTTCGGTGCTGAGGGCAATGCGCGACCCTTTTCAAGCCTTGGATTCAGTGCGCCGGGGGCGAACGGGGTCTGGAACGAGGACCACGAGTCGGTGCTGAACCTCCGGCTCGACGGCCGGGTCAGCCAGGATCTGTTGCTGGAGCTAGAGCTCCTCCCATTGCTGCACCGTGAGCTGCTTCCCCGACAGCGCGTGGAGGTCTTTGCCAACCGTGCGCCCATCGCAACCTGGGAGATGGCGCGTCCTGCCCCACGAGGTTGCAGGCGAGGGTGGCCGCTTCTCGGATCCCAGCGGACGGCAAGGTCGAGCTCGCATTCAGGTTCCCCGATGCATGTTCCTGGTATCACCTCGGAATAGACCGCGGCAAGGCTACGCGGGCGGTGATGTTCGTCGAGGCGAGCCTGGCGGAGGCAGTGGCTGATTCACGGGGCGACATGCCGTTGCCAGAGCAATAGGAGACGGGGTCGGAAGACGACCCGCGTGGGCCGACGCAACACAGCGAACGACTGGGTTAGGACGCTCAACCGAGCCGGCTCCAGGGTTGCCGGGTCTGTAAAGGAGCCGGTGGGTACTCGAACGGAAAGCCAGTGCGAATCCGCCTTGGGTCACGGTAACACGGGGAGATCGGCGCCCCTGCGCGCGAAGTAGAGGACCATGTTGGTGGTGCCATCGGGCAGGCTTTCGCTGTAAGCGGTCGCCGTCGGCAGGTCCTTGTTCCACAGGAAGACCCCGGCGTCCAGCTCGAACAGGGCGGTGGGGTCCATGTCGTTGTCGTAGTTGAGCACCAGCTTACAGTACGATCCGCCGCAGGTAGCGACCTCGATCGACGCGTTGCCGGCCCAGTCCTCGCGGCTCGCCACCATCTCCCGGAACGAGGTCGCGACGTCCTCCGTGAATGCCTCGTCCGGCGCGGTCCAGATGGCCTGCTCCAAGGACTCGTAATAGGCCTTTCTCGCTGCCTGTTTCTCGAGTTGTGCCGCGGTGGGGTGGGTGTCTGCGTCTTGCTGGTCGAGCACCTCGTCCACGTCGTGGACGGCTGGTTCCGGGGCCGGCTGAGCGGAAGCGACTACCGCTGGGCGGCTCTCGATGGCCTCCACGCGCTTGTCCAGGTTCTCGATACCATCCTGGATCTCGTCGATCGCGTTCACCAGGGTATGCCAGTCTCCAGGGGCGGGCGCGTCCGTACCGACCTCCTGCTCAATGCGCCCGGCGCCCTCTCCGGATATAGATTCGGGCCCGCCTGCAGCCGTCTCCGGCCCACGCGCCGTAATGATGGACCAGGTCACAACGGACAAGCCTACCCCCAGGAGCAGGCCTGCACCGAAGGTGATCAGGATTTGTTTCCGATTCATACGAGTATTGACAGAACCTCATTCGTCCTCAAGACTGAAACTGTCGGCAACCGCGAACCTCGTTCCGGGGCCTCCAGAGGTATTGCTGACTCCATCTCTCCCGGATAGCCAGGACGGCAGTTGTCATTGGTGAAGGTCACGCGGAAAGGGGCTTCCATAATCGCCTGCGGCATCCGGAAAGCGAGCATTCAGGGACCTTCATTTAACCACCAAGACGCTTCGCGACATTAGGAAGATACAACGATGAAAATATCCACTCTACGGGCATCCTTGGCCGGTGTTATCGCTGGCCTGATCCTGTCGGCGGTAACCTTCTCGGCGCAGGCCGTCGAGACTTTTTATCACGGCACCCATTGCATGACCGCAAACGTAGCGCAGGGCGCGCTCTTTAGCTGGAGCCGCAGCGGTATCACCAACAACGCGGCGTCTCCCCTGTATGTGATTTGTCCGTTCCCGGCAATCGATCAGGACGTGCAAGCGACCTTCGCCACACCCCAGATCACCGTGTGGGCGTCGGTGTTCATGCCGAGTACATCGCCGTCCGGCGTGCAGTGCGCCATCCGTGTGCTGGAGGCGCAGGACTCGGGTGGCACCAACTCCGCGGACCACACCGTTATCGTAAGCCAGGCTTTTACCGTCGGTAGTCCCAGTTTTGCCGGTCTAGGGGACAACGATAATGCCGCAGCGACAGTTGCCTCTAGCTCAAATCTTTTCGTGCAAGGGCACCTGCTGTGCCTGCTGCGACGCGGCGAGACGTTGCGGGCCTATGGGGTCACACTGTCGGACTAGGTTCGCCTCCGTAACCGAAGGTGCGTCCGGCGGGAAGAGTCCCGCGGGCGTCCCGTTCGGCGCTCGATCGCATCCGGCCGTCACCTCCAATGAAAAGAATGTAATCGCCCCCGAGGCAGCCGAGGCCCCGGCACGCGGTGACCAACGCCTGCGCCGATCCGAATCCCTCACCCCACATCTTCTGCCGCTGCCCGCCAGGGAAGTGCGAAGCGGCGACACCCTCTGACCTTCCCGCGGCCTTCCCCGAATCCCCACCGTATAGGATCTCGTCGCCACGTATCTCAAGCGAAAAAGCGATACTCCATGTTAGCGGGATGCGCCGTCGCTAAGGAACGCAGCGGCCTGAAATCCTTGCGTCAAACCGAATGTTGTCGATGTCGGACGTCAGGGTGTCGTGGGCGTGACCGCGAATCCAAGGTAGTATGTTGCTAAGCTATTGTAAATAGATGCCCAGTACATGTTCGCGTTGGCCTCGCGAACGTGGTCGCTTCCCACGTATACGCTCCACAAGTGAGGCACGGCGCGGTAGGCATACAGCCAGGCGCGGTACGCGTAGTGCCTCGCGTAGTATCCGTAATAGGTCCAGCCGTAATCGCGGTATGCAAGGTCGGCTCGGTCATACGCTTGTTTCGCAGCATTTCTGGCCGCAACTCCCGCCAGGTAGGCCTGGTACTTGTTGTATAGGTCGTCGATGTCGCGGTAGGCGTCGTTGTACAGCGCGAGCCCACCGTAGTAGCCGGAGGCGCCGCACGAGTATCGGCTAGCTGCTCGATTGCGACTCGAAGCTCGTTTCGATCTTTGCGGCTGGAGTAAATGTCGAAACAGGTGAGCGCGACCAAGACTAGTGCTAACAGCCACAGCGAAACGGGAAGATTGGCGTACATAACCTAGATGGCGGGTGAATGGCGAGCCTACTCCAGCATTCTAGCTGGATCAATGGATAGCGGGGGGCGTTGCCGTGAGCGAAGTCGCCGTCTCAGTGTCGCTGGAGATGTCCGCTCGGTCTTCTACTTTCTCGCCAGGAACATGACCTGCTCGCCGCCGAGATAACCTAGTTCGCGGGACCAGTAGAGCAGCGCGCAAGCCGAGGAAAACCCCGCTTCCCGCAGCTTCAGCATCAGGTCCCAGCCGAAATGATAGAAGCAGAGGCAGCCGTCCGTGGTGAGGGGGTCGCCGTGGTACTCGGGCGGGAGCAGGTGTTCGAGCTCGCCGGTCTCCGTAACCCGCGCCCGCGTCAGGGTCTCCCGGGCGTTGGCGAGAAAGGGCACGCTAAACAACAGGTTGCCGCCCGGTTTCAGGCACCGCTGGCACTCGCGCAGCGCTCTAACTACGTCGGGGATGTGCTCCAGGACGTCGAAGGAAAGGACGTGGTCGAAATGCTCGTTCGGGAACGACAGCCGCGTAAGGCTCTCATTGCGGATACCGTTGCCATCCTTTTCGCCGGGCGGGACCTTGTCCGCCAGGTACTCGCTGCCGATCACGTTCGGATAGCGCCCGACGAGCCAGCGGTACATGGGTGTTGTCTGCTCAGTGATATAGATCGCATCGCTCTTCTCAGGCGCACAGTATCCGTCGAACAAATGCAAAGACGCCCTAAGGCGGTTGTTGAGCCCACAGCCGTCGCAAATGAGGCCCTCGCGCCAGTTGGGTATGCGCAAGCCATCGATCTCGACGGCGTAGGTATAGTCGACCAGAAGTTGTGACGGCTTGCGGCACACGTAACAGTAACCGGGGACGCGAAACGCCTCTTCGCCGGAAAGCAGGCCGCGCTCGATTTCCTGCCGCAGCTGTTGCTCCGGGACCGTGCCCTCTAGGTGTCGCACGAAGTCTTCGTACGTGGCGACCTCGGCCACGTCCATGCCGGTGGCGTGCCTCTCCCCTGGGGTCCTCCACATGTCTCGCAGTGTATCGGTGGCCGCTTGGAGTCTTCGGCGCAAAGAATTCGGAATCATGTAGGCTTCTCGATCACTCAAGTCCCTGCGGCCGCAGCTACCGAACACCTTCGTTCAGCGCCGAGGAGAAGCGGTAGGATCAGGCGTCTGACGGCTCCATTCTGCGACGCTCGCGCCTTGCCCGATAGCGCGGCTTTCCAGGCGGCGCAGCGGCAACCGTGACATAATACACGAAAACCTCTTCCCGATCGGGTGAGCCGCGCCCAATGGTCGGAGTTCGGGGCGCGGTTCCGGCGAATATCGACCTCGCGGTGAGACAGGGTTACCCGTGCGGGCGTTGTCGGAGGCGGTCGAGATCACGGGTCGACTCGTATCGTTGCCCGCAAGGCTCCAGCCCCGCTGCGCGAGGAGAGTTCTCTGGCCAATTTCGCGTCTTTGATTCCCGCGAAGCTTCGGTTCGCCGCGCGTTTCCTGCCCCGCGCTGGGCACGTGCTGCGTACGGAGGGGCCGCTAGTTCTGATCGAAAAGATCAAGCGCCGCCTGCGGACGACGCCCCTGTCGGTCGATCGGCGGCCGGAGCTGCTTGACCTGCAACCCCCGTTCGCGCCTCTGTCCTTTCAGGAGCCGAGCCGTCCGCTTGTCTCGGTCATCGTCCCGGTCTACAACAGCTACCGTCACACCTACCACTGCCTTGCCTCCCTGCAGCATCGAGGCTCTACGGTTGCTCTTGAAGCCATCGTCGTGGACGACTGCTCGACCGACGAAACCCGCGCCGAGTTGTCTCGGTTCGAAGGTCTCGTGGTGATCGACAACGCGGAGAACCTCGGTTTCGTCGGCTCCTGTAATGCCGGCGCGGCGCGGGCTCACGGAGAGTACCTGGTCTTTTTGAACAACGACACCCAGGTCCAGCCCGGCTGGCTCGAGGCGTTGATCGGAACCTTCGAGGCATACCCTGACGCCGGGCTGGTGGGAAGCCGCCTGATCTACCCGGACGGTCGCCAGCAGGAGGCCGGCGGGATCATCTTTCGGGACGGTTCCGCCTGGAATTACGGACACCTGGACGATCCCTACAAGCCCCAGTACAGCTACCTGCGCGAGTGCGACTACGTCTCCGGCGCTTCGCTCGCCATCCGGCGCGATCTGTTTCACCGGCTCGGCGGATTCGACGAAGGCTTCGCACCCGCCTACTACGAGGACGCCGACCTGGCGTTTCGCGTCAGGGCAGCCGGCTACCGGGTCTTCTACCAGCCGCTGTCACGGGTCGTGCACTTCGAGGGGGTGAGCGCCGGGACCGATGAGGCCTCTACGACCGGCATGAAGCGTTTTCAGGTGATCAACCGGGAAAAGTTCCTCGAGCGGTGGCGTGATCAGCTGGCCTCGCACGGCCCGCGCGGCGAGGACCTCGAGCGGCAGAAGGAGCGCCTCATCCGCCGTCGCGCCCTGGTCGTCGATGTCTACATGCTCACGCCCGACAAGGAATCCGGCTCCCTGCGCATGGTCAACCTGTTCGCCATTCTGCAGGAGCTGGGCTTCAAGGTGACCTTCGCCGCGTCCAACCTGGAGGCGCCCGAGCCCTATGTCGCCGACCTGCAGCGGCGGGGCGTCGAGGTGCTCTACCGCCCGTACGTCCGCTCGGTCGAGGGACACCTGAAGGCGTGCGGGGACGGTTACGACCTGGTGATGCTGAGCCGCGCGGACACCGCGGCGCGCCTCATGGGCGCCGTCCGGCGCCATTGCCGCAATGCGCGGATCGTCTTCGATACCGTGGACCTGCACTTCCTGCGGGAGATGCGTCTCGCCCAGCTGACCGGCGACACGACCACCCGCTCCGTCGCGGAGCGTCGCAAGCGCGAGGAGCTCGATCTCATCGCCCGGGCGGACACGACCCTGGTCGTCAGCGCGGTGGAGCGCGATCTGTTGGCGCGGGAGGCGCCGGGCGCGGACGTGCGGATCGTATCGAACATCCACCGCATCTTCGGCAGCCGACGAGGGTTCTCGGAGCGGCGCGATATCTTCTTCATCGGCGCCTTCGCCCATCCGCCGAACACGGACGCCGTGCTTTGGTTCTGCCGCGAGATCTTTCCGCGCATTCTGGCCCGGGAGCCGGACATCCGGTTCTCCGTGATCGGGGCGGACCCGCCGGCGCAGGTCCGGGCACTGGCCTCGGACGCGGTGCACATCCTCGGCTACGTCCCCGATGTAAGCCGGTTCTTCGACGGTTGCCGCCTGTCGGTCGCACCCTTGCGCTACGGGGCGGGGGTCAAGGGCAAGGTCAATCAAAGCCTGGCCCACGGTCTGCCGGTGGTGGCCACCTCGCAGGCGAGTGAGGGGATGTTCTTGCGGGACGGGGAGTCGGTCCTGGTCGCGGACGAGCCCCAGGATTTCGCCGATGCGGTGCTGCGCCTGTATCGGGACCAGGCCCTGTGGGAGAGGTTGTCCGCGGCCGGTCTTGCGGTCATGGAGAGCCACTTCAGCTTCGCGGCGGCGCGCCGGGCGCTGGCCGAGCTATTGGATGCCTGAGGTGACCCTTTGAGCGCAAGACCCGTCCGTGGCACTCGTGACCGCCAGCCTGCGCTCAGCGTCGTCACCGTCAACTTCAACGCCGGCGACTTGCTTGCGGAGTGCATCGGCGCCGTCCTGGCCTCGCCGCTCGCCCTGGAGGTCTTTGTCAGCGACAACGGCTCCACCGACGACAGCCTGCGCCTGCTGCGCGAGCGCCACGGCGAGGACCCGCGCCTGGTCATTCTGGAAAACCGCGCGAATCTCGGCTTCGCCCGCGGCAACAACCTCGCCCTAGAAAGGACCAGTGCGCCTTACCTGCTGTTTCTCAATCCGGACTGTATCGTCGGCGTCGACACCCTGCCCCGCCTGCTCGCCTTCATGGACGCGACCCCAGACGCCGGCATGGCTGGTTGCGTGATCCGCAATCCCGACGGCAGCGAGCAGGTCGCCAGCCGGCGCAACATTCCGGACCCATGGGTCGGCCTGGTGCGCTTTCTCCACCTGGAGCGTATCTGGCCGAAGCTGACCGCGGGCAAGCGCCTGAACCGCACGGGCGAGCCGCTGCCCGCCTCCCCGACTCCGGTGGATGCCATCTCGGGCTCTTTCATGCTGGTCCGCCGCCGCGCCCTGGACGAGGTCGGTCCGCTCGACGAGGGCTACTTCCTGCACTGCGAGGATCTCGACTGGTTCGTCCGTTTCCGGCGCGCCGGCTGGGCCATCTATCTGGTGCCGGACGCCGAGGTGGTCCACCACAAGGGGACGTGCAGCACCGGCCGCCCGCTCGCGGTGGAGTGGCACAAGCATCGCGGGATGGCCCGCTTCTTCCGCAAGTTCCAGTTTCACGACCACGTGTTGCCCTTCAGCCTGCTCGTGCTGGCCGGCATCTGGGCGCATTTCGCGCTGCTCCTGGTGGTGAACGGGGCGCGCCGACTCGTCGGCGTCGGGACGGGCAGATGACGCGCCAACAGCCGGACAGTCTTCCGCTCGCCGGCATCCCGGTGCTGGTCACCGGCGCGACCGGCAAGGTCGGGCGTCACTTGGTCGTGGCGCTGCTGGACCAGGGCGCCAGGGTTTCGATCCTCACCCGCGACCCAAAGCGGGCGCCGAGCTTGTGGCCCGGGCAGCGGGTCGACTGCCGCAGCGCCGACCTCACGGATGCGCGCACCCTCCTTGGCGAGCTAAACGACATTGAGGTCATCTTCCACCTTGCGAGCTACTCACCGGCGCCGGGAGAGCCCGATATCTACGAGGCCCCCGCTCACTGGCCCGTGACCGCCGAAGGCACCCGCAACCTGGTCGAGGAGGCCGTCGCGGCCGGGGTACGGCGCCTGGTCTACCTGAGCAGCGTCAAGGCCATGGGAGATGCCGCCGGAGCAGGCGGCGAGCCGGCTGACGAGTCGACGCCGCCGGCGCCGGACACCCTGTACGGCCGCGCCAAGCTCGAGGCGGAGCGAATGGTGCTACAGGCGGGTGTCGAGCACGATCTGCACGCCGCGGTGCTGCGTCTGCCCATGGTCTACGGGCTTGCCGGGCAGGGAAATATCATGCGCATGATCGACGCCGTGGCACGCCGCCGCTTCCCGCCCTGGCCGCGCATCGAGAACCGGCGCTCGGCAATCCACGTCGACGACGTGGTTCGGGCGGCGCTGCTGGCGGCTTCGCTGCCGCAGGCGGCTGGGCAGGTCTACCTGCTGAGCGACGGTGGCGACTACTCCACCCGTTGGCTCTATGAGCAGATCCGGCTCGCACTCGGCCGTCCCGCGCCTCGCTGGACTATACCTCTGTGGTTGTTGACGACTGCCGCCCGCGCGGGAAGTGCGGTGGAGCGGATGACGGCTCGCGCCGTGCCCCTGACGTGCTCGGGCCTGAGCAAGCTTACCGGCGATGCCTGGTACAACTCCGGCAAGATTCGCCGGGACCTGGGTTTCGAGCCGCGGCACCACTTAGGTGAGGCGATCCGGGGCATGGTGCGGGAATATCTGCAAGGCGCCGGGGAGAAACGCTGACCGATTCAGCGCTCGCCGCGGCACCCGGATGTGATGTCGTTTGCTATCGTAAGCGATGGAGATTGAAGGTATTCAATGGCGCGCCGATGTTGGCGAGGGAGGCCAATCATGAGCGCCTTGTTGGGGCGAGCACGAGCCGCGATGCGGGTCAGTCAGAGACGCTGATTTCCCGCCCCAGCCTCCTGAATGACTGGTGTTGCGCCGCCAGCATCATCGTCCCGGCGAGCGTGACCGGAACCCAGTGGCCGAGCAGAAACAGAATGCTCGCTGCCAAGGCCGTTTCCGTGGAGATGCCGAACGGGGTCAATGCGAAAACGAAGGCGGCCTGAATCGGGCCGACGAAGCCGGGCACGCTCGGCAGGGACACGGCCAGGGCGGTGACCCCGATGACGACCATGGCGAGCCCGGGGGCTATCGCCTCGCTGAAGGCATACACGCAGAGCCAGGCCAGCACGGCGGCCAACAGCCACCGCAGGATCGACTCAGCGACCAGCGCCAACAGCGTGGTCGGCACGAGCAGCGGCGCCAGGGCCTTGGCGAACTGTTCGAGATAGGTGCTTCCCCTCGCCTGCACAGCCTGGGACGTTCTCGCCGAGACCAACAGCCAGAGACGATTGATGCGTTGCGGCATGATCGAGAATGCGAGCACGGCTGCCGCGATCGTCCCGATTCCCAACGTGGCGAGCCAAAGTCCGGCGCGCATCGCGGCGGGTGCATCCGGTAGGAGTTGTAGCCCGAGCGCGTAGATGGCCAGGATGGCGACCAAATCGAGAACGCGTTCCAGCACGAGGGTCATCAACACGCCGCTTCTCGCGATCCGAAACTCCCGCGCGAACAGATAGGCCCGGATAAGCTCGCCGATGCGGAGAGGCAGCAGATTGTTGGCCGCGAATCCGATCATCATCGACGGCAGTACCTGCCGCGCGCTGAAGCAGCCAAAGGGGTTGAGCAACCGCGTCCATCGGATGGCGTTGGAAAGAAAGAAAACCCCCAGCACAGCCAGGAACGGCAGCAGCACCCAGGGCCGCCCCGACAGCAGCGTCTGCCAGAGGACGGTGAAATCGGCGTCCCATAGCGCGAAGATCAGCGCTGCGGCCGTGATGAGAACCGCTGCGAGCAGGCTGACGAGGCGGTTCAATCCGGCGATCTCCTAAAAGGCCGTGCCGTATAACTGCTTCACGCAGTCAATCGCGGACAGGAGATCTTCGTCGACCTCGATATGGCGGAACTCGGCATTACGCCCGACGCACTGAAGGTTGGCATAGCGTGAGAACAACAGTTCCGCCTGCTCCTTGACCCGTTCGAAGCCGCGATCGTATACCGGATAACCGTATCGCTCGGGCAGCACCATGGTATCCAGGACGTCCGTCTGCGTCGAGCAGGTCGTAGCGTCGGAGAGCCGACAGGACGTCCTCTTCCGGTCGCGGCGTTTCAACGGTCACCTCCGCACACAGCACGGAGTTTGGGGTTTCAGGCCAATCGGGGTGAAAATGCTTGAACTCGGCCATCCGGTTGATCACCACGTCGCCGTCGCCAAAATAAACCCAGTGGTACGGCATAACGTTTGGCTTGGATACGTTCAGGTACACAAGCTGGATGTTGCGGTAACGAAGATCGAGCTTCTCGCCGAGGAAGGAGGCCAACCGCGTTGCAGGGATGGTGGAGAACAGACGGTCGCACTCGAAACTAAGCTCTTGATCTCCCCGCCGATAGCGCACGGATTCGATGCGGTCTCCCGCAATCTGGAGACCGGTCACCGGCGCCTCGAGCAGCACGTCGCCCCGTATATGCTTGCGCATTGCGTCCCCGATCGCGCCGTAGCCGCCTTCTCTCGGATACCAGAACGACCGGAAGAAGGTTTTCGAGCCGCGCCGGATCGCATCGAAAAGCCCGGAGGAGCGCAGCTTCTCGCGTCCCCAGATTACCGAGATCTCGCGCGGGGAGACGCCGAACATCTTGCGCGTGTAGGGCTCGAAGAAGAAGTCGTAGAGCCCCTGGCCGTAACGATTCAACGCCAGCGATTCAAAAGAATCCTCCTCGAGTTCCGGCCGGTTCAGGAATCCGCGTACCAGGGTAAAACCGACCCGAGGGGGGAAGCGAAGGAGCAGCTCGAGCGGATTAATGGGATCCCGGATCTGCCTGCCATGCATCAGAATCCGGCTGTGGCGGCGGAATCGACGCAAGGGCACCAGGCTTTGCAGTGCGTCCAGGGCTCGCTGGTCGTGCGTATACAAACGATGGGGTGCGATGTCACAAGGAACGCCGTGCCATTCGAAGGTCCGCGAGAGGCCGCCGATGCAATTGGCGGCCTCGAAGATCGTGACCCGTTTTCCGAGCTTGGACAAAAGCCAGCCCAGAGTGAGTCCCGAGATGCCGGCGCCAATGATGGCGATGCGCTCGCCGGAGGTGTGATCGCTATTCACTATGGATATTCACCGTGAAGTGCGCGTCGCCGTTATCCGGAACGATCAACCTGACCGCGGATCCACCGCCCGGCTCCCCCGGAGCCGTTTCCTGAAACCGATCCGGGGGCAAGTCGAGGGTGAAGGCCAGCCCGTCCACTCCGATGCCGAGGAATTTGTGCCGGTTCTCGATGACCACGTCGATGCCCCCGGCGCGCGCGTACTCGGCGACGGCGGAGTACCGTGTGCGTATGAGTGCGAGCTGCCGGTTGGCCCATTCCGCCCGCGCCAGCAACGCCGGGTAGTCGAGCGCGTAGTTTCCGGCCACGGACAGCACCGACGAAAGCAGTGCCGCGGCCAGGGCCAGCCGAATCCGGCCGGCAGACGGACGAGCCAGTACGGCCAGCAAAGGCCAGATGATCAGCCCCAGGGTGATGTAGTAGGCATAGGAATTCCACGAAAAGAACAGGTGTGGCGCGCACGCGGTCAGAAAGAAGGCCGTTGCCCAGATAGCCTCCTTGAAGCCTAGCCTGGATCTTGCCGGCGCCAGGAGGATCCAGAACGCGACGGCTTGGAGCGCGGCGCACGCAAGCGCCCACAGGGCCGCGAGGGCCGAGTGCTGTTCCAGCATGAAGCGCAGGGACTCGCGCGGGACGTTGAGCAGAAAGGCCCCCATGCTCGCCAGGTTGCGCAAGGTATTGGCGCCGAAACCCATCTCGTAGGCGCCCGAGGGGGCCTCGATCATCTCCTGACGCAGCCGCAGCCAGGTCAAAGCAAGGAGGACCGATAGGACGGCGAGACCCCAGGACACTGCGGTCGGGCGGGCTTGTTTCCACGCCAGGGCGGTGAGAAGAGCGCCCAGCGGAAGGACCAGAATACCGCTTTCCTTGCTGAACAGGGCGAGCAGCAGGAACAAGGGAATCGACAAAAGGGACAGGCTCAGGCCCGGCGCCCCCTCCCTCAGGGCCGCGATCCAGTAGCGAAGGGCCAGGGCCGAGAAGAGGACGACCATGGAGGTGTGAACGGCGGTAGCCCAGACCGCAGGGAGGAAATGGGCGGCGTGGATCCCATACAGGAGTCCGGCGACGACGTAGGCCTGGTGCCAGTCCAGCGATGGTTGCAGCAGCTTGGCGTAATCGGCCGCCAGCCAGGCGACAGCGAGAACGGCGGCAACGAGAAAAGTGAGGTTCAGCGCGTGTGCGGCTACCGGGCTGGCGTCGAGCACGCCCTCGACGAGCCGCCAGTAGAGCCCCTCGCTGAGCGGGCGCCAGAAGATGCTCTTTTCGCTCGGCCAGAACGCCGAAAGCCAGCTCTCCCCCGCCTCGCGGGCCTCTCGCGCGACGAGGAGCAAATGGAAATCGTCCTGCCAGAATGGGACCTGCAGCGCGTGGAGCCAGAAGCCGGCGAGCAGCGCCGCCATAAGCGGCACATAGAGCAAGGGAGAACGGGCCAAGATCCTCAAGTCCCGACGGCGCTATCTCCAGCGCGCGGCGAACAACATGCCACCGGCGACAACGAAGCCAACCGCCAGAACCTTCGCCACCTGAGCCGTGAGCAGCGGGCCGGGCCCGAACAGCAGCAGCCCAGTGCCGCTGAGGATCAGCACGCCGCCCCCGATCATGGCCAGGACCCGGGTCTGGTAGCCTCGCATCTCCTCGCGCAGCCGCTCGAGGTCGTCGGACCTCCACTTGATGGCCAGGTGCTGGCGCTCCAGGCCGTCGAGCACCCGGTACGCCAGCAGGGGTAGCTCCGGAAGCTGCTCGGAGGCCGGCGCCAGATTCTTCAGCGCGCGCTGCAGGAAGGCCCTGGGCCCGACCTGCTCCTTCATCCAGCGCTCCATGAAGGGCTTGGCGGTGGTCCAGAGATCCAGCTCGGGGTAGAGCTGACGGCCCATGCCCTCGATGTTGAGCAGGGTCTTCTGCAGCAGCACCAGCTGGGGCTGGACCTCCATGTTGAAGCGGCGCGCCGTCTGGAACAGGCGCAGCAGGAAGTGCCCGAAGGAGATCTCCGCCAGCGGCTTCTCGAAGATGGGCTCGCACACGGTTCGGATCGCGGACTCGAACTCGTCCACCCGGGTGCCCGCCGGCACCCAGCCCGATTCCACGTGGAGCTCCGCGACCCGCCGGTAGTCGCGGTTGAAGAAGGCGAGCAGGTTCTCCGCCAGGTAACGCTGATCCTCCTTGTTCAGGCTGCCGACGATGCCGAAGTCCACCGCGATGTAGCGCCCGCTGGGCTCGACGAAGATGTTGCCCGGGTGCATGTCGGCGTGGAAGAAATTGTCGCGGAACACCTGGGTGAAGAAGATCTCCACCCCGCGCTCACCCAGCAGGCGCATGGACAGCCCCTTGGCCTTGAGCGTTTCGATATCGCTCACGGGGATGCCGTAGATGCGCTCCATCACCATCACGTTGGGACGCGTCAGGTCCCAGTGCACCTCGGGGTGGTAGAGCACCTCGCTGCCGAGGAAGTTGCGCCTGAGCTGCGAGGCGTTCGCCGCCTCCCGTTGCAGGTCGAGCTCGTCGAAGATGGTCTTTTCGTACTCCTGGACCACCTCCACCGGCCGCAGCCGCCGCCCGTCCTTCCAGTAGCGCTCGGCCAGATTGGCGACGATATAGAGAAGGCCGACGTCGCGCCGAATGGTCTTCTCGATTCCCGGCCGCAGGACCTTGACCACCACCTCGCGTCCGTCCTTGAGGCGGGCGGTGTGGACCTGGGCGATGGAGGCGGAGGCGAGCGGGGTCGCGTCGAACTCGTCGAGCACCGCCTCGATGGGCCTCGACCAGGCCTTTTCGATGATCGCGCGCGCCTGGGTTCCCGGGAAGGGCGGAACCCGGTCCTGCAGCTTTGCCAGCTCGTTGGCGAGGTCCTCCGGCAGCAGGTCGCGGCGGGTGGAGAGTATCTGTCCGAACTTGACGAAGATCGGACCCAGGTCCTCCAGGGCGAGACGAATGCGCACGGGATAAGCTGGCAGATCCCCCCGGAACCAGTACCAGGGCGAGAGATAGAGCAGGAAGCGCAGGGGGCGGAACAGGTGGGTGGCGAGAATCACCTCGTCCAGCCCGTGGCGCAGCAGTACCAGGTTGATGTGGACCAGACGCCAGGCCTGGGAGGGTCGGATCATTTCTCGCCGCCGGTCTCTCCGCTCCGGCGGCTCAGTCGTTCGACGCGTGCGGCCAGGCGTTCCACGTCGTCACGCAGGGTATCGGCCTGATCGAGGAACTCCTCGATCTCGTAACGGGAGGGGAGCAGTCGGGCCTCCTCCTGCAGATATTCCTTGAGGTCGAGGGAGAGATTATCCGCCGACTGCCTGCCCCAACGGCCCGCGGCGCGCACGCCCGAGCCGACCTGATGGGCCACGTTATCGCCAACCAGCCGCGAGAGCTGCTCCTCCCAGTCGACCTGAATTCCGGAGACCAGTTCGCCGAAGGCCTGGGCGAGATGGGTGTCGCCCTCCACCTGGACGTCCCCGGAGAAGAGTGGCTCCTCCTTGTTCGTCACCACGCCCATGCGCGCGAGCGCGAGCGGCGTGCCGCGCAGGGTGCAGTCGGGCTCGCCGTCGTAGTCGCCGAAGAACTGGATGCCCGTGGGGCCGGGAATCAGGTACAGCCGCGTGCCGAAGCCCTCGGTCTCGATCAGGATGACGCGTCCGTGCAGCGCGGCGAGACGAGCGGCGCCTTCCGGGTCCAGCGCGAGATAGCGGTTGATCGCCTGCTCCAACGCCGCGACCGCGACCTCCGGGAGCTCGACGCCCTCGCTCACAGCTTGTATCCGCGGTGGATGGCGACGATGCCGCCGCTCAGGTTGAAGAAGTCGCAGCGCTCGAGGCCCGCCTGCTCCATCATGGCGCGCAGGGTCTCCTGATCCGGGTGCATGCGGATGGACTCTGCGAGGTAGCGGTAGCTGTCCGCGTCCCCGGCGACGAGGCGCCCGAGAGCGGGCAGAACGGTGAAGGAGTAGAGGTCGTAGGCCTTCTGCAGCGGACGGCTGGTCGGGTGGGAGAACTCGAGAACCAGCGCGCGGCCGCCGGGCCGCAGCACCCGAAACATCTCGTCCAGGGCGCGCTGCTTGTGGGTGACGTTGCGCAGCCCGAAACCGATGGTGACGCAATCGAAGTGATCCTGCGGGAACGGCAGCGCCTCGGCGTTGACCAGGGCGTAGTGCAGATTCCCCACCAGCCCGAGGTCGACCAGCCGGTCGCGGCCGCGGGTCAGCATGGCGGCATTGATGTCGGTGAGCACCACCTCGCCGGCGGGTCCCACGATGCCGGCGAAGCGCTCGGCGAGGTCGCCCGTGCCTCCGGCCAGATCGAGCACGCGCTGCCCGCGCCGCACCCCGGCCAGCTCGACCGTCTGGCGCTTCCACAGGCGGTGGACGCCGAGGGACATCAGATCGTTCATCAGGTCGTAGCGGTCGGCCACCGAGTCGAACACCGCCCGCACGTGTCCTGCCTTCTCCCCGACCGGGACCTGCTTGTAACCGAAATGGGTGGTCTTGTCGTCGGACATGGCGGTGCCCCTTGCTGCGCTGTCCGGATTCTACACCAAACCCCCGCGGGTTGAGCCCCGCCGCTGCGGCCGGCGCCGCGCGGCCGCGGTCAGATCACGAGGGCTTCTTGCGCTTGTGCCCGGCCTTCTCCAGCTCATCCAGGTACTCCTTCCACAGGGATTCCTGGTTGGTTCCCAGGCCGTAGAGGTAGTCCCAGGAATAGATCCCGGTGTTGTGCTCGTCGTCGAAGTGCAGGCACACGGCGTAGTTGCCGACCGGCTCGATCTTGTCGATGTTCACGTCCTCCTTGCCGGTCTGCAGCACCCGCTGACCGGGGCCATGCCCCTGCACCTCGGCGGAGGGCGAGAAGACGCGCAGAAACTCGCACGGCAGGTTGAAGTGCGAGCCGTCGCTGAAGCTGATCTCCAGCACCTTCGACTGGCGGTGGAAGTTGAGCTCGGTGGGTGTGGGCATTGGGTTCACTCCAGGTAGGTCGGGCACGGCCCGACGTTCGCGTCAGGGTTCTCGGCGGCCATACCCGGCCGCAACGATCAGAGGATGTAACGGGAGAGGTCGTCGTCGGCCGCAAGCTCGGAGAGGTTCTGGTCGACGTAGGCCGCGTTGACCGTGACCGTCACCCGGTCGAGGTCGGAGGCGTTGAAGGAGATGTCCTCCAGCAGACGCTCCATGACCGTATGCAGACGGCGCGCGCCGATGTTCTCGGTGCGCTCGTTGACCTGCCAGGCGATCTCCGCGATGCGCCGGATGCCGTCCTCGGTGAACTCCAGGATCACGCCCTCGGTGTTCAGCAGCGCCTTGTACTGGTCGGTCAGGGAGGCGTCCGGCTCGGTGAGGATGCGCACGAAGTCCTCGGTGGTCAGGGCCTTGAGCTCCACCCGGATCGGCAGGCGCCCCTGCAGCTCGGGGATCAGATCCGACGGCTTGGCCAGATGGAAGGCCCCGGAGGCGATGAACAGGATGTGGTCGGTGCGCACCATGCCGTGCTTGGTCGAGACCGTGCTGCCCTCCACCAGCGGCAGCAGGTCGCGCTGCACGCCCTCGCGGGACACGTCGGCGCCGCTGCCCCCGTGCTCGGAGCGCTTGGTGATCTTGTCGAGCTCGTCGAGGAAGACGATGCCGTTCTGCTCGACGTTGGCGACCGCGGAGAGCTTGAGCTCCTCCTCGTTGATGCGCTTGGCCGCCTCCTCGTCCCTGAGCACCTTGAAGGCGTCGCGGATGCGCAGCTTGCGCCGTTTGGTGCGGCCCTGTCCGAGGTTCTGGAACAGGCCCTGAAGCTGGCTGGTCATCTCCTCCATGCCCGGCGGGGCCATGATCTCGACCCCCATGGGTGATGCGCTCACCTGGACCTCGATCTCCCGCTCGTCGAGCTCGCCGGCGCGCAGCTTGTCCCGAAATTTCTCCCGCGTGGCGCCCGAGGCGCCGGCGCCCCGGCTGTCCTCCTCGAAGCTCGCGGGCGGCGGCAGCAGCGCGTCCAGGACGCGCTCCTCGGCGGCGGCCTCGGCCTGGGCCGCGTTCTTGGTCATCTCCTGCTCCCGCGACATCTTCACCGAGACGTCCACCAGATCGCGGACGATGGACTCGACGTCCCGCCCGACGTAGCCCACCTCGGTGAACTTGGTGGCCTCCACCTTGAGGAAGGGCGCGTTGGCGAGCCGCGCCAGCCGGCGCGCGATCTCGGTCTTGCCGACCCCGGTGGGACCGATCATCAGGATGTTCTTGGGGGTGATCTCGGAGCGCATCGGCTCCTCGATCTGGGAGCGCCGCCACCGGTTGCGCAGCGCCACGGCCACGGCGCGCTTGGCGTCATCCTGACCGATGATGTGCTTGTCGAGCTCGGCGACGATGCGTTGAGGGGTGATGTCCGACATGTGGGTCTGGGTCCGGCGTTGAAGCGTCCGCGGAACGCGGGCGGCGGGTTGGGTACAACCTTACAAGGTGCGGGATCTACCCGGATTCTCAAGGGCGGGCGCGGGCCGCGGGTCGACGGCCGCGCCGGAGCCCCCGGCGGGCGGCAAACGGGTCGCTAGGCGGCCTCGGACCCCAGCTCCTCCAGGACGAGATTGTGGTTGGTGTAGACGCAGATGTCCGCGGCGATGTTGAGCGCCCGCTCGACGATCTCGCGCGCCGAGAGCTCGGTGTTCTCCAGCAGGGCGCGGGCCGCGGCCTGGGCGAAGGCGCCGCCGGAGCCGATCGCCATCAGGTCGTGCTCCGGCTCGATCACGTCGCCGGTGCCGGAGATGATCAGCGAGGTGGTCGTGTCCGCCACGCACAGCAGGGCCTCCAGCCGCCGCAGCATGCGGTCCGTGCGCCAGTCCTTGGCCAGCTCCACCGCCGAGCGGGTGAGGTGGCCCTGGTGCTTCTCGAGCTTTCCCTCGAAGCGTTCGAACAGGGTGAAGGCGTCCGCGGTCGCGCCGGCGAAACCGGCGAGCACCCGCTCCTTGTAGAGCCGGCGCACCTTGCGCGCATTGCCCTTCATCACCGTCTGTCCCAGGGATACCTGGCCGTCGCCGCCGATGACCACGCCGCCGTTGCGGCGCACCGAGAGAATGGTGGTGCCGTGAAATGTCTCCATGTCCTCAGCCTGTTTGTACTTCATTGGCAGCGCATTCTACGCGAGGGAGCCGGCCGAGGCGCGGGCTGTCCGCGCCTCGGCCCCGCGCGAAATCCGGTATCAAGACCGCTTCTTCGCCCGCGGGTGCGCCTTGTCGTAGACCTGGGCCAGGTGCTGGAAGTCGAGGTGGGTGTAGATCTGGGTGGTGGCGATGTCGGAGTGGCCGAGCAGCTCCTGCACCGCGCGCAGGTCGCCCGAGGACTCCAGCAGGTGGCTGGCGAAGGAGTGGCGCAGGAGGTGGGGATGGACGCCGCGGGCGGCGCCCTTGGTCAGTGCCCACTGCTTCAGGCGTTGCTGGACCGTGCGGGGGTGGATGCGGCTGCCGCGCTGGCTGACGAACAGCGCCCGCTCCTCGGGCCGGGCGAGGCCGCCGCGCACCCCGAGCCAGCGCATGACCGCTTCCCTGGCCTTGGTGCCGACCGGAACGCGCCGGGTCTTGGCGCCCTTGCCGGTGACGGTCAGGGTGCCGTCCTCCATGTCGATGTCGCCGACATTCACGGAAATCAGCTCCGCGAGCCGCAATCCCGAGGAGTAGAAGAGCTCGATCATCGCCGCGTCGCGCAGGGGCAGGGGCTCGTCGTCTCCGGCATCGAGCAGGGCGCAGAGCTCGTCCGCCTCCAGGGTGACGGGCAGCTTGCGCGCGACCTTGGGCGCACGCACCCCCTGGGCCGGGTTGTGGGCCGCGATCCCCTCGCGCAGGAGATAGCGAAACAGGCTGCGCAGGCTGGAGAGCTCCCGCTGCAGGGTCTTGCCGGAGACACCGCCGCGGTGGCGGGCGGCCACGTAACGGCGCACCGTCTCCTGGTCGAGCCGGTCCCAGCCGACGCGGCGCTCACGGGCGAGCCAGTCGCGAATGCGGACCAGGTCGCGGCGGTAGCTGCCGAGCGTCTGGGGGGAGAGCCTGCGCTCATGGGCGAGGTGGTGGAGGAAGGCCTCCAGCAGATCGCCGCCGGCCGGCTCAGTCATCGGCGTGGTTGAGCACCCTGAGCTTCTGGCTCACCACCTCGCCCAGACGGTCGAGCAGCTCCGTGCCCATGTCGGCGCGGAAGCGCTGCGGGTCCGCGCTGCCGACGGCGAGCACGCCTGACAATGCCTCGCCCCGGATCGGAATCAGGGCCGCGGATGCGACCTTCTCGCTCTTGTCGCCGAACAGGGCGCCGCTGCGTTCGGGGTCCAGGGGGCCGCACAGGGAGTGCTCGCGGTCGAGGAAGTCCCGGAAGGCGCTCAGCACGGCGTCGGGCTCCGCGGCGGCTTCGACCGGGAACAGCTTGAGCGTCACCTCCTCGGCGCTGAACTCCCGGCGCAGGCTGTCGCACAGGGCCGCCTCCACCCGCTCCCGGTCGGGGGCGGCGATCAGCTGCAGGATCAGGCCGTGGAGCCGCCCGGAGAGGGTCTCGTAGTCCCGCGCCCGGGCGATCAGGTGGGCGAGGCGCTGGCGCTCGGTCTCGAGTTGCCGGCGCAGCACAGATACCTGATGCTCGATCAGGGACACGGCCGCCCCGGCGCCGTGCGGCACGCGCAGCTTCGCCACCAGATCGGTCTGACGCTGAAAGAAGTCCGGGTTGGAGATGAGGAAATCGGCGACCGCCTCATCGCCGAGAGGTGCCTCCGTGCCCTGGGTGTTTTCCGCCTGCTCGGTGGTCATAGGTCGATTTCCCCCTCGTACACACTGACCGCTGGTCCCTTCATCCAAACGGGTTGGGACTCTTGCCGCCACTCTACCACAAGATCGCCGCCGGGCAGGCTCACCCGCACGCGCTCGCCGAGCAGCCGCCAGCGGCGGCCCACGGCCACCGCGGCGCAGGCCCCGGTCCCGCACGCCAGGGTCTCGCCCGAGCCGCGCTCGTACACCCGCAGCCGAATGTGCGCGGGGTCCAGCACCTGCATGAAGCCCGCGTTCACCCGCCGCGGGAAGCGCGGGTGGCGCTCGATCAGCGGACCCAGGCGGGACACGGGCGCGCTCGCCACGTCGTCCACCAGCAGCACGGCATGGGGGTTGCCCATGGAGACGGCGCCGATGCTGACCGTCTCGCCGTCGAGGCCCAGGGTGTAGCGGTCGGCCTCCGATTCCGCCTCGAAGGGAATGCGGGCGGGCGCGAACTCGGGTATGCCCATGTTCACGCGCACCTCGCCGTCGCCCTCGACGTAGAGGCGGATGTCCCCGCCCCGTGTGCCGACCGGGATCTCGGTCTTTTCGGTCAACCCCTGGTCGTGCACGAAGCGGGCGAAGCAGCGCGCCCCGTTGCCGCACTGCTCGACCTCCGAGCCGTCGGCGTTGAAGATCCGGTAGTAGAAGTCCGTACCCGGGCCGCGCGGCGGCTCCACCAGCAGCACCTGGTCGCAGCCGACGCCGAAGCGGCGGTCGGCAAGCGCCCGCAGCTGCTCGGCGTCGAGGTCGACCCGCTGGCGCACCGCGTCGAAGACGACGAAGTCGTTGCCGAGGCCGTGCATCTTGGTGAAGCGCAGCCTCATGGTCTCGCCTCGAATCCTCCCGCCGGCCTCTCGTGCCATTTCAACCGCGATGAGTACTACCCGACGCAGGGCTTTCGCGGCAGCGAAGCTATGGCGCCTGCCTGGCCCGAGCGCGGCTTACCCGGCGTGACTACTCGGCAAGTCTTCGAGTCCGCATTCGCCGTTTCTTCCGCCCGGTCGTTACACACGCGTGCCGAGTTGCATTCCTGCGCGCCGCCGTTACAGACTTCCGAACCCTCGACTGAAGCTTAACGAACCGCGGGTCCACGCGCGGGGCCGGGCGCGCCGGCGAAGGACAACAGGCGGCATGAGCATGGGCATGGCATCTAAACGATTCGGCATCGCGCTCTCGTTCCCGGGGGAGCAACGGCCCTTCGTCGCGCAGGTTGCCGGGCATCTCGCGGAGCGGATCGGGCACGGGCGGGTGCTATACGACGCATACTACGAGGCCGAGTTCGCCCGGCTCGACCTGGATACCTACCTCCAGCGCCTCTACCACGACGAGTCCGAGTCAGGGCTCCGGCGAGGACCGCCAGGCGTCGGACGACGGTTTTCTCGCCGCCGCCCTGGCGTGGTTCCAGGTCGAGCACGACCCGGCCCTCGGCCCCTGGGACAAGGGCCGGCTGCTGGCGCGGGCGGTGGCTCGAGCGCCGCACCCTGCTGGTGCTCGACGGCGTCGAGCCCCTGCAATACCCGCCCGGCCCCCTGGCCGGGTCAGCTGCGCACGCCGGGCGTCCAGGCCCTGCTGGTTCAGCTCGCGAGCGCCGGCCAGCCGGGCCTCATCCTGCTGACCACCCGCGAGCGCATCGCCGACCTCGCCGAGTACGAGCGTCGGGAGGACTATCCGGGAGGGTCCGTCGCGCGCCACGACCTGAGCAATCTGAGCCACGCTGACGGTGCCCGGCTTCTACACGAGCTTGGTTGCTGCCGCGCCGGGGCCGCGGCCATCGAGCCCGACGACCGGGAACTGGTCGAGGCCAGCCGCGAGGTCCGGGGCCACGCCCTTACGCTCGCTCTGCTCGGCGGCTACCTCGCCCAGGCCCACTGGGGCGATATCCGCCGCCGGGCCGAGGTGCGCCTGCAGGACGCGGACGAGACGAGGGGCGGCAAGGCCTTCCAGGTCATGGCCGCCTACGAGACCTGGTTCGCTCGAGAAGGCGAGCACGGCGCCCGGGAGCTGGCGGCCCTGCGGCTGATCGGGTTCTTCGACCGCTCCGCCGACGTCGGCTGTCTGGCGGCGTTGCGTGAGGCCCCGCCCATCCCAGGTCTCACCGAGCCGCTGGTGGATCTCAGCGCCGTCCAGTGGAATATCACCCTCAGCCGCCTCGCGGAATGCGGCCTAATCGAGCGCGGCGCCTCTGACGGGGTGGAGGATACCGCCGTCGACGCCCACCCCCTGGTGCGGGAGTACCTCGCCGCGCGCCTGCGCGAGAGTAGCCCAGGGGCCTGGCGCGAGGGCCACCGCCGCCTATACGACCATCTCAAGGCCAGCGCCCCCTACCGCCCGGACGATCTCGCGGGCCTGGAGCCTCTCTACCAGGCCGTCGCCCACGGCTGCCTGGCGGGGCTGCACCAGCGGGCATGCGACGAGGTCTATTTCGACCGCATCAGTCGCGGTAATCAGAAATACGTGATAGGGAAGCTCGGCGCCTTCGGTGCGGACCTGGCCGCCGTGGCCTGCTTCTTCGATGAGCCCTGGCGGCGCGTCTCGCCCACCTTGCCCGTAACGTACAAGGCGTTGCTGCTCAACAACGCGGCCTTCCGACTGCGCGCCCTCGGGCGGCTGATCGGAGGCGCTGGAGCGACGCTTTCGGGACGGTCTTGCGACCCGGGTTGGCCAGTCAGACTGGCTCAGCGCCGCTGATCACTGCGGGCAACCTGAGCCAGCTGGAGTTGGCGCTCGGACGGCTGGCGAAAGCGGTTGAGGACGGCGGGCCGGTCGGTGGACTACGCCAATCGCAGCGGCGATGGCCACTGGCGGCAGAGCGGCGGTCTCGACCCTGGCAGACGCTTTGCACCAGCAGGGTCATTGGATGCCGTGCATCTTGGTGAAGCGAAGCCTCATGGGAGCCGGCCGAGCACGGCGAGGTGGCGATCGCTGACGACCCCGACCTCCAATGTCCCCAGGCCGGAATCCGCGAGCTGTTGCAAGACCTCTCGCGGCTCGAAGGCGGCGAACAGGGAGTTGCGGAAGTCCCGACGCAGGACCTCCGGGGCGTCGGCGGCGTAGGTCGCCACCAGGGCCTCGGCCCAGCTGGCCGAGGGTGGGCGCATCAGGTCCATCACCAGCACCAGTGCGCCGGGCCGAGCGGTCTCGCGCACCGTGCGCCACAGGACCCCGGGGTCGTGCAGGTGATGGAGCAGGCTGTTGGACAGCACCAGGTCGTAGCCGCCGCCGGCGAGCTGCGCCGAGGGCAGGACGTCGTGCACCAGCCGGCAGCGCCGCGCCACCCCCGGCCAGGCCGCGAGCGCATTCCGCGCGTGCTCCAGCATTGCCGCCGAGCCGTCGAGGGCGTCGCAGCTGGCCTCGGGGAAGGCCTTGAGGAAGCGCAGGACGATATCCGCCGGGCCGCAGCCCAGGTCCAGGGCGCGGGCACCGGCGAGGTCGCCGGGCTTGAGCTCCCGCAGGAGTTTCAGGAAGAGCTCGTTGGGCTCGGAGAAATCCGCCTGCGCGTAGGCCAGGGCCTGCTCGGCCTCGTCCATCAGCTCGGGCTCGGGGCGTCGCTTCATGGCAGCACCGACTCCCCGGCGTACAGCTCCTGCACCGACTCCCGGCGCCGCACCAGGTGCATGTCCGCCCCGTCCACGATCACCTCCGCGGCGCGCGGGCGGCTGTTGTAGTTGGAGCTCATGGTGAATCCGTAGGCGCCGCTGCCGCGCACCGCTAGCAGGTCGCCGGGCGCCAGGGTGAGGTCGCGATCCTTGCCCAGGAAGTCGCCGGTCTCGCACACCGGCCCGACCAGGTCGTAGCGGGCGCGCACCCCCCGGCTCCCGCGCACGACGGGGATGATCTCCTGGCGCGCCTGGTAGAGCGCGGGCCGGATCAGGTCGTTCATGGCCGCGTCCAGGATGGCGAAGTGATGGTGCTCGGTGGGCTTGAGGTATTCGACCCGCGTCAGCAGGATGCCGGCATTGCCCGCGATCGCCCTCCCCGGCTCCAGGATGACCTCGTAGTGCCGACCTTCGAGATGATGCTCCAGCACCCGCGCGTAGTCGGCGGGCTCCGGCGGCGCCTCGTCGGTGTAGCGGATGCCGAGCCCGCCTCCCAGGTCCAGGTGCTCGATCGGGATGCCGAAGCGCTCCAGACGGTCGGCGAGCTCCAGCACCCGGCCGAGGGCGTCGAGGAAGGGCGACAGCTCGGTGAGCTGCGACCCGATGTGGCAGTCGATCCCGGCCACCCGCAGGTTGGGAAGCTCGGCGGCGCGTTGATAGATGTCGTCGGCGGCGTGGATGTCGATGCCGAACTTGTTCTCCTTGAGCCCGGTGGAGATGTAGGGGTGGGTGCGCGCGTCCACGTCCGGGTTCACCCGCACGGAGACTGGCGCGATCCTGCCCAGCTCGCCGGCGATCCGATCGATGCGTTCGAGCTCCGGCTCGGACTCCACGTTGAAGCAGCGGATGCCCACCTCCAGCGCCCGGCGGATCTCGTCCGCGCGCTTGCCCACGCCGGAGAAGATCACCTTGCCGGGCTCGCCGCCCGCGGCCAGCACCCGCTCCAGCTCACCGACCGAGACGATGTCGAAGCCCGATCCGAGCCGCGCCAGCAGGTTCAGCACCCCCAGGTTGGAGTTGGCCTTCACCGCGAAGCAGATCAGATGCGGCCGGCCGCGGAAGGCGTCGTCGAACGCCAGCCAGTGGCGCTCCAGCGTGGCGCGGGAGTATAGGTAGCAGGGGGTGCCGAAGCGCTCCGCCACCAGCGGCAGGGGGACGTCCTCTGCGTGCAGGGTGTCGTCGCGGTAGCGGAAGTGATCCATGCGCTCAGTCTCCGCCTCCGGACCCGATCGCATTGGCTCCGGCGATGTCGTCTTCGATCTCGAGCGACTCCCCGGTCTGGATCTCGGGAACGTCCCCGCCGGGGGGGACGGGCTTGGCCTGCTTTGCCGCAGGTTCGGGCTTGGGCAGGTAGAGGTCGCCCTTCTGGCCGCAGGCGGCGATCCACTGGCCCGCGGCGAGCGTGGCGACAACGACGAGGAAGAGATAGCGAGCCCAGCAGCGCATATTTTTGGTTCCTGACCCGGTTGGCCCCGTAAACCGCGAGTATAAGGCACAGGTGCCAGCACCCGCCCGCCCGACGCGATCCGGTCAATGGGCCGAGGCGAGCTTGAGCCCGACGATGCCCACCACGATCAGGCCGACGAAGAAGAAGCGGGCCAGATTTGCGGGCTCGCCAAACAGGAAGATGCCAAGCACGAAGGTGCCGACCGCGCCGGTGCCGGTCCAGACGGCGTAGGCGGTGCCCATCGGGATCGTTCTCTGCGCCATCAGCAGCAGGGCGCCGCTCGCGGCCATGCAGATGCCGGCGAACGCGATCCAGCCCCAGCGCGTGCCCGTCTCGGCAATTCCGAGCTTCAGGCCAACCGGCCAGCCCCATTCGAAAACACCGGCAATCAAGAGATAGACCCAGGCCATGCTCGCCCCCCAGTGCTGTGAATTGGACGCGTCGTATCGGCGTCCGCAATGCCGGCTCCGATTCTACAGGCTGCGCGGGGAACGGTAGCCGCGCGGCGTAGCTCCACCTGAGAAGCGGGCTGTGATCCGATGTGCCCGATTTTGCGGACTCGGTGCCGCACGGCTTGCCAGATACCTTGAAGTAGATGGTCTTCGCCTGCCCCACCAACGCGCGGATCGAACCGCGCGGGAAAACTTCGTCGAGATCTCAGCTCCAGGACCCATACAGGAACCGGAGCATGGCATACCCGGCCGTTGCCTCCTCGGCGTCGCTCCTGGACCGCAATGCACGGTGATGTGTCAAAGAGCAGCATCCACCCGGTCAGCATGGCCGGTTTTGAGCGCACCCCGTCTTCCCCGGACTTGAGGGGCGAAAGAAGATAGCCGGCACTCGTATGCGATACTGGGACGTCTGCATAGATTTCCCCCGACGCTTGGCACAGAGCTAAGGAGATCGGGGCCAGCTAGGCTTAATGGATAGTACGTTGCCAATGCAATCGAACCGGGGGGCGATTTTCTTGACCGCCAAGTTGTTCATGAATCCCGAGCCTGTGGTGCTGAGAACCGACGATACAATCGCCGAGGCTGCCCAGCAGATCCTGAACAAACAGCGCCGCAGTCTCCCGGTGGTGGACGACGACGGTGTCTTTCAGGGGATGCTCACCGCCAACTGCCTGCTGTATCTCTGCCTGCCCTCGGCTGTCACCATGTCAGGCGGCCTGGACCGGGTTCCCTTCGTCAAGAATTCGCTGGAAGAATTGGCCGAGCGGCTGAAACGCCACCTGGACGAGCCCGTCACCCGCTGCCTGAAGACCGAGAATGTCGCTGTGGTCCATCCCGAAACCCCAATCGTCGAGACATTGCTGATCCTCTACCGGGCCAAGGCCAACCTGCCCGTGGTGGACGAAAAGACGCACAAACTGGTGGGGATGATCTCTTACTTCGGCGTAGGCAGGACGATCATGGAGGCGGTAAACGCCAAGCCCGGTTAAGCGTAAAGCCGGCGCGCGCCGCGGGCTGGCGTGGACGATCGAACCTCGAAACCGCCGCAAATCGCTTGCGTGACTCGACGTTCGAAAGGTCCCGGTCAATAGGCGGAGGTCGGCTTGAGCCCCACGGTGCCCGCCACGATCGAGCCGACGAACAAGAAGTGGGCCAGATGCGCGGTCTCCTTTACGAGACGATGCCAAGGAGTAAGGTCCCCACGGTGCCGACGCCGGTCCAGGCGGTATCCATCGGGATGGTTGCCTGTGGTACGGCAACATACTGGCCCGGCATCCCTTTCGAGTGGACGAGCGGTGGGCTTTCGGTAGCGGGTAGCTTCCGATTTGCTGGCTCGCGTCCCGGCGCTCCCAGAGTCAGGGGAGTTGGCTAGCCGTTGATCGAACGGAACGGGCGCTCGGTTAGCGGTACAGATCCAGCGGGAAGCTCTCGGTGATCAGAATCACGGGCGCCTGGCCGATGATGATGCGGTAGGTTCGGAAGACGTGCTCGCAGGCGCTGGCTGGCTCATGCGCGCCTGGGGGCTCGACGCCGACCTCCAGCACCTCGCGGTAGCTTTCGAGCCCGCTGTCGCGGATGAGCACGCCGATACCGATCTCACGGTCGATCAGGCGTTGCCGGAAGGTATCCGGGATCAGCTCCGGGCGGATGACGGAGAAGGCGGTGGCGTAGACCTGGCCGCTGTCGGTGCCGCGCAGCCGGGCATTGCGGATCAGCACCCGGTCGCCGGCGCCGATCTGGATCCAATCGATCGGCCGTTCGGCCGTCGCGAATTCCTGCTTCCGGGTCTGGACCTCGACCGGTTCCCAGAAGTAGGCCTCCAGGATCTTGGTGACGGTGCCGTCGGTGACCAAGAGGGCGCGAAGGAACGGGAGGCAGCGCGCCGATCGGCATCTCGCCGCCGTCCTGCCGCGGTATCGCCCCGTTACGCAGAAAGCCCTCGCAGCGGAAAGGGTTCGGGGACTGAGCGTCACCGCCCTTGTCGTAGTAACGCTTCACCATGTCGATGAGGTTCCGTGACCAGCAGCTCCGAACCGCCGAGCGGGCAACGCCCCGCCGGTGCGCTTGGCGTACCCGCCCCGGGACGGTTTGATACTGACCTCCGGCGAGATTGTGTCAGAATTCCGCGCCATGTCATCGAGCGGACGAAAGAGACGGGGGCGGCTGGACGCGCTGCAGCGCTATGAAAGGGAAAAGCGGCGCAATCTCCTGGCCGAGCCGGGCCCGTTTCCGTTCGTGATTGTGCTCGATCATCTCAAGTCCGGCTTCAACGTGCCCAAGATCTTCCGGAGCGCCCAAGCCTTCGGTGCCCACGCGGTTCACCTGATCGGCGTCGGTCCCTTCGACCCGGCGCCGGCCAAGGGTGCCTTCCGTGCCGTGCCGGCTCGCTTTCACGATACCTTCGCCGCTTGTCACGGGGCGCTGGAAGCCGACGGATACCGCTGCTTCACGTTGGAGCCAGGCGGTGGCGAATCCCTGTTCGATGCCGAGCTGCCGCTCAAGTCGGCGTTCGTCTTCGGGCACGAGGAGGGCGGCCTGAGCTTCGACCCGTACGCGTACGCCGGTATGGGTCGTCTGACCATTCCCCACTTCGGTCCGGTGCAGAGCCTGAACGTGAGCGTGGCGGCGTCGGTCGTCATGTACGAGTACGTCCGCCGCCATCGGGCCGGGGTTGATATGCTGCCGCTTGCGTAGCACTGAACACTGTGGCACCTTTCGATGCGGACGCCTGCCGTGCCGGGACAGCGGCCCTTTTCGGGACAGCTGGAGGGACTCGTACAGGGGTCTGGACGCGCGGGACCGAAGCCGGACCAATAGGGTTCATCGGCGCCCGCCATGTGTTTTCGTCGGTGGTTATTCGGAAAAACCCTGACGATGTGTTATATAAAAAGGGCCGATTGGCATCTTTTTTCAAAGGAGACATTGCAATGATTTCCAAGACCGTCAAGCTCGCTTCCCTGTCCGCAGCCGCCGTCCTGGGCGTTAGCCTGCTGGGCGCCTGCACCGATCAGCACGCTCGCGACATGGCCCAGGAGGCCCTGGACAAGGCCAACGCCGCCCAGGCCTGCTGCGACGCCAACACCGCGCGTATGGACCGCGCTTATCAGAAGATCATGTCCAAGTAAAGCCAGTTCCCTGGTTTTTGCCGGCCTCCCACCAAGTGCGGGAGGCCGGTATTCGCAGACACCGCCCGCCGCACCTCCTCCCAGTCCACACTCACCCCTTCCGCGTTGGCCAAAGCCGGCGGAACCACCTCAGACAAAGGCTTGGCAAGGTCCTCATCGGTCGCGTGCACCTCTAGATAGAGGTCATCCCCGAGCCACCCGGTCTTGAATGGCTGGTTCACGATGGTTACGGGCGTTTTCACCGACACCTTCGGAAACAGATCGGCGATGCCCTCCGGATACATGCGGATGCAGCCATGGCTGACCTGCATGCCCAAGCCCCAGGGCTTGTTGGTGCCGTGGATCAGGTAGCTCTCGGCGCTCAGGCGCAGCGCGTATTGACCGAGCGGATTGTCCGGCCCCGCCGGAACCACCGCTGGCAGGATGTCTCCCTTCTCCGCGTGCTCGGCGCGAATGGACGCCGGCGGCGTCCAGGTCGGGTCCTTGTCTTTCCGCGTGATGTGGAAATTGCCCAGGGGTGTGGTCCATCCCTCGCGCCCGATGCTGATGGCGTAGGTGGTCACCTCGTCGCTCGACGGATAGTAGTAGAGCCGCTTCTCCGCCAGGTTGAGCACGATGCCGTTGCGCGGCGCGCTTGGCAGCACGAACATGGTCGGAATCAGGACCTCCGAGCCGTCTCCGGGCACCCACATGTCTATCCGTTGGTTGGCGAACTTCATGTCGTCGTAGCCCAGGTTGTTGTGGCGGGCGACGTCGAGCAGGGTATCCTCGTGCCGGGTCTTTAAATAGAATGCCTCACCGACGACGCCGTCGTTCGGGTTTTCCAGACGGAAGGTGGTCGCATGCGACGGCAGCGCGCAGAGCGCACCCGCCAAGACGATACCGACCTTCGACAACCAGCCAGGGCGCAGGCCCTTCTGCAGCACTCGCAGTCTATTCATCGCACTTCGATTCCTCGGATTCTCAATGAGCAAGCCTTCGCCGCTCTCTCATGTTCGTAACATCGGCGTCGCCGCCCACGTGGACGCGGGCAAGACCACCCTGACCGAGCGCATACTCTACTACACGGGCGCCTCGCACAAGATCGGCGAGGTGCACGACGGCGCGGCCCACATGGACTACATGGCCGAGGAGCAGAGCCACGGCATCACCATCACCTCGGCGGTGACCAAGGCCCCCTGGCGCGACCATGTCCTGCAGATCGTCGACACCCCCGGGCACGTGGACTTCACGATCGAGGTGGAGCGCTCCATGCGCGTCCTCGACGGCTGCATCCTGGTGCTCGACGGCGTGCGCGGCGTCGAGCCGCAAACCGAAACCGTATGGCGCCAACGCTCGCGGTTCAACCTCCCGGTGCTCTTCTTCATCAACAAGATGGATCGGCCGGGGGCCGACTTCGAGCATAGCCTGGCGAGCATCCGCAAGCGCCTCGGCGGCGATCCGGTTGCCATCACCGTTCCCCTGCCCGATCAGCACTCCGTTGTCCATCTGATCGAGAAGACCCTGCTGAAGTTCACCGGCGAGCTCGGGCAGGAGGTCATCTCCGAGCCCTGTCCCGAGAGCATCTGGCAGCAGGTGAGCGTATACCGCGAGGGTCTGCTGCTGGCGGCGGCGGAAGCGGACGAGGGTCTCGCGGACCGCGTCCTCTCCGGCGACGAGCCCGATTCGGGAGAATTGTGGGCGGCCCTGCGGCGCGGCACGCTGGCCGGGCGCTTTTTTCCCTGCTTCGGAGGCAGCGCCCTGCGCAACCTCGGCGTGCAGCCGGTGCTGGACGCCGCGGTTGAGCTTCTGCCCGCGCCCCTGGACCGACCGCCCTCCTCCGCGGTCCGGCCCGACGGCACGCTGGAGACGGTGGCGATGGACGGCAAGGGGCCGCTCGCCGCCCTCGTATTCAAGGTCCAGATGTGGGAAGGCCGGCGCCACGTCTTCACCCGTGTCTACCAGAACCGCCTGCGCCCCGGGGATACGGTGGCGTTTCTGACCGCCGATGGGCGCACGGTGAAGGAGCACGTGGCACGGATCTTCGACGTGGACGCAGGACGCAAGACCAAGCTCGACGTCGCCGAGCCGGGTCAGATCGTGCTGCTGGCCGGCCTGCGTTACGCCACCACGGGGGACACTCTGTGCCAGCCCGGCCACCTGCTGAGCCTCGAACGTATCGATACGCGCGACCCGGTGTTGAGCCTTGCGATCGAGCCCGCCGCCAAGGCCGACGAGGAGAAGCTGCTGGAGGCGCTCGACAAGGCCCTGCAGGAGGACCCGACCCTGCGCGTGGAGGAGGACCGGGAGACGGGGCAGCGCCTGCTGCGCGGCATGGGCGAGCTGCATCTCCAGATCGTGCTCGAGCGTCTGGAGCGGGAGTTCGGCCTCAAGGTGCGCACCGGGCGCCCGGCGGTGGCGGTACGCGAGACCGTCCGCGCCACGGCCGTCGGCGACGCCCTCTATGCCCCGCCCCCGGTGCCGGACCAGCGGATTCCGGAACGCACCGCCCGGGTGGTGGTCAAAATTTCACCGCGGGATCGCGGCGCCGGTATTCTGGTCCACAACGCCGCCTCCGTGCTTCCGGAGGGGGCCGTCATGTCCCCCGAGCAGGTCCAGGCGGTGGAGACGGGCGTGCGTCTTGCCCTCGCGGCCGGCCCCTTGCAGGGCGCCGCCGTGCAGGACGTGGAGGTGGCGGTCTCCCAGGTCGAGCTGTTCGGCCAGGCGTCCACGACCGAGGCCCTGAGCGCTGCCGCATCCCGGGCGGTGCACAAGGCGGTCGAGAAGGCCGAGCCGGCGCTCCTGCGGCCGTTGATGGCGGTGGAGGTGGTGGTTCCCGAGTCCAATCTCGGCGCGGTACTGGGGGATCTGCAGTCCCGCCATGCGGTGATTCGCGACACTCGGACCGAAGGCGAGACTGTCACCATCGACTGCGAGGTGGCCCTCGAGCGCCTGCTGGGATACACGACGGACCTGCGCAGCCAGACCCAGGGGCGGGGCCAGTTCAGCATGCAGTTCGACCGCTTCGACCTGACCTAGGACGGTCACCCCACGCCATGCGCGGCTGTACTGCACTGGCGTTGGCGGTAAACTAACGGGAACGATTCCCATTCAGCTTTTCATCGGGACCCTTCATGGCACGCGCGCAGCCGTCCCTCGTTCCGCTCCAGGATCTGGCTCTCGGTGTGCCAGCGCGGGTCGCCGAGATCCGTGGGGGACGCCAGCTCGTGCGCCGGCTCATGGCGCTGGGCGTGCGCGTCGGCAGCGAGATCCGGGTCCTGCAGCATCGCGGCAGCGGGCTTGTGGTCTCCCTCGGCGACACCCGCGTTGCGCTCGGCGGGGGCGTCGTCGATAAGCTGTCGGTAGAGCCCCTGACGCGGCATGCCGTGCCCGAGGCGTCTTAGGCGTAACCTACTCACTGCCCTGTTCCCCGCCCTCGAACCTAGTCAGTGGCACCGATATGGCCTGTTGCGAACAAGACGGTCAAGCTATCCCGGAGAAACCAGCCGGCGCGCTGACCATTGCCCTGGCGGGGAACCCCAACTGCGGCAAGTCGGCCCTGTTCAACGCCTTCACCGGCATTCGGCAGAAGACGGGCAACTGGCCGGGGGTCACGGTGGAGCGAAAGGAAGGCCGTCTGGAGCTCGACCGGCGCGAGATCCGGGTGATCGACCTGCCGGGCATCTACTCCCTCGACGCCGGCTCCCTGGACGAGCGGGTGACGCGCGACTATCTGCTGTCCCGCGACGCGGACCTGATCGTCAACGTGGTGGACGCGTCCAATCTGGAGCGAAACCTGTATCTCACGGTGCAGCTGCTGGAGATGGGGGTGCCGCTGATCCTCGCGCTCAACATGATGGACGTGGCGCGCAAGCGCGGCATCGAGCTCGATCCCGCGCTCCTTGCCCGGGAGATCGGCTGTCCCGCGGTGCCGGTGGTGGCGGTGACGCAGGAGGGGCTCACCGAGCTCAAGGCGCGCATGCTGTCGGTCGCCGACGGCAAGCAGGGGGGAGGTTTTTCCCTCGCCCAGGAGGAGTGCGTGGAGCAGGCGGTGGCGGATATCGCGCCGCGCTTCGAGGCCGATGCCGCCAAGGTAAACACCCGCTGGCTGGCGCTCAAGCTGCTCGAGGGCGACCCCGCCGCGGACGGCATCGCGGACGCGGAGACCCGGAAGCTCGCGGCTCACTGGCGCACGGTGATCGAGGACCGCTCGGGGGAGGAGGCCGACATCCATATCGCCGATACCCGCTTCGGCCATGCCCACACCCTGGCGCAACGGGTCTCCAGGCACCGCGGCCGGGTGGGCAAGACCCTCACCGACCGCATCGACCGGGTGGTGCTGAGCCGCATCTGGGGCATCCCGCTCTTTCTCGCGGTCATGTATCTGATGTTCGTGTTCACCATCAATCTGGGCGGGGCCTTCATCGACTTCTTCGACGGCGTTGCCGGCGCCCTGTTCGTGGACGGGCTGGGTGCCTGGCTGGTGGGGCTGGGGGCCCCGGCCTGGCTGAGCCTGATCCTGGCCGGGGGGATCGGCGGCGGGTTGCAGGTGGTGGCTACCTTCGTCCCCATCATCGCAAGCCTCTATCTCTTTCTGTCCGTGGTGGAGGACACCGGCTACATGGCCCGCGCCGCCTTCGTCATGGACCGGTTCATGCGCTCCATCGGGCTGCCCGGCAAGGCGTTCGTGCCGCTGATCGTGGGCTTCGGGTGCAACGTGCCGGCGGTGATGGCCACGCGCACGCTGGAGAACGAGCGCGAGCGCAAGCTCACCATCTTGATGAACCCCTTCATGTCCTGCGGGGCGCGGTTGCCGGTCTACGTGCTGTTCGCCTCGGCCTTCTTTCCCAATGCGGGCCAGAACGTGGTGTTCGCGCTCTATCTCACCGGCATCGTGGTCGCTGTCCTGACCGGGCTGGTGATGAGGAACACCCTGCTTCGAGGGGAGAGCACCGGCTTCATGATGGAGCTCCCGCCGTATCACCTGCCGACGCTCAAGGGGGTTCTGCTGCGCACCTGGGATCGGGTCAAGCTGTTTCTCAAGGAGGCGGGGCGCGTGATCGTGGTCATGGTGCTGGCGCTGAACATCCTCGGCAGCGTGGGCACCGACGGCAGCCTGGGCGAGGTCGACAGCGACCAGTCCGTGCTGGGGGCGGTGAGCCGCACGGCAACGCCCCTGTTCGCGCCGCTGGGCATTCGCGAGGACAACTGGCCGGCGGTCCTGGGCGTCTTCTCGGGGGTCCTGGCCAAGGAGGTGATCGTGGGCACCCTGGACTCACTCTATGGGCGGCTCGCCGCGGAGGCCCAGCCCCAGGCGCCGACTCGGCCGTTCGACCTGTTCGCGTCGCTGGCCGCGGCGGCGGCCACCGTCCCGGCCAATCTGGCCGCGGTGGGGGAGAGCTTGCTTGACCCCTTGGGGCTCGGTGTCGGGGATCTGAGCGACCGCGAGCAGGCTGCTTCATCGCAGGGTGTGAGCGCGGGCACCTTCGGCGCCATGGAGGCCCGCTTCGACGGCCGGGTCGGCGCCTTCGCGTATCTGCTGTTCGTGCTGCTGTACTTCCCCTGCGCCGCCACGGTCGGCGCCATCGTGCGCGAGGCGGGGGCGCCCTGGGCCGCCTTCGTCGCCGCCTGGTCCACCGGCATCGCCTTCGTGACCGCCACCCTCTTCTACCAGGCCGCCACCTTCGAGCGTCACCCCGCGAGCTCGGCGGCATGGATCGTCGGTCTCACCGTCCTGCTGGCGGTGGTGTTCGCGGCCCTGCGCGCCTGGGCGCGCAACGGGCGCGGCCGCTTCGCTGCCGCGGGGGCGGACGCGTGATCCTCTCGGATCTCAGGCGTTACCTGCAGCAGCGGGAAGAGGCCACCCTCGCGGACATGGCCCTGCGTTTCCAGGCCGATCCCGAGGTGGTACGGGCCATGCTGGAGGTCTGGATCGCCAAGGGGAGGATCGAGCGCTGCTCACCCTCGCCCGCCTGCGCGGGCAACTGCAACCAATGCGGTCCAGGCGCGGCGGAAGTCTATCGATGGACGGGCGGGGGGCGCGACAAGCTCGATGCCGAAGCCCGGGGTGGCGGCGGAGACGGGTCGAAGGTCAGCGGTTAAGGACGCGCTGATCACTTCAGCGCGTCCCGCGGCACAGGGATGTGACGGCATTTTCAAGCGCGTAAGCGATTGAAAATGAAGCCACCCAAGAACCACGCTTCTTGGGCGGCGTGCTGATCTTGGCCAGGAAGGCCAATGATCAGCATCTTCTTGGCGGCCGCCCCGCCGCTACTTGAGCTTGATCGTGATGCTCTCCAGCCCCTTACGCGAGAGCTGGGCGCGGGCCTGGTTGATGGCGTCCTTGTCGCGGTAGGGACCGGCGCGCACCCGGTGGTAGGTGTCCTTGCCGTTAATCGTCACCTGTTGGATCTGGGCCTGGATTCCGATCAGGGCGAGCTGCGCCTTGAGCCGCTCGGCCTCGCTGACGTTGCGGTACGAGGCGACCTGCAGCAGGTATGAGCCGTCGGCGGCGGGCGGGGTCTGCGTCTGCGCCTCGGCAGGCTGCGCGGGCTGAGCTGCCGGGTCCGGCTTCTGCGGCTTGGGCGGAAGGGGCGGCGGCTTGGCTGCAAGCTCCTCGTCCGGCACCACCACCTCCATCTCCGGCAGGATGGTATGGAAGTCGAAACGCGGCTTTGCGGTGGGCTGCCGCGCGGGCTCTGCCGTCGCCTGGAGCGGCGCGGCCTGTTCCGCGTCCTGCAGCGTCCAGGCCAGTCCCACGCCGAAGGCCCCGACCACGACGCCGGTGACGAACCAGAAGAAGCCCGAGCCGCGGTTGCCGCGGCGCGACCTGGTGCCGGTGCGCGCCCTGTAATCCCTCGCCATGCTACTTCCCCTACATGCTCTCGGGCGCCGACACGCCGAGCAGGTTGAGCCCGTTGCGCAGCACCACCCTGACCGCGAGGATCAGCTTGATCCGGGCGTCGCGCAGGTTGGCGTCCGTCACCAGGAACTGGTGGGCGTTGTAATAGGTGTGGAACTCGTTCGCCAGCTCGCGCAGGTAGTGGGTCAGCTGGTGCGGCTCCTCGCTCAGGGCCGCCGCCTCGACCACCTCCGGATAGCGCGAGAGGGTCTTGAGCAACGCCAGCTCGTGCCCCTCGATCAGGCGCTCGAGATTGGCCTCGCCCGCCGTCGGTTCCACCGCGATGCCCTTGTCCCCGGCCTGCCGCAGGACGCTGCACACTCGGGCGTGGGCGTACTGTACATAGTAGACGGGGTTGTCCGCGGACTGGGACTTGGCTAGGTCCAGGTCGAAATCGAGATGCTGCTCGCAGCGGCGCATGACGTAGAAGAAGCGGGCGGCGTCGCGCCCGACCTCCTTGCGCAGCTGACGCAGGGTGACGAACTCCCCCGAGCGGGTGGACATCTGCGCCTTCTCGCCGCCGCGGTAGAGGATGGCGAACTGCACCAGCAGCACGTCGAGCTTGGAGTCGTCGTCGCCGAGGGCGCGGAGCGCCGCCTTCACCCGCGGCACGTAGCCGTGATGATCGGCCCCCCAGACGTCGATCACCCGGTCGAAGCCGCGCTCGAGCTTGTCCATGTGGTAGGCAATGTCGGAGGCGAAGTAAGTGGTCTGGCCGTTCTCGCGCACCACCACCCGATCCTTCTCGTCGCCGAAGTCGCTGGAGCGGAACCACTGTGCCCCGCCCTTCTCGTACAGATGGCCGGAGTCGCGCAGGCGCTCGATGGCGCGGTTGACGGCCCCCTTCTCGGTCAGGGACCGCTCGGAGAACCATTCCTCGTACTCGACGCCGAACAGCGCCAGGTCGTCGCGGATATCGTCCAGGATGGTGTTGAGCCCCAGCTCGAACACGTAGCGGTAACGGTTGTCGCCGAGCAGCCGCTTGGCGTTGGCGATCAGGCCGTCGATATGGGCCTCCTTGTCGCCGTCCGGCGCGTCGGGGCGCTCGTCCGGCGGCACGCCGCCAAATACCTCGCCGGCGTCGCAGCGGTAGTCGTCGCCGTGCTCCCGGTGCAGGGTGGCGGCGATGTCCCAGACATAGTCGCCCTTGTAGCCGTTGCTCGGGAAGTCGAGCTCCTCGCCGCAGAGCTCCAGGTATCTGAGCCACACCGAGGTGCCCAGGATGTCCATCTGCCGCCCGGCGTCGTTGACGTAGTACTCCCGGTGGACCTCGAAGCCGACCGCCGCGAGCAGGTCCGCCACCACGGCGCCGTAGGCCGCCCCGCGGCCGTGGCCCACGTGCAGCGGGCCGGTGGGGTTGGCGGAGACGAACTCCACCTGCACCCGCCTGCCAGCACCGAGGTCGCTGCGGCCGTAGGCGTGGCCGGCGTCCAGGATCCGCGGGACCAGGGAAAGGTAGGCCTCGGGCGAGAGGTAGAAGTTCACGAAGCCGGGACCCGCGATCTCGACGCGCTCGATCAAGGGCGATCCGGGCAGCGCCTGCACCAGTCGCTCGGCCAGATCGCGGGGCCGCGCGCGCGCCGCCTTCGCCATCACCATGGCCACATTGGTGGCGAAGTCGCCGTGGCTCGGGTCGCGGGCGCGCTCGATCACCGGGGCGGCCTGCTCAGTTCCCGGGAGGGTCCCATCGGCGGCGAGTCGGGCGAGGGCGGCTTGGACGAGATCCTGGACCTGTTGCTTCATCTGACGGCGATCGAGCGGGGGCGGGGTGGGTTGCTATCCGGCGAACCGCAAAGGATACCAGGAATCCGCCCCTCAGAGCATTTCCTGGGGATCGACGTCCAGCGACCAGCGGACCTTGGCGTGGCCCTTGAGGCCCCGCACCTCACCCATCCAGGCGGCGAGGAAGCGTTGCAGGGCGGGTCGGCTGGGCGACTGCACCAGGAGCTGGGCGCGGTAGCGCCCCGCGCGCCTCTCCATCGGCGCCGGCACCGGGCCGAGCAGCTGGGCACCCGGCGGGAGCAGGCCGAGCCCGCTCGCGGCGGCGGCCCGCAGCATGTCCCGCGCTGCCTCGGGCAGGGGCGACTCGGCCCGCATCAGGGCCTGGTGCGTGAAGGGAGGCAGCTCGGCCTCCCGCCGCTCCTCCAGGGCGGCCGCGGCGAAGCTGGGGTATCCGCTGCGCAGCAGGGTCGTGAGCAGGGGGTGGTCCGGGTGTCGGGTCTGCAGCACCACCTTGCCCGGACGCTCGGCGCGCCCCGCCCGCCCCGCCACCTGCACCACGAGCTGGGCCATGCGCTCGGGGCCCCGGAAGTCCGCCCCGTAGAGCCCCTGGTCCAGGTCCAGAATTCCCACCAGGGTCACGGCGGGGAAGTGGTGCCCCTTGGCCAGCATCTGGGTGCCGAGCAGCAGCGGAAACTCGCCGCGGCGGGCCGCCGCCAGCAGGCGCGCCAGCTCGCCCTTGCGGCGGGTGCTGTCGCGGTCCACCCGGGCCAGCGGGACCTCGGGGAAGAGCCCGCGGATCTCCTCGTCCAGTCGCTCGGTGCCGCGGCCAAGGGGACTCAGCTCCGGCCCCTGGCACGCCGGGCACGTACGGGGCACCGGGTTGGTCAGGCCGCAGTGGTGGCACCACAAGCGGTTGTCGGAGAGGTGAAGCGTCAGGCGCGCGTCGCAGCGGGGGCATTCCCCCACCCAGCCGCAGGCGTGGCAGGTGAGCACGGGGGCGAAGCCGCGCCGGTTGAGGAACAGCAGCACCTGCTCGCCGGCGGCGAAGCGCTCCCCCATCATGCGGATCAGCACCGGCGAGAGCCCCGCCTGCAGCGGCTGGGCGCGGATGTCCAGCAAGGCGATCTCGGGCGGGCGCGCGCCGCCCGCGCGCTCGGGCAGCTCGAGCAGCCCGTAGCGACCGCTGCGCGCGTTGTGCAGGGTCTCCAGCGAAGGGGTGGCGGAGCCCAGCACCACCGGGCAGCCCGCGCGCTGCGCGCGGCGCACGGCCAGGTCCCGGGCCGAGTAGCGGAAGCCGTCCTGCTGCTTGAACGAGAGGTCGTGCTCCTCGTCCACCAGGATGAGGCCGAGGCGCGGCAGGGGGGTGAACACCGCCGAGCGGGTGCCGAGCACCAGGGCGGCTTCTCCGCGCGCGGCGCTGCGCCAGGCGCGCTCCCGCTCTCCCTGGCTCAGGGACGAGTGCAGGATCACCATGGGCTCCGTGATCCGCGCTTGCAACCGGCGCGCGAGCTGCGGTGTGAGGCCGATCTCGGGCACCAGTACCAGGGCCTGCCGGCCGGCCTCGATCACCGACCGCAACAACCGGATGTAGACCTCGGTCTTGCCGCTGCCGGTCACGCCTTCGAGCAGGAAGGCCCGGTAGCGGCCCAGGGACGCGCGCACCGCGTCCACCGCTACCTGTTGGCCTTGGTTGAGGTTCGGGTCGGGTTTCGGAGGGGCCGAAGTCTCGCCGGCGGGTGGCGACGCCAGGCGCATACGCTCGGCCCATCCCTTCGCGCCCAGGCCGCGCAGCGCGGCGGCGCAGTCGCCCAGACGGCGCGTGAGCTCCACGACCGGCAGCCCCTCGGGGTGAGCACGCAGCAGCTCCGCGACCCGGGCCTGTTTCGGGGCGCGGGAGAGGCCGTCGGCGGCTCGCTCTCGGCCCTCGGGCGTGAGCCGCCAACCCGGTTCCCCGGGTTCCGTGGGCGTCCCTTGCCGGCGAAGGCTTTGGGGCAGGGCGCTGAACAGGGCATCGCCCGGCGGGTGCTGGTAGTAGGCCGCGGCCCAGAGGACGAGCTGGAGGTCCGCCTGATCGAGCAAGGGCGCGGGGTCGAGCACGGCCTCGATCTCCTTGAGCCGGTCCAAGGGCTGTTGCGTTCCCCGTGCCAGCTCCACCACCATCCCGATCCGGCTGCGCCGGCCGAACGGCACTCGGACCCTGATCCCGGGGACTGGTGTGCCCCCACGCTCGGTGGACGAGGGCAGATAGTCGAACAGCCGCGGGAGCGGCGCCGCGACGGCGACCCGCAGGATGGTGGGAGGCTCCGTGATCATGGATGGATTCGTCGCTCTTGGGCCTCACGGCGGATACGCGGACCCGTCGAACTGGAAGGGAAGCTTGGCCTCGATTCTATCGGGCTTCGCGCTCGCGGGCGTCCCGTACTTAATGGCCACTCCTCACATGGTATTTGCGAAAACGCGCGCAAGCCTATGTCTAGTCGCGATAAGTGCCGTTTATGCACAAACGCTGTGGATAACTCTGGGGAAAACTCATCGCGGTTGGCCGCGAGCCCCAGTCATTGCTTAAGGTGCGTTAAGCTGTATAAAATTTACTCTCCACGTTAGTTCTTTTTAATAAACAATATATTAGGATATTTTTCGCGGGAAGGAGTGAGGAGTTCCCTGTAAGGTCCGTTCGAATTCGCGGTGAGTCTGCCCGCATGTGCACAGCCGCTTTCGCGGGGCTCTGCGATCGCGCCCCCGGGCCTGCCTTGCGCGGGGTCGGCAAGCGTGTATCATTCTCGCCAACCTGAACAGGCGCCGGCCTGTACCGTGGCCTTATTCCTCGGCGGAACGCCGCGGCCCGCCGGCATACCCCAGGCGCGGCCCTACCATGGTGCAGCTCAACCAACAGGTATTGAGAACCGATTTGGCCGGAATGCCGCTCGAGTGGGTGGATTACCGGTGCGCCGCCAGGCTTTATTTCCTGGGACAGGTCGCCTATGCCTGCGGAAATCCCCTGTTCCTGCTGCGGGGCGGCATCAACGCGCTGACCAAACGGCGCAGCTCGCTCTCGATCCACTCCATCATCGCCACCCACGGCACCCATCACACCATCGCCAAGCTCACGGACGATTACACCCCGCCCTTGTCCAACCGTACCCTGTTCCAGCGCGACGACCACTTCTGCATGTATTGCGGCGGGCGATTCTCCCATCGCCACCTGTCGCGCGACCACGTGCGCCCGATCAGCCTCGGGGGCAGGAACCAGTGGACCAACGTAGTCACCGCCTGCATACGCTGCAACAACTACAAGGCCGGGCGCACGCCGGAGGCGGCCGGAATGGAGCTGCTCGCGGTTCCCTTCACGCCGACTCACGCGGAGTACATCTACCTGATGGGGCGTAACGTCCTGATGGACCAGATGGAGTTTCTGCGCGCCCATTTTCCGCGCTCCAGCCCCCTGCTGAAGCGCATCGGCTGAACGCGGGCCGGCACCGATTCAGGCATCGGAGCCAGGCCCCTGCGCGCCGCGACCGACGGAAAACCGATGAGCGACTGGACGACCATCGCGGCGGAGATCGCCGCCGCCGGCGCGCACTCCTTTGCGCCCGATCCGCCCCGGAGCGTCGGGGGCGGCTGCATCAATTCGGCTTACGTGCTGCGCGACGGCGATCGGAGCTACTTCGTCAAGGTCAACCGGGCCGATCTGCTGTCCATGTTCGAGGCGGAGGCGGCCGGCCTCGGGGAGATGGCGGCGACCCGCACGATCCGAGTGCCCGCGCCCCTGTGCACCGGCATCGCCGGCAATCAGGCCTATATCGTCATGGAAGACGTGCCCATGGGCGGGCGCGCGGGCGGCGGCGGGGCGCGGGCGGGACGCCAGCTCGCGGCCATGCACCGGACCACCCGGCCCGGCTTCGGCTGGGATCGGGACAACACCATCGGATCGACGCCTCAGCCCAATACCCCGGACCCGGACTGGGTCGCGTTCTGGCGCGAAAGGCGTCTCGGCTTCCAGCTCGGGCTTGCGGCCCGTAAGGGTTACGGTGGCCGGCTGCAGAGCCTGGGCGAGCGGCTGCTCGCGGACTTTCCCGCGCTCATCGACCACGACCCGCACCCGTCCCTGCTGCACGGCGACCTATGGGGCGGGAACCTGGACTTCGACCGGCAGGGGGAGCCGGTCATCTTCGATCCCGCCGTCTACTACGGGGACCGCGAGGCCGACCTCGCCATGACCGAGCTGTTCGGCGGCTTTGGCGGCGACTTCTATGCCGCCTACGATGAGGCCTGGCCACTGGACCGCGGGTACCGCGTGCGCAAGACGCTCTACAACCTGTACCACATCCTCAATCACCTCAACCTGTTCGGCGGCGGCTATCTCGGGCAGGCGCAGGGGATGATGGAGCGCCTACTGGCCGAGATCGGCTGAGCCCGCGATGGCCCGATTTGGAAATCCCGGCGTGTGTGCTACATATTCCCGCATGGCCGGACCGGCCTCGACCCCTTGGCTCCAATCACCTTCGGACGACAAACCGCCATGCACCGCGAGCTTCTGATCCTGCGCCACGCCAAGTCCGACTGGAGCACCGGCGCGACGCGCGACTTCGAGCGCCCCCTCGCCAAGCGAGGTCGCAACGACGCCCCGCGGATGGGGGAATGGCTCTCCCGCGAAGGCTTGGTGCCGGAGGCGATCGTCAGCTCCCCCGCCGAGCGCGCACGGGAGACCACGCTGCTGGTCTGCAAGTCAGCTGGGTTCAAGCCCAAGAAGGTGGTCTGGGAGGATGCCGTTTATGCCGCCAGTCTTTCCGAGCTGCTCGGCGTGCTTGCCGGTTGTCCCGCCGACGCGGCGAGCGTCATGCTGGTCGGACACAATCCAGGGCTCGAGGACCTGGTGGACTTCCTCGCCGACGGCGTCGAGGAGCCGGCCGATGGCAAGCTGTTGCCGACGGCCGCCCTCGCCAGGTTGGAGATGCCCGAGGATTGGGGGCAGCTGAAATCCGGGTGCGCCCGGCTCCTCTCGATCACGCGCCCGCGCGACCTCGGCGACTGAGCGTTACGCCCGATCAGCCGTGAACGACCGGCTCGCCGCAGTGGGCGGCGATGAAGGCGTGAACGCCGTCGCGCAGCGCCACCGCGTCCTTCCACTCCTTCCCGGCTGGCATGCTGAGCGCGCCGATGCTGATCTCGGCGCGCCCCGGGCGCGGCAGGAAGCTGTCGCCACCCAGCAGGTTTCGGGTTTCCCGCAGGGCCACGGGCAGCACCGGCAATCCGGCGCGGGCGGCGGCGATGAAGGCGCCCATGCGGAAGGGCAGCAGGCCCGGTTGGTCGCGGAAGGTACCCTCCGGGAAGAAGGCCAGGATGCGCCCTTCCGCCAGGGTCTCGGCGAAACGGTCGGTCTCGGCGGCGCTGCGGTGCAGGTCGAAGCGCTCGACGAACAGGGTGCCGAGCCGCTGGAGCAGAGGGCCGACCATCGGCACACCCAGCAGCTCGCGCTTGGCGACGAAGCTCAAGGGGCGGGGCACGGCCTCGATCAGGAGCAGGGCGTCCAGGTAGCTCTGATGGTTCGCGGCCAGCACGAAGGGCCGGCCCGGCGCGGGGACGTCCTTCGCGCCGGAGATCTCCAGGCGCATGAAGGCGAGCCGGCGCGCCCAGCGAATGCCGCCCCGCACCAGTGCCCAGCGCAGCTCGGCGCCGGGGGCGATCATCACCCCGGCCCAGACTAGCACCGCGAGCAGGCCGAACAAGGTCCAGGCGTAGCCGGCGTAGAGCCTGCCGGGCACGCGGCCGATCAGGCGCGTCAGATTGCCGGCGATCCCCGACAGACCCACCCGGACCAGCTGCCAGAAGGGGCTGGGCGGCGCCGCGTTCAGCCGTCCGGACAGGTAGCGGTCGCGCACGTCGCCGCGTCTGAGCTTGCCGCTGGAGGTCTTGAGCACCGCCCTGGGGTGCGCGAGCACCACCTCGTCCGGCGGCATCCCGATCACGTCCGTTGCGCGCTCGCGCACGGTCTGCTCCAGAGCGCCGCGCCGGCTCGGGTCGCGCTCGCGGGTCTCGGCCACGACCACCAGGCGCTCGCTGCCGGTGCGCTCGTCGTTCGCGGCGAAGGCCACCACGCAACCCTTGCGCACGCCCGCGATCTCACCGACCGCCTGCTCGACCTCGTAGGGGTAGATGTTGCGCCCGCCGCGGATGATCAGGTCCTTCACCCGTCCGGTGAGGTGGATGTCCCCGCCTGCCAGGTAGGCCCGGTCGCCGGTCTCGTGCCAGCCGTCGCGGATCAGGCGCGCGGTGGCCTCCGGGTTGCGGTAGTAGCCGCGGGTCGCGGATGGCCCCCGAAACTGGAGCAACCCCTCGTGGCGCTCCGGCAGCTCGCGTCCCGCGTCGTCCACGACCCGCACCCGGTAGCCGGGGAGCGGCCGCCCGCAGGCGACGACCGGCATGGCGCTGTCCTGGTCGCAGGGAATCGGCAGGGCGTGGCCCGAGCGGGCGAAGCGCGCGCGGTCGATACAGTCGATGCGCGGTCCCCGGTCGGGCGGGGGGAAGGCCAGCCCCACCGCCGCCTCCGCCAGGCCATAGACGGGGGCCAAGGCACCGGGTCGCAGGCCGCAGGGCGCGAAACGCTCGCCAAAGCGGCGCAGGGTCTGCGCACTCACCGGCTCGGCGCCGTTGAAGGCCCAGCGCCAGGAGCTGAGGTCGAGCTCCTCCAGCGCGGTGTCGGGGATGCGCGCGAGGCAGAGCTCGTAGGCGAAGTTCGGGGCCGCGGAGAGGGTGCCGCGGTGGCGGTGAATCGCCTGCAGCCAGCGCAGGGGGCGCGCCAGGAAGGACAGGGGCGACATGGACACCAGCGGCAGCCCGTAATACAGGCTGCCGAGCCAGGCCCCGATCAGGCCCATGTCGTGGTACAGCGGCAGCCAGCTCACGAAGACGTCGTCGGGGCGTACCTGGGCGGCCTCGCCCATGGCGCGGATGTTGGCCAGCAGGTCGGCGTGGGACAGGACCACGCCCTTCGGGTCCCCGGTGCTGCCGGAGGTGTACTGCAGGAAGGCGATGTCGTCCGTGCCAGGCCGGGCGAGGGTCGCGGCGGGCTCCTCGCCGTCCAGGTCCTCCAGGGTCAGCACCGAGATCAGGGACGGCACTTGCGCCCGCAGCAGCCGGGCGACGGTGCGCGCCTTGGGGATGGTGATCAGAAAGGATGCCCCCGCGTTGTCCAGGATGCGGGCGTGGCGGCGCAGGTGGTCCTCGATCTGCTGCGGCCGAGCGGGCGGGTAGATGGGTACCGGCACCCCGCCCGCCGCCAGGATGCCGAAGAAGCTCGCGAAATACTCGGGGCTGGTCGGCAGCATCACCGCGACCCTACCGCCGGGGGAGAGGCCCTCGCGCTGCAGCCGACCCGCGACGCGGGCGGCACTCCGGTGGAGCTCGGCGTAGCTGATGGGCCGAGGCTGCTCGTCGGAGCCGTAATAGAGGATGTGGACGCGATCGGGGTGTCGTTCCAGATGCCAGTCCAGGGTATCGAGCAGGGTCAGGGCGAGGCTAGGGTCGCCCTCCGGCGCGGCGGCCCGGACCAGATCCGGCGACTCGGGAGCGGTGCTTGGAGAAGGCGGCGCGGCGGTGCTCGCCAGCGCCAGGAGATCGCGCCCGGTGGCGGCCAACAGCGCCTCCTCCGGCAGCGAGACGCCCAGGCCCTGCTCCACGCGGCTCAGAAGCTCGGAGCGTCCCAGGCTGTCGAGCCCGAGGTCCGCCTCCAGCCGTGTGTCGAGGGTGATGCCGCCCTCCGGCACGGGCAGGCGTGACTCGCGCGCGAACGCCCGCAGGATTCGCAGCAGGTGCTCTGCGTGAGCCGGATCTTGGTTGGCCGGGGTCATGGGCTCGGTTGCCGGCTAGTCAGCGGGCGCCGTTTCGCGCTCCCGCTCCGGTACCGTCGCGCGAGCCGGCACGATCTCGGGCCCTAGCATGACGGCGATCGGCCGCGTCTGCGGGTTGGCGTCGAGCGCGATCTTGAGCGCCATGGTCAGGGGCACGGAGAGAAACATGCCCGCGACGCCCAGCACCCAGCCCCAGAACACCAGGGACAGGAACACCACCAGGGCCGAGAGCCCAAGGCCGCGGCCCATGAATCTGGGCTCGATCACGCTGCCCACCAGCGTATTGGTCACGAGATAGCCCGCCGCCGCCCACATGGCGGTCTGCGGGCCCAGCTGCACCAGGGCCAGGAGCACCGCGGGGACGGCCGCGATGATGGAGCCGATGTTGGGCACGTAGTTGAGCAGGAAGGCGACCAGCCCCCACAGCACCGGGAAATCGACTCCCAACGTCAACAGCCAGAGCCACACCAGGAACCCGGTGAGCAGGCTGAACAGGGTCTTGAGAATCATGTATCGGTTGATGTTGTCGAGCACCTGCCGCAGGTGCTCCATGGAGTCGCCGGGGGTCTTCAGGGCGGCGTGCAGCTTGGCGGGGAGGCCGGCGGCCTCGAGCAGGATGAAAATCACCGTGAGCAGGATCAGGAAGGCGTTGGCGAGCAAGTCCCCGAGTCCGCCGAGCAGCGCGCCGGCCATTTTCATGGCCTTGCCGGCGTTCAGGGAGCTGACCACCGCGTCGCGCGGGATGTGCACGCCAAGGCCTTCGAGCCAGTCGACGAACTCCCCGGTCAGGAGCTTGAGCTTGCTCTGGTATTCGGGCAGGTTCTCGGTGAAGCTCGCAAGCGAGGCGGACACCAGGGTGACGACGACCGCGCCCAGGGCGGCGATGAGGACGATCACCACCAGCATCGCCGCCCACGACGGTAGGCCGTGCCGCGACAGGTAGAACATCGCCGGGGTCGCGATCACCGCGATGAAGACCGAGAGCAGGAAGGGCGTGATCAGGGGCGCGGCGGCGCGCATGCCGGCGACCACGACGACGAACGCGCCCGCCACTACCAGAAAGCGCGCAGCGGGGGAGAAACCTGTCTCGGTGTGCATACCGGGCTCCTGAGGTGGGGGCGACGTCGGCTCACCGCTCGCTCGGCGGGCGCGCCTCCCCCGCCCGCGCTCGGTACCGAAAGCCGGGGCTATTTGAACGCCGGCAATCCGGAGTCCAGCCACCAGGTGTTGGTTTCGAGGTCGTAGCCCCACTGCTGGCGGTCGTGGATGGTGCGCATGAGCTGCCTGTCCCGTTGCACGTAGTCGATGCGCACCACCTGAATCACGGTGTTCTCGTCGGCGGGCACCGGCGGCTGCTCCACGTCATAGCCGGTGACCTGGATGTTCTCCAGGTTCGGCGGGACAGCGCCCCGCTTCTCCGGGCGCACCAGCTCGAAGGCGGGCCCATAGTAGCCCCAGCGGATGGCGTCGCCGTAGCGGTTGAGTGCGGCCTCGAGGGCGATGCGCCGCTTGTCCTTTTCGATGGTGCCGCATCCGGCGAGGAGCAGGGCGGCGATCAGGCAGGGCAGCAGGCGGGTGATGATCGGCTTCATGGCGGCGGCAGGTCCGTGACTTCGCCGCGATGATAAGCGATCGCGCCTTGGGGGACCAACGCGCGGCTGCGCCGCGCCCTCGCCGGTCGGTTATCATGCGAGGCTTTCTCGCGTGTAATCGATAGACCACCGCCATGCATGAATCCGACGAGCCCAGCGTTTCCGTACGGCTCGGGGACGCCGAGCTGACGCTGCTCGGAACCGCCCACGTGTCCCGCGCCAGCGCTGAGAAGGTGCGAGAGCTGCTGGAGGGCGGCGATTACGATGCCGTGGCCGTGGAGCTCTGCCCCAGCCGCTACAACGCGGTGATCGATCCCGACGCCCTCGCCCGCATGGACCTCTTCTCCGTGATCCGCGGCGGGCGCGCCTACATGGTGGTCGCCAGCCTGGCCCTAGCCGCCTACCAACAGCGCCTGGCGGACCAGTTCGGCATCGAGCCCGGCGCCGAGCAGCGGATGGCCATCCGCATCGCCCGGGCGCGCCACCTGCCGGTGCTGTTGGTCGACCGCGAGATCGGCGTCACGCTGAAACGGGTATCCGCGAACCTGGCGTGGTGGAAGCGCCTCGGGCTCTTCTCCGGGCTGCTGGCGGCCATGCTCTCGCGCGAGGAGGTGGCCGAGGAGGAGATCGAGCGCCTCAAGGAGGGCGACGTGCTCGAGACCACCTTCGCCGAGTTCGCCGAGGACCGCGAGGACCTCTACCTGCCCCTGATCGACGAGCGCGACCGCTACATGGCGGCGCGGCTCCGCCAGGAGGTCGAGCGCGAGGGTCACGGCAACGTCCTCGCCGTGCTCGGCGCCGGTCATCTGAAGGGCGTGGAGCGGTATTTGCGGGAGGACACCCGCGACCCGGGGGAGGAGGTCGCGGAGCTCGACCGCCTGCCCGAGAAAAAACGCTGGCCCAAGCTCATCCCCTGGGCCATCGTCGCCCTGATCCTCGCCGGTTTCGCCTACGGCTTCAGCCAGAGCACTGAGCTCGGCTGGCAGGTGGTCGCCGACTGGGTGCTGATCAACGGCAGCCTGTCGGCGCTCGGGGCGCTGATCGCGGCGGCACACCCGCTCACCGTGGTCACCGCCTTCCTCGCCGCGCCCCTGACCTCGCTCAATCCCACCATCGGCGCCGGCATGGTCACCGGCGCCGTGGAGCTCTACCTGCGCAAGCCGAGCGTCGGCGACTTCGGACGCCTGCGCCACGACACCGCCGAGCTCAAGGGCTGGTGGCGCAACCGGGTCTCACGCATCCTGCTCGTATTCATCCTCTCCACCCTGGGCTCGGCCATCGGGACCTATGTGGCGGGCTTCAGGATTGCCGAGAG
>CAVORB010000020.1:0-335026 GCA_963698495.1 uncultured Gammaproteobacteria bacterium | reverse complement strand
GCAGCTGCGCGGTGTTCTTGGCCAGGCCCTTGTAGCGCACCTTGCGATGACCGAACAGGTTCTTGATGACATGGAACGGATGCTCGACGCGGGAGCGAAGCTGCGCTTTGAGTCGTTCGGCCCGCCGCGTCAGCTCTTTGATGGGACCGTCGGCCATCGCCTTGAGCTTGCCGCGCTTCATGGCGATGCGCCACTTCACCGGCTTGTCCTTGAGCGCTTCGCGCTTCTCGGCACCGATATAGCCGGCATCGGCGAAGACGACCTCCTCTTCGCCGTGCAGCAGGTGCTCGGTCTGGGTGACGTCGGAGATGTTGGCGGCGGTGCCGACGACGGTGTGGACCAGTCCGGAGTCGCCATCCGCACCGATGTGCGCCTTCATGCCGAAGTACCACTGGTTGCCCTTGCGCGTCTGGTGCATCTCGGGATCGCGCGCCTTCTCCTGGTTCTTGGTCGAGGACGGGGCGGCCAGGATGGTGGCATCGGTCAGGGTGCCTTTGTTCAACAGCAGCCCGCGCTCGCGCAGGTGGCGGTTGACGGTCTCGAAGATCGTCTTGGTCAGGTCGTGCTTTTCGAGCAGGTGGCGGAACTGCAGCAACGTCGTGGCATCGGGCACCGACTCCGTGCCCAAGTCGATCCCGACAAAGTTGCGCAACGCCTGGCTGTCGTAGATGGCGTCTTCCAGTGCTTCGTCGGCCAGGGTGTACCACTGCTGGAGAAAATACATCCGCAGCATCCGCTCCAGGCCGATCGGGCGGCGCCCGCGCCCCGTGCCCGCATTGGGAAAGTAGTACGGGGCCAGCGCCGCGATCAGCGCCGACCACGGCACGACCTGCTCCATCTCGCCAAGAAAGCGCTCGCGGCGCGTCACTTTCCGCTTGGTGGCATACTCGGCTTGGGCAAAAGACAGCTGCTTCATCGGATGGCTCGTCGCTGGTACCAGATTACCCAGTATTATATCACTCCGGCCCCATTGATGGTGCGGATTTAATCAGCGTTTCCTTAGGGTGGAATTAACATGAAACTGAATCTTCTTGGTGCATTCGCACTCGGGGCAGCGATTGGTGTTTCGGGCTGCAGCACCGGCACCCAGACGAAGCCGGGACAACCCTTGCTGATGGAAGCGGCTGTGATTTCGACGCAAGCCACTATTGTCGGCATCGATTACAAAACGCGCGTTGTCTCCCTCGAGATCCCAAATAAGCCAGGAGACAACTTCGTGGACGTGGTCGTCAGTGATGACGTCAAGAATCTGTCTCAGGTGCGTTTCGGTGACCGGGTGGTAGTGGAATACCTGGAGGCCGTCTCCGTCGATCTATTCCGAGCCGGGGAGGTTGAACCTGGGGTAGGTGTCACTGCCGTGACCGGAACCGCCGCTCCGGGTGCAAGGCCCGCCGCGATGGCCGGCACTGAAAAATCCGTCGTAGCTGTCATCGAAGCGATAGACAAGGCGAACGAGCTTGTGGCGCTGAGGATGCCTGATGGCGCTGGCAAGACTGTGAAGGTTCGCAATCCAGAGAACCTGGATCGGGTTTCGGTAGGCGACAAGGTGCGAATCTCCTTTACCCGCGCGTGGGCCGTCAGCATTAGGCCAAGCCCCGTTCGGTAGTCCTAAGCGGGTGCTGATCGATTCAGCGCTTGCCGCGGCACAGGGATATGACGCCGTTTTCAAGCGCGTAAGCGGCTGAAAATGAAGCCATCCAAGACCACGCTTCTCGGGTGGCGTGCTGATTCTCGCCAGCATGGCCAACCACCAGCGTCTTCCCAAGCGGGCGCGTTTCGCGCCCGTAACCCCGCGCTTCGGGGGAGGGCATCGTGATCTGGGGTGTACCGCCCCAGGTGTACCGCGTACGTCGAGAGGTCTGGCCTATCCCGTCGGCTGATCACGGCGAATATCACGGTCAACAGAGAGGGTGATACGCCCTGGCCGACCCCTTCCCTTGGCAATGAGACGCCGCTTCGAATTCGACCGGTGGGACATCGCCAACCGGCTCGAGCAACCGGCGGTTCTTGAATCGATCGACCCACTCCATCCTGGCATACTCGACCGACTTCCAGGGGGACGTGCGGTCGATCACCTCGGTCCTGTCGAGGCCGTCGATGGGCCGGTCGGTCGGTGTAACGGATCGACAGGTACCGGCTTCTGCGGTCGCCGCACTGGTTAGCCTGTCGGGATCATTACTCGCCGAGGGCGACTACTCCAGCGCGTCCAACATCAGGTATGTCTTCATCGACGATGCGACGCGCCAGCCGACCGAACGGTACCCTCATGGGGCACGGCGGTCGGGCCGGGTCTGTCGTGCACTGCCCCTGCAAGCCAAAAGTGCCCATCAACCGCTCAACCCGCCAGACCTTTTTTGCACCATAGACCCGGAAGTTCTCCTCCCATACCCGTTGGATCTCAGCCATCAGGGCCTCGCCCCGCCCGGGTGAAATAGGCCGATGCCTGGCTCAAGTCTCGTTGGGGCGCTTGAGTTCGCGGTTCCCCCGCTCCAGTCCCCTGGGCCGCTCACGCTCGTCGCCGTTTGACGTCTGCCGAGGTCGCGTGTATGAGATAGAGGATGAACGGGACCAAGGGGCGACCCGCGAAGAAAAGCTTCGTCCACTCGGTCAAAGGCCTTGAGTAAGCCTGCGCGAACATGACACCAGCCGATAACGCGGACAACACCTCGAAAAAGGGTACGGTACAAGGGCAGGCCCTCTCGGACCACGAGGTGCTGGGCGCGCTGGTGACCTCTCTTGTTCAGGGAAACCGACGTTGGCAGTTGGTCGTCTTCCCTTCTCTTTTCGCCTTTGTGCTGCTGGCAAGCTACGGCTTTTACCTGATTTACAGCCTGGTGGAAGACGTGGACAAGATGGCCAACAGCGTTTACCTGAACCTGGGTTTCATGTCCGAACGCATGGGCCAGGTCTCGCAGAACCTGGACGTACTCACCGGCAGCGTGCGCGACATCTCCGTCAACCTCGATGACCTCACGGGAACCGTAACCGCCATGAACACGAGTGTGGTAGGCATCTCTGAACAGATGCGCACGCTGCCGCCGATGCTCGACGCCATGCGGGACGTGAACGCGCGCATCGCGTCCATGGACCGCAGCATGAGCTCACTCGATACTCGGATCGGGGGAATGTCCGCAAGCGTCGAGTCCATGAACCACCAGATGGCTGCCATCACCGCGGCCACGCAACATATCAGCGGGAATGTGTCGGGCCTCAACCAGAATATCGGCCGCCCGATGAACTTCATGAACAGCATCATGCCTTGGTAGATTTCCCAAGGGCCATCGAGTTCTCACCAGCCGCAAGAGTTTTCCGTGCGTGATTCGGCGTTTGCGTAGACAGTTATCCAATAGCGTTGCCGGGGAAAGTGGCTGGGCGGCCGCTGTCTCCACGGTCGCCTTGTCCCGTCGCCTTTCGTGCCTTGTGCTCGTGTCACTGCTGGCTCTTTCGGGTTGCGACAAGGGACCCGGCATGACCATCTTCGAGGCGGCGATGACCGGTAACGCCGTCGAGCTCGACAAGGCCCTGCGCTCGGGAATCGATCCCGACGCCAAGGACGCGAGCGAACAAGCGGCGCTCCACTACGCCGCGTCGGCGGGGCAGATCGAGGTGGCGCGACGTCTGCTTCAGAGCGGTGCGGACGTCAACCTGCGCAATTCCTACGACGATACGCCGCTGCACAAGGCCGCCGCAGCCTGCCGCGTCGAGGTCCTGCACCTTCTCGTCGATGCCGGGGCGCAGATCGATGCCCGCAACAAGCACGGCGAGACGCCGCTGCACCAGGCCGCGTCCTGCAGCGATCCCAAGGTCGTCGAGTTGTTCGTCACGCACGGCGCGGATCTCAACGCGGTCACCAAGCGGGGCCAGACGGCCCTGCATCGTGCGGTCGAGAACAACAACCTCGCAGTCGCCGAACTGCTTGTCATGGCCGCGGGAAGGGCGGCGTGCGCACCCTTTACCAACACGCCGCTTCATATCGCCGCGCGGCGCGGTTACGCGGACATGGTTCGACTGCTGCTCGCGCACGGCGGGGATCCGAACGTGCCGGATGAGCGAAACAAGACGCCCCTGCACTTCGCGGTGAGCGACGGACACACGGAGGTGGCGAAGCTATTGCTCCAGGCCGGGGCGGACGTCAGCGCCAGAGACCGCCCCGGAAATACCCCGCTGCACGACGCCGCCGTCGCGGGGCAAATGGACACCGTGAGGCTGCTCGTGGACGCCGGCGCGGACGTCAACGCGCGTGACGACCGCGGCAGGAGCCCCCTGCACGAGGCGGCCCGGAAGGGGCGTGTCGATGTGGCGGGCTATCTCATCGACGCCGGCGCGGCGCTGGACCTTCGCGACGGCTTGGGACAAACGCCGCTCGAGACTGCGCGATCGGCAAACCAATGGGGCGTGGCCCAAATGCTCCAGCATCACTGCGAGCAGGTAGGGCGCTGCGATCGCTCGGGCTCCAGCGAATCCCCGGAGTCCGCGCTCTACGCCAACGAGGCGAAGGCCCCGTCCACCGCAGGCAGAAGCGACCCCCATGTCTCAATGTAATTGGCCGCCGTCCCGGCAGGTGCCGCCTTCAGCGGCGGCTGCCGCGTTTGGGCATCGCCTCCTCGATGATGCCGGGCGGGTAGGCGTGCTGTTTCTCGTGGGTGTAACCGGGCGGCGGGAAAATGACCTCGCAGTTATCGACATTCACCTTGGCGTCTTCGCGCTGCTGCAGGCAAACATCGCGGTCGCCTGGGCCGCCGTCGAGGTAGTCCAAGCCTGGCCCGCCCCAAAGGATGTCCCGGTCTCCCTCTCCGCCATAGAGCGAGTCCTTCCCCTGGGCACCGAACAGGAGGTCGTTGCCCTCCTCGCCAAAGATGAAATCGTCGCCGCGGGCACCGTGGACAGAGTCGTCCCCTGGGCCGGCACAGATGACGTCGTCGCCCTCGTCTCCGTGGATGGCGTCGTCGCCCGCGAGCGCCATGATGACCTCATCGTCCTCGGTACCCCACAGCAGGTCGTCCCCGTCGGTGCCGACACAGGTCGCGGGCCTGCCCTGGCAAGTGGGAATCGGGTCCAACCCGGGCGGTATGTAGGGACACTGGATGACCACGCCCAACGGCGCTCGCGGCGAAACGGCGTCCGTTGAATCCTGCGCCGAGGAACCGGCCGCGAATCCGAGAATAGAAGACGCGAGAAGAATCACTGTCCCTGACTTGGCGCTCATCGTTAACCTTCCCAGAAAATCCGGTTGTTTGAACTCCTGCTCACCGCATCGCGAGGCAATGGTTGCGCCCCGGTCGTCGTCCAGGTCGAAACGCCGCCACCGCGCCGCTTGTGACTCGTCGCGAAACGGCATCTTGCCTCGACGACGGGCTACCGGCGAGCCCCGTCCTGATAGTAGACCCAATCGCCGTCACGCAAATTCCCGCACACGGAGCAGGGCTGTCAGATTAGCCGCATCACGCTTGGCGCACAATGGCCCAGAAGGGTTCGCCCGGGGACGCCAGTGCGTTGAATGGGCGCCAAGATCGCGACGAGGTCGTCGCGGGCTTGCCGCAGCGAAACGGACTTGGGAGTTGACTCTGGATGGGCGGCGATTCAGCAGATATTCTTAAAAGAAAACCGGACGACTCTAAAGGACTAAGGCGATGATCGACATACGACACAAGGCGACTGGCGACGTGCTGCTCCGCGTCGATCGAGATTCGCTCGCGGAAGCCAGGCTGGATCATTATGACCTCGCCGGCGCCGACTTGAGCGGAATGAACCTGCGCGGGGCTAGCTTCGAGGGCACCAACCTGGCGGGAGCGGATCTGACGAAAGCCGATGCCCGCGGCGCCGATTTCCGCGAGGTGGTGCTGCGCGGCGCGGACCTCTCCGGCGCTGATCTCCACGGGGCGCGGTTGGGTGACCGGCTGCCGTCGGACGGTGCCGTGATGACAGGCTGTCGGCTGTGCAACGCGCGGATGACGGCCTGCGACCTGAGCTACACCGATCTGCGCGGTGCCGATCTTTCCGGGGCCGATCTGTGTCGGGCCGATCTTCAGGGGGCCTTGCTGACGAATGCCGTGATGTGCGGGACCACCGTCGGATCGGCGCTCCTTCTCGAGGCAGATCTGCGCGGTGCGGACCTCACCGGCGCCTATTTGTGCAACTGCCGCCTGAATGGCGCGAATCTCTCCGGTGCCCGTCTCGACGGCGCCAAGCTCGGCGGTGAGGAATGCCTGCCGGCGATTCTCAACCGCGCGAGCCTCGTCGCGGCCAGCCTTGTCGGCGCCGCCCTCTGCGGTGTTTCCATGCTCCGTGCCGATCTCACGCGCGCCAACCTCAGAGATGCGGACCTGAGCGGTGCGGACCTCACTGCGGCGAACTTGCGGGAAACGCACCTTGCCGGCGCCAACTTCGAGGACGTCGATCTGACAACGACGACCCTTACCTACGCCGATCTCTCCGCCGCCCGCAACGTCGCCCTGACGCATCCGAAGGCGAACACCCGCTAAAGAACGCCCGTCCAGTGTCCGGCGGGACGCGGGCGAGCGCGCCCCGAGTCCCATCAGCGGCGCCACCGCGGTCCGGGTCCCGGACCGGGGGCGGGTGCGTTGACAGAGACCGTCACGGTCTGAGAGACGCTCCCGGTCATACTGCCGTTGTCGGTCACCGTCAGGGTCGCGGTATAGGTGCCGGCCGCGGAGTAGGTATGGGTGGCCGTGGCGCCGGTTGCGGTCGCGCCGTCTCCGAAGGCCCATGCGTAAGTGGTGACGGTGCCGTCCGCGTCTGTGGAGCCGGTGCCGTCGAAGGTACATGCCAGGTCGGTGCAGGCGAAGGTGAAGCTCGCTACCGGCGCCTGATTGACCAAGCTGCTCACGGTCACCTGCTGGGTGGACGTGCCCGAGAGGCCGCCGTTGTCGGTTACGGTCAGGGTCACGGTGTAGGTGCCAGCCGCCGCGTAGGTGTGGCCGGCCTGGGCACCGGTGGTGGTCGCGCCGTCGCCGAAGTCCCATGCGTAGGTCACGATGGTGCCGTCGTCGCTCGATCCCGTGCCGTCAAAGGTGCAGGCCAGTTCGGTGCAGGCGACGCTGAAGCTGGCGACCGGCGGCTGGTCGATCGGGTTCCCGCCGCCGGTCCTCACCTCCGCGACGACCGAGGCGATGGTCTCCACCCGCACGTCCGAGGCCTCGTAGAGCCGGCGGAAATCGGCGACCTCGGCAACGGCGGTCTCGTCTCGGAAGAGGTCGACGAGGTATCCGTAGGCGACGCTCTGGTAATTGAGGTCCGCCGATACCGTCACGTCCGAAGTGGCGGCGCCGAGGGGGATGCGGTAGGTCACCAGATCGCTGCCGGCGAGGAAATCATCGTCCAGCATGGCTTGTCCCACGATCGCGATATCGTCCCAGTTCCCCACGACGGGATCGGTCTTGGGGTCGCGGGGGAAACCGCGCGGCAGGAGGCGGTTGTCCTTGGCGTAGCCCGCGGCGTCGAGCAGGGTATAGGTCGCGTTGCCGCTGATGTCCTCCATGATCGCCTCGTAGACTTGGACCTGATTCTCGCTGGTGATCTCACCGCCGTGATGGGGCTCGAACCCGGTGCCTGTATCCGCGTCGACGCCGGCGATGGCGCCGGTGGGCTTGCCGCTGGCGTCTGTCTCCAGCCTGCCCGACTCGAACAGGGTGGCTCCGTTCTGATCGGCGACGGTTAAATGGATGTAGGCGCGCCGCGAAGGGTAACTGGTGGGCACCTTGTGGCCGGAGTTATTGCTGACGCGCACGCGCACCACCAGATCGCGCTCGCCGGGCGCGGATTCCTCGATCACGGCCTGCTCGATGGTCAGGTCGGCGGCACTGCGCAGAGTGGCGCGGGTGGCCTCGATGGCGGCGGCGAAGTCCCCGTTGCCCACATCGAGCTCCGCGCGGTTCGCGCTCAGGATGTCGAGCATCAAGGTGTTGCCGCCGTAGAAACCGTGGCGGGCGAAGTTGCCGCGGGCGGCGAGGAAACGAGGCCGATTGGCGATTCTGACCCCGTTGGCTCGGGCCATGTGGCACTGCTGGCAGGTGCTCGCCTCGGCCCCGCCGTCGGCGAAGGCGCTGTTCTCCCACTCCGAGTAGACCATCTGCTCGGGGAACTCGCCGTCCGTGAGCTCGCCGAGCTCGTTCAGCACCGGCGTCTTCAGGTTGTGGCAGGTGGCGCACAGCGCCGAGTCCGAGACGTGGGCCGAGTGGACGGGGGTGAAGATCGCGTTGATCCTCATGGGGTTGATCCGGGGATTGGTGAACTGGCCGTACGCCGGACGATCGTAGGGGTTGGCAAACTCCTCAGTGGTGTAGTGGCCCGACTCGCCCGCGTCCGTTCCCAGGTCGACGTCGGCGATCTGGTGGCAGAGGGTGCAGCTCACCCCATCCATGGCGGCGTCGTGGAGCGGGAAGTTGGCCGGGTCCTCGAAGCCCCCGTTGCCGAAGAACTGCGGCGCGATGCCGTCGAACACGGCCTGCTGGTTCGCCATGGGCGCGTGACAGCGTGTGCACTTGTCGTTGAGCACCCCCTCGTGCTGGGGATTGCGCCGGATCTCGGTGGCGAACTTGGCCCGCCAGAGGGGGTCGCGGGCGGCGTTGGCCATGATGGTGGTCGACCAGTCGGTCTCGATGGAGACGTCGTTGCCGTTGGCGTCGAAGAGCCCGTTGTGGCAGAAGGCGCAGTTCCCGGAGCCCGAGAAGTGGGCGCTGTCGAAGAATGCGTCCGCGGCTCGGGCCGACTGAAGCGTCAGCGTGACGGCCGCGAGCAATAGAAAGACATGGGTGCGGGTAACAAGCATGGTCGGCAAGCCCTCGCGAGAGTTCCAAGGTCAAAAAAAGGACCGATAGAGGAATCGGAAGTGACTAGCGGACGGCTCGGTGCCGAAGTGCCCGATCGGGCGCCGTCGATGACCGGACTCCCTGTTACTGCTTGTTTTTCAAGAGCCTTCCGTCGCGAGGCTGGACGCTACGGGAACGGCGGATGTTTTACAAAAGCAATGCGGGATATTTTGGATTTCCGCAATTTCTGGTTTGTCGCTGCCCAAACACCAAAAGACTCGGATTCATTCGCGCTATCCGCAGGCTTTGGTTGGAAGTTCTGTCTGCGCGAATTCCCGGTGACTTGACGTCGCACTGCAGATGGCGTCGAGGAGCGAACACTTGGCCAAGCCACTCTCTGAGACCCGCATGCCCCAAAAGAATTTTGCGGTTTCGCAACGCACAAGTGACCGAATGTTAGAACATGGCGATTTATTGATTCATCTCAGGTTGTAGCAACGGTGCTCGGCTAGTTTCCGTAGTGATGGAGCATGGAAATGGGCCGGTGCCGAGGGGTTGCTCGTCGCTTCGGTTTTACCGGTCACGAAATGCAGGCGGGGGAGGTTTGACGCTGGAGCGTTCGATATCCGAGAGGAGGAACATGCCGTGACTCGTAACTTGTTGAGATACAGGACATTGCTGGAACTATTTTTCGTTGCTTTGCTCATCGCGGCCCCGGCGGTCGCGCAAGACGGAGGCGGGGGTCCAGGAGGGCCCGGGTCGGGAGGTGGCGGTGGTTCTGGAGTGAACCACGACAGGTTCATCCAGTACGACGCGGCGTCCGGTGAGTATGTGCTCACCAGGGGCAGCGGTAGAGTCATCAAGCGGGTGCCCGAGTACGATGTCGAGCGCAGCCTCTCCACCGCTCTCTGCGGCGAATGTCACGAGGATGCGGTCGCACAGCTCAAGAACTCGATCCACTTCAGCGCGCAGGGCCCGAATCCGCGGATCCTGTTCCCCGGAGGCGGCGCTCACGGCGCTCTCGACCGTGCCTGCGGACTGCCGGGGACCTCGGCGCTGATCAACTACACCAGCAACATCAACCTGGGCGAGTGCGGAAAGTGCCACGTCGGGCGTTTCATCCCACCGATGGGTGATGCCTTCACGAGCGTCTTCATGCAGATGGGGATGCCCCCGGAACTGGCGGCCACCAATGCGGCCAGTCTCGTCGACGGCGGCCTGGACTGCCTGATCTGCCACGCTGACCACTATCTCTCGGTGCGCGACGACATCGACTGGAGCGTCGCAGGCACCCTGGAAATCGCCGGCTATGCCGAGCCCGGCGAGCACTCGCCCTCACCCCAGGGCTACGCGAATCTCGCCCGTGACAACACGGACTTCGATCACGACGGACAGCCTGACCTCTTGATCGACGCGAACGGCGACGGGGTTGGCGACATGCCGCTCATGCAGGATCTGGACGGCGACGGCATTCCGGAGACGCCGTGGCCGACCGTGATGCAGGACCGTTCCGTGGAAGCGGTGCTGTCCGTGGGCAAGACCGACGAGCATGCCTGCCTGCGGTGCCATGAGCACGCCCGGACCGGCTACAAGCGCGGTACTCTGTTCCGCGTCGGCTACGACGCCCACGCGAACGTCTGCTTCCCGAACCCTACGCTGGCCGCGGACGACCCCAACTGCCCGGAGCACAACACCTGCACCGCCTGCCACGTGACCCTGAACGAGGACTACGACGGCGACGGCCTGATCGATATCCACAAGTTCGTGCGCGGGCACCTGGTCGGCGGCGATCTGGCCGCGGCCGACTATCCACCTCCGCCTCCCGGCGAGCCGGCGGACCCGAACGACCCGACCCATCTCACCTGTGTGCAGTGTCACGCCGAGGACGAGCTGCCCCAGCGCGACGCCGACGGCGTGCACAGTGAGCGGCACCTGGAGAAGATCGCCTGCCAGACCTGCCACATCACGCGCAGCGGCGGCATCACCTACTCGATGTACGGCCATGGTGGGCACGTCTCCTTCGGTCGCAACGCGGAGGGGATGGATACCAAGCTCATTACCCTCGATCACATGGTGGCGGACGAGGGCACCGCGGGCGACGTCGAGGCCGATTTCGAGGCCTTCCGGCTGAATCCCGTGCTGATGTGGTTCAACGGCTCGACTTCCTTCCTGGCCCAGTCGCTCGCGATCCGCGGCGCCCCGAACGCCAAGATCACCCCCTTTAAGCCCATGGCCAACGGCATGGTTATGGACGGGCGCTTCTTCAAAGGCGAGTACCTCACCAACGAGGCGGGGTTCCCGTACAACGCCCACTCCATGTATCGCTTCTATGCCAATGCGCTGGGCTGCGATCAGCTGCAGCTTCCCGGCATGGAGCCCTTCGTCTGCAGTGACGACGGCAAGTACGGCAACGCGGAGGTCTTCTCGGCCCTGGGGCTATTGGGCACCGTCGAGGACAACTTCGGCAACGTCGTTGTCCAGGGCCAAACGCCGGAGGAGGTCCGCACCACAACCCTGATGGATCTCATGGCGATGGATCGTCCGGACGTGCAGACCATGGCCATGATGCAGGCCTTTCCGAATCTGATGCAGTTCAGCAAGACGGCCTACGGGTATGAGCACTACCTGGTCAGCTCGGCGCTCGCCGGATCGCCGGCGGACCAGGACGGCAACGGCGTGATCGACGGGTTCGTGCCCGGCCTGTTCAAGATGTTCGATGACGACCCGATGAACCCGGGTGCGGTCAACGTCGGCCTGATGGAGTTCAAGGGCTTCAACCAGCCCATGTTCCTGCCGATGGACTACGACTGGTACCCGCCCTTCACGGATGTCTCGGATGTGGCCACCATGAAGCTGCCAGACGGCAAGTTCATGAAGCTTTTCCTGGGCATGCAGCTGCAGATGGCGGGCGTTGACATGGAGACGATGCAACAGCTGATCGGCAGCTACCCGGCCTTCTCCAACGGCGTCACCCTCGGTGGCCACGGCGTCGTGCCGAACCCGAAGGAAAACGCACTGGGCAGCGGCGGGCGTGCCGGCGGATGCCAGCAGTGCCACGTCGCCGGTGGCGCGCTCGAGACGCAGGTTCCGGTGAGCAAGGAGCAGTATGTGGAGACCCCGATGGGCATGGCCGCGCTGCCGGTCTACAAGTGGAAGTACTACAACCTCCGCGAGCTCATCCAGCTGGGGCTGGCCACGAGCAACGAGGATATCGCGAGCGGCGCAGCCGATGTCGATATCGCCGGTGACGAAAGGTACGTGCGCGAGAGCACTCAGGAGATGGTGCTCAACTGGTTCGGACCGAGCATCTGCGACGAACGACGAGGACGCCGACCAGGACGATCCGGTGGTCTGCTTCCTGCGCGCTGACTCCGAGGCGGCCCTGGAAGGCACCGGCCTGGACGATGACGACCTGACCTGGGAGGCCGAGGAGTGCGAGGAGGGAGAGGACGAATGCGAGGCGCCCGAATGGATGCCGGTGCTAGAGCCCGTGACCAGTCCCGCACCGAACTACGCGGTACTCGGCTATGCGAAGGAAGAGGTGGTCTGGGACGCGGACGACCCTCGCATCAGCCCCGTCCCGACGGACTACGATCTGGCCCTGTCCAGCCTGGACGTTCCCGCCACCTGGGATGGCATTTCGGCGGCTACGGGTTCAGTCACTGTCGAGAACTTCGGACCGGGAGATGCCAATGGAACCATCACCATCACGGGTACCAACTACAACGGCGTCGCAATCATGGTACCTCAGACGATCAACTTCACGGATCTGGCGGCAGAGACGAGCGATACCTGGACGTTCCCGATTGTCCGTGCTGTGTCGTGGATCCCGCGAAATATCTTCTGGACGGCAACCGTTACGGCCGACGACGACGCTAATCCTGAAAACAACACCGCCGCGGCCTCTACAAGGGTCGCCACGGTCCCGACGGGCTACGATCTGGCCCTGTCCAGCCTGGACGTTCCCGCCACCTGGGATGGCATTTCGGCGGTGACGGGCTCGGTCTCGGTCGACAACATCGGACCGGGAGATGCCGACGGAACTGTCACCATCACGGGCGCCAACTACAACGGCGTCGCAATCATGGTACCTCAGACGATCAACTTCACGGATCTGGCAGCAGAGACGAGCGATACCTGGACGTTCCCGATTGTCCGTGCTGTGTCGTGGATCCCGCGAAATATCTTCTGGACGGCAACCGTTACGGCCGACGACGACGCTAATCCTGAAAACAACACCGCCACGGCCGTTACAAGGTTCGCCCGGTGATGCGCTAATCAGCAAACACCGTCGCGGAGGCACCCGCCACAACTGCGAATACGCTCCGCGGTCGCGCCGAAGTCGCGGCAGAGCTCAGGGACGAGCTCACTCATTGCCCATCTACTCACCTTACCCGGCCGCAGGGCATGCGTTATGCGGCCGGGCACTTCCCGCACTTTCCCCTTTCCTCCGTAGCATCCGTCACTACCAGATCTGAGCAGGCTTGCGGGGCTGCTCGGCAGGACTAGCTTGTGGCGTGGCCTTGCGTGGAGTCTTCTCGGAATCTGTGACTCATCTTGGAGATGGCGAAAACAGTTTCGCGTCCGCATGCGCTCGCGCGGGGATCGACGACTTGAACTTCCGGGACTTTCGTTGCATCTGCGCCGCCTCGGGCTCGCAGGCGGCAGTGTAGCTGGCCCAGATCCGCGATCTGCTAGGACACTGCGGCTAACTTCCTGAGCAAGATCGGAAACTTGGTGCCCTCGGCGGGATTCGAACCCACGACCTATCGCTTAGGAGGCGAGTAGGTTGCAGAAACATCTATATTACTTAATAAGTTAGCGCATCACCGCCCCGCGCTTAGTTGACTCCACGTGCCGAATGGAGACTGGCCGTGACGCAAGCGCGTCACGATATGGTCACGATATCGTATATGCATGAAACGACGCTCGCGTCAGGGAGCACTCAGGCCATGATATGAACGCCCGCGTCCACGTACAGGGTGTCGCCGGTGATTCGGCGCCCGGCGGGGCTCGCCAAGTACACGCAGAGGCGTCCGACGTCGAGGATGTCCACGAGCTCTCCCAGGGGTGCCCGCCGCGCCGCCTCGTCGAGGAGCTGGTCGAAGTCCTTCAGACCGGACGCGGCGCGGGTCTGGAGCGGGCCGGGCGAGATGGCATGCACCCTGATCCGCTGCGGGCCGAGCTCGGCGGAGAGGTAGCGGCAGGTGGCTTCGAGCGCCGCCTTGACCGGACCCATGAGGTTGTAGCCTGCGACCACCTGCTGCGCGCCGTGGAAGGTCATGGCGAACAGGGTCCCTCCCTCCTTCATCAGCGGTTCAGCGAGCCTCGCCATGCGGACGAAGGAGTGGCAGGAGATGTCCATGGCCGTCGCGAAACCATCGGCCGAGCTGTCCGCCAGGCGTCCTTGCAGGTCTTCCTTGGGTGCGAAGGCGATGGAGTGCACCAGGGTGTCGAGCCGACCCCAGGTCCGTTGGATCTCCGCGAAGACGTCCTCCAGCTGACCGGTCCTGGCGACGTCAAGCGGCAGCAGCAGGTCGGCGCCCAGCTCCCGGGCCAAGGGCTCGACATAGGTTTTGGCCTTGTCGTCGAGGTAGGTAAGGGCCAGCTCGGCGCCGAGTTCCCGGAATGCCTGGGCGCAGCCGTAGGCAATGGAGCGCTCGTTGGCGATGCCGACGATCAGGGCCTTGTGGCCGGCCAAACTTGGGCTTCGCGGATCGGAATTCATCTCTGTCTCACCGTCATGTCCGCTCGATCAGCCGCCGGGTATGCCGGGCGATCATCAGCTCTTCGTTGGTAGGAATCACCCAGGCCGACGCGCGGCTGTCGGCTGTGCTGATGCGCGGCCCGTGGGCGGCGTTGGCACCGGCATCCAGCTCCACCCCGAGCCAGGCGGCATCCCGGCAGGCCCGCTCCCGGATCTCGGCGGCGTGCTCGCCGATGCCGGCGGTGAAGACCAGGGCGTCCAGCCCGCCCAAGGCCGCGGCGAGGGAGCCAAGCTCGCGCCCGATGCGGTAGACGAAGAGGTCCACCGCGAGGCGCGCCCGCGGCTCGTCGCTGGCCAGCAGGGTGCGCATGTCGCTGGAGAGCCCGGAGATGCCGAGCAGCCCCGACTCCTTGTAGATCAGCCGCTCTATCGCCTGGGCGTCCATGCCGCGCTGGTCCATCAGATAGAGCAGGACACCCGGGTCGAGTGCACCGCTTCGGGTACCCATCGGGAGCCCCTCCACCCCCGTGAAGCCCATGGTGCTCGCCATGCTCTTGCCGCCTTGCATGGCGCAGGCGCTCACCCCGTTGCCGAGGTGAAAGACGACGGTCTTGCCGGAGGCCGCGCGCGGGTCGAGCTCAGGCAGCACGGAGGCGATGTACTCGTAGGACAGGCCGTGAAAGCCGTAACGGCGCACGCCCGCCTCGGCGTATTCGAGCGGGAGCGCATAGAGCTGAGCGATCGCCGGGTTGGTGCGGTGGAAGGAGGTGTCGAAGCAGGCGACCTGGGGCAGGTCGGGGACGCGCTCCATGAGCCGCCGCACTGGCGCCAGGTTGTGAGGCTGGTGCAAAGGGAAGAGGGGGATGAAACCTTCCAGATAGCCCAGGACTTCCTGATTGAGGCGCACCGGCCCTGTGTAGTCGAGGCCGCCATGCACCACCCGGTGTCCGATGCCCAGGGGGCGGTAGCCGGAGAGCTCGGCGCGCAGGTAACCGAACAGGTGGTCGAGCGCCCCATCGTGATCGAGGGGGGTATCGCCGTCCCACGAGCGCTCGGCGACGACGGTTCCGTTGGCGTCCTTGGCCAGGAAGCGCGCCTTGGTATAAAGGCCCTCGATCTGTCCCCGCAGGACCAGCTCCAGGTCGGCGTCGCCAACGGAGAAGATGGAGAACTTGATGCTCGATGAGCCGGCGTTGAGGACGACGATGGCGTCGGACATGGCTCACTCCGAGTGCGGCATGAGGGTGGGCTGCGCGCGGCGCGCCTGGGCGACCAGGGCCATGACGGCGGTGGAGGCGAGACGGGTGCGCACGCTGTCGGCGCGGCTGGTCAGCACGATGGGCACCCGCGCCCCCAGCACGATGCCCGCGGCGTCGGCCCCGGCGAGGTATTGGAGCTGCTTGGCGACCATGTTGCCGGCCTCGAGATCCGGCAGCAGCAGGATGTCCGCCCTGCCCGCCACGGGGGAGACGATCTTCTTGGTCCGGGCGGCCTCCTCGCTCACCGCGTTGTCGAAGGCCAGCGGGCCGTCGAGGATGCCGCCGGTGATCTGACCCCGGTCGGCCATCTTGCACAGCATGGCGGCGTCCACCGTGGCCTGCATGACCGGGTTGACGGTCTCCACCGCGGCGAGGATGGCCACCCGCGGAGAATCGATGCCGAGTACCTGGGCGAGGTCGATGGCGTTCTGGACGATGTCCACCTTCTCCTTGGCCGTCGGCGCGATGCTGATGGCGGCATCCGTCACCAGGAGCAGGCGCGGGTAGCTCGGCACATCCATGACGAACACATGGCTCACGCGACGCTCCGTGCGCAGCCCGGTAGCCGAGGCGACCACCGCGCCCATGATCTCGTCGGTGTGCAGTGAGCCCTTCATCAGGGACTCGACCTCGCCGGCGCGGGCCATGGCCACCGCCCGCTCCGCCGCCGCGTGGCTGTGCTCGGTGGGGACGATGCGATAGGGCGCGAGATCGACCCCCTCGGCCTCCGCCACCGCGCGGATCTTGTGCTCAGGACCGATCAGAACCGGGTCGATGAGGCCGCGCTTCGCCGCCTCGATGGGACCCAGCAGAGAGTCCCGATCGCAGGGGTGGACGATGGCGCAGACCACCGGCTGCGTACCCTGGCATCGCTTGAACAGCCGGCTGAATCCGTCATTGCGGCGCAGGATGACCTCGGGCGTGGCGATGTCCTTGTAGCTGATGCGCTCGGTGGGGGCGGCCACGGTGACAGTGCCGCCCACGAGCTCCTCTTCGCCGCGCCGCACCCGGCAGTCGAATACGATCTGGTTTCCCTCGGGACGCTTCTCCAGGGCGGTCACCGTTCCGGTGAGCTCGTCTCCTGCCGCGAGGGTGCCGGAAAAGGTCAGGTTCTGGGCCAGGATGTTGGTGCCTGGCCCGGGCAGCCGCCGATTGAGTATCGCGGACACCACCGCCTCCGCGGCGACCGCTTCCGCGACCATCTCCCGCCGGGGCGCGTTGGTGTCGGCGTCGACGTGGAAGGGGTCGACATCGCCCGAGACCAGCGCAAGCGCCTCCACGTCGGTGCGGCTCAGGCGGTGGGAGAGGGTCAGGGTCGCCCCGACCTGGATTTCGTCGTAGGTCTGATTGGTGAACGAATGCATGTTCGATTCCTCGATGCAGGGCTCAAGCCAGGCTCACTCGGGCAGGCCCGACCCGAGCTCGATGGCGCCCTCGCCGAGCACGCCCCGGATGCGGGAGAGCATCTCGCGCTGGCCGTCGGTGGCGCCTGCCGCCTGGATGCGCCGATCCGTTACGATGCGCTTGAGCAATGTCAGAAAGCGCACGCGGTCGGCGGGATCGCGGAGCAACTCCGGCAGAGATGCGATGGCCTTCTCTGGCTCGTAACGGCAGATGATCTCCTGCTCGCCGCGGATCCGCCGCGCCTCGTCCCGCGGAAGGTCAGGCAGGATATCGCCGTACTCCTCCAGCAGTTTCTCCTTGAGCTCCAGCCGGGCGAGCGGAAGTGGCTCGCCATGTCGCGCGAGCAGATAGCCGGCGCGGGTGAGCGCCTCCGGGTAACCACCCTCTGCGATCGACGCCAGTGCCTCGCGGACGAACGGTAGCTGCCGCGGGTCGCTGGGCGGGGCCAGGCGTCGCTCCTCGGCCTTGTGCTTGTCGGCCAGGTAAAGGGAGAAGAGATTACCGTAGGTCTGAAAGAAGAGGGCCTCGGACGTCGCGTCACGGATGTCTCGGTAGTAATCCAGGGAGGCGCCCACCAGCTCCGCGACCATGGTCTCGACGCGGCGGAACGTTTGCTCCGGGCTGGTGGCCCGCCGCTGGGACCTGATCAGGTCGGCCGCTGGGCCGAGCCACTCCAGCCAGGGGTTGAGGTCCGAGACCGCCCAGCGCTGGAAGCGCATGGGGTGGAAGTCGCGTCCGAGCTCGGCGGTGAGCTCATTGGACATCTGCTGCACCAGGGGGCGGGCGAACAGCTCGTAAGCGCGCTGGTTGAGCTCGGCGATTTCTGAAACGGCCTCGAACGGCTTCTCGTCGGCCCGCTTCAGGCGGTTCAGGCGGGCCTTGATGTCTTCGAGCTCATGCTCGACGAACTCAACGTCATAATCCAGCTTGCCGTCCTTACCCTGGATCTCGTTGATCTTCATACCGTAGAGCCCCGGGGGCAGGGCCTCAACGGACTTGAGGACCGAGACGATCTGCGCATGCTCCTTCTTCGCGACGCGACCGGAGACAAAGATGCCTAGGTGACCGATGTCCTGGTGCAGCAGGCCGACGATGGTCTGGCCGCGGGACTTGATCTCGTCGGTGGAGCCGTAGACGTCCGCTACCCAGTTGAACGCCTGCTGGGGCGGGGTGATGTTGTCGCCCATGGAGGCGAAGAGCATGATCGGCGACTTGATGTCGCGCAGATCCAGGGGCCTGCCGCTCGCGCCCTTTACCCCGCCCTTCCAAAGCTCGTTGCCGACGAAAAGCTCCTGGACGATCCACTCGATCTCCTCGCGGTTGAGTAGGTAGAAACCTCCCCACCAGCGCTCGAAGTCGAGGAAGCGCGGCGGCTCGGTGTCGACGTTGGCGAACAGGTGGTAGTACTTGTCCCAGAAGGTATTCGCCGGGTTCAGGTTCTCCATGTTCTCGACCAGGTAGGCGCCGTCGAACACGCCGTTGCCGAGGTCGGCGGCGAGGGACGCCATCCAGGTCCCGCCGAGCATGCCGCCGGCGTAACGCATGGGGTTGTCGCCCTCTCCCTCGCTCCAGGCGCCGCCCCAGTAAGACATGGGGGCGCCGTTGATCACGATCGGACCGGTGTCGTCCGGGTTCGAGGAGGCGAGCATCATCGCCGCCCAGCCGCCCTGACAGTTGCCGACGATCACTGGCTTGGGGCTGTCCGGGTGCAGCTCCCGCACCTTGCGTACGAACTGCTCCTCCGCGTCGCATACATCGAGCAAGGTCTGGCCCGGCTCGGGGTCGGGGAAGAAGATCACGAAGTATACCGGGTGCCCGTCGCGCAGGGCCACGCCGACCTGGGAGTCGTCCTTGAACCCGCCGATGCCAGGGCCGTGCCCGGCGCGCGGGTCGATGATCACATAGGGCCGGCGCTTGGCATCGACCACGACCCCCTCCGGCGGGATGATCCGCACCAGGGCGTAGTTGACCGGGCGGTCGAAGCGCCGGGCGTCGAGCACCGTCTCATATGCGAAGTGCAGCACCGGCGGCTTGCCGGCCTGCTCGTGGGCGAGGAAGTTGTTCCCCCGCTGGCGCAGGGTGTCCCAGAAGAGAATGGTCCTTTGGGCGAAGTCGGCGGAATACTCAAACCATTGCGTCCAGACGTCCCAGGGCGCGATCGGCCTCGTCATCAGTGCCGCGATCTGGTCCTTGAACGCCTGTTCGGTTCGTTCCCTGAACCGCTCCTGCGCCAACTGCGTGCGCTTTCGAAACAGCCGGCTCACCTTGGCGGATAGCTCTTGAGAGCGGGCGGTCTGCTCGGCAATGTTGGTCATCGTGGGTCTCTGGCGGATGATGGAATCTGTTATTATTGCAGTGCAGCATCTCCCCCCGATGAGTTCAATGGAGGGGGCTGCGCACCGTCAATAAAGCCTGAAATTTCTTCGCGGGCGGCATTGTCCCGAGATCGCCGCCGGCCTCGGAAGGCCCCGTCTAGGCGGTGCCGCTCTGAACGGCGGTCTGGGCTAGGAAACGCTCGACGGCCGTCGGTAGGTTGAACAGCATCCGCTCGCGCCCCAGCGTCTCCCCGAGCGGCGATCGTTGCACCATGCCGAGGGCCTCGGGGTTGAGGGCAACGAGCCAGAGCAGGCCGCCGCGCTCGCGCAGCCGTTCCTCGCCCTCGATCAGCATCTTAAGCGCCGAGTACTCGATGTCGGGCACGGCGCTGAAGTCCATCGCCACCACCTTGGGCTGTTCGGCGTCGATCAGCGGCCAGATCTGCTCGCCGATGCGTTGGGCATTGGCAAAGAAGATCCGCCCCTCGGGGCGTACCAGCAGGAGCCCTGGGAAGGTTTCGTCCTCCGGGTGCTCATCCGATCTCGGGCGAAAGACGTCGGTACCCGGCTTGCGACCGAGGACATGGACCCTCGGGTGGGCGGACTGGTAAGCGATGGCGACCAGCGAGACGATGACCGCCACCAGGATGCCCTTGAGCGTTCCGAGCAGGACTACCCCGGCGAAGGCGGCCAGGGCCCAGAGGAACTCCATGCGCCGGATGCGCAGGATGTCGCGGAACTCCGCCGGCTGGATCAGGCCGATCGAGTAGACGATCACGACGGCGGCCAGGGTCGCCTGGGGCATCAGCCCCATCAGCGGCGCGAGCAGGATCAGGGTCGCCACCGCTGACGCGGCCGTTACCAGACCGGCCACCTGGGTGCGGGCGCCGGCGCGCCGGTTCACGGCTGTCTGGGAGGTGCCGCCCCCGGAGGGCATGCCGCTGAACAGGCCGCCGACGATATTCCCGAGACCCGTGGCCAACAGCTCCCGGTTCGGCTCGGGACGTGGCTCACCCCGGCCGGCGAAGGCCCGCGCCGCGGCAATGGACTCGGTGAAGCTCATCAGCGCGATGCCCAGGGCGCCGGGCCAGAGCTGCCCGATCAGGTCGAGGCTCGGTGCGGTGAACGACGGCAAGCCCTGAGGAATGTGGCCCACGGTTTCGATGCCAAAACTCTGCAGGGCGAGCAGGCCCGAGGCAGCAATGCCAAGCGCGATGGCGACCAGAGGCGCCGGGGCGCGCGGGGCGAACCGCTCGGTTCCCACCAGGATGACCAGCATCGCGGCGCCGACCGCGAGGGTCGCGAGCGAGGTCTCCGGCAGGTGTTGAATGAGCGCGAGCAGGTTCTGAACGAAGCTGCCCTTGTCGAAATGAATCCCTAACAGCTTCGGCACCTGGTCGAGGATGATGACCAGGCCGATGCCGGCCTTGAAGCCCGTGAGCACCGGCTCCGAGATGAAGCTGGCGACGACACCCAGGCGCAGCACCGCGGCCAGGATCAGCATGATCCCGACCAGGAAGGCCAGCGTTGCGGAGGCGGTCAGCAGGGCTGACGCATCCCCGCCCGGCACCACCACGGCTAGTTGCGTCCCGGTGAGGATCGCCAGGGTCGTGGTGGTACTCACGCTCAGCGGTCGCGAGGTGCCGAGAATGGCGTAGATCACCATGGGCACAAAAGCGGTATAGAGACCCACCTCCACCGGCAATCCGGCGACCGTGGCATAGGCCATGGCCTTCGGAATCACCACCGCCGCGGTAGTCAGGCCGGCGACGAGATCCAGGCGCAGCCAACCCTTCTGGTAGCCACGAAGCCAATCGAGCATTGGGATGCTACGCATGGGGATTCTCTCCGGACTCATTCGCAACGCCCTCGGGAAGCGCGAACGGTATGGCGAAGGTGAGCGGCGTCATGAACAGCTCCCCGCCCCCCGGCCGGTGCATGTCCGCCTGCGTATAGATCTGGTCGAAGAGCGCGTCCGCCTCGCCCGCTTCCGCGATGACCGTGACCAGGCGCACGAGCGAAGGCTCCGGAAGCCTGCCCCGCCGCGCAACCGCCTCCCCGAGCACCGAATGGCCGCGACAGTAGACGCTGTTGGCCCGGGTGATGCCCTTCTCGTCGCGCAGCCAGGTGAGCAGACGCCGCTCGGTGCCGTCGTCGGGGAGGATGCAGGAGATGAGCTTGGCGGCACCGCCGGGCACCAGAGTGGTCACTGGACGCCCCCTTGGCCCGACGCCCGCTCCAGGACCTCGCGGGGCACATAGGTCGCGAGCTTCTCGATCGGTGTGATGTAGGCCATGCCGGCACCCGGCACGTTGAGCTCTGCGGCGCGGTAGACCGCCTCGAAGACCACGTCCTGATAATCGGTGGCGACCAGGATGCTGACGACATCCTTCTCCGCCTCGATCGCGATCCCGAGCAGGCCGAGCCGTTCCCGCGGACCGATGCCCCGGGCATGGTAGATGAGCGCCCCCGTCGCGCCCATGGCCTGGGCGGCCTTGATAACGATGTCGCCACGGCCCGCCGCGACGATGCAGGTGATCAGCGCCACGTCGGTCAGGTAGGTGATCTTGTCTTCTTTCATAGCAGTGATTGGACTTCCATTGCTTGTTCAGGGGCCGGCTCGCCGCGGGCTGCGCGCTCCCGCAATCCGGCCTTCATCCGTGCCCACAGACCCGTGAGCAACACGCTGATGATCGGGCCGATGGATGCCAGACAGAGGATGCCGAAGCCCTCGACGGCCTGGGTCGCGTTGCCGAACCCGAGTCCCATGGCGAGCACCAGCGGCACGGTTATGGGGCCGGTGGTGACGCCGGCGCTGTCCCAGGCGACGTTGACGAACTCCTCCGAGGACACCGCGGTCAGCAGGGCCGCGAGCAGATAGGGCGGGACGATGAGCCACACGAGCGGCAGCGCGAAGATGAGCTTGGTCAGGCCGAGCGCGATGCCGCAGGCGACCCCGACCGAAACCGCCAGGATCAGCATCCGTTTCTTGAAGAAGCCGTTGGTCAACTGCTCGGCGGTGACGCCCAGGGCGTTCAGCGCCGGCTCGGCGATGGTTGCGCCAAAGCCCAGCACCCAGGCGAAGACCAGGGCGAGCGTCAGCCCGACCGCGTACAGGTAAAGTGGTGAGCCACTGGCGTTAGGAACCTCCATGAAGGCGGCCGGGACCAGGGCACCGGCGCTGCCGCCGAGCTTGGATAGCCCATAGGTCAGTCCGAGGTTGAAGATGCACATGCCGATCACCGTCAGCCCGATCCCGAGCCAGATCTCGCGCGGTCGCGGCAGGTCTTCCTTGAGCACCAGCTTCAGGATCAGGAACAGGAACAGCACCAGCGGCATAATGGCGCGAATCCCCAAGACGATCTCCAGCCCGGGGCTGCGCTCGTACCAGGCGAGCGCGCCGGCGGTCGAGCTCGCCGCCTGGGTCGCGGCGGCGATGATCTCAGCCGGTGTGACGGTCCCGGCGACATAGAAAGTCAGCAGCAGCACGCCGATGATGGGAAACAGCGACGCCAGGGTGACGATGCCGAAGCCGGAGAGACCGGAATCGCCCCGGCCGGCGGCGGCCGCGATCCCGATGCCGAGCGACAGGACCAGCGGCACCGTGACCGGGCCGGTCGTCACGGCGCCCGCATCCCAGGCGAGGCCCATTACCTTCGCCAACTCCGGGTCGCTGGCGCCATAGAGGGTCAGTCCGAGCACCGGCACCAGTGAGGCGTAGATCAGGGGCTTCAAGCTCCAGCCATAGAGGAAGCGCAGGGTCCCCAGCACCGCGGCCAGGCCGACGCTGGCTCCGATGACCAGCACCAGCGCACCCGTCCATTGGTTGAGCAGGGCCCAGAGATAGGGCGCGCGCTCCGGAGAGACGTTTTGCCCTGCTGCCTGCAGCGCGCCGATGGCCGGCTCTGCGAAGGTCACCCCGATGCCGAGCAGAAACGTGATCAGGAGCACCAGTGGCAGCGGTGACTTGCGCGGCAGCGTATGTCCAATAAGCTCGCCGAACGGCATCAGGCCGAGCTTTAATCCCTCCATGAAGAACATCAGGCCGACGATCACCGCGAACAGACCGCCGGTGATGAGCCAGGAGTCCTCCACCAGCTGGCGCAGGATCAGGATCTGGAAAAGCGCGAGATAGAGCGCCAGGGGGACGACGGCCTTGACCTGATCCATGAACCGCACCGAGACGTAGGGCCGCAGCAGTGCCGCGATCTCCTCTGGGTGCAGCCGGATGGGGCCCGCCGCCGGTGGCGGAATTGGCTGTCCCCTCGCGTCGCGTCCCGGCGGCGGGGCGATGGCGTTGAAGCTCAGCTCTCGCCGCCCGGCGCCGATAGCCCTGAGGTAGTCCCCGTATCTGAGTGTGGGTTTCATGCAGCTTTGGTATCTCCAGGTCGAAACGGGATTCCGTCGGCCCTCTTAAGTGTTTCCCAGTCCCAGGGTCAGGGAGCCGATGGGGCGGCAATCGCAGCGCGGCGTTCAGGCCGAGGAGGCAATCCCTCCCGGATGGCCTTGGAGAAATCTTCCGCGGCGTTGCTGGAACGGGCGCGAGCCGTGATATCGCTGCGGCTCTTGAGCTCCCCGAGCGGGATGTTGGTGTCGACCGTGCCCCGCTCGTAGGCGAGGTCGATGAGGTAGCCGTTCGCCAGCAGCCGCCAGTCGAGCGTCGGACCTGTACCCACCGCCTTCGTGTGGTGCCAGATCGTGGTGGTGCAATTGTGGGTCAGGGCGTTGTACCAGCGGGGGCGCTCGGCGAGGGCGTTGATCTCTCGCACATAGTCGAGCAGCAGTTCGCGGCCCTGGTTCTTCGAGCCGCCGATGCGGTAGAGCTGGACCTTCTCGCCGCGGTGGCTGGTGCGAACCCCAATCAGGTCGCGCTCGTCACCGACGACGTAATAGAGCTCGTATTGCCGGAAAAAGCCCCGCAGGGCCGAGTAGGCCTCGCCCTTCTCCTTGCGCGTCTCGATGGACACCGCGAGGTGACTCCCGTCGGCGAACGCCCAGCTCGCGATGGTGTGACCATAGAGGGTCGGCCCCCAGAAGGAGACAAACATGTCGAATCCAACCAGGGTGTCGAGGTCGTAGGTCCGTGTCTCCCAACGCTCGGTGAAATCCTGATCGCTCCGGTACGCGAAGTTGCGGACGTTGCGGACCGTCAGCAGGGAACCGTCGAGGGTCGCCGCCGGCAGCCGGGCGACGTCCGGCTGCCAGTCACGGTCGTTGCTCGGCGCGAGCATCAGCCACCAGGCAAGCACGGCGGCGAAGGCCACGAAGACAGCGAATGCGGCCCGCCGCCAGGGGCGGACCAGCGCCGCCGCCGTCACGGCGATCAGGAGCAGGCCACCCGCGAGCGCGCCGGAGAGCGCCCAGGACTCTGGACCGTCGATCCAGAGCGCGCCGGCCGCCCACAGGATCGCGAGCGCCAGGATCACCGAGACGATGAGGCGCAGGACGATGCGGCTCAGGCGCAAGACGGCCATTGTCTGCCTCAGCGGACGTTCAGCTCTTCGTCCGGCCAGTAGCGCGACCCGATCAACTTGGCGCCGACCTTCCACCCCTTGCCGGTCAGCACGAACACGGCCTTGCCGTCGTCGAACCGCAGGGCGAGCTGCTCCTTCTCGTGGCCCGCCATAGTGCCGACCTCGGCCGTCGCATCCAGGCCCTCGGCGACGAAGGTCTGGAACGCGGCCGCGTCCTCGAACAGGATTACGAGCTGGGATGCAAAACCGCCGATTCCGAAGCTCAGGCCGGCACCGGTGGTCGCCATCTTCATGTAGACGCGCGCGCCGGTCTCAGCATCGACCGCGAGCCCTCTCCCAAAGCCCGCGACGACGTAGAAGCTCGCCTCCCGCTTGTCGAACACCGCGTAGCCGGCGCTCCGATCGAACAGGGCGCGGCTGCCCGGCTCCTCCGCGAACAGGCGCTCCAGTGTCGTCTCGGCCATCCCGTCGAGCTTGGCGCGGGTCGCCTCGGGGGTCGCCTCGTCGGTGAGACCCTCCGTGGCCGAGTCGACGCTCCCCTTGACCGCGCTGCTCGCCTTCCCGGCGACCTCCCCGGCGGCGTTGACTGCGCTTTCCGTCGTTTCGCCGACCGTGCTTACTGCTTTTGCGGCGCCTTCCTTCAGGCTATCGAAGGAAATCTCGGCGTTGACCACCATTGGGGCGATCGCGAGCAACGGCACGCATAGAGAACGGATCTTCATCGTCTTGAAACCTCAAACAGAAGTGATGTGATGCTATTGTTCATTGTCGCCGTCGACCGGGAACTTCCAGGAGATGGGGCCCGTCTTGATCAGCTCCCGCCCGGGCTCCCCCAACCGCCTGCCATATCGGACCAGCTGGATCAGGTCGGAGCTGACCTGCGGATTGGTGGTGAAGTAGGAGTGCCCGAAGACGTCGGTGCGCTTACCCTGATACGAGATCAAGTCCAACCGTCCCAGCTCCGCCATGTAACGCTGGCCCTCCTCGGGGATGTCCTCGGGCCGCATCTGACCGACCCGGGTCCGGCTGCGGAACAGGATCTGCGAGACCAGGAGCGCCCGGTCCTCGGGCGAGGCGTAGATCGTGAGGCGGCCCTTGAGGGCTCTCGGGAGCTTCCCCTCGGGCCACACCGTGACCAGGTCGGGGTCGGAGATAAAGCCGGTGATCTGCTGGGCGGCGATGTCGAGGTCGATGTCCGGGGAGAGCAGCACCAGGTTGTCGATCTTGTAGAGGTCGGCGGCCTCCTTGCCGGCGGCGATGGCCTCAAGCCCCAGCTCGCGCACGGCCTTGAGCGTCACCGCCGTGCCGCGGCTGTGGGCGAGGATCTGCACCCCTTCCACCCCGGGCGTCGTGGCGAGCATGCGGATGCTCTTCTTCAGGTGCTCCACCGCGAAGTCTCCGGACTCGGTGGTGGTGGTGTAGGAGATCAGGAAGTTGCCGGAGGTGGAGGCGGGCCAGGTGAAGAAGGCGCACACCTGCTCACGACCCAGGAAGTGGCAGAGCTCCGCGGCGGTGAAGGCCGCGGTGGCGAAGGTCTCGTTGAAGCCGTGCACATAGAGCAGGACCTCCTTGCTCGGCGCCGCGGCGAGCCGGCGCTGGACCTCGCCCTGGAGCCTGCCCTTGACCTCGGCGTGGCGCGCAAGCTGGTCGCGATCCCGCAGCAGCTTCCCGTCCTCTGTCGGGCGCAGGCGGTATGGCTCTTGCGGGAAGGCCCCGAGTTCCTGCACCTGGCCGAGCTCAAGATTGACCTCACGGGTGCGCTCGGCGAGCTGGCTCTGCTCGCGCAGGGCCTCCCAGTCCAGCCCCGGCACGACCCGGACCTGGGCGGACCCGAAGGCGATGCGTTTGGCTCGCTCCTGGCCGTAGGGCAGGGGACCCTGGTCCTGGCCCTGCGCCTCCAGCTCGTCGGCTGTCGGCGGTGCCCGGTCGGTGATGAACAGCAGGTCCAGGTCCGGGCTCTGCCGGGCCTCCTGAGACCGATCAAAGACCGTCTGGCCGCCCGGAAGCTGGTACAGGATCGGGGTGGGCATCAATTGGCGCGCGCTGGTGGCGCAGCCGCCAAGCAGGACGGCGGCCAGGACTGTGACGGCGGCCCCGACGGGCATCTTAAACATGGGTCTTGGTACCTGCGGTCTGACTTCGGCGCGTTCACCGGCAGTCTTCAGCCGTCTTCGCGTCCGAGAAACGACGGAGACGGCGGCACTGCACAGCCGTGCCTCGCTGGCTGGTCCCTGAATGGTCGCGCGCCCTCGCCCCTTACCTGGCTTCGCAGGTGAACGTTTCCTAATCAGTTCCATGTCTGAGCTCATTCTCTGAAAGGTCGATCCTGACCGACGCCGATCCCGCTATGGGCCTTATGGTTTTCCTGCGGCCGGTGCTGCCGGCGGCAGCTCGTCGAGCTCGGCCAGGGCATTGGGCTCGAGCTTCTGCGCGCCGGCCGGCGGGGTAAATGCGAAGGCATCCGCCGCCGGCTGGACGCCCGTCTTCCAGCCCTTGATCTGAAGCGTGTACTGAGGCGCGCTGTTCAGGGTCTTGCTGGTGATCACGAGCTTGCGCGGGATAGGCTGCTCGCCGACCTCGATCCAGAGCTGCCAATCCGTGTCGAAATTGCGGAAGGCGAGGTGTTCGCATTCCACGCCGTCGATGACGCCGCGGCCGATATGCTTGGCTTCCATGACCCCCGCGATCAGGGCGTCGTATGCATTCGACAAGAGAAGGTCGGCACCCGGAAGTGGAACACCGTGGCCCGCCCTCAGGGCTTCGACCAACTGGTCAACGCTGCCGGGACCATCGAACTGCGCGTAGACGTTGGCGTGCTTGCCCAGCACGCTGACGGTCTTGCCGTCGAAGACCATCTCCACGTCCGCATAGCCGCCCGCCCTGTGAGCGCGCAACTTGTCCGGGCGGCTGAGCAGGACCTCGCCGGAGTTGGTGAACTGGATCTTCTCCAATCGCGGTGTGATGACCTCGATGGAACTGTCGAAGCTGAGCTCGATCACCTGCTGGCCGCTCACGTAGTCCGTCATGGACTTGAGGATGGCCTTGGCGTCGCCTTCCTGTGCGCGCGCGAACGGTCCTGCGGCGAGCAGCGCCGCAGCGAGGAGCACGGAGCCGGTCGCGGCGCGGGTACGGCCGCAGGAGCGTTGGAACAACCTGGATGTATTCATGAAAGAGACACCTTGCGGATTGCGTTTGGTCTGGTCTGGATGAGGAGTGCCGTTGTGAGATTCGTCCAAGGTCTAGCGCACCTCGACCACGACATACTGGCTACCGGACGGTCGGTAGTAGGTCCCGCCGCATTGATGCAGGGTGGTCCCCTCGACGATGACCGTGGTGCAGTTTGTGGGCAGCGTCGCCCTGTAGACCGAGGTCGCATAGATCATGCGGCGGGTCGTGCGCCGGGCGACGCCGGCGTAGCTCATCGGGGTCATCGGCCGGCCGATCACGGCTTGGGCCTCGGGGACGACGAAGCCGACATCGAGCGAAACATCGGTGACCAGGAAAGCGACCAGGGCGGCCGACGCGCAAAGCGTGGCCTTACTTGTTGACTTGGGCATCCGCTTGAATCCTCCGGTTAGATAAAGGAACGGCCTGGCAGGCCGTTGTAAAGAGCAATGCTTATCGCTCGTTTTCCAGCGCCTTTGCGGTGATGTCGGAGTACAGGCTCACGATCCGCGCGGCCAGACCCTGATACTCTGGGTGACGATCAAAGATGGGCTTGACGCGCTCGGCGTCCTCGAAGACCTCGCGCAGGAATTCGAGATCCTGGTCCGCCAGGGGCTCGCCGGCGTCGACCTTCTCTTTCAGTGCCAAGAGCCGCGGCAGCCTGAATTCGTTGAGTCGTTCGAGCAGCGCCTGGATGACGCCTTGATCTTCGGATGGTGTTTGCATTGGGTATCCTCGTCAGTCGATGTGATCGGGTGAACGGTTGGTCTGATCCGGGCGGCCGACCTCCGGGAACCCACACCTCCCTCGCGGTACCGCTCAGTGCCCGCCAAAGACCAGGGTCTGAATCGGCAGGAGCAGTGCCTGGATGCGCAGGATCATCGCGTGCACCAGGCCGACCGTGTCGATGGCGTGGAGCCCGAACCAGCGCGCGGTGCCGATGTCCGGATCCTGCAGTGCCTCGTGGTTGCTGGTATAGGCGTTGGCGATGCAGCTGCCGCCCTGGGGCAGGTCGTCGAGCTGGCCCTCGTAGAGCGGCTCCATGATGACCGTGAGCGTGCCGGGTTTTGCGAAATGCTGGACATCGACCAGGGTGTCGGTCGGCCGCACCTGGCCGGATGCGATGACGTTCTGGACCTCGGTCACGACCACCGGCACGATTCTCCAGGGCTTGGCGATGCAGGTCACCTCGCCGATCATGCCCACCTTCAGCACCGGCGCCTCGATCTGCCCGAAACCGGCCAGGAGGCCCGTGACCCGGGCCTCCGGCACCAGGATGCCGGCGGGCCTCAGCATCGGGTTGACCACGTCGCCCGGCCGCAGGGCGAACTGCTGCAGGATTCCGTTGGTCCCGGCCACCACCAGGGTCTTCTCGAGGGTAACCTCGGCCTCATGGAGCGTCGCCTCGGCGCTGGCCTTCTCGGCTGGAAGCTGATACTCGATCTGCGACTTGACGGCCTCGCGGCTCGCCAGGGCCGCGTCGACGGCGCCCTGCGCGGTCTCGACCTGCACGCGCACCCGTTCGACGTCGGCCTCGGAGATCGAGCCGGGACTCCGGCGCTGCACTTCCGCCCGCCGCTCGAACTCATCCGTTGCCTGCTGGAGAGCCCCGCGCGCCTGGACGATACGCGCCTCCGCTTCTGCGAGCTGGGACTGTGCGGTCACCATCGCGGCCTCGATCTCGGCGATCTTGCGGCGTGCCGTGTCGACCGCCGCCTCCTGCGCCGTGCTGTCCAGCCGGAACAGGGGTTGTCCCTCTTCCACCCGCTGATTCAGCGCGACGAAGGTCTCCGCCACCCGGCCACTGGTCTCCGGCAGCACGGTCACGGTGCGGAACACCGAGGTGGCGGCCTTGGTCGAGGGGTGAAAGTAGAAGATCGTCGTGATCAGGCTGATCGTCAGGATCAGGCAGAGAGTGATCCCCCAGCGCAGCTCGAACCAGACCGAGAACAGCGTAATCTCGCGTCCGAGGCGCTTGCCCTGCACGTACCGGCGAAACAGGTAATCCGGCAGGATGGTCAGCATCGAGCAGAGGAAAAGCTCTAACATCGCTTAGGCTCCCGTTCGCTCGTTGGGCTGCTCGGTCGGCTGATCGCCGGCGGGCAAGGGCTCTTCCCGTACAGGCAGCCGGGCCGGCGCCGCCGGCTCCGCACTTGCGGCTAATCGGTCGAGCGAACGGGCGATGGATGTCAGCGGCGTCGTGAAATCGGGCAAGGGCACGAAGGCAAGCAGAAGCCCGGCGATCCAGAACAGGTGGTTGTGGGTGAAGAGCGCTAGCAGCGCCAGCACCGCGACGAGTTCGAACTGCACCTTCTGGCCGCGATGCGCCATCTGCTCCGGCAATGCATGGAGCTTGAAGTAGAAGAGGCCGATGCCGATCACGGCGAACAGCACGAAGAACGCCATCACTATGAACAGCACGTCGGTCTCACCCGGCGCGGTGACGAACGGGGGCAGGTGATGGATTGCGGCCGGGTGTAGCGGCTCGGTCATCTGCGAAACTCCTAATTGATGTTGTTACTGTCAGGCGTCCGGTGGCCGGTCGGAGTCTATCAGCGTTGTCCGGCGAATAGGGCGGCCACGCCGCTGCCCGCGAGCATGTTTATTCTTACGTGATGGCCGCGTTCGCCGTCTTGGCGCGGCGGCCGAACACCCTAACGGTGACGATGAGCCTCATGCCAGCCTCGGCGCCCAGACTGACCGTCTCCGCGTCTTGTGCAGACTGGGGAACCGCTGATCAATTCAGCGCTTTCCGCGGCACATGGACGTGACGCCATTTGCAAGCGCGTAAACCTTTGGAAATGTAGCCATCCAAGAACCGCGCTTCTTGGGGGGCGTGCTGATTTTGGTCAGGATGGCCAATAATCAGCATCTCCTAGAGCAACCCTTGCGTTCTCCGCGCCGCCTCGATTACCTCGATTCCCTCGCTTTGTGCGACCCGGTCGAACCGAATTGCAGGCGGCTCTGCGGACAGCTCAATTGCCGCGACGAGCGTCTTGTAGGCGCTGGAAGTCAGGTGCCGGTCCAGCGCCGCCTGCGACTCCCACTCCTCCATCAGCGTGAGGGCGTTTGGGTGCTCGATGTCGCTGTAGAGCCGGCAGCCGAGACAACCGGGCAACACGCGAGTGGGCTCGAGCAGGGCGCCGACGCTGTTCAGGAAGTCGGCACGGCGCGACTGCGGCACGCAAACACTCAGCGAGAATACGATCATCGGATTCGCCGATTGTCTGGCGCGACGTCCTCAATACGCCTCGGGGATGACCCTGAACGGATAGTCGGGCTCGCGATAGCCGCCGGCCTTTTGCCGCTTCGGCAACTCCACCTTCGGGCGGGGGAGCTTTTTGTACGGAATGTTGGCGAGCAGGTGCGTGATGATGTTGAGGCGCGCCCGCTTCTTGTCGTCCGACGGCGCGACGAACCAAGGCGCGAAATCCGTGTCGGTGGCGGCGAACATCGCATCCCGTGCCCGCGAATAGTCGTACCAGCGGCTGTACGACTTGAGGTCCATCGGCGAGAGCTTCCAGATCTTGCGCCCGTCCTCGATGCGCCCTTCCAGCCGTCGCGTCTGCTCCTCCGGGCTCACTTCGAGCCAGTATTTGAGCAGGATGATCCCGGAATCCACCATCGCCTTCTCGACCAGCGGGGTCATCTCGAGGAACCTCTTGGTCTGCTCCTCGGTACAGAAGCCCATGACCCGCTCGACCCCGGCGCGGTTGTACCAGCTGCGGTCGAAGATGACCACCTCGCCGGCTGCGGGGAAATGCTGCATATAGCGCTGGGCGTACATTTGAGACTTCTCGCGCTCCGTGGGCGCCGGCAGAGCCACCACCCGAAACACCCGTGGACTCACCCGCTCGGTGATGGCCTTGATGGTGCCCCCCTTTCCTGCGCCATCCCGGCCCTCGAAGACGATGCAGACCTTGAGACCCTTGTGGAGGACCCATTCCTGCAGCCTGACCAGCTCTACATGCAGCTCTTCCAGCTTCCGCAGGTACTTTTTGTTCGTCAGCTTCTTGTTGCCCTTTCCCTTCTTCCGGGCCTTGGACTCGTTTTCCAGGGTCTGGTCCTCGTCGATGACGTCTGTGGTTTCGTTCATTGTGTGCTGCCCCCTCCGCAGCTCCACTGGGCCTTCGTTAACAAGCACTGCAATAAACCCGCCACAGGCCCACGAGGAGCGATGCCGGCGAGCAATCCAAAAAGGTCAGTCAGTTACCGGGGTGGGCCGGGCAGGAGTATGAGTGACTCCGAATCCGATCTACGAAATATCGTCGTTTCTATGAAGTATCGGAGTTAGGCCGTCGCAGCCCCAGCCGCTTCATCCGCGACTCCAGCGTGGTCGGCTTGATGCCGAGCTGCTCCGCGGCCCCGCCGGATCCTCGGATGCGCCAGCCCGTCTGCTCGAGGACCTGGAGAATATGGTCGCGTTCCCTCGCCGCGAGCGTGCTTGCGGATGCCTTCGCGGGGGTTTTCTCCCTCGCCTTGTCGTGGACTGGCCTCGGCGCGGGGCCGAGCGAGACGTGCAGGGTCGACCCGTGTGCGAGGATCATCGCCCGCTCGATCAGGTTGCGCAGCTCGCGCACGTTACCCGGCCAAGGGTAGGCGAGGAGTGCGGTCATGGCGTCCTCGGCGATGTGCTCGATGGGCTTGCCCATCGACTCGCTGAGCTCTCTGACGAACTCCCAGGCGAGCAGTGGGATGTCCTCAGGGCGCTCGCGCAGGGGCGGCACGGCGACCGGAAAGACGTTCAGCCGGTAGTAGAGGTCGTCGCGGAATCGGCCCTTGGCGACCGCGCGCGCGAGGTCGCGGTTCGTGGCCGCGATCACGCGCACGTTGACCTGGATCGTGTGGGTGCTCCCCACGCGCTCGAAGCGGCCGTCCTGAAGCACGCGCAGAAGCTTTGTCTGCAACTCCATTGGGAGCTCGCCGATCTCGTCGAGGAAGAGCGTAGAACCGTCCGCCAGCTCGAAGCGGCCCATCTGACGCGCGAGCGCCCCGGTGTAGGCTCCCTTCTCGCGCCCGAAGAGCTCGGCCTCGATCAGCGAGGCCGGCAGGGCGGCGCAGTTGACCTTGACCATGGGCCGGTCTCGGCGATCGCTCAGGCCGTGGATGGCGTCGGCCAACAGTTCCTTGCCGGTGCCGGTCTCGCCAAGCAGCAAGACGGTGGCGTTGGTCGGGGCGACCTGAGCGATCTCCTCCAGCACCCGGTTGAAGCGCGGCGAACGGCTTGCCAGGGCCGAACCGGAGCGGTCACGGGCGGACTGCCGCAGATAGGTATTCTCCGCCTCCAGTCGCTCCTTTAGGCGTGTGATCTCGGTAAGCGCGGCCGCGAGCTCCGCCTCGCGGCGACTGCGCACGAGGGCCTGGGCAAACACCTCGCCGACGATTTTGAGCCGGACAATGAGATCGTCCGGCCAGGCGCGGGTGCTGTGGAAGGCTGTAAAGGCGATGGCGCCAACGACCCGACCGCCGGCCCGCAGCGGGATGCCCAGGTTGGACCGCAGACCGATGCGCCGACAATAGTCGATCTCCACCCCGGCCTCTGGCGGCAAATCGTCGGGAATCGCCCCGGCCACGATGAGCCGCCCGGCCTGCAGCTCTCGGAAGTACCAAGGCAGTGACGGGGCCGGGCCGAGCGGTGTGGGGTCGATGCCGTCGCGGGCCACCGAGCAGAGGACGTCGAACCGCCCGGCGTCGTCCGCGAATTCGCCGAAGGTGCAGCGGTCGTATCCGAGAAAGTCAATGAGGCGCGCGAGGGCACCTGCGATTTCGTCGATTACCCGATCGGCGGGGAGATCGGCGAACAGCGCGGACAGGTCGCCGAGCAGCCGCTCGAATGCCAGGCGCTCGCCAGCCGACACGTCCGGGGCGCGGGATCGGGACTCGGCTTCGGCATCTGGCCGCACCCTGCTCAATATACCGCTCCGTCGCTCATGCTGGCTCGGGCTGGTGGGGTCGTGCTCGAATCAAACGCGGCCCTCCTGGTGGAGCCGCCAGCGGGCATGGTGCTCGCGGAGCATGGCGATAGCCTCATCCGCGGACTTGACGCAAGTCGGGATGGTCATGTCCTCGGGATTCACCAGCTCCAGGTCCGGGCGCAGCATCCAGCGTTGCGCCCAGGCGACCAGCTCGCCCCACATCTCCCCGGCGAAGAGGAGCGGCGTGTCGTGCAGGTGGCGCACCTGGAGGAGCTGCCACACCAGCATGGCCTCGAGCACGGTGCCGATGCCGCCCGGGACCACGACATAGGCGTCCGACATGATCACGAACTGGTGCAGCCGGGTGAAAAACGTCTGGTGCTCGAAGGCCTCCTGCACGAAGGGGTTTACCTCCTGCTCGAAGGGTAATTCCACCCGGATCCCCACGCTCTGCACCCGCTCGTCCGCCGCCCGCTCTCGGGCGCCCTCGTTGGCGGCCTGCATCAGGCCGGGGCCGCCCCCGGTGACGATGTCGCAGCCCATGGCGGACAGCTCGCCCGCGAGCCGTTTCACCTCGTCGTAAACCTGGCTCCCAGGCTGCGCCCGCGCCGAGCCGAAGATAGTGACCCGGTACCGTTCGCGCTTGGTGGGCCGCAACCGGGTCAGGTTGTTGACCATCCCCCATAGGCCGAAGACGGTATCGACGATGATCCGTTTGACGCCCTCCTCGTCGGCCAGGCTGACCGTGGTGGGACCTCGCTGAGATGACGTGGAATTGCTCATGACGCCTCCTTTTTACGCCTCAACCGATCTGTGGGTGTGTGTGGGAACGGGTGCGTTTCTGGACCGCGGATAGCATAGCCCAGCGCCCGTCGGCGCGCGCAATGCGTGTTCCGCAGATGGCGATGATTCGCCTGCGGAAGTTGGTATGCGAAAGAACGGCAGACAGTCGTCAAATCGGGCAAGCTACGACACCGTCCCCTGTGCACCCAACCTTCGGCTGGGACCACAATCAGCTGGCAACCGCAGCCCGAGAGATGACGATCCCCGCAAACGATCGGGAAAAGAACCGAATTCGGCAAATCGCCGGCCTGCTGTACCAGGCCAGCCGTTCGATCCGTGTCCTGGACTCCGTCGACTGGCCGCCGGAGGTCAAGGCCGAGTTCTTCGCCAAAGGTGCGCAGGAGCTCCCACAGGTCAGCTACCAGCCCCTGGATCTTACGCCGGCCATCGAGGCGGTGGTCGAGGCGCGCCGCGCCATCGTGCCCGTGACCACGGTCGACCTCTGGCTTGATCGCCAGGCGGACACCCTGCTGTCGGTACCAGTGCGTTCTTCGACTACGGTCGCCAGATCTACGGCGGGCCCACTTGCCCTCATCGCCTGTTCCCCCTCACTTCCCCGCAACTCGCCGAGCGTGTCCGCGATACCATCGAACAGCTTGCCCGCATCGAGATGGACATCGCCCCGCCCGAGTACCACGACGCCCCGAAAGTAGCGCGGGACATCGAACGGGCCGTGCATACCCCTTTCGGCGCGGCCGCCCCCAAGGTGGAGTTGGTGGACAAGCTCTCCGCCAACGCATTGGCCACCGCAACGTCGATTCACATCCGCCGGGACGCCCGCTTCACGGACCGGGACGCGAGCCAGCTCTTGCATCACGAGGCCTATATTCACTGCGCCACCTCCCTGAATGGCCGGGCGCAGACCGATCCCCCGATTCTCGCCGCCGGCCACCCCGGAACCACGCGCACCCAGGAAGGGCTGGCCGTGTTTGCCGAGATCATCAGCGGGTCGATGGAACTGGATCGGATGCGGCGCCTCGCCGACCGTGTCTTCGCCATCCAAATGGCCATCGAGGGGGCGGATTTCCTCGACGTCTACCGCTTCTTTCTGGAGCGGACCGCGAGCCCCGACCAGGCGTTCGAGAACGCGCGGCGGGTGTTCCGCGGCGGCGTCATTTCTGGCGGCGCCCCCTTCACCAAGGACGTCGTCTACCTCTTTGGGCTGCTCCAGGTCAGCATTGCCATTCGTTTCTGCTTCGCCGCCGGACGCTCCGATGTCCTGCGGCTGTTCTTCTGCGGCAAGCTCGACGCGCTGGACATCCCGGCCTTGTGCGAGCTCTACGCAATGGGGCTCCTGCGGGCACCCCTCTACCTCCCGCCCTGGATCAGCGACCCCCGCTATCTGTTGGCCCTGTTTACCTATTCGACCTTCATGAATCAGGTCGATATCGGGCGGGGCGTTGAGGTCGTCGAACAGCTTCTAGCGCATGCGCCGGTCGTCAAGGTGTAGCGAGTAGTCGGTGCGTTTGGCGCCTCCTTTTTACGAGTTCGGCCCATCCGCAAACCCGTCTCGGGCTCAGTTCGGGGGCGCGGTCCCGCTCGTCGTCACCGCACTCGGCCGCACACATCATTTGGGATTATTGCGCGAGTCCGTCGAGAAGGAATGCCACTCTCCCGGCATTGGCTCGCGCCGGTATAACGTATTCGCGACGGATCGGACATTTCGTTCATCGGGACCACGGTCATTGCACTTACCTGCTGGGCCGGTGCTGCGCGACATCGGTCACGCGTCCCCCGAAGCGAAGGCGCAGGCAACGGCGCGCCTCGTCGAGGTCGCAGTCAGGGGCAATCATGGTCAACCAGCTATCGGGCTTGTCGATGAGGCGGAAGCGGTAAACGCGCGTCGCGGATGGCACTTGCCTCCATGCCACCTTTCCGGATTCCCGTAGGGCGAACTGGCGGCACTTTGCCCGACGTTCAGTGGTTCCCCGGATGACTTCGCGAGCGTCTTTGGCAAGTCGTGGAGAATCCGGAACCGGATCGGCCAAGAGCCGGAGCAACTCCGCCTTGTGGGCGCGGATCCAGGCCCGCTGTTGTTCCGTCAGGGGTGTCCGGGACACCACGGAGAGCCGGTCGCCGCGCGCGCGCATCAGGATGCCGGCCGCGTTCATCTGGGTGAGCGCCTGTTGCAGGTCCACCTAGAACTCCTCCACGAAAGGCTCGGCCTCCCGCCGAAGGGGACCAGCAGCCGTTTCGCCCTCCCCATGTGTGCCAAACTGCGCATGTGTGCCAACGGATTGCGTTTGGCACCCATTGGCAGAGACGGGCACGTCTTCGCCATGCCTGCCAGTCTCTGCCAACACTTTTGCGCTGGCAGACATGGGCGTCTTGGCACACATGGACCACAGTCTCGCCTTGCCGAACCCCTGCGCCTTGCGGTCCACCCCGAGCGCACCGGCCGCGCGGTACAGGGTCCGTTCCGGAATGCCCTCGATGCGGGCCAACCGCTTGAGCTCCTTCCCATCCAAGGCGCCGAAACCGAGGGTGTGGCTCAGCCACGCCTTGGCATCATCGAGGGCCGATCGTTCGTCCGGGTCGTCCACCGACTCGGCCTTGCCCAAAAGCTCCCGCGCCGAGCCCTCCAGGGGCGCGCCCCAAAGGATCCGGGTGGTGTGCACGCCGGGATGACCCGGCAGCTCCAGCGGCTCGAGGTCATAGGTGAACCCGCCCGTGTCCGGTCCCAGGTTGTTCTTGGCACGGGCCAGGATGCGTCCGCCGCCGTCCTCCTCGGAGACCTTGGCCGCCGCCAGGACGACGCGGGCCAGGGCGCCAAAAGCGAGCGAGCCGGTGACCCGCTCCACGGGGTCGCGTCCAGCCGTGCCCTTGGTGAAGTGGGAAATTCCGAGCACCACGCAGCGCACGGCCGTGGCCAGGTCAACCAGCGGCTGCAGGCCCCGGCGCACCTCCGCATTCCTGTGGCTGTCGCCAGCGACGGCGGAGACGATAGGGTCCACGATCAGCAGCGCCGGGGGCGGGTCCATCGCCGCGGCGTGATCCCGCAGCAGGTCTGCGTCCCGCGCCGGGTCAAAGCCGCGGATGCCGTCCTCCTCCGTGACCGAGCCCACGAAGTGAACCCGCGACAGGTCCGCGCCGCAGGCGATGAGCCGCGGCACCAGGGTGTCCCGAGGGTCGTCCTCGCCGCTCCAGATCAGCACCGAGCCCACGGCGGCCGTGCTCCCGTCCGGCCAGCGCCCGGGCGTGGTCAGGGTGGCCGCGAGCGCCAGGGCAACGCAGGTCTTCCCGGTGCCCGGCGCGCCGGCCAGCAGGTGGACCTTGCCGCGGGCGAGCCAGCCGTCCCACAGCCAGGCGATGGGCTCCGGGGGCAGGCGGTCGGCGGCGATGACCGACAGGCCCGTGGCGACGCGCTCTACCCGCTCTGGCCGCTGGAGCTGCGCCCGCACCGCCGCCAGCCCCTCCGACCTGGCCAGGTCGTTGAAGTCGGTAAACCCGGGACCCGGGCGCCGGAAGCGTGGCACCAGGACGAGGCCACCCGCGGCCGCGGCCGCGGCCCGCGCATGGGTCAGGCCGGGGTTGCCCTCGGTGTGTCGGTCGTCGTCGGCGCAGACCACCAGTTCCGCGCCCGGGTAGGCCTCTCTCAGGACCCAGGCGACGGCCTTGAGGTTGCCCGCATGGAAGGCCACCGCCACGGCCGCCCCGGTGGCCTCGTGGATGGTGGCGCCGGTGGCGTAGCCCTCGCACAGGTAGAGCCGTCCGGCGGGCTTGCCGATCAGGTGGAAGTGTCCCGCTCAGGGTGGCCCCGGTGTTGAACCGCTTGGCCCCGTCCGGACCGATGGCCTGGATGCCGTGGAGGGTGCCGGCCGTATCCTTGACCGGGATCAGGAGCCGGTCGCCGCTGCGCCGGATGCCGTGGGCCTTGACGTCCTTTTTCTCGAGGTAGGGATGTCCGTTGACCTGCACGGACGCGCTGGACCAGAGAGTCCGAGCCGTTTGCGCTGCCGTTTCCCGTCGCGTCTTGTCCTCTTCCCGACGGCGCCGGGCGGTCTGATCAATCTGGCGTTGCCTGTCCGCCGACTCCGCCGGATCGATGGTCACCCCTACCGTCTCCCAGCTCTTGTAGACCACAAGCGGCGTCGACACATCGCCGGTGACCTTCGCGTTGCCCGCGGTGACCATCAGCCAGGGCCGTCCGTTCCTGCCGACGCCCGTATCGGCCACGTACCAGAGGTGGTCGTGCCTTGGGTTGCGACGGAACCCGGCATTGAGCTCCAGGTTGTCGAAATCCAGCCCGGCCGCCTGCAGGTCAGCGAGGGCTTGTTCCGTCAGTGCGGGCAGGGTGACGGATTCGCTCGCCGTGCGTCTCTGCTCGACCTGCCGGGAAGTCATTTGTTCGAATCTGGAACTTGGGCGGGGTTGCAGGTACCGGGCTGGAACTCCGGAGCCTCCTCGGGGTATCCGCCGTCAGGGATTGCCTCCGTGTTGCTCGACGAGGTCACGGGGCGCCCCAGCTTGGTCTCCATCCAGGCGTCCAGATCCTCGCGACGGTAGACGCAGCGCTGGCCGAACTTGTGGTAGCGGGGTCCTCCGCCGGTGGTGGCATATTTCTGCAGTGTGCCGCGGGCCAGCGGCAGCCCGTGGGATTGTACGTAGTCCGCCGCCTCGGCGCGGCTGAGGAATGCTCTCGCGGTGGTCATAGGCGATACTCCAGGTGTTGCGGTAACCTGGAGTCATTGTTGCCCGCTGAAGGCAGGCGCGCCGCTGAGAAAGGTCGTTGTTGTAGGCGCTCTGTCTGCTCTGGAGCGTCAGCCTGTATGCCACACCGCGCGATCGGCTCGTCGCGCGATCTCGTCGGGCCGCGAGTCGGACAGGTTCGCTTGGTCGCTCTCCGTGACCTCTTCGCCAGGTGTTCGGCGGCGAAGGTTCGGCGGGCGAGGCACCGCGACGCTGTCGTTCACGCCCGAAACAGGTCTAGAATCCGAGTCGTATCCCGAGCAGGCAAACTAACGATGGATGATCAGAGACAGCGCATCACCTTTGATCCCGCCCAATGTGGTGGTCGGCCCTGCATACGCGGTATGCGTATCCGCGTGACCGATATCCTCGAAATGCTTGCTGGCGGGGCGAGTCGCGCCGAGATCCTGGAAGATTATCCCTATCTTGAAGATGCGGATATCACCGCGGCGCTCGAATATGCAGCGCGCCAGATGGACCATCCGGTGCTGCGCGTCGCCTGAGGATGCGATTCCTTGTCGATGCCCAACTACCGCCCGCTCTTGCCAGGTGGCTGGCGGGCAAGGGCTTCGTTGCCGAGCACGTGTTCGGTCTTCACATGGAAACGGCGAGCGATTCGGAAATCTGGTCCCGCGCGGAGAGTACTTGCGCCGTCATCGTCACCAAAGATGAGGACTTCGTAGCGTTGGCGACGAGCAGTTCGAGAGGTCCCCGCGTCCTATGGGTGCGTTTGGGGAACAGCACGAGACGAGAACTTCTCGCGTGGATGGATAGAGCTTGGCCCGCAATTGCCGGAGCCTTGGATGCGGATGAGCAGGTCGTTGAGATCGCCCCGCTGAGTGGAGAAGTCGGGTCAGGGTAGAGACGCCAGGCCGGTCACACCGAGGTCACCATACGCGAGCGGAGCGGCCCGGACGAGCGAGGCGCGGGGCGAGCATGAGACTTCGCTGCTTCAATTGTCGTACGTTTGGCCCAGTTAATCGCGCCACCGGACTGCCAGGTCGAGCCCATGGATCGCACCCGGGACGTCCTAACGGGTACCTCCCAGACAATTCCCCATGCAGCCTCTGAATCGACCAGGTTCGCCTCGACCGGCTCCGGTCCCCTCTTCGAGCGGATCCGGCGGCGCCGCGCTTGGAGGCTGGACGATCACCCGCATCCATTGACTGACTTTGCCGGCGGCGTTTGTCTGGATCCCTCCTCAGTCAGACCCAAGCCCATCACGGTCGTCCAGTCCTCTGGTTCACTGAAAGTATACTGGCGGTACACAAGCGGTCATTGGACCGCTTTGTTTTGGCCCTTCTGCGACAGGAAGTGCTCGCCAGGTACACTGGCGGTACACAAGCCAGAAGGACGAATGCTAAATACCAGCTTCTCCCGCGGAGACTTTGGGCGTCCACAGACCGTAGTTCGCTCTTGCCGCGGTGCAGTTGCGAATGTCGTGCTCTACCGGGAGGCGGCATGAGGGGTGCGGGCGAAAACAGGGGTTGGTATTTTCCTGCGGGCGAATACATTGCTCCCATCGGGATTTACGTAACATACGGATCGGCCTGGAGAAAAGTCTGCGGGCGAAAACAGGCCGCTCCGTATGCGTGCGGGCGAAAGCACGGCGTCCCCACCGTCGCGTTCGGGGTGCGGGCGAAAACGGCGAGTGGGCAGGGCCTGCGGGCGAAAACACGCAGATTTCACTCGTAGCTAACTAATTAATTCGAGAAAGAAAAACGGACGGGCGAAAACACCCAAGACTGTTTGCATGCGGGCCGAAACAAGTCGCGAAATGCGCTTTCACAGGGGCTTTTGGGTGCGGGTGAATACCGAGGTCGTGTTTCACATTAGTTAGGTATGTGGAAACACGGGGGGTGCGGGGCATGTCGGAAGAGGGCCGGCAAATCGAGGAAAGCACAGTTGCCTGGGCCAAGCCGCGACTGAACGCATTGGCCGCTAAAGCGGGTCAAATGGCATCGAGGCCATGCCTGCGTGCGCCCGAGAACATGTCCACACGTGCCCAGGGGCGATTGAGGTTGGTTCAGGGTTGCGGCAGCTTAAGCTGCGCGAGGACCGGGCTACGCAAGCGACCTCTTCAAAAGGCGCCTGTTTCCCGACACCTTTCACGGCGGCCCGGACGTTGCGCTTTGGCTAGGCTGGCGGTTGAGTTGCCATCTACCAGGAGACGTGATGCCGCATACCGCCCCCCAATCCGTCAGCCCGCCGGTCTTTGACCACCTATCACCCCAGGCGGAGACGATCGCCGAAAGCCTGCGGGATCAATGCGAGTGCCGCCTGTGACCGACACGTTGCTCTGGTCCCTCGAAGAGGCCGCCCGACAGCTTGGCGGAATCTCCACCCGCACCGTGCGCCGACTGCTTGAGGCTGGGGAGATTGAGCCCCGCCGTGTTGGTAGGCGACTGCTCGTCAGCGCGGCCTCCGTGCGCTCGTATGTGGACCGGCTGGATTGTAAGGCGCAAAATCCGCAGAGCGCGGGGCGGGATGTGCGGGAGGAAAGCACATGCCTAGAAAGCGCAAGACGAGGGATCAGGACGGTCTCTATCGGCGGACGGACTCGCCATACTGGTGGGCCTCTTACACGGATGCAAGCGGCCGACGAACTCGCCAAAGTACTGGAACTGCCGATCGCCACGAAGCCGAGGCGATTCTAAGCAAGTGGAGGCTCGATGCTCATCGGGCCAAGCACTGGGGCGAGCAACCGACCCGGACGTTCGACGAGCTAATGCTGCCCTACGTCGAATATGCGTTTCGTGAGAAACGGCAGGCGAGGTGCGCTATTCGTTATGCGGTCGCCAAGCTCTACGAGGAGTTCAGTGGATGTGACTTGACGACGCTCACTTCGACCGAAGTCCGTAGCTACGTCGCCAAACGACGCAAACAAGGTGCGGGAGCAAGCACGATCAACAAGGAGATTGGAATGTTCTCTGCTGCCATCGGGTATGCCCAGCGGGAATGGGGTTGGGACATACCCGAATCCCGCGCGAGGTTGCCGGCAGCGGGAGCCGGAAGGGCGGGTGCGGTGGATCACTCGGGCACAGGCTGAGACCTTGATCAAGGAGGCTGGCAACGAGCCGCGCGCACCTCACCTGCCGGATCTGATCCGGATTGCTTTGCACACTGGCATGCGTCGCGCGGAGCTCCTCGGGTTGGAATGGGACCGGGTGGATCTGGAGCATCGACTCATCTACCTCGAGGCCCGCCACACGAAGGCAGGCAAAAGACGTTCGGTGCCGCTGAACCGGAACGCTTATGAAGCCGTGGTTAGTCGTAAACGGTTTTGCGATGAGTACGTGCCGACCAGTCCTTGGGTGTTTTGCCGGCGCAACGGAAATCGCATCGGGGACGTCAAAAACAGCTTCGCGTCCGCATGCGCCCGGGCGGGGATCGATGACTTCCATCTGCATGATCTTCGCCACACCTGCGCCGCTTGGCTCGCGCAAGCGGGAGTGCCGCTGGCCCAGATCCGCGACCTGCTCGGTCACAGTACCATCAAGGTGACGGAGCGGTACGCGCACCTTGCACCGGAGAATACGCGCGGCGCGGTGGAAGTCTTGGACCACGAGTCACGTTCTGGTCACGTTCGAGGAAGATTGGACAGGGAGCGTTCTGTGACGAGTACGCTAACTTCTTGAATGAAAACGGGAAGTTGGTGCCCTCGGCGGGATTCGAACCCACGACCTATCGCTTAGGAGGCGATTGCTCTATCCTGCTGAGCTACGAGGGCGTCGTGCTGAGCGGCGCGCGCTGGAAAGCGGAAGATGGTCGATTGCGGAACACGAGTCCGTGATCGGATTGGTGGAGCCGAGGGGGATCGAACCCCTGACCTTCGCATTGCGAACGCGACGCTCTCCCAGCTGAGCTACGGCCCCGTTGCACTGTCGCCATCGGGAAGCACGGTCAGGAGGAACCATCGGAGACCGCGCTGTCCAATTCGGGTGCGAGGGCGCATTCTAGCACCTTTGCGCCCGGCCTTGACAATCGGTCCTCGGGTCGATCGAAGTTCCCGCGGGAGTCGCCCATGCTGGATTCCAAACCCCTGCTCTTTCCCTCCGATTTCCCGGCGATCACCCGCGGCCGGCTCGACTCGGTACAGGTCAACCTCGGCTACCGTTGCAACCAGTCTTGCGTCCACTGCCACGTGGACGCCGGTCCCGCGCGGGTCGAAGAGATGTCTTCGGAAACGGTCGACGCAGTGCTGGCCTTTCTGCGCGCGAATCGTCCCGCGACGCTCGATCTGACCGGTGGGGCGCCGGAGCTGAACCCGAGCTTCCGCCGCCTGGTGCGGGAGGCCGCGGGACTCGATGTCCAGGTGATCGACCGCTGCAACCTGACCATTCTGGAAGACCCCGGCCAGGCGGGGCTTGCCGAGTTTCTGGCCCAACACCAGGTGCAGGTGGTGGCGTCCCTGCCCTGCTACCTGGAGGAAAACGTCGATGCGCAGCGTGGCCATGGAGTGTTCGAGGCAAGCATCCGCGGCCTGCGTCGACTCAACGCCGCGGGTTTCGGCGATGGCGCATCGGGGCTGGTGCTCAATTTGGTCTACAACCCGCAAGGGCCGGTCCTTCCGCCGCCGCAATGTGCCCTGGAGGCGGATTACAAGCGCGTCCTGGGTGAACGCTACGGCGTGCGTTTCGATCGCCTGCTGACACTCGCGAACATGCCCGTCAAGCGCTTCGGAAGCATGCTGCAGTCCCTGGGTCGTTTCGGCGAGTACCTGGACCTGTTGAAGTCCGCTCACCGTGAGGAAAACCTGGATGAGGTGATGTGTCGCAGCCTGATTAGCGTAGACTGGCAGGGCCAGGTGTACGACTGCGATTTCAATCAGATGATGGGTCTCGCCCTGGAGCATCGTGGCCGACCGCTCAGCATCCGCGACCTTGCCGCCGACGCCCTGGAGGGGCGGCCCATTCGCGTCGGTGAGCACTGTTACGGCTGCACCGCGGGCCAGGGCAGCAGCTGCGGCGGGGCGCTTGGCGCGAGCGCAGGCGGGTGAGTCTGAGCGCACTTTGTCCGCCTCACGTCACGCCAGCTTGAGTCAGGCCCCGCCGCTCTTTTCCGTTCTCCCGTGAGTGCGTTGATCTCTTTAGTCATCCCTTGTCTCAACGAGGCGGCGATCGTCGCCGGCAGACTCTCCGCGCTGCAACCCCTGCGCGAGGCAGGTCACGAGCTCATTCTTGCCGACGGGGGAAGCACCGACGGTACCCTGGAATGTGCCTCCGGGCTGGCGGATCTTGTCGAGTGCGGGCGGCCCGGAAGGGCGGTGCAGATGAACAAGGGGGCAAGGGCGGCCTCGGGGGCGGTGTTGTGGTTCCTGCATCTGGATACCCGGCCGCCACCCGACGCAGCTTTAGCGGTCCTGGAATGCGCCCTCGACGGACCCGGCTGGGGCCGCTTCGACGTCCGCCTCGACGGCGCCGCGCCCATGCTCCGCGTCATCGAGCGGATGATGAACCTGAGGAGCCGTTTGAGCGGCATTGTGACGGGCGACCAAGGCATGTTCGTGCGCCGAGACCTGTTTCAGCGGGTGGGCGGCTTCCCCGAGATCGCGCTCATGGAGGACCTGGCGATTAGCCGGCGGCTCAAACGCCTCGCCCGCCCTGCTTGCATTCCGGAGCCCGTGCTGGCGTCCAGCCGCCGCTGGGACCGTGACGGTATCTGGCGCACCATCGCACTCATGTGGTTCCTGCGCGGTGCCTATTGGTTGGGGGCGGACCCAGACTGGCTGGCGCGCATCTACTATCCGAGCGCCGTGCCCGGCTCGGGCTCTCACTGGTCCCCGGAAAAGGGCCGGTGAGGCGGGCTGACGCCCTGGCTCGCATGGAATTCCCGCACGCGCGCATTCTCATCCTCGCCAAGGCGCCACGGCCGGGGCAAGTGAAGACGCGCCTGGTGCCGCCCCTGACGCCTGGGCAGGCGGCCGAGCTGCAACGTCAATTGCTGGTCGAGACCGTGGTCCGGCTCGTCGGAGCCGGGCTTGCGCCGGTCGAGCTCTGGTGCTCGCCCGCGATCGATGCACCGCCGTTTCCCGCGCTTGGCCGCGCCCACGGCCTGCAACGCCACGTCCAGCGCGGAGCCGATCTGGGGGATCGCATGCGCAATGCCGCGGATGAGGCCCTGCGGCGGGCGGGCGCCGTGGTGCTGGTCGGCGCCGACTGTCCGGGGCTCGACGCTGAATATGTCCGCGCCGCCTTGCAAGCACTGGCCGATACGGACGCGGTGCTCGGTCCGGTCGAGGACGGCGGATATGTGCTGCTCGGACTGAAGCGGACAGCGCTGGAGCTCTTCTCCGGCGTGCCGTGGGGCACCGGGGCGGTCGCGGACACGACCAGGGGGCGGCTGCGCGCCTTGGGCTGGGACTGGCGGGAGCTGCCGGTCCTTTGGGACCTGGATCGCCCCACGGACCTGGCGCGTTACGACGCGCTACTCAACGCCGAAGGATGAGCTCGAGCACCGCCTTGCTGCCGAAGTAGGCCAGGATCAGGATGACGAATCCGCTCAGGGTCCAGATGATGGCGGTGCGCCCGCGCCACCCGTAGCGGAAGCGCCCGATCAGGAGCGCCCCGAACACCAGCCAGCCGAGGGTCGACAGCACGGTCTTGTGCACCAGGTGCTGGGCAAGCATGTCCTCCAGGAACAGGAAGCCGCTGGCGAGCGCCAGGGTCAGCAGCACGAAGCCGGCGCCAATCATCTCGAACAGCAGGCTCTCCATCGTTTGCAGCGGCGGCAGTGCCCGCACGAATCCGCCGGGCCTGCGCGAGCGCAGGTGGTGGTCCTGGACCGCGAGCAAGATGGCCTGCACGCTGGCCAGGGTGAGCAGGCTGTAGGCCAGCATGGAGAGCAGGACGTGAATCTTGATGCCCCAGCCCGTCGATGCGCGCATGAAGCCTACGCTGGGGTAGCGGGCCTCGAGGTAGACGGTCAGTGCGGCCAGGGGGAGCAGGAGAATCCCCAGATTCTCCACCGGCTTGGTGAGGCTGGATATGAGCAGCAGGGTGACCACCGTCCAGGAGGTCAGCGCCAGGGCGTTGAAGAAGGCGAGGTTCATGCCCTGCTGGCTGAAGATGGCGTCGTAGAGCAACCAGGTGTGCAGCGCCAGCCCGGCGAAGCCCAACCCCAGAACCAGATTGCGGCTCGGCAGGCCAGCTTGCGAGCGCTTGAACAGCCGTAGCGCGATCGTTCCGCCGCTGGCGAGGTAGAGCAGGATGGCGAGCAGCGCGATGTGGAAATGGCTCATGGCAGGCGATGATGGCACAAAGGCGCGCGCGCGGAAAAGCCGGCCGACAGGTGCCTGACGCGGCCTGGTCGAATTCCTTATACTCCCCCATCCCCAAACAGATCGGTTGGAAAGACGATGTTCGAGAATCTCCAGGAGCGCTTCGGTCGCGTTCTCAATAACCTGCGTGGTCAAGGCCGGCTGACCGAGGAGAATGTTGCGGCAACCATGCGCGAGGTGCGCATGGCCCTCCTGGAGGCCGATGTTGCCTTGCCGGTGGTGCGCACCTTCGTCGACGCGGTGCGCGAGAAGGCCATGGGCGAGCAGGTCATGAAGAGCCTGACGCCGGGCCAGATGCTGGTGAAGATCGTCAACGACGAGCTTGTGCACGTCATGGGCGACGCGAACGAGGGTCTGGATCTGTCGGTCGCTCCGCCGGCGGTCGTGCTGATGGCGGGGCTGCAGGGCTCGGGCAAGACGACCAGCGTGGCGAAGCTCGCCCGTTGGCTGCAGGAACGTCACAAGAAGAGCGTGATGGTGGTGAGCTGCGACGTCTACCGCCCCGCCGCGATCGATCAGCTCGAGACCTTGGCGGGCGAGGTCGGGGCGTCCTTCCACCCCTCGCGGGGCGATCAGGACCCGTCTGCATATCGCCCGCGGTGCCTTGGAAGCGGCGCGCAAGCAGTTCAAGGACGTGCTGATCGTCGACACCGCCGGGCGCCTGCATGTGGACGCGGACATGATGGAGGAGATCAGGCGCCTGCACGGCGCGCTCTGCCCCGGTGGAGACCCTGTTCGTGGTCGACAGCATGACCGGCCAGGACGCCGCCAACACGGCCAAGGCCTTCAACGACGCGCTTCCCCTCAGCGGCGTGGTTCTGACCAAGGCAGACGGCGACGCGCGCGGTGGTGCCGCCTTGTCGATACGCCTCATCACCGGCAAGCCCATCAAGTTCCTTGGTGTGGGAGAGAAGACAACCGCGCTTGAGCCCTTCCATCCCGACCGCGTCGCCTCGCGCATCCTCGGCATGGGCGATGTCCTCTCCTTGGTGGAGGAGGTGCAGAGCAAGGTCGATCGGGACAAGGCCCAGGAGCTGGTAACCAAGCTGCGGAAGGGTCAGGGGTTCGATCTGGCGGACTTTCGCGATCAGCTGCAGCAGATGTCCAGCCTGGGGGGTATGGCAGGCCTGATGGAAAAGCTTCCGGGCATGACCCAGGTTCCCGATCACGTCAAACGCCAGGTCAACGACAAGGAGGTGGTGAAGCTGGTCGCGATCATCAACTCCATGACGCCCCAGGAGCGCGCGTTTCCGGCCGTCATCAAGGGGGCGCGCAAACGCCGTATCGCGCTCGGCTCGGGTACCCAGGTGCAGGACGTCAACCGGCTGCTGAAGCAGTTCACCCAGATGCAGAAGATGATGAAGAAGATGAAGGGCGGGGGCATGGCCAGGATGCTGCGTGGCCTCAAGGGTCGTATGCCCGGAGGCATGCCCCCCGGCGGGCTCCCGTTCTGAGCGACGGGAAGCGGTCTTCCAATTTCATCGGATTCGTGTATATTTGCGCGTTTACCCGCGCTGCGATCGCAACAATTTCGGATCAGGGCTGAACATGGTATCGATTCGTCTGTCCAGAGGTGGCGCCAAGAAGCGTCCCTTCTATCATCTCGTTGTCGCCGATCAGCGCTCGAAGCGCGACGGGCGTTACATCGAGCGCATCGGTTTCTTCAACCCCATCGCGATCGGCGGTGAGGTTCGTTTGCGCGTCGACCGCGGCCGTGCGGAGTACTGGCTGAGCCAGGGTGCGAAACCCACCGAGCGCGCCGCGCAACTTCTCAAGCAGGCGGCCAAGGAAGCCGAGGCGCCGGCGGCATCCTGAGCGTTCGAGAAGCCGCGTGGCAGGTGGCGGGACTAAGATGCAGCTACCGCCGCCACGGATGCTGGTACTGGGGCGCATTGCGGGACTGTTCGGCGTCCGAGGCTGGATAAAGATCTTCTCCGAGACCGAGCCCCGGGAGAACATCCTGGCTTACTCGCCCTGGTATCTGGGCGCGGCCCGGCTTGAGCGCGAGCCGGCCGAGGGACGGCGGCAGGGGAAGGGCCTGATCGCCAGACTCAAGGGATGCGACGACCGGGATCAGGCGTCCGAGCTCGTCGGCCTGGAGATCGCCGTACGTCGGGATCAGCTGCCGCCGGCGAGTAGCGACGAGTTTTACTGGGCCGATCTCGAAGGCCTGCGTGTCGAAACGCTGGCGGGCGAGCCGCTCGGGCGCATCGACCACCTGTTTGCCACGGCTGCCAACGATGTGATGGTGGTGAAAGGGGCGCGCGAGCGGTTGATTCCGTTCCTGTGGGAGGACGTCGTCCAGGACGTGGATTTCGACCGCGGGTTGATGCGGATCGATTGGGATCCGGATTTCTGACTTCCGGAGCCCAGACGTGCGTTTCGACGTCATCAGCTTGTTTCCGGATCTTTTCCGGATCCTGGAGACCCACGGGGTCACGGGCAGGGCACTGGGGCGTGGGATCGCCGAGCTGCATCTCTGGAATCCAAGGGACTACGCCCAGGATGTGCATCGCACCGTGGACGATCGTCCTTATGGCGGCGGCCCCGGCATGGTGATGAAGGTGGAGCCCCTGAGGTCCGCGATCGGCGAGGCCAGGCGCGCGGCGCCGCAGAGCCGGGTCGCGTATCTCACGCCACAGGGACGACCGCTGGACCAGGCGGCGATGGCAAATATCGCGGCTGCACCGGGTTGGATCTTGATCGCCGGCCGTTACGAGGGCATCGACGAGCGGCTGGTTCAGCGCCATGTGGACGAGGAATGGTCCATCGGCGACTACGTGTTGAGCGGCGGGGAGCTGGCGGCGATGGTCGTGATCGACGCCGTGATCCGGTTGTTGCCGGGAGCCCTCGGACACGAGGATTCGGCCGAGCAGGATTCCCACGTGAACGGCCTCCTCGACTGCCCGCACTTCACGCGTCCCGAGGAGATCGAAGGCATGCGGGTCCCCGGGGTACTGCTGAGCGGGGACCACGGGGCGATCGAACGTTGGCGTCTGCAGCAGGCCCTGGGAAGGACCTGGCTGCGGCGCCCGGATTTGTTGCGGCGCCGCGGCCTCAATGAGGCCGAGCAGGCGCTGCTGAATGAGTTCATACAGCAGCATCAAGACGCTGGGTGAGAATAGGAGCCAGAGCATCATGAACATCATCGAGGAGCTCGAGAAAGAGCAGATGAGCCGCGAGGTCCCCCACTTCGCACCGGGCGATACCGTGGTGGTGCAGGTGAAGGTGCGGGAAGGCAACCGCGAGCGTCTTCAGGCGTTCGAGGGCGTGGTTATCGCCAAGCGGAACCGCGGCCTCAACTCCGCCTTCACGGTGCGCAAGATCTCCCATGGCGAGGGTGTGGAGCGCGCGTTTCAGACCTACAGCCCGCTGGTCGATTCCATCCAGGTCAAGCGCAAGGGCGATGTGCGCCGCGCCAAGCTCTACTACCTGCGCGGGCGCACGGGTAAGGCCGCCCGCATCAAGGAGAAGGTTTGAGCGGAGGCGATGGCACCCGGCTGCGGGGACGAGTCTTCCGCAGTCGGCCCCGTCTCCGATTCCTCCACGTCTGGCCGAGCGTTCGCCGTGCGCCTAGTCCCCAGCGCGCCACAAGGGTGGTCCGCGGTTGACCGCGAGCTTTTTCTGGCACGACTACGAGACCTGGGGCACGGACCCGCGCCGCGACCGCCCGGCCCAGTTCGCCGGGCTGCGGACGGACGAGGAGCTGAATCCCGTCGGTGAGCCCCTGGTTCTCTACTGCCGTCCCGCCGATGACCTCCTGCCCCAGCCCGACGCCTGCCTGGTCACGGGCCTGACGCCGCAGCGAGTGGCCGCCGAGGGCATGCCCGAGGCCGATTTCGCCGCCGCCATCGAACGTGAGCTGTCCCGTCCGGGTACCTGTGGCGCCGGCTACAACAGCATCCGCTTCGATGATGAGGTCACGCGCAATCTGCTCTATCGCAATTTCTTCGATCCCTACGCCAGGGAATGGCAGAACGGCAACTCCCGCTGGGACCTGATCGATACCCTGCGGCTCGCTCATGCGCTGCGTCCCGAAGGGATCGAGTGGCCGCGGCGTGAGGACGGGGTCGCATCGTTCCGGCTGGAGCAGCTCACGGCCGCCAACGGGATCGAGCACACAGGTGCGCACGATGCGCTCGCCGATGTGCGCGCCACCATCGCCTTGGCGCGGCTGCTCAGGGATCGGCATCCCCGCCTCTTCGACTACTGCCTTTCACTACGGGACAAGCGTCGCGCGGAGGAGCTGCTGGCCAAGGGCATGCCCCTGCTGCACGTCTCTGCGCGCTTTCCGGCCGAGCTGGGATGCATAGCGCCGGTGCTTCCCGTGGCTCGGCACCCGGTCAATCGCAATGGGGTCATCGTGTTCGATCTGCGCGAGGACCCGGATCCCCTGCTCGAGCTCTCCGTGGAGGAGGTCCATGAGCGTCTGTTCACGCGGGCCAATGAGTTGCCAGACGGGGTGCGCCGCATCCCGCTCAAGACCATCCATACCAATCGTTGCCCCGTGGTCTCGCCGATGACAACCCTCACGGCAGAAGCGTCAGATCGTTGGCAGATAGACCCATCCGTGGTCGAGCGCCATGCGCGGCGTCTGAAGGAGTGCGCCGAGTTGGCCGGCAAGGTACAGGAGGTGCACCAGCTGGCCGAGTTTGCCACGGAGTTGGACCCGGACCTGATGCTGTATTCGGGCGGCTTCTTCTCCGCGTCGGACCGCAGGGAGATGGAGCGGGTACGCGGCTCTGACCCCGCCGAGCTCAAGGCCGCGCGTTTTGTTTTCGAGGACGGGCGGCTTCCGGAAATGCTACTGCGCTATCGCGCGCGCAACTGGCCCGAGAGCTTGAGCGAAGATGAGCGGGAGGAATGGGACGCTTATCGCTTGGTTCGTCTTACCGATCCCGCCGGTGGAGCCGGCATAACGATCGATCAATATCAGGATCGCTTGGCGGTGCTTCGGGCCGAGGGGGGCAGCGAACCGAAGAAGCTCTCGCTGATCACCGAGCTGGAACGGTGGGCAGAGCGGGTGATGGACGCCGCCGTATAACGCCTCTTGGCGGCTCATCAACTGCTTCGTGGGTTACTTTGTCGGCAGCGCCGCTCTGACGGCGACACCCTATCGGACGGGCATAGCGGGCGCCGACGAGAGGAGGGAAACGAACCCGTTCTCGAAGCCTTCGCGCGCCAAGCTCGTCAGCGCGTCCAAGGAACTGACGGCGTCCCGCCATCCCATGGATCTGGCCTGCGCGACGAGCGGGAAAGCGCATCCCCCGCTGCCACGACCGCAGGTCGTGGCCGTGCTCAGGAGCTGCCTAGGCGGCCTCTCTGGTGGGGCCCTGGTAGTGCCCTGAGATGTGGACCGCGACCTGGTGTTTGCCGCAGTCGCTCTGCCAACACTCGAGATCCTTGTTCCACAGGATCGTGAGCCGAGGGAAGGAGCGAGCTTCAACCGCCCCCTCACATTGTATGTCTCGTGGATCGACGACCAGAAATACCTGGTCGGTTTCGACCACGGCGTGAACCTGGAACTGGCCCCGAAAATGGCCGCAGCCTTCGCAGCCGATGCCGAAGAGCTCTACCACGTCCCCGATATGCGGGAGCTTGCTCATTTCATTTCTCCGTCACTGCTTACCAACCACCCGGCCGAACGCCGATACGACCCCGCCATTCCCGTCCACCCAAGGGGCTCAGTTTAGCCCTCAGTCCTGTGCCGCGCGGCGACTCGGCCAACGTTCGCAATATTAATCTATTCTTATGATAGCGCGCGGGCAATGACAATTTTCGTTTTGATTCACATTTTGGGATAGTCGTGCGGAAGGCACGGAGCCTATGCACGATCTGCGATTCCGCGAAGGTCCGCGGCCACCAGCGCCGGGATTGCGTGCGGACGGGTTCGACATCGCCGAGCGCTCCGGCCGGAGCCCTTGGCGCCTCAACGCTTTGACCGGTTGATATCGTCCAGGAGCTGCTCCGGATCTTCGTCGTCCATCCGCTCGAGCAACCGTGCGGCGGCTTCCTCCAACTCGTTGATTCGGCTCGCGCGCACGATCTCCTTCACCTCCAACAGGGATCCTGGCTGCATGCTCAGCTCGCGCAGACCGAGCCCGAGCAACAGGCGCGTGAAGCGGGGTTCCCCGGCCATCTCGCCGCACATCGAAACCGGGGTCGCGTGGGCGTGTCCGGCATCGATGGTCATGCGGATGAGCCGGAGGATGGCCGGGTGCAACGGGTCGTACAGGTAGTTGACGGTATCGTCGACGCGGTCGATCGCGAGCGCGTATTGGATCAGGTCGTTGGTGCCGATGGAGAGGAAATCCAGCCGGCGGGCGAACGCGGCCGCCGACAGGGCGGCCGCGGGTACTTCGATCATGCCTCCGACGGGCATGTGGGGATCGTAGGGGAGTCGGTCGCGGCTGAGCCCTCTGCGTGCCTGTTCGACCAGGGCGAGCACGCTGTTGACTTCCTGAATGCCCGAGAGCATAGGGATCATCATTCGCACCGGTCCCTCGGCGGAGGCTCGCAGAATGGCCCTCAGCTGGGGGCGGAACAGCTCCGGCTCTTTGAGACACAGGCGGATGGCGCGCAACCCCAGGGCCGGGTTGCATACTGGCGGACAGCTGGCCGCGCTGCCGTCCACCTGCTTGTCTACCCCTAGGTCGAGGGTGCGGAAGGTGATGGGGATGCCGTCGAGACCGCGGATGACCTCCAGGTAGGCGGCGAGGTGCTCCTCCTCGTCGGGCAGCTCGTCGCGGTTCATGTACAGGAACTCGGTGCGATAGAGCCCAACGCCGGAGGCGCCATTGACGCGTGCGGTCTGGACGTCTTCCGGCAGCTCCAGGTTGGCCAGTAGGGCGATCGATACGCCGTCCAGACTAACCGCCGGTTTGCGCACCAGGCGGCGCAGGCGGTCGCGGCGTTCCTCGCGGGTTCGCAGCCGGTTGCGGTAGTGCTGGAGGATGCGCTCGTCGACGTCCGCGAGCACAGCGCCGGTCTCGCCGTCGACGATGACGGTTTCGTCCTGCTGGAAGTAACGGGTGACGTTGCGTACTCCCATCACCGCAGGGATGTTCAAGCTGCGTGCCAGGATCGCGGTGTGCGACATCGGGCCGCCGAATTCGGTCACGAAGGCCGCCGCGCCGCGGTGACGCAGCACGATCGTGTCCGCCGGCGAGAGATCCCGCGCGATGATTACGCGACCCTTCAGGTCGGCCTCCGACGGCTCCGCCCGCTCGCCCGGGAGGAGGAAGCTCAGTATGTGGTTGAGGACGTGGTCGACGTCGTCGCGACGGCTGCGCAGGTAGGCGTCATCCATTTCCTCAAACACCGCCACGAGCGCGTCCCGGTGCTGCTCCAGGGCCCACTCGGCGCTGAAGTGCTGGTGGCGGATCAGCTCCCGCGCCGGCTCGACCAAGGCCGTATCCTCCAGCATCAGAAGATGGGAGTCGATGAACTCGGCGACGTCCACCGGCGTGGCGCTGGGGATCTGTTCGCGCACGGCGCGCAGGGCGTGCTGCGCCGCTGCGAGGGCAGCGTCGAGACGCATCACCTCGGTGACGATTGCTGCGGCGTCGACGCGCTTGGGTAGGGCGCCGACGGCCCCCCGGTCGAGCAGATGAGCGGGCCCCATCGCTATAGCCTGGGCGGTAGCGACGCCGAGTCCGCAGCAGGCGAGGGTCATTCGCCCTCCCCGAATCGATCCGCGATGAGCCTCTCGAGCGCGCCGCAGGCGGCCTCCTCGTCCTCGCCCTGGATGAGCAGGGTGATGGTCGTGCCCTGCGCCGCGGCAAGCATCATGACGCCCATGATGCTTTTTCCGTTCACCCGCTGTCCTTGCCTTTCGACCTGGACCTGGCTGGTGAAGCCACTGGCGCAGGTCACGAACTTGGCCGCCGCGCGCGCGTGCAGCCCCAATTTGTTGACGATCTCGACCTCTTTGCGGATCAAGGCTTGCCCTCCGTCTTTCCGGCCGAGATGACCGTCGGTTTCACCCCGTCTCTCCCCTCTGACACAGCAGGACCCCGTCACGGCCGCCGCTCAGGGCCTTTTGCGCCATCTCGTCCAGCGGCAGCGTGGGGTAATTAAGCACCCGTATGAGCATCGGCAGATTTACCCCGGTGAGCACCCGCACGCCGCCGTGCCCACGCAAGGCGTTGGCGATGTTGGCCGGACTGGAGCCGAACAGGTCGGTGAGAATCATCACGCCGTCTCCGACGTCGAGCTGGTGGATCATTTTTTCGGCCTCCGCGGTGAGGACGTCCTTGCGGGACTCGTCGGTGACGGCCAGGGTCTCGGCCCGCAACGGGCAGCAGTCGAGCACGCGGACAGCCGTCTGCAGCAGGCTGGCGCCGATATTATTATGGGTGATCAGCAGCAGACCGACACTCATGACAGCTCTCGGTGGCGGATCATGGCCCTGCGGCCCTGGGAGGCAAAGTGGCGGCGTAGCTGATCCGCCATGTAGACGGAGCGATGCTGACCCCCGGTGCAGCCGATGGCGATGGTCAGGTAGCTGCGCCCGTCGGCTTCGAAGCGAGGGATCCAACGGTCGAAGAAGGCGGTGAGGTCGTCACGCATCTCCGCAACCTCCGGAGAGTCCTCCAGGAAGCGCGCTACCGCCGGATCGAGTCCCGTCAGGGGGCGCAGCTCGGTTTGCCAGTGCGGGTTGGGCAGGCAACGGACGTCGATGACGAAATCCACGTCGCGCGGGACCCCGTGCTTGAAACCGAACGTCTGGAGCAGGACGGAGACCCTGGCCGGGGCATCCTCGCCGAGGCGGTCGCGCACGAGATCCCGCAGCTGGTGGACATTGGTGTGAGTGGTGTCGATGCGCAGGTCGGCGCCGCTCAGGATCGGCTCCAACAACTCGCGCTCCAGCTCGATGGCCTCCGCCAACGGGCGGTCCTCCGCGGTGAGGGGGTGCTTGCGGCGGGTCTCGCTGAAGCGTTTGATCAGGGTGTCCGCCTGCGCCTCCAAATAGAGGACGCGGCATTCGAAATCCCGGGCGCGAAGCTCCTCGACCAGACGCGGAAGCTCGCCGAGGTGCTCGGGCTGGTTGCGGGCGTCGATGCCGACCGCGGTATGCTCGAATGGCCTCGCCTCGGTCTGCTCCAGACCGAGGGCCAGTTCGCGCAGCAGGAACAGCGGCAGGTTGTCGATGCAGTAATAGCCGAGGTCCTCGAGCGTGTGGAGAGCCACGCTCTTGCCGGATCCGGATAGACCGCTGACGATGATCAGCTTCTTGTGGTCCATGGTCTCGATGCGATGTCCGGGCCGGGAGCGCGCCCCCGCGCTCGCGGTCCGGTCGGACCAGGGCAGCGGGACGCCGCGCGGGGGTCGGGTCTGGTTGTCACTCGCCCGCTCCGAAGGGAAGGGGAGGGACATCCAAGACGGCGCGCGCCTGGCGTTCGGTGAAGTCTACGCCCGCATCGTAACCCCTGATACGAAGGATCTGGTGCCTGACCGCAGCCTCGACCAGGATCGCCAGGTTGCGTCCAGGTGCCACCGGAATGGTGATCTCGGGAACCGCCACGCCGAGCATGTGGCGGGCGGAGAGGGTGCCGGCCAGCCGGTCGATGCCTGCGAGCTCCTTCTCGCTGAGACACCTGAGGTTGACGATCAGGTTCAAGTCCTTGCTCTGCCGCACGGAGCTCTCCCCGAACATGGCGCGAATATTGAGCACACCGAGGCCCCGGACCTCCAGAAAATCCCTTAGCAGCCTCGGGCACGAGCCCTTGAGCGTCTCGGGAGCGATGTTGGCGAACTCAGGGGCGTCGTCGGCGATCAGGCGGTGGCCGCGGCTAATGAGATCCAGGGCGAGCTCACTCTTGCCAATGGCCGGGTCGCCGGCGAGCAGCACGCCCATGCCCAGCACCTCCATGAACACGCCGTGCGCTGTCGTGCGTTCGGCCATGGCATGGGTGAGGAAGTATTGCAGCTGGCGGATCATCTCCTCGTCGCCGACGGGAGATCCGAGCATGGGCGTCCCGGTGCGCTCCGCATGACCGAAGAAGGCGTCCTCTGGCTCGATGTCGTCGGAGAACAGGATCGCGGCCGGGCACGCGGCGAACAGCGTACGGAGGGTCTCCTCGTGCACGGCTGGGCGCAGGTCCGCAAGATAGACGAGCTCGGCGTAACCAATGATCTGGAGGCGGTTCGGATGGATGCAGTTCAAGGAGCCGACCAGAGGCTGGCCGGCCACGGCGCGGTCTTCGCCTCGCAGACGGCGACCTTCCGACGGCTGCGGCGTCAACCAGCGGAGCTGCAGGCGGGGGCCGATCTGCTGGAGGAGGTCCTGCAGGGTGTCGACCGGCGTCATGCGTGGGGGGAGTCCTCGTCTCGTTCCGTCAGGAGGCGCAGGATTCGCTCGGCGGAACTGGCGCGGCGCAGGGACTCCCGCAGCTGCGGGTCGCTGAACATGGAGGCCAGGTTGGAGAGCAGCTGCAGGTGCGCCTCGTTCGCCGCCTCTGGCACCAGCAGCGCGAAGGCGAGGTCAACCGGCTGGTCGTCGATGGCGTCGAATCCGATGCCCTCGCGCAGCTGAACAAAGGCGCCGACGGCCTCGGAGACGCCCTGCATGCGGGCATGAGGAAGTGCAACGCCATGGCCGAGACCCGTGCTCCCGAGACGCTCGCGTTCGAGCAGGTGCTCGAAAACGGTCTCGGGGCTCAGGTCGGGGTCATCCGTCGCGAGCAGCTCGCCGAGCACCTCGAGCAAACGCTTCTTGCTGCTGATGTCGATACTTGCGCCGATGCGCCCGGCGACGATGAAACGGGGAGGAAACATGCAGATGCCGCTCCCGAAGTACTGGGGTCAGGGTTAAAACGCCGACGCCGCGGAGTCATTCCCCGCGGCGCGTTCATCTGGGCCTTCTCGCGCGATTATGCCACGCCGCGCGGATCTTAGTCGGTTTCGATTCCCTTGAAGCCGTTACCCCGGTGACTGCTTTTCTTCTCCTTGTGTTTGAGCACCTGGCGGTCGAGCTTGTCGATCAGGGTGTCGATCGCCGCGTACATGTCCTCGTGGACCGAGTCCGCGAAGACCTTGGCGCCGTTGACGTGCAGCGTCGCCTCGGCCTTCTGGCGCAGCTTCTCGACGCTCAGGATGACGTGCACGTTGATGACGTGGTCGAAGTGCCGCGCGAGGCGTTCGAACTTGCTGTCGACATAGCCCTTGAGGGCGTCGGTGACGTCGACATGATGACCCGTCAGGTTGATTTGCATAGTGAGACTCCTCGTTGTCCACACAAGATCCCTGCAAGGCGCCGTCCTGGAGCCCCATCAGGGGTAGAAAGACAAGTTTCGGTCTTCGTTTCCCCTCATTTGCGCTGGTCCCGGATGCCACGAATGGCGGCGGTATCCTCGGCGAGCCGGCTGCGGCGTATCAAGCCAGGCGTTTGCGCTCATTCGAGGGCGGTATGCCCATGGCCTCCCGGTACTTGGCGACGGTGCGCCGCGCCACGTTGATGCCCTGATCCGCCAAGATGGACGCGATCTTGTTGTCGCTCAGCGGCTTACCCGGTTTCTCCGCGGCGACCAGCTTGCGGATGAAGGCGCGGATCGCGGTCGATGAGCACTCGCCCCCGGATGCGGTGCTCACGTGGCTGGAGAAGAAGTACTTGAACTCGTAGGTACCCCGCGGGGTGTGCATGTACTTCTGGGTGGTGACCCTCGACACGGTGGATTCGTGCAGCTCGAGGGCTTCCGCCACGTCCCGCAGCACCATGGGCTTCATCGCCTCGTCGCCATACTCGAGAAAGTCCTGCTGCAGCTCCACGATCTTCGCCGCCACTCTCACGATCGTGTCGTTGCGGCTCGCGAGGCTCTTGATAAACCAACGTGCTTCCTGAAGATGGTTCTTCAAGAAGGTGTTGTCTTCGCTCTGGTCGGCGCGGCGGATGAGCCGCGAGTAGTCCGGGTTCACCCTTAGCTTGGGCGTGGTTTCCGGGTTTAGCTCCACCGTCCAGGCGCCGCCGTGCTTGCGCACGAACACGTCGGGGATAACGTACTCCGGCTGCGATTCGGCGATCAAGGCCCCGGGTCTGGGATGCAGCGTGCGGATCAGGGCGATGACCTCGCCCAGCACCGCCGTGGAGATGCCCAGATCGCGGCGAATCGGCTCCAAGTCGTTCTTGGATAAGGCCTCTACATGCCGCTCGCATACGGCAATCGCCAGATCGCGTAGGGGATACTGCTCGGGGGATAACTGCCGCAGCTGGATCAGGAGACACTCGCGCAGGTTGCGTGCGCCCACGCCCGCCGGGTCAAGCGATTGCACCCGGTGCAGGACCGCCTCCACCTCCTCCAGCGTAAGCTCTTCATCATCGAGGGCTTCCAGAAGCTCCTGCGGGTCAACGGTGAGGTAGCCATCCGCGTTGATAGATTCGATGAGGGCGGTTGCAATGGCCAGGTCGTTTCCCTCCATGCGGCTCAGGTTGAGCTGCCACTGCAGATGGTCGTTCAGGGTCGGGGATGCGCTCTTGTGGGCGAAGAGGTCGAAATCGGCACCGTCATCCCCGCCGCCGCTGGTTGGGACATAGCTGTCGTAATGGTCGCTCCATTCAGCGTCAACCGGCAGCTCCTGGGGCATCGGCATGTTCTCGGGCTGGACCTCGCGCTCCAGATCCGCGTCGGCTTGCGCCCGCTCGCGCGCGCCGCCGTCCGGGTCTTCGCCGTTGGGGCGCTCCGCCTCGTCGGCGTTCTCCAGCATGAGGTTGGACTCGAGCGCGTCCTGGATTTCTTGCTGGAGGTCCAGCATGGACAGCTGAAGCAGACGGATGGCCTGCTGCAGCTGCGGAGTCATTGTCAGCTGCTGGCCAAGTCGAAGCTGTATCGACTGCTTCATGGATAACGTGAATCAGGAATGGTACGCAATTTGAATGCCTGCCGACGATTCTAGCCCAAAACAGGGGCGTATAGACAAGCGGTCAGGTGCGGAGGGGCGTCTCGTCCGCCGTCTAAAGGGTGAAGTGCTCGCCCAGGTAGACCGCGCGGACCTCCATGTTCTCGAGCAGCTCGCGCGGGGTACCGTCGGCGATGACACGGCCCTCGTTGATGATGTAGGCGCGGTCGCAGATGTCGAGGGTCTCGCGCACGTTGTGGTCCGTGATCAGGATGCCTATGTCGCGTCGGCGCAGGTGGGTGACGATGTTCTTGATATCCCCGACGGCGATCGGATCGACGCCGGCAAAGGGCTCATCGAGCAGCATCACCTTCGGCTCGACCGCCAGCGCACGGGCGATTTCCAGCCGTCGGCGCTCGCCTCCAGACAGGCTCAGCGCGAGCGAGTCGCTGACGTGGCTGATCCCGAGCTCCTCGAGCAGCTCCATGCTGCGGTTTTTCTGTTCGCTCTTTCCCATATCGCCGCGTGTCTCGAGCACGGCCAGCAGGTTCGCGCTTGCGGTGAGCTTGCGGAACACGGAGGGCTCCTGGGCGAGGTAGCTCAGGCCGCGGCGGGCGCGGGCGTGCATCGGGAGCAGGGTGATGTCCTGTCCTTCCAGCGTGATTTTTCCGGCGTCCGCGGCGATCAGCCCGACGATCATGTAGAAACAGGTGGTCTTGCCCGCTCCGTTCGGCCCCAGCAGGCCGACGACCTCGCCGGCATCGACGCTCACGCTGACGTCTTGCACGACCTGTCTGCGGCGATAGCTCTTGACCAGCTTGTCCGCGAGCAGGGTGCTCATCGCTGCGCCGGGTTCTTGATGAAGATCTTTACCCGCTCTTTGCCCTGGGCACTGGTTCCTGCCTTGACCCGCGCTCGGGCGCGGTCGTAGACGATGCGATCGCTGCGAAAGGTATCCTCGCCCTGGAACAGGAGCGCCTGGTCGATGAGGGTGATCTCCTCGGCATCCGCCTCGTATTCCATGCGCAATGCCTCGGCCTCGACTTTCTTCTGCTCCCCTTCCACGTCCTGGCGGTACTTGGCGGGGTTTCCCACGGCCACGATGCGCTTGGGACGGCGGTCCAGATCATGATGTACGGTAACCTCGTCGGCCCGGATCTCCATGCTGCCCTGTTTGACGAACACGTTGCCGGTGTAGACGCTGGTCGATGCCTGTTCGTCAAGCTCGGCACTGTCGCTTTCCAGGTACAAAGGCTGTTCCTGGTCCCCCTCGACGGCCGCGAGCGGAGGTACGGTCGCGAGCAACAGAATGGCGAGGACAAGGGACGCCCTGTGGCGGCGCGAGCGCGAGGTGGTGACAAGGTTCATGGGGTGTCCTCTGAGGTTGTTGGCTGTGCCGTCTCGGCTGGGGCGCCGATGTCGTGCTGGGTGCGCACGGGTCCCGCCAGCTCGACTCGCGTTGGGGTGCCGTACCAGATCCTCGCGCCCTTGGATGAGGTCAGCCAATCTGCACCGCTGGTCGCGAGCAGGGGCTGGAGGGTCTCCGCGTAATCCTGACGCGGTCGCAGCAGCAGCTCGCTGGTGCGCATGTGCAGCGGTCGCGTCGTCTCGCCCGCCTCGCGGTCGATAAAGACCCTTCCTTGCAGACGCAGGTCCTCGCCGTCGCCCGATAGCCATCCCTTTGCCGAACGAATCACCCAGGGGGGGGCCGCGTCGGCGAAGATGGTAAGAACCGGCTGCTCGAGCTCGGTGCTGTCATCCGCCGGGAAGTGCCTCAACTCCGGGGACGTGAGGTGCCGGGCAGGCGAGCCGGTCTCGCTCATGATGGTGGCGGAGAGGTTATCCACGGTGTAGTCGGGCAGATCCTCCCGCTGAGCCACGGGCGCGTCTCGGGGTCCTGTGTCGGATCCGTACCACCAGGCAAGTGCCCCGACCGCGGCCAGAATCGGGATCAGGATGCGTTGGCGCAGGGGTATCATCCAGGGCCGGGCCTCACCAGGTCGCCGCGGTCAGAGGTAGCGTTCCATCATGGTTCCCAGGTTGCCCTGCGCCTCCATGATGAGCTCGCAGACGTCCCGCCCGGCGCCGCGTCCACCGGGGGAGCGGGTGTGCCAATGCGCATGCTGTTGCAGCAAGGGGTGGGCATCCGCCACCGCGATGGACAGGCCCACCCGGCGCATGACCGGGAGGTCGACCACGTCGTCGCCGACGTAGGCGATCTGCTCGTCGGCTAGCCCGGAGGCCCGCTTCAGCTCTTCGTAGGCCGGAACCTTGTCGCGGCGCCCCTGATAGACGTGCTCGACGCCCAGGCTCTGCATGCGGATGCGCACCACCTCGGAGCTGCGCCCGGTGATGACCGCGAGCTTGACGCCCGTCTGTCGCAGCATGGTCATGCCGTGACCGTCGCGGGAGTTGAATGCCTTGTACTCCTGGCCATCGTCGCCGAGGAACAGGCTGCCGTCGGTCAGCACGCCGTCCACGTCGAAGATCACCATCCGGATCTGTTTCGCTCGCTCCAGGATATCCTGCATGTCCGTCGTCCTCTCGATTGCTCCGCCGCCATCCGGCGCCTAACCTCCGCGCAACGCCGTCACACGACTCCGGCCCGCAATAGGTCGTGCATGTTGAGGGCGCCGACCGGATGACGTTCGTTGTCCACCACCAGGAGCGCGTTGATCCGGTTGCTCTCCATGATGCGCAGCGCCTCGGCAGCGAGCAGATGTGCGCCTGCGGTGACCGGTGCCCGCGTCATGACCTCGTCCACCAGCGCCGCGCGAATGTCGATCGAGCGGTCGAGGGTTCGGCGCAGGTCGCCGTCCGTGAAGATGCCGACGATGCGTCCCTGCTCGTCCACCACGGCGGTCATACCGAGCCCCTTGCGGGACATCTCGACCAATGCCTCCGTCAGCGGCGTTCCGCGGCTGACCCGCGGTACCCCGTCGCCGGTGTGCATGATGTCCGCGACGTGCAGCAGCAGGCGTCGGCCCAGGGTCCCGGCCGGATGGGAGCGGGCGAAGTCCTCGGCGGTGAAACCGCGGCTGTGCAGCAGCGCCACCGCGAGCGCATCGCCCATGGCGAGGGCGGCGGTGGTGCTGGCGGTCGGGGCCAACCCGAGCGGACAGGCCTCCTTCTCCACGCTGACGTCGATGTGCACATCGGCGGCCTGGGCAAGGCTCGAGCGCGGGTTGCCGGTCATGGCGATCAGCGGTACGCCCAGGCGCTTGATGAGCGGCAGTATGGTGAGCATCTCCTCGGTCTGTCCCGAGTTGGAGAGAGCGAGCACCACGTCCTTGGCCGTGATCATTCCCAGGTCGCCGTGGCTGGCCTCCCCGGGGTGGACGAAGAACGCCGGGCTGCCGGTGCTCGCCAGCGTGGCGGCTATCTTGCTGCCTACGTGGCCGGATTTGCCCATGCCGAGAACCACGATCCGGCCCGCGCAGCCGAGCATGTAGCGGCAGGCGCGCACGAACGACTCGTCGATGCGCGCGGCTAGAGCCGACACGGATTGGGCCTCGGTGTCGATCACGGCGCGGCCGAGCCGGCGGATGTCGTCGGCATCGTCGTTCGGCGTCTGGGCGTGGGACGGGTTTGAAATCTCGGACAACATCTGGCTGCAGAGGGGTGGCGCCGGCCTCGGCGGGTCGGGTGATATGATACCGCGTGTGCCGCATGCAGTGCGCTGCCCGCGTCCGTGCGGGGATTCCGAATGCATGCCGTCAGGGCAATCCCTTGTCGCAGGGCCAATGGGACGGTGAGCGTGAGATCGATTTCAGGCAGTTCTGGCGGCCGCGTCGAGATCGTGACGCGCGGCTGGGATCTCCCCGGCGCGGCCGGTGACTTCTACCCCCGGGACCTTCCCGCCGAGTGGCGCCTGACCTTTTTCTCCAACGCGTTTCCCGCGGTGCTCGTCCCAGCCACTCTCTGGATCCCGGCCAGCCCGCGGCTCCGGCGCGGCTGGGCGGAAGACGTGCACGACGGCTTCCGTTTCTACCTGGAGTTGCCGGCGGCCGGCGATCCCGCCGACGAGCTGCGGGACGCGGCCGAGGCATTGGGCGTCAGGTTGGCGGGTGTAGTCGGGAGCACGGACCCCGCGCCGGGCTCCGGCATACCCTTCCTGCGCTGGCGGGAAGATCCGTCAGCCGTCAACGGCGGTCCATCCGCCGTCTCCTGCTCCGTTAACCTTTCCGACCGGGATCTGCGGCGGGCCAGGGCATGGCTGGAACCCTTCTTTCAGCGCCTGGCGGGCGCGAACGGGCTGGTCGTCCTCGATGGCGCGGAGGCAGAAGCCGCCGCCCTGCGCCGTTGGTTGGAGCTGGCCTGGCTGCTGGGCTTTGCTTGACGCTCGTCGGAGCGCCTAAGACAATAGCCGACCTTTGTTCTCGGCAACGAGAGGGACGACAGGAACATGGGGCGGCGCAGTCCCCCGCAGACCCGCCAGCGGCGAGCCGGACCCTTGGGCGACGCCCGATTCGCAGTCGCCGCGGGGCCTCCGCCGACCGTCGAGGGGCCGGAGCCCGCCCTCGTCCTGCGCGACCGGGAATCGAGTCAGGGAGCCGCTGCCGATGCCTTGGTTCGAGTCCGTGGGTTAAGCTTTGCGCACGGGGAACGGCGGATCTTCGACGGGATCGATCTCGACATCGGCCGCGGTCGGGTGACCGCCATCCTCGGACCGAGCGGGACCGGGAAGACCACGCTCCTCAAGCTGATCGGCGGGCTGCTCGCCCCGCATGCGGGCACCGTGGAGGTCGACGGGACGCAGGTCCACGGCTTGAGCGGGCGCGAGCTCTGCCGGCTGCGCACCCGGATGGGCATGATGTTCCAGGGCTGCGCGCTGCTCACCGATTTGAGCGTATTCGAGAACGTCGCGTTTCCGCTACGCGAGCACACGGATCTTCCCGAATCCATGATCCGCAGGTTGGTGCTGATCAAGCTCGAGGCGGTCGGGCTGCGCGGCGCGCGGGATCTCATGCCGGGAGAGCTGTCCGGCGGAATGGCCAGACGGGTTGCGCTGGCGCGCGCGGTGGCGCTGGATCCCATGATGGTTCTGTACGACGAGCCCTTCACCGGCCAGGACCCCATCACCAAGGGCGTGCTGGTGACTTTGATCCGACACTTGAATGATGCCGGGTCTCTCACCAGCGTCGTGGTCTCCCATGACGTCGAGGAGACGGTGGCGATCGCCGATGACGTCTATGTCATCGCCGACGGAAAGGTGATGGCCCGAGGTACGCCGGCGGAGGTGGCGGCCACGCGTTCTCAATGGGTGGAGCAGTTCATGCGCGGCCTGCCGGACGGACCGGTGCATTTCCACTATCCGGCACCGCGGCTGGATCAGGACCTGATCGGGTAGGCCGCCGGGTGCTGGAATCCCTGGCGAGACTCGGCCGGGCCGGGCTGAGGTTCCTGGAGCGGCTGGGCCGTGCGCATCTGTTGCTCGCGGATATCCTGGCCGGTGTGCCAGGCATCGCGGTGCGCCCGCGCCTGCTTTTGGTGCAGGTCCGCGATTTCGGCGTGTCGTCGATGTCGATCGTGGTCGTCTCGGGCCTTTTCGTGGGGATGGTGCTGGGGCTGCAGGGGCACTCGGTGCTGTCGCGATTCGGGGCGGAGGACAGCCTCGGCGTCATGGTGGCCGCCTCCCTGGTGCGGGAGTTGGGTCCGGTGGTGACGGCCCTGCTGGTGGCAGGGCGCGCCGGGTCGGCCCTGACCGCAGAGATCGGCCTGATGAAAGCGACGGAGCAGCTTGCGGGTCTGGAGATGATGGCGGTGGATCCGGTGAAGCGGATCCTGACGCCGCGCTTTTTCGGCGGCGTGCTATCCATGCCCCTGCTGGCGGCGATGTTCAGCGCGGTGGGCGTGCTGGGGGGCTGGTTCGTGGGCGTCGGCCTGCTCGGGGTGGACGACGGGTCCTTCTGGAGTCAGACGCAGGGCCGGGTCGATCTGCGGGAGGATGTCGCCAACGGCCTGATCAAGAGCCTGGTGTTCGGGGGTGTCGTGACTTGGATCGCGCTGTATCAGGGCTATGACGCCACGCCCACCCCCGAGGGGGTGAGCCGCGCTACCACCCGTTCCGTGGTGCAGTCGGCATTGGCGGTGCTTGGGCTCGATTTCGTGCTGACCGCACTGATGTTGGGAGGGTGACCCATGCAACGCAAGCGCACGACCGAGATCCTGGTGGGGGCCTTCGTCGCGGCCGGCTTCCTGGCCCTGTTCTTCCTCGCCTTCCAGGTGAGCAACCTGGGCAGGGAGAGCGCGGGTGACGGTTATCGCTTGACCGCCTTGTTCGACAACGTCGGCAGCCTCAAGGTAAGGGCGCCGGTGAGTATGGCGGGGGTGCGTGTCGGCCGTGTCGAGGACATCCGGTTCGACCGGCAGACCTATCGTGCGGCGGTGACGCTGCGTATCGCGGGCGAGGTCGACGCCATACCGGAGGACACCATCGCCAGTATTTTTACGGCCGGTCTCTTGGGGGAGCAGTACGTCGGCCTGGACCCCGGCGGTAGCGCGGTGCATCTGCGCGACGGGGACCAGATCGCCTTCACCCAGTCGGCCCTGGTGCTCGAGCAGATCGTCGGGCATTTTCTGTTTAGCAACTCAGAGGAGAACTCGGAGTGAGAAACACACTTTTCGACCTGACCGAACGGCGTTCGCGCCGATGGATCAACTGGCGGCAAGCCCTCGTGGGTGTGGCCTGCTCGCTGATCTTGATTGGCGCCGCGCCCGCGTTCGCCGACGATGCCACGTCGCTGGTCCGCGGCACGAGCGAGCGCATGTTGCAAGCGCTGGAGGCGCGCCGCGCCGAGATCGACCGCAATCCGACCCTCATCTACGGCCTGGTGGAGGACATCCTGCTCCCCCACTTCGATTTCGAAAAGATCACCCGTGCCGCGGTCGGCAGCTCCTGGAGCAAGGCGACCCCTCAGCAGCAGAGCGCGCTGATCAAAGGCTTCCAGCAGGTGCTGGTACGCACCTACGCCAAGTCCCTGCTCAGCTACTCCGGCCAGGAAATCCGGTACCTGCCGAGCAAACCGGGGCGCCAGTCCGGCACGGTCACCGTATCCACCGAGGTGCGCGAGCGGGGCTCGACTCCCATCCCGATCGAGTATCGCCTGTACCAGAAGGGCGGCGGGTGGAAGGTTTACGACGTCATCATCGACAACGTGAGCCTGGTTTCCAACTATCGCAGCAGCTTTGCCTCCCAGATCCGGCAAGGCGGCATCGACGGGCTGATCAGGCGCCTGGACGAGATGAACGCGAAGGGGCAGGGATGAGCGCAGCGCGGATCGTTGCGCGCGGCCAGGCAGGGTTCGGTGTCGAGGGCGTCCTGGACTTCACCACCGTCGCCCGGCTTGCCGCGCAGGGAGAACGGATGTTCAAGAGCGCGGGCAGGGTGGAGATCGACCTGCAGGGCGTTCGCTCGGCAAACAGCGCTGGCATCGCGCTGCTGCTGGAGTGGCTGGATCTGGCTCGCCGGCGCGGCGTTTCCCTGCGTTTCCGCAATATCCCCGAGTCACTGGTCAGCCTTGCTGGCCTGGCCAACCTGTCCGGTCTGATTCCCGTGGTCCGGGACGGTGCATAGCGCCGCCGCGGCGCGCCCGGCGCCGTTCTCAGACGGGCATTCACTTTACACCCATTTCGAGCACCCGATGGATAAGCTGAGCATCACCGGCGGAGCGACCCTGAACGGCGAGGTGCGGATTGCCGGGGCCAAGAACGCCGCGCTTCCGATCCTCGCCGCCACCCTGCTCGCCGAGGGCAAGGTGACCCTGTCCAACGTGCCGCATCTGCGCGATATCACGACCACGATGGAGCTCCTCGGACGCATGGGCGTGGCGCTGACCGTGGGCGAGCGGATGTGCATCGAGGCGGACGCGCGCAGGGTGACCAGCTTCGCCGCGCCCTACGAGCTGGTGAAGACCATGCGCGCCTCGATCCTGGTGCTGGGGCCTCTGCTCGCCCGCTTCGGGCGCGCCGACGTGTCCTTGCCCGGCGGCTGCGCGATCGGCGCCCGCCCGGTGAATCTGCATATCGACGGCCTGCGCGCCATGGGGGCGGACATCAGTGTAGAGGGGGGCTACATCCGTGCCCGCGCCGAGCGGCTGCGCGGCGCCCGGTTGGTCATGGAGCTGGTCACCGTGACGGGCACCGAGAACCTGATGATGGCCGCCGCCCTGGCGAAGGGCGAGAGCGTCATCGAGAACGCCGCCCGCGAGCCGGAGATCACCGATCTGGCGGATTTTCTCAACGGGATGGGGGCCCGGATCGAAGGTGCCGGAACCGACACCATCCGCATCCAGGGCGTGGAGCGCCTGGAAGGTACCAGCTACAGGGTCCTGCCCGATCGCATCGAGACCGGCACCTACCTGGTCGGCGCGGCCATGACCGGCGGGCGTATCGTCGCCCGCGACACCTGTCCCGAGCTGCTGGACGCGGTGCTTGCGAAGCTGCGCGAGGCCGGTGCCGAGATCGAGACCGGTCCGGACTGGATCTCGCTCGACATGCATGGACGTCGCCCGCGGGCGGTGGACGTACACACCGCGCCGCACCCGGCATTCCCCACCGACATGCAGGCCCAGTTCTGCGCCCTGAACGCCATTGCCGAGGGGGTGGGGATCATCACCGAGACGGTGTTCGAGAATCGTTTCATGCACGTGCTGGAGCTGCAGCGCATGGGGGCGGACATTCGTCTCGAGGGCAATGTCGCCATCTGTCACGGGGTCGAGCGGCTGACCGCCGCCCCGGTGATGGCGACCGACCTGCGGGCCTCGGCCGGCTTGGTGCTGGCGGGTCTGGTGGCGGAGGGGGAGACCCTGGTGGACCGCATCTATCACATCGATCGCGGGTACGACAACATCGAGGAGAAGCTCTCGACCCTCGGGGCGCGCATCCGGCGCACCTCGGGCTGAACGGGAAGGTGCCATGGATTTTTCCCATCCGCTGACCTTCGCCCTTTCCAAGGGCCGCATCTTCGAGCAGACGCTGCCGTTGCTGGCGCACGCCGGGATCGAGCCGGTGGATGATCCGGAGACCAGCCGCAAGCTGATCCTGGAGACCAACCACCCGCGGGTGAAGCTGGTCATCATCCGCGCGAGCGACGTGCCGACCTACGTTCAATACGGCGCCGCGGACCTCGGCGTCGCCGGCAAGGACGTGCTGATGGAGCACGGCGGCGAGGGGCTCTATGAGCCGCTGGACCTGCGGATAGCCCGCTGCCGGATGATGGTGGCCGGCCCCCCGGACGCCGAGCTCGGCACCGGGAGACTGCGGATCGCGACCAAGTACGTGAAGAGCGCGGAGCGCCATTTCGCGGCCCAGGGCAGGCAGGTGGAGGTCATCAAGCTCTATGGCTCGATGGAGCTCGCGCCGCTGGTTGGGCTCTCCGACCTCATCGTCGATCTGGTGGAGAGCGGCAACACGCTGCGAGCCAACGGCCTCGTGCCCCTGGAGCACATCGCCGACATCAGCTCTCGGCTGGTGGTCAACAAGGCGTCCTGGAAGATGAAGCACGCCTCCGTGATGGCGGTGCTCGGCGCCCTCCGCGAGGCGATCTCCGGGGTCGCGACCTAGGTCCGGGCGTCCCGGCTTCGCCCGGCAATCCTCGCCGCGTGCTTCCATTTGGACCCCTGCGGCTACACTCTCAACACAAGAGCACCCGAACAGGCACGCAAGGTTTTTCCCATGGCAGAGATTGCACGTTTATCGACCGCTGACGACGATTTCGATCGTCGGCTTGAAGCGCTTCTCGCGTGGGAGTCGGTCTCCGACGCACAGGTGCGGGAGACGGTGGACACCATCATCGCGACGGTGCGCGAGCGCGGTGATGCGGCGCTGCTCGACTACACGGCACGCTTCGACGGCTGGGAGCCGCAGTCCGCGCCGGATCTCGAAATCCATCCGGCGCGTCTGGAACACGCCTGGAATGCCCTGCCCAATGCCCAGCGCGAGGCCTTGGAGCTGGCAGCGGCGCGCATTCGTGCCTACGCCGAGCGCCAGAAGCTCGCCGACTGGAGCTACATCGAGCCCGATGGCACCCTGCTCGGGCAGAAGGCGACCCCCTTGGACCGGGTCGGGCTGTACGTGCCCGGCGGCAAGGCGGCCTATCCCTCCTCCGTGCTGATGAACGCGATCCCCGCCAAGGTGGCGGAGGTCGGCGAGCTGGTCATGGTGGTGCCGACCCCGGCGGGGGAGGTCAACGAACTGGTGCTTGCCGCCGCCCATGTGGCGCGGGTCGACCGGGTATTCGCGATCGGCGGGGCGCAGGCGGTGGCGGCGCTCGCCTACGGCACCGGCCCTGGTGCCCGGGGTGGACAAGATCGTGGGGCCCGGCAACATCTACGTGGCGACCGCCAAGCGGGCCGTATTCGGTCAGGTGGGCATCGACATGGTGGCAGGCCCCTCGGAGATCCTGGTGCTGTGCGACGGCCGGACGGACCCCGACTGGATCGCCATGGACCTGTTCTCCCAGGCGGAGCACGACGAGGATGCCCAGTCCATCCTGGTGGCCTGGGACGGGGACTATCTCGACCGGGTCGAGGCCGCCATCGACAAGCTGCTGCCGACCATGGAGCGGCGCTCCATCATCGAGACGGCGCTGCGCGAACGGGGCGCCCTGATCCGGGCGCGGGACATGGACGAGGCGGCCGAGGTCGCCAACCGCATCGCCCCAGAGCATCTCGAGCTGTCGGTGGAGGATCCCGAGGCGCTGGCGCGCAAGATACGCCACGCCGGGGCCATCTTCATGGGGCGCTACACCGCGGAGGCGCTGGGGGACTACTGCGCCGGGCCCAACCATGTGCTGCCGACCTCGCGCACGGCGCGTTTCTCCTCGCCGCTCGGGGTCTACGACTTCCAGAAGCGATCCAGTCTGATCATGGTTTCCAGCGGGGGTGCCGCGACGCTCGCGAGGACGGCATCGGTTCTCGCCCGCGGCGAGGGGTTGACCGCCCACGCGCGCTCCGCCGAGTACCGCGGCGAATCCTGAGGGACGTCTCGTGTTCTTACGACCTCTGCAGGAAGGGCCAGGATGCAAGAGCTGATCGACCGCCTGGTCCGCCCCGAGATCCGCGAGCTCAAGGCCTACCACGTCCCCGATGCCTCCGGCCTGATCAAGCTCGACGCCATGGAGAATCCCTACACCTGGCCCGCCGAGCTGCGAGGGGAGTGGCTGGACCTGTTGCGCGAGGTGCAGCTCAATCGCTACCCTGACCCCCGGGGGCGGGATCTGCAGGCGGCGCTGCGCGAGGCCGCGGGTATCCCGGACGAGATGGGGCTGCTGCTCGGCAACGGCTCCGACGAGCTGATCCAGATGCTGGCCCTTACGGTTGCGCATCCGGGGCGCAAGATCCTCTCCGTCGACCCGGGCTTTGTCATGTATCGCATGATCGGGTTGTTCGCGGGCATGGGCTACGTTGGGGTTCCGCTAAGGCGAGAGGATTTTTCGCTGGACCTTACGGCGGTGCTCGAGGCCCTGGAGCGGGAGCAGCCGGCGCTCACCTTCCTCGCCTACCCGAATAACCCGACCGGAAACCTGTTCGACGCCGCGGATGTCGAGCGCATCATCGAGGCGGCCCCGGGATTGGTGGTGATCGATGAGGCATACGCCCCGTTCACCGACGCCAGCTTCCTGCCGAGCCTCGGCGCCTGGCCGAACCTCCTGGTCATGCGCACCGTCTCCAAGATGGGTCTCGCCGGTCTGCGCCTGGGCTACCTCGTGGGCCCGCCGCGGTGGATCGAGGAGATCGACAAGACCCGGCTCCCGTACAACGTCAATGTGCTTACCCAGGCCAGTGCCGCCTTCGCCCTGCGCCGCAAGGCGGTCCTCGACGAGCAGACTGCCCGTATCCGGGCTGAACGCGCCCGGCTGTTCGGTCGGCTAGCGGACATGGCTGGAGTCGAGCCGTATCCGAGCGAGGCGAACTTCATCCTTCTGCGCCTGGGGGCTGGGCGGGCGCCCGCCGTGTTCGAGACGCTCCGAGCCGGCGGGGTGCTGGTCAAGAATCTCGACGGCGCGCACCCGCTGCTCGCCGATTGCCTGCGCGTGACCGTGGGCAAGTCAGAGGAGAACGACGCTTTTCTGACGGCGCTGAGCGCGGCGCTCTGAAGACGCCCCGGGGATCAGGTCGGTCGGCGGACGGCGTTGCTTGTCTTGCCGGTTGGCATGCCCGCCTCTCGGCTGCGCATCGCGGATCGACGGGCTACCATTGGGTCCAACTCCCCAATCCAGCATGACCATGTACACCGACACCCCCAACGAGCTCGTCGAGGCGTTGCGCCTGTTCCTGCGGGAGCGCCGCAGCGACGCCCATCGGGTCTTCCATCATTTCCAGCAGCTCGGCAGGGCCTTCCTGCTGCGCAGCGATCTGCTGGACGGCTACCAGGATCTCTGCGCGGAACCGGGGGGCGATCGCCTGCGCTCCACCCCGCTGGAGCAGGTCATCGAGATGGCGCAGGAGGCGGCCCTGGACGCGACCTGCATCCATCTCGCGCTGCGCCGGCGAATCGGCCGCTGGTTCTACCTGCGCGTCCATCTGGAGACGATGGAGCTCGCCGAGATCGGGGTGGCGCAGTTTCTCGCCTTCAAGGAGGCGCTGATCGACGGCAACGACGCGGACTGGACGCTGGAGGTGGACCTGCAGCCGTTCAACCGCAACTTCGCCATGCCCAGCGAGGACCGCTTCATCGGCCGCGGCGTCGAGTTCCTCAACCGCCGACTGTCCAGCCGCCTGTTCGAGGAGCAGGGCCTCGGCCAGGAAAGGATGCTCCAATTCCTGCGCCTGCATGCCTACAAGGGCAGGACGCTGATGTTGAGCGAAGGCGTGCGCAGCGTGGGAGGATTGCGCCGCGCGCTGCGCAAGGCCGCCAACCTGGTGGGCCGCCAGCGGCCGGACACGCCTTGGGAGGTGGTGGAGCCAGAACTGCGGGCGCTGGGCTTCGAGCCGGGCTGGGGCGATCGGGCGGAGCGCGTGGCCGACACCATGCATCTGCTGCTGGATATCCTGGACGCCCCGTCTCCCGACACATTGGAGCGCTTCCTGGCCCGCATTCCGATGGTCTTCTCGCTGGCCATCCTTTCCCCCCACGGCTGGTTCGGCCAGGCCAACGTGCTGGGGCGCCCAGACACCGGCGGGCAGGTCGTCTACATCCTGGACCAGGTTCGTGCGCTGGAGGACGAGATGCGCCAGCGGCTGCTGGCCCAGGGCTTGGATCTGGAGCCGCAGATCGTCATCCTCACCCGGCTCATTCCGGAGGCCGAGGACACCAGCTGCAACCAACGGCTGGAGCCCGTCTCCGGCACCCGCAATGCGCGCATCCTGCGTGTGCCGTTCCGCAACGCCCTCGGTGAGGTCATGCCGCGCTGGATCTCCCGTTTCGAGATCTGGCCGTTTCTGGAGCGCTATGCGCTGGAGGCCGAGCGGGAGCTGCTGGGGGAGCTGGGCGGGCGTCCCGATCTGATCATCGGCAACTACTCGGACGGGAACCTGGTCGCCTCCATCATGGCCCCGCGACTCGGCGTCACCCAGTGCACAATCGCCCACGCCCTGGAGAAGACCAAGTACCTGTACTCGGACCTCTATTGGAAGGAGAACGAGGATCGATACCACTTCTCCTGCCAGTTCACCGCCGATTTGATCGCCATGAACGCGGCCGACTTCATCATCACCAGCACCTATCAGGAGATCGCCGGGACCGACGAGACCATCGGCCAGTACGAGAGCCACATGGCCTACACCATGCCGGGCCTGTACCGGGTGGTGCACGGCATCGACGTCTACGACCCCAAGTTCAATATCGTGTCCCCGGGGGCGGACGCCCAGGTCTATTTCCCCGCGGCCGAAACGGAGCGGCGCTTGCAGCACCTGTTGCCGGAGATCGAGGCCCTGATCTTCGGGGATGGGGCAGGCAGTGGGGCACGTGGAGCTATCACGGACCCCGACAAGCCCCTCATCTTCACCATGGCGCGCCTGGACCGGGTCAAGAACATCACGGGACTGGTGGACTGGTTTGGCCGCAGTGAGGCGCTGCGGGGTGAGGCCAACCTGCTGGTGGCCTCCGGCTACGTCGACCCAGAGCGCTCCGCCGACGTCGAGGAACGGGACCAGATCGCCTTGATGCACGACCTCATGGACCGCCATGCCCTGGACGGACAGATGCGATGGGTGGATGGGCAGGTGGACCGGGAGCGCAACGGGGAGCTGTACCGCTACATCACCGATCGCCGGGGGGTGTTCGTGCAGCCCGCCCTGTTCGAGGCCTTCGGCCTGACCGTGATCGAGGCTATGAGCACCGGCCTTCCCACCTTCGCCACCTGCTTCGGCGGCCCGCTCGAGATCATTCAGGACGGCGTCTGCGGCTTTCACATCGATCCCAACCACGGCGACGAGGCGGCCCGCAGGATCGCCGATTTCTTGGCTGCCTGCCGGGCGGACCCGGAGTACTGGGAGCGCCTCTCCCGCGCTGCCTTGGCGCGGGTGGAGTCGCGCTACACTTGGAAGCTGTACGCCGAGCGCATGATGACCCTCTCTCGCGTGTACGGCTTCTGGCGGTTCGTCAGCGATCTCGAGCGCACCGAGACGCGACGATACCTGGAGATGTTCTACGCTCTGCAGTTTCGCCCCCTGGTTGAGAGGCTGGCCCTCGGGTGAGTCCGCTTGAGCGATGGGTCGTAGCAAGCCATTGCTTGCGAGTCGGGGGAGCGCCTCCGAACGCCCGCTTATGCACAGAGATAGTGTTGACTGCGCCGGGAAGTCATGGTGGCGGCGAAGTAGACTCAGCAATCAGCGATATTCTGTATCTGCATGTTTTTCATGGCCAAAAACGGGTGGTTGGATTGCAACCGATCGAAAGAAGCTTTAACGATTCCATTGATTTCGCGGATGGAGCAGTGGCTCACCCACATGGTTATCCACAGAATCGGTGGATGTGCGGGTACTTGTCATCGTGCGCGGGGCATTGCGGGCGAGAACCGGGAAACCATTTCGGATACGAATTCAAACTCCCCAGCGCGCCGCGGCCCTCGGCTCTGAAGTCCTCGCGTTTCCGTCCCCAGATCATGGATGGTCGCGTCCCGGTTTCCGGTGCGAAGCGTGAGCTGGGTCACATTTTGGAATGTCGTTACGCGTCCGGGATCGCGGAGGACTAGACTCCGATTGGATGGGCAGGAGGCCGAGCCCGGCGTTCGTCTGCGCGCCACACCGACGGTGGGGCTGAGCCTTTTCGAGGGAACAGGTTGGGATGAAATCGGCTTGCGGTAGGAGAAACGCCCCAGACCCGGAGCTGGACGCCGATTCCGAGCTTGAGCTGCTCGCCAGGGCAGAGCATCTCCGCGTTATCTTCAAGCACTACCTGATCGTGCTGGTCGCGAATGTGTCTGCCGGCGCGACGCTGGCGTTCGGTTTATGGTCGGCGGTGCCGAAGGAGCGGCTTGCGGCGTGGCTTGCCGTCATGGTGTTGTTCAACCTCGCGCGGTTGATCAAGAGCCGCCAGCTCGCTGCGCGGCCACCCGATCCGGCCGAGGTCCGGCAACGGGAGCTCCTGCTGCTCGGGTCGACCCTCACCTCGGGTGCCCTCTGGGGCGTCGCCGCGATTTGGTTCTACGTGCCAGGCGAGGCAGCGCTCAATATGTTCCTGGCGCTGGTACTCGTCGCCATCACCGCGGCCTCCGCCGTGCTTTTGTCCTTCCATCGGCTGGCCTACCCGGTCTTTTGTGCGCCGGTGGTCATTCCTCTGGCGATTCAGCTTGGCATCGATCACGGCGCTTCTCACAGCGCGGTGGCGTTGGTGATTCCCCTCTACTACTCGTTATTGCTGATCCTGTCCCGACAGGTCTACCGGTTCTCACACGAGGCCATCCTGACTTCCCTTGTTCGCGAGCGCCACGCCTTGGTCGACCATTTGACCGCCATCCCGAACCGGCGCGCCTTCGAGGAGTTTCTGGAGAGAGAGTGGATGCGGGCGATCCGAACCCGGAGCAGTTTGACCCTGATCCTTTCCGACGTCGACGGCTTCAAGACCTACAACGATCGGTACGGGCATGCGGTCGGCGATGCGGTCCTGCGCTCCGTCGCCGGCCTGTTCCAGAAGTCAGCTCGCCGCAGCAGTGACCTGGCCGCGCGCATCGGCGGTGACGAGTTTGCGATCATCGCACCGGATACCAATCAACTTGGTGCCGAGGAGATCGTGAAAAACATTGAGAAAAACCGCGATGGCCTTGCTCGGGGCACCTTCAAGCCCTGGTCCTTCCCGACCCTGACTTTCGGTTACTGCACGGTGAATCCCAGCGACGAAGGCAGTGCCTTTTCGCTGTTCGAGATGGCGGACGCCGCCCTGTATCAGGCCAAGGCGGCCGGAGGCCACGGCGCGGCGGGGTGTGCGGGGCATTGAGTCCGCTACGACGCCTGGGTGCGCGGCCGACGCGACGGGGCGGGGCTTCGCGCCAGCGCGGCCGATGTCCGCGCACCGCGCTGGCGCTGTTGCGGGAAGCCGTACTTCCCGCGGCACAGGCATGCGTGCTGATGATTGGCGAGGATGGCCAATCATCAGCGTCTTAGGATGAGCGCTCGTTGAGCCAGCTTCCGATCGCCGGCGTGACCTCCTTCTGGGCCTTTCCGCTGACGTAGATGCCGATGTGGCCGCCCGGGAAGGCGAGCTCCTTGTAGTCCTTGCTGCCGGTTCGACCTTTCAGGGCCTTGGACGCGTCTGGCGGTACCAGGTGATCCTGCATGGCGTAGATGTTGAGCACGGGGCAGGTGACGTCCTTGAGCTTGACCTCCCGGTCACCGAGCATGATGCCGCCGTTGAGGAGGCCGTTTCTCTGGAAAAAGTCCTTGACGAATTGCCGGTAGGCCTCGCCCGCCTGGTCGGGGCTGTCGAAGATCCACTTCTCCATGCGCAGGAAGTTCTTGACCTTGTTGGGATCATCCAGCAGGTCGACCATGTTGACGTATTTCTGGCCCGTCAGGCTGAAGGGTTTGAGGGAGAGGAAGCTCCAGTTCAGCAGCTCCCCGGGAATGTTGCCCATGGTGTCCACGGCCAGGTCGACGTCGACGTGCTGCGCCCAGGCGGAAAGCAGGTTATCCGGCGTCTTGAAGTCGACCGGTGTCACCATCGTCACGAGATTCCGCACCTTGTCCTGGTGCAGCGCCGAATAGCACAGGCTGAAGGCGCCCCCCTGACAGATACCGAGCAGGTTGATCTTGTCCAGGCCGTGGGCGTCGCAGATGTAATCAACGCAGCTGTCGATGTAGCCGTTGATGTAGTCATCCAGCGTGAGCGCGCGATCCGCATGATCAGGGTAGCCCCAGTCGATCAGGTAGACGTCCTGGCCGGATGCCAGCAGGCCCTTGATGGTCGATCTGTCCTCCTGGATGTCGGTCATGTATGGCCGGTTCACCAGGGCATAGACGATCAGCAACGGGACCGGGTTCTGCTTCACTCCCTCATGGGCCCGGTAGCGGTACAGGACCAACTTGTCCTCGCGATAGACGGGATCGCGTGGGCTGACGCCGGTGTCGATCGTGTCGGCGTCGAGCAGGTTTTCCATTCCCTTGCCCAGCTTGCGGCTGTAGTCGAGCATCTCCTCGCTGAGCCGGTCGGGTCGGATGTCGATTGGGAACACGTTGCTTTCTCCTGAATGGGTGCTTGATCGTTTCGATTGACGGCCGTGGGGCATCACTTGGCGGGCGAGGTTGTCTTCGCCGCGGTCTTCTTGCGAGCCGTGACCTTCTTGGCTGCAGGCGCCCTTGGTGCTGCAGGAGCGACCTTGGCCGCCGCCTTCTCAGCAGCAGGTGCCGGGGCGTTGGCGCTCGCGGAGGCGATCTTCTTCTTCAGCGCCTCCAGCTCGCGACGCAGGCTCTTGGACTCCCGCCGCGTCTCCTGGACGCGGTCCTGAAGCGTGCGCAGCTCGCTGCGGGTGGGCATGTTCATTGCGCCCAGTGCCTCGTCGACCATGATCGACATCCGCTGCTTCAACGCCATCTGAGCATTCACGATCTGGCCGTGTATGCGGGCGTACTCGGCGGTCTGGACCTCCTCGGCGTAGACCTGCTCGCAGCAGCCCACCCAGGTGTCATAGAGCGTGCGGGCGGAATCAATGACCTTGCCTTGCTTGCCGAGGTTCTGAAGGGCCTCGCGCATGCGGTCGGTGGACTTGACGCCGATGTGCGAGAAGAAGCTCGCGTAGTCCTGCAGTGCCCTCTGATAATCGATGGTGCGTCGCACCAGATCCTGGTACTGGGACTGCTCCTCGCGCGCGTACCCGAGGCCGGGCGCCGAGAGGAAGCGATGCAGGCTCTCCTTGACCTGGTCGTGAGGCATGTTGCGCAGCAGGTCCCCGGGAATCGGGGACAGGGAAGACATCGTTCGCTGCCAGTTGTCGTAGGGCAGCTCCCAGAAGGCGAGCATCTTGTGCAGCGCGTCGTCGCCCTCTTGGTAATTTCCGGTAAAGGCCTTCTGGATTTCCGCGAGGATGGCGTTGATCGCCTGCCAGCCGTCGGCCGGATCCTTCTGGGTAGACTGGAGGTTACGAGTGAAGTTGTCCGCCATGCGGAAGAACATCTTGCCCTGCTCCAGCATCTTTCCCATAAAATCCCGGGACGGGTCCGGTGCCGCCGGCGCCATCGCCTGCCACCAATGATCCATCGCGGACTCCCAGGCGTTGGTGCCGCCGGTGTCCATGCCCAGTGCCTTGCGGCTGACGTCGGACCATTGCTCCCAATACTTCTGCTGCAGTTGCAGCCAGTCGTCGTTCATTGCGTTCTCCCCGTGGTGGTCGGTATCGAAAAGAAGCTAGCATGTAAAATTGTGCACTGCAACAAAGTTGCCGTAAAATCCGCCCGCAGAAACCCGAAGCGGGCATGCCGTCGGCCCCCGGCGGCTGCGGTTGCGATCGCCGATTCGCCTGCTACTGTGTGGCTCTCCAGGGAGTCCCCCGCCATGCTTTATCGACAACCCATCAATATAGAGGATGAGACTTCATGAGCGAGAACATCGTTATCGTCGCCGCGGGGCGCACGGCCGTCGGCAACTTCGGCGGAACGCTGTCGCCTTTGTCCGCAATCGACCTTGGCGCCGCCGTCGTCAAGGGGCTGCTCGAACGCTCCGGATTGGCGCCGGAGCAGATCGACGAGGTCATCATGGGGCAGGTGCTGACTGCCGCCTCGGGGCAGAACCCGGCGCGCCAGACCTCGCTCAAGGCTGGGCTGCCCGACAAGGTCCCGGCGATGACCATCAACAAGGTGTGCGGCAGCGGGTTGAAGGCGGTGCATCTGGCGATGCAGGCGGTCGCCTGCGGGGATGCCGAGATCGTGATTGCCGGCGGCCAGGAGAGCATGAGCCAATCGCCGCACGCCTTGCCGAGATCCCGCGACGGGCAGCGCATGGGCGATTGGAAGCTGGTGGACACCATGATCGTCGATGGCCTGTGGGACGCCTTCAACCAGTGCCATATGGGCGTTACCGCCGAGAATATCGCCAAGAAATACGGCTTCGACCGGACCGGTCAGGATGCCTTTGCGGCGGATTCTCAGCAGAAAGCGGAGGCCGCGCAGAAGGCGGGGCGTTTCAGCGAGGAGATCATCCCCGTCAGCATTCCGCAGCGCAAGGGGGATCCCGTCGTGTTTGCTGAAGACGAGTTCCCGCGCCACGGCACGACCGCCGAAAAGCTCGGCAATCTGCGCCCCGCCTTCGACCGCGAAGGGACGGTCACGGCGGGCAACGCCTCCGGCATCAACGACGGCGCGGCCGCGGTGATCGTCACCACCGAGTCCAAGGCCAAGGAACTGGGACTCACGCCCCTGGCCCGCATCGTGGCCTTCGCCAGCGCCGGCGTCGACCCGGCGATCATGGGCACCGGACCCATCCCCGCCTCCACCAAGTGTCTCGAGAAGGCGGGCTGGAGCCCGGCCGATCTGGACCTGGTCGAGGCGAACGAGGCCTTCGCCGCCCAGGCCATGTCGGTGAACCAGGAGATGGGCTGGGATGCCGCCAAGGTCAACGTCAACGGCGGGGCGATCGCCATTGGTCACCCCATCGGCGCCTCCGGCGCCAGGGTGCTGGTCTCCCTGCTCCACGAGATGCGGCGCCGCGATGCCAAGAAGGGCCTGGCAACCCTGTGCATCGGCGGTGGTCAGGGCGTGGCGATGGCGGTCGCGCGCGACTGATGCAGGCCGCGCTGAGCGCAAAGCCCTCGCGACGAGGGCTTTGTTGCGCTGCATCATCTTGTCGCGCAGGACCCTGCGTTAGACTAACCGACAATTGTCTTCCCACAAGAATGCGCGTCATGAGCAGCGTCCGCATCATCAAGAAGTACCCCAACCGACGTCTCTACGACACCGAGGTAAGCCGCTATATCACCCTCGCGGACGTGCGTTCGCTGGTCATGGCCGGCGTCGAGTTCAGGGTGGTGGACACCTCCAACGACGACGACATCACGCGAGCGATCCTGCTGCAAATCATGCTGGAGGAGGAGAGCGGGGGCGAGCCGCTGTTCACCGCAAACATGCTCGCCCAGATCATCCGCTTCTATGGCGGTACCCTCCATGGCCTGTTCGCGCGCTATATGGAAGAGTCGCTGGATATCTTCGGAAAGCAGCAGCACCAGATGCGTGAGGTCTGGGGGGAAAATCCCTTCGACGCCATGAGGCGCCTGGCGCAACGTAATGTCGGCATGTGGGCCAGCCTGCAGAAGGATTTCCTGCGTGCGGCCGGCTTCAAGGCCGACGACGCCGCGGATAAAGACTCGAACTGATCCCGGCAGGACCTGGCTCGCCGTTCTCCGCGATCCTGCGAGCCCGCTACGGCACCGTGAATCTTCCCGATTCCGCGCTTGTCCGGTCGACGGGGGTGCGCCTCCCGCCGATTTTGCTGCAGTGCACAAAAAAGCTTGACAGGACTCCATGCGGCGTCTATTGTGCACTGCAACAATTGCTGCAACGCACCAATTCTTGACAGCCCGGAACGGGCGAATGATTGAGCGGCGCAACAATTGCTGCGATGCATAAACCTGATTTGGAGAAAGAGCGATGTCCGTCAAAGACAAAATGAGCGCGATGAACGAGATGGGTAACAAGGGCTACGAGCGTATGAACGAGCTCGGCGAGCTCAACCTGCGTACCTGGGAGATGCTGGCCGCCCGTCAGCTGGACACGATGAACCTGTTCATGGAGCAGGGCATCCGCCAGATGAAGTTGGCTACCGAGTCGAACGGATACAGCGACTACCTCAAGGGTGAGGTGGAGCTGGCGAAGGAGATCAGCGCCCGCATGATGGAAGAGACCAAGGCCAACATGGCGCTCGCCGGCCAAGTGCGCGACCAGTACCGCAACTGGTTCCAGCAGGGCGTGTCCGAGCTTTCCGCCGACATGCGCAAGGCGGCTCCGACGACCTGAAAAGGGGGTGATCCCATGACCCAGCAGGCAAGAGTGGCCCTGATCACGGGCGGTATCGGTGGTATCGGGACCGCGATCTGCCGGCGATTGGCCAAGGACGGCTTCCGGGTGGTGGCGAACCACCACCCCTCCGAGCAGGAGGCGGCGGACGTCTGGCGCCGGGAGCGCGCCGATGAGGGCATGGAAATCGACACCGCGGCGGCGGACGTTGCGTCCTGCGACGACAGCGCGCGCATGGTCAAGGAGCTCGAAGACCGCTACGGGGCCATCGATGTCGTGGTCAACTGTGCCGGTATCACCCGTGACAAGACCTTCAAGAAGATGGAGCAGAGTCACTGGGAGGCGGTCATCAACGTCAACCTCAACAGCGTGTACAACGTCACCAGACCGGTGTGGGAGGGCATGCTCGAGCGCGGTTTCGGGCGGGTGATCAATATCTCTTCGGTGAACGGACAGCGCGGGCAGTTCGGGCAAGCGAACTACTCCACCGCCAAGGCCGGGATGCATGGTTTCACCATGGCTCTTGCGCAGGAAGGCGCGGCCAAGGGCGTGACGGTGAACACCATCTCGCCGGGCTACGTGGAGACGGCGATGACGCTCGCGATGCGCGAGGATGTGCGAGAGGCGATCATCTCCGACATTCCCATGCGTCGCATGGGCTTACCCGACGAGATTGCGTCCGCAGTTGCCTTCCTGGTGGCGGAGGAGAACGGATACGTCACCGGTGCGAATATCCCCGTCAACGGTGGCCTGTTCATGCACTAGGGCCTAGTCGCGCCGCTGCTCGGCAGCGAGGCCCCGAATTGGCAAGCGACCTCGGGCGCAGGGATGCGCCCGGATGCAAGCCCTGGAAGGTGAAAACCCCCGGTGCGGCGGCTGCGAACGCGTCGTACGCCAGTTTCCGGAGATCCGCGAAGCGGGTTTCCGTTCAGATGTCCTCCTCGTCTCTCTCTTAAACGAGAAGAGCGCTTGCCCGGCGATCGCCGGGTTTTTTTTGTCCGCTCGAAAGGCTCTTGGCGCCACGCCGCTCGGGTGGCGTGCCGGTTTTGGACGGGATGGCCAATTACCAGCGTCTTGAGGAAAGATTGCCGGGTCGCGACGCGATCCAGGTTCAGCCACCAGACCGCTCGCCGCTGCCGTTACTGTTTCGCGACCAGCGGCCGCTCGACGGTCGTGGTGCGGGTCTCGAGGCGCTCGCTGCCGCGCCAGATCTCCAGCGAGATGGTCGAGCCGGGGCCTGCCGCGGCTACCGCTTCGAGGAGCTCATGGGTGGATGCGACGGGGTATCTCCTCGACGCGCGTCACCACATCGCCCGGTCGCAGCCCGGCACGCTCCGCGGGGCTGTCCTCCACGGTGGTGGTGACCAGCACCCCGGCCGGCGCGCGCAGCCCGAAGGACTGTACGATCTGGGGCGTCACCGTGCGGCCGACGACGCCGACCCAGCCGCGCACCACGCGGCCGTCGGCCACGACCTTCTCCATAACCCCTTGGGCGAGATCGATCGGGATGGCGAAACCGACGCCTTCCGACCCCCCGCTCTGGGAATAGATGGCGGTGTTGATGCCCACCAGCTCGCCGTGGCTGTTGATCAGGGCGCCACCGGAGTTGCCCGGGTTGATGGAGGCGTCGGTCTGGATGAAGTTCTCGATGCTGGCGATACCGAGCTCGCTGCGGCCGGTGGCGCTGACGATACCCATGGTGACCGTCTGTCCGATGCCGTAAGGGTTGCCGATGGCAAGCACCACGTCGCCCACGCGCAGCTCCTCGGGGCGACCCACCGGGATGGGGTTCAGCCCCGGGTTGGCGCCTGCCTTGAGGACCGCCAGATCCGTTTCCGGGTCGTAGCCGACGATCGTCACGTCCAGGTCCCTGCCGTCCGGGAGCACGACCTTGACCGCGTCGGCGCCCTTGATGATGTGTCGATTGGTGAGCAGCAGCCCGTCGCGCGAAAGAATGACGCCCGAACCCAGGCTGGTGGCCGCCTTTCGACGCGTGTGTCCGGGCAAGAGGGCGCCGAACTGATGCTGCAGAAACGGGTTCTTGAAGGCGAGTCCGCGGCGCTCGGTGGTGACCTTGGTGCTGAAGATATTGACCACCGATGGCCCGGCGCGGGCGACCGCCTCGGCGTAGGAGTCGGGCCCCGTCGCGCGCGCGCTCGGACCCGAGGCGGGGAGGGGGGCATTCGACAGGGACCAGTCGGGGGAAACGAGCCACAACGCCAGAAGAGCCGCGCTTGCGCCGGCGGCGAAGGCAGCGGCGAGCCAGGCCAAGGCGGAGCGCATCTTCATGGCAACAACGGTAACATCCCGCGGTGAAAACTGCATGAGACCGCGCAGTGAGATCCGCCGAAACGCTTGGCGGCGCAGCCGCCTTCAACCGGCCGGTACCGCTATCGCTTGGCGACTGCCAGCCCCCGGAAGTGAGGAATGAATCATGGTCGAGATCGGCGCGCTCCACGCCTACTGTGACGAGCTGTTGGCCAGCGCGAGCTTCGATGACTACTGCCCCAACGGGTTGCAGCTCGAAGGCGGGCGCCGGGTGCGGCGCCTGGCGAGCGGTGTGACCGCCAGTCAGGCGCTGATCGACGCCGCAATCGAATGGCAGGCCGATGCCCTGCTGGTCCACCACGGTTGGTTCTGGAAGGGGGAGCCCCCCTGCCTGGTCGGCATCAAGGGCCGGCGCGTGCGCGCGCTCGTGGGCGCGGGGGCCAGCCTGCTCGCCTATCATTTGCCGCTCGATGCTCACCCGGAGCTCGGCAACAATCGCCAGCTGGCGCGGGTGCTGGGTTTCAGTGAGCCGCGCGCGACGTCCGCAGCCGACGGGCTCGTCTGGCGGGGGCAGCTGCCGCGACCCATGACCGCCGCCGAGCTTGCGCAGGACATCGAGCGGGCGCTGGGGCGTCCACCCTTGCAGGTGCCCGCGCATACGCGCCCGATCGAGAAGGTCGCCTGGTGCACCGGGGCGGCGCAGGGCTTCATCGAGCAAGCGGCAACCCTGGGGGTGGACGCCTATCTGAGCGGGGAGATTTCGGAGCAGACGACCCACCAGGCGCGTGAGCTGGGCGTGAGCTACTTCGCGGCCGGTCACCACGCAACCGAGCGCTACGGGGTGCAGGCACTGGGTGAACATCTCGCGGAGCGCTTCGGTCTCGAGCATCGGTTCCTCGAAATCGACAACCCCGCCTGATTCTTCCGCGTGCCCTCCGTTACGAGAGTTCGTAGGGCGTAATAGCGCAGCGTATTGCGCCGACTGCGGCGCCACCATCCGGCGCAATACGGGCGTCCGGAAGCCTTGGCGGCCGGGTTCGCATCGCGGAGCGCCCTATTGCGCCCTACACAGGTCATGCCCGCCCTCCGTGACGCCAGGGTTGGTCGACGGGAGACCTTTTGGTTCCTGTAGGGCGCAATAGCGAAGCGTATTGCGCCGAATGCGGCTGGGTCTAAGAGGCACGCTTTTCGGCCGTCGAGATCAGAGTCGAGAACGGGGTATTTCCTTGACCCGCCGACACCTCATCGGGGAGAATGCCCGATCGATCTTGCAGATATTCGGCATATACTTATTCTTTTCCGTCCTGAGCGGGTTAGGCCCTCCGGCCGGGGGGCGCAGCCCACAGAGTCTACCTGGGGGTCGTCATCAATATGAGCGCACAAGGCGTGAATAAAAGCAGGCGGCGGGTTCTCATCGCCGCCACCAGCGTGGTCGGTGCCGTCGGCGCCGGCTTCGCTCTCGTTCCCTTCGTCGCTTCCATGAACCCGAGCGCCAAGGCGCGGGCCGCTGGTGCGCCGGTCGAAGCGGACATCAGCAAGCTGGAGCCAGGCGCCCTGTTGCGCGTGAAGTGGCGCGGCAAGCCGGTCTGGGTGGTGAACCGCACCGAGAAGATGCTCGCGTCCCTGCCCACGCTGGACCCGGTGCTCGCCGATCCAGACTCCAACGCCTCAATCCAGCCCGATTACTGCAAGAATCCGCATCGCTCCATCAAGCCAGAGTACCTGGTGGCGGTCGGTATCTGCACGCATCTCGGATGCTCGCCCACCTACCGTCCGGAGGTCGCTCCCGAAGACCTGGGCCCCGAGTGGAAGGGCGGCTTCTTCTGCGCCTGCCACGGCTCCCGCTTCGACCTCGCCGCGCGTGTCTATAAGGGCGTGCCGGCCCCCACCAATCTGGTGATCCCCAAGCATACCTTTGTGTCCGATACCACCATTCTGGTGGGTGAGGATGGAGGAGCAGCCTGATGAGCACAGAGACCACCACCACGGGCTTCCTCGGCTGGATCGACAAGCGCTTCCCGCTGACCAAGGTCTGGAACGAGCACCTTGCCCAGTACTACGCCCCCAAGAACTTCAACTTCTGGTACTACTTCGGCTCCCTGGCCATGCTGGTGCTGGTGATCCAGATCCTGACCGGCATCTGGCTGGCCATGAGCTACAAGCCCTCGGCGGCGGATGCCTTCGCCTCGGTCGAGTACATCATGCGCGATGTGAACTGGGGCTGGCTGATCCGCTACATGCACTCCACCGGCGCGTCCTTCTTCTTCATCGCCGTCTATCTGCACATGTTCCGCGCCCTGATGTACGGCTCTTACCGTAAGCCGCGCGAGCTGCTGTGGATCATCGGCCTCATCATCTACCTCGCCATGATGGCGACCGCCTTCTTCGGCTACCTGCTGCCCTGGGGCCAGATGTCGTACTGGGGCGCTCAGGTCATCGTCAACCTGTTCGCGGCGGTGCCGGGCATCGGCGAGGACCTCTCGGTGTGGGTCCGCGGCGACTATGTCATCTCCGACGCCACGCTGAACCGCTTCTTTGCCTTCCACTTCCTGCTGCCCTTCGTGCTGGCGGCCCTGGTGTTCGTTCACATCGTCGCCCTGCACCAGGTGGGCTCGAACAACCCGGACGGCATCGAGATCAAGGAGAACAAGGACGAGAACGGCATCCCGAAGGACGGCATACCCTTCCACCCCTACTACACGGTCAAGGACATCGTTGGCATCGCGGTCTTCCTGGCCCTGTTCTCGGCGGTGATCTTCTTCGCTCCGGACCTCGGCGGGCTGTTCCTCGAGGGACCCAACTTCCAGCCCGCCAATCCGCTCAAGACCCCCGAGCACATCGCTCCGGTCTGGTACTTCACGCCCTACTACGCCATGCTGCGCGCCGTTCCGCCCATGTTCGGCTCCCAGTTCCCGGGTGTGGTGGTGATGTTCGCCGCCATTCTGATCATGTTCGCGCTGCCCTGGCTCGACCGTAGCCCGGTCAAGTCGGTTCGCTACCGCGGCCCGCTGTTCAAGATCGCGCTGGGCGTGTTCGCCGTCTCCTTCGTCGTCCTGGCTTATCTCGGCCTGCAGCCCGCGAGTCCGATCTCGACCTTGATGGCCCAGATCTTCACTGCGCTGTACTTCGCGTTCTTCCTGCTGATGCCCATCTACACCAAGATGGACAAGACGAAGCCGGTTCCGGAGAGGGTGTCCTAATGAGAAAGCTGATCATTGCATCGATCCTGTTGATGGCGCCCGCGTTGGCTTCCGCCGCCGGCGGCCACGCCGTTCACCTGGAGGACGCCAACATCGACCTCGCCGACCAGGCCTCCCTGCAGCGCGGAGCAAAGTACTTCGTGAACTACTGCATGGGTTGCCATTCGCTGCAGTACATGCGCTACAACCGCATGGCCGCGGACATCGGCATCGACGAGGTGGAGCTGCGTCAGAACCTGATCCTCGACGGCTCCAAGCCGGGTGATCTCATGACCAACGCCATGCGCCCGGAGGATGGCGAGAAGTGGTTCGGCACCGCGGTGCCCGATCTCACCCTGGTCACCCGCTGGCGCAGCCCCGACTGGCTCTATACCTACCTGAAGAGCTTCTACACCGATAACGCCCGCCCCTACGGCGTGAACAACCTGGTCTTTCCCGATGTTGGCATGCCCCATGTGCTGGCGCCGCTGCAGGGGGTGCAGAACCCGGTCTTCGAGGAGAAGGAAGGCCCCGATGGCGAGATGGTCAAGCAGGTGGTCGGCATCGAGCCTGGTCAGGCGGGCACCATGACCGCGGAGGCCTACGACGAGATGGTCCGCGATCTGACCAACTTCCTCACCTATGCGGGTGAGCCGATGAAGCTCGAGCGCCAGCGCCTGGGCATCTACGTGCTGCTGTTCCTGGGCCTGTTCTTCATCCTCGCCTATGCGCTGAAGAAGGAATACTGGAAGGACGTTCACTAAACCTCCGCCGGCGCGGTCAGCGATGACCGCACGGCGTTTCGCACCTGGAACCCCGCCCCGCGCGGGGTTTTTTTTGCTTGCTGAACGTCGCCAGGAAACCCGGCCGCATGGCGGATCGGCAGCCCCTCGGGGCGCGCCGGAGGTCAGAGCGGGTGTCATCCGTTTTCGGCTATACTGTGCCTCCGCCCCGGCGCCGCTGGGCTAGTCTGCGCGAGTTGGAGTAAAGGATAGATGGCAGTGGCTGCAAACCGAAGATCCGTCATGACCCTGTTTTCCGATCCCACCTGCCCCCACTGCCACCGGGTGCGTGTCGTGCTGGCGGAGAAGGGCATCACGGTGGATATCGTGGACGTCGATGCCCACGACCTGCCGGACGAGGTCATGGACTTCAACCCCTACGGAACCGTTCCGACGCTCGTGGACCGCGACCTGCGCCTGTACGAGGCGCGCATCATCATGGAGTACCTCGACGAGCGGTTTCCGCATCCGCCGCTGCTGCCCGTCGACCCCGTCGCGCGAGCCACGTCCCGGCTCTACATGTATCGCGTCGAGCGCGACTGGTACGCCCTCATGGACCAGATCCTGACGGGGAGCGAAGACGAGGCCGCCCAGGCGCGCAAAGAGCTCCGCGAGAGCCTCATCGCGACCTCGCCCGTGTTCTCCGCCAAGCCGTTTTTCATGAACGACGAGTTCTCCCTGGTGGATTGCTGCGTCGCCCCCCTGCTGTGGCGTCTCCCGGTGCTGGGCGTCGATCTGCCGCCCAAGGCCAAGGCCATCCGCGACTACGCGAAGCGAATCTTCGCCTGGCCCGCCTTCCGGGACAGCCTGACCGAGGCCGAGCGGGAGATGGTCGCCGAGGCGCTGTGAGCTCGCCCGGTGAAGCCATGACCTCGAATCGACCTTACCTGGTTCGGGCGCTCTACGATTGGATCCTGGACAACCAGATGACCCCGCACCTGCTGGTGGACGCGGCGCGCCCCGGCGCAACCCTGCCCTCCGAGTTCGTCCAGGACGGCAAGATCGTGCTCAACATCGGCCCGACCGCGGTGCGCGGACTGGTGCTGGGCAACGAACGCATCTCTTTTAACGCGCGTTTCAGCGGCGTCGCCATGGACGTCATGGTTCCCGCCGAGGCGGTGATGGGCATCTATGCCCGCGAGAATGGGCGCGGCATGTTGTTCCCCGACGACGAGCCGGTGACCGCTGGCGCGGCCGGGTCCGACGACGAGCCGGAGCCGCCCAAGCCGCCGCGGGAGCGGCCGACCCTCAAGGTGGTGAAGTAGAGCGCCCCTGGGGAGACCCTGATTATTGGCCATCCTGGCCAAAATCAGCACGCCACCCAAGAAAGCGGGGCTAGGCGTCCTCCGGGTCTGCCGGCAGCCCGAGGCTGAGCTCCTCCAGGCGCAATCCCACCAGCGTGAGATGGCCATTGCGTCTGCCGAGCCCCTCCTCGCTGAAGTCGAAGCGGTAAACGCGTCTCCAGCGCAGCCCTTCGGCCGTGCGGCGCACGCCGATCCGGCGCAGGGCGACCGTCTGATCCAGGAACTGAAGATCACGCTGCTCGCAGGCCGCGCGGCAGATCCCGATGGCGAGCTCGCGCGCCCGCAGGCTGTCGAGCCAGAACCAGCCGAGCAGCGCAAGTGCGAGAATCGCGAGCAGGTTGTCCATGAGGATCGAAGATCGAGATCAACGCAAGAATGGCGAGGGGCGCGACGAGGGCAGGTTGGCGGAAACGGCTGATTCGGAGCAGGCCGTGATGTTGCATCAGCGGCGCTGATGATAGCCTTTCCGGTCGCCGAATGCCGAATTCCTGAAGTGTGAGGCCGAACTATGGGTACGATCCGCATCCTCACGGGCGACATCACCACGCTCGAGGTCGACGCCATCGTCAACGCCGCGAACAGCTCCCTGCTCGGCGGCGGTGGCGTGGACGGCGCGATCCACCGCGCTGCGGGTCCGCGGCTGCTCGAGGCCTGTCGGCCCCTTGGCGGGTGTCCAACCGGTGACGCGCGCATTACCCCGGGCTTCGATCTGCCCGCCCGGTGGGTGATTCACACGGTCGGGCCAGTCTGGCACGGAGGCGACAAGGGGGAGCCCGATCTGCTGCGCAGCTGCTACGAGCGCTCGCTCGACCTGGCGCGGGAGAACGGCGTGCGCACCATTGCCTTTCCCGGCATCAGCACCGGCGTCTATCGGTTCCCCAAGGAGGTCGCCGCGCGCATCGCCTTGGAGGTGATGCGCGGCGAGCGCCGCCGTTTCGACGAGATCATCGCCTGCTGTTTTTCGGAGGCCGACGCCGCCATCTACCGCGAGATCTGTCCGGATTGCGGTCCCGAGGAGGGTGGGGCATGAAGGCGCTGCTCGAGAAGCTGGACAAGGTGCCGCTGGCGGTATTGCTGATCGTCGCCCTCACGCTTGGCCTTGCCCCATTCGTTCCCGAGCCCCACGTGTGGGAAAAGCTCAAGATGCTGTTCGCGGGTGAGCTTTCGCGCCCCATCGACATTTTCGACCTCGTCCTTCACGGCGTCCCCTGGCTGCTGCTGGGGTTGAAGGTCCTGCGCATGGTTGCGAGCGCCCGGGCGCCGGATTGAGGGAGCGAAGGATGCGCCGTTTCGCCGATGGGTCTACCTTAAGGAGGATGCCGATCGATTCAGCGTTTCCAGCGGCACATGGATGTGACGCCATTTTCAAGCGCGTAAGCGGTTGGAAATGATGCCATCCAAGAACCACGCTTCTTGGGTGGCGTGCTGATTTCGGCCAGGATGGCCGATGATCAGCCTCTCAGTAGAGGCTCCGGACGGGAGTCCGGAACGATAGGAACAGACACGAGCCATTCAGGAGCACACGCATGAACAACCACATAGTCTTCGCATTCCTCGTCGCCGCCGCCGTTGGGCTGAGCGCCTGCGGCAAGAGCGAGGAGCCCGCGCAAGAGCAGAAGGCGCCGGAAACGGGCGCCGTCGAGGAAGGAAAATCCATGATGGAGCAGGCCGCCGAGGCCGCCAAGGAGGGGGCTGGCGAGGCCGCCGAGAAGGCGTCGGAGATGGCAGACGAGGCGATTGCCCAGGCGGAGGAGCTGATCGATCAGGCGAGGGAGTACATCGAGAACAACGAAATCGATCTCGCCCAGGAGGTCATGGAGCAGCTGCGCAAGCTCAAGGATTCCCTGCCCGAATCCGTGCAGGCGCAGATCGACAATCTCGAGCAGATGTTGAGCTCTGCCTCCAGCGCCCCGGCACCGGCGGGCGGGCAATAACGTCTGGTGACCGGTTTCCCCCGCCGCGGCGTTTCGCCCGCGGCGGGGGCATGCCTCGCATTCCCGCGGTCGTTATGACCGACCCACATGAGATTACCCTGGACAGCCTTGCCGGCAGTTGGCGGATTCACCAGCTGCGGCGAGGTCACCGTTTCTCCGCGGATGATCTGCTCACCGCCTGGAGCGCCGTCCAGGCCAGACCATCGGCCTGTTCGGTGCTCGATCTGGGCGCCGGAATCGGCTCCGTCGGCCTGCTCACGCTCTGGCGTCTAACGCCCGAGGCGCGGCTCACCATGGTGGAGGTGCAGCGGATCAGCCATGAGCTGGCGCGAAAGACCGTCGCTCACAACCGGCTGGAATCGCGGGTGAGCCTGCGGAACATGGACCTGCGCGACTGGCCCGGTGGCGACTATCAGCTCGTTACCGCATCGCCCCCCTACACCCCGCCTGGCAACGGCACCCGCTCCGCGCATCCGCAGAAGGCCGCGGCGCGCTTCGAGCTTCACGGCGACGTCTACGATTACTGCCGTGCCGCTGCCCGCTCCCTCGCCGCGGAGGGCGTCTTCTGCTTCTGCCATCTCGCACGCGATCCGCGTCCCGAGCACGCCATTGCCGAGGCTGGGCTCAGCCTGCTGCAGCGCCGGGATGTGTATTTCCGGGCCTCCGATCCGCCCATGATCGCCCTGTTCACCTGTGCGCGCACGGGCGAACGGGTAGATGCGCCGGCGCTGTACCTTCGGGATTCTACAGGGCAACTGGACTGACGACTACCTGCGCATTCGCGCCGAAATGGGAGCCCCGGAATCCTTTCTCGCGCGAGCCGCCAGCGGGAGCTGATGCATCTCGGCCTCCACTCCGGACCGGACCGCGGAAACGGGTACAATCACAGGGCGAGCCGTTCGCTCCCGACTGGCTCATCGACACCCCGCCACCCTGCAGCGCACGCTCGATGCCCACGACGCTTACATTACAGCGCGGAGTTGTTCGAATGGTCCCATCCGCGCTGGCGTCAACAGCAGCGTCGATGCGGCGGAGGCCTTTGTACTGGCGCGACGGTTGGCATAAAGTCGAGCGACCCAGATCGGGTATCCAGGTTTGGCACCGTGGTGGGCGTTGCCAAAGAGAGGTGCGGGCATGCCAACGATTTCCATGTTCTACGGCATCTTGATCAGAATGTTTTTCTACGATACGGATCGTCACCACGTACCCCACATCCATGCGGACTATCAAGGGCAAGTCGCCGTGTACGCGATTGAGGGTGGTGCCGTGCTGGCGGGGGCATTGCCAGCCAACAAGCACAAGTTAGTGGTCGCCTGGATTGAAATCCATGAAGAAGACCTGCTCGCCGACTGGCAGCTGGCTGTGAACGGCAAAAAGCCGTTCGCAATTCGAGGGCTTGATCAATGAGGATTGCCAATATCGTTCCGCGGGCCGAATACCGAATCTACGTCGTTGCTGAAGATGGCCGAACGGGGCTTTTCGACGTCTATCCCTACCTGGAGGCCGAGGCCTTTGCTCCACTGAAAGACCCCGGCGAATTCGAGCGGCTTCACAATGGTGGCTACTTTGTCGAGTGGGACTGTGGCGCGGATTTGTCGGCGGACACCATCGCGGCGCACTGGGAAGTCTTGACCCCTGCGGCGGGTCAAGTCGCTGATCCGGCAAGCCAACCACCGCTCGACCCGGCGAGCTGAAGCGAGAGTGGTTCACATGGCTGTAACGGGAGATCTGGGCGCTGTGTCGTGCGGCGAGCCCGGATGTCTAAATCAGTAACCCATGAAATACTGCAGCGAGTGCGGGTCCGAGGTCGCGCTGCGCGTGCCGCGGGGGGACGATCGGCCCCGCTACGTGTGCGGCACCTGCGACACCATCCACTATCAGAACCCCAAGGTCGTCGTCGGCTGCATCCCCGAGTGGGAGGACAAGATCCTGCTCTGCCGACGAGCGATCGAGCCGCGCCACGGCCTGTGGACCCTGCCCGCCGGCTTCATGGAAAACGGCGAGACCACCCAGCAGGGCGCCGCGCGGGAGACCCTGGAAGAGGCCAAGGCCCGCGTGGGCGTCGGCGCGCTCTACACCATGTTCAACCTGCCGCACATCAATCAGGTCTACCTGGTGTTCCGCAGCCGCCTGCTCGATCTCGACTTCGGTCCCGGACCGGAGAGCCTGGACGTGCGCCTGTTCGACGAGCCGGACATCCCCTGGGGCGAGATCGCCTTCCCGGTCATCAAGGAGACCCTCGCGCTCTATTTTCGCGATCGTGCCACCGGCGGGTTCGCGCTGCGCGCCGGCGACATCGTCCGCCTCGATGGGGACATCCGCCGCTACGAGGTCACCATCCATCAAGGTGACTGATTGCCTGGCGCGGCATGGCGCCGGAGCGGGCAACGTGACCAGTTGATCTGCGGCGGCCATGCAAATTGAAGGTAGAAACTTCAATTTGTACAATCGCGCACATGATTCCACGCGCCGCGACCGATGCCGCAGTGAGACTGGCCAGGGGCTTTCCCATTCTGGCCATCATCGGGCCGCGCCAATCCGGCAAGACGACGCTGGCGCGCGCGCTGTTTCCCGAGCGCGACTACGTGACCTTGGAAGATCCCGAGCAACGGGAGTTCGCCACCAGGGATCCCCGGGGATTTCTTGCACGGTATGGCGACGGCGCCGTGATCGATGAGGCGCAGCATTGCCCTGACCTGTTTTCCTATCTGCAGGGCTTGGTAGATCAGCGCAAGCGCATGGGAGATTTCGTCCTTACCGGATCGCAGAACTTCGCCATGCTGTCACGGATAACCCAGTCGCTGGCGGGGCGCGTGGGGCTGGTCCAACTGCTGCCGTTTTCCATGGCGGAGCTTGGCGGTGCCGGTCTGTTGCCGGCTGTGCTCGACGAGCTGATGCTCCGGGGAGCTTATCCGCCGCTGTACGATCGGCCATTGACGCCGGATATGTGGTTTCCGAGCTACGTCACGACCTATCTCGAGCGGGACGTTCGTCAGATCCTGGCGGTTCGCGACCTGGCGCTTTTCCAACGCTTCCTCAAGCTTTGCGCGGCGCGTACCGGGCAGCTCCTCAATCTGTCTGCGCTTGCGAACGACTGTGGCATTTCGCACGTGACCGCGCGCGAGTGGCTGTCGGTGCTGGAGGCCAGCTATGTGGTCATGCTCTTGCGGCCATATCACCGCAACTTCGGAAAACGCCTGGTCAAAAGTCCCAAGCTGTACTTTCTCGACACCGGGCTTGCCGCATGGTTGCTCGGTGTGCGAGACGTGGAGACGATGAATACCCATGCGCAGCGAGGCGCCCTGTTCGAGACGCTGGTGGTTTCCGAGTTTGCCAAAGACGCCTTCAATCGCGGCCAGCCAGCGGATTTTTATTTTTGGCGCGATGGTGCCGGGCACGAAGTCGATCTGGTGTTCGAACGCGGGCAGAAGCTACAGGCGATCGAGATCAAATCCGGTGCCACCTTCGTTTCCGATTGGCTTAAGGCCACCCGACAATGGCAGTCCGTCGCAGGTGAGATCGCCCTGCCGCCGCGAAGTCATCTACGGCGGTGCGGACACCTACGTGCGCGAAGGGATGGGTGTCTCGGGCTGGCGTTCGTTGCAGCAGCCGAACCGGCTGGTCGGGGAAGATTGAAGTCCAGGGTTACAACGAGCAGTGTCCATTGGTTCCCAAACAGTTAGAGGCCTCATGCTCAAGGAACGGGCGGCGAGCGTCTCAACGTCGGTATACGCCGATATCGGGTCACGTTGTATGTGAACAGCTGAACAAATTGACCGAGTGCCCCGCGTGCAATCAAATTTCCGTGAAACTTCAGAGATATCTGCGTTAACCTTCGTGTAACGGCTAAACATCATAAGAATCGCCGTCCCCAGGCGATCGGATCGAAGGAATCAAGCGATGGGCTCAACCGCCAACTATCCGATCTCCGTCATCTTGCCGTGCAAGAATGAAGCGGAGAATCTTCGAGCCTTGCTGCCGAAGCTCAAGGCATGCCTGCCGGATGCCGAAATCCTCGTTGTCGACGACGGGTCGACTGATGCATCCGCGGCCGTTTGCCGAGAACAGGGCGTGCGTGTCGTGTCCGCACCCGCACAGCCTGGGCAATGGCGCCGCGATCAAGACGGGCGCGAGACACGCGAAGGGATCGGTCTTCGTCTTCATGGACGCGGACGGTCAGCACGATCCGGCGGATATCTCGCGGATGCTCGACAAGCTCGACGAGGGCTACGACATGGTCGTCGGCGCGCGGCATGCCTCGACCCAGGCGACGATCTTCCGCCGCTTCGCCAATGGCTTCTACAACCGCTTGGCTTCGCTGATGACGGGGTTCAGGATTGAAGACCTGACCTCCGGCTTTCGGGCAGTGCGCGCCCGGCATTTCGTCAAGTTCCTGTACCTGTTGCCTAACGGATTCTCTTATCCGACCACCATCACCATGGCCTTTTTTCGCTCCGGCCTGCCGGTCGCTTACGTGCCGATCAAGGCAGAGGTCTCGGCGGACGGAAAAAGCCATATTCGCCTGTTGCACGATGGCACAAGGTTTTTCGTCATCATCTTGAAGATCGGTGCTCTGTTTTCCCCGATGCGGTTGTTTCTGCCCATCGCAGCCGTCCTGTTCGGAATTGGCCTGATTCACTATGGTTATACTTTTTTGACTGCACATCGATTTACGAACATGAGTGCGTTGTTGATTATGTCCTCTTTGTTGACGTTCCTGATCGGGCTCTTGTCGGAACAAATCTCCGCCCTGCATTACAAGGGAATCGACGAGGACGCGAGGCGGACGGTACGGACTCCGCCCAATTCCTGAGGCGACATCACGCTGATTGCATGAATAGGGTCATGGTTAGGCATCGGCTGTGAGCGCATTTGTCAATGAGTCCGGATCGGCCCCGTCGGCCTTGCAGAGAATCATCAGGCGTTGGATGAATCCTCTGCGACACACGCCGTTACATCCTCAGTGGCTTGTTTTGCGCCGAGAGCGGACTGCGTTTGCGGCGGCGGGGGCCGTTCTGAAAGGCAGGGTCCTCGACATCGGCTGTGCCGATAAACCTTTGCGCCCTCACCTAAACGATGAAGTTCAGTACCTGGGTTTGGATTACTACGCCACAGCGAAGCAACTCTATGACACCCAGCCGGATGTCTATGGCGACGGGCAACGCTTGCCATTCGCGGACGCTTCCTTTGATGGGGTCGCTCTCCTGGATGTGCTCGAGCATCTTCCCGACCCGGAAACATCAATCGCTGAGATCGAGAGGGTACTAGTGCCGGGCGGAGTTCTGGCGTTACAGGTGCCCTTTGTCTATCCGCTTCACGATGCGCCTTTCGATTTCCACCGCTGGACGCGATACGGCCTGACTCGTCTGCTCGCGTTTCACGGCTTTGAACTGCTTGTCCGATGATTCGTTCGGCCACCCTGTCGAAACCGCCGCCCTTCTGGGGAACATTGCCTTGGCGCGGACGGTAATGAACCTTGTCGTGTCGCGGAATCCAGTGGCAGTTCTCGTCGGCGCGGCGGCATTGGTGCTGATCCCGTTGAGGAACATTTCCGGCTGGCTCTTTGCGCAGACCAGGGATAAGGACGAGATCATGCCTTTTGGTTATCGGCTCGTATGTCGAAAAGGGGCAGAGAAAAATGCCTCCTAAGCGGGAGCGCCACCTCGGCCTGATCACCACGTCGTACCCGGAGGGGGGGGGATGGCAGTGAGGCTGCCGGGAGCTTCGTGGCTGATTTCGCAACCGCCCTGTCAGAACGCGTGCGGGTGAGCGTGGTGGCGCCCGGTTTGACATCAGGGCGGCAACGCATGGGTGAGGTGGACGTACGTCGGTTCGCCGTACCCCGTCTTCCGCTGTCTCTCCTGCGGCCTGGTTCACCGGCGGATTGGCCGGTTATTCTGGACACCCTGCGCGCTGGCGCGCGGGCGACAGATAGGTTGGTCACAGAGGAACGGGTAAACCACATCATGGCCTTGTGGGTCCTACCCTCGGGACATTGGGCAATGCAGGCTGCGCGCCGAGCCGGGGTTGGCTACAGCGTGTGGGGGCTTGGAAGCGATATCTGGACCCTGGGCCGCATTCCCCTGGTACGGGGCATGCTGCGCCGAGTCATGCGCGGAGCTACGCACCGGTTCGCGGACGGCATTCAGCTCGCAAACGACATGCGCGCGATAGCGTCACTAGAATGCGGATTCCTGCCCAGCTCGCGGAGATTCCCCGTCGTGAGAACGCGGGATATTGCACTGCGCGCCCCGTACCGGCTCGCGTTCCTCGGCAGGTGGCACCCCAACAAAGGGACTGACCTGCTGCTCGATGCACTGCATCAGCTGCGCGACGAGGATTGGCACCGCATAGAAGCCGTCCGCATTGCCGGCGGGGCCCCTTGGAAGATCGCGTAGTGGCGCAGGTCGATAGCCTGCGCGATGCCGGCTATCCGGTTTCCCGCGACGGCTACCTGGCCCTGTCGGCGGCGACAAAGTTATTCGATTGGGCGGACTTTGTCCTATTGCCGTCTCGTATCGAAAGCATCCCCGTGGTGTTCTCCGACGCGATGCAAGCGGGACGGCCGCTGATCTGCACTCCGGTCGGCGACCTGCCTCGGCTGATGTCGCGGTACCGTTGTGGCGTGATGGCGGAACAAGTGACGGCGACGGGTATCGCAGACGCAATAAGAAAAGCGCTTCATCAAGGCCCCGCCGAGATGCTTGTTGGTCTGGGCGAGGCCGCCGATGATTTCGATGTTGGCAGCACTGCGGCGCGGGTTGTCGATCTACTGGGCAGAGAATCGGATGCTTCGTGAGATATGTGCTTCGTTGAGGGCTTTTCAGACGACAGCAGGAAAACTGCCGATGCGGGTATTAGGGGCGGGTAGCGGGTGACGGTAACCAGATCCCGCTACCCGGCGGGGCATCCCATTCCTTAGCCTGACGCCTTTTGATCATGCCGGCTTCCACATGACTTTGCTATACCCCTTTTCCGGTATACACATCGAACCAATTGCGCATTTTTCTCTGTGAGGGCACTTCCACAAAATGGTAAATTAAATAGGAGACTCCGAACGAAGTCGATATGGTAATAAGAAAACCGAAAAGAATCGGGACGCCTGCGCTGCTAAGCATATTGATAAGTGTATAACCGGGAACTGCGTGCACTAGGTATAAGGAATACGAAATGACCCCTATCTGAGCCAGTACTGAAATGATGCGGTTTTGCGCGTTAGCGAGCAAAAGAAAGAGGCTGGTCGTCACTATGTACACGATTGCCAGATGAACTCCCGAGACGAGGTACTGCTGGACCAATGAGAGAGCGGCAATTATGGAAAACGAATTGCTATTACCATCTTTATGAAATTTGTAGATGGCGATTCCCGTCAGAAAAAAACTATTAAACTCCAAAAGAAAGACCCCTTTTAATTGCTCATTAAAAGCGAAATCACCCCATCGGCCAGCAACCGTAATGGAAATCGACAATAGAAGCCAAATAACAGAATACTGATAGGTCTTACTTATGAGTCCAGCCGCCATAAGCAAGCTCATATAAAAATAGAACATCAATTCAAATGTCAGAGACCAATACACTCCGTCAATGGATGGGTGTGAAAAAAATCTATGCAGCATGGTCATATTCAGAAAATAGGTGTTGAGGCTGGGGTAAAATTCCTTGAACGGGTGACCAAACAAAGAGATAAGGGTAAACGAAAGCGTTACCGCCACCCAGAACGCAGGATATAGCCTAGAAAATCGCGAAAACACGAAATGGAAGAGCGATTTTGAGCAGGTTATGGTCATATATATCACATAACCACTGATGATAAAGAAGAGGTGTACCCCATACTTTCCGTAATTTGCATATTGCGAGATAACAGAAAAATCGTGCTGATAAGATGCGCTCAAATGGCTGGTATAGTGGTAAGCCATCACGGCCAAAATAGCGACTCCTCGCAGCGCATCAATATACGTTAGCCTATCGCGATTGCCCTTCAACTTATATTTCCCATTGATAACATTCGCGATAATTTGCAATCGCGCATAGTGAGGAAGGCGCGGGTCTCCTTCGTCTTGCCAGAGACCCGCGCGAGGAAGAACGCGATCAACCCTTTCCGTTAACTGGAAACGCTCTCCATACGGACAGAAGAACCGCTGTTCTGCTTGTGGAGCCGATGGCTAGGCGGTGCGGGACATCCGTGAACGGGCGTGGAAGCATCCGCACTTCTTTCAGTACCAGGCCATGCCTTCATCGTAGAGTAGCGGGGTGACGTTACCGTAACCCCGCTACTCTACGGGAAAGTCCGTCGCCCGTCTCGATATTGGGCTGAGATTTGGGTCATGTCCGGCGCCGATACAAGAAGAGGACATTTGTGTAACGAAACCGTGATCGTCCACTCTCTCTGGCCCGCACCCGCAATTCATAATCTGCAATTCTCGGAAGCCAGGATCGCCGGACCAAACCGTAGCGGATGAGGTAGAGTAGCCACCACCGTCCGGCGCGTATGGGCACGCGCTTGACGAGATCAAAGCCTTCGCGCTGAAAAGTCTCTTCTATCCAGGTCTCGTCCACGAACCTGGGGTTCCCTGGCCGTATGTTCTCGACTACCAGCAGGTGTCCGCCTGGGGCCATCAGTTTCCCGCAACCGGTTACGACTTCCAGTTTATCCAGGAGTAACAAAGAACGAAGCAGGTTCTGGAACACGATGAGTCGCGCTGCTCCAGCGGCGATCGGGACTTTCGGAAGTGCGGCGGCACAGAAACTTGCTTTCGGACTATGGCGACGCGCATAGGTTAATGAATCCAGGGCCGGATCGATGCCGACAACATCCCAACCCTCCCCAGAGAGGAAGTTCGACAACCGGCCGTAGCCACAGCCTATGTCCAGCACCAGTCCATCTGCGAAAGGGAGGTGGGCGGTCAGCGCCTTTTCTTGGAGGCAAGTTATGTACTCTGACTTCGACGCCAAGTCGGTCTTTCGGATCAAGTATATGCAGGCCGTCGGCGTCGAATCGCGGCGGTGTCGAGCTGTCAGGAATCGGCATGGCTCGTCCTATCGGCCAAAGGGAGAAACACCAGGAACAGAGATAGCTCTACGATAAACATCCACAGTCTTGCAACAACCATGAGAAGCACTAGGGCGTCGGCCGGAAGCCCATGTGCCAAAACGGCGAAGGCGCCCTCGCGCACACCCAGCCCGCCTGGGGTGATCATAGATAAGAAACCGAACAGCCATGCAAGCGTATAAAGCGCACAGAGTTTGATCAGGTCCAGTCCTGAAAAGGCGGGCCATGCCTTGCCGAGAAATGTCCAGGCTGAGAAATAAAGGACCCACGAAGCAAGCAGAACGGCGGTGATTAGGGTAACCATGCGCCAACGCCTGGGCGCTGGGTTGCCGACTCGGGCCAGCACATCCTTGATCCTTCCAGCGGGAAGTGCGCCCGAAAGCAGCCTCAGGCTGCGCAGGTGCCAGGAAAACCGGTAGCCCGATAGCAATCCCGCCAAGCCGACGGCGGCAGTCGCAAGCGCGAGACCTTCACTGCGTGGCCATGCGTAGCAATGACAGGGGAACGAACACTGCGGTCCATGTCATAACCGCCATGTACTCGAGGTTAGTTCTAAGCAGAACCGACCGTGGGATGATGCTTGTGTGAGTCAATGAGGCCTGGTACAGAAGGTGCCAAACTCGCCCAGGAAGATATCGGATGATCTGTCCGACGAATACGAGATTTCCGCTGAATGCGAAAGAGCCACCGGCTGCCTTTCGATAAAACGCAGCTGGCAATGGAAGACAATGCCATTCTGGAAGTTCGCCAGTACGCCGAGTAGCAGGAGCGGGAGCATGCCCGCAATTTCTACATCCAACAGTGCGCCGCGTAGCCCTTTCCAGTCCTTGACCAGTAACCAACTGATCCAAAAGCAACGCGCAGATGACCATGCCGAGTGGCAATATTCGACGCCAGCGTTTCAAGTTCATCGGCGAAGCGCGGAGGTCGCCATTCGGCGCAGCCATCTTGAGATCAGCTTTGGTTGGCGAGTGTGGTAGACAGCGGGATAATCGGCGGATCCTGATAATTGCAACGGCCTGGCGCCACGCGTCGAGTCGATCCCCGTAACTTCCTGCAGCCGCCGCCATCAGCATCCGCTCGACATTCACCCAACTGGCGTCCACGCCATCGACAAGCAAACCTTCTTTCGGCTGACGGCGTACCCGGCGAGGGTGCAATAAGTCGAGTACATCAGTTCTGTTCCGGCGCATTCGGCCAGTCCGACCTGGAGCCAGGCCCTGGGATTTACCTCGAGAACCCTGAAATTACCGTTCGCGTCCACTCAGGAACTCACACTCTATCAAACCGTTAACGTCCAAGGCTTCGCTCAAGTGCACAGCCGATCTGGTCCAGAGTATCCTCAGCGCCCAACGTCACCCAGCAAGCGCTTCCGCCTCGTATGGGATGTTTCCACCTCTGGGTTGTCGAGTGTTCGGCGAATGTCGCTACTTGCGTTTCGCGTTCCCCACCAAGAAGGTTCCCCCTGACTCGTCTGGACCAAGCGCTCTTGCGCTATCCATCGCTGCGGCAAGGGCCACGCGCTGCGCAAACGCTTCAAGCATCGTCAGCCTGGTCTCCGCCTGCGATATACGCGTGATGACCTTACCCTGCAGGGTGGAAAGTTCCATGTTGAAGGGCTTGAGGGAGGGCTTGAAGACCGCGTCCTCGCCAAGAGTGTCCAAGGCGTCGGGTACCGCGTCGAGGTCATCTAATATGTAGGTCCGCGGAAGAAACGCGGCACAAGGTCCCAATTGGAGAAACCCAAACAGCTCCGATTCGTCGAGTGCACCCAGTTTCAGGGCTCGGGCTCGCGGAATTTGCCAGATCTGCCGACAAGCTCTCCAGTCCCTCGAGCAGCAGCCGGAGCCCACCGTCCTCGGTTGCGAATACGGGCCAGGGCCGCTCCCCGAAGCCTGGGCATCCCTGCAACGCTGGCAATAGGAGCTTCAATGCCCTCGTCCAAAGAAGCTGGCGGCCAGGAGAGTTGCCGGTAGGCCACTACTCCAGGTAAATCCCGGATCGGCTTGGTCGGCCTAGACCTACGATCACGAGGGGCACGGAGTGCTTCCGAAGCGACTCTGCGACGCTGAGTGAGACTATTTCACTGCCACCGGAGAGAATGACAGCGGGTACGCTCCGCTCCACGTCAACCGTCCAGTGTCGCTTCTACGGCCGAAATAACCCTCGCCACGTCGCCGTCCGTGAGCTTGGGCGACAAGGGCAGGCTTACGGTCTGGTGTCCGATGCGCGACGCGATCGGGTAATCCTCGGTGCGCCAGCCGAAACGCTCCTGGTAGTAGGGATGTTCGGCGAGCGAAGGTAGTGGACGCCGACGCCGATGCGCCTGCGCGGTCATGGCTTCCAGGAAGGCGTCCCGGCTCATGCCGCATGCGTGATTCGTCGATGAGGAGGGTGTAGAGGTGCAAGCCGTGCCGCGTGTTCGGCTCCGGGTCAGCGGGGCAAGTCACCGGCAAGTCGGAGAACGCTTCCTGGTAGCGCTCCCAGATCTCTTGGCGGCGTTGCCAGCTGCGTCTCGACGCGGCGAGCTGGTGGATGCCGATGGCCGCCTGCAGGTCCATCATGTTGTACTTGAAACCCGCCTCCGCCACCCGGTAGTGACGGAATCCCTTGTCGCTGAAACGGTGCCACGCGTCCTTGGTCATGCCGTGCAGGGCGAGCGTCTTGATGCGGGCGATGTCCGCCTCGGCCTTGGCCACGACCATTCCGCCCTCGCCGGTGGTGACGTTCTTCGTCACGTAGAAGCTGAAGCAGCCGAAGCTCCCGAATGTACCGGCTTTCCGTCCGTGGTACTCGGTCTCGATGGCGTGGGCGCAGTCCTCGATCACCTGCAATCCGTGTCGCTCTGCGATGGCCAGGATTGCGTCCATGTCGCAGGGACGCCCCGCGAAATGGACCGGCAAGATCGCTCTCGTCCTGGGCGTGACCGCTGCCTCGATGGCCGCCGGATCGATGTTCATGGTCTGCGGGTCCACGTCAGCCAGCACCGGTGTGGCGCCAGTGTGGATAATGGCGTTGGCGGTAGCGCAGAAGGTCATCGGCGTCGTGATGACTTCGTCACCAGGACCGATTCCCGAGGCGATCATGCTGACGTGAAGCGCTGCGGTGCAAGAGTTGAGCGCGGCGACCTGGGACGCTCCGATTCCCTTGAAGGCGGCGAACTCACTTTCGAGGCGTGCGACCTTCGGGCCGGTGCCGAGCCAACCCGATGCAGGCTGTCGACCACCTCCGCAATCTCGTCCTCGCGGATGTCAGGGGCGCCAAATACCAAAAAATTCTCGAGTCCCGTGTTCTTTGTCATCTGTGCCGCTTGTAAGTCAATCGTTCGATATACTAAGCAAGGCTCGTTCTTTGCATTCTGCGGTTCATGCTGCCAGAGTCACGGATTTGGATTCGCACTGCGGCAGCTATCGCTCGCGCCGCGCCAATAGCTTCGGGATTGTAGCATTCGATTGGTCCCAAGCTGTTTCGCTCTCCGACTCGGCATCCAGTCTTTGGCTCGCGCTCACAGAAAACGCCGAAGCCGCGTCCGCCTTCCCCAAGCGCACCAACTCGCAATAAATCGATGGCATCCCGTTGGTCCATGGCTCGATGAGATAGGCCTGGACTTTGCTTCGACGGATAGGACCGAGTCCTCGTCCAGGTCTGCGAATCGCGAGATCAATAGGTAGAACGCCTTGCGCTGGTCCTCGCGCACGAACAGCGGATTGTCTAGAAGACCCTGGATGAACCGAATGACTTGTCTCGCGCGTGAGCGGATCGCATCTGCCCGCTCGACATGAGTTGGAGGGTCGCGTAAAGACCGGCTGCAATGGATCTTCCAAAGCCCAGGGTCGGAGCGCGGCAATGATGCTTTCCGTCAATTCCGTTGATGCTTGTTTGTCTTCACCGAAGCACTGGTAGGTCAAGGCGTTGGTCGCGAGGTTGCTGTCGTTGGGATTTCGCTGGTAGCCGTTGACGATGGTCTCGCGCGCCTTGTCGACCTGTCCGAGTTCCAGAACATCGTCGTCAACTGTTTGCGTCGCCCGGATGGAGGTCGGGTGTGCCTGCGCCCAGGCGATTGGTCCCAGTAGTGGGTGACCCCAGAGGGTTGTGACCGACCAGAGCAGTCCGGCGAGCAATAGGGTATAGAGCGTGGCGACCGTCTTCGGCCAGCGCTTCTGGGATGCCCAAGCGACCGCGAAGATCGCGGCGATGGGGCCGATGCTCGGCAGGTAATTGCGATGCTCGAAATAGAGCTCAAGGTTGAAAAAGGTCGATTCCAGCAGGTGCCCGGCGAGGAAGAACAGGACGGCGAACGAAAACAACGGGAAACTGCTTGCGTCGTGCCACGGCGAAACCTGCGAGGACGATCCAGAATACCGCGGCGGACAGAGTAAGCGGGCTCGGCCCCAGAATGCGGGCCGTGTCGTCCTGGTACGGGCCCATGGTCGAGATGTCGGGCAGCAGGATCTGTCGCACGTAGTCGAGCAGGATCACGGATTCCGACAGCAGGCGCTCGCCGAGCGTGAAGGGTCGAAGAAAATAGCCCGTTTGCGCTGAAACCGCGAGGTAGTAAGCCGAGTAGGCGATCAATGCGAGCGGCCGGGACGCCGAAGAAGACCAGACGCCACCACCAGAAGGAGCGAAGCGCGATGGGGCGGTAGCGGTTCAGGATCGTGAATTCCGTGACGGCGATCAGGATCGGGGTGAGGGCTGCGGACTCCTTCGAGAGAACCCCGAGCGCGCCGGGGATCACCAGGCCGAACGTCATCCATGCGAACCCTCGGTGGGGTCGCGATTCGAGGAGCGCGCGCCCGTGGAGGTAGGCGAGAAAGCAGACGAGCGAAAAGGTGGCGGCCAGCAACGTCATCCGCTGGATGGCGTGGAAGGACGTGGAGGCCAGGAAAGGGTGCAGCAGCCAGGCCACGGAAACCGAGATTGCGAATCCGGCCGCATGTTCGCGACAGCCTGGGGGATGTCGCGGGCCACCCGCAACAGGACCAGGGCAAGCAATAGGCCGTTGAGCACGTGCAGCAGGGCGTTGATCCGGCGGAATCCGCCGGGGTTTGTCTGGCCAATCCGAAACATTCAGCAGGAAGCTCGCCAGCGCAACCGGGCGCCCGATCTGGCTGACTTCCCTGGCGTCGCCGATGAAAGCGAGTGCCGTGCCTGTGTCCGTGACGGCGCGAAAGGCCGATGAAGACCCGCTCGTCGTCGAAGGTCCAATCGGCGCCATGGAAGTTCGCGTAGCTGTAAGTACGTGAACCAGGCCCCGAGCGAACAGACAGCAGCGCGAGCAGGAGATCGACGCGCAATGGACGGGACTCGGTCGGGATCGGAAAGGACATTGTGCGTTGAGCCGCTCGGGTTGCGGCTGAAGTCGGGTCTTTCAACAAAAAGCCCCGCCGGGGCGGGGCTGTGATCTCTTAGTCCGGGAGGTCAGCTAGCGCGTTAGCGGCACTCGGCCGGTACGTACTTGTCGTCGCTCGGCGGAAGCGCACGCCCAGTCAACGCCTGTGCGAGGATTCGGTCCGGGTCAGAGTGAGGCGTGATGATTGCCGGCGCGGGTGCCGGTGCGACGGCGGCGGTAACCACGGGCCGGCGGCCATCGGCGCAGGTGATGGTCGTCATGTTGTTGGTGCCGTGTTGACGCCGGCGCAGACCGGCAGTCCCGTTTGCGATGTTCTCGCCGACGGTCGCCTTGGCGCCGCTGCGCGAGAACCAAGCCTTCCGAGACCTTCGCGCGGACCGTGTAGTCCTGATAGGCCGGCAGCGCGATGGCGGCCAGGATGCCGATGATCGCGACGACGATCATGAGTTCGATAAGGGTGAAGCCTTGCTGTTTTTTCATGACTAACTCCGTTGATGAAAAAAGGTTTGGAGACAGGGCGCGGACTTCGGTGATCTGTATCCGTTTGTCACCCGCTCACGGTCAATAAGGCAGGAAGCAGGCCAAGCATCGGGATGCGGACCCGTGGGCCCTCGCTTTCTGTGACGGTCTTCATAAAAAACCGGGGATATCGCTCCGGAATCAGGTATCCGCGCCGGTTCCGGTCGGCGGGCAGGAAGGGCGACGCCCTCCGCGCGCCGTCCGAATGTGACAAAAATTGTCACTTCGTGTCCGTTGCGGCGGTCTGTCGCTTCCCCGGTGCGGCGATACACTAGACTTCACATCAGCCGAGGCCGAGTCGAAACCGCGATGGGTTCCGCAGGGTTCACGAAGCTCCACGAGCGCTGGCGAAACGAGCGCGAGAGCCGCGCGCACCGCTCGGGCGAGATGCGGCGGCGGCTCATCGAGCGCGGCATCCCGGTCCTGCGCGCGCACGGCGTCCGCCAGGCCTGGTTGTTCGGCTCCGTGGCCGCGGGAACGGCGGAACCGGGGTCGGACGTCGATCTCCTGGTGTCGCCGGTTACCGCGGAAGACTATTGGGTGCTCCGGCGGGAGCTGGAGGCCGCCATCGGCTGCCCTCTCGACCTGTACACACAGGACGATGATCCGGTCCTGTGCGCAAGGTGATGGAACGCGAGGTGAACTCGAGATATCTGCGGCGATGAGAGCTCGCATTTTCGCGCGTCGAGAATCGCATGGAATCCTGACCTTAACGTTGAATTGTTGAAAGCGGACGTCGCCGACGAGCTGCGGAAGATCGAGCGGCTCGAGACGGCGTTTGGCGAGGCCGAGCCGAAGCTGGCCCTCTCGCCCGACGAGGTCGGCGCCTACGACCGCGCCGCGATCGGCTACCTACTGCACAACTTCTACAATGGTTGCGAGAACATCTTCAAGGCGATCGCCCGTTTCTTCGAGAACGACCTCGGACCGCAGACCTGGCACGCGGATCTGCTCAAGCGCATGAAGCTCGAGATCAAGGAGTACCGCCCGGCCGTCATCGATGAAGAGCTGTACATGCTGCTCGAGGACTTCCGGGGATTTCGGCACGTGTTTCGACACAGCTACTCGTTCGAGCTGGATTGGGAGAAGGAGCGCCTGGTGGCGCGCAAGCTGCGGCGTGCCTCGGCGCTTGCTGCGGGAACAGGTCGGCGTCTTCCTTGGGCGGCTGGATGAGATCGAGTCCTGAACTGCGGCGTTAACGCTGAGTCTGCGAAGAGGAGAGAGCCGCCCGCTCTCATCGATGACGGTCAAGCCCAGCCGGACTCCAACAGCTAGCGCAGGATGCGGCCTCGCGGTGCGGGAGGCTACGGCAGCGCGTCGATTTCCCGTATCAGGTTGTCGTAGCGATCCCGCAGCTGCGCGGGCATCCCCTGCTCCTTCGCCCCCTTGCAGCCGCCGGCCTCCTTGAGCTTGTCGAGGAAGTCCCGTTGCAGCCGTTCCTGCGCGCGACGGTAGGACCCTTCCGGGAACAGTTCGTCCTGCACCTTGAGCACGGTCAGGCGAAATTTGCTGGCGAGCGTCTTGTTGAGGTTGTCCGTGCGCCTGCCGGAGCCGTCGCTGCGGCAGCGCGCGTTGTAGAGATCGAACTCGACCGCTGCCTCTACCGCCTGGACCAGCAGCTGCTCCGTCTCCTCGTCGAGCAGCAGCTGTGCGCCCGGTGCCTGGCTGGCGCATGCCAGGAGCAGCCCGGCGAGCATCCAGCGTGGCGGTCTCCGTCGTCTCTGGCGCATGGGATCTCCTTCTCTCGGGATTTGTTCCACCTTTGGGTCGGCGCGCTCAGCTGCGACCGTAGACGGGGATGGCCGCGCCGGTGACGTGGCGGGCCGCGTCGGAGGCGAGGAACAGGATGACGTTCGCGAGCGCCGCCGGCGGTACCCAACGCCCGTGGTCCTGGTCCGGCATGGCGGCGCGATTCTGCGGGGTGTCGACCGTGCCGGGGAGGATGCAGTTGACGTTGATGCCGTTGTCCTTGAGCTCCGCGGACAGGCTCTCGGTGAGCGTGATCACGGCGGCCTTGGAGGCGCAGTAGGGGGCCATGTTGCCCTTGCCCTGGGTGGCGGCCCGGGCCGAGACGTTGACGATGCGTCCCCCGCCCGCGTCCAGCATGCGCGGGACCACGGCGCGGCAGGTGTTGAAGACGGTGCGGGCGTTGAGGTCCATCATGAAGTCCCAGTCCTTGTCCTCCGTCTCGTGCACCGGCGGGCCCATGGTGAAGCCGCCCGCGATGTTGGCCAGGATATCGATGCGGCCGAAATGGGCGACGACCCGCTCGACCATGTCCGCGACCGATGCCGGTTGGATCAGGTTCGCGGTGAAGCTCGCCGCGTCGCTGCCGGCGGGGAGTCCCGCGCGGGCCTGCTCCAGGGCCTCCGCGTCCAGGTCCACCATCGCGATCCTGGCCCCGTGGGCCGCGAACGCCTGACACACCGCGCTGCCCAGGTTTCCGGCGGCGCCGGTGACGATGGCGACTTTCCCCTCGAGGCTTTGCATGGTTACGGACTCCTTCGACTGAACCTGAAACTAGACGGATCGCGGCCCGGCGCGTGAACGCCGTACCGGGACTGATAGCCGGTCGCGGTACGAGCGGATCGGAAAAACGCTGAAAAAACCGATCACTGGCCCTCGTACCTGATATGCGGTCGATTGGCGATATCTGTATCATACCGGATCGTCAATCGCCGCCGGGTGCCGAAGATTTGAGGCAGACCGTGAAATCTCCGCTCTCTTTCCGCCGCCAGCCGCCCGGGCGCCCGCGGACGGGGGCGGTCGCGTGATCGAGTGGCTGTTGCTCCTGCTGCCGGTGGCGGCCGCCTCCGGTTGGTGGGCGGCCAGGCGCAGCCCGCGGACGCGCAGTCCGGCGGGCAGGGCGCCGGATACCGATTTCCTGCGGGGCCTCAACTATCTGCTCGACGAGCAGCCCGACAAGGCGATCGACGTCTTTCTCAAGCTCGCCGAGGTCGACGAGGAGACCATCGAGACCCACCTCGCCCTCGGCAGCCTGTTCCGGCGCCGGGGCGAGGTGGACCGCGCGATCCGCGTCCACCAGGACCTGGTGGCCCGGCCCAAGCTCGACAAGGAGCAGCGCGCCTATGCGCTCTACGAGCTGGGGCAGGACTACCTGCGCGCGGGTCTGTTCGACCGTGCGGAAAGCCTGTTCGGGGAGCTGGTGGAGATGAAGCTCCACCGGGTGCGCGCCCTGACGGGGCTGCGGGAGATCTACCAGCAGGAGAAGGACTGGGTGCGCTGCCTGGAGGTGGCGGAGAAGCTGAGCGACATCACCGGCAGTCCCATGCGTACCGAGATCGCCCATTACCACTGCGAGCTCGCCGAGGAGGCGTTGAAGACGGGCGACGGTGAGAGCGCCGAGAAGCACCTGCGGCAGGCGCAGGCGGCGGATCGGCGTTGCGCGCGCGCCACGATACTGCAGGCGCAGACGGCAATGGCGCGCGGCGATGCCAAGGCGGCCGCCGCGCACTATCTCAAGGTCGCGGGGCAGGAGCCGGGGTTCCTCCCGGAGATTCTCCCCGACCTGATGGAGGCCTACCGCAGCTGCGGGCGCGAGGACGTGCTGGAGCAGCTGCGCCATCTCTATCGCAATCATCCGAGTCCCGCCCTGATGCTGACCCTGGCGGACGCGATCGAGCACGAGGAGGGAGACGAGCGGGCGATCGGCTTCCTGACCAAGTATCTGTCCGAATATGCCGACCTCGCGGGGCTCGAGCGGCTGTTGGACCTTCAGGGCCGGCACCCGCAGGCCGATGGACAGGCGCGCTCGGCGCAGCGCGCGGTGCTGGCGGTGGTGCGCCACTTGCGGGGGCGCCAGCCGGAGTATCAGTGCGAGCATTGCGGCTTCTCCGCCCGCCGCCTGCACTGGCAGTGTCCGAGCTGCGAACGGTGGGGGACCATCCGGCCCGTGATGCCTCAGCCCATGGCCGCCGGGCCTGGAATCGGCCGCGGACGGTTGCGCCCCCGAGCGGACTTGAACCATCGCCCGGAAGGCGATTTTCCGAGCAGTCCATCACTTGAGAACGAGCGTGAACAACGAACCGAGCATCATCGTCGCCCTGGATTTCGCCGCCGAGGCCCCGGCCCTGGACCTGGTGGAGCGCCTGGACCCCGGCCGCTGCCGCCTCAAGGTAGGCAAGGAGATGTTCACCCGTCTCGGGCCCGCGTTCGTCGAGCGGCTGGCGGGCCAGGGGTTCGAGGTCTTTCTCGACCTCAAGTTCCACGACATTCCGAACACCGTGGCGGCGGCTTGCGCGGCGGCGGCGGATCTCGGGGTGTGGATGGTCAACCTGCACGCATCCGGCGGCCGGGCGATGATGGAGGCCGCGCGTGAGCGTCTGGCGGCGCATCCGCAGCCGCCGCTGCTGATCGCCGTGACCGTGCTGACCAGCCTCGACGCGGGGGATCTGGACGCGATCGGCTGTCCGGGTGATCCCCGCGAGCGCGTCCTGCGGCTGGCCGGGCTGGCCCAGAAGGCGGGGGTCGACGGCATCGTCTGCTCGCCGCTGGAGGCGGCGCCGGTCAGGAGCGCCCTGGGTCCGGGGTTCGTGCTGGTGACGCCCGGCGTCAGGCCCGCAGGCGGCGCGGTCGGCGATCAGAAGCGGGTGATGACGCCCGGCGAGGCGGTCGCGGCTGGGGCCGACTACCTGGTCATCGGCAGGCCGATCACCGCGGCGCCCGATCCGCTGCTGGCGCTGGACGAGATCGAGCGCGACATCCGCGCGTACGCCGCGGGCTGACCGAGGACAATTTTTGAGTGGCCCCTTTGGTGGGGGTCAGAACCTAATCGAGGATCTGTTATGGCAAGCATTCGCAAGGCAGTCTTTCCGGTCGCAGGACTGGGCACGCGGTTTCTCCCCGCCACCAAGGCGAGTCCGAAGGAGATGCTGCCGATCGTGGACAAGCCCCTCATCCAGTACGCCGCCGAGGAGGCGGAGGCGGCGGGCGTGGAGCAGCTGGTCTTCATCACCGGGCGCAACAAGCGCTCGATCGAGGATCACTTCGACAAGGCCTACGAGCTGGAGGCCGAGCTACAGGGGGCCGGTAAGAAAAGGCTTCTCGAGATCGTCCAGAATACCCTGCCCCCGGAGGTGAGCTGCATCTACGTGCGGCAGGCGGAGGCGCTGGGCTTGGGCCACGCCGTGCTGTGCGCCAAACCGGTGGTCGGCAACGAGCCCTTCGCCGTCATCCTGGCGGACGACCTCATCGACGCCGGCGACGGCGATGGGGTGGTGGCGCAGATGGCGGAGATGTACGAGCGCCACGGCTGCAGCATCCTCAGCGTGGAGGAGGTGCCGCGGGACGAGACCAACAAGTACGGCATCGTGGCGACCGAGCCCGGCCCCGACGGCGAGCTGCGCGTGGTCTCGATCGTGGAGAAGCCGGCCCCGGCGGACGCCCCGTCGAATCTCGCCGTGGTCGGCCGCTACCTGCTCACGCCGCGCATCTTCGACAAGCTGGAGCAGACGCGGGAAGGGGCCGGGGGCGAGATCCAGCTCACCGACGCCATCGCCGCTTTGCTGGAGGACGAGCCGGTCATCGCCTACCCGTTCAAGGGCAAGCGTTACGACTGCGGCAGCAAGCTGGGCTATCTGGAGGCGACGGTGGAGTACGCCCTGGCGCACCCCGAGCTCGGCGAGGCGTTCTCCGCCTACCTCAAGCGGCTGTCCCTGTAGCCTCGGCGTCGATCTCGCCTCCCGGCGCGGCCGCGGACTTGGTCGCGTCAGCCGCTGAAGGTCTTCTCGATCGCGGCGAGATCGATGGCCTCGAGATAGGCCTCGACGTCCTGCTGGTCCTTGATCCCCCTGCCGGTGACCTGGATCATGATCTTGCCGCCGACCATGAGCGAGATCTCCCACACGTCGCTGTCCTTCTCGTGCTTGATCATCCCCCGCTGCCCGCCGTGGGTGTAGACGCGCGTTCCGGGGTCGGTCTGCATCAGCATCGGGTTGGAAAGCATCATGGTCATCATGGACAGCAGTGGCGAGTCCGCCGTGATGCTGATGTCCACCTCGGCGCCGTCGTCGCGATAGTAGCGCCGGCTGAGGTTGGTGCCCGCGATCATCGCGGCCATGCCGCCGGACTGCGCCTGGGGCTCGTCGGCATTCCAGCCGTCCAGCGGCTCCGGCAGCAGCTCGAGCAGGGAAAGATTGATCTTCTCCTGAATGCTGGCGACGGCGAACTGCAGGGTCTGCACCGCGCTGCGCAGCTCCCCGCTCTCGTAGGCCTTGCGGGCGGTGTTGAGCTGGTCCGTGACCTCGTCGGCCAAGGCCGGCGCGGCCAATGCGGCGGTGAGTCCCAGCGCGGCGATCATGGGCTTACATCTCATAACGGTTCACTCCCTCCGGTGATGTTGCCTGTTTCGAGTCCAGAAAAATAACACAGAGCTGCCGCCCGTGGCCGCCTGACGCAACCGGCCGTGCGCCAGCGAGCCCTGACGTTCGCGTTCAACCGGGCTATGATCGGATCGCCGCGCGGAGCTTTGGAGGTAGAGATGCGAGACTGCAGGGAATGTGGGCAACAGGTTAGCGAGCAGGCCTTGTCCTGCCCCCGGTGTGGGGCGCCTTATCCGGCGCGCGCGAAGTGGGACGGTTGGGGCTACGAGTACAAGTCCAAGGCGGAGGTGCTCGGTGTGCCGCTGATCCATGTCTCGTTCAAGTTCCGGCCCAACCGCACGCCCGTCGTCGCCAAGGGCATCATCGCCGTCGGCCAGTTCGGCGTCGGCGTGTTCAATATCTCTCAGTTCGGGATCGGGTTGTTCAGCCTGAGCCAGTTCACGATCGCGGGATTCGCGCTCGCACAATTCGGGGTCGCCTGGTCGCTGGTCGCGCAGTTCGGCGTCTACGTCGAGAGAGGCTACGGCCAGCTCGTCTACAGCGTTGCGGACCTTGCCTCACGCTTGTTGTAATGGGGCGCTGGTCATTCGCCAGGCGTGGCTCGGCCAGCGAGTCCGGTCTTACGCGCGGGGCTGTATGACAGTGTGGGGTGGCAAGTGGCGCTCCCTAGGGGACTCGAACCCCTGTTACCGACGTGAGAGGCCGGCGTCCTAGGCCACTAGACGAAGGGAGCGGAAGAAGCGATGCAAAACGGGTATTATACGCACCTTGCGAAGCTCCTCAAGTGGCTTGTGTCAGGCGGCAAAAGCTCGACCGTCGGTGCGGCATCGGCGCACGGCGACAGTCCCGGACGGGACCTGGGGCGCGATTCCGACACCACGCAGATCCCGGCGCCCGAAAGCCGGCCTCAGGACGAGGCGCCGGAGGGAAACACATTCAGCTTGCACGCCCAACCCTCCGACATGCCCCTGGTAGTGCCGCGCAACGAGCACAACATCTCCCGCGCGAACATCAGCGAAAACGCCCTCAAGGTGCTCTACCGTCTCAAGCAGGGCGGCTTCCAGGCCTATCTGGTCGGCGGCGGCGTGCGCGATCTCCTGCTCGGGCGCGAGCCCAAGGATTTCGACATCGCCACCGACGCTACCCCCGAGGAGGTGCGCTCGGTGTTCCGCAACTGCCGCCTGATCGGGCGCCGTTTCCGGCTCGCGCACGTGCACTTCGGGCGCGAGATCATCGAGGTGGCGACCTTTCGCGGCGGGGGCGGCGGCGATGAGGAAGATGAGGGTGAGCGCCACATCCAGAACGGCATGATCCTGCGCGACAACCTCTACGGCACCCGCGAAGAGGACGCCCTGCGCCGGGATTTCACGGTCAACGCGCTCTACTACAACATCGCCGATTTCTCCGTGATCGACTACGCCGGTGGGCTCGAGGACCTGCGTGCGGGCCGCCTGCGCCTGATCGGCGACGACCCCGAGCGCCGCTACCGGGAGGACCCGGTGCGCATGCTTCGGGCGGTCCGCTTCGCCTGCAAGCTCGGCTTCAACATCGATCCCGCGTGCGAGCGCCCCCTGCTCGACCTCGGGCACCTGCTGTCCGATATCCCGCCCTCGCGGCTGTTCGAGGAGGTGCTCAAGCTGTTCCACGGCGGGACAGCGCTGTCGGCGTTCGAGAAGCTGCGCCACTATGGCCTGTTCGCGCACCTGTTTCCCGCCACCGAGGCCTGTCTGGCGCGGGAGGAGAACGCGTTTCCCATCACCTTCGTCTGCCGCGGCCTGGAGAACACGGATCGCCGCATCCAGGAGGACAAGCCGGTCACGCCGGCCTTCCTGTTCGCCGTGCTGCTGTGGGAGCCCGTGCGCCTTCGTTACGAGGAGCTCGTGGCGCGCGGACTCTCGCCGCTGGAGGCGATGAGCCAGGCCGCCGCCGAGGTGTCCGCCCAGCAGCGCCCCCAGGTGGCGCTGCCGAAGCGTTTCGCCCTGTTGATGCAGGAGATCTGGGCCCTGCAGCCGCGTCTGGAGCAGCGCCAGGGAAAGCGCCCCTACCGGCTGGTGACCCATCCGCGGTTCCGGGCCGCCTACGACTTCCTGGTCCTGCGCGCGGAGTCGGGGGAGGCGGACGAGGAGACAGCGCAGTGGTGGACGCGCTTTCAGGAGGCCAACCCCCAGGAGCGGGCCGGCATGACCGGTGGCGGCAAGCGCCGACGTCCGCGCAGGCGCCGACCGCGCAGGCCGGATGCGGCTCCAGCCCCGACAGCCGGGGAGTGACCCGACGGCGTTGCGCGGCGGCGTTTACATCGGGCTCGGCAGCAACCTGTGCGACCCGGTGCAGCAGGTCCGGGCGGCCCTGGAGGATCTCTCCGGGCTCACCGAGACGCGCCTGCTGGCTTGCTCTTTCCTGTATCGGACCTCCCCCATGGGGCCTGGGGATCAGCCGGATTACGTCAACGCGGTCGCCCACTTGGAGACTGGCTTGGGCGCGCGCGACCTGCTGGCCGCGCTGCAGGGCATCGAGCGCCGACACGGCCGGGTGCGCGATGGAACCCGCTGGGGGCCGCGCACGCTGGACCTGGACATCCTGCTCTTCGGCGGCGCGGTGGTCGACGAGCCGGGCCTTCGGCTGCCGCACCCGGAAATCGGACGGCGCGCCTTCGTGCTGATTCCGCTGGCGGATCTGGCGCCGCCGGAGCTTGAGATCCCGGGGCAGGGGAGGTTGGCGGATCTGCTGGCGCGTTGCGACGGCGAGGGCGTGGTCCGGTTGGCGGAGCGGCCGCCGTCGGCTTGTGAGTGCGGCGGACAGCTGGCAGAATCGCCCGACCTCCAACAGGAGTAGCCCATGGCCGCCGCACCCGTCACCATCTCCACGCTCACTGCAATGAAGGAACGCGGCGAGCGGATCGCGAGCCTCACCTGCTATGACGCAAGCTTCTGCTCCCTGCTGGAGCAGGCGGGCGTCGAGGTCTTGCTGGTGGGCGATTCGCTGGGCATGGTCATTCAGGGCCAGGCCACCACCCTGCCGGTCACCCTCGACCAGATGGTCTACCACACCGCCTGTGTCGCCCGCGCACGCAAGACCGGCGCTCATCGTCGGCGATCTGCCGTTTCTTTCCTACGCGACCCCGGACCGGGCGCTGGCGAGCGCCGGCCGCCTGATGCAGGAGGGCGGGGCGCACATGGTCAAGCTCGAGGGCGGCGCGCCGGTGGTCATGACGATCGAGCTCCTGACCAGGCACGGCGTCCCGGTTTGCGCCCATCTCGGCCTGCTTCCGCAGTCCGTACACCGGCTCGGCGGCTACCGCTACCAGGGCCGCGACCATGCCTCGGCGGATGCCATCCGTCACGATGCCCTGGCGCTGCAGGACGCCGGTGCCGGCATGCTGGTGCTCGAGTGCGTCCCGGCCGCCCTGGCGGGCGAGATCAGCCGCCTCCTGTCCATCCCGGTGATCGGCATCGGCGCCGGCAACGCCTGTGACGGTCAGGTGCTGGTGCTGTACGACATGCTGGGGCTCACCCCCGGCAAGCCCCCGGGCTTCAGCAGGGATTTCCTCGCCGGGCGTCCCGGGGTTGCCGAGGCCGTCGCCGCCTATGTGCAGGACGTCAAGTCCGGTGCTTTCCCGGGCGCAGCCCAGACCCCCTATTGAGATAATGCCCTTGGAGCTGGTCGAACCGGTCCCGGCGCTGCGGCGGCGGGTGCAGGAATGGCGCCGCGCCGGCTTGCGCGTGGCTTTCGTTCCCACGATGGGCAACCTGCACGCCGGGCACCTGACGCTCGTCAGAGAGGCGCGAACGGGTCGCCGACCGCACGGTGGCCAGCATATTCGTCAATCCGCTGCAGTTCGGCCCGTCGGAGGACTTCGACGCCTATCCGCGCACCCTGGAGCAGGACCGCGTCCTGCTCGAGGGCGAGGGTACGGATCTGCTCTTCGCGCCGAGCGTGCAGGCCGTCTATCCGCATGGCCAGGCGGCGCAGACCCGGGTCGAGGTGCCCGGTCTCTCCGACATCCTGTGCGGCGCCAGCCGGCCGGGGCACTTCGTGGGTGTCGCGACGGTGGTCTGCAAGCTCTTCAACATGGTGCAGCCAGACGTCGCCCTGTTCGGCGAAAAGGACTTCCAGCAGCTGCTGGTGATCCGGCGCATGACGGAGGACCTGTGCATGCCGGTGGAGGTCCGCGGCGTGGCTACGGTGCGCGAGGCCGACGGCCTGGCGATGAGCTCGCGCAACGCCTACCTGACATCGGACGAACGCGCGCGCGCGCCCCGACTCTATCAGGCGCTGCTGCGGGCGGCGGAACGGCTGCGGACGGGCGCGGCGGCCGCGGAGGTCGAGCGCCTCGGCGCAGCCGAGCTGGATGCCGAGGGAATGAAGTGCGACTACTTCAGCGTCCGCCGCGCCCAGGACCTGGGACCGCCGTCGGCACTGGATTGTGACCTGGTGGTGCTGGCGGCGGCCCGGATCGGCCGGGCGCGACTGATCGACAATCTGCGGGTCGGCCGGGATCGGGTTTGAGTCGCCCGCCCGAGCGCGCTACCCTTCCGCACTCGCGCCGCAGGCTTGCCCGCGACCAGGTCCTGGAGAGGTATCGCGTTGTCGGATTCCCGCGGCCAGAAAGAGAAAATGATGCGCTGCAGCAAAAAAATGAGCGACATCGACGTTTTTCTGAAATAATTATTCCTATCGTTTGACTAAGGGTTGGACCCCCGGTCCTCCGGAGGTGTGTAGCGATGCAACTGACGTTGCTCAAATGCAAGCTTCACAGGGCGTGCGTTACCCATGCCGAAGTGGACTACGAGGGTTCGTGCGCCATCGACGAGGATTTGCTAGGGCTCGCCGGCATTCGCGAGTACGAGCAGATCCAGATCTACAACGTCACCAACGGTGAGCGTTTCACGACCTATGCGATCCGCGCCGAGGCGGGCTCGCGGGTGATCTCGGTCAACGGGGCCGCGGCGCACAAGGCGGCGCCGGGGGATCGCGTGATCATTTGCGCCTATGCGGCGATGGACGAGGCGGAGGCGGATGCCTTCAAGCCCAGTCTCGTCTACCTGAACGAGCACAATCTGGTGCTGCGCACGGGCGACCAGATCCCGGCCCAGGTCGCCTGATCCGACGCCTATCGCGGCGATGCGGCGGCGTTGAGGTCGGCAAGCGCCTCCCGGTAGAGCTGGACGTAGTTGCGCGCGCTCGACTCCCAGCTGAAATCCCTGCGCATGCCGTTGACCGCCAGCTTTCGCCATAGGTCCGGCTGCTCCCGGTAGATCACCAATGCGCGGTGAACCGCTCCCCACAGGGCGTCCGCGTTGGATTGGTGGAAGGCGAAGCCGGTCGCCGCGCCGGACTCGATCGTCTCGGTGGTGGCATCGGTGACGGTATCGGCCAGACCGCCGGTGCTGTGGACGATGGGCACGGTCCCGTAGCGCAGGCTGTAGATCTGGTTCAGGCCGCAGGGCTCGAAGCGCGAGGGCATCAGGAAGGCGTCGCTGCCGGCCTCGATGCGGTGCGCCCGGCCCTCGTCGTAGCCGATGAAGACCCCCACCTTGTCCGGGGTCGCCGCGGTGGCGGTGAGCAGGGCGTCCTCGATGGCGGCGTTGCCGGCCCCCTGCAGGATGAGCTGCGTGTCCGGGTGGAGCAGAAGCCGCGGCAGGATGCTCAGGATGAGGTCCACGCCTTTCTGCTCGACCAGGCGTCCGATGTAGCCGAAGACCATCGCCCGCTCGTTGCGCGGCAGCCCGAACTCGCGCTGCAGGGCGAGCTTGTTTTCGACCTTCAACTCGAAGGTCTCGCTCTCGTAAGGCTGCGCGATGGCGGGATCTGCGGCTGGGTTCCAGAGGCCGTAGTCGATGCCGTTCAGGATGCCCGTGAAGCGGGTTCCCAGGTCCCGGAGCAGGCCGTCGAGCCCGCAGCCGAAGCGCGGCGTCTTGACCTCCGCCGCATAGGTAGGGCTGACGGTGTTGACGCGGTCCGAGTAGACCAGCCCGCCCTTGATGAAGGACAGCCGGTGGTGGAACTCCAGGCCGTTCAGCGACCAGAGGCCGGTCGGCAGCCGCAAGCGGTCGAAGGTCGCGCGGTCGAACAGGCCCTGATAGGCCAGATTGTGGATCGTGAACACCAGGGCGGGGCGGTCCGGTTGATCGTGCAGCAGCATCGGCACGAGTCCGGTCTGCCAGTCGTTGCAGTGCACCACCTCGGGACGCCAGTCCAGTTCGGGAAGGCCCTCGCCGATGTGGGCAACGACGCGGCAGAAAAGCAGGAAGCGCTCCGGGTTGTCGCCCCAGTCCCGGCCGCTGACATCGGTGTAGGGGTTGCCCTCGCGGCAGAAGTGCTCCGGCGCTTCGACGAGGTAGGCGGGCAGCTTGCTGTCGGGCAAACGTCCCCCGAGGACGCGCACGGGCGCATGGCAGCCGGGTATCGCGAGCTCGCAAAGGGTCTTGAGCCCCCGGATTCGTTTTACCGCTCCGGGGTAGGCTGGGATAATGAGCCGCGCGTCGTGACCGAGGTCGCGCAGCGCGGCAGGCAGGCTCCCCGCCACGTCCGCCAGGCCACCGGTCTTGATGAGGGGGTGCGCCTCGCTGCTCGCCACGAGGACGCGGAGACCGTCCTCGGGAGGACGGGAGGGAGTGGCGAACTGCTCCATGGCTGGCGTGCTTGCCGAGAATCGAGTGGGACGGGGACCGCGGCGCGAATACGCTGCACAAACTAGCATAAATCGACAACGAATGGTCATGCCTGCGGTCGTGGAAACGACAGACGCGTCCGAGCGAGGCCGCGCTCGGGTCGGTCGAAGCCCGACCGCGCGTACTTGGGCCATCTCGCTGGGGGCAACATGAACGAACCCTGCTCGCTGGTGATCTTCGGCTCCACCGGCAACCTCGCCCGCAACAAGCTGCTGCCGGCCCTTTATCACCTGGAGGCGGCGGGCCAGCTGGCGGCGTCCACCCGGGTCGTCGGTTTCGGCCGCCGCGAATGGTCGGACGCGGATTGGCGCGCGGAGGTGTCGGGCGTCCTGGAGAATCGCGTACGCGGGGGCCTGGACCAGGCGGTGCTGGAGCGCCTCGGCGCGCGGCTGTGCTTCGTGCGTGGGGACCTCAGCGACGCCGAGGCCTATCCCGGCCTGCGGGAGCGGTTGCGCGATGATCCGGCGATGCCCGCCAACCTGGTCTTCTATCTCGCCATCGCGCCCGGCCACTATGGTGAGGTGGCCGACAACCTGGCGGCGCAGGGGCTCAACGAGCAAGGGAGCGGCTGGAGCCGGCTGGTGGTGGAGAAGCCCTTCGGCTTCGACCTGGAGAGCGCCCGCATCCTCGACCAGCACCTGCACCGGCATTTCGCCGAGGACCAGATCTACCGGATCGATCACTATCTGGGCAAGAGCACGGTCCAGAACGTGCTGGTGTTCCGTTTCGCCAACCTGATGCTCGAGCCCTTGTGGAACCGCAACTACATCGACCACGTGCAGATCTCCCACAGCGAGGCGCACGGGATCGAGGAGCGGGCGGGCTTCTACGACGGCGTCGGCGCGCTGCGGGACATGATCCAGAGCCACCTGCTGCAGATGCTGACCCTGGTGGCCATGGAGCCGCCGCCGAGCCTGGACGCGGAGGCGCTGCGTGACGAGAAGGTGAAGGTGCTGCGCTCGATCAGGCCCATCTCGCGCCAGGCGGTGCATGCCCACGCCTTTCGCGCCCAATACCGAGGCGGCAACGTGAAGGGCGGCAAGGTGCCGGGCTATCTGGACGAGTCCGGGGTCGCCCCCGACAGCGCCACCGAGACCTACGCGGCGCTGAAGCTCTACATCGACAACTGGCGCTGGCGCAACGTGCCCTTCTACCTGCGCACGGGCAAGCGGCTGGCGGAGACCAATTCCCTGATCAGCATCCGCTTCAAGCACCCGCCCCAGCAGCTCTTTCGCCACACCGCCATCGAGCAGCTCAAGCCCAACTGGATCCTGCTCAACATCCAGCCCAACGAGTGCATGCGGGTGGAGATCCAGGTCAAGCAGCCGGGCCTGGAGATGCGGACCCAGACCGAGCGCCTCGACGCCAGCACCTGCACCATCGGGGCCAGCCACATCGACGCCTACGAGGCATTGATTCTGGACGTCGTGGAGGGGGACCACTCGCTCTTCCTGCGCTACGACGAGGTGAACTGGGCCTGGCAGGTGGTGGACCCCGTGCTCAAGCTGTGGGCGACCGAGCGCGACTACATCCATACCTATGCCGCCGGCACCTGGGGGCCCCACGAGGCCAACCGCCTGTTCGACCGCGACGATCAGGACTGGCGCAGCGGTCTCGACGGCTGAGCCGGACGGCGGATCAAGACAACCAAACAGAAATCCGAAGATCGGGAGCAACGCGACATGTCGCTAGTGAACAAGACCCCCCAGTGGAAGGCGCTCGAGGCGCATTGGGCGCAGATGTCCCAGGTCCACATGCGGGATCTCTTCGCCCAGGACCCGGAACGTGCGGAGCGCATGACGCTGCGCGCGGCGGGCATCCTGGCCGACTACTCCAAGAACATCGTCACCGGCGAGACCCTGGATCTGCTCTTCGCGCTGGCGGAGGCGGTGGATCTCTCCGGGTGGATCCGGCGGATGTTCGCCGGCGATCACATCAACAACACCGAGAACCGCGCGGTGCTCCACGTCGCCCTGCGCAACCGCGGCAACCGCCCGGTCTACGTGGATGGCGAGGACGTCATGCCCGAGGTCAACGCGGTGCTGCAGAGCATGGAGGACTTCGTCACCGCCGTGCGCGGCGGCGACTGGCGCGGCTACTCCGGCAAGCGCATCACCGACGTGGTCAACATCGGCATCGGCGGCTCGAACCTGGGTCCGCTGATGGTCTGCGAGGCCCTGAAGCCCTATCAGTCCGCGGACATCAAGGTGCATTTCGTCTCGAACGTTGACGGCACCGACCTCGCCGAGACCCTCAAGGGTCTCGAGGCGGAGACCACCCTGTTCGTGGTCGCCTCCAAGACCTTCACCACGCTGGAGACCATGACCAACGCCCAGAGCGCGCGCGACTGGCTGGTGCGAGAGCTCGGCAACGAGGTGGCGGTACGCGACCATTTCGTGGCCGTATCGACCAACGCGGAGAAGGTCGCCGAGTTCGGCATCGACACCAACCACATGTTCGGATTCTGGGACTGGGTCGGCGGGCGCTATTCGCTGTGGTCCGCCATCGGCCTGCCGATCGCGCTCGCCGTCGGCATGGACCGCTTCCGCCAGCTCCTCGACGGCGCCCACGAGATGGACGAGCACTTCCAGTCCGCGCCCCTTTCCGAGAACCTGCCCGCCATCCTGGGTCTGATCGGGGTCTGGTACGTCAACTTCGCGGGGGCGCACACCCATGCGGTGCTTCCCTACGACGAGTATCTGCGCTATCTGCCCGCCTACCTGCAGCAGGGCGACATGGAGAGCAACGGCAAGCGCGTCACCCGCGACGGTGTCGCGGTCGAGTACACCACCGGGCCCGTGGTCTGGGGCGAGCCGGGCACCGACGGTCAGCACGCCTTCTTCCAGCTCATCCATCAGGGAACCCAGATGATCCCGGCGGATTTCCTTGCCCCGGTGAACAGCCACAACCGGCTGGGCGACCATCATGCCAAGCTCCTGGCCAACTTCTTCGCCCAGACCGAGGCCCTGATGCGCGGGCGCACCGCCGATGAGGCGCGTGCCGAGATGCAGGCCGCCGGCATGAGTCCGGCCCAGGTCGACGCCCTGGTGCCGCACCGCACCTTCCCCGGCAACCGCCCGACCAATACGATGCTGGTGGACAAGCTCAACCCGCGAACCCTCGGCGCCATCATCGCCATGTACGAGCACCGCATCTTCACCCAGGGCGTGGTCTGGGGGATCAACTCCTTCGACCAGTGGGGGGTCGAGCTCGGCAAGCAGCTGGCGGGTGTCATTCTCGACGAGATCCGGCAGGGCGAGGTGACCGCGGAGCACGATGCGTCCACCTCCGCGCTGCTCGATTATTACCTTCGACACCGCGTTGTCTGATTCGCCGGCTCGCGGAGACGCCGAGGGCCTGCGGGAGAAGCTCAACCGCGAGACCGGGAGGATCGCCTGGCGGGCGCTGCAGCGCTACTACGCGCAGGGTCGGGCGGTGGCGGTCGATCGCCGGCTGGACCTGGTGGAGGTGGCGCTGCGACTGGCCGAGGACGACGTCGAGCGAGTGACCCGATGGATGCGCCGGGGCGAGATCGGGCCGGTATCGGACGCTCAGGCCCGCGTCTGGTACCAGCGCGAGGCCGTGCTGTGGGCGGTGGTCGTGAGTCCCTGGGTGCTGGTCCAGGAACGGGATGCCGGGCCAGAAACCCGCGATGGACTTTAGATGGGAGGCGGGTATCCTCATTTGGCATGAGGAGAAAACGCAGAGAAACACCGCCGCATCATGGAAACCCGTCCCTTACCGACCGACATCGCGCTGCATCAGAAGTCCGGCTACCTGGAGATCGCGTATGACGACGGCGCCCGCTTCCGGCTGCCCTGCGAGTACCTGCGCGTCTACTCGCCATCGGCGGAAGTGCGCGGCCACAGTCCGGACGAGGCGATTCTCCAGGTGGGGAAGGAAGGGGTCGGCATCAGCGATCTACAGCAGATCGGCAATTACGCGCTCAAGATCTTCTTCGATGACGGCCACAAGTCCGGCCTCTTCGACTGGCAGTACCTGTACAAGCTAGGGCGTGCCTGGCAACCCTTGTGGGTCGACTACCTGGAGCGCCTGCGGGCCAGCGGTAGACAGCGCAGCGGACCCGATCCGTTCGAGGCGATGCGGGCGCGCGGCGAGCGTCCATCCGAGCTCCCGCCGGCAGGGGGAGCGGCCGGGCGCGGGTAACCGCGGGTCCCGTCATCAGTCCCGCGTCGGGCGGCATCATCATGGTCCGGCTATCCCTTTCGGCGCTTCTCTTGCTGATCCTGGTAACCGGCTGCGGCACCGCCGTTGTCCCGCGCGCCCCGTCCGGCCCCCCGGCAACGGATATCGATCGCGATCAGCTGCTGTCGCTGGCCGCCGCCTGTCATCTGCTGCGCGTGAGTCAGACCTCCAACATCGCGGTCACCGATGCGACCGTGATCGCGGCGGTGAGACAGTACGGCTTCAGCATGGACGAGGTGCTGGCGCGCTCCGGGGAACTGCTCGAGGCCTCGCGTGCGCGCCAGACGGATCTCGGCGGGGTGGCGAGGGCCTCCTGTGCCCGGCTCGCGGCCCTCACCGGGGCGCCGCCGGCGGCGGTTCGGCTTCGCGGCTCGGTGCAGACCGCCGGCAACTGGGTGCGGGTGTCGGGCGAGATTCAGGATGGATTCGCCGACCGGGTGATCGCCCAGATCCGAAAGAGCGGGGCGGTGGGCGTCGTGATCGACAGCCGCGGCGGCCTGGTGAGCGAGGCCCGGCGGCTCGGCCGTTATCTGCGCTCGAGTGGCCTGAACGCCGCGGTGGACAAGACCTGTCTCTCGGCATGCGTCGATGTGCTCGCCGGCGGGACGCAGCGCTTCATCACCTCGGACGCGGTGCTCGGGATCCATCAGAGCAAGGCCCCCGACCGGCAGGGCAGCCACGAGGGAGGGCAGGCCTATGTGGCGGGCTCGGCGCTCTACCTGCAGGAGATGGGCATCGACGACAACCTGGCCCTGCTCGCGGCCGTGGTGCCTCATGACAGGATCTTCGTGATCTCCACGGATATCGCCCTGCGGAGCGGTCTGGCGACGGCGGTGATACGGGGCCTCTGACCCCTCGGGGCAAGCGGGTAGGTGGCCGGCTGGTCCCGGCCTCGCATCCTGCCCGCTCAGCGCGGAGACCTGCCCTCCCAATTCGCCAGGGTGCCGACGTCCTCCAGGTGTTCGACCGCGCCCCATGCCTCGATCGTCCAGGCGTCTGCCCGGACCGAGATCAGGTTGACCCCGGCGTTGAACAGCTCGACCTTGACCCGCGATTCCGGGGGCTCGCCGATGGCGTGGCGGTAGCAGTCGCCGAGCGGGCCGCCGTGGGTGACGATCACCACCGCCCTGCCGCGGTGGCGGTCGGCGATTTCCTGCACCGCCGCGGTGACGCGTTGGGAGCGCGCCCGGATGCTCTCGCCACCCGGCACTGGCTGGTCGGCGACGCGGTCGCGCAGGATGCGGAACGCCTCCGGGTGCAGATGGGCGGCCACCGTTCGCAGCAGGCCGGAGAGGATGCCGAGGTCCCACTCGCGCAGGCGCGGGTCGGTGCGGAGCGAATGCCCGCCGCGCCGGGCGATGGCCTCCGCGGTCTGCCGGGCGCGCAGCAGGTCGCTGCTGTATAGGGCGCTCACCGGACGAGCCGCGAGGCGTTCGCCAACCGCGGCGGCCTGAGCGAGACCGCGCTCATTCAGGGGGATATCGAGATGACCCTGTATGCGTCCCTCCGCGTTCCAGTCCGTCTCCCCGTGGCGGACGAGGATGATCCTGGTGGCCTTGGCATCTTGCGCAGCCAAGAAGAATTTCCAAACGGAGCGCTACCTCCGTTTCCGCCCGGCGACGCGCAGTCGCAGGGCGTTGAGCCGGATGAAGCCGGTGGCGTCGCCCTGGTCGTAGGCGCCGGCGTCCTCCTCGAAGGTGGCGATGGACTCGTCGAACAGGCTGTCGGTGTCGGACTTGCGGCCGACCACCATGACGTTGCCCTTGTAGAGCTTGAGGCGCACCAATCCGTTGACCACCTTCTGGCTCTGGTCGATGGCGGCCTGCAGCATCTCGCGCTCGGGCGAGAACCAGTAGCCGTTGTAGACCAGGCTGGCGTAGCGGGGCATGAGCTCGTCCTTGAGGTGGGCGGCCTCCCGGTCCAGGGTCAGGGACTCCATCGCCCGGTGGGCCTTGAGCATGATGGTGCCGCCGGGGGTCTCGTAGCAGCCGCGGGACTTCATGCCGACGTAGCGGTTCTCGACGATGTCGTCGCGCCCGATGCCGTTCGCGCCGCCGATGCGGTTGAGCTCCGCGAGGACCTCCGCCGGGCTCATCGCCTTGCCGTCGACAGCGACGATATCCCCGCGCTCATAGGTCAACTCGATGTAGGTGGGCTGGTCCGGTGCCTTTTCGGGGGAGACCGTCCAGCGCCACATGTCCTCGCCGGGCTCGGTCCAGGGGTCTTCCAGGTCGTAGCCCTCGTAGGAGATGTGCAGCAGGTTGGCGTCCATGGAGTAGGGGGACTTGGTGCCCTCGCGCTTCATCTCCACCGGGATGCCGTGGGCCTCGGCATAGGCCAGAAGCTTCTCGCGGGAGAGCAGGTCCCATTCGCGCCAGGGGGCGATGATCTTGATGTCCGGCTTCAGCGCATAGGCGCCGAGCTCGAAGCGGACCTGGTCGTTGCCCTTGCCGGTGGCGCCGTGGGAGATGGCGTCGGCGCCGGTCTCGTTGGCGATCTCCACCAGGCGCTTGGCGATCAGCGGGCGGGCGATGGAGGTGCCGAGCAGGTACTCGCCCTCGTAGATGGCGTTGGCCCGGAACATGGGGAAGACGAAGTCGCGCACGAACTCCTCGCGCAGGTCGTCGATGTAGATCTCCTTGATGCCCGCGGCCTCGGCCTTGGCGCGGGCGGGCTCGACCTCCTCCCCCTGGCCGATGTCGGCGGTGAAGGTGACCACCTCGCAGCCGTAGTTCTCCTTCAGCCACTTGAGGATGACCGAGGTGTCCAGGCCGCCGGAGTAGGCGAGGACCACTTTCTTGATATCGCTCTGCGCCATGGGATGACTCCAAAACCAAGCTTTGGCAAAGCGCGCAGTATATAGCGGCGCGAGAGATTGCTGTAAGGGCCGGTAGGGACGGATCAGCCGGGGAGAAAGCCCTCGAGCGCCCGCGCGAAGGCGTCCGGCTGGTCGGCGTACACCCAATGCCCGGCATTGGGGACGGCCCGCAACCTGGCCAGGGGGAATAGCCCGCGGATTGCCGGCAGGTGCTCGCCGGTCACATAGCCGGACCCGGTTCCGTAGATGAAGAGCGCGGGGCCTGGATACTGGCGTCCGGCGGGGTCCGGAAAGCCGGCGATGTCGTCCATCGAGTCCGCCAGCGCGGGCAGATCCAGCCGCCAGCGCCAGCCTTCGGCCTCGCGCACCAGGCTCTGAAGCAGATAGCCCCGCAGAGCGGGATCCGGCAATTGCCGCGCGAGCAGGGCGTCGGCCTGCTTGCGGTCCGAAAGGCTCGCGAGGTCGAGGGCGGAGAGGGCGTCGACAATGCCGTCGAAGCGGTGGGGATAGGCGACGGGTGCGATGTCCGCCACCGCCAGGGCACTCACCCGCTCGGGCCGCGTCAGCGCGAGCCACATCCCCGCCTTGCCTCCCATGCTGTGGCCGACGATTGCCGCCTGATCGATGCCCTCGGCGTCCAGCAGCGCGTCCAGATCCCGGGCCATGTCCGGATAGGACAGGCGCTCGACGCAGGGGGAGCGCCCGTGGCCGCGGAGGTCGGGAACCAGGACGCGGCGCGAGATCGCGAGTCGGCGGGCAATGCCGTGCCAGTTGGCGGAAGATCCGAACAGACCGTGAAGCAGCAGCAGGGGCGGCGCGCCGCCGTCGCCGTATTCCCGTCGGAAGAGCTCCAATGCCATGTCACACTCCGGGTGTCGGCCATCGTCGGGCAATACTATGGCCCCGGCGTAAGCCAGGGCAAAGCCACCTATCTACCGCAGCCCCGGTCGGGCAACGCGCCGCTTTTCGGGTACGCTAGGCGCTGGCCCCGGATTTAGAATAGGGCGCCTGTCCCGTGCAGAGGAACTTCACCGATGTCGCATCTCCCACCCATCCGCGTCTGCCGGCGCGATTCCGCCCCTGCCGAGTCCCGCGGATCAGGCGCGCCTTGGCTTAGGTCCGTACTCGGCTTCCTGCCCTTGGCCCTGGTGCTCCTGCACGGGTGCGACGACAAGCAGCAGGCAGACTCCACCGCCCAGACCCCGGCTCCCTCGGTGGTCGTGGTCAAGGCCGAGACCAAGCCGGTGGAGGATGAGGCCCAATTCGTCGGCCGCGTGGTGGCGGTGGACAAGGTCGAGCTCAGGGCGCGGGTGCAGGGCTTCCTCAAGGAGCGCAAGTTCACCGAGGGCCAGCAGGTCGCGGTGGGGGAAGTACTGTTCGAGATCGAGCCCGATCAGTATCGGGCGATCGTCCAGCAGCGTCAGGCGGATGTGGCGAAGGCCAAGGCCGACGCGCTGAACGCCGACGCGCAGCTCGCCCGCGGCCAGGAGCTCCTGAAGAGCAAGAACATCGCCCAGTCCCAGGTCGACGAGCTCACGGCCGCGGCCTCCATCGCCGATGCGGGCATCGCCCAGGCCGAGGCGGCCCTGGCCGCGGCGGAGCTGGATCTGGGCTACACAAAGGTCACGGCCCCGGTCGCGGGGCGCATCGGGCTCGCCAAGTACACGGTCGGCAATCTGGTGGGACCCTCCTCGGGTGCGCTGGCCACCATCGTCAGCCGCGATCCGATCTACGTCCAGTTTCCCCTGACCCAGCGGGAGCTTCTGGCCGCCAAGCGCGACATCGAGGGGAAGGGCGGCGACGCCAAGAACGTGGTGGTTCGCGTGCGCCTGCCGGACGGGAGCCTGTACGACCAGCCGGGCAAGCTCAACTTCGTGGACGTGACCACCGATCCCGGTACGGACACGGTTACGCTGCGCGCCCAGCTCCCGAATCCGGACGGCATCCTGGTGGACGGCCAGTACGTCGGGGTGACGGTCCAGGCCGGCGAGCCCGAATCCGCGATCGTCATCCCGCAGTCCGCGCTTCAGGTGGATCAGCAGGGCGTCTTCGTCATGATCGTCGACGGCGGACAACAAGGCCCAAATTCGGCGCATTCAGACGGGCGCCACCCAGGGCGCCGATGTCGTCGTCAACAGCGGGCTGAAGGAGGGCGAGCTGGTCATCACCGAAGGCATCCAGAAGGTGCGTCCGGGGCAAGAGGTCAGCACCACCCCCGCCGTCACGGTGCCCGACGGGGGCGACGGCCAATGATTTCCGACGTCTTCATCGACCGCCCCCGACTCTCCATCGTCATCTCGGTGGTCATCACCCTCGCGGGTCTGATCGCCATCACCCAGATACCGGTCGCCCAGTTCCCGGACATCGTCCCGCCCCAGGTGCAGGTCTCCGGCGCCTACCCGGGGGCGAGCGCGAGCGTGGTGGAATCCACGGTCGCCCAGCCGCTTGAGTCCAAGGTCAACGGCGTGGACAAGATGCTCTACATGAAGTCCACCAGCGCCAACGACGGGAGCTATTCGCTGACCGTGACCTTCGCGCTGGGCACAGATCCGGACATCAATACGGTCAACGTCCAGAACCGGGTCGCGCTGGCCGAGCCGGGTCTGCCCGAGGAGGTGAAGCGCCAGGGGCTGTCGGTCAAGAAGAAGTCCACGGCGATGCTCCAGGTGGTCGCGCTCTACTCGCCCAAGGGCACCTACGACGCGCTGTTCCTGAGCAACTACGCGACCATCAACGTCATCGACACCCTCGCCCGGGTGCCGGGGGTGGGCGAGGTCTTCCAGTTCGGTCCGCTCGATTACAGCATGCGGATCTGGCTCTCCTCGGACCGCCTGACCGCCCTGGGGCTCACCCCGACCGACGTCATCAACGCCATCCGTGGCCAGAACGTCCAGGCCGCGGTGGGGCGCATCGGCGCCCAGCCGATGACGCCGGACCAGCAGTTCCAGATCACGCTCCAGACCCAGGGGCGGCTCACCGATACTTCCCAGTTCGAGCAGATCGTCGTGCGCGCCAACCCGGACGGCTCCACGGTGCGCGTGAAGGACCTCGGGCGCGTCGAGCTCGGGTCCAAGCAGCTCGACTCGGTGAGCCGGCTGAATGGCAGCGACAGCGCGGCCATGGGCATCTATCTGGCCCCGGGGGCCAACGCCGTGGCCGTCGGCGACGGTATCAAGGCGGCGATGGACCGGCTCGCCGAGCGCTTTCCCGACGGTCTGGACTATGCGGTCGTCTACGACACCACCGATTTCGTGAAGGCCAGCCTGGAGAAGGTGGTCCACACCCTGCTGGAGGCCTTCGCGCTGGTCATCCTGGTGGTCTTCCTGTTCCTGGGCAGCTGGCGCGCCACGCTGATCCCGTTGATCGCCGTGCCCGTCGCCCTGGTGGGCACCTTCGCCTTCCTGCTCGCCATCGGTTTCTCCGCCAACACCATCTCGCTGCTTGCGGTGGTGCTCGCCATCGGCATCGTGGTGGACGACGCCATCGTGGTGGTCGAGAACGTGGAGCGCATCATGGAGGAGGAGGGCCTGGCGCCGCGGGAGGCGGCCAAGAAGGCCATGGGCCAGATCACCGGCCCCATCATCGCCATCACCCTGGTGCTGCTCTCGGTGTTCCTGCCGGTGGCCTTCATCCCGGGCATCACGGGCCAGCTGTTCCAGCAGTTCGCGGCCGTGGTCGCCTCCTCCATGCTGATCTCGGCCATCAACGCCCTGACCCTCTCCCCGGCGCTGTGCGCCATCCTGCTCAAGCCGACCCATCACCGACGCGGGATCATGGGCGCGGTGATGCGCGGCATCGACGGGGTACGCGACGGCTATGCCTACGTGGTCGCGCGACTGGTCCGGGTCTCGCTGCTGGTGCTGGTGGCGGTTGCCGGCGCGGGGATCGCCACCGGCTGGCTGTTCCAGGCCACCCCGACGGGCTTCCTGCCGGAGGAGGATCAGGGCGCCTTCATGGCCCAGGTGCAGCTGCCGATGGGCGCCTCGGTGAACCGTACCCTGGAGGTGGTGAAGCAGGTCGAGGAGATCGTGCAGTCGGACCCGGCGGTGGAATGGGTTCTGTCCGTGCCCGGCTTCAGCATCCTGGACGGGGCCGTGCTCTCCAACTCAGCGCTGGTGATCGGACGGCTCAAGCCCTTCGCGGAGCGGCCCACGCCAGACCTCAAGGTGAACGCGGTCATCGGCCGGGTCGCGGCCCAGACCGCCGCGATCCCCGCCGCCCAGGTAATCCCCTTCAACCTGCCGCCCATCATCGGGCTCGGGACCGGGGGCGGGTTCGAGTACCAGCTCCAGGATCTGCAAGGCAAGCGACCGGAGGAGCTGGCCGCGGTCATGCGCGCCCTGATCCTGGCGGCCAATCAGGACCCGGCCTTGAGCCGCGTCTTCTCCACCTGGGCCACCAACAACCCCCAGGTCTATCTCGACATCGACCGGGAGAAGGCGCAGACCCTCGGGATCCAGGTGAGCGACATCTTCACCGCGCTGCAGGCCACGCTGGGCGGCTACTACGTCAACGACTTCAACAAGTTCGGTCGCGTCTGGCAGGTCCAGGTCCAGGGCGAGGAGCAGGACCGCAAGCGCTTCGATGACGTCTACCGGATCCATGTCCGCAACGCCAAGGGCGAGATGGTGCCGATCCGCGCCATCATGGCCCCGGAGCTGCAAATGGGACCCCAGCTCCTGCAGCGCTACAACAACTACCGCAGCACCACCATCCAGGGCGGACCCGCGCCCGGCCGGAGCTCGGGAGATGCCCTCGCGGCCATGGAGCAGGTCTCGGCCCAGACGCTTCCCGCGGGCTTTGGCTACGAGTGGACCGGAACCGCCTTCCAGGAGAAGGAGGCGGGCGGCAAGACCCCCATCGTGCTGGGGCTGGCGGTGCTGTTCGCCTACCTGTTTCTGGTCGGGCTGTACGAAAGCTGGTCGATGCCGACCGCGGTGCTGCTCTCGGTCACCGTCGGCGTCCTCGGGGCCATGGCCGCTCTCTGGGTCGCCGGTCTGCCCAATGACCTCTACGCCCAAGTCGGCATCGTCGTGCTGATCGGGCTCGCCAGCAAGAATGCCATCCTCATCGTCGAGTTCGCCATGGAGGAGCGTGCGGCTGGCAAGTCGATCCTGGATGCGGCCAGCACGGCGGCACGGCTGCGTATCCGGGCCGTGCTCATGACCAGCTTCGCCTTCATCCTCGGCCTGGTGCCCCTGGTCATCGCCAGCGGAGCGGGCGAAGCCAGCCAGCGCGGGGTCGGCACCGCCGTGTTCGGCGGCATGCTGGTGGCGTCCACCGTCGGCATCTTCCTGATCCCGATGCTCTATGTGGTCTTCCAGCGTCTGCGCGAGAGGTTCCACGGCGGGGCGGTGAGCCGCAGATCGCCCAAGGAAGCGCCAGTGCAGGCGGAAGGGTGAGCCCGAGGCGACGGCCAGACGGACCGTGACCCCTTTCAACCGCCATTTCGTGCGGGACGATCGTGCAGACCAGCGCGACCTGAGACCCGCGATGCTGGAGCTTGTGAGGCAAGCAGGGGTCATGAGACTGCCAGCGAATCATCGGGCCCCGCCACATAGATCGCGAGCTCGTTGCGCACCCGCTGCATGGCCTGGCCGACGGTCTGCGGCAGCTGGCCGTAGGCGGCGGAGATGTCGGCCGACTGCTTCTGCAGCGCACGTCTTCCATTGCCTGTCCGGCGTCTCCGAAGCCCTCGACCGCGAGGCCCAGGTGCGCCTCGAGCTCTTTAACCGCCTCGGCCATCTCGTCACGTCGTCGGCCGCGGCGCCGATGCGCCTGAGGGCCTCCTGGACCTCATTGAAGCCGATTGCGAGCTTGCCGAACACCGTGCCCTTGCTGACGAATTCGTCGAGCCCGCCGGACGCGCCGCTCGCCTCGTCGTCTATGCTGCCAAGAGCGGCGGAAACGTTTCCGAGCTGATCGAAGGCGGCCTTGCCGTCGGCCGTGATGCGCAACTTCAGTTCGAGGTCTTTGCTTGCCATGTCGTCGCTACTTTACTGGTCGCTGTGGGCGCTGTTGGTCGGCTCCGCAGCGGCGCTCACGTGGCACGGCGCCTTCGTCTATCTCGCCATCGCCGGCTTCCTTGGCCTATGGGCGAGTGCCGCGCTCTATACTTTGGGCCGCGGTCGCGGGGCGCATCGATCCATTCCCGCTTTGCCCGCCGCATAGGCGTGAACCCGGTTCCCGGTAAGGCCGGCCGTCATGGGGAGCTTGAGCGAGAGGTTTTTCATGTTCGATTTTCTGCGCCTATGCCTCGCCGTCAGTGGGCTCTTGTTCCTCGTCTCCGCCGCCGAGGGCGGTTGGTCTCATGCGCCGGCGTTGCTCTGGTGGCTGCTCAGCGGGCGCTAGCTGGCCGCGCTCGCCGCTTCCCACTCCCATCTCCCGCGCGACCGGTCGCGATCGCGGCTTATTCGTCCGCCATCCGGCGCAATACGCTGCGCTATTGCGCCCTACGGGCTTGTGGGCCGCATAGGGGTGTTCACCGGGTAGACGCGAGTCGCTTCGAGAGGAGCGATGGAGGAAGGTGCTAAAGGCGTTGGCGACCCACGGTCCACGGACGGCATCAGTCTGGTCGGGCCGGTTCAGGAGCGGACAGCCCGGCTGAGATTTTCACGGACTGGAATTGTTCCCGAGGGCTAGAGCGGGTCCCATCGGATAACAAGCGAGACCCTGAAGGGGGGGCTCCCCCCACGGGAATTTTGGGCAACTGTTACCCGCGCATCCCCCAGGCGCCCCGCTCAGGCTCCGTGTCGCGCTCCTCGTCTTCCACGTTGCCTCTCGCGTGGTAGTCCTCCGCTCGGTCACGCATCTGAGCGTAATGCTTCCCGAAGTCGTTCCAGGCGACCCATAGGGGAGGGGCGACGTAAACAGCAATCAAGAGCACGCCAAAAAAACCCCGAAAACGTCCGATTGCATGCGCTTGTCCCTCATTTCACCAACCCTGTCGGTGCTCAAGATTTAGTTTCCTCCTTTGACGCCCGGTGTGTGATGCGTCGCAGCACACGCCACCGAGCCGCGTTTCGGGTCTGGATCAGAAATATCCTACAAAAATAAAGGAAATCTCTGGCAGGGCGAGTGCCTTGTCTCATTGACTTAACGCTAGGCTCTAAGTACGGCTTTTAGCCTTCGGCCCCGCCGGGCGGACTCGGATAGTCGCAAAGTCTGGTACCTGTGAGGAGGAGACTGGTGTTCCAAGCCGAGGCGGCGGCGCCACGTCCATGCTAATGATTCTCTTCGGGCGTGGGGCGCTCGGCGTCCTTTGAGGCCCGGGACGTTCGCGTTCGGTATCGACGCCAGGAAGGGCTGCACAGGTAGGAGAACACAAGAGATGTGTACGAGACGTTGCACCCTTGCCGTGGCGGTCGCTTTGGCCCTTACAGCCTCCACCGGGCATGCTGGAGCGATTGGTGCCGGGGCAGCAAAGATGGCCGAGGCGATGAATGTACCAGCGACGGCGGCCAAGCGGTTTCACATGCGCGACGGTCCGTTCGTGCCCTGGACAGCGGGCACGGCCAACCCGAAGGTCTATGGCAAAACCTATGGCGAGTGGGCCGCCGATTGGTGGAAGTGGGCCCTATCTTTGCCCGAGGGCATGAATCCAGTTCAGGACGACACGGGGGAATTCTGCACCCTGGGCCAGGCAGGACCTGTCTGGTTCCTGGCCGGCAGCTTCGGGGTCACGGGCGTCGAACGGAAGTGCACCATCCCCGCCGGCAAAGCGATCTTCTACCCGCTGGTCAATGCATTCTGGATCGACGAACCGGGTGACGAGGTGTTTACCGATGAGGAAGTGCGCACCCTCCTGGTAACGACGGCCGGCGGAGACGGCGCGTGTCAGCTGACCTCGACGCTGGATACCTTCGATACGCCGAATCTTGGCGAGTTACCGGCGCCCGTGACGGCGCATTTGCAGTCCGTGGTTCGGGCGCAATCCCCAAGGATTACCATCGAGCTGCCGGAGGACAACATTCTGGGATTCCCTCCGGGCCCCAATGAACGTCTGATCGCCGAGGGATACTGGGTGATGCTACCGCCACTGACACCAGGTAAACACCGGTTGAATCTGCACGGAGCCGCATGTGCCGAGACGGAAGAAGGGATGCTAGAAAAGACATTCGAGACGGACGTCACATACCACCTAAGGGTTCTACGAAAGCGGCATTGCTGCCGCAACAAGTAGTGCGCCTAACTGCCGGCCATAAAGGTGCCGTTGTGTTTCATGTTCAGGCGGTCCGTTAATCGCTCGGACCAGTCTGTCTGCGATGTGTCGGCAGCTTCGCCCCGGGACAGGGCCAGCGGTTGCGGGTTGTGGCCGGGTTCTGTCCTTGGCCGGACCGGCAGCGGGATTTTCGAGAAGTATCAGCGTGACCAGCCAAGGATGGCCCCAGAAATGTCGCGGATTGCTGTTCGGGTGGTGACAATGCGTCCTCAGCGGTCGGCCAAGGCGGCGGCCGCCGCGTCCGGTTTCAGGGTGAACGGGTGGCCAAGAATCGACGGAGGCGGCATCGGAGAAGGCGGAGGCTAACCGAAGATGGACACAAAATTCTCCGTTGCCTCTCCGCACCGACACGGATTGGTCAGCGGCCTGGCCGATGCCTCTTTCCAATCGGGTCCACTTGCGACCCCAGACGACTCGGCTCCCGACCCAGTCATAGTGGCTCTACCTACCGCCGCACTCGAACGTAACCTGTCCTTCGCAGATTTCGGGGTGGACCCGCAGACTCGCCGGATCGTCCCACGAACTGCCGCTCAACTCACCCCCGCCGAGGGGCGGCTTCAAGCAACTTTCTGGGTCGTCGCCGGTACGCGAGTTTTCAGTGGGCAAGTACCCGCGTTGAAAGGACGGCCCATCGCTTTTTCACGTTGTCTGAGCGGTATCATGAGCATACGAGAAGCATTCCTCTTGGCAGGTTATTGAGCAACGACGGCGGGGTGGCCATCGCACGCCATCTGTCCGGTACCGACCCGTAGCGCGGACACCGGTGACGGTGCATTCTCTGGTTTGCCAGACTCGATCTCTCCCTGTCTCGTGTCGGCCCGTGCACTGGAACTGACATCAAACGGAGCGGCGGCTGTGACCACACTGAGAAAGGATAGGTGCCACGCGAGAGCGCGAGCCTTTGGCCTCGTTCTCGGCGTCGCTCTATTCCTGACCATCGCCAGCACCCTCTCGCCTGTCGATACCGACATCGCCATGTACTGGAACGCCGTAAATCGGGCCTTCTGGCAGGGCGTCGATCCGTATGCCCTGCAACCAGACGACAAACTGCTCTTCGTCTACCCGCCGATCGCCTTGTTCCCTCTTTATCCGTTTAGCAAGCTCGACCTCGCCCAGTCGTCGACCTTGATGCTCACGGTCAATCTCGTCCTATCCCCCGCCCTCATGGCGCTCATTGTGAATGACCTCTCACAGGACGATCCGAGCGGCCGACTGGCCTGGTGGGGGCCGCTTTACTTTGCCGCGTTTGGCGGGAACTACCTAAACATGGTTTTCTGCCAAATTAATCTGGTTGCGCTGCTCTTCGTGTGGCTTTACTGGCGGCAGGTACGGCGTTCACGGGCGACGAGTACGTCCGGGGTCGGGCTTGTGTTGGGAGCCTTGGCCAAACCACATTACGGGTTGCTCGCCTTGGGAGCAGGACCGAAGCCGGGCCTTCGCATCGTCCTTGGCGCGTCGATCACCGGCGCCGCGCTATTCGTGGCCAGTCTCCTGTTGTTGCCAAGCGGCCTGTGGCCTTCGTGGATCGAGCATGTTCTTGCTGAAACGTCGTACACGGCGCTCCCGGGGGGGCGCACGTCTATCGCGGCACCCTGGAACCGATCTGTTCCCGGCCTTTTCGCGCGTCTCTTCATACCCAACAAATTCAGCGCTCCCCTTGTCGATCACCCAGCAGCGGCGAATTATCTGTCGACAGCAGTGATCCTGGTGCTGCTAGTGGTATCGGCCTGGGCGCTCTATCGGTCAATGCGCAGGGAGAATCGTGGACCGAGGGATCGTGATCTTGAGCTGTCTTTGATCTCGCTGTTCGTCTTCTTGGCGTCCCCGGCAAGCTGGACCCATCACCTCGTCATGCTCCTGCCGGCGGCACTCGTCATGCTGCGCGACGTCGTGCTAGACCCCAACGAGCCGAGGTCCCAACGGCTGATCGTGGCGTTGATTCTGGCGTTCATCGCAGTCACGTTCGAGGACTTGATTCCAAGCGACATGCGAACCTCGTCCTTATTGATGATGAGCCTGATGACGGTTGCCATCCTCGCCCTCTGGCTGCTGACAGTTGTCCGATTGCTGCGACGATCCGAAGTCCTTCGCGGGCCAGTAGACTGCGCACTGCCCTGACTTACCGGCTTTCCTTCTTCAACGCGTCGGACGGTTCGTGATGAATGATGAAATCAGCTCCAAATATCTTTTCATGTGGATCAATTCCCGAACATTCTCTGATCAGATCGGTCCAGGTCGAAGCAATGGCGTTCCGCATATCTCGTCAAAGCAGGTCGAAGCGGCGGTCATCTTTGTTCGGCCCCTCGCCGAACAACACCGAATCGTCGCCAAGGTCGATGAGTTGATGGCCGTCTGCGACCGGCTAGAGGCCCAACTTACCACCACCCAGACCGACAGCCGCCGCCTGCTCGAAGCTGTGCTGCATGAGGCTCTGGCCCCGGCGATGGAGGAGGCCGCTTGAGCGGCCGCGCCGGCCCCGCCTTCGTCCGCTATGTCGGCATCGACTACTCGGGCGCCGAGACGCCGACGTCCAGCCTCAAGGGCCTGCGCGTCTATCTGGTGGATCGGGCCGGGCTACCCGAGGAGGTCCCGCCCCCGCCCAGCCCCCGTAAGTACTGGACCCGGCGCGGAATCGCGGAGTGGCTGGCGGAACGGCTGGCCGAAGACCCGCCCACCCTGGTCGGCATCGACCACGGCTTCTCGTTCCCTCTCCGCTACTTCGAGGCGCACCACTTGCCCCCCGATTGGCCCACCTTTCTGGAGGACTTCCAGCGCCACTGGCCGACGGATGAGGATCACACCTACGTGGATTTCGTGCGCGACGGCTCCGTCGGTAATGGCGCCGAGCGCACCGGTGGTGCCAAGTGGCGCCGCCTGACCGAGATCCGCGCCCGCGCAGCCAAGTCCGTCTTTCACTTCGACGTCCAGGGCCAGGTCGCGAAGTCTACCCACGCCGGGCTGCCCTGGCTGCTGTACCTGCGCCGGCATCTCGGCGACCGACTCCATTTCTGGCCGTTCGACGGCTGGCAGATCCCGGCAGGGCGCTCGGCGGTGGCGGAGGTTTACCCGGCCCTGTGGAAGCACGCCTTCCCCATGGACGACCGCACCCCGGACCAGCATGACGCCTATTCAGCCGCGGCCTGGCTGCGAGGGGCGGATCTGAACGGAAGTCTGCGAGGATTTCTCTCGCCCACGCTGACGCCATCGGAGCGCGTTGTGGCCGCAGTCGAAGGCTGGATTCTGGGTGTCCAGTGAAACGGTATCTTCGTCGATCGATGGTGCAGCGCCGCTACCCATGGCGGTGCCCCGTAGAAGAACCCGTCATCGTCAGCGTAGACGCTCCTGAGAGCACGCGCAGCGCGTTCTACACTGCGCCCTGACAACCGGGAGCAGGGGCGTTCAGTTCGGCGTGATGCGGAGCTACGACGTTACCCGGTGAGCCCAAAAGATTGGCGTGACCGGGTGCCGCATACTGCGGGCCAAGTATTTTTGAGAGCAGAACCTTCAATTAGACTGGGGGGTGTCGAGCGCCGGTCTTGAGGCTATATTCGATGCTCTGCGGGCGAGGCGTTCAGAACTGACGAACTTCCCTGGCATCGAAGTCGGTTGTCCCTGGGTTGTCCCCAAAAACCACTAACGACCTACCATGATCGGTAACAGATTGTTTATGTTGGTGGGCCGTCTAGGATTTGAACCTAGGACCAAGGGATTATGAGTCCCCTGCTCTAACCGCTGAGCTAACGGCCCCTGGAAAGAGGCTGGCTGTGGGCATTCCCGGACGAATCGCGTCGATCCGGGAGCGGGGCGCGTGCCATTCGACTCGGGTCCCTACGGGAGATGGAAGCCGTCTGGGGTTGACCCTATTCGGTGTCCAAGAAGCTTCTCAGCTTCTCAGAGCGGGTCGGGTGACGCAGCTTGCGCAGGGCCTTTGCCTCGATTTGGCGGATGCGCTCGCGCGTGACATCGAACTGCTTGCCGACCTCCTCGAGGGTGTGGTCGGTGTTCATGTCGATGCCGAAGCGCATGCGCAGGACCTTCGCCTCACGCGAGGTGAGGCTCGCGAGCATGTGCTGGGTGGCCTCCCGCAGCCCCTCCATCGTTGCCGACTCCACCGGGGAGACGACACCCGCGTCCTCGATGAAGTCCCCGAGGTGAGAATCCTCGTCGTCGCCGATCGGGGTCTCCATGGAGATCGGCTCCTTGGCGATCTTGAGGACCTTGCGCACCTTGTCCTCGGGCATCTCCATCCGCATCGCCAGCTCCTCGGGCGTGGCCTCGCGGCCCATCTCCTGCACCATCTGGCGCGAGACTCGGTTCAGCTTGTTGATGGTCTCGATCATGTGCACCGGAATGCGGATGGTGCGAGCCTGATCGGCGATGGAGCGGGTGATGGCCTGGCGGATCCACCAGGTGGCGTAGGTTGAGAACTTGTAGCCGCGGCGGTACTCGAACTTGTCCACCGCCTTCATGAGGCCGATGTTGCCCTCCTGGATCAGGTCCAGGAACTGGAGCCCGCGGTTCGTGTACTTCTTGGCGATGGAAATGACCAGGCGCAGGTTGGCTTCGACCATCTCCTTCTTCGCCCGGCGGGCCTTCGCCTCACCGATCGACATCTTGCGGTTGACGTCCTTGATCTCGGTGATGGTCAGGAAATTCTCGCGCTCGACCTCTTGTAGTCTGCGTTGAGCACGTCGGATTTCCTTTGCATGCTCCTCGAGCCGCTCGGCAAAGGGCTCGCCGCTGGTGAGCTGCTGAGTGAGCCACTCCGGGCTGGTTTCGTTGTCGGGGAAGGTGTTGATGAAGACCTTGCGCGGCATGCCGGCGCTCTCGACCGCAAGGCCCATGATCAGCCGTTCCTGATTGCGGATGCGCACGATGGTGTTGCGGAGGATGTCGGCGAGCTCCTGGAAGATGTTCGCCACCAGTTTGAACTGGAGGAACACGTCGGAGACCTCCGCTAAGGCGGCCCGGGTGCGCTTGTCGTCGCGGCCGTGGCGCTCCAGGTGGCTCTTCACGACGGCGTAGCGCTCGCGCATCAACTGCACGCGTCGAGCCACTTCTTCCGGGTCCGGTCCGGTGTCAACCGCGGCGGTATCGTCGTCGCTGTCGTCGTCGGTGGTCTCGCGGGACTCGGCAGTGGCAGTGGGGCGCGGCGGCGGTTCCTGGTCGTCGTCATCGGTGAAGCCGGAGATGACGTCGGACAGACGCATCTCTTCCCGCTCCACCCGCTCGAAGATGTCCAACAGCTTCTCGATGGAACGGGGATAGACGGACAGGGCCGCAAGCACCTGGTTCAGCCCCTCCTCGATGCGCTTTGCAATCTGAAGCTCGCCCTCGCGCGTGAGGAGCTCGACCGTTCCCATCTCCCGCATGTACATGCGGACCGGGTCCGTGGTGCGTCCGAACTCGCTATCGACGCTCGCGAGGGCCGCGGCGGCGGCCTCGGCCGCCTCGTCATCGGCGACGGCCGCGTCGCTCAGGGTCTGGTCGACGAGATCGGGCGCGGTCTCATGGACCTCGATGCCCATGTCGTTGATCATGCGCACGATGTCTTCGATCTGCTCCGGCTCGACGATGCCGTCGGGCAGGTGGTCGTTGACCTCGGTGTAGGTCAGGTACCCCTGCTCTTTACCTTTGGAGATCAGCTGCTTCAGCTGGGACTGTTGCTGTTGTCGATCCATTCGTTACCCTTGGATTGGACGCATGCGCCAGAATAAAACACAATCGCCCTTTTTAGCACATCAAACATCGCGAGGCCAGCCAGGGCGTTCGTCGCCCGCGGTTGCGGGCGTTCCGCGCAGCCGATCCTTTTCCTCTTCCGTCCATTGGGCCGGGCTGTTTCGCGCGAACAGACGTTCGGTCTCGGCGTTCGCCGTTTCCGCGTTGAGGCGCTGCAATGCGCCGATGAGCTCGGCCGCTAACCCTTCTTCCGGGATGTGGGTCAGGAGTGTCGGATCAGCCAATCGTTCGAGGTGCGTGTACATGTCTTGCCCGCGCCATCGCTCCAGCAGTGCGGCTGTATTGATTTCGGGGTGGGCCGCAATCAAATCAAGGGTTTGGGCGAGTGGCTGGATGCCAGGGCGATCCAGTCTCCGCCACAAGGCTGGCACCTGGTTTGCCTGGCTTCCAATGTGTGGGTTTTGCAGTAGCAGCGCGATCGCCAGTCGCAGGGGCGTGAGCGGCTGTTTGCGCGGGGCTGTTCGGTTCCGCCGGCGCGTGTCGCGGTTGCTGGTCGTCGGCTGGCTGGTCGCGACGCCGACCAGCGTTGCGAGCCGCGCGTCCAACAGGTCCCGAAACACGCCCGGCGGCACCTTTCCCAACAGGGGTCTGGCCAGCTCGCCGAGACGTGCGCGGCCGTCGAGGCTCCCCATGTCCACCTGGGCGGTGAGCTGGCGGAAAAAAAACTCGGACAGTGGCTCCGCCGCTTTCGCGCGCTCCTCGAACGCGGCCTTTCCCTCGCGGCGGATCAGGGTGTCCGGGTCCTCGCCCTCGGGCAGAAACAGAAAGCGGAATTGCTGCCGGCCGGTCGCATGCGGCAGCACCGTCTCCAGCGCCTTCCACGCGGCGGCGCGTCCCGCTCGGTCGCCGTCGAAGCAGAACACCAGCTCGGGCGCGGAGCGCAGCAGCGTTTGCAGGTGCTCGTCCGTGGTCGCCGTGCCCAGGGTTGCCACGGCATAGTAGATCCCAAACTGGGAGAGCGCGATGACGTCCAGGTATCCCTCGACCACCAGCAGCCGTTCCGGGTTTTTCAGCGCCCGCAACGCCTCATGCAGGCCGTAGAGCTCGCGCCCCTTGTGGAAGACCGGGGTCTCGGGGGAGTTCAGATACTTCGGCTTGCCGTCTCCCAGGATCCTTCCTCCGAAGCCGATGACCCGGCCGCGGCGGTCGCGGATCGGGAACATCACGCGGTCGCGGAAGCGATCGTAGCGCTTGCCCTCCTGCTCGATCACCAATCCGCACTGCAGGAGGCGCTCCCGCTGGCCGGCGTCCGCGCCAAGGGCCGCCTGCAGGAAGTCCCATCCGGGGGGCGCATAACCAAGGCCGAAAGCGGCGGCCACCTCGCCGGTGAGGCCGCGCGCCTTCAGATAGTCGATGGCGCGGGCGGCTTGCGGATGGTGCTTGAGTTGCGCGCGGTAGAGGCGGGCGACCTGCTCCAGCAGCTCGTACAGGGGCGCGAGGTTGGGCCCGCTGTGCGCGGCCTCGCCTCCCGCCGGGAGCTCCATGCCGGCCTGACGGGCCAGTTCCTCGACCGCATCGAGGAACCCCAGCCGGTCGTACTCCATGAGGAAACCGATGGCCGTGCCATGGGCGCCACAGCCGAAACAGTGGTAGAACTGCTTCTCGCGGCTGACGGTGAACGACGGGGTCTTTTCGTCGTGGAACGGGCAGCACGCCTGATAGTCCTTGCCGGCCTTGCGCAGCGGGACCCGGTGATTGATGAGGTCGACGATATCGGTGCGCGCGAGCAGCGCGTCGATGAACTCGGGGGGAATTCTGCCGGCCATGCGGTAAAGCTAGCAGATGGGCGCGGTGGCGGCGGGGATTCAGGCTCCCAGGCGCTGCTTGACCAGCTTGCTGACGTTGCCCATGTCGGCCCGGCCCTGGACCTTGGGCCTCAATATGCCCATCACGTTGCCCATGTCCTTCATCGACGCCGCGCCGGAGGCGATGACGGCCTCGTCCACGAGCTTCGCGAGCTCTTCCTCGCTCATTGCCTCGGGCATATAGTCCTGACAGACCTCGATCTCGTAACGCTCCTGCTCCGCCAGGTCCTCTCGGTTCGCCCGCGTGTACTGGTCGATCGAGTCGCGGCGCTGCTTGACCATCTTGTCCAGCACCGCCAAGACCTGTGTGTCATCCAGCTCGATGCGCTCGTCTACCTCGCGCTGCTTGATGGCCGCGAGGATCAGGCGGATGATGCCAAGCTTGCGCTTCTCGGCGGCCTTCATCGCGGCCTTCATGTCGTCCTGGATGCGTTGCTTGAGCATGAGGCTGGCGTCTCGCTACACCGAGTCAGCGCTTGCGTGGAGGTCGGGGTTCGTGCGGGGCGACCTGCCGATTGTTGCCGTGCCGGACGCCGCTTCCGGGAGATCCGGCCAGCGCCGGGCGCGGCTCAGTAGGTCCGTTCCCAGCGGCGGCTTTCGCGCTGTAGCTTCTTGTGGTGGCGCTTGACGGCGGCGGCCTTCTTGCGCTTGCGCTCGGCGGTGGGCTTTTCGTAGAACTCGCGGCGACGGACCTCGGCGAGCACTCCGGCTTTTTCGCAGGAGCGCTTGAAGCGGCGCATGGCCACCTCGAACGGTTCGTTTTCCTTTAAGCGGACATTGGGCATGGAAGAGACGTCCTCATGATCTGCTCGTTTGTATACGGCTGCGGGTAAAGCGCAGAATTGTATCCGAACGGAGGAAGGCTTTGCAAAGCCCCTTTCGCGACCTACGGTTGAGGAAATTAAGATGCGCGTGTTGGGAATCGAGACCTCCTGCGACGAGACGGGCGTCGCCGTCTACGAGGGCGGGCGCGGTATGCTGGCCCACGCCGTCTACAGCCAGGTCGAGATCCACGCCGAGTACGGCGGGGTCGTGCCGGAGCTGGCCTCGCGCGATCATGTGCGCAAGACGTTGCCCTTGATCCGGCAGGTGCTGGCCGAGGCCGGCCTCGAAGGTGGCGATATCGACGGCGTCGCCTACACCTCGGGACCGGGATTGATCGGTGCCCTGCTGGTCGGGGCCGCCATCGGCCGCAGCCTGGCCTGGGCCTGGGGGGTGCCGGCGATCGGTGTGCACCACATGGAGGGTCACCTGCTCGCCCCGATGCTGGAGGAGCCGCCTCCGGCGTTTCCCTTCATCGCCCTCCTGGTCTCAGGGGGGCACACGCAGCTGGTCGAGGTCGCGGGCATCGGCCGCTATCGCATGCTCGGGGAATCCCTGGACGATGCGGCGGGAGAGGCCTTCGACAAGACCGCGAAGATCCTCGACTTGCCGTACCCGGGCGGCCCATCCCTGGCGAAGCTCGCCGAGCTGGGGGATCCCGCGCGTTACCGCTTCCCTCGGCCGATGACGGATCGTCCCGGGCTCGATTTCAGCTTCAGCGGCCTCAAGACCTTTACCCTCAATACCCTGCGGGAGGAGCTGGCGGAAACCGCTGATCCCGAACGGGTGCGAGCCGACGTCGCCCGCGCTTTCGAGGAGGCAGTGGTCGATACCCTGGTGACCAAGTGTCGGCGCGCGGTGCGCGAAACGGGTTGCCCGCGCCTGGTGCTGGCGGGTGGCGTGAGCGCGAACCGCCGCCTGCGCGAGCGCATGGATGCGGCCCTGCGGAAGGTTGGCGCGTCGACCTACTACCCGCGTCCCGCCTTCTGCACCGACAACGGGGCCATGATCGCCTTCGCCGGGTGGCAGCGCCTGTTTGCCGGCCAGACCGACTCATTGAGCTTCGCGCCGCGGGCACGCTGGGCGATGGAGACGCTCCCCCCCATTTAGCTCGGGCGGTGGGGTCAGTCGGCGCCCGGCGACTGATCGGTCAGCTTGTCCTCTTTTCCGGACAGCAGGTTCCTGATGTTGCTGCGGTGGCGCCAGAACAGGATCGCGGTGATCAGCACTTGAGCCCCGATGAGCACGGGCTCGGGCCAGAAGAACCACACGATCAGCGGCGCCAGGGCCATGGAGACCAGGGCGGAGAGTGAGGAGATCCTGAGCACCTTGGCCGTGAACAGCCAGACTGCGGCTACAGACAGCCCGATGGGCCAGTAGAGTCCGAGCTGCACCCCGAGAGCCGTCGCGACCCCCTTGCCGCCGCGAAAGCCAAAGAAAATCGGGTACAGATGGCCAAGAAAGGCCGCGAGTCCCGTCGCGGCGAGCGTGGCCGGGCCGGCCGCGAGCAGGTGACCGGCGAGCATGGGGAGCAGCCCCTTGAGGCTGTCGCCGAGAAGCGTGATCGCCGCCGCCTTCTTGCCGCCGATGCGCAGTACGTTGGTGGCGCCCGGATTCTCCGATCCCTGGGTGCGGGGATCGGGCAGACCCATGGCCCGGCAAACGAGTATGGCGCTGGAGACGGAGCCCAGCAGGTAGGCGGCGACGACGAGCAGCAGGTCTTGGATCATGGTGGCACATTGGAATCCCAATCCTGGGTGAGGGTCAACCCGGCGGGCTTGTAAACGACCCGTGGTCCCTTACCATGTTGGACGATACGAAACAGGGGGAGCTGGCATGGACATCGTCTTTCTGCGGGGGCTGCGCATCGAGACCGTGATCGGGATTTACGATTGGGAGAAGGAGGTTCGGCAGCCGGTGATCCTCGATCTGGAGATGAGCGCCGACGTTGCCAAGGCGGCGGCCAGCGACCGCATCGAGGACGCGCTGAACTACAAGGCGGTGTCGAAGCGCCTCAAGCAGTTCGTCAGCGAGGGCCGTTTCGAGCTCGTCGAGACCCTGGCGGAGCGCTGCGCCGAGATCATACGCAGCGAGTTCGGGGTGGCCTGGGTGCGTCTGAGCGTAAACAAGATCGGTGCCGTGAGCGATGCCCGGGACGTGGGCGTGATCATCGAGCGCGGGGCGCGCGACTAGGCGGACATGCCCAGAGTCTGGGTCAGTATCGGCAGCAACCAGGACCGCGAAGATTCCATTCGCGGCGGCGTTCGGGCGCTTCGGGAGCGATTCGGCGACCTGGTGCTCTCCGGCGTGTACCAGAGCGAGGCGGTGGGTTTTGAGGGTCGGCCCTTCTACAACCTGGTAGCGGGCTTCGAGACCGAGGAAGACATCGTGGCCCTCAACGCCGCGTTTCGCGCGATCGAGGACGCCTTTGGACGGGTGCGCGGCCCGGAGAAGTTCGCCCCCCGCACCCTTGACGTCGACCTGCTGACTTATGGCGACTTCGCCGGGGAGGCGGGCGGTTCCGCCCTTCCGCGCGACGAGATCCTGCGCTACGCCTTCGTGCTCGGCCCGCTGGCCGAGGTGGCGGGCGAGGAGATCCACCCGGTGCTCGGGCGCAGCTATCGGGAGCTGTGGAACGCGTTCGACCAGACGGTTCAGCCCCTCACGCCCGTACCCTTCGATCTCTAGGGAGACGCCGATCATTGGCCGCCCTGGCCAAGATCAGCACGCGACCCAAGAAGCGCGGGTCTCAGGCGCCGTCTTCGCTCCCCGGAATCCCTCCGATCCGCAGGAGCTGAGCTACCAAATCGCCCGTCTCGTCCGGGGCGCGTGCCTGATCCGCCGGGGTCCAGGAATAATCCGCCTCCAGACGGTAGGAGCCAACGAACGGGTTCGGGGGTCTGCCGCGCCAGTCCTCGGGGGAGAGCATGGAGAAGAAGGTGCCGCCGTCGTTCCGTCGATAGAGGTGGTAGGTATGGCCGGGAATACGTTTGAAGCTGCACTGGGCGCGCGTCAGCGCCTGCTCCTCCCGTGCCTCGTCCAGCACCTTGCGCGCCTCCGCCTGCAGGGCCTTGATCTGGTCGGCGATGGTACGCAGCTTGGCCCCGGTGCGGGCGCTCAGCATGGACTCGGCACGCGCCACCTCGGCGGCGAGGTCGGAGAGCTGGAACGCGGGCGCGAGGCGGCTCACCGGGTAGGGCGAGCTGTGATCCTCCCCGCGGTGCAGGTTCGACTCGTCCGCTTGATTGCTCATGGTGGTAGTGACAGCTATTGCTGGAGGGTTCGCCCACCGTCCACGGCAATGATCTGGCCGGTGATGTAAGGCGCGTCGCGCACCAGGAACAGCAGGGTGCGCGCGATGTCCGCGGGCGAGCCCGCCCGCAGCAGGGCCGTGCGGGAGAGCACCTCCCGCTTGGCTTCGTCGCTCAGGCCCTGCTCGGGCCAGAGGATAGCGCCCGGCGCGATGCCATTCACGCGCACGCCGGGCCCTAGCTCCCGCGCCAGCGCCTTCACCATCATGGCGTTGCCTGCCTTGGCGATCGAGTACACCGCATGCTCCTTCAGTGGCCGCTCGGCGTGAATGTCCACCAGATTGATCACGCACCCCGCCGCCGCGCGCAGCAGGGGTGCGGCCTGTTGGGTCAGGAAGAACGGGCCCTTGAGGTTGGAGCCGATCAGGTCGTCCCACTGGGTCTCGGTGACTTGATCGAGGGGGGTGGGGTAGAAGCTGGAGGCGTTGTTGACCAGCACGTCCAATCGGCCCCTGAATGCGCTCACCCGCTCCAGCAGCGCTGGAAACTGCTCGCAGTCGTGCAGGTCCGCCTGCACCAACAGGACGGACGCGGGACGGGAAACGGTAAGTTCCGCCTGGAGCGCGCGCGCCGCTGCCGCCGACTGCCGGTAATGGAGCGCCAGGTCGACCCCTTGGGCGTGCAGGCAGCGCGCGATCTGGGCGCCGACACGGTGCGCGGCGCCGGTGATGAGGGCGACCTTGCCCTCCAGCGAGTCGGGATTTTGCGCCACGGCGGGTCTCCCTGTTTAATGGCAAGATTCGCAATTGTAGCCCATCGCCCAACGCCGTCCCCGCCCTCCGCGATGAAACCGACGACCGACTCGACTGCCGGCGGCCTCGACTACGGGGAGGCGCATAGCCGCCGCCTGTCCGCCCTGATCCGCGAAGAGGCGGTCGACTGCGGGGGATTGCTGCCGTTCGACCGCTTCATGGAACTCGCGCTCTATGCGCCGGGATTCGGCTACTACGTCTCCGGCGCGCGCAAGATCGGAGCGGGGGGCGACTTCGTCACCGCACCCGAGATCTCGCCCTTGTTCGGGGCCTGTATCGCCGCCCAGTGCGGCGAGGTCCTGGGCCGGCTCGACGGGGGGGACATCCTGGAGATCGGTGCCGGTTCCGGCGCGCTGGCGGTGCAGGTGCTCGCGGCCCTGGAGCGATCCGCGGCCCTTCCCGGGCGCTATCTGATCCTGGAGCTCAGCCCGGACCTGAAGGAGCGTCAGCGCTGTCTGGTTTCCGAACGCCTGCCCCGCCTGCTCGAGCGGGTGCACTGGCTAGAGCGCTTGCCCGAGTCCTTTCGCGGCGTCGTCCTCGCAAATGAGGTTCTCGACGCCATGCCCGTGCACCGATTTCGGGTGGCCGCCGATGGCGCGCCGCTGGAGGTGTTCGTCACCCCGGCTGGCGACGGTTGGCGCGAGGTCTGTTCCGAGCCCGAGAGTCCCGGTCTCGCCCCGGCGGTGCGGGCGCTGCAGGCCCAGGGGCTCGCCGTCGAGCCGGGGTTCGGTTCCGAGATCAACCTGCGTCTCGGCCCCTGGCTCGCCGCGCTGGCCGCTTCCGTCGAGCGCGGCCTGACCATCTTGATCGACTACGGCTATCCGCGCGGCGAGTACTATCATGCCGACCGCGGCGGCGGCACCCTCATGTGTCACCACCGCCACCGGGCACATGACGATCCCTACCGCAACCTCGGCCTGCAGGACATCACCGCCCACGTGGACTTCACGGCGGTAGCCGAGCTTGGGCGGGAGGCGGGATTCGGCGTGGCGGGCTACACCACCCAGGCCCATTTCCTGCTCGGATGCGGGCTGGACCGGATGCTGGCGGAGGTCGCCGCGGGCAAGGAGGCGCTGCGGATGCTGGCGGGCGCACGGCAATTGGTGCTGCCCCAGGGAATGGGGGAGCGTTTCCGGGTGCTCGGACTGGAGAAGGGCGTCTCGTCGCCTTGGCGCGGCTTCTCGGTGCGGGATCTGCGTGAGGGGCTTTGGCGATGAGGCGGTTGCCTGGCCTAGCGAGCGATTGCGTGCGCCGCGGCGGTGAGCGCCTCTGCCGGTTGGGCTGCCCGCGCCTGGAGCTCGGATCGCGCCTCTGTCAGGCGCTCCGATACCAGTTCCCGGTAGGTTTGCGCGTCGTTAAAGCCGACGATCGGCGGCGCCAGGGGTACCCCCGCGGAGTCGAGAAACAGCAGGGTCGGCGTTGCGAACACGTCGTAGCGGGAGAGAAAGACGCGCGAGCGTATCCGCTCGCCATCGAAATCGACGATCTTTCCCGCGGAATCGCGGTGGAGCTCAGCCGAAACCGCCTGTTCGGCGAGTGGTGAAGAAAGTCTGGGGTCCGCGAGAAACTCTCCGCGCATGCGTTCACAATGACCGCATCCGCTCCCGGTGACCAGGATCACCACCGGCAGGCCGGCCTCACGGGCGGAGGCCCCGATCCGAGACCAATCCCTGGTCGAATCCGAGGAAGGCCCGGCGGCACCCGCGGTTACGGAAGTCGCGAGCAACAGGACGGTGGCGAGTCGATACAACAGAGCCGGCAACGAGGGTGTCCTGAGACGTACAGCAGTCGTTTTATAGTATTAGAATATTCCGATATATTCAAATTTTAGGCTGCGGTATCGAGGTTGGCTCGCCGGCGCGGGGAAATCGAGGCATCAACCTGAGGACGTTTTTCCATGAGCCCGATAGAGATCCTTGCCTACCTCGGCACCGGCGTCGCCTCCGGCTTGCTTGCCGGCCTGTTCGGCGTCGGCGGCGGCGTGGTGATCGTCCCAGCCCTCATCTGGGTGTTCGCTCATGCCGGGTTCCCTCCGGACTGGATCTCCCATCTTGCGGTCGGTTCATCCTTGGCGTCCATCATCGGCACCGGGAGCGCGTCGGTCTACGCGCACCATAGCCGCGGCGCGGTGCGTTGGGACCTCTTCCGGCAGCTTGCTCCCTGGATCGTCGTCGGTGCCTGGATCGGGTCCGCGGTGGCCGGTTTGCTCGAAGAGGTCTGGCTGCGCCGGATCTTCGGCGTATTCCTGCTTTACGTTGGACTACGCATGCTTTTCCAGCGCGCGGTGTCTGGGGCGGGCGACCCGCCGGGGCCGGCTAAGGTAGGCCTGACCGGTACGGCCATCGGTGGCTTGTCTGCCCTGGTGGGTATCGGAGGTGGCACGCTCACGGTTCCGTTCCTGGTCCGATCCGGGCTCGATATGCGCCGCTCCGTGGCAACCTCGAGCGCCTGCGGCCTCCCGATCGCTCTGGCGGGCACCTTGGGCTTCGTGATCGTTGGCTGGGGTCGCGAGGGACTTCCGGCCGGCAGCACCGGCTTCGTCTATTGGCCGGCGGTGGGGGCAATCCTGCTTGCGAGCATCCCGACGGCCCCGCTGGGGGCGCGCCTCGCACACTCCCTGCCGCTGACGTTGCTGAAGCGGATCTTCGCGGGACTGGTGCTGACCGTGGCGGTCAAGCTGCTGTGGCCATAGCGATCCCCGGGGTCGGGTTCGGCTGATCTCATCCCCCTAACCCATCTCGGAAGCCTTACCTATCGGGGGCCGAAGGAGCCCCGCCTGGCTCCACGGCGTCGAGTCGCAAGCGGCGGTAAAGATAGATTTGTCCCGCAGGATCGCGCAGGACGAGTCGGCCGTCGGACTCCGCGTACTCGAAGGCACGCGCCTGCTGATCGCCCGTGTTGTACATCGCGAGCTTGTCGCCTTGCGTGTGCAGGTAGCCGTCCACGTAGGCGGCAGCGCCGGAATAGATCCGGAAACGCTTGCCCTGAACGATCAGCAGCTCACCGTCGCGTCCTTCCCAGATCCCTTCGAGCCCAGCCCCCATCCAGGGATAGGGCTGTCCCGCGGAGCCTACGCCAGGCATGTTGGGGTAGAGCTTCCTCATCATCGTGTCGCCCATGCTCATGGCGCCTGACGGGTCCTGGAAGGGGCTGCCGCCCCAAGGCATCCCGGCGCCGCCGGCACCGGGCATCCACATCGGGTAGGGGGGGGCGGAAGTGCCGGGTGATGGGTTGAACATGCCCATCGCCTCCATCATCCTGGCCATGGCGTCTGCCATGGCCTCGCGTGCCCCGGATTGACCCTGGGCGATCGTGAGCGGCATTGCGAGCAGGAGCGATAGGGTCAGAATGGACTTGATCGGTGCAATCGTGAAGCGCATGCGCGTCGTCGTATGTTGGTGATGGCGGCGTCCATGAACCGGTTTCGGTCCCATGGGCCGTTGTATTGGTTTCGTCGCCAAGTCTAACAAAGTGGCCACGAAATCCGGATGGTTGAGATAGACTACGGGCAAGCACCGGTGCCGAGCAGGGGGCGTGCCGCGACGCTGCGACAGCGTGTGGGCCCGGAAGGGATGAGGGTACCCAGCCGCGTGGCCAACCGAGACGAAGACATTCCCAATCTGCGCCGAGAAACCCAAGCTCGTGTCGCCTGGCGAGGAAAGACTTGATCCACTGGAGGCCCTCAATTTCGGAGCTCACGCTCCCGTTCAAGTTTCCCCGGCCGTGGGATCTCTCTCTCGAACGCTTCGGAAAAGGTATAGACAACGCCCACGTCGACGTCTTCCTGAGTCAGCGGCTCACCGGGCCGCTACGCGAGTCTGTTCGCGAGCTCATCGAGGAGGAGTTTCGCACCTTGCGTCGGCGCGAGCCGATGCGCTCGTCTGCAGCGGCCGATCTCGATGCCTTCAGCCGCAGCTACGTCGACCTGTTCGAGGCCACCCTGCAACGGGCGCAGCAGCCGGGCGGGGTCGAGCTGCTGGCCCTGCTGCAGCTCTCTCTCCTCAAGTTCTTGCTCGAAATCGTTGCCGGAGAGATGCACCGCCAACGAAACGAGCTCAAGTTCGCCCTCCACGCGGAAGACGCGAGGGCGTCCGTCCGCAACATCGAGCTCCACGACAGTTTGGTCGCCCTCAACCGCGAGGAGCATGGGATCAATCGGCGTGTCCTGCACCTGCTGTTCGAACGGGTGCGGGAGTTGGAGGACGAGCACCTTCAGACGCTGAGAGCCTCGGTTGCCGGCGACGCTTGGCCGCTGCCGGAGGAGGCATTGTTCAATCCGGTGCTGGCGATCTCCGCCCTGGATGCTGGCCGCGGTCTGGTCCAGGATTACCCCATCGCCTGCCTCGCGGAGGATCGCGAGGCCGAATGGCTGCGCGAGACCAATCAGTGCATCTGCAAGGTCTTTCAACATTACCTGCCGTCCTGGACGCGTGAGCCGACCTCCGGGTCGGGGCTCGCCGGCAAACCGGGCGCTCAACCGGAGCGGCGTGACCAGGGACTGCTGCGGGGATTTCTGGACACGGAGATCCTGCTCAGCCGATTTATGTCGCCTGACGAGTACCGTACGGGGCGCCTGTCCTGGCTGGACGAGCCGCAGAATCTTCGCCTGTTCCTGGAGGCGGAGACCCAGATGGCCCCGCCGACCGCGCACAAGAACGCCGTGGCCGGCTACTGGGACGATCCCCGCTGGACGACCTTCCGCCGCGCGGTCACGGCGGAGTTGTTTCACTGCCTTGATGTCTACGGCCTGAGCAGCCGGATTGCCCTCGTCTACATGCTGCCGGTCCTGCGGGGTCAACTCGGGAGGCCTGTACCCCTGTCTCTCGCGTGGGACTATATCGAGGGGCGCCTGTCGCGTCGCCGGTTGTCCCAGCAGATCGAGAACGCGCGCCTCGGGCTCGATGCGGGGGCATTGAGCTTTGTGCTGGATCGTGCCGCAACGGAGCTCAAGCGCCTGTCCCCGACCCGGATGAACGCCTGCCTGGCTCGTTATCTTGTGGAGTTTCTGGGGCTTCGGCGCGATTTGAAGCTCGCCTACCGGACCTACGAGGCGATGGATGGCATTCGACTGATCGAGGACCCGGAGGAGGTCAAGCTCTCGCGTTCCAACGCGACCCTCCAGGAGTTTCCCTGTCCCGACGAGCTTGGTCCCCTGCTGCGACGTATCCGCGCCCACGCCGTCATCAAGGCCGACCTGCGTGGATCGACCCGCATCACCGACCGGCTGCGTGCCAAGGGCCTCAATCCGGCCTCCCACTTCAGTCTCAATTTCTTCGATCCGGTGAACAAGCTCCTGGGCGAGTTCGGCGCGGAGAAGCTGTTCGTCGAGGGCGATGCCGTCATCCTCGCCATTTTCGAGCACGACGACGAGGGCCCCGGCCTGACGGTCGCCCGCGCGTGCGGCCTGGCGCGCAGAATCCTTCAGGTCGTGACCCTGCAGAACGTGGTGAATCGCAAGCATGACCTGCCGGAGCTCGAGCTGGGTCTGGGCATCGCCTTTTCGCGGCGGGAGCCGAATTTCCTGTTCGACGAGGGACGGAGGATCATGATCTCCGGGGCGATCAACCGGGCCGACCGGCTCTCCTCCTGCTCGTCGGTTCTTCGCCGCCAGGGTTTCGCCCCCCGTCTCGACGGTTTTCGGGTGGAGGTTGTCCGGGACAAGGTCGCGGAAACCTCCCCCGGCCGCGACGAGGATCTGCTGAGCTTCAACGTCAATGGCGTCAGGCTGGAGGAGGCGGCCTTCCTGCAGCTGCAGCGAGAAATCCATTTCCGGCAGATGCGCCTGCAGGACGTCGGCCTCGGGGACGAGCTGTTCTTCGGCGGCAGCTTTCCGGACCTCACGGGCCGCGAGCACTGGCTGGTGGTGCGGTACGCCCCGGTCCGGGATTGGGACGGCAAGATCCGCGGTGGCATCGAAATGGGACGGCGGCACTTCTTCGAGATCATCGTCGACGAGTCCCTGTCCACCCAGTTCCGCAAGCAGGCCCAACGGCATGTCCCCTGAAGATCGGCGCGACAGGCGCGGGCCCACCGAGCTGCGGCGGGTTGCGATTCCGCCGCCGTGCTCAGCGGGGCCTTACGTTTCCTGATCCTCGTCGCAAGGATTTTCGGTTGTCGTCGGCGAGGAAGCGCCGAACGCGTCCAGGTGCGGACCCCGGCCGATCGGCCGCATGGTGGTCGACAAGGGCTCGATGTCCCTTCCCAGTCGATGATCGTAAATCACCCGGTAGGCGAGTACGCGCCGAACGTAGCCCCGCGTCTCGCGAAAGGGGATGGTGGCGACCCACAAGTCCGCCGCTACCGGCTCGGATGGCAGCCATTGCGCGACCCGGTGCGGACCGGCGTTGTAGGCGGCGGCCGCGAGGACCGGGTGGCCGTCGAATCGGCGCTGCACGCTTGCGAGGTAGCTGCTGCCCAGGGCGACGTTGTTCATTGGGTCGTAGAGATCGGTGCGGCTCGGTCTCGGGAGCTCGAGCCGGCGCGCCGTGGCCGCCGCCGTAGCCGGCATGAGCTGCATCAGACCCACCGCGCCCGCGTGTGAGATTGCCCGGGGATTGAACGCGCTCTCCTGACGCAGGATGGCGTAGATCCAGGACGCGTCCAGTCCGGAGGCCTGTGCCTCCGCGCGGACCAGGTCCTGATGCAGGAGCGGAAAGCGCAGTTCCAGATCGTCCCAATAGCCGGACTTGGCGAGTGTGAAGATGGCCTGATCGGGCCAAGCCCAGCGTTGGGCAAGCACGGCGGCGGCCTTGAGATCGTCCGCAGGCAGGTCACGGATCAGGTGGAAAAACTCCCGGCGTGCGTCGAGGTCGCGTCCGAGCGCCCGCAGCTCGGCGATGCGCAGGCCCGGGGCGCCGTTCGCCATGCGCTCGACTTGCGCTTCCGCGACCGGGGCGGGATGGTGCTCTAGCCGGTAGGGCCGCCCCGTCCGCTCCGCGGCGAGGAAGCCCCAAAGGCTTCGCTCGCCCGCCGCCTCCCGGTAGCGTTGGCAGGCCAGGTCCGGCTGCCCGAGGGCCTCCAGAGCGCGGGCCTGCCAGTAGTTCCAGTGCTCGCTTTTGCGCTCCCCGTCCGGCATGGCCGCGACCCAGGTTGCCACCCGGTCCCAGGCCTGGAGCCTCAGCGCCGCACGCAACCGCCGTTCCTGAAGCTCCAGGTTGTCGTCCCGCGCGACAACCCGATCGAGGAAGTCGAGCCCCGCCCTCTCGCCGTCCTCGGCCAGCGCCAGGCCGACGGCCGCCGCGGCGCGCTGCGTGAACATCGGACCGAGGTCATGGTGCTCGGTGAGCCGATCAAGGGCGTAGGCCGCCCGTGACGGCGAGGTTTCGGCCAGACGCTCGACGCCGTGGGCCAGGATGAGGTCGCGCCGCGGATGCGGGGTCGAGAATCCTTCCAGGTCGAGCACCTGGTCCGGCCGCGCCTCCAGCCGCAGCCACCGATCCAGCCAGGCCCGCTCGTCCATGGGCAGGGATTTCCCCAGGAAGCGCGCCAGCCGGGTCTGGTTGGCATCCATGGCGAGCGCGATACGCTCCCAGACCAGATCCTGGGTCAGGCCCCCCGAGGCGCGCCAGGCGTCGAACACGGGGTCGCAGGCGGCGGGTTGGGACCTGCCCACCCGCCACAGGGGTTCGACCTGCCCCAGGGCCTCGGACGCCCGGTCGGTTTCCAGCAGGGACCGCAGGTATAGACATCGCCTCTCCGTGGAGTCGTCCGCCACGTACAGCCGCGCGTAATCACCCCATTGCCCGCGCGCGGCGAGCCGCTTTAGCCAGGCGCGGCGGATGCGGTCCGCCAGGGGCGTGTCGCCGTGCTCGGCGAGGAACGCCTCCACCTCCCTTCCGGTGGCGCGGTCGAGGTCCCGCCTGAGTGCCTGAAACCGCAAGTACGGGTAGAGCGGGTAGTCCCTGAGCCGCGAAACGAGGTCCGTGAACACGGCCACATCGCCCTGCTCGAGCGCCGATTCGGCGGCGAGAAACGCCTCGCGCTCGTTTGCGAGCGCGACAGTGGGGGGCGTGGCGGCCGCCAAGATCAAGACGGCGGCGACGACGACCCTGAACGGGCCGGCGGCAGGCACGCGGGGTGAATCGGGAGGGAACATCTCGGCGCGTTGCTGGCCTCTGGTGCTGGAAAGCGATTGGCTCGCGGCTGCCGACGAGATCATAGACGGTTTGCTGCGTTCATCGTCAGGGAACGGTGTTGCCATGCGGTATATCATTCCAAATCCTTCGATCACTGAAACGGAGCTTATCCCGTGACTCCCGAGCTAGTCAGCTTGTGCGACCTTCTGCGCGCCGTCGGCGAGGTGGAGGTCGTGCCGCGCTTCCGCAACGTTGCCGCGCGCGACAAGGCGGATGGAAGCCTGGTCACCGAGGCGGACCTGGCGGCACAGAGGCATGTCATCGCTGCGCTAGAGAGCCGGTACCCCGGCGTGCCGGTCCTCGGCGAGGAGATGAGCGCCGCGGAGCAGCGGCGGCTCCTGACTGGGGCTGAAACTGGCGTGTGGTGTCTCGATCCCCTGGACGGCACGAGTAACTTCGCCTGCGGTTTTCCCTATTTCGGCATTTCGCTCGCCCTGCTCAGAGGGGGGGAGGCGACGACGGGCGTCATCTTCGATCCCATGCGCGGAGAGTGTTTCTGCGCCGAGCGCGGCGGCGGGGCCTATCTGAACGGAACCCGGCTGCGTGCGACCGCACGGCAACGGGAGCTGGGAGATTGCTTGGCCATCGTTGATCTCAAACGCCTGCCCGCCGGAGACCTCTCCCGCCTGGGCGGCGATGCTCCCTACCGCTCACAGCGCAACCTCGGCTCGGTGGCCCTGGACTGGTGCTGGCTGGCGGCGGGAAGGGCTCAGCTCTATCTTCATGGCGGTCAGAAGCTCTGGGACTATTCGGCGGGGCGCTTGATCGCGACCGAGGCGGGCGTTCCTTCGCGCCTATACGCTCCGGGCGGCGCCGAGCCCGCGCCTGGTCTGTCGCTGGAGCCGCGCATGGCCGTTGCGGCCGCCGACGAGGCGCTGCTTGAACATTGGATGCGCTGGCTGGTGCTGCCGCGGAAATAGCGGCATTGGGGCTGGCAGGCGCGCCAAGCCCTTTGAATGATCCGCTGCAGCCCTCAGGTTTTCGGCTCCGAAAAAGACAACCGGTCGCCGGCGCGCGACCGCACACTAGGACCTGAAGCCCGATGAGTGAACAGATCACTGATTTAGACATGGAGCTTGGCAGCGGCATCGCCGCGTTCGAGTCCAGGCACTTCGCCCGCGCGGCCGGGCTGCTCTCGCCCCTGGCCGACGCGGGGAATGCCGAGGCCCAGTACCGGGTCGCCATCATGGCCCAGAACGGACTTGGCATGCACGAGAACCGGATGTTGGCCTTCAAGTACATGAAGGCCGCAGCGGAGGCGGGACTGGACCTGGCTCAGCACGGCCTCGGATTCATGTACATGGAAGGGGAGTGCACCGACAAGGACCCAGCGAAGGCCGTTCATTGGTTTAGGCAGGCCGCTGAGCAGGGGCTGGCCGGATCCCAGACCACGCTGGCCATGATGTACGAGGAAGGCCGCGGCGTCGAGAAGGACCTCGACGAGGCCCGAAAATGGTACCGCATGGCGGGGTTCGAGGAGCGCTGACCAAGCGCGTGATCGCGGGGCGCCGGAGCTGTCTATGACCGGCAGCCCGGTCATGGTGATGAGCATGGTTCTGCTATGATCCTGTGGTCGTTTGCCAGGGTCGCGCTCGCATGCTCCGCCTCGCCGTAACGCTTTTCCTGCTGTTGCCGCTGCTGCGGTTGCCGGCGATGGCGGAGCCGGTACCGACGATCGCCGCCGCCGCATCGCTTCGGGACGTGCTGCCCGCTGTCGTTGACGCCTTCGTGGAGCACGGTGGCGTCCGCCCGCGCCTGAGCTTCGGCGCCTCCGGCAACCTGAGACGGCAGATCGCCCAGGGGGCGCCCTTCGAGGTCTTTCTCTCTGCAGACGAGGGCTTCGTGCTCGATCTTGCGCGGGAGGGTCATACCCTGGACGAGGGCGCCGTTTACGCCCTCGGGCGGCTCGCCGTCCTGGTGCCCGCGGGGTCCGATCTTGCGGCCGATGGCAGTCTGCACGACTTGGGGGCGGCCCTCGACGACGGACGCCTGCGTCGACTCGCCATCGCGAACCCGGACCATGCGCCCTACGGGCTCGCTGCGCGCGAGGTCCTGGAGTGGCGAGGGCTCTGGGATCGAGCTCAATCCCGTCTCGCGCTGGGCGAGAACGTGTCCCAGGCGGCCCAGTTCGTCGTCGCTGGCGGCGCCGATGCCGGTATCGTTGCCTACTCCCTTGCGCTGTCGCCGAAGCTTGCCGCCTGTTGCCGGCACGCCCCGATCTCGGCCGAGCTGCACGCGCCGCTGAAACACCGCGGGGCCGTGATCCGTGGAGCGGGCGAAGACGCCCGGCGTTTCTTTACCTTTCTGCTTGGCTCCCGGGGCAGGGCGATCTTGGGCGCCCATGGGTTCGACCTGCCTGACGGCGCGGGTTGACGGCTCAAGACGTTGGACTGGGACGCCTTCGCCCTGTCGCTGCGCCTCGCCGGCTGGACTTCCGCCCTGCTCTTGCCGCTGGCGTTCGCGATCGCCCGCGCACTGGCCTGGCGGCGGTTCGCTCTGCGCGGATTCGTCGAGGCGCTGATCGCTCTGCCGCTCGTGTTGCCGCCCACCGTGCTCGGTTTTTACTTGCTGATGGCATTTTCCGGCTCGTCGCCCCTGGGCCTTGCGTTCGAGGCGCTGTTCGATCGCACCCTGGTGTTCAGCTTCGAGGGTCTGCTGCTGGCCTCGGTGATCTTCAACCTCCCGTTTGCCGTTCAGCCGCTTCAGCGCGCGTTCGAGGGCATATCGCAGAACGTGCGCGAGGCCGCCTGGTGCTGCGGGCTCTCGCACTGGAGGACCTTCTGGCGGATCGAGCTCCCGCTTGCCTGGCCCGGCGCGGTGACGGCGCTGGCGCTCACCTTCGCCCACACCCTCGGCGAGTTCGGGGTCGTGCTCATGGTCGGGGGCAACATTCCGGGAGAGACCCGGACCGCGGCCATCGCGATCTATGATCGGGTGCAGGCCTTCGACAACGCGGCGGCGGGGGCCATGTCCGCCGTGCTGCTGGGCCTCTCGTTCCTGGCCATCGGCCTGGTTTTCATGCTCGGCCAGGGGCGCCAGCCCCGTGCCTGAGACGGGACAGGCCATCAGCGTTTCCCTGCGCCAGGATTCCCCCATCCCGCTGGCGGCGGAGCTCGTCTGCGCCCCGGGCGAGCTCACGGCCCTGATCGGTCCCTCCGGTAGCGGTAAGACGTCGATCCTGCGCTGCATCGCCGGCCTCCTGCGGCCGCGGGAGGGCCGAATCACCTGTGGTGCTCGGGTGTGGCTCGACAGCGCCAGCGGCGTCGTCCTGTCGCCGCAAGAACGGCGTGTGGGGCTGGTGTTCCAGGACTATGCCCTGTTTCCCCACCTCAGCGCCCTGGACAATGTGCGCGAGGCCCTGACTCATCTGCCACGGATCGCACGCCTCGGGCGGGCCCGTGAGCTGCTCGCCCGGGTGCGTCTCGAGGGGCTGGAGCGGCGCAGACCGGCGGAGCTTTCCGGTGGACAACGCCAGCGTGTCGCCCTGGCTCGTGCCCTGGCGCGGGAGCCCGCGGTGCTGCTGCTCGACGAGCCGTTCTCCGCGGTCGACCAGATGACCCGACGCAAGCTCCAAGAGGAGCTCGCCCGGCTGCACCGCGAGATTCGGGTCCCGATCCTGCTGGTGACTCATGACCTGACTGAGGCCTCGGCCCTTGCCGATCGCATGGTGGTGCTGAGCCGGGGGCGGACACTGCAGGCCGGCACGCCCCAGGAGGTGATCAATCGCCCCCGCGGGCGCACCGCGGCGCGGTTGGTCGGGCAGCGCAATCTCTTCCGCGGACGCGTGCGCGGACCGGCCGGGAATGGCCCCGGGTGGTTGCTGCTGGAGTGGGGCGAGCGGCTGCTCTCGGTGGAGACGCAGGAGCGATTCGCGCCGGGCGCCAAGGTCGATTGGATGGTGCCGGCCTCCGCCGTGCTCTGGCACCGGCCGGATCGCCCCGCCTCCGGCGATCGGGAGAATCCGGTGGAGGGGCGGATCTTGGAGCTGCTCGCCCTCGGCGACAGCTGGCGTGTGACCCTCGCCGTCGACGGGCCGGGCGACCACCGGTTGTTTTTCGATTTGCCCGCACATGCTGCTCGCCGGCATGGTCTCGCCGCTGGAGACAACGCGAGGGTGTCCCTGCTGGGCTCTTCCATTCACCTGATGCCCATGGAGGAAACCGCATGAGGGAGGGGCGATTGCCAAGCGATCACCCCTCGCCCAGCTTACGGAAGCGCAGGAAATAGTTCTCGCGCAGGAAGTCATGGGTTTCAATCAGCTCGAAACCGGCGGCCTCGATCTCCTCGACGACCTCCGCCTGATTCGCCCGTACGTGGGACATGACCCATGGGCTGCTGACCCCGGGTTCGCGTCGGAAGTCGATCACGACCAGCTCGCCCCCCTGGCGCAGAGCGTTCGAGATCGAATCGAGCATGGCACCGGGGTACTCGAAGTGGTGGTAGGTGTCGCAGAGAAAGGCCAGGTCGACGCTAGCGGGGGGAAGGCCGGTTTGCTTGGGATCGTTGACCACGGGCGTCAGGTTGGCGAGACGGTAGTCGGCGGCGCGCTTCTCGATCGCTTCGACGAAGCCGGGCGAGATGTCCACGGCGTAGACCTTACCGGCGGGCCCCACGGCGCGGGCGAACAGGATGGCGAAGAGCCCGGTTCCGGCGCCGATGTCGGCAACCGCCATGCCGAGGCTAACCCCGGTCGCCTGCACGATACGTTGCCTCTGGTCAAAGATCTCCCTGCCCTGACTCTCGAAGACGCGCTGCCATCGCTCTACGTCCGGGTCCATGTAGTGGGAATTGAAGCCGGGTTCCAGCGCCGGCTCCTCCAGGGCGCTTGATTCGGCAAACGCCCCAGTCGCGGCGGCAAGCAAGGCCGAGATCAGCAGCGGGACGGCGGTGGCGGAGGGAATGCTCGGGGGGTGGATCATAAGCGGGCGACTCTTGGCTGGGAATACGAGTCCTGTGACCGGCGTCCTGCCGCGCGGGTTCAACCGGCAGGCGACGCCTCGGCTCGCAACCCTGATAGAATCTGAGCCCAAAATCAGCCCGTCAATGGCGCCATGCCTGTCCACACCGGTCGTTTGCTGCTGTCGCAGCGAGATCCACTGCAATGCCCAGACCTGGTCGCGCTTCGTTCCGGGCTCGCCGCCGCCGGTTTTTTGGGCGCGCCGCTACCCTGGGTCGCCGGTGGATACGCGGTCGGAGACCGCTTTCTGGCCCTGGTCGTCTTCGCCGGCTGCTCGGTGCAACTGGCGCTCGAGCCCTCGGCGCAAGACGATGCTGGTTTCTGCCATATCCGACTCGTCGGGCCCTACGCCGCGCCCCGGTTCCTGAGCGGTCGCAACACCCGCCCGCCGCGTTGTTTCTCCTGCCGTAAGCCCCTCCGGGATTGGCGCCCCGCGCTCGCCGATGCGGCTGGTGGTGAGATCAGCTGCCCCGCCTGCGGGGTGTCCGCCGCGCCCTGGGGCTGGGACTGGCGGCATCAGGCCGGATGGGGGCGATTCTTCGTGCAGGTGGAGGAGGTGTTTCCTGGCGAGGCGACGCCGTCGCCGGTCTTGATGGAGCTGCTTGCCGGCATCAGCGGACACCCCTGGCGGCACTTCTACGTCCAGGATCCCTGAGCGCACACCGGTTCATTCGGCGCCGGCGAAATCAGTCCCCGTGACAACCAGGGACACGCCCTCGGGCAGCGCGATCTTCATGCTCAACGGCAGGTGGTCGGAGAGGGGGTAGTCGATGACCCGTGCCTCCAGGATCTCGAGGTTGTCCGAGATCAGGATGTGGTCGAGATTGCGCTTCGGCCGCCAGCTGGGAAAGGTCTTGAGCTCGCAGTCGAGACCCTGAAGGTCGGACGTGTACACCAGCTCCCTGAGGGAACGCGAGCTGCAGTCACAATTGAAATCCCCCATCAGCACCAGGTAGGGGTAGCGGGAGATCAACTCCTTGACGTAACCCAGCTGGCGTCGGCGGGCCCGCCAGCCCAGAGCCAGGTGCAGGATGCAGATGGCGAGCAGCTCCGCATCCGAGGTATCGAACTCCACGATGACCGCGCCGCGCCCCGGTAGGCCCGGCAGCTTGTAGTCGGTGATCCGCGCCGGGCGAAGCCGACTCAGGACCCCGTTGCTGTGCTGGGCGATCTTGCCGAGGTTGCGGTTGATCTGCTTGTACCAGTGCGGGAAGTGGGCCTGGAAGGCGAGGTACTCGGTCTGGTCGATGAAGCCGCTGCGCAGGCTCCCCGCGTCCACCTCCTGCAGACCCACCACGTCGAAGGCACGCAGCATGAGCGCAATACGATTGAGATTGTAGAGCCTCTCGCGGTGGGGCAGCAGGTGCTTCCAGCTGCTCGTCACATACTCGCTGTACTGGCGGGTGTAGATGCCAGACTGAATATTGTAGCTGAGCAGGTTCAGCTGCTGCATGGCGATTGCGGGACGCAGAGGGCGGCACGTATGATGCCGATCACGAAGGATAACCCGAATAGTACCGCGCCCCAACGCCGGGAGGGCGAGCGGACTCGCGATGCCTACGCTGAACGACGCAGGGGAGGCCCGTTTACCCTGATGGTCCTCGGGAGGCAAGGGGAAACGAGAAAGGGCAGCCGTTGGCTGCCCTTCATGCACCCCGGGGTGTTCGCCTTAAATAGTTACTGGCTGAGTCCCTGGATGTACTGGGAAACGGCGGCGATCTCCTGGTCGGTCATGCGGCTGGAGACACCGCGCATCATGCTGTTGGGATCATTGGCGCGCGCGGCCTCGCGAAAGTGCTTCAGGCTCTGATCCACGTACTGCGCGTGCTGCCCTGAAATGCGCGGGAACTTGGCAAGTCCGACGCCGGTTCCGGCGGGTCCATGGCAACCGGTACATGCCGCCACCCCGGACTGCGGATTGCCGCCCCGGTAGATGCGCTCGCCGAGCTCGGCGAGGGCCGGATCGGCGGTGCCTGGGGTCTGCTGCTGGGCGGCGAAATAGGCCGCCAGGTCCAGGAAGTCCTGCTCGTTGAGCGGGATCACCTGTGGGCTCATCTGATCGTTGACGCGGGCGCCGCTCTTGAAGTCCATCAGCTGCTTGTAGATGTATTCCGGATGCTGACCGGCGAGCTTGGGCCATGTCGGCACGAGGCTGTTCCCGGCCGGACCGTGACAGGCAACGCAGACCGCCGCCTTGGCCTCGCCAGCTGCCGGGTCACCGGCCGCGTGTGTGTTGCCGGAGATCAGGGCCGACGCTGCAGCAATCGTCAAGAGCCAGGTTTTCATCATGTCTTCCGCCCGATTCATCGTTTGTTGAAGGCCGTCAGGACGACGCCCCGGAGCTCGCCGCCGAAAGCGAGAAATCCGCGAATGTATATCAGAAATTCAGCATATTGGTCAAACTCGCAATGCCGGGGTCAAGGCGCGAGACGCGGCATGTCTCACTAGCTGAAAGACCTCGGCCGGGGGCAGAGATTCCCCTTTCGCGCGGGCCGGTCGCAACGGCCGGCGTCACTTGCAGAGGCCCGCCGCGCTTGCCTCCAAGGCCGCGCCGAGGTCAGCGACGCGCAAGGACTGGAAGTCGTCCGCGTTGAAGGTCACTACACCGCCGGCCAGTTCGTACCAGGCCTGGCCACCGCACCAGGGAGGCAGGTCGTAGGTGCCTTGGAGTCTGCGCGGTAGGCAGTAGAGCCGCCCCGGCAGGTAGACGAGGTTGTAGCTGATGCCACGTCGGTGCAGTTCGTCCACGCGCTCCCAAGCCAAATCTGGGTCCGCGATAACGTTCGCAGCACGCCGGGTAGGGAGTCGGCCCTCCGTTATGCCGCCACTGCGCGGAAGCAACGGGGAGCGGGGTATCGCGCACCGACAGCTGAAAATGCAGGTGATTGACGGACGCACATGCACCGTAGGCGTTGTAGGCCAGAAGGACGCCAGGCAGTCGTGGCGCCAGCTGCTCGGCCAACCGCCAGGCCCACAGGTGGCGCTCGGCGGTGAGATATTGGGGATGGTTCGCCTGCCGGTCCGGAACCAGGAGGGCGTGGAGCTCCACGAAGGGAAACTTGTTGTAGAGCAGGTCTGCCGTCTCCCTCGCGAGGGTTCCCCGCCAGAAGGTCTCCTTGCGCAGAAACGGCTTGTTGAACTGGAAACCTTGGGGGTCGAAGGGAACGCGGATGCTTGCGGGGCGGATGCCGGCCGCGCGCCGCGGACGCAGCGACCGGATCTGGTTGAACTGCATTTCCCAGGATCCGAGGGGACGCGAGCGCGCCGGCTCGATGTGATCGAAACCGATGGCCATCAGCTTGAGGAAGACGCTCATGTCGTCCTCCGGCTCCGGGAGCTGGCGGCCCGCGACGAAGGCGCGGCGGCAGCTCTCGGCGAGCTCGCCGAAACGCCGCGCGAGGCGGTGGCGCAACCGGTGATGGATGGAGGGGTCGAAGCAGGCGTTGGCGAGGACCAGGATGAAGGGGCCGAGCCCCTCTTTGTCCTGCAGCAGGCGCTCGAGGCCTGATGCGAAGGTTTCGCGAAAGGTCTCCGGCGAGCCGAACGGATCCGTTTTCAACCCAGCTCCCCCGATGGCCCGTCGTGCGGGCGCCAATGGCCTTCAGATCGCCCGACTAGTTTCCGCTCCCGCACCGGCCATCGCCGCACTTGCGCTCCGGGGTGTGCCCGCGGTTGCCAGGCGCAATCGCGCGCACCGGGGCATTTACCTGCGCGCGGCTGCCGTCCTCGAAGGTCAGAAACAATCTGATCTCCTGGCCAGGTGCCAGCTGCCGTTTCAGCCCGATCAACATCAGATGCCGCCCACCAGGCTCCAGGGACAGAGTGCTCGCCGCGGGGAGGTCGATGCGCTCGATCCGGCGCATCTTCATCATGCCGTCATCCATGGTGTGCGAGTGCAGCTCCACCACCTCTGCCGCATCGCTCTCGGCGGCGACGAGGGCGTGCGCTTCCCCCGCGGTATTTGTGAGCGCGAGAAACGCCGCACTGTTCGTCTGGCCCGGCGGCACCGCGCGCACGTAAGCGCCGGAGACGGCGATTTGGTCGGCGGCCTCGGCCCCCGGGGCGATCCCGGGTGCGAGCGCAAGGCTTGACGCGAGCAGCATGGAAAAGGTGCGACTCAAGCTTGTTCCTCCGCTAATGCAGGTTGCGCAATCTTGCGCCGTTCGTGCTTCTCTGTCGAGGTGAGGCGCGGGGTTCGCGCCAGCCTGCATCCCCGAAACGAGGCTAGAATGGCGACGATGAGGGCGCTGGTTTCTACCGACGAGGGGGGAGCGCGAGATGAGGCGAGTTGACGTGGGATGGTGCTTACGACCCGCGCCTTCTCTGGTTCTCGCCTGCCTCGGTGCCCGCCCGGCGGCGTCAGCGATGCCGCTGCACCGAACCGAGGCTGCACCCGTATGGGCCTGACCGCCTGGTGGCGGCGTCGGCGGCTGGACCGGGAGCGTGCACGCGTTTCCGATCGCCTGTGGGATCAGGTTTCGGCGCGTCTCCCTTTGCTGGAAGGGCTGAGTGTCCCCGAGGTGGGGGCGTTGCGGGACCTGTCCTTGCTCTTCCTGCGAGAAAAGGCCTTCGAGGAGGCCCGAGGCATCCGCTTGGATTCGTCAATGCGGCTCTCGATTGCCCTGCAGGCTTGTCTTCCGGTCCTGCACCTGGGGCTCGACTGGTATCGCGGCTGGTACGCGGTGATCGTCTACCCGGATGAGTTCGTCCCGGAGCGCGAGTGGGTGGACGAGGACGGGGTCGTCTGGGTGTCCGAAGAGCCCCTGAGCGGCGAGGCCTGGGAGCAGGGCCCGATCATCCTGTCGTGGGCAGACGTGGAGGCGGGTCAGGTCAGGGACGGCTTCAACGTGGTCGTGCACGAGCTCGCGCACAAGCTCGATATGCGCAACGGCAGCGCAAACGGTCACCCGCCCCTGCATGCGGGGATGAGCGATAGCACGTGGGCGCAGGTATTTTCGGCCGCTTACCGCGACATGGTCAGACGTGTCGAAAGCGGAGAGGACACCCCCATCGATCCCTATGCTACCGAGTCACCGGCAGAGTTCTTCGCCGTGGTGAGCGAGGCCTTCTTCGAGCTTCCGCACCTGCTGCATGGCGAATACCCCCAGGTCTACGCCCAGCTCAGGGACTTCTACCGCCAAGACCCCGCCGCCCGGCAGCCGCCGCCGCGAGACGTTTCGGGTCGCCGAGTTCCTACTTGGGGCTCAAGGTGAGCTTGTTGCTCTCGTCGTCGATGGTCATCCGGTAACGGCCAAGCACGTTCATCCCCAATAGCCCGCCGCCGAGCTTTGCGTCCTCGACGAAGGCGACGTCGATGTCCGTGACCCGCGTCTCGCCCAGCCACAAGGCCTGCACCTTGCCGACGCGGGCATCGACCTTGCCGTTGGCGGTCTGCATCTCGCGCTGACTCAGGTCGCTCGGCGAGATCCCGAGCTGCTCTGCCAGAGAGGCTGGCAGCACCAGGCTGTCCGAGCCCGTATCGATCAGCAGGGTCTGCTCGATGCGTGCGTCTCCCTGTCCTTCCAATGCCAGGGTTACGGCGTGCTGCGTGCCCTGCCGGATGGTCTCGAGGACGATGTCGCCCTCGCTGACTTCCCCCTCGCTGTCCGGGGTGGCGGCCGTCTCTTCGCCCTCGGGCTCGGAGACGGGTGGCGGCGCTGCCGCGACGGGCGTTTTGGCGCCGAGGATGATCACCTTCTCGACCCCTCCCTCGGCGTCCTGCACGATGACGTGGTCGAACGCCTTCAGCAGCCGTCGCAATCGCCGCAAGAGGTCGTCTCCCTCGGCGCGGCCGAGCGCCTCCTCCACTTGCTCGATTCCCTTGACGCTGAAGCCATGGGCGGCGGAGAGACGCTCCAGCTCGTCTGATACGCCGACCTCTCCCGCCCATGCTGGGAGAGGAGAGACGAGAGCGATGAGAATCGGCGCGCAGGCCGCTTCCGGGCGTCGACGCAGACGATGTTCCATGTTGGCACCATTGGGCGTTGGAGAACCGTGCTCCCCCGCGCTGAGCCTAGCAGGTACCCGTTTCGACCGCCAGCGGCAGGGGCGGGTGCCAGCGGCCGCGCCGCCCAAATGCGAGCCACTTGGCGCGCCGTCTGCTTTGCGTCACCATTGGTCCCGGATGCTCCGGCTGAAAGGCGCCCATTCCCCATGTTGCGTTTCCTGCTCCCGACCGTTCTCACCGTCGTCCTGTCGCCCGGTTCCGCCGTGGCCGCGGACATGGCGCAGCGGCTCGACCTGACCGGGGAGAAGGTGGGCCTGGCCGCTTTGGCGGTCTTCGTCCTCGCCTACGCATTGGTGATGGCGGAGGAGTTCCTGCACCTGCGAAAGTCCAAGCCGGTGATCATTGCCGCCGGCATCATCTGGGGCATGATCGCCTACGTCTATAGCGCAAACGGGCTTGGGCACGAGGCCGAGGCGGCCGTGCGCCACAATCTGCTCGAGTACGCCGAGCTCATGTTGTTCCTGCTGGTGGCCATGACCTACATCAACGCCATGCAGGAGCGGCGGGTGTTCGATGCCCTGCGCGCCTGGCTGATCCGGGAGGGTTTCGGTTTCCGTTCTCTGTTCTGGATGACCGGGGTCCTGGCGTTCTTCATCTCTCCCGTTGCGGATAACCTCACCACCGCCTTGCTCATGTGCGCGGTGGTGCTGGCGGTGGGCGGCGACAACTCCCGCTTCGTGACCCTGTCATGCATCAACATCGTCGTGGCCGCCAACGCGGGAGGCGCCTTCAGTCCGTTCGGGGACATCACCACCCTGATGGTGTGGCAGAAGGGGATCATCGACTTCTTCGGGTTCTTCTCCCTCTTCGTGCCCGCCGTCGTCAACTTCCTGGTACCGGCCGTGCTGATGCACTTCGCCATACCCGATCTCAAGCCTGAGACCTCATCGGTGATCGTGCCCATGAAGCGGGGCGCGCGGCGGATCATCCTGTTGTTCGGGGCGACGATCGTCACCGCGGTGAGCTTCCATAATTTCCTGCATCTGCCCCCCGTGCTCGGCATGCTCACGGGTCTGGGCTATCTGCAGTTTTTTGGCTTCTATCTGCGCATGACCCACCACAGCTGGCATGAGGCCAATCAGGAGCGCGCCGCGACCCTGGGCGACGTGGTCCCGTTCGACGTCTTCAACAAGGTGGCCCGGGCCGAATGGGACACCCTGCTGTTCTTCTACGGCGTGGTCCTGTGCGTCGGCGGTCTGGGCTTCATCGGGTACCTGGCGATGGCCTCGGAGATCATGTACACCCAATGGGGTCCTACGGCCGCGAACGTATCGGTGGGCCTCATCTCGGCCATCGTCGACAACATTCCGGTCATGTTCGCCGTCCTGACCATGGAGCCGGACATGTCGCGCAGCCAGTGGCTGCTGGTCACCCTGACCGCCGGTGTCGGCGGCTCCCTGTTCTCCATCGGCTCCGCCGCCGGGGTGGCATTGATGGGACAGGCAAGGGGCAAGTACACCTTTCTCAGCCATCTCAAGTGGACGCCTGCCATCGCCCTCGGCTACGTGGCGAGCATCGCCGTCCATCTGCTGCTGAACGGGTCCTGAGCCGTCCCTGAGAAGCCGCCGATTGTTGGCCATCCGGGCCAGGTTCAGCATGCACATCCGTTTGCCGCGGAAGGCGCCGAATGGATTGGCGTTTTCCTGAGCCGGCCCTGCGGGCGATGGGGGCTCTCGGCTCCTACACTAGAGGTTAGGGCCGCCCGTCGGCCGCCTGCCGAGAGGATATTGTCGTGGACACCAATTGCCTGGAACGCATCTCCGATACCGCCTGGCGCATTCCTCCCCGGGATGGCATGCGCGTCCCCGCGGTCATCTTCGCCGACCATGGGTTGATCCGGGACATGGACGACAAGGTTCGCGAGCAGGCGACCAACGTGGCCCGCCTGCCGGGCATCGTCTCGGCCTCCTACGCCATGCCCGACGCGCACTGGGGCTACGGCTTTCCGATTGGCGGTGTGGCGGCCTTCGACCCCGCGGAGGGCGGCGTGGTATCCGCCGGAGGCGTGGGGTTCGACATCTCCTGCGGCGTGCGCACCCTGCACACGGGGCTCACCAGGGAAGAAGTGATGCCGGTGCAGGAGGCGCTGGCGGACGCACTCTTTCACCGCATTCCTGCTGGCGTGGGCAGCACCGGCCTGATCCATCTTGCGCCCAAGGAGATGGAGCGGATGCTGGCGGAAGGCGCGCGCTGGGCGGTGAAACGGGGTTTCGGGGAGGAGCGGGACCTCGCGCGCATCGAGGAGCAGGGGTGCATGGCCGGGGCCGATCCGTCCCAGGTCTCGGACAAGGCGAAGAAGCGCCAGCAGAACGAGATGGGCACCCTGGGTTCGGGCAACCACTATCTCGAGGTCCAGGAGGTGACCGCGGTTTTCGACCAGGTCATCGCCCGCGCCTACGGCTTGGCGGTCGGCGACGTGATGGTCAGCATTCACTGCGGTTCCCGCGGGCTCGGCCACCAGATCGGTACCGAATTCCTCAGGCGCATGCTGCTCGCGGCCGGGCAGCTCGGCATCAAGCTGCCGGACCGCGAGCTCGCCTGCGCCCCCATCGACTCGCCCGTCGGACAGAGCTATCTCGGCGCCATGCGCGCCGGCATCAACTGCGCCCTGGCCAACCGGCAGATCCTCACCCACCTGACGCGCAAGGCCTTCGCGGACATCTTGCCCGAGGCCCGCATCGACCTCCTGTACGACGTCTCGCACAACACCTGCAAGGTCGAGGAGCATCAGGTCGAGGGGCGCAGGCGACGCCTGTTCATCCACCGCAAGGGCGCTACCCGGGCCTTCGGGCCCGGCCACCCGGAGATTCCCGAGCCCCTGCGCGCCGCAGGCCAGCCCGTGCTCATCGGCGGCACCATGGGCACCGCCTCCTACATCCTTGCCGGCACCACGGAGAGTGAGCGCCAGGCCTTCAGCTCCGCCTGTCACGGCGCCGGCCGGGCAATGAGCCGGCATGCCGCCAAGCGCCTGTGGAACGGCCGCTCGGTGCTCGATGATCTGTCCAAGCGCGGCATTCTGATCCGCAGCCCCAGCCTGCGCGGGGTGGCGGAGGAGGCCCCAGGGGCCTACAAGGACGTGAGTGCGGTGGTCGATGCGGCGCACGCCGCGGGGCTTGCTCGCAAGGTCGCGCGGGTCGAGCCCCTGCTGTGCATCAAGGGCTGAAGGCGGATACCTGGGAGAGGCGAGCGAGGACGGCGAACCCCACCCCGGACGCCAGCACAACGAAGGCCGCCGTGCCACCGACGGCCCACAGCCGCAGCCGGCCGAGCAGCACACCCTCGCCCAGGGTGGAGATGACGAACGGATGACGCGGGTCGTCGGTACGCAGGACTTGCGGCATGGGCGGCTCGGCCTGCAGCCGGCGTTCCGAGCGCTCCGCGGCCAGCTGCGCCTTGGTCCGGGCATCTTCCCATTCGGCGAGACTGATGTCGCCGTCTCCGTCCCGATCGAAGGATCGCATCCGCGCCGGGTCCCGCTTCCAGACCGAGAGCAGATGCCGCGTCAGACGCTCGCGCTCCTCGGGGCCTCGCCGCGGCGTCTCGAAGCGGCCGAGCAGATAGACGCCGTCACCGGCGACGACCCGCTCTTCCGTATAGCGGTAGCTGCGGGTGAAGATCAGCCACTGACGCTCGGGCGGACCAGAAGGATGGCGAGAGGGGCCGTACCATACATCCTTGGCGCGGCAGTGCAGCTCCGCGCCCGCCGGCAGCACCTGGCAGCGACCGGTCCCGTCGTTCAATAGGAACGGGTTCTTTGCCTCGCCCTGGTCGACGGTGACCCAGTGCTGGTTCTTGCCGCTGCCGCGGCGCTCCTCGACCTGGTAGCGGTACCAGACGCAGGGCAGACCGGTCAGGGGTGCGGAGACGGGGCCGGCATGTGGGAGCGCCTGTCCGGCGAGCTCCACGTAACCCTGCGGCGCGGAGCGGATCTTGGCGGTCGGGATATCGGCAATGGTGCGAAGACGCCAGAAGGACTGCAGCCCGTGGCGCAGGAGAAAGGCCGCCAATCCGGCGACCATCAGGCTTACGAGCCAGAACTCCAGTGCCGATGCGGTTGCGACGGCTTCGGCCAGCATCTTCGTTACGCGAACAGCTTGGCGAGGTCGACGTCGCCGCGGGCGCTGGAGAACTCCAGCAGATCGAAGGGTCCGAAGCCCATGGGGCGGGCGACGATCAGGTCCGGGAACTGCTCGATGCGCACGTTGTTGAGGTTGACGCTGTCGTTGTAGAGCTCGCGCCGGTCGGCGATGGTGTCCTCCAACCCGGATACGCGCTGGGTCAGGTGCTTGAAGCTCTCGTTGGCCTTGAGATCGGGGTAGCTCTCGGCGAGGGCGAAGAGCTGACCGAGACCCGCGCGCAGCGCCGTCTCCGCCGGCCCGAGCGCCTTGACGTCGCCGCGGGCGCGCGCTTCGAACACCGCGCCGCGCGCCCGCGTGATCCGCTCCAGGGTCTCCTGCTCGTAGCGCATGTACTGCCTGCACACGTCGACCAGCTTGGGCAGCTCCTCGTGCCGCTGCTTGAGGGAGACGTCGATGTTGGACCACGCCTTCGCCACGTTGTGCTTGAGCCGCACCAGGTTGTTGTAGATCTGGACCGCGTACAAGGCGATCACCAGGATGACGGCGATGAAGACGATGGTGCTCAGGTCCATGTTGGCTCCTGGGTTGCAGGGGGCGGCCCGATACCGGGACTCGCGCGTCATTTTACCCGTGCTCCCGAGCCCGGTAAGGGGGCGTGGGTCGCACTTTCCGCCAATGAGCTGGTGGTCTGGCAGGGTCTCGGGAACTCAGGCAGTCACGCTGCGGGGCCGGAGCGGGGTCACATTGTGCGCTTCAGCAGCGGGAGCAATGTCCTTCAAGTCTCGCGTATTGAGAACGTCCTCCGCCTCCAGCCAACCGCGCCTGGCCTGACCGATGCCGTAGGCGAGATTGGCGAAATCGAGTGTGCTGTGCGCGTCGGAGTTGATGCTGACCAAAACGCCCTCCTCGCGGGCCATCTGGCAGTGGATGTCCGTGAGATCGAGCCGTTCGGGGTGGGCATTGAGCTCCAGGTAGCAGCCTCGATCACGCGCGTGGCGGATGACCCGCGCCATGTCGAGGTCGAACGGGTCGCGCTCCTCGATCAGGCGCCCGCTGGGGTGGGCGAGGATGGTGAAGTGGGGATGGTCCATGGCCTTGAGCACGCGCCGGGTCTGTTTGGCGCGGGTGAGGTGGTGCTTGCTGTGCACCGCGCCGATCACCAGGTCCAGGCGGCCCAGGACCTCATCCGGCAGGTCGAGCCCGCCGTCCTCCAGGATGTCCACCTCGATGCCCTTGAGCACCCGGAAGCCTCGCAGCCGTTCGTTGAGCCGGTCGATCTCCTCCACCTGCTGCAGCAGCCGCCGGCTGTCCAGGCCGTGGACCATGGTCAGGCGCTTGGAATGCTCGGTGATCGCGAGGTATCGCAGGCCCCGAGCCCGGGCAGCCGCCACCATCTCATCCAGCGTCGCGTGCCCGTCGGTGGCGACCGTATGGCAGTGCAGGTCGCCGCGCAGGTCGGAGAGCTCCACCAGCTTGGGCAGCAGGCCATTTCGCGCGGCCTCGATCTCGCCCCGGTTCTCCCGCAGCTCGGGCGGGATGAAGGGCAGCCCGACCGCCGCGAAGACGGACTCCTCCGTCGCGCCGGCGATCCGGCGCTCGCCGCTGAAGACGCCGTACTCGTTGACCTTGAGCCCGCGTCCCCGGGCGATTCCGCGCACCGCGACATTGTGGGCCTTGCTGCCGGTGAAGTAGTGCAGGGCGGCGCCGAAGCTCTGCTTGGCCACCGCCCGAAGGTCCACCTGCAGCCCGCTCTTCAGCATCACGGTGGAGCGCGTCCTTCCCTGGGACTGCACCCGCGTCGACCTCGTCGTAGGCGCTGAATCGCTGCATCACCGCTTTCGGGTCCCGGGCCGTGACCAGGATATCCAGGTCGCCGACCGTCTCCCGGCCGCGGCGGTAGCTGCCGGCGACCACCACCCGGTCGACCCCTTTCGTCTCGCCGAGCCAGGCGACCAGCGGCTCGGCGTAGCGGGCGGCCGCCGCCAGCTTCCAGCGGCGCTCGGACCCGAGATGCGCTTCCAGCGCGGCGGCGATTGCGGCCTCGGTCTTGGGGCCGAAGCCCGGCAGCTCGCGCAGACGCCCGTCCTTGGCGGCCCGGTAAAGCTGTTCCGGGGTGTGGATGTCGAGGTCGTAGTGCAGGGCGTGCACCCGCTTCGGGCCCAGCCCCGGCAGGCGCAGGAGCTCGGTGAGGTCGGGCGGAAGCTGTTTCTCCAGCGTCTTCAGCGCCCGGCAGCTGCCCGTCTGCACGATCTCGCGGATCTTGCCCGCCAGCGCGTCCCCGATCCCCGGCAGCTCGGTGAGGTCCGCGTCCTCGCGCACCAGGCGGGCGAGCTCCTTCGTCAGGCCGCGCACCTCGCGGGCGGCGTTGCGGTAGGCGCGGATGCGGAACGGGTTCTCGCCGCGGATGTCCAGCAGGTCGGCGATCTCGTCGAAGACCCTGGCGACGTCCTCGTTGTGGATCGGCATGGGTCGTATCCCGTCCTCAGGCCCCGCGTCAGACGTCCACCACGCAGCGGGCGGTCCAGGTGCCGTCTCCTCCGCGGGCCACGGAGAGGGCGGTGTAGGTCGCGCCCTTGACCTCCACCGCCGGGTGGTGGCGCGCGACATCCACCGGCTCTCCCCACACCGTAGCGGTCAGCTGCTCTCCCTCGAGCCGGACGCGAAAACGCGCGAACAGCATGCCCCGGGTGGCCATCTCGTAGACCAGGGCGTTCAGCCAGTCCGCGAGCAGCAGCTCCGGGTCGGGGGCGTTGCAGGTGATCTCCAGAGGCTCATAAGGCCGGACCCGGCTCGGGTCGGTGATGACAGCGGTGAGTGCGATCGCCGCCTGCTCGAAACAAGCGGCCAGGCTTTGCCCACGGCCCTCGACGCCGATGTCCGCGCCGTGGATGAAGTGCGACCAGCCCGGCACGGCGGAAGAATCGGGGGTGCTGGCGTTCGTCGGCTGGTTGATCATGGTCCTGGCCCCTGACCTTGGGCAACGGCAAGGTCCCCACTACTGAGAGTAGCCGGGCGCCATTGTCGCGCAAGGTCAGCTCCCGCAGCGGCCCTCCGCGCGTCAGTGCCCGCTGGCGCGGCACAGTGCGGCAAGCAGGTCCTCGTCGGTGGCGCGCTCAGCGATCTCCACGCGCGGGAAGCCGAGCGCCCTGGCCGCAGCGGCGGTGCGCTCGCTCACCACCGCCAGGGGTGTGGCGAGCAGCCGCTCCCGGCCTTCCTCACCGAGGAGCGTGCAGAGGTTGTCGAGCACCTCGCCGCTGGTGGCGGTGACCAGCTGCACGTCGCTGTCCCAGCGGATGAGCAGGGAGGCCGCGTCCGCCCTGGGAAGGGCCCGGCGGTAGACCTCCGCGTAGGCGACCTCCGCTCCGCGGGCGGCAAGCGTGTCGCCCAGCAGGGGGCGGCCGCCCTCGCCACGCACGATCAGTACCCGTCTCCCGCGCATGTCCGCGAGCCGGGGGAGGGCGAGCAGGGACTCGCTGTCGTAGCCCTCGCTCGGCACCAAGTCCGGCGGTCTGTCTGCCTCGGCGAGTGCCTTGGCGGTCGCCGCGCCGACCGCCCCCAGCTCGGGTCCCGAGGGTAGTCGGGTTGCGGGGAGCAGCGGCAGCGCCTGCTCGACCGCGTTGCGGCTGACGAAGATCAATAGGTCCCAGGGCTCGGCGAGCAGGCCCCGGGCTGGTTCGGGATGCGCGGACGGAAGAATCTCGATGGTCGGGAACGGGATGGCACGCCCGCCGGCCTGCTCGATCAGATGGCACAAGCCCGCGGCCTGGGCGGCGGGTCTTGTCACCAGCACGCCTTTCCCGCCGAGGTCGCAAGGCGCGCTCATGGGGATCTCAGGACGCCTTCAGCGCGCTCAGGATGGCGTCGGCGCCCTGGGCGAGAAGCTCTTCGGCCAGGGCGGTGCCCAGCGCCTCCGCCTCGGAACGCGGTCCCCGGCTCTCAGCCCGCAGGATCCTGGTCCCGTCCGGGGTGCCCACGAGTCCTCGCAGATACAGCCCGTCGCCGTCGAGCAGGGCGTGACCGGCGATCGGCACCTGGCAGCCACCCATGAGGCGGTGGTTCATGGCCCGTTCCGCGCGCACCCGGTCTGCGGTGTCGGCATGATGCAGCGGGGCGATCAGGTCGTTCACCCGGTTGTCGTCCGACCGGCACTCGATGCCGATGGCCCCCTGGCCGATCGCGGGGAGACTCTCCTCCGGCTTCAGACGCGCCCGGATGCGCTGCTCGAACCCCAGGCGCATGAGCCCGGCCGCCGCCAGGATCACCGCGTCGTACTCGCCTGCGTCGAGCTTGCCGAGGCGAGTGTTGACGTTGCCGCGCAGCGGGCGGATCGCGAGGTCCGGCCGCCGTTCCGCGAGCTGGCAATGACGGCGCAGGCTCGAGGTCCCGACACAGGCGCCGTCGGGCAGGTCGTCGATGCCCGCGTACTGGCTGGAGACGAAGGCGTCCCGCGGGTCCTCGCGCTCCATGATCACGGGCAGGTGCAAGCCGCCGGGGAAGTCCACCGGCACGTCCTTCATGGAGTGCACCGCGATGTCTGCCCGCCCCTCGAGCATGCCCTGCTCCAGCTCCTTGACGAACAGCCCCTTGCCGCCGATCTTGGCCAGCGGCGCGTCCAGGATCTTGTCGCCGCGGGTGCTCATGCCCAGGATCTCGACCACCAGCCCGGGGTGAGTCCGGCGCAGGGTGTCGGCCACATGCTCTGCCTGCCACATGGCGAGGGGGGACTTGCGGGTGGCGATGCGGATGGTCTCGGTCATGATGCTTGCCGAAAAAGGTCAGGATGCTAAGGGGGTCACGCTCAATGCGCAATCTAACAAAACCGCATGTTCGGCGCAGGGGCGCCATTCCAGCCCGTTGTCCGTTAGCCCACGTCTCAGGCGGAAAGACGATGGGGCGGTATTCGAGGGGTTCTCGCGAACCTGGCGTGGCCTTGCGCGAGCGCGGGTGAAGGGTCGCGTGTCAGCCTGGTTTCGCGGCGGGGCCGGACCGGGGCGCAGTCGAGGGTAATCCGGCGGCCTATCAGGCGGGATCGGCTCGGCGGCAGCTCGGGTTCAGACTACGCGCCAGTCGACAGCGGTGGGGAACATCGCCCGTACCCATTGCTCGATCAGCGCGGCTGAGGCAACGTGAGCATAGGTCTCTATCTCGCGGTTGGGGAGGATGATGATCAGGTCGAACCACATGGCCGGTCTCCTCGGTAACGACCCGCGCGGTGTCGGCTCACGCTCAACGCCTCGGCTGTCGGGCAGTAGGTGGCGATCCCGTGGGCCAGGCTGCCGCTGATTCAGTAGCCGCAGACCGCGATCTCAGTGTTTTCGCGGAGCCTGAGTCCGATTTGGCATCGTCTGGTCCCAGGATAGGTGCGAACGGCGGAGCAAACCGTGATCGGGCGCCGCAACTCTGCAACGCGGGGATCGGTTTCTTGCCGGCGGAAGACTCGACAGTGAGACAACGCGCTGTTGAAATCGGCGTACCCGTTCTTTCTTGTCGGGAGCCGAAGCCCTCGACCGTCCTCGGTTCGCGGCTAGGCTGGGGGGGAACGCTGTTCAACTCGGCTTCTCCCGATAATGTGCGCTGCCGTACGTCTGTGCTGCGGGGCCGAATGAAACCGGAGGTGTGCTTTGGGTACCCGAAGCGCTCGCACAGGCGTACGATCGCCACCGGGCAAACCAGGACATCCTGCAATGGCCGGTCACCATCCGCCGGGTACGCCGAGGTGTGGCGGACATGCTCTGGGCGAACGGACCGCGTTTCGTTGAGCAAGCGTAAGAGGAGAAGCAAGCAATGCCTGGCCTGGAAAAAATCGAAGTGGTGCGGTATCGCGACGAGATCGTTCACGACATCGACCATCTGGTGAAGAAGTACTGCCGAATTATCGGGTGGGAGGTCCCGGACGTCGACGATCAGGAGGCGAGAAGGCTCGTCCTGCAGGCGCTCAAGGAGGCAGTGGCGCAAGTTGAGGCCGGGAAGAAATAGCGGCGGTCCGGTCATCGTCCGAGCGCTTGGGCCACTGGTCACGAGCCCCTGCGGTGGGTGCGGCTCAGGGCGGCGACGAGACCTTGTTGTTCCCCCTTCGGCGCCCATCCCAGCCGAGTGGTGGATGCCAGCTCAGCAGATCGTGATCGACAGAGCTTCTTCGGATCATTTCTTGGGAGCGCTGCCATTTTCTGCTCGCCACCGGCGCCGGGCGAGCGATTCGCGAGATCATTCCGGATTCGGCACACACCATTAACACGAGGAGCCACCTATGAGGCACATCGATCCCCAAGCTCTAGTTCTCGTCGTCATCGCCCTTGCGCTTTCGGGCTGCGGTGCCGGTGGCTTCGCTCCCGAGAGCCCGCAATCGAACGCGTTTCTCAATCAGCTTGCCGCCAACTGCGGCAAGCACAGCATCGGCAATCAACCCATCGAGTATCTGTTGGACATCAATAGCTCCGATGTCTATTTCGCCGACGAGTCCAGCAAGCTCTGGGCTGGCGAGATCGACAAGGCCACGTTCAGCAACGACATCAACAGCTTCTATCCGACTGGGACCAATCAACCCGCCCTCGACTGCATCTTCGCGCAGTTGGGTGGGACTTGAGCCCCACAGGCGCTTCATCGCAACCACAGGCGCAAGACATGGGGCGCATCATCCGATTGACACGCGCGCTGCGGGAAAACCTGAGGATTGGCCTGCTGGGCTTGCTGGTGGCGTGGCGCCCGTGCAGGCGCAAACTTCGCACGAGCTCCCTGCGTCGGCCGCGCATATGCTCGAAGACCTCGAAGACGCAGTGGTGGCGGCGCAACCCCTGGTCGAGCGCTACGGCTACGTCGGCGTGGCCGGCGCGATTTCGGTCGAAGGCTTCGGACTGCCGGCGCCCGGCCAGACCGTCCTCATGGCTGCCGCGCTGGAGTCCGCACGCGGCCATCTGCACATTGGTCTTGTAGTAGTGCTGGCCGTGCTCGCCGCGGTGACGGGCAACAGCCTGGGCTACCTGATCGGAAAGCTCGGGGGCCGGCCCCTGTTGCGCAAGCTCGGCGTCAATGAGGCGCGGGAAGCCAGGATCGCTGCGCTGTTCGAGCGCTATGGCGGCGGCTTCATCCTCCTGGCGCGCTTCCTGGATGGCCCACGCCAGCTCAACGGCATCGTTGCCGGAATCCTCGAGATGCGCTGGTGGGTATTCACCGCTTTCAACATCATCGGGGCGGTGCTTTGGGTTGGCCTCTGGGGCTTGGGAACCTTCTATCTTTCCGAGCACCTGCATGCGGTGGATGGATTCCTACGCAAGCTCAACCCCTGGGTCATCGGCATGGTCGTGATCGGGGTGGCCGCGATGATCGTCTACCTGTTTCGCGGGCGGCGAAGGCAGCCAATGCCGGCGGGGCGGGATAAGGATGCGAATGCGAACAGTCCGTGAATCCAGGCTGCGTCGCCAGCGTGGAGCGGTCGCGAGGCGATGCGAGCGGGGGCGGCACGCGCGCCGCCCCGGCCGCTGCGGGGATCTCGTCGTGAGATCGCCGAATCAGTGGGCAAACTGGGGTGCCGGGGCCTTGGCGATATGCCCCGTCAGGCCTTCGAAGTGCTCGACCGCCTTCTTGATGTCATCGAGCAACATGCTGGCCATGTCCGCGCTGAAGCCCTCCCTGACAACGATGCGCAGAACCGCAACGTCCTCTGCGTGCTCCGGCATGGTGTAGGCTGGCACCTGCAATCCATACTCGCGCAGCTTGTCGGAAATATCGAACACGCTGTAGCTGGTGACCTCGTCCTTGAGCTTGAACGCAAACACGGGGATGCTGCTGCCGTCGCTGATGAGCTCGAACGGACCGACCGCGCCGATGCCTTTGGCGAGGCCGGTCGCGGTCTCTCCCAGCACCTCCATGATCTGCGTATAGCCGGCCCACCCCAGGCGCAGGAAGTTGTAGTGCTGGGCGACGACCTGGTTGCCGGGACGCGAGAAGTTCAACGTGAACGTCGGCATTTCGCCGCCCAGATAGTTGACGTGGAATATCAGGTCCTCCGGCAGGTCCTCATGGCTGCGCCAGACCACCCATCCGATGCCCGGATAGACGAGGCCGTACTTGTGGCCCGAGACATTGACGGACTTGACCAGCGGTAGCCGGAAGTCCCACTTAAGCTCCGGGTGCAGAAAGGGCGCGACGAAACCGCCGCTGGCGGCATCGACGTGCATCGGGACCTCCCGGCCGGTTTCGGCGTTCTGTTTGACCAGGGCGTCGTGGATCGCCTCGATGGGCTCGAGCTCTCCCGTGAAGGTGGTGCCGAGGATCGCGACCACGCCGATGGTGTTCTCGTCGGTCTGCTCCAGCACCTCTTCCGGCGTGATCACGTACCGGCCCTTCTCCATGGGAATGTACTTGGGCTCGATCTCCCAATAGCGGCAGAACTTCTCCCACACGACCTGGACATTGGCGCCGAGGATCAGGTTGGGTTTGTCGGTCGGTTTGCCTTGTGCGCGACGGCGATCGCGCCAGCGCCATTTCAGCGCCATGCCGGCCAGCATCACCGCCTCACTGGAGCCGATTGCCGACGCCCCGACACCCTGGTCTGGTGCGTTGAACAGGTTGGAAACGATGTTGATACAGCGCTCCTCGATCGCGGCCGTCTGTGGATACTCGTCCTTGTCGATCATGGTCTTGTCGAAGGACTCGGCCATCAGCTTTTCGGCCTGGGGCTCCATCCAGGTCGTCACGAAGGTCGCCATGTTCAGCCGGGAATTGCCATCGAGCATCAACTCATCGTGGATGACGTTGTAGGCGGTGTCGGGGTCCGTCTGGTGCTCGGGGAGACGGAACTTGGGCACCGGCCGGATCATGCCGCGGCGCCCGTAGGCGGGCGCAAGCAGCGCATCCGCCTCGTCCGGGCTCGATGCCTCGATCTTCTTGGTCAACATATCGCTCTCCTTCGTTGCGTCGGGTTCAGGTTGGCCTTCCGTCGGTGCCGGAGCGGCATTGCGGGGGTTCGCCGCCTCGGCATCGAACGATTCGGGGACCACGAGATAACCGGCGACAGGGACACGGATTGATGGCCATCGCCGGATTCCCGGCGGATCTGCGCCACGTGTGGCCCCAATCCGGAGACGTCCGGTCTTGGCGTTTTCAGGCGCGGTCACCGGATAATCGATAGGGCCAAATTGAGCGCGATCGCCCGAGATGAGCGCCGTCTGTTGTCGCGGGTCGTGTCAACGATTGGCGAGCAGTGGTAGACGAATCCGAGGACGTCATCTTCCCGCCGCGGGGCACCGCCCGTCAGCGATAGCGGGCGGCTGCGACGCGACCCTGCACGATCACTCCCACTCCAGCTCCTCGAACACGCGCTGCGCGTTGCGTCCGTGGAGCACGTCGTAGTTGTCGAGATAGCCGAAACGCGACTGGTCGAGATCGCCGATGTCCTCGATTCCCCTGCCTTGGTCCATGAACTCGGTGACGGCCTTGCGCAGGAAGACCAGGTAGTCGTGGGTGTCGGCGGTGGCCTTGGCCAAGTCGGCGGGGTCCCCGTGACCGGGAACCACCACCGCGGGTTGCAGCGCGGCCATGGTCTCGAAGGCCTCGATCCAGCCGCGGTGCGCGGACTGAGGCCCGATGCTCAACATGCGGTCGAAGTAGACGATATCCCTGCCGAATACGATCTTGTGATCGGGCAGCCAGACGAAGCTGTCACCCGGCGTATGAGCAGGTCCGGCGTCCTGGATCTCGAAACGGGTCTTGCCCAGGGTCCGGGCTTGTCGGTGACCTCCCGGATCGCCGTGTCGATCATCTGCGCGCCCAGATAGGTGCCGCCCGAGTCGATCAGCGCGGCTGAGGCCACGCAAGCATGGGTCTCTATCTCGCGGTTGGGGAGGGTGTTGATCAGGTCGAACGACATGGCCGGTCTCCTTGTTGGCGATCCGCCCGAGATCAGGTCACTGGAAACATGGACGACCGATGTGCTGTCTTTGCCGTCACCGATTTCGAGGTGGGTTCGCATGGTTCCAGCATAGGCACGATGCCTGGCGCAAACGGTGGTCTTGCGTGGCACTTTGTTATCGAGGCGCGGGATTCGGGCCGATATTTCCTTTGGGGCTAGAGCATGGTTTGCCCCTGATCAGGCGCCGCGTTGGCTTCGAGCCAGGGCCGTACTCCGTGGCGTTTCCGTGGCCTGACAGCTACACTTGCCACCCCCTCTCCGGTCCCATGTCCAGAGCGTTGTGATGCGTCTTCACCCTTGGCCCCTGGCCCTACTGTTCCTTTTGTCCTTCGTCGTTGTCTCGGTCGCCTCGGCCAAGGCGAACCTCGAGCTTACCGCTCGCGTCGAGGCGATGCGGCAGAGCGGGAGCCTCGAAGTCCAGGGGGCCACGATCGCGGCAGTCGGGCTCATCACCGATTTCTACGAACAGCGTGCCTATGCCCCAGCCTTCGACGACAAGAGGATCCGAGACGTCGTGGCCGGCATTGAAGGAATGCTAGCGTACGGTCTTAATCCCGACGATTACCACCGCCGGGTCCTGACGGAGATGCTCTCAGGGACCCAGCCGATGTCCATGCGGGAACGGGCGGATCTCGAGCTCTTGCTCATGGATGCCTTTCTGCGCATGGCACACCATCGCGCATACGGGAAAGTCGATCCCGCCACCCTGGACCCGAACTGGAATTTCGAGCGACAGCTCGTGACCGCGAATCCGCTCCGCGAGTTGACACTCGCGATGGCGTCGCCCTCCCCAGTGAGCCATATCGATGCCCTCCTGCCCGAGCCCGACTTCTACCGCGGGCTCAAGGCGGCGCTGAAACGTTATCGAGCCATCGCCGCCAAAGGAGGCTGGACCCGCATCGACTCCGGGCCCGTTCTCAAGCCGGAGATGACTGACCCGCGGGTGCAAGCCGTTCGGGCGCGGTTGCGCGTGAGCGGGGACCTCGCCGGATCCGATCCGAAGCACGACGACCTGTACGACGAGAACCTCAGGCGTGCCGTCGAGCGGTTTCAACGGCGACATGGCTTGGCCGCGGACGGTGCGATCGGTCCAGCCACGCTGTCCGCCATGAATGTTCCGGTGGCAAGGCGAATTGACCAGATTCGCGTCAATCTGGAGCGCGCCCGGTGGGTGCAGCGCGACCTTCCGAAAGACTTGGTGCTGGTCAATATCGCGGGCTTTCGCGTCTATTTGGTGCGCGGGGGCAAGGTAACCTGGTCATCGAGGGTGCAAGTCGGCAAGACCTACCGGGAGACGCCCATCTTCCGCGACCAGATTGAGTTCGTCGTCTTCAATCCGACCTGGATCGTTCCCCCCGGCATTCTGCGCGAAGACATCATCCCGGAGGCGCGTAACAACCCGGATATCGTCCGCCATAAGGGATTGAGGATCCTGGACCGCGATGGCACTGAGGTCGAGCCAAGCGCGGTGGATTGGTCCAGCGAAACCTTCCCCTATGTCCTGCGCCAAGATCCTGGCCCGGATAATGCCTTGGGCCAGGTAAAGCTCATGTTCCCGAACGAGCATCTCGTTTACCTGCACGATACCCCCAGCAAGCGGCTGTTCGAGCAAGTTCAGCGTACGGCAAGCTCGGGTTGCATCCGGGTCGAGCGCCCGCTGGAGCTCACCGAGCTGGTCCTTTCGGGAACCGGGGGTTGGGATCGGACGCGGATCGACGAGGTGATTGCCTCCGAGCGAACGACGCGCGTCGACCTGGCCCAACCCATGCCGATTCTGATCCTCTATTGGACCGCAGAGGTGTTGGAGGACGCCGGCGTCTCATTTCGGGGGGACGTCTACGGGCGTGATGCCCCGGTGCTGAAGGCCCTTGATGACAAGTTGCCGATCGCCCCGCCGAGGCTGCCACTGATCGCCGAGCCCCCGGCGGAAGGGCCGTCCGATGGCGGGTGGGTCGTCCAGGTAGCGAGTCTGACCGAGGCGGCCGGCGCCCAGCGGCTCCTGAAGGAACTCAAGGCGCAAGGCTACAGCGCCTTCATCGAGCAATCCCGAGTGGAGGGCAAGGCGTACCATCGCGTTCGCGTTGGACCCCTGGCGAACCGTGGGGAGGCCGACGCCATGGTCAAGTCGCTGCAAACGAAGGTTGGCTATGAGGGCCAGGCGCTGAGGCGTTGACAGCTGCCTGCGCCACCCGAATCGGCCTGGCCTTCGACGCAACGCACGACACTCACTCCCACTCCAGTTCCTCGAACACGCGCTGGGCGTTGCGTCCATGGAGCACGTCGTAGTTGTCGAGATAGTCGAAACGCGACTGGTCGAGATCGCCGATGTCCTCGATTCCCCTGCCTTGGTCCATGAACTCGGTGACGGCCTTGCGCAGGAAGACCAGGTAGTCGTGGGTGTCGGCGGTGGCCTTGGCCAAGTCGGCGGGGTCCCCGTGACCGGGAACCACCACCGCGGGCTCAAGCGCGGCCATGGTCTCGAAGGCCTCGATCCAGCCGCGGTGCGCGGACTGGGGGCCGATGCTCAACATGCGGTCCATGTAGACGATATCGCCGCTGAATACGATCTTGTGATCGGGCAGCCAGACGAAGCTGTCACCCGGCGTATGAGCAGGTCCGGCGTCCTGGATCTCGAAACGGGTCTTGCCCAGGGTCAGCGTCTTGCCGCCCGCGAAGGTCTCGTCGGCGTAGATGGGCTCGGTGCCCTTGACGCCTTCGCTGCCGACCAGGCTGCCCAGCGCGAGGAGCTGGTCCCGGGCGCGCGCCTTCTGATCGGCGACGGCCTTCTCGCTGGCGATGATGCGGGCGCCCCGTGCCTTGAAATAGCCGTTGCCGAGCCAGCGGTGGTCCTGGCCCCCGGTGTTGATCACCACCGTGACGGGTTTGTCGGTGATCTCCCGGATCGCCGTGTCGATCATCTGCGCGCCCAGATAAGTGCCGCCCGAGTCGATCAGCACCACGCCTTCCTCCGTGATGACGACGCCGAAATTGGCGTTGTTGCCGAGATTCTCAGGGGTGCGGTTCGTCAGCGGTCCGATCAGGGCGTAGACGTCTTCGCCGAGTTTGTGGGTCTTGATCAAATCGGCTGCGTGCACGCTGCCGGCGAGCAGCGTGCTGGCAACGAGGGCTCTCATGAGTTGTCTGAGCATGGGTCGGATGGCGTTCCTTGGGCGGTAGCGTAAAACCGGGCATGAAACCGGTCAGGGTCCACTGAACGTAGCACGCAGGTATCGCAAGCGCGACGGCGATGACAGGTCATCGCGCTCGATCCAGATCAGATGCAGGTCGCCCTGCGGGTCGAGCGCGATCGCCGGGCTGCCCTGGTAGCCCTCGCCGGAGGCCCCTGGCACCACGAGGTCGGGGCTCCAGGTTCCGTCGGTGTTCCAGGACAACAAGACATCGCCCGGCTCGCCAGTATCGCCCCAACCCTCGCGGGTATCGTCCCACGCCGCAACGAATCCGATCTTGCCGCCCGCCAGCGCGGCGTGCCATTGTGGGACCGCGTCGCCGAGCGCGTCCTGCACCATCTGGTTCGTTCCGAAGGTGCGACCGCCGTCCTTGCTCGCCGCGCCCCAGACCGCGTATCCGGAGTTCGCATTGCGCTTGTCCAGCCAGACGGCCCGGAGCGTGCCAGCCGGATCAGCGGCCAGCATCACCCGCATCACACCGCTGCCGAGACCGGTCGTTTCGCTACCGTCCTCCGTCGGCGCGAAGTGCTCGTTCAGCTGACGTTCCGGGGCAAAGGCCTGTCCGGGCGCTCGCTGGGTGTGGAACAGACGGGTGTGTCCCGCTCGCCGGTCCTCCCAGGCAAGGTTCAGCGCGCCATCGGCCCCCCAGGCGGCGGCCGGGTAGCCTTGGAACGGATGATCGCCAACCGGCGCGACGGGTATGGCCGGTCCAGCTAACGCCACGCCGCGATTCTCGAGCCTCAGCTCGGCGGCCTCGATGCGTTGGCCGTTGTCCTGCTCGCGTGCCCAGACCGCGGCAATGCGCCCCTTTTGGTCGCTGGCCAGGGTCACCTGGCGACTGCCCTTGTCGGCCAGAGGCGCAATGGGCCCTGGTCCTTGGGCATCGATGATCCGGGCCATCACCGCACCGTCCTGTTCCCAAGCAGCCAGCCACCGGTCCTGATCGATCAGGGCGATGGACGGCTCATAGGCCTCTTCGCCATCACTCAGCTGGTAGGTACGGGAGAAAGACCCGGCCGGGTGCGGCTTGACCGCGAAATAGACTTGGGGATCGCCGCTGCGGTCGTCTTCCCAGACCAGCGCGACGTCCGTTCCCGATGCCGCGACATGCTGCCGGCCCGCGCCGTCCAGATGATGGTAGTGCGGGGTCTCCTCGGTACCCGCTACCGTGATCGGGTCGCCAAAGGTCCAGGGTTCGGCCAACGCCACACCCGGCAGGAACAGGACCAGCTGCAGCGCCAGACGCTTCATGATTGGTCCGCCTTGAACTCGGCGAAGGTCTGCTGCTTGTAGTGGCCGCCGTTGACGTAGCGGTCGAAGAGCAGGAATTCCTCGGCACTCTGATATCCAGGCGCACGATAGACCGGCGTGCCGTCCGGCTCCATGAAGTAGAAGAAGGGGGTGCCGAACACCTTGAGCTTCACGCCCAGCTCCATCTCGGTGACGCGCTCGCCGCTGGGCAGGCGCAGCCGCTCCCCGCTCTCGGCGTCCGCATACGCCAGCACATAGTTGGCCCGGTATTTCTCGATGACCCGCGCGTCCGTGAAGCTCTCGCGATTGGTCTTGTCGCAGGACGGGCAACCGTGGCGCCCGAAATACAGGAACACGCGCCGTTGCTCCTGTTGGGCGAGCTTCAGCGCCTCGTCCAATGGATGAAAGGTCCAGTCGGATGGCGGATCGGCCGGTACCGCGGCTGACCACCCTAGCAGTGCGGCAGCCAGGGATGCGGCCAGCCGAATCGAAAATCTCCTACGAGTCGTGATCCTTGTCGACGCACGGACGAATACGCGGTAATTCATAGCTCACCTGTAGCTCATTTTCGGGAAGAACTCGAAGCCGGCCGCCGGCCCGTGCCGGCATGCACGATCGCCCGGGCGGACCCAGCTCCCTGAACCGGCGCCAGAGACACTGCCGTGGCGCCGTTTCGACTTGGGGACTTTATAGTGCAGATCCAGTCAATGTGCCCACGGAAGCGGCTAAGCTTTGGCGATGAATCGGCGACGATCCAGTCTTCCATGACCCAGACGCAAGACAACTCCGACGACGACGCGGCGCTCGCGCTACGCGAGTCGACCGGCGTGCCATCGGGGGTGATGCGGATCGGCGATTGGGACGCGGACTTCGCACTCAACGTCCTGCGTCGCGGCCAACAGTCGATTCACCTCGAACCCAAGGCCATGGAGTTGCTGTTTTTCCTCGCCCGGCGCCCGGGAGAGGTCGTCAGCCGGGACGAGCTGCTCGCCGCGCTCTGGGAGGGCGTGGTCGTGGGAGACGATGCGCTGACCCAGGCGGTCATCAAGCTGCGCAAGGCGTTCGGGGACAACCCGCGCGAGCCGAGTTACATCCAGACCGTACCCAAACGGGGCTATCGTCTGATCGCCCAAGTCGGCGCGCCCGTCCCGAGCGGCGACCGCCGCCCGAACGTAAACCAGGGGGCGACCTGGCGTCCCCGGTTTCTCTCCTACGCCGCGATTGGCCTGACAGCCGCACTGTTGGGTCTGACGTCGATCTATCTCTATCGCGCGGGTGCTCCTCCCGACCCTTTCCCTACCGATGGCGTGCTTCCCGAGGCGGATGCCCTGAGTACCACCGACGCTCTGCCTACCGTCCTGGTTCATCCGTTTCAGGTCCTCGGGGACGACCCGGATCAACTCTACCTTGCCCGTGGACTGGCCGCGGAACTGACGACGGATCTTTCGCGACTTTCCGGGCTCACGGCGATCGCGGCTGAAACCGCATCGGTTACGCTGCGCGCCGGCGCGGGACCATCGGCCAGGGCAGGTTTCGAGATCTGGGGAGGCGTGCAGCGGAGCAGAGGACGCATCGGCGTGGAGGTGCGCCTGGTCGAGGCGTCCACCGGGCGACAGCTGTGGGCCGAGCGTTATGACCGCCCCTTCGAGGATATTTTCGCGGTCCAGGACGAGATCGGGACGCGGCTCGCGGAAACGCTCTCGGTCAAGATCACCGAGGCCGAGCGTCGGCGGCTCGCGCGCCGCTTCAGCCGTTCCGTCGAGGCATACGACCTGTTCCTTCGCGCCCGGGCCGCGCTGCTGGTGCGCACGCAACAGGAGAACGCGCAGGCAACGAGGCTTTTCCTGCGCGCCATCGAGTTGGACCCCGCCTTTGCCCGGGCTTACGGCGGTCTGGCGTTGACATACGCGGCCGATTATCGCAATCAGTGGTCGGAGGACGGCCAGGCATCCCTGGGCCGGGCTCAGGAAATGGCGCGGACCGCGGTACAGATCGATCCGGACCTGGCCGAGGCGCACTGGGTGCTCGGCTATGTCAGTGCACAGCGGCGGCGCCACGCCGAGGCCCTTGCGCATCTGGACGAAGCCCTGGCTCTGGCGCCTTCCTTTGGCGACGCGTTCGCCCTCAAGGGAGGGATCGAGACCTACGTCGGTGACCCATCCGCCTCGATCCCGCTGCTGCGCCGCGCAATGCGGCTCAATCCGGAGGCGGGTTACCTCTACTTTCTATTGCTCGGCCGCGCCTACTTTTTCCTCGGCGATTCTGACCAGGCGCTGATCAATCTGCGCGAGGCGATCACGCGCAATCCCGCGAACCTCGAGGCGCGCGTCTATCTCGCGGCCGTGCTGGACGACGACGGTGACCGGGATGGCGCTGAGTGGGAGGCGCAGGAGATCCGAGCCATCGACCCGCAATTCTCGATTCGGGACTGGCTTCAGACCTATCCGATGACGGATGTCCGCCAGACGCAGCGATTGGAGTCCATCCTCGCCCGACTGGGCCTGTAGAACCACGCGACCGAATGTCATCGGGCGGCAGTTTCGGACTCACCCGAGAGCTTGGCGTCCGTCCCCGACTACCGAAGGTACGGCGGTACGTATTCTTCGAGCTGACCGGTTTCGAGATAGGGTAGGGTCACGGTGCGATAATAGTCCTCTCCCCGCGGGAACCACCGGTCCCAGGCGTCTTTCCACTCCTGCGGCATCTGCTTCGGCAGCCAGAACCGGTCGGGAATCGCCTCCGACGGCATGGGGTCGGCGGGCAGGACGATGTCCGCCGTGATCACTCCCGCGCCGTCCTCCCATACCCATGCGCGCGAGCAGTTTTCCGGTCGCATCCGTGATCATGGTTTCGCCGAGGTAGACCGAGCGGTAGGGCACGTCCGGCAGCTCCGGGCTGTCGAAGCCCTGGAAGGGTCCGGCGTGGGAGGCATGTACCACAGGAACCCCCAGCATCCGCGCAAGACGCGGCGGGGATTCGCGGAGCATGTTGAGATTCACCGCGCGCAACGGGTGATCCGCGCTGGCGTCGTCCGGCAGGGTCCACCAGGTCGAGCCGGTGAGCAGCATCCGTACCTTGCCCGACAACCGCGCCGCCGTGCCGGAGCGAACCATCTCCCAGCACAGGGCCACCCCGACCGGACCGACGGGCGTGCTCAACACCCCGTCGTCCGATCCCTTCTCGGAGTAGCAGGTTTCCCAATAGGTGGGGTAGTCCTTGTCGTGGCGGTACCTGGTTCCATCGGGGAACACCAGCAGAAAACTGTTGTAGACGTGATCCCCGTCCCGGGCGAAGAAAGACCCTCCCGCCACCACGCCCGCTTCCCGTGCCACGCCCTCCAGCAACCGCGCGGGCGCACCGTCCAGCGGCCGGACGGCCCTGACCATGTCCTCGTGGAAGGCCGCCGCGGAGGTGAACGCCTCCGGCAACAGGATCCACTCCGCGCCTCGACGAATTGCCTCCCGCATCAGGTTCTCGGCCTGAGCCAGATTCGACTCCACATCGGCGAGCTTCGGTGCCATCTGAATCGCCGCGACCTTGAGCCGATTGGCTGGTGTCACGTCTTCCCCTGCGCCCTTTCGCGCGGTGGCATGGGCCCGGTGACCGCCCAAGAGCAGGCTTGCGGCAAGCCATTGCGTGAATCGCCGCCGTCCGATGGGAAGGTTGAAGGGTGCTGGGCTCGGATTGTCGAGGAGCCGGCTTGTCTTCTGCATCAGGGGCCTCCGTGTGAGAACAATGAGCCTGCCTCTTGCTCAGGCTACCTGGCGGGCCGGGTACCTTTTTGGTCTGGACCGCCGATACGGGTCGCCGAGATACGTGCGGTGGCGTGGTCCGATTCCTCGCGCCGCCATACCCGTCAGGGCTTGAGGTACGCGTAACCCTCCTTCAACTGGAGCCTGGCGATCTCGGAGATGCCGGAGGGCACGATGGTCACGGCGTCGAGCAGATCTTCCCTGGCGATGCTCCGCGCTTCGAGCGTCGCCGCGCAGGCGCGAAAGTCCACCCCTCGTTCCGCAAGGGTCAGAACTGCGTGGTCATAGGGATTGCCGCGTTTGTCTGCTGCGTCGTCGAGCAGGAAGTCGATTCCGGGGCCATAGGCGACGATGACGATCTTTGCCTTCGGACTATCGTCCAGGTACGAGCGCGCGAGCATCAGCGCCCAGCGTGCGTTGGCGGTCTCATCCAGGTGAAAGACCACCTTCTCCCAGGTATCTTCGGACTCTTCCGACGAGACGGGCGAGGAGATTCCCAACAAGGGCAGGGCCAGCAGCGAGAGTATCGCCAGCGGTCTCATGTTCATGTTTCCGTCCTCCACCCCGGTTTCCAGGGTTCGATCTATCCGCGAGGGATGGTGTTACTGACCGCCGTGGCCGTCGGGCCGGCGCTCGGGGTTCAAGGTCTCGTCGGCCGCACGACGGCGGCCGCAGAAGTCGAGACGACATGGGCCGGCGGTCAGTCACCCGCTCAGTTCGAAGACGGCATGGCGTCGACTTCGATCTTGAAGGCGTCGAAGTCGTAGGCCATGCCGTTGAGTACCGTGCTCCAGTGGCGCACGTGGGCGGACGTCGCCACCGCCTCACGCACCTCGGCCTCGCTGGCGCCCTCCGCCCGCGCCTTCTTGTCATGCACGTAGACGCAATAGGCGCAGGGAATCTGGGCAGCGACCGCCAGGGCGATGAGCTCGCGCGTTTTGGCGTCGAGCTTCGCCTCGTCCCCCACCAGCACGCTCTCGGCCTCCAGCCTGCTCTTGAGGGCATGGGCGGGGTAGGTGTCCTGGTAGAACCGCGGCGGCTCTTGCGCGAAGGTCGTGGCTGCGGCGAGTGTCAATGCGGCGATGGGAATCCTGGTGTTGAGGTGCTTCATCTTTCTTTTCTCCGGTCTTGGTGCCGATGCGATGGGCGCCAACCTTGTCTCGCGTTGCGCCCCGGTCATCGTGTCCTGGAACGGCCGTAGCGGGTGGTTCCGGGCGTTGTCGCTTCAGAAGATAGCGCTATGCTCAAAAAGGGTGCCGATGGAACGGCGGTGTTTTCCCGAAGATTTCCCGACGCGCTCAAGTCGTGTCGATCAGTCACCTCATCCTGTGAGGAGGAACGGCACCAGTGACCGAACGGTTGCTGACCCAGACAACCCCGTTCCGGGTCGCTGACTACGGAGTGGAGCCCGCAAGCCTCCGCGTGACGATCGGCGGTGACGAGGCGCGGCTTGAGGCCAAGGTCATGCTGGTGCTGCTGTACCTGGCCGAGCACGCCGGGCGCGTGGTGAGCCGTGCCGAATTGGAGGAGCAGCTCTGGCCGGGGAGGGTCGTCACCGAGGATTCCGTCACCAAGGCGATCGCGAAGCTGCGGCGGGTGTTCGGGGACGACGCGCACGACCCGCGGGTGATCGAGACGGTTCCCAAGAGCGGCTATAGGTTGATTGCCGAGGTGACGCATATCGACGAGGTGGTCGAGCGGGCCGCGGCCGCCTCGATTCCGTCCGGCGCGACCAAGCGCCGGCACCGGAGACCGCGTGTGGCCTGGTTAGCCGGGAGCCTCGGCGTCCTACTCCTGTTGCTCGCGGCCTGGAGCGCTCTGGAGCGGGACTGGATTCAACCCATGTTGCCCGCAGCCTTTGCCGGCAAGCCCGCTGTGGCCGTCGCCCCATTCGCGAACCTGGGCGCCGCCCCGGACGAGAACTATTTCGCCAACGGTATCACGGCGGATCTGATTACGGACCTTTCGAAGGTGCAGGGCCTGTTGGTCATTGCGCCGGGAACGGCATTCGCCTACCAGAACGGAAACACGGAACCACGACAGATCTCCGCCGAACTGGACGTCAATTACTTGGTCGTGGGCAGCGTCCAGCGGCGCGACAACACCCTGCGGATCAATGTCCAGCTCATCGAGGCAGGGTCCGAGCGGGCGGTCTGGGGCGAACGCTACTCCGGGGCATTGAGCGACGTGTTCGACATACAGGACAGGCTCACGGCGGCGGTCATCGCCGCGCTCAAGGTGGAGATCGCCCCCGCCGAACAGGCGTATCTCACCACCCGGCCGACAGCGAGCGTCGCTGCCTACGACCTTTATCTGCGCGGGCTCGAGGAACACGGGGGCCGCACCGAGGCGCAGAATCTGTCTGCAAGAGATCTTTTCGAGCAAGCGATCACGCTCGATCCGGCCTTCGCACGGGCCTACACGGGGCTGGCCTTGACCTACTCCCGCGAAGCGATCGACGGTTGGACGGACACTCCCACACGGTCCCTTGAACTGGCCGCTGACCTTGCGGAACAGGCTACGGGCATGGATCCCGCGCTACCTCAGGCGTACTTCGTCCTGGGCCAAGTCAGGCTGTTCCAGGGCCGGCATGCAGAGGCCATTGCGGCCGCCGAACGCGCGATCGAGGTCGATCCCAACTACGCGGATGCTCATGCCTTGCTTGCCTGGACCCTCAATTATGCGGGGCGTCCCGGCAAGGCCCTGTCGGCGTTGGAGCGCGCGATGCGGCTGAACCCCAGGCCGCCGGCCTCTTATCTCGAAATCCTGGGCGAGATACGCTTCGTGCAAGACAGGTACGAAGACTCGGCGTCTACGTTCCAACGGGTGCTCGCGGTCAATCCGGGCTACCTGCGGGCACGCATGTGGAACGCGGCGGCCCTCGCCAGGGCCGGAATGGAAGATATGGCCGAATGGGAGGCCGCCGAGCTGATCGTCGCGAGCCCCGACCTGGCGATCACTCGCTTGGAGTTTGCGTTCCCTTTCAAGGATCCGCGAGCGTTGGCGAACATCCTGGCTGCGCTGAGAAAGGCCGGTCTGCCCGAGCGGTAAGCTGAAGCAGCGCGGTGTCGCCGGCTGGATAGGTCGATGGGGCGCGGCGCCGCCGCCAAGGTCCTTCCCTGGCAATTGCGAGATCCGTCGCGTAAGGTCCCGTGCGGGGACGGGCATTCTAAGCGCTGATCCATTCAGCGCTTGCCGCGGCACAGGGATGTGACGCCATGTTCAAGCGCGTAAGCATTTGAAAATGAAGCTATCCAAGAACCACGCTTCTGGGGTGGCGTGCTGATTTTGGCGAGAATGGCCAATGATCACCGTCTTTGTAAGAGAGGGGCATGAAACACAGCGTCGCTCAGGTCTGGAAGGCCGTGCTCGGGTGCCTGTCGGCGACCTGGCGGCCGCTTTTCCTCATCCATCTCGCCTACGCCGCTCTCGGCGTGCTGCTGCTCGCGCCGCTGACGGGCGTACTGATCCGCCTGCTGATCGGCCTCTCCGGTCGTGCCGTGCTCGCGGACCAGGATATCGCCTACTTCGTGCTGACGCCGCTGGGGATGGTATCCCTGATCTTGGTTGCCGCGGTGCTCATCGCCATCATGGCGCTCGAACAGGCCTCGATGATGGCCATTGGCGCCAATCTTCCCTCGGGCCCGCGCAGTCGCGTCCTCAGCGCCCTCGCATTCGCCGCCGGACGCGCGCATCGCATCCTTGCGTTCGCGGTCCGCTTGGTCGCGCGGCTGCTGCTGCTTGCCGCGCCCTTCCTGCTCGCCGGCGCCGCCGTCGCATGGCTGCTGATCACGGATTACGACATCAACTATTACCTCCAGACGCGCCCATCGGAGCTCTGGATCGCGGCTGCGATCATTGGCCTGCTGCTCGCCGTGATGCTGACGCTGGCCGTGCGCAAGCTCATCGCGTGGTCGCTGGCACTGCCGCTGGTTCTGTTCCTCGACGTGTCCCCGGCGCGCTCGTTCGGCGAGAGCGAGCGTCTCACGGCGGGCAGGCGACGCTTGATCCTGCGGGTCGTCGCCCTCTGGGCGCTCGCCGTCTTTGTAATGAGCGCACTGGTGCTGGGCGTTCTTCGGGGGCTGGGTGGCTGGATCGTCCCGTTGTTTTCCGAGTCGCTGGCGATACTGGTGATCGTCCTCGGCGGACTGGCCGCCGTCTGGTTCGTCGCGAACCTGCTGGTCAGCGCATTCAGCCTGGGGACATTCGCCCTCGCCACCGTCGTCTTGGCCGAGCGGATGGCGCCCGGTTTCGAGGTCGCCGAGCGTGCGCAGCGGCCTCCCTCCGTTCGCATCCCCGGCGCGATAGGGACCCCGCCGCGCCTGGCCATGCTCCTGCTCGCAGCTACCGTCATTTCTGCGCTGACGGGCGCCTGGCTGGTTCAAGGCGTCGAGGTACGCGACGACATCACCATCGTCGCCCACCGCGGCGCCGCGGGAAAGGCACCCGAGAACACCTTGGCCTCGGTCCGTCAGGCGATCGAGGACGGTGCCGACTGGGTCGAGATCGACGTGCAGGAATCCGCCGACGACGAGGTGGTGGTCATTCACGACAGCGACTTCATGAAGCTGGCCGGGGTCGACCTCAAGGTTTGGGATGGCACGCTTGACCAGATCGGCACCATCGATGTGGGGAGCTGGTTCGACCCCGCCTTCGCCGCCGAGCGCGTGCCGACGCTGCGCGAGGTGCTCGAGAGCGTGCGCGGCAGATCGAGGGTCGTCATCGAGCTCAAGTACTACGGCTACGACAGGGACTTGGAGCGGCGGGTGGTGGAGATCGTCGAGGAGGCGGACATGGTCTCCGCGGTCGCCGTCATGTCGCTCGAGTACCCGGCTATCCAGAAGATTCGCGCGCTGCGCCCGGACTGGACCATCGGACTGCTCTCGGCCACCGCGGTGGGCGACCTGACCCGCCTCGACGCCGATTTTCTGGCCGTCAACATGGGCATGGCCACGCCGGGTTTCGTCCGCAAGGCCCGAACCGCCGGCAAGCGGGTGTTCGTGTGGACCGTGAACGACCCGGTGTCGATGTCGCGCATGATGTCCATCGGCGTGGACGGCATCATCACGGACGAGCCGGAGATGGCGCGAAAGGTCGTCGCCGAAAGGGCGAGCCTGAGTCCCGTGGAACGTCTGCTGATCCACACCGCCGTGCTCTTCGGCGAGCCCGTGCCGCCGCGCACCTACCGCGATAACTCACCCTGACGACCCGTCGCGGCTGCATCACGCGAGTAGGGACCCGCGCAGCAGAATCACCCCGATCAGGATCAGCAGCAGGATTGTCCACAACGCGATGTAGACGGTCATGGACTGCTTGGCGCGGTTGCGTTCCATCCAGGTCCGGGGCTTTGACGCCCTTCACCAGGAACACGACCTTGGCGGCGAGCAGGACGCAGACGATGTTGACCGCCAACAGGAGCGCCGCCCCCGTCGCCAGCTCGACCTGACCGCTGCCGATCAGCATGCCCAGCGTCGCCGTGGGCGGGAGCAGGGCGACGGCCACCATCACGCCGACCAGGGTCGCGGACAGTCCCGTGGTGAGCGAAATCACGGCCGCGGCGCCGGATGCCAACGCAAGAGCGACGCCGTCCATACCCACGTCGGTGCGTGCCATGATCTCTTGGCTGGCGAGGTTGACCGGCCAGATGAACCCGATGATCAGGGACAGGCCGAAGGCAAGGAGCAGCCCGGTCAGGTTGGTCCTGAGCGCTTGCCACATGAGCCGGCGGTCCCCGAGGGAGGTGGCGAAGGCCAGGGCGATGTTCGGACCCAGCAGCGGGGCGATCACCATGGCGCCCACGACCACGGCGACGCTGTCCTCCACGAGTCCGATGGCGGCCACCACGGTGGAGAGGAAGGTCAAGAGCAGGAAGGTGCTGTCCAGCTTCGCGCCGCGCTCGATCTCGTCGTAGAGCTCTTCCCGCGTGGCTGCGGTCGCGCGGCGTCGCCTGCTCTCCTCGTCCTGCTCTTCGTCGGGCCGGGGCAGTGCCGCGTCGACCGGTAGAATGATGATGCGGTACCCCTCGGTGGCGCCCAGCAGTGTCTGCAGCGCGTCCACCAATCCCTGGCTGGACTCGTCGCGGACCAGCATGCGGAAGCTCCGCCGGCCATCCTCGTCTTCGCCGCACGACCAGAAGTCGCTCGCCTCGAAATGCTCGGCGATGCCAGCGAGGGTGTCCGCGTTGCCCTTGTCCGTGATGATCTCGACGATACGCATGTCTGATGAATCTTCTTCGATCGCTGCTTGCCCGCCATTCACGATCGCTGGCCCGGATGCGGCGCCGGGGTGGTTGGCCTTCCCCCCGCACGGCGGCAGACGCCAAGTAAAGCAATGTTTCGTCGCAACGTCGATGCGGAAGGCGCTACCTCGGGCAGGGTGTCGCCTTTGCGGGGATTCGGCGTGCCTCGGATCTTTCAGGTCATTTAGGATGGGATTCCACGCTTGCTTGCGCGGGCTCAGGGCGCCCCGTACTCTGGTGTGCAGCGCGGTTCGATGCGCTCGCTGTCGACCGGGGTCGCGCTGAGCTCGGAGGCGCCCCGGTCGCGGGACCCGACCCACCCCCCTGACTTGGAATTAAATCTCGATGTCACAACGCGCCCGCATCCGTAAGACCAAGATCGTCGCCACCGTCGGTCCCGCGTCGGACTCGCCAGAAACCCTGGCGGCCATGATGCAAGCCGGCATGAACGTGGCTCGCCTGAACCTCTCCCACGGCACCTTCGGCGAGCACAAGCAGCGCCTGGAGCGTATCCGCGCTGCCGCGGAGCAGGTCGGCGTCCAGGTCGCGATCATGATCGACACGCGCGGCATCGAGATCCGCACGGGGCGCATCGCCGAGGGTTCGGTGGAGCTGGTGTGCGGCGAGCCATTCAGTCTCTATACCGACAACCGTCCGGGCGACGCGCTCGGCGTCTCGGTCTCCTATCAGCGGCTGGCCCAGGAAGTGAACCCGGGGGATACCATCCTGCTGGATGACGGGGCCATGGAGCTCACGGTACAGTCCCTGGGCGAGCGTGCCGTGCGCTGCCGGGTGGTCGTCGGCGGCACCCTACGCGAGAACAAGGGCGTGAACCTGCCGGACACGCGACTGTCGGTCACCGCGGTGGACCCGGAGAACCGCGAAGACGTGGCGCGTGAGCTGACCTTCGCCGCCGAAAACGACGTCGAGTACATCGCCGCCTCCTTCGTGCAGAGCGCCGACGACGTCAACCGGATGCGGGAGATCCTGCTGGAGCGCGGGGTCGAGATCCCCATCATCGCCAAGATCGAGAACCGCGCCGGGGTGGAGAACCTGGAGTCCATCGTCCTCGCCGCGGATGGGGTCATGGTGGCCAGGGGGGATCTCGGCGTCGAGCTGCCGATGGCGGACGTCCCCAGCACCCAGAAGAAAATCATCCGCACCACCGTCACCAACGGCAAGCCCGCGATCACGGCGACCCAGATGCTGGCCTCCATGGAGCGCAACCCCAAGCCCACCCGCGCCGAGGCGAGCGACGTCGCCAACGCCATCCTGGACGGCAGCTCAGCGGTCATGCTCTCGGGCGAGACGGCGGCCGGCGCCTATCCGGTGGAATCGGTCAAGACCATGGCCGAGCTGGCCATCCGCGCCGAGGCCTCTCTGCGCGAGTACGGGTATCTGCAGCGCATCCTGCCGCACCCCTCCAACGTGATCACCGAGTCGGTCAGTCAATCCGCAGTGCGCATGGCCGATCAGCTCGGAGCCGCCGCCATCATCAGCCTGACCGAGACCGGCTTCACCTCGCGGCTGATCTCCAAGCACCGTCCCGAATGCCCGATCCTGGCCGTCACCGCGTCCCTCAAGGTGGCACGCCGCCTGTCCATGAACTGGGGCGTGATTCCCGTCCTCTACCAGGCCGGGCTCTCGGACGACGCCAAGTTCGCCTTCGCCATCGAGAAGGCGAGGGCGCGGGATCTCGTGCACCCCGGCGACATCCTGGTCGCAACCTCTGGTCACACCCAGACCGCGGGGGGGACGGACCTGATCCGGGTTCTGACGGTGGAGTCCTGAATCGTCGTGCGGGCGATCTCGAGGGTCTCTCCGAGGCTCACTCCGGGCGATGAGGTAGCACACCTCACCGTCGAGACGGGCCTCGAACACGGACGATGAGAAGGCCCTTGCGGTCGACTCGACTCGGCGGCTCCCGGAGGTGGCCGTTAGCGTTTCCCGCCGATCCGTTGGAGACCATCCGGACGGATGGGAGATGGTGTTCGTTTCCGCAACGCCCGACCATAGGGATCGGCTTGTCGCCAACATCGTTCGAAATCCTCTGCTGATCTGGGCTGGTCTTGGTGACCGGCAGACGTATCTCCCTTCCTGAGCAAACCGCGACCTCTGCAGGCAAGGTCCGCGAAGACCTGCGATCAGTTCCACAGCCTTCACTGCGCGCCCGGGATTCTCTTCCTCCCCGCAACGTAGCCCTTGGCCAAACCGGAAGGCGCTCTGAGAACAAAACGTCATTGGCAACCGACAATATTCCATGCGGATGGCAAGGGAGGTAACGCATAACTATCTGAAATAAAGAATATTTAAACCTGGCATCGGAATTGCAAATCATCCATTGATGCTGAAAAGCGTTGCCCGACCGTTTTGGGCAGCCGGGGCGATAAACCGGATCGTCCAGGCGACAACGGATAGGACTTTCTCACGGCCGGGTTTTTCGGGTATTTGGGGCAAATTCTGTTCTCCCTTCAATTGGTGGGTCCTTCATGTATGCGCCAAGGGGAGGCTGGCAGTGGTAGTGGCGGCACTGTGCAATGACGCATGATCCAATCCAGATACTGGTCGTTGACGAGGCCCTCGCCGACCGCCGACTCGTAGAACTCGTGCTCAAGGATCAAATGCCCGACGCTGAGATCGTCGGGATCGACACCCCCACCGCGCTGGCAGAGGGACTGGCCAGGCTTCATTTCGACGCCGCCATCGTTGCGCCGCGATTGAGCTGGGCGGCCGGATCGGACATCCTCAGGATGTTGCAACGGGTCTCCCCGAATTGTAAGACCATCATGTTCTCGGACGAGGGCGGCAGGGCCCTGTCATCCCGGGAAACGGCAGTGGCCCCGGATGAGTACCTGACCAAAGACAGTGCCGGTTTCCTGACGCTTCCGATCGCGGTGCAGCGCCAAGTCGACAGCAAGCGTCCGCCTGCTAGATTTCAGAGGGCGCTGACGGCGGGCGCCCCGCTTGCGGGAAATCAGTTGATCCCTGCTGCGCGGCTCGCAAGGGGTTCCGGTGGCGTCCGCGCCGGCTATCGCGGACGGTCTCATGCCCGCCCGGCTTCGGCTGACCTCGGGACCGAGGTCGTGCGCCTGCTGCAACTGACCGACACGCACCTGTTCGCCGATCCTGGCGGCCGCCTCCTGGGTCAGAATACGCGCAAAACCTTTGAGTTGGTGCTGGACCTGGTGTTTGCGCGGTTCTGGCCGGTGGACCGGATCGTCATGACCGGGGACCTGGTCCATGACGATCACCGGGAGGGCTACCAGTACCTCAAGCAGCGCATCGCCGATCTGGATACCCCATGTAGTTGCCTGCTCGGAAACCATGACCGGTTGCGTATCCTCGCCGACACGCTTGGGGGCAGCGGCATCAGCTTCGCATCGTCCGTCGACTGCGGCGGGTGGAACATCGTCTTCCTCGACTCCTCGGTGCCCGGATCGGAACGCGGTCACCTGCATCGGGACCAGCTCGACGAGCTGGAGGAAACACTCCGTGCGCGGCGGCAGACCCATACACTGATCTGCCTGCACCACCAGCCCGTGCGCGTCGGCAGTGCCTGGCTCGACAGTATGGCGTTGGACAACGCGGCGGAGTTCTTCGCCATCATCGACCGCCACCCGCAGGTGCGCGGCATTGTGTTCGGCCATGTGCATCAGGACTATCGGGCCTTTCGCAGGGACGTACTGCTTCTGGCCGCTCCGTCCACCTGCATCCAGTTCAAGCCTCGCAGCGATCTCTTTGCGCTTGATCCGCGCACGCCTGGTTTCCGTTGGTTTGAGCTCTACCCTGACGGCCGCATCAGCACCGGCGTCGAGCGCATAACGGCTTATCCGGATCGCCTGGATTTAACGGCTCAAGGGTATTGAGGCAAGAGTGGCGCCAGGGGTGGCCAGCAGGAGAGCAATCCTCTGCGGGCGCACGGGGCCGTGTTCCGCGGGAGGATATTTTTGCCGCAGGTACCGGTTCAGCCTTGTTCGCAGACGGGCGCCCAAGAGGGCGTGTGTCGCTCGATGCGACGGCGCGCAACTCTACGCGCGATTGCTCCGGCGCGTGAGCCAGATCAAGGACCCGACGGCGATCAAGAAGCCACCCGAAATCCATGCGAGCAGATTGTTGACGGATACGGCGGCGACGCTCCCCACCAGGATGTAAGCATAAGGGAGGCTTGCGTAAATCGGGGCTGGAATCCACATCAGACATAGGTTCTCGTTTCTGTGCAGCCCGCCACGATCTCCTGTCGAACGCGGGTGCTGGTGTGCAGAAGGATGTCCCGCGCATGCGTCACGCGGTTTCTCCCGGTCATTTTCGACCGGTACAGTGCCTTGTCGGCCTGAGCGATGAGACTCGTTGGCGTTTGGTTTGGGGAAGGTGTCGTCGTGGAAATGCCAATACTAACGGTAACGCAGTCTGCGGCCGCTAACGCCTCGTGCTCGATCTGCAACTGCGCTACCGATCGGTGCAAGCGCCGCGCCATATCCATCGCCCTGTCCTCGTCGAAGCCGGGCAGGATGACGGCGAACTCATCACCTCCGTAACGGGCGACAAGGTCCGAGCCGCGCCGTGCTGTCGATTCCAAGACTCGCGCCACCGCCGTCAGGCAGGCGTCGCCGCGTATGTGACCATAGGTATCGTTGTAGGACTTGAGCTCGTCGATATCGACCAGGGCGAGTGAGAGTGCACTGCATGTACGCTGCGCTCGGGCCCATTCGCGCTTGTATACCTCCTCGAAGCGGAGTCGGTTGGCAACCCCGGTGAGCGCATCTGCGCTTGCGAGGCGTTCGAGTTGCCGATTGGCGCGCTCAAGTAGTCGCTTCTCACCGAGGATCTCGCGCTCTCTCGCCTTGCGCCGCTCCAACTCCAGTTTCACCCGGCCCGCGGATTTCAGGCGCGCCAGCAGTTCCCCGCGGCGAATCGGCTTGGTGATGTAGTCGCTCGCGCCGGCTTCGAACGACTGTTGAAGCAGCGCCATGTCGGTATTGGCCGTCACCATGAGGATCGGCACGTCGCGGAAGCGCTCATCGCCCTTGATGCGGCGGCAGGCATCGATGCCACTGGCGCCAGGTAGATCGATGTCCAGCAGGATCAGGTCAACGGGCGCCGGCAAGCTACCATCCGGGTTCATCAGCCCGATACGGTCAAATGCCTCCTCGGCGGAGGCCTCCTCTGCAATGTCGTCGAATCCGCCATCGCGCAGGAAACGAACGACCAGCGCGCGGAATTCTGCGGAGTCGTCAACGATCAGGATGCGCATCTCTCGCGTCTCCCCGGAGCGTTTGCCAATTCGCCATCGCAATCTTGTGCCGGATGCTGTCAGGCAACTCCATGTACCGCGCGGGTCTGTACACCTCGCCCTGCGCCCAGGCAGCAAGGGCGTCCTCAGCCTCTAGGGGGTAGCCAGCGCGCTGGAGGTCCTCATAGGCGATCAGGCTGTCGAGTTCAGTCAAGTCGAACATCGTCGCAGTCCCAAACGGGTCCTCGCGCTGTTGATTGTCGGGTGGCTTTGTCCTGCGTTGTGCAAATCCCGGACCGGAACCCGGTCATCGTCGAGTTGGGGAGCGCAAAGCCGAATTACCCGAGCCGCCAGCCCGTTGGACCCCATTGACCTGCGCGAAAGCCGTCAGAATCGTCGGATCTTGTGACGCGCTTCCCAAAACGTGGGGCGTGCAGCCGGACATCGTCGCCAATGGACGACAGTTGTCTGCCCCCTCCCGCCTTACCGTGGGCCGAACGAGGGCCGCGAACCTCCGGTACGGAGGACCCGACCGGGCGCCTCGGCGATGGGGCCGTGGCGCCTGTGACGGACGGCTCGATGTCTCGTTGCTGGAGCGTAGAAGGGGGCGCAGTCTGAAGCGTCCCCGCCGGGGAAGGCCTGGAGAATGGCCGCGGCTCTGGTTCGGAGCCCGCGGCTTTGAAAGGTTTTGTTGGGTAGGCGCATCGGGTGCCCGACCGAGAGTACAGGGAGTGCGCCACACCGTCACTCTTGGCCGTAGTGTGGGGATCCTACCGTTGGAAGGCTTACAGAATAGCTCCGACTGCGAGAGGAATACTGTGCGGAGACTTCGACGCGCGCGCCGGCGAGCTCGCCGCGTCGCCGTTGAAACGCGCGGGGCCTTTGAGATGGCGGATCGGCTTTAGATGTCTCGACAAATGTCAGCGATCGGGAGACGCCGGACGTCCCCGGCGTATCTCCGAAGGGCTGGTCATGGCCGATGCGTGTGCGGACAGAGTGGCGGTACAGGTCAAACAAGTCAGGAAGTCGGGGCAAGCTTGCGAACCCCGACACGGGGTTTACGTACCAAGTCGTTGGACTCCCTCCCTCACGCCAACCGGCACATCGGACGGCGTCTCAGGGTCGTCGCCACCACCGCTCGCCAAGTAGCGCGGTGGCGGCAACGTCGCGGGTCTTCCGGAGATCTCTAACCCGCTAACGGCGAAGCTCGATGCCTGAGCGGTTGCTGGCGGGCACCGGCGCAGGCTTCCGGCCTTTGGTACACCCTGACTTTGCCCGCCCGCGCCCAAGTGAGAGCGCGGTATCCTGCGCAGCGAGTGGGCGTGCCGCATCCGGTTTTTGCAAGCTCAGAACCTTTGCGCGTTCCGGGAGCGGCCGCGGACAAGCTGGCACGAGATACAGATCCGGGAAGTAGTTGGCTGGATTGAATAGGGAGGCGGCATACATGGCCGCGAGATACTGACCGTAGAGTGCGATGACGAGCTGAGGGTACATGACCGGTCTCTCGGTTCGCGGACGCCATACGAGGCTGGGGCATCCCGCACCTCAGTATCGGCAGCAACGGAGTCGGGAAATATTGATCCCGTCCACGAAACCGGAAGGACGTGCTTACCCGGCTGAGGCTTGAGCGATCGGGGTCACAAAACAAGACGGCGGCATGCGGGCCACGGAGGCGCATGCCGTGCCCTGCTCGCTGGTCTTCGACCTCCGCTTCTGCTCGAGCACAGATCGAGCGAGCCCTTTGAATGCGTTCTGGCAATGGCCGACGGGCCGCACGCCCGTTACGACAGGCACGGCGCTCCGCGAAGCTCACGGGGACTTGGGGGAAGTCTAGGGGAACGGCGAGATCAGCGATGCTGATGGGATGAAAGCATCATCTCCTTTCGCTGCTTGGAAGATGCGCGAAGTAGCAAGAGGGAGATGGGTGGCGTCGAAGGAAGGAGCTCGCTACTGCGATACTGCTTGCCGCTCACAACCTCCCCCCGACGCCAGAGGGGCCAGGCTTCGGCGCAACAATCGTGCGATCAGATGCGCCTGGCGAAGCCTGCGCGAGTATGCACCTCCATGTGCATGAGCCCGCGTCTAGATATGTAGGAAGTCCTTACTTGGTGGCCGCAGGGGCCGGGGCAGCCGGCGGGGCGACCGGAGCGCCGTAGGGCGCCGCGTAGGGGTAGCCGCCGCCGTAAGGAGCACCGTAGCCGTAGGGGCCGCCGTAGCCATACGGACCGTAGCCGTAGTAGTCGTTCCAGCGGTTGTAGCCGCGGCCGTAGCCACGTCCGCCGCCGGACATGCTCATATTGAAGTCACCGTACCCGTCGCCCATCATGTCATTCCACCAGTCGTTGGCGCCGGAGCCGTAACCAGGACCACCACCCCAAGGACCACCGCCCCAGAAGGCGGAAGCGGAAGCGGAAGCACCGAGCAGAGCGGCGATAGCGGCAGCAGTAGCGAGCTTTTTCATTAAGATTCTCCGAATTGGATTTAGTTGGGAACAGCAAGCGAGAGCGTTGTTGTTTGCGATCTCGTGGGGCACACAATATTAGAAGATTCTAAAATACGCAAGGTATTTTTTCATATTCTGAAAATGGCGTGACGGCGACCCGGGCATCTTAGGCCTGGGGTGTGCGGGGCAGCACGGCGGCCAAGGATCTCGCGGCTGTTTCCCCAAAGTGCTACGGAACGCCTTGACCAGTCTGTGGCAATCCGGTGTCATCAGGATCGGCCCTGCGCGGGTTGCCGCCAGGCTTGCGGCACGAGCACCACGGGGCGATCTCGGCTTTGCAGCACCGGGTCAGCCTAAGATCGTCTTCCCATCACAGGCGGAGGCAGGCAATGGAAGGTTGGATCATCGCGGGTATCCTCGGCATCGTCCTGTTCTGGGCGATCGTCATCTACAACAGCTTCGTCTCGCTGCGGGCACAGGGCGATTCCTCCTGGTCCGACATCGACGTTCAGCTCAAGCGGCGCCACAACCTGATCCCCAACCTGGTCGAGACGGTCAAGGGATACGCAACCCACGAGAAAGAGACCCTGGAGCGGGTGGTCGAGGCCCGGCAATTGGGGATCGACGCCTCCACCGTCCACGAGCAGGAAGTAGCGGAATCGTCCCTGACCGCCGCGCTGCGGCAGATCTTCGCGCTCGCCGAGGCCTATCCGGACCTCAAGGCCAGCGCCAACTTCCTGGAGCTGAAGACACAGCTTTCCGAGATCGAGGATGCCATCCAGAACGCGCGCCGTTACTACAACGCCGTCATCCGCGACTACAACACCAGGGTCGATTCCTTTCCCGACATGGCGGTTGCCCGGCTGTTCTCCTTCGGGACCCGGGAGTACTTCGAGCTGGAGGACGCGGGAGAACGCGCCGCGCCGCGGGTGAAGTTCTAGTGAAGCCGGGCCTGGGCAGGCGGGGGAAGCGCCTGCTTGCCCTCTTGATTCTCGGCTGGACCGCCACTCTTGTTCAGGGTGAGGAGATCCGCGACTACCGCGCGTCGCTGGTGGCGGGTGCCGACGGCTCGCTGCTGGTCGAGGAGCGGATCGATTACGATTTTGGCGACCTCCACCGCCACGGTATCTACCGGGACATCCCGATGACCGTCCCCGCCCCCTGGGGCGGGCGGCGGACGCTGAACATCAGCGGAATCAGCATCGAGCAGGATCGCCAAGCGGCGCGATGGGCGGAGGAGTCCGTGCACGGCGACGCGGGGCCGATGCTGCGGCTGCGCATCGGTGATCCGGGCCTTACCATCTCGGGTCGGCATAGGTACGAGATCCGCTATCAGGTAATGGATGCTCTGCTTCCCGCGGGGGAGCGGGACGCTTTCCGCTGGAACGCGATCGGCACCGGGTGGGCCGTTCCTATCCAGGCGGCCGAGGTCCGGCTGCGGCTGCCCGAGGAATTGCAGGGCCATCCCGACCTCCAGAGCGGCTTTTACACCGGGCCTTGGGGGTCAACCGATCGCAGGGGCCGCTCCGAGTGGAATCCAGATGAGGGGGTTTTCACCGTCACGGCCGGACCGCTCGCCCCGCACGAGGGCGTGACGGTTGAGGCCAGCTTTCCGGTCGGCGCGATCCCCGCGACCGCTCATCCGACGGGCGCGGCGGCCTTCGGGCAGGCGCTTCCTCACCTCTGGGCCTGGCCGCTGATGGTGCTCGGGCTCTTCCTTGCCTGGAGGCACTGGAACCGAATCGGCCGCGACCCCGCCACCGGTCCCGTCGTGGTGCGCTACCAGCCGCCGAGGGACCTGGAGGCGGCCGAGGCCGGGTTGCTGATCGATCAGTCCCTGGACGACCCCGACCTCACCGGAACCGTCATCGAGCTCGCCCGTGACGGCTGGATCAAGGTCGAGCACCCCCAGGAGGAGGGGATCATCTCGAAACTGATCAAGGGCGGCCGGGTCGTGCTGGTGAGACTCCGCCCGCGGCGGGACTGGAGCGAGCTTCCGCCGTACAAGCGCTATCTGCTGGAGAGCTTCTTCTGTCGCGGGGACCGTTTCTCCCCCGGCAGCGTGGAGAGCGCCTCGGTCGTTGCCGAGCGCACGCGGTGGCTCGACCAGGCAAAGGCGCGCATTCACGAACGCGGCGTGGAGCATGGCCTGTTCCCCGAGAATCCCAGGACGGTACGCATCAAGTACCTGGTGGGAGCGGCCTTTCTGGGGGCGCTGTTTCTGGGGCTGGCGTTCTGGCGCTCATCCCTTGCGCCCGAAATCAGGTTCCTCGCCGTTGCCGCCCTGATCTTCGTTGTCATCGTCGCCGTTTCCGGGTCCCGCGTCTTTCGTGCCGGCAGAGGCGGCGGATTGCGGCTTGTGCTGCCAGCGGTGGTCGCAGCGGCGATTTTCAGCCAGGTACTGCCGGTCTTCTCGTCCCTGCTCGACCTCTCCTTTCCGGGCTGGGGAGCGATCCTCGCCGAACCCTTGGTTCCCACCAGCCTATTGGTGATCGGCCTGCTGATGTTCGCCTGGCAGATGCCCCGGCGCACCCTGCTCGGTGCGCGAACGCAGAGCGAGCTGCTCGGATTCAGGAAATTCATGCAGCGGGCCGAGGAGCCCCGGCTCCGATTGTTACTGCAGGAGGACCCCGAGTACTTCGAGCGCACGCTGCCCTATGCCGCCCTGTTCGGCTTGGTCGCGGCTTGGTCGAGCCGGTTCGACGGACTGGTGACGATGCCTGTGTGGTACGAGGGGGGGAGCTTCGATCATCTCGGGCGCGACATCAACCGCTTGGCCAGCAGCGGCGTTTCCTCCTCAGCGCCGTCCAAGAGCGGCGGCAGCTCCGGTGGCGGCGGGTTTTCCGGGGGCGGGGGCGGAGGAGGGGGAGGCGGGTCCTGGTAGTGCCCTGGTCTGGCGCTGCACTCGTCTTTCCGCCCGGAGGAGAGGCGGATCGAGGCATCTGAAGGTTCTCTTGCTCAGGTAGGGTTCCGCAAGCCTTGTGAATCCAGCGTCCCTTGCCGCAGCCAGCGTCTGACGTCGGTGAGGTGGCGCCGGCTGATGGCGAGCCGCTCGTCGCAGCCGCGAAGCCGCGCCAGGCTGCTGCCGTCCGCCGCCTTCTCCAGCCCCAGCAGGTAACTCCGCGCCACCAGGGCGTTGCGGTGGATGCGAACGAACAGGTCGCCGAGCTCGTCCTCCAGGGCCTTCAGCGATTCGTCGACCAGGATGCTGCCCCCGCGATGCCGCACGGTGACGTATTTCTGGTCCGCCTGCAGATAGATCACGTCCTCGATGGGGACGGTCCGCAGCCCGCCCCGGTAGTGCGCCGTGAAGTGGCGGCGCCGATTGGGATCGGAGGCGAGCGGGGCGCCGAGGGTGACGCGCTGCGGCCGGCTCGGCACCTGCACCCGCCGCAAGGCCTCCTGCAGCCGCTCGCGGCGCACCGGCTTGACCAGGTAGTCGGCGACTCGGTGCTCGAAGGCGCGCAGGGCGTACTCGCCGTAGGCCGTGACCAGGATCACCGCCGGGGGCGGGTCGAGCATCGCCAGGCGGCCCGCGGTCTGCAGCCCGTCCATGCCCGGCATTCGGATGTCGAGCAGCACCAGGTCGATCTCGCCGGCGGCGCAGGCGGCCAGGGCCTCCTCGCCGTCCGCCGCCTCCCCCGCGATCTCCTGCTCGTAACCCAGCTCTGATGAGCAATCTGCGCAGGCGTTCCCGCGCCGGGGCCTCGTCGTCGGCGATCAGGATTCTCAATGCTCTTTCCAGGGGTAGGGAAACACGAGCCGCACCTGGTAGTCGCCCTCGACGCGCGCCTGGACCACGCGGCCCGCCCCGGGGTACATGGCCGCGAGCCGCTGGCGCACGTTCTCGAGGGCCACGCGGTTGCCGCCCGAGTGGCGCTCGCGCCCTGGATCGCCCGGCAGCGTGTTGCGGATGGAGAGGTTCACCTGGCCGCGACGGTAGCGACCGCCGATGCTGATCAGGCCGGGCGCGCGCGACGGCTGGATGCCGTGATACACGGCGTTCTCCACCAAGGGCTGGAGGATCAGCGGCGGGAGCATGGCGTCGCCAGGGAGCTCGTCGACGTCCCACTCCACCCGCAGGCGCTCCCCGAGGCGCTGCTTCTCGATGTTCAGATAGTGGTGCGAGAGGGAGATCTCCTCGGCGAGCGTTGTCGTCTGGCCGTCCTTGCCGAGGGCCGCCCGGAAGAGATCGGCCAGGTCCTGGAGCAGCTCCTCGGCGAGATCGGCGTCCTTGTGAATCAGATTGGCGATGGTGTTGAGGCTGTTGAACAGGAAGTGCGGGCGAATCCGTGCCTGCAGCTTCTGGAAGCGGGCGTCCGCCTCCGCCTCCACCTGTCGGCGCCACAAGTAGTGCAGATACAGGTAGCGCAGGAGCAGGGCGCCGACCACGGCGCAAATGCCCAGGCCGCGGGCGAGGAACCCCAAGAGACCGTCGGGCGGGAAGGGCGAGCCGTCCCCGACCGGCAGGAGCTCGTAGGCCGCCCAGCTCACCAGGGCCGTGACTGCCAGCAGCAGGAGCCAGGCGGCCACCGCCGCCGAGCGGTCGTCCAGCCGCCGCAGGGGCCGTCGCAGCAGGCACAGGAGGCTGGCCCCGGTCAGTGCGATCAGCTGGATGTAGAGCGACAGCAGCCCCAGACGCTCCCAGAACTCGGACACCGGGCTCGGCGAGGCCAGCGCGAGCACGATCGCGATCAGCTGCGCCGTCAGCATCACCCCGAACACCATGGGGATGCGGCAGAAGTCCGGCAGGAACCCCTCGGGCTCCGCCGGCGGTTCCGGCAACAAGGTATCCAAATGCTCCATGGGTGGGGACATCGAAGCGTGTAAAATCCCTCGGGCGATCATTATCACCGGTTTCGCCCCGGAATTTACCACTTCCCGCAGGCCGCGATGAACGAGCAGAACCCCTCCTCCAAGCCCTGGGCCGGGCGCTTCAACGAGCCGACGGACGCCTTCGTCGAGGCCTTCACCGCCTCGGTCGAGTTCGATCGGCGGCTCTATCGCTACGACATCGAGGGCTCCATCGCCCACGCGACCATGCTCGCCCGGCAGGGCATCCTGACCGACGCCGAGCGCGACGCCATCGTCGCCGGCTTGAACCGCATCCGCGAGCGTATCGAGGCCGGCGACTTCGAGTGGTCGATTCCCCTCGAAGACGTGCACATGAACCTGGAGTCGGCCCTGACCGCGGACATCGGCGAGGCCGGCAAGAAGCTCCACACCGGGCGCTCGCGCAACGACCAGGTGGCCACCGACGTGCGGCTGTACCTGCGCGACGAGATCGATGCGATCCGCGCCGCGATCGCGCGCCTGCAAGCGGCCCTGCTCGACCTGGCCGAGCGCGAGGCCGAGACCATACTCCCGGGCTTCACCCATCTGCAGGTCGCCCAGCCCGTCACCTTCGGCCATCACATGCTGGCCTGGTTCGAGATGCTGGAGCGCGACCGGGAGCGGCTCGCCGACTGCCGCCGGCGGGTCAACGTCATGCCGCTCGGCGCCGCTGCGCTGGCGGGGACGACCTATCCCGTCGACCGCGAATACACCGCAGAGCTGCTGGGCTTCGACCGCCCGGCTGAGAATTCCCTGGACGCGGTCTCGGATCGGGACTTCGCGATCGAGTTCACCGCCGACGCGGCGATCCTGATGATGCACCTGTCGCGCTTCTCCGAGGAGCTCATCCTCTGGTCCTCCGCCCAGTTCGGCTTCGTCGAGCTGTCCGACGGCTTCTGCACCGGCTCATCCATCATGCCGCAGAAGAAGAACCCCGACGTCCCGGAGCTGGTGCGCGGCAAGACCGGGCGCATCTTCGGGCATCTCATGGGCCTCCTGACCCTGATGAAGGGCCAGCCTCTCGCCTACAACAAGGACAACCAGGAGGACAAGGAGCCCCTGTTCGACACCGTCGACAATCTCAAGGGCTCCCTCAAGGTCTTCGCCGAGATGATGGCGCGGCTCACCTGCAACCACGGGCGCATGCGCGCCGCCGCCCGCCAGGGGTTCGCCACCGCCACGGATCTCGCGGACTACCTGGTGCGCAAGGGCGTTCCCTTCCGCGACGCACACGAGATGGTGGGCAAGGCGGTCGCCCTCGGGGTGCGGGAGGGCCGCGACCTCGCCGAGCTGACCCTGGACGAGCTCAGGCGGTTCTCGCCGGCCATCGGTGAGGACGTGTTCGGCGTGCTCACCCTGGAGGGTTCGGTAGCCGCCCGCGATCACCTCGGTGGCACCGCCCCGCGCCAGGTGCGCGAAGCCGTCGCCCGCGCTCGGGAAAGGCTCGGCCCCCCGTCCGAGCCCGTGCAATGAGGATCACCGCACCATGCCCGAGGACAGCCTCTCCAACCTGAACCGGCGCCTGCTCCGCTTCGCGCGCGAGCGCGATTGGGAGCAGTTCCATTCGCCGAAAAATCTCGCCATGGCCCTGGCGGGCGAGTGCGGCGAGCTGCTGGAGCACTTTCAGTGGCTGAGCGAGGAGCAGAGCGCCTCCCTGGATGCCGGCAAGAAGCGGGAAGTGGGCCGCGAGATGGCCGACATCCTGATCTACCTGATCCGTCTCTCCGAACGCCTGGACCTCGATCTGCTCGCCGCCGCCGAGGAGAAGATCGCCCTCAACGAGCGGCGCTATCCGGTGCACCGGGTCCGCGGCGATGCGCGCCGCGCCAGCGAGTACGAGCAGGGCGAGGGCGAGCCCGAGCCCTGAGAGAGGCTTGCGAGGCGTGGCGCCCCGCGGCTTCGGGTTGGCGGCGGCCGTTGTCGGCCCAGCTCTACCTGGCAGTGGTCGTCGCGCGCCTCATCGGGCTGCACATCCTGTCCCGGACCCGGGAGCGGTCCGACCGGCCCTGATCTCCGGCCGAGCGTCCCCGATCCAGGGCCCCGGCGTCACTTCTCCCGCCAGATGGTGGTGTACAGGTCGTGCCGGCGTCCCTTGAGGTTCTGCACCGTGCCCGAGTTGCGCGCCATGCGCAGGGACTCCAGGCGCAGGTCGGCGAAGGCGACGGTCTCCACGTTCGGCGTCGTGTCGGCGGCGATGCCGTCGCGGGCGAAGGGGAAATCGCAGGGTGTGAGGATGCAGCTCTGGGCGTACTGGATGTCCATGTTGTGCACGTTGGGCAGGTTGCCCACGTTGCCCGACATGACCACGTAGCACTGGTTCTCCACCGCCCGTGCCTGGGCGCAGTAGCGCACCCGCAGATAGGACTGGCGCTCGTCGGTGCAGAAGGGGACGAAGATGATGTTGACGCCCTGATCGGCGAGGTGTCTCGCCAGCTCCGGGAACTCGGCGTCGTAGCAGATGAGCACGCCGATGGGGCCGCAGTCCGTGTCGACCGCGTGCAGGGTGTGGCCGCCCTCGATGTTCCACCAGTAGACCTCGTTGGGGGTCGGGTGGATCTTGGGCTGCTCGTGGACCTCGCCGTTGCGCAGGCACACGTAGCAGATGTTCTCGACCCGCCCGTTGGGCATCTTGGTCGGATGGGAGCCGCCGATGATGTTGATGTTGTAACGGATGGCCATTTCCCGCAAGGCGTCGCGCAGCGGATCGCGGTACTTGGTCAGGGCCTCGATCGCCTGTGCGGGCGTGAGCTCCTGATCCTCCATGGACAGGAGCTGCAGCGAGAACAGCTCGGGCAGGACCACGAAGTCCGACCGGTAATCCGCGGCCACGTCCACGAAGTAGCCCACCATCTCGAGGAACTCCTCGAAGGTGGAGACACGCCGCTGCTTGTACTGCACGGTGGCGACGCGGATGGTGTCCGGTAACCGCCCGCCGTAGTTCTTCGCCCGCCTCGCCTCCTTCTCGTCCGGCGCCAGGGGATTGCGCCACAGCAGGTGCACCGCGAAGCCGAGGGACTCCTTGTCCTCGGGCAGGTAGTCGGGCAGCAGGCCGATGACCTGGAAGTCGTTGCGCAGCTGAAAGGTCAGGACCGGGTCGCGCTGGTTGCCGGCCTTGACCTCCTCGACGTACGCCTCGGGGGTGCCGAAGCGCTGCAGGCGTTTGGCCAGGGTCGGCAGCCGGCCGCCGTAGACGATGCCCTTGAGCCCCCAGGCTTGGGCGAGCTTCTTGCGCTCGGTGTAGAGGCGTTGCCCGATGCGCAGCCCGCGGTACTCGGGGTCGACGCAGACCTCCATGCCGTACAGGTAGTCCCCGTCCGGGTCGTGACGGGACGCGTATCCGCCGGCCGTGATTTCCCGCCAGGTATGGGGCTTGAGGGCATCCTCCGGACCGATGAGGAAGGTCGCGCAGTAGCCCACGATCTGGTCGTCGTAGACGGCGACGAACTGTCCCTCGGGGAAGTTGTGGATCTGTCCGCGCAGCATGGCCGTGGTGTAGCCGCTCATGCCGAGCGGTTGGTAGACGCGCAGGATCAGGTCGCGGACGGCGGGGATGTCCTTGACGCGGGCGTTGCGGACCATGAGCCGTGGCCGCTGCTGTTCTGTGCGTTTCTTCTTTGCTGGCATGGGATGAGCTCCGAGGACAGGATGCCCGCCGCAGAGAGCGGGTCCGGATAATTCTGCGCCCGAAAGACCGCGAGGAAAATCGAAAAGACGCGCCGGCGTTCCCGGTCGTTAGGGCGCTCTGACCGCGTCCAGGCTCACTACCGGCTCGTCGCCCACCACCTCCGCACTGTGGAAAACGTGCATGGGCACGACCAGCAGGTCGCCCGCCTCCAGCACCACGCTGGTGCCGCCCATGGTCATCCGGAACCGCCCCGAGAGCACGCCGTCGATCTTGTCCACCCCGTGGTCGTGATCGGGGAAGTAGGTGCCCGGGGGATAGACGTACCTGTGGACCAGGTAGCCGCGGTCCTCCAGCTTGCGCCGCATGTTCGTCTCGCTGAGCGCGCCGTCGCGCGCCGGGTCCCAGTGCTCGATCTGCATGATGCTCGTTCCGCCAGGCTCGTCTATGTCGCTGTGGTTTTTCGGTTTCGGCTCGGTCAGGCCCGCGTCTTCAGGGATGCGGCGAATGACACGATCTCTGCGGCCGCCTGCTCCAGGTTCTGCTCCCAGGTGCGTCCGGACTGTTTGCGGGGCTTGAAGCTGTGCTCTCCATCCTCGATCCAGGCCAGGCGGATGCGCTGGCTCAACGGATAGCCGCCGACCTCTTGCCGGTTGCCGAAGGGGTCGCGCGTGCCCTGGCAGATGAGGGCAGGGGTGCGCAGGTCCGTCAGGTGCTCCACGCGCAGCTGATCCGGCTTGCCCGGGGGATGAAAGGGGTAGCCAAGGCAGATCAGCCCGCCCGCCTCCCGCTCGTCCGCGATCAGGCTCGCCATGCGCCCGCCCATGGACTTGCCGCCGATGAGAAGCCGCCCCGACGCCATGCCGTCAGCGAGTACACGGTCGATGACCTCATTCCAGCGCGCGCGCAGAACGGGCTCGCGATCCGGCGGGCGGCGCTGTCCGCTCAGCCGCATCCGCGTCATGTACGGAAACTCGAAACGCACGACCCGTAATCCCGCCCGGCCAGCAGCCTGGGCCAGCGTCTCCATGAACGGGGAGTCCATGCCCTGACCGGCGCCATGCGCCAGGATCAGGCTCCAGCGCGCGTCCGCCGGACCGTCATACAGCAGTCCCGGGTCGTCTTCGGGCTTGTCATGCATCGCGGGGCGGCCCCATCATCGAGGTGCGATAGTCGAAAGCATAACCCTGCGAGAGACGGAGGCAAGGCGATGAAGGCAATCGAGATGCGCCAGACCGGCGGCCCGGAGGTGTTGCAGTTGGTGGATCGGCCCATGCCGGTGCTCACCCAGCCGACGGCGGTGCTGGTGCGGCTGGCGGCGGCGGGGGTGAATCCGGTCGACACCAAGATCCGTACCCGAGGGGTATTCGTGCCCGACGGGCTGCCGGCGGTGCTGGGCTGCGACGGCGCGGGCGTGGTCGAGGCGATCGGTGATGAGGTCAAGCGCTTCAAGCCGGGTGACGCGGTCTGGTTCTGTCATGGGGGGCTTGGCGGACCGGAGGGCAACTATGCCCAGTACGCCCTGGTGGACGAGGCGGTGGCCCAGCCCATGCCCGCCAGTCTGGATTTCGTGCATGCGGCGGCCGCCCCGCTGGTGCTGATCACCGCATGGGAGGCGCTGCACGACCGCGCCCGTCTGTCGGAGGGTGGAACGGTACTGGTCCACGCGGGCGCCGGCGGTGTCGGCCACGTGGCGATTCAGCTCGCAAGGCTCGCCGGGGCTCGCGTCTGCACCACCGTCAGCGGGCCCGAGAAGGCCGAGTTCGCCCACGAGCTGGGCGCGGAATACGTCATCAACTACCGCGAGGAGGACCTGGTGGAGGCGGTCATGGACTGGACCGAGGGCAGGGGCGTGGACGTCGCCCTGGACACCGTCGGGCCGGAGGTCCTGCGCCGCACCATACCGGCCATGGCCCACTACGGGGACCTGGTCACCATCCTCGAGCCGGGACCGGACGTCGATTGGACGGAGGCACGTATGCGCAACCTGCGTATCGGCTTCGAGCTCATGCTCGTCCCCCTGCTGCGCAATCTGCCGCGGGCCCGCGCTCATCAGGGCGAGATCCTGCGCCGCTGCGGGCAGTGGATCGACCGCGGCGAGCTTCGCATCGAGGTCGCCGAGACCTTCCCTCTCGCCGAGGCCGCGGCCGCCCACCGGCGCATCGAGGAGGGCCATACCCAGGGCAAGCTGGTCCTGACCACCGAGTGAGCCGTGATCCGTGTCGCCATCCTCGCGGACACTCACGGGCAACTGGATGAGCGGGTGGAAGGCCTGGTCGCGGACTGCGATCTCGCGGTGCATGGCGGTGACATCGGCAACGCCTCCGTGCTGGCCCGGCTGCGGCCGAGGTCGGGCCGGGTACTCGCCGTCACCGGCAACAACGACCTGCCGTGCAAATGGCCGGAGGAGGAGCGGCAGCTTCTGAGCGAGCTCCCCGAGCAGCAGGAGCTTGCCCTGCCGGGCGGCACCCTGGCGGTGATCCACGGTCACCAGATTCCCGCGCGGGACCGCCACGAGCGCCTGCGACGCCGCTTCCCCGGGGCCCGTGCCGTGATCTATGGGCACAGCCACCGGCTGGTCGCGGATCGCGTGCGGACGCCCTGGGTCTTGAACCCCGGAGCCGCCGGTCGGGCGCGGACCTTCGGCGGCCCGTCGTGCATGATCCTGAGCATATCGGACCGCGGCTGGAGGCTGCGGCTGGTGCGCTTCGATCCGGTCAGCCGCCGCCGCAACCCCTCCGTCACCCGGTCTCGAGGCGCGTCTTCGGGCGTCTCGGCGGGGAGGGAGGACGGCGCTGGTTCATCAGCGTTTTTTATCGATAACTATATGAAATAAAAAGATTAAAACGTATGTTTCAGGCTTGAAATTCGGGCTCTCCGATACTATCTTCATGGTAGGAAACCAGCAAGCAGGAGGACTGCCATGAAGACGAAACGTAACGAGATGGTAGAGGCGGTCCCGCGTCGTGAGATTGATCTCTTCGGCGACATGGACCGTGCTTTCGACACCCTGTTCCACCGCGGATGGCTGCGTCCGTTCCGCGACATGTGGCCCGAGTGGAGCCAGCTTGAGCAAGGGCTGGATTTCGTCGCGCCGCGCGTGGATGTGATCGACCGCGAGGAGGAGATCCTGGTGCGGGCGGAGATCCCGGGCGTGGAGAAAAAGGACATCCACGTAGACCTCAGCGGCCAATTGCTCACCATCAAGGGTGAGCGCAGGCGCGAGGAGAAGACGGAGGAGGGCGAGTACTTCCGCTCTGAGATCGCGACCGGCAGCTTCAGCCGCACGATCCGGATGCCGGAGGACGTGGACCTCGAGAAGGCCAAGGCCGAGTTCAAGGACGGGATGCTCGAGGTGCATCTGCCCAAGACCCACAAGACCACGCGTCGCCAGATCGAGGTCAAGTAAGCACGGATGCGGCCGCTCGGAATGAGCGGATGACAAGAAACCCGGGAGCAGCCACGCTGCGGCCCGGGGGCGGGATAGAGAGGCCGGCCGGGTGCCGGCCTCTTCGTTTCAGGGCGCCGGATCGGCGGTCAAGCCTTCGACAAAGGCGACGAAACCCGCGCGTTGCGCCTTGACCAGATCCGCGGGACCGTGCAGCTGCGGGTACAGGTTGCCCTTGGCCGTTTCCACGACCGCCGCCAGCAGCATGCGGGCCGGTTGGGCCTCGACGGCCTGCCCCATGCCGACGCTGCGCGCGTAGCTGCCCTCCAGCTCCACCAGCGTGGCCGGCTGTACGCCTTGCAGCGTGCTGACGACCGGCTCCACCTCGCTGCCGTCCGGATTGGAGAACTGCGACTGCCAGCGCGCCACGTTGGCTTCCACCGAGCCGCCTTGATTGGGTCCGAAGTAGTAGACGATGAAGTCAGCACCCTCGGACCCCTCAGCGCCCGGTATCTTGAACTGGAGTAGCCGCATATCGCTCGCGGCCTGCTCCGGCACCCAGCTTGCCGGGACCTGGGAGGTCAGGCCGAGGAGCTGGACGCGCTGACCTTCCGCCAAGGCGCCGACCGGGATCGCGAGAAGGAGGGATAGTAGGAGGGACGGCAGGAATCGGGTCGGCATGATCGGCACCTGGGTTCTTCGATGGGCAGATTTGTTCAGGATAGCGCAAGGAACGCGTCCGGTCCGCGCGGATAAGGGTGATCACCGCCGGGAGCAAGCGAGGGAATGCCGCCGCGACCCCACGCGCGCCCGGTTTCGCTTATTCTCGCTTGGAGAGCGGGCGGGACATGAGCGCCTTTCGTCGGAGAAAAATATACCGGCAGATCTGGCGCAAGACGCGAAAAAGAATACAGTTGTGGGGGTCCGAACAGGAAAGTCGCTGCGGTGTCCCCACCGCCGGTTGGGCCGGATAGGATGTCCGGCCTGCATGCCCGCTCACGGACCGCCACCTTCCGACCGAGTAACCGCCGGCTCCCACCCCTTCCCTCGGGGTGTGAGGCGGTCGGCTGAATGGCCAAGGACAAAGCGCGGTAGGCGACCGTTGGCGGGTCCGATTCAAGATCGAAGCAACCGCTCAAGGCCGTTGCTGTTTTGGGGGGAGACCAGCCTCAATGCCCAAGCTTCCGATTCCTGACGCTCTCGTGGTGCGTCTGTTCCTGCTCGCTCTCGGCCTCGGGGCCGTCACCGCGCCGGTTCTTGCCGCCGGGGACGCCGGCGTCGAGATCGATTGGGGGGTCATGACCATGGGCCTCCTCGGCGGTCTCGCCCTGTTCCTCTACGGGATGGACATGATGGCCGACGCCCTCAAGGCGGTCGCCGGCGAGCGTATGAAGAGCATCCTCGCCAGGCTGACGACCAACCGCTACATGGGCGTCGCCACCGGCGCCTTGGTGACGGCGGTCATCCAGTCCTCTTCCGTGACCACGGTCCTGGTCGTCGGCTTCATCACCGCCGGGCTGATGTCCCTCTCCCAGTCCATTGGGGTCATCATGGGGGCCAACATCGGGACGACCATCACGGCCCAGATCGTCGCCTTCAAGGTCACCAAGGCGGCCATGCTCATGATCGCCGTCGGCTTCGGCATGCTGTTTGTCTCCAAGCACGAGAAGACCAAGAAGTACGGCGCGATGCTCATGGGGCTGGGCCTGATCTTTTTCGGCATGAACGTGATGGGCGAGTCCATGCAGCCGCTGCGCAGCTATCAGCCCTTTCTCGACCTGATGCAGACCATGGACAACCCGATCATCGGGGTCCTGATCGCCGCGGCCTTCACCGCCATCGTCCAGTCGTCCTCGGCAACCACCGGCATCGTCATCGTGATGGCGTCCCAGGGATTCATCAGTCTGCAGGCGGGCATCGCGCTTGCCTTCGGCTCGAATATCGGCACCTGCGCCACGGCGCTGCTCGCCGTCATCGGCAAGCCGAGGGAGGCTGTCAGGGCCGCCATCGTCCATCTGATGTTCAACGTGGCCGGGGTGATCATCTGGCTGCCGCTGATCGGGGTTCTCGCCGCGGCGGTGACCGCCATCTCTCCGACTTATCCGGACCTGTCCGGCGCCGCTCGCCTGGCGGCGGAAACGCCGCGCCAGATCGCCAACGCACACACCTTTTTCAACGTCGCGAACACGCTCATCTTCATCTGGTTCACCGGGGTCATCGCGCGCTTCGTGGAGCGCTTGATACCCGATCGGCCGCTGGAGGATGAGGGCGTCATCGTTCGCCCCAAATATCTGGACGACGCCCTGCTCGGGACGCCGGCCTTTGCCTTGGACAGGGTGCGCCTGGAGATCCAACAGATGGGCGAGACGGTGAACCAGATGCTGGAACGGATCATGCCGGCCATCATCGCCGGCGACAGGGAGGGGCTGGAGGAGGTCAGACGCATGGACGACGCGGTCGATATCCTGTACGCCGCGACCGTCGAGTACCTGGGTAAGATCAGCAAGCAGCAGCTCTCGGAAGAGGAGATGAAGGAGTTTCTCCGCCTGATGGAGGCGGCGATCAACCTGGAGAACATCGGCGACGTCATCGAGACCAACCTGGTGGTCCTGGGCTACGATCGGATCGATCAGGAGGTCAAGGTCAGCCCGCCCACCCAGGAGGTGCTGAACGGCTTCCAGGCGGCGATCACCAGCGCGGTGCGCTCCGCGGTCGAGGCCGTCTCCCAGCGCAGCGAGACGGCGGCGCAGGCGGTGGTGGGCATGAAGACCGAGATCAACCGCATCGCCGACTCGGCCGCGTTGCACGAAACCCGGCGACTGGTGGCGGAGGAGCCGAACCGCATCCCGGCTTACACCCTGGAGGTCGACATCATCGAGAAGCAGAAGCGGATCTACTACTTCGCCAAGCGCATGGCCAAGACGGTGCTGCCCGACGCGGTGCAAACCGAGTGAGGGGAGCGCGGCCCCCCCACCCCTCGCTCCCGGTCGCCTGATGTCGTGGAGAAGAATCTCGATCGGTCCGGATATCCCCTGGGTGGCCGCTGCGCTCGCCTGGGGCGCTGCAAGCTGGCTGATTGTCGACGAGTACCGGAAGCTCGGCGGCGAGCCGAGACAGCTGCAGGAGCTCTGGCTGCTCATGTCCCTCCTGTGGGTGCAGTTCGGTTTCGCCGCCCTGTTTGCCGATTGGCGCCGCAACCGGGGGCGTCGGTTCCGCACCCTGCTGTTGCGCACCCTGTTGCCGCCGTTGGTGCTGCACTTCGTCATCTTCGGCCTGGTCTAGCCGATCCCATTGTTCGGACGGCGCGGGCTGGCATGCCGGTCGAGGTGGCGGGTGATCCGCTTTTCGGGTAAGAAGAGAACCCCGCGCACCGCTCCCGAAGAAACCGAAGAATTACCTGGAGGAACCATGACCACCCCTGCTACCCCCATGCAGTACCTCGACAAGGCGATGAACCAGCTCCACGACCTCGGGCTCGTTCCCGAGGGCGGGAACCAGGAGGCGCCCATCATCGCGCTCCTCAATCAGATCTCGGAGCTCGACGAGGGGCGCGTCACCGCCATCGCGCGCACCCTCGACCAGGCCTCGCTGTTCAACGACGTGGTGCGCGAGCAGGTGCAGGCAATGGAGATCGGCGAGCGCTACGAGGAGATCACCGACGCCTTCAACAGCATCCGCGACGACGCCAAGTCCATGGTCGACCAGGTCGAGGACGGCAGGATCGACACCTTCGAGCGCATGGGCAACGTCTGGATGAAGGTCACGCGCGGCGACATCGCCAGCCGGTTCGACAAGATCAAGGACACCTATCTCGACGTCACCGCCTCCACCCAGGACCAGATCCAGCGCGAGCAGAAGATCCTCGAGGCCTATCAGGACTTCCGCGGGGCGCTCAAGCAGTCCGAGGTGCTGGCACTCGAGGTGCTGAAGACCGCCGAGGGCCGGCTCGACGCTGCCAAGGCGGCGGTCGACGCGGCGATGAAGACGGTGGAGGGCTATCAGGGAGAGGAGATGGCCGAACGGGCCAAGCTGGAGATGGCCCGCGACGAGAAGGTGCGCGCCCTGCAGGGCGAGGAGAAGCGCTATCAGATCGCCAAGGACCTGTCGGACAACCTCACCATCAGCTACAACACCTCCGAGGTGGTCATGGCCCGCCTGCTGCAGACCACCAACGCCAAGGAGCGGGTCTACGCACAGGCGGTGAGCTTCTTCAGCACCAACGAGGTGGTGCTGACCGCGCTCACCGCCTCCTTCACCGGCATGTTTGGCCTGCACGAGGGCACCAAGACGGTGGAGGCGATGAAGGAGGGCGTGAGCCAGTCCCTGGAGGTGCTCGCCGACATCGGCGGCAAGGTCCAGGAGGCGGCCGTGAGAGCGGGCTACGGGCCGACGGTGCGGGCCGACGCGGTCAAGAAGCTGGTGGACTCGGTGGTCAACTGGCAGACCAAGTCCCACGAGATCATCGAGGAGATGCGCAAGCAGAGCACCGTCAACGCCGCGGAGATCCGCGACGCGGTCGAGGACGGCAAGCGCAAGCTCGCCCGCCTCGCCGAGCAGGGCAAGGGCCTGGCGGCCGCCGCCGAATGAGCGCGGAAGCCGCCGCGCCAGCCGCCCCGGAGACCTCCGGGGCGGGCGGCAAGCAGCCGCTGGACGAGGTCATGATGGCCATGGACGTGGTCGACACGCTGCGCCGGCGCGAGCGTCTGGTCAAGCGCGAGCTCGACGCCGCGGGCCGCGAGCAGGACCTCAAGGAGCGGTTGCGCAAGATCTATCAGGCCCAGGGCATCGAGGTCTCGGATCACATCCTCGACGAGGGCGTGGCCGCGCTCAAGGAGGACCGCTTCGTCTACAAGTCGCCCCCGGAGGGGCTGGGCATCAGGCTCGCGCGTCTCTACGTCAGCCGCGACAAGTGGGGCAAGTGGGTGGCGGGCGGAATCGGCGCCTTGATCCTCGCCTGGGCGGTCAACTACTTCGTCTTCGTCGCCCCGGATGCCGCTCTGCCGGACGATCTCGCGTCCGCCCATGCCCAAGTGCTGGAGATCGCGGAGTCAGAAGACGCCAAGGTGAGCGCCGGGCGCCTGCTGAACGCCGGCAGGGCGGCCCTGCGGGAGGAGGACACGGACGCCGCCCGCGCGGCCCTGGCGTCGCTGCAGGACATGCGCACCGCCCTGGAGCAGGAGTACAGCCTGCGCATCGTCAACCAGCCGGGCGAGAAGAGCGGCGTCTGGCGCGTGCCGGACATCAACACCGGGGCGCGGAACTACTACATCATCGTCGAGGCCGTCGATCCGACCGGCAGGGCGCTCACCGTGCCTGTCGCCAACGAGGAGACCGGTAAGGTCGAGCGGGTGACCAAGTGGGGCCTGCGGGTGGACGAGGAGACCTTCGAGCGGGTGGGCCGCGACAAGCAGGACAACGGCATCATCGAGCGCGACCGCTTCGGCTACAAGAACCGCGGCTACCTCGTGCCCAAGTACGAGATGCGCACCACCGGCGGCGCCATCACCCAGTGGTAGGGAGGCTCACATGATCTCGGGACGACAGACCCTGGCCTCCATCGATCAGGCGCTCACCGAGGAGCGCGCCAAGCTGGACGCGGTCGAGCAGCGCATCGCGGCGATCAGCTCGACCCTGGTCGAGCAACAGAAGGCCGATGCCCAGGATTTCCGCGAGCTCGCCCGGGTGCGGGTGGATCTGCTCGCCGGCGGCGATCTGGTGCAGCACATCGATCAGGCGGAACAGCAGGTGCTCGCCCTCCTGAAGAGCCGGGACGCCGCGGCGCAGGATCTCGCCGCGCGCATACGGGCGTCGGAGGACGAACGTAAGGTGCTGGAGACGGAGCGCGCGGCCCAGGCCGACGTGGTGGACCGTGCCGCCGAGGCGGTGGACGAGGCGGAGGCGCGCACCCAGTCGCGGCTCGACGCCGACCCGGCGTATCAGGCGCAGCGCGAGCGGGCGCAGGAGGCCGAGCGCACCGCGATGCACGCCGCGGAGAAGGCCGCCAACAGCGAGCAGGAGAAGGAGCGAAAGGGCGAGTCCTACCGCGGCGATCCCTTGTTCATGTACCTCTGGCGGCGCAGCTATCGGGCTGCCGGCGTACGAGGCCAACGGTCTGGTTCGCTGGCTCGACGGCAAGGTCGCGCGCCTGATCGATTTTGCCGACGCGCGGGCCAACTATGCCCGCCTGAACGAGATCCCGGAGCGCCTGCGCGAGCACGCGGAGGGTCTCAAGGCGGTGGCGGAAACGGAGTTCGAGGCGCTTAAGCACCTGGACAACTCGGCGCGGGAGGCAGACGGCATCCCTGCGCTCGAGGCCGAGCTGGAGGCCCAGCAGGGCAGGCTCGACGCCACCGATCAGCGCATCGAGGCCGCCGAGGCGGGGCACCAGGCCCTGATGGCGCAGAAGGCGGCGCTTGCCTCCGGGGACGACGAGCATACCCGCAGAGCGGTGGAATACCTCGCCGCGGAGCTCCAGCGCGACGACCTGATGGAGCTGCGGCGAGAGGCATTGGCGACGCCCTTCCCGGACGATGATCTGATCGTCAGTCGCATGCTGCAGCGCGACGACGAGGGCCGCATGCTGGAGGCGAGCCTGCAGGGTCTCAAGGACACCCTGGCGCAGCACCACACGCGGCTGACCGAGCTCGAGTCGGTGCGGACCGAGTTCAAGCGTCACCACTACGACCGGGCGGGGTCTTCCTTCAGCGATGGCGCGGTCATCGCGCTCATGCTCGGCAACTTCCTCAACGGCATGCTCGACCGGCGCGCCCTGTGGAAGGTGCTCCAGGAACAGCAGCAGTACCGGCCCCAGCGCTCCGACCCGACCTTCGGCTCGGGTGGGTTCGGGCGGGGTACCGTGTGGGGCGGCGGGGTCGGCGATCTCGGCGGACTCGGCGACATCCTCGGCGGTGGGCTGGGCCGTGGTCGTGGCCGCGGCGGTTGGGGAGGAGGCGGTGGCCGCGTCGGCGGCGGACGAGGAGGGGGTGGCGGCTTCCGAACCGGCGGTGGCTTCTGAATCGCCGTCGAGCCGTTGCGCTCGGTCGTGGGGCGTGAGACTCGACCCCAACCCGTGCTAGGCTCAAGCGAGCCGCCGCAGGCGGTGTCCACGAATCTCGATTGGGAAGCAGTTCATGAAAATGGCGTTGGCGCTACTCGCGCTTCTGATGATCTCGGCTGAGGCCGCGGCGGGCATTCCCGCGACCCTGCCCATGACCTTCTACCGCTTCAACGGCGACCTGGAGATCCCCTATTACGAGGTCGATAGCTTCGCGCGTAGGGGCGCGTCGTCGCCCGCCGGGACCCTTGCACAGGGCACCTCCATCATTCCCTGCCTGGTGATCCGCAACGGCCGGCCCCTGACCGACAGTAGCGGAACGCCTTACGTGGGCTTTGAGATCCTGGTCGATTCGCGCAAGGCGACGCGGGCGGACACGGACCGCTTCAAGCGCACCTTCGAGCGGCGCAAGTCCCTGACCGTGCCCAATCACCACTGCGACAGCGGCGTGCGCCATGTCGTCAACGTGCGCTCCTTCTACGCGCTGGAGAAGGCGCCCTTCTTCGACCCGCCGGGCAGGGGCGGCGGTGGCGGCAAGGGGCAGAGCGAGCTGGACCGGATCGTCCGCGCCTTCCACAACTCGCAGGATTGCGAGGACGCGAACCGTCGCCTGATCGGGCGGCGCGCCGCCCTGGCGCGGGCCTGGGACGGGTTCATCCAAGACAACAAGCGCAAGTGGCCGGACAAGACCCTGGCCGAGGCCAAGCACCTGGACTATACGATGCGGACCGCGCTCTACGAGGGGCACCTCGATCGCGGCTGCAACGCCTATGGCGCCTGTGAGCGCAACGTCATCGCGCTGTCGATCCGCAACCGGGCGCGGGGCCAGTGCCAGGGCGGTCAGGGCTGCCGCTTCCCGGGGGATTTCCAGGGCGTTTCCTCCAAGGTCTCGCAGTACAACATCTGGGACGAGTATCTGACCCAGATCTCCGGACTGACTTCCTGCTATCTGCGCGATGACCTGTCAGGAAACGACTACTACGCGAAGATCCAGGCCATGTACGGGCAGAACGTGGGCGATGTGGAGCGCATCCTGTTCGGTAGCGATGCCGAGCTGCGGGAGCTTTTCCCCGGCAACGGAATGGGAGACTTGCAGAGCCTCCGCCACTACTATCACGCCCCGGCAATGGGCAAGTGCTTCCCCGACCACAACCGGGTGGAGTACATGTCGGGCGCCGTCGCGAGCAAGGGCGGGGACTTCGCCCTGATCGCGGATACCCGGATCAAGGTCGGGGACAAGACCTCCGGCGGGTACAGGTTTCAGCAGTTCCTGTTCCGCGAGGACGAGGATCGCGATGTGATTCGGATCGAGGACAACTACCCGGGCTTCACGGTGGACGCGCGCAAGGTCTCGCTGCGCAATGCCTCCGGTTGCCGTGCTTACGGCATTCCCGGCGGTTGCCGGCTCGGTACGGTCGGTCGCTATCGCAAGACGCCGAGCTGGCTGAACGCGGGCAAGCCGCTGGAGCTCACCTGCCGCATCCAGGATCGGGGTGAGCAGTGCCGGGGCGGGGGGAGTCTGAAGACGGCGAAGGTCGGGGGTTCCTGCGACACCCAGATGCGTCCGGTCGCCGGGGTCCGCTAGGTTCCGCCACATCGCGCTACGGCTGAGGTCGAGTGGTCAGGGGCTGGCGGATTCCTGCTTCCGCTTGCTGTCCGCGGCGTATTCGAAGGCGTCGGAGAACATGTGATCCACGCTGAGCCCGCGGGCCTCGAATGCCAGTCTCCCGGCCTCGACCATGACTGGCGGTCCGCTCATGTAGACGTCGAAGCCGCTCATATCGGGGTGGTCCGCGACGACCGCCTCGTGGACGAATCCCGCGCGGCCGTCCCAGTCCGCGTCCGGCTCCGACAGCACGGGGGTGAAGTCGAAGTTGGCGTGCTCCCGCGCCCAGCGCTCGGGCAGCTCGGGCAGGTAGAGGTCGCGGCGCGATCGAACCCCCCAGTAGAGATGCATGGGGCGCTCGATTCCGGTGTGAAAGGCATGCTCGACCATGCCCTTGATCGGGGCGAAGCCCGTGCCGCCGCCCATGAAGATCATCGGACGGTCGGAATCCTCGTGCAGGACGAAGGTCCCCAGTGGCGCCAGGATGCGCAGGATGGCGCGGTCCTTCATGCTGTCGAACACATAGTCGGTGAACTCGCCTCCCGGGACGTGACGCACGTGCAGTTCGATGTGGTCGTCGTCGTGGGGGGCGTTGGCGATCGAGAAGGCGCGCTTGCGCCCGTCGCGCAGGATGAAGTCCAGGTACTGGCCGGCGAAGAAGTGGAGCCGTTGGTTATCCGGCAGCTTGAGCTGCAGCCGCACCACGTCATGGCTCAGCTGCTCCTTGCTGGCGACGCGGCAGGGCAGGATGCGCGCCTCGATCTCGGTGACGTTCGCGACCTCGGCGACCCGCACCACGAGATCGCTCTCGGCGACCGCCTGGCACGTCAGGCAGGTGCCCGCGGGTTGGCCCTCCAGCGCCTCCGTCTTGCCGCTCGGGTAGGTCACCGAGCCCTCCAAGAGTGTTGCCGAGCAGGACCCGCACCGGCCGTTGCGGCATCCGTAGGGCAGGCCGATACCTTGGCGCAGCGCGGCGTCGAGCAGCTTTTCCCCGGCTTGCGCCTGGAACTGATGGCCGCCTGGATCGGTGCGGACAGTGAACTTCATGGTGCTTCCTAAGGTAATGGGCCGACAAACGAGTGTCGAGGGCATCGGCCCCTAAACTTAGAGGCTTTATATGGAGCTTGCGGGCGGTTCGACAAGCTTGTCGAGTCGAAAAGCCCCGGCGGGCGTAGGTTTCTCCGGTCCGCGTCGTCGCGAGCGGTGACCGGTCCCTCTCCTGCGACCCTCACCCGATTTGCGAGGAGACCGCGAAGTGACAAGAATCCTGATCGTCGGCTGCGGCTATGTCGGTGCGCGCGTCGCGCGTTGCTATCTTGCGCGCGGCGGGACTGTTCTCGGCGTCGTGCGCAGTGCCGAGAGCGCGGCGGACCTTGAGCGCGACGGCGTTCCGGCCCGTGCCTGCAACCTCGCGAGTGAACGCACTTTCCGACCTGCCTTTGGCCGGTGCGCGGATATTCCACTTTGCGCCGCCACCCGTGCGCGGCGTCGAGGACCTGCACACGCGCCGCCTGGTTGCCGCCTTCGATCGCCATGGCCACCCGCGCCGTATCGTTTACATCAGCACCACCGGGGTCTACGGCGACTGCGAAGGGGCCTGGGTGGACGAGAGCTGGCCGCCCAGACCGACAGCGGACCGGGCGCGCCGGCGTTGGGACGCGGAGCAGGTGCTTCGCCAATGGAGCCGGCGTTCGGGGGCGGAACTGGTGACCCTTCGCGTCGCCGGCATTTACGGCCCCGGGCGTCTGCCGCTGGAGCGCATCCGCCAGGGTCTGCCCCTGGTGCGCGAGGAAGAGGCACCCTACTCGAACCGCGTCCATGTCGAGGATCTGACGGATGCCTGCGTCGCCGCCATGGAACATGGCGTTGCGGGGCGCGTCTACAATGTGTGCGACGGCAACCCCACCACCATGACTGACTATTTCTTTCGTGTCGCCGATGGAGCGGGTCTGCCGCGTCCGCCGGTTTTGTCCCTCGACGACGCCGACAGCCAGCTCTCGGCGGGCATGATGTCCTATATGCGCGAGTCCCGGCGGTTGAGTAACCGCAGGCTGGTCGACGAGCTTGGCGTGCAACTGCGCTTCCCGAATCTCGAACGAGGGCTGCGCGACGCCCTTGCCATGGACTGAAAACGACAACGCGATGCTGCAAGTGCTGAAAGATTCGCTAGAATGCGAGGGCCAGTCCCTGAGAGTCTGTCCGGGCCTTTTTTTCGGGTCAGCGGGCAGCAAGGGGCCGCTGCGTTATCCCGATCCCCAAGCCACCGCTCGGGGTGTTTTCACCACAAGGTCAAGGAAACTGAACATGCGAATGAAACCTTCCATCAAGGCGGTGATTGGTGCCGCGGTCGCGACGGCCTTTTACGCCCAATCCGTGGTTGCCGTGGACGACGACGATCTCGATCTGGATACCACCGATGACCTGTACCAGGTCTGCTCCGTTGCCCCCGACGCGGCCGAGTACATCCCGGCGTCCTTCGCCTGCCGCGCCTTCATTGAGGCAGCTGTGCAGTACCACGACGAGATCTCGAACCGCAAGAACCTCAAGCGCCTGATCTGCTATCCGAAGGGTGCCACCGTCGCCGATGGCCAAGCGGCCTTCGTCGCCTGGGCGCAGAAGAACGCCAAGGACAAGAAGCTGATGCAGGAGCGCCCGGTCGTCGGTCTGGTGCGGTCGCTGGCAGACAAATATCCCTGCAAGGGCTGACACATCTGGCCACGCGAGCGGTCAAAGTATTGTGAATCCCCTAATTGCTGCCCTGCTGAACGGCAGGAAGGAGCCAACACCGTGAAAAAACTTCTCTTTCCGTTCGTGTTGATCGCGGCGGTTGCCGCCACGGGTTGCGGGACGACGACCACATCCCGCACCACCAGCGGGGCTGCCATGGGTGCTGCCGGTGGCGCCCTCATCGGCTCGATGAGCGCCAACGCCGGCAAGGGCGCGCTGATCGGCGCCGGCGCCGGCGCCCTGGGCGGTTACCTGTACGATCAGCACGAAAAGGGCAACACGTACTAGCGGCAAACGGGCCACAAGCGCGGCCAAACCGCGTCCCGTAAACTTCTTCCAGAATATCTAGAAGCGAACGAATCGGAGTATCAGGCATGAGAGCATTCACCATTCCCCTGGCCCTTGTGGCTGCGATCGGTCTTGCCGCTTGCGGAACGACGACCGGCGAGCGTGCCGGGAGCGCTGCCTTGATGGGCGCTGCCGGCGGCGCGCTCGTCGGGTCGCTGAGCGCCAATGCGGGTCGGGGCGCGCTGATCGGAGCAGGTGTCGGGGCGCTCGGGGGCTTCCTCTACGACCAGCACGAGAAGGGCAATATCGACTAGTCGTGGCGGCGGACTCCCCGCCGCGAAGAGGCGCCACGGTCCGCGTGGCGCCTCGATTGTGAGTCGTCCTCGTTCGTCGTCTGTCCGGCTCCCACCAGCGCATCGGACGGTGCAATGATGGTCGAGCGTTTTCTGCGTGAGCTGTGGCAGGTCATGATCGACCTGTCTCCGTCTCTTCTGCTCGGCCTATTCATCGCCGGGCTCCTGCACGTCTACCTGCCCAAGGGCCTCGTGCGCCGCGGGTTCAACCGCCCCGACATGCGGAGTGTTACCCGGGCCTCGCTGATCGGCGTTCCGCTTTCCCTGTGCTCCTGCGGTGTCATTCCCACGGCGCTGGGGCTGCGCAAGGAGGGGGCCTCAAAGGGTGCCACTACCGCCTTCATGATCAGCACGCCCCAGATCGGCGTGGACTCCATCCTGGTCAGCGCGTCTTTCCTCGGCTGGCCCTTCGCGTTGTTCAAGCTCGCTGCGGCGTTCGTCACCGGGCTCATTGGCGGCGCGCTGGTGAACCGCTTCACCGCGCCGGATCCGTCCCCGGACGAGGTAGACGAGGCACCTTCGGACCAGGCCCCGGCCGGTGGCCTGGCCGCCGTGCTGCGCTATGCCCTGTTCGATCTGCTGGCGGCCATCGACCTCTGGATCATCGCGGGCGTGCTGGCGGCTGCCTTTGTCACGGTCGTCCTGCCGACGGATTATCTCGCCGGCCTGGCATGGACCCAGGGCATCGCCGGGATGCTGCTGGTGCTCGCCATCTCCATTCCGCTCTACGTCTGCACAACGGGGTCCGTGCCGATCGCCGCCTCGCTGATCGCCGCGGGCATGCCGGCGGGGACGGCCCTGGTCTTCCTCATGGCCGGACCGGCCACCAACGTGGCGACCTTGGGGGCGGTTTACCGCACATTAGGCGGTCGGGTGCTGGCGCTGTACCTGGGCACGGTCGCGTTCATGAGTATCTCCCTGGGCTTGCTGTTCGATTTCCTGCTGTCCGGCGTGCGGCCTACCGACGATCTGCAGCCGCACGGCGTGGATTGGATCGGCACTCCGTCGGCCATCGCGGTCGCCGCCCTGTTGACTTACCTGGTGTTGCGCCGCGTGGCCGCGGCCCTGGACGCGCGGCGAACGCGCGCCGCGGACGAGCAGGGCGTGACGCTGAAGGTGGAGGGCATGTCATGCCAGCACTGCGTGGCCAGCGTGAAGAGATCCCTCGAAGGGCTGGAGGCGGTGGATGAGGCCTCCCCCAATCTAGCTTCAGGTCTGGTGCGGGTACGGGGAGACCGCCTCGATGCCGGCGACCTGGTGCGGGCGGTGGAGCAAGCCGGGTTCCGGGTCTCCGGCACCCGCGAAGTCTGATGCGGTGCCTGTCCCGCCAGGTTGACGAGGGCGCGCGCATACACTAGCTTTCGATGCAGGCTACAGCCGATCGAATGCCAGGGTCCCGCGCCACGCAAGGAAAGTGACGTCTACAACCCCCGCTCTGGAGCCCATCCGGGGCCTGTCCGCGGAATCTGATCGCTCAGTTTGCCCCGTCCCCCGGTCGGTGCATGTCGGCGGTTTCTCCCTTGGTCCCTTCCCGATGATCCCTTGTTCTCCGGGCACGCCCAGCGGCGCCATCGCGGCGTAAGTCGGTCTTTCCCGGTCCGTTCTCCTGTTCAGTCGCGCTGAACCGCCACCGAACACGGCACGCGAATGCCGTTCGCCATCGTCCGACTTGTGCGTTGGTCGTGCGAGGGCGCGGGCTCGATCAATGCACACCTGTACGAGAGTGAGTGATGAGGATCTACGTAGGTAACCTGCCTTACAGTGTCACCGATGACGACCTGCAGGAGATGTTCTCCGAGTTCGGCGAGCTGACCAGTGCCGAGGTCGTCAAGGACAAGTTCTCGGGCCAGTCCAAGGGGTTCGGGTTCGTGGACATGCCGGACAACGCGGACGCGGAAGAGGCGATCAAATCGCTGAACGACCAACCGGTGCAAGGACGCAAGCTCACGGTCAACGAGGCTCGCCCGCGAGCTGAACGCCCGGCTCGGCGTTTCCGCTAGCGGTCGCGGAGGTTTTGGGCGTGCGGCCCGCCGTATTGGGCCGTGCGTCTTTTCGCCTCAGTCGATTTCCAGCCGCGCCCAGAGCGTGTCCACCCGCGCCTTGACCTCCTCGTCCATGCGGATCGGGCGGCCCCATTCCCGCTGCGTCTCTCCCGGCCACTTGTTGGTGGCGTCGAGCCCGATCTTCGAGCCGAGCCCCGACACGGGGGAGGCGAAGTCCAGATAGTCGATCGGCGTGTTCTCCACCAGCACCGTGTCCCGCGCCGGGTCCATGCGCGTGGTCATGGCCCAGATCACGTCCTTCCAGTCGCGGGTGTTCACGTCCTCGTCCACCACGATCACGAACTTGGTGTACATGAACTGCCGCAAAAAGGACCACACCCCCATCATCACCCGCTTGGCGTGGCCAGGGTACTGCTTTCGCATGCTGACCACGGCGAGCCGGTAAGAACAGCCCTCCGGCGGCAGGTAGAAGTCCAGGATCTCAGGGAACTGTTTCTGCAGGATGGGCACGAAGACCTCGTTCAAAGCCACGCCCAGAATGGCGGGCTCGTCCGGCGGACGGCCGGTGTAGGTGCTGTGGTAGATGGGGTCGCGGCGGTGGGTGATGCGCTCGATGGTGAAGACCGGGAAGGTGTCGACCTCGTTGTAATAGCCGGTATGGTCTCCGAAAGGACCCTCGGGCGCGGTGTCGTCGGATTGGATGTGGCCCTCCAGCACCAGCTCCGCGCTCGCCGGCACCTGCAGGTCCGATCCCCGGCAGGCCGCCAGCTCGGTGCGGCTGCCCCGAAGCAGGCCGGCGAAGGCGTACTCCGACAGGCTGTCCGGAACCGGCGTGACCGCACCCAGGATGGTGGCCGGGTCGGCCCCGAGCGCGACCGCTATGGGGAAGGGTTCCCCCGGGCGTGCGCGCTGCCAGTCCCGGAAGTCGAGCGCACCGCCGCGGTGGGCGAGCCAGCGCATGATGACCCGGTTGCGCCCGATCACCTGCATGCGATAGATGCCGAGGTTCTGGCGCGGCTTCTCGGGTCCGCGGGTGACGACCAGGCCCCAGGTGATCAGCGGGCCAGCATCTCCAGGCCAGCAGGTCTGTATCGGCAGCCGCGAGAGATCCACCTCTTCGCGGGGTATTTCTTCCTCCTGGCACGGCGCGCTACGCCGGACCTTGGGGGCCATGTCCAGCACCTTCTTGAAGATCGGGAGGGTTCGCCACGCCTCCTTCATGCCGCGCGGCGGGTCCGGTTCCTTGAGAAAGGCGAGCAGCTTGCCGACCTCGCGCAGGGCCTCCACCGATTCCTCCCCCATCCCGAGGGCAACCCGTTTGGGGGTACCGAACAGGTTCGCCAGGAGGGGGATGTCCGACCCTTTCGGCCGCTCGAACAGCAGTGCCGGACCGCCTGCCCGCAGGGTGCGGTCGCAGATCTCGGTGATCTCCAGGTAGGGGTCGACCACGACCGGGACGCGCTTGAGCTCGCCCCGTTGCTCCAGCTGGCCGATGAAGTCGCGCAGGTCTTGGTATTTCATCGCTGTTCCCGGGTTCTTCGCGCTGGACTGGCGCGTTGGTGATGACAAGCGTTCGTCCAGATGCCGCGTCTGAGGTCGGTAGGTGATCCGTGAGCGGCAGCAGGATCAGCCGAAACCAGGCGGGGGGTCGCTCGCGCCGATGTCCGACGGGATGAGGCAGGGTCAGCGACCTCCGCGCCCGCTCATGTTAGTCGAAGCCTCTGCCATCGAACACCAACAGGATGCGCTTGATTCGCCGAGATTCGAGCGTGAACAGCTGGGCGATCCGCATCGTTCGGTCCGCCTTCTCGTACTCGTAGAAAACGGCCACGGAATCCGGGCTCTTGGTCACGCTTACGAACCTGCATACGGATGGTTCAGGCGGGTCACGCCGGAGATCATCCAGATACTCCGCGGCTGAGCGATAGAAATGGAGGGTTCCGGTAAAGCTCAGGTCGGTTGCGAGCAAGGGGGCCATGCCGTCGACGTCGCCCCCGCAGAAGCACCGAAGGTACGCCTCGACGACGTCTCGATTGGTCATGGCCGATCCCTCCGCGAGGTAGGCAGAGGTTCCGGCCTCCGTGACCGTAGCCCCGGGCAGTGTTGAGAGGGACGCTGTGCCCGAAGCCGCGCGAGTGTGGATGCTGTCCCTTGACCTGTTGACTGTACCGGCTGCCTGAAGCTAGCTGAAAAACCGGTTTGCGGTCCGTCTGAACCATCCCTCATGCTGGCCGAGCATCTCCTTTACAATGCTCGAATAGTCTTTGTCATCATTCTTGATATGGTTCGTTAACCAGACTTGCAGCATCGACATCAGCTTGCGGCTAACGTCTTTTCCGTTCTCGTGCTGTTCAACGAGCTTATCCAGATGAGCAACAAAGGAGTCGTGGACCGTTTTATGTGTTTCAGACAAAGGATAGCCGGAGCTCTCCATCAGATCCTCTTCAAATGTGAAATGAGTCTGGGTGTAATCGCGCAGCCCGGCCAGCACCTCGGATACCTTACCTTGATCCTTTTCGAGGTGCGCCGAATGAAGGTCATTGATGTAATCCACGATTCTCTGGTGCTGGCGATCGATGATCTCAATTCCTACGGATAGGGACGGGTCCCATGACCAAAAGCTCATCGTTGATCTCCTCTCCTCAAGCGAGAACGAAGTGAAGTGTTGCGATCAAGCGCTCTGTCGTGTCGCCTGGTCAGCGGCTCGGAGGGCCGGTGTCCTCTGGTTTCCGGCCAGCGGAGGATGGGGTGGCTGACCGTCGAGCCATGCACACGGAGATGATCCGCGATCTCCTGCAGGTGTAAACGCCGGTGAAAAAGGCCCGGGCCAGCGTGTGCGCGGCGGCTCGGGCAGGCATGCTCGAAGCGGGGAAGTGGCTTGGCCAACGGTGGGCGCTGCGCTTGAGGAATCCCGCGCGGTCGTTTCAGCGGCTTGGCGAGCCCAGCGAACCTACGGATGAAAGCCCCGCTCGGGCTAGACGGCCTCGTGCCGATCCCAGCGCGAGGTGGCGTGGCAAAGCCTCCCGGCAAGATACGAAGGGGTCTAGCCATCCGTCGAAGAATAGCCTGCCGGTGGTGGTTTGCAAGACTGACTGCGTCTCGTGTGCGCGGGAAGTCCCCATCCCTTGCGCCGCATGAGAGAATGTCCGAGGTTTGGACCGTCAGTTCCCGGGGCAATCCGTGCCGGGTAGACTGTTTTCCCAGCCTTTGCGACCCACCGCGCCTCGTGGAGTAGAAACTGTCATGACTCAATCCAAGACGGCCAAACACAAAGAAAACGTATTTTGGCTGACCGGGGTATTGTTTTTTGTTTTGCTGGGATCAGGCATAGCGAGTATCTATTTCCTTTTTCAACTCAATGATGAGCTCAAAGAGGTCGTCGAGCAGGAGATCCCGATCACGGAAATGATAACCCGGATCACCGTGCACAAATTGGAGCAGACGTACTGGTTCGAACGGGGCTTGCGCTATGCAGAGATCGCTGCGCGTGGGCAACAGGACGATAAAAATAATCTGAGGCTTCTGAACGAGGCGAGAACCAGATTCAAGGATATCGCCGTCAAGGTAAATGCAGAAATCAAGGGCGCATCGAGCATGAGCGTCGAAGCCCGCCAGCGGGCTTCTGATGAGCACCTGGCAGCTGCACTTGCTGACATTGAAAGATCCCTCAGCTCGATACAGGAGGAGTATGCCATATACGTTACGCGTGCCGATAATCTGTTTGATTTGTTCGCGGCCGGAAAATCCAGCGAAGCCGAAAGGCTGGTCGCGGAAATAGAGGAGCGGGAAGACGAATTCAATCAAAGGCTGGAGGAGTTCCTGTTTCAATCCGAAAACGTCACGCGAGACGCCCTGGCGAGCATTGGAGAAAGAGAGGGGAAGGCGATCATCATCATCGCGGTCATTATCAGTGTGGCCCTACTGTTTACCGCTGCGGCGCTGTTTTTCAAGGCGATCTATGCGGTGTCCCGGAAGGTTCGTTTTTCCCGGGATGGGCGTTAGGCAGCGCTGATCGATTCAGCGCTTGCGGCGGCACAGGGATGTGACGCCATGTTCAGGCGCGCAAGCGTTCGAAAACGAAGCGATCCAAGAACCACGCTTCTTGGCTGGCGTGCTGATTTTGGCCAGGACGGCCGTAAATCAGCGTCTTTTTGCGGTCTGGCTTCAGGTCGCGTGGATACGGCACCGAATCCTACGTCAAGGCTTCGGCGCCTCGCGTATCTGCTCCTCGAAGGCCTCCTGAACACGCTGACGCAGTCTGGTCAGTCGGCGCACCGATCCCGTGCGTTTCACCGCCATCCCCAGGGCCCTGTTCTCGGCGGCGAGAACGACCAGTCTTCGGCCCCTGGTTACGGCCGTGTACAGCAGGTTGCGCTCCAATAGCGTGTAGTGCTGCGTCGAGAGCGGGATCACCACCGCAGGATACTCGGATCCCTGGCTCTTGTGGATCGTCGTGGCGTAGGCGAGGGAGAGCTCGTCCAGCTCGCCGGTCTCGTACTCGACCTGACGGCCGTCGTAGTCGACGACGACCAGCCCCTCCTCCTCTTCGATGCGGGCGATGCGGCCGATGTCGCCGTTGAAGACCTCCTTGTCGTAATTGTTGACGGTCTGCATCACCTTGTCCCGCGGGGCGTAGGTCCAGCCGAAGCGTGTGATGCGCGGCTGGCCGTCCGGATTGAGCCGTTCCTGCAGCTCGATGTTCAGGGAACGGGCCCCGAGTCCGCCTCGATTCATTGGGGTCAATACCTGGATGTCGTTGATCGGGTCGAGCCCGAAGCGCCGGGGAATGCGTTCGGTGACGACCGTTATCAGGCGCTCATGGATCAGCGCCGGCGTGTCGCACGGGATCAGGTAGAAGTCGCTCTCGGAATCCTGTCCGGTTGGACGCTCGGGCATCAAGCCCCGATTGATCCGGTGCGCGTTGACGATGATCCGCGAGCTGGCCGCCTGGCGGAAGATCTCGGTCAGACGCACCGTGGGTACCATTCCGGAGTCGATCAGGTCCTTCAGCACGGCACCGGGTCCCACCGAGGGTAGCTGGTCCACGTCCCCAACCAGCAGGATGGCCGCATGGTCGGGGACCGCCCGCAGGAGCTGGTTCATCAGGGCGACGTCGACCATGGAGACCTCGTCCACCACCACCAGGTCCGCGTCGAGGGGTGAGTACTGGTCCCGCTTGAAGCCCATGATCTGGGGATCGAATTCCAGCAGACGGTGTACCGTCTTGGCCTCCACCCCGGTGGACTCGGACAATCGCTTGGCGGCGCGCCCGGTCGGCGCGCACAGGAGCACCGAAGCCCCTTTCGCGCGCAGGATGCGCAGGATGCTGTTGACGACCGTCGTCTTGCCCACGCCGGGACCGCCGGTCATCAGGGTCACCTTGGCGTTGACGGCGCTCGTCACCGCCGCGCGCTGGGAGCCGGATAGCTCGAGTCCGGACGCCCCCTCGACCCAGGCGAGCGCGGCGTCCGCTTCGATGTGACCCCAGTTCGGCGGGCTCCGCTGCAGGCGGGCAATGCTCAGGGCCACGCCCCGCTCCGCCCGCTGCAATGGGGTCAGTAGCAGGGCGGGGACGCCATCGATCTCTTCCTCGACCAGGGTCTCCTCCGTGAGCTCACCCGCCACCGCCTGCTCGATCACGGGCCGCGGGATCGCGAGCAGCTTGATCGCCGTCTCGACCAGATTCTCGCGGTGAGCCGCGCAGTGCCCGTCGCCGGCGATCTCCTGCAGCGCATGGCGCACCCCGGCGCGAGCCCGGATCAGGGAGTCCCGCGGGATGCCGAGCCTCTGCGCAATGGCGTCCGCGGTCTTGAAGCCGATTCCGTGGATGTCCAGGGCGAGCCGGTAGGGGTTCTCCCGCACCTTCTCGATCGCCGCGTCGCCATAGGTCTTGAAGATGCGCACGGCGCGGGCGGTGCCGACGCCGTGGGACTGCAGGAAGACCATGATCTCGCGGATCACCTTCTGCTCCGCCCACGCCTTGGTCACCCGGTCCCTGCGCTTGGGTCCGATGCCGTCGAGCTCCTGCAGGCGGTCCGGATGGTCCTCGATGACGTCGAAGACCCGCTCGCCGAAGGCGCGCACCAGCTTGCGGGCGAAGTGGGGGCCGATGCCCTTGACCATGCCCGAGCCCAGGTACTTCTCGATTCCCTCCAGGGTGCTGGGGGGGACGACGCGCAGGGCCAGGGCCTTGAATTGCAGCCCATGCTGCCGGTCATTCACCCATGAGCCGTCACAGTCGACGTATTCGCCGGCGGTCACGCTGGCCGCTGAGCCGACCACGGTCACCAGGTCGCGCTGGCCGCGCACCTTCACGCGCAGCACGCAGAAGCCGCTCTCCGGGCTGTGGAAGGTGACCCGCTCGATCGAACCCGAGAGGCGCTCCGCGTGCGCGCCCTGGCTCGATCCGGGGTACTCGACGCGACTCATTGCTCCGAGACCGGCGGCGAACCGGGTCTTCCGGCGCCTCGTTTGGGGTCAGCTTCCCTTCTTCGGGATGAACAGTTGAATGCCGTTCTGGTCCGCGCGGCCTTCCGCTCGGGAAACGTCCGCATCCGCGGGGAGGGGCAGGGTCCAGAAGAAGCTTCCGAAGCTGAAGCTACCCTGTCCCGAGCCACCGGAGGTCTGGCTGCGTTCGAACACCAGCGCGCCGTCTCGGACATGCATCCGGATCTCGCTGGGCGCGATCCCGCGGAGCGCAAGCTCGATCAGGTAGCCGCCCGGCACCTCGCGGCTGTTGACGCCGTAGGACCAGGCTCCTCCGGCGGATTGTTGTTGACTGGGTTGGCCGGCATAAGCCGCGGGTGGCCCGTAGAGAGGCATCGTGTACTGGTAGGAGTGAAAGTAGCTGGGCCCTTGCGGGTAGCCCCAATCGGGCGAGCCCCACGCGGCGGGAATGGCGAACGCGAGCAGCATGGCGATAGAGATGGGTTTGGTTGTCACGGCGGGAAGACCTCCAGCGCGAGGGATCACGGTCTCTCGAGCAATGCGAGTGGATGATTGAAGCATAACCTACGCGCGTTGAACTGGTGTCCCGCACGCTCAAGCGAGACCTCGCCGCGACCGGTTTCAGGTGCTGTTGGGTGGCTTGATGCGGCGGAACAGCTCGCGCCGGGAGATCTCCTTCTGCAGCGGGCAATCGCGCTTGGCCTTCTCCATGTTTTCGTCGCGGGTGCGGATGACCTGATTCCATGCCTCGAAAACGGCCGCCGCATCCCGGTAGGGCGCCAGATCGAGGCAGATCGGCTGTACCAAATAGTGCCCGAGGGCAGGGTCGTAGTTCAGATGTGCCTGCTGCGGCTGTCCGAGCAGCACGAAGTCCAGACGCGGGCCGAGCACCAGGTAGTCGCTACCCTGGCGCTCGTTGGCGGACCAGCCACGTGGAATCTCCAGCGGCGGCCTATCGTCCGGAAACAGCAGGCGGGCGAGCATCCAGGGGGTGAGCAGCAGCAGCACCCGCCAGCCCTCGATCCTGCGCAGTGCCCGGAGCTGGACGCCGAGCGCCGCGTTCAACATGGGGTCGCCCGACAGCTGGTCGCGCAGGACGGCCCGGTGTGTCCCGACGACGGCGCGACCCAGGGCCTCGTCGTCGGCGAGCGCCGGGGGACAGATCCTCCAGTCGCGGTCAGTCATGACCCTCGGTCCCGGGGAAGCTGCGTGCGATCTGCCCGCCCAGGGCGCGGTAGAGCAGCAGCTCGCTGCGGTCCCGGAGATCACGGGCGAAGCGAGGCACCCAGCGGCTGAGATGGTCGTCTTCGAGCTCCCTGAGCAAGCCCCCGCTGTCCTCCTGCTCGGCGAGCCATGCGGCGCACTCCAACATGGTTCCGAGATAGTCCGGCGGCGCTTCGTTTGCCTGGAGCCCGGCGCGGCGGTAGAGGCTCGCCAACGCCGCCGCGCTCGTGCCGCCCATCTGCCCCTGGCGGTAGGCGGACTCGAAGGGCGGGCACGCGGTTGCGGGCCACCCATTGATGAACAGACGCGTGTGCTCCCCCTGCCAGCGCTCGAGCGTGAGCCCCTCGAGCTCCACAATGCACTCCGCGAGCCATGGCGCCCGCGGGAGCAGGTCGCGCAGGGCGTCGAGGGCGTCCTCCGCGGGGTGGGCGAGCAGTGCGGCAAGGATTCGCAGTTGCTCTGATTCCCGGTCCGGGGATGCCCGCTTCGCTATTGTGTGCCGCGTCATCAGGCTCCGGCTCGCTTCAGGAAGGCGCGCTGACGCCGGCGGTTGGATCGGCTCGTGTCCTGGTCCCGGCGCCGGGGCGAAGTCTGGAAAGTGGCCCCTGACTCAAAGCTCGCGCCGCTGCAGATGGCTCGTCCACTGCGTCGCAAACGTTATTGTGAGGCGAGCCAATCGGCGAGCGCCTGCATCTCGTCCTCGTTGACGCCGGCCATGATGCCGAGCATGACGATCGATTGGCCGTTGTTACGGGCGCCGCTTTTGATGTCGCGCATCTGATTGTAGAGGTAGCCCGCCTTCTGTCCGGCGATCTTGGGATAGATCGGCAGTATCGGCGTGCGGCCGTCTGGGCCGTGGCACGACATGCAGGCCTTGGTCTGGTAGAGCTGCGCTCCATCCGGCGCGGCGTCCTGGGCGGAAGCGGCCGAGGCGCCTCCGGCGGTGAGGAGAGTGCAAATCAGAAGCGCGGACAATCTCGGTTCGTTCATCTCGGTGGTCTCCCGGATCTTGGTTCGTTGGGTTGCGCTATTCAAGCTCGGTCTCGTCGTTCTGCAGCATGGCTGCAATCTCGAAACGCAGCCGCCTGTCGACGCCGATGCCCTGCCAGCCGGCGCCGGCTTCCGTTGCCGCCAGCGCCACCGGGAACCCGTCGCAATTGCGGATGACCAGGGTCTCGGTCTCGCCGTCGGAGACCTGTTCTACGATCTGCCGCCCGTATGCGTCCTGGTAATCGACGTCGCCCTCCTGATCCCACAGTTGGCTCTGCTCCGCGTTCAGCGTAACGATCGCGAGGGGGCGGCCATCCATCGCGGCGACGAAAGCGCGGAGCTCATCGAGGGTGCGCTGGCGGGCTTCCGCATCTTCATCCTCGGAGAACTTCAGTTGGTAATCGGGCATGGAGATCCTCTGCCGGACACGATCCGGACTTCGGGTCGAAGTCGGTTATGATGCAGCCGTCTGCATTTGAGCTGGCCCCCACAGAATCCGAATCCGCAAGCCCGCGTACAGACAATAGGCGTCAATGCAATGGAACAAACACCAACAAAGCCTAAGAAGCGCGTTGGAAAGGTCATCCACAGCGCCGTGTCCAAACATGCGATCGAGAAGGCCGCGGACATCCGCGCCCGGTACGGTCCCGTCATCGACTTTCCCACCGTGCTGCGCATCCTCGAGGACAGACGATGCATCCGGTATCCGGTCGAGATCAGGTTCGTATCGGAAGGCATCGAGCCTGGCCTGTTCGCCAAGACCGAAGCCAATTCCGACGACCCGGCGGACGGATACGTCATCTCGCTGCATCTACACTTCAAGGACCGGCCCGAGGCGCTGCCGGCGCTGATCCTGTACCAGTCCGTATTGATCAACTACGGCGATATCGCAACCGCGGCGGATGCGGAGCTCTTCGGTTCAGGTGTGCTCGGCCTGGACCGGGACGCTTACTACGCGCAGATCGCCGACTTGACCGACTCCGTCTGGCGCGGCTGAGCATCGGCCGAAAGTCCCGAAGGTCCACCCCGCCGCGACCACCACCGCGCGCAACGCCTATTCGGGCAGAGCTGCGAGCCATGCCGCGATTGCGGCCAACTCCTCGTCGCTGGACAGGTGCATCACGTTCTTCATCGCCACCGAGTGCGCATTGCTGCGCACGCCGCTCCTGATGTCCTTCATTTGGGCCAACAGGTAGTCCGTTCCCTGTCCCGCAAGCTTGGGATACTCGTCCATGGCAGGCACCCGGCCTTCGGGACCATGGCAGGCGATGCAGGTCCGCTCGATATAGAGGCTCGCTGCATCGAGGGCTTGCACCGGACCGGACAGCCATGTGGCGCCGATCATGCCGGCAGCCGTGATCAGTATCTTGTGAGTCGTCATTGTTTGTACTCCCCCTGGTAGAGCCGGGTGAAGGTTGATTTCCCGCGGATCAGTCTCCGGGCGCAGCCGACCCGGCCGAAGCCCGACTACACCTTGCACGCCTTGTGGATGGCAACCGTGCCGCCGAGCAACGGCCGACCCATGACATCCGCGAAACCGAGCTCTTGGAGCAGGCGGGAAAGCTCCTCCGTAGAGTAAAAAAGACGGATGGCGTCTACGAAGTAGTCGCGGCAGGCCAACGCCTCGGGCCCGGAGCGGATACCCCAGGAGATCACCTTGAGGCAAGCCTTCAGGTAGAGACAGTAGGCGTTCTCGATGAGCTTGTTCGCCGGGCGCAGCATATCGAAATGGTGGAAGTGGCCGCCGGGCTTGAGAACGCGATTGATCTCCGAGAAGACGTCGATGACACGCAGGTGCCGCGTGGCGTACTGCAGGGTCACGACGTCGAAGTGGTTGTCCGGGAACGGCAGCTCGGTGCACGTCGCAGATGTGTCCCTTGATCTCGAAGCCCTGCCGCGAGGCCCGGTCCTTGCCGACTCTCTGCATGGCGTCGCTGCGGTCCACCGCGTACACCTTGAGTCCGGGCTGCTTCTTCAGCAGCTCAATGCCGACGACATTCGTCCCGGCGCAGACGTCGAGGACTCGTTGGCCAGGCTCGACATCGATGGTCGCGATGAAGCGGCGGCGTAGCCCCTTCAATACCCCCAGGCTGGCGAAGTCGTTTGCCGTGTCGTAGGCGGCGGCGACATCCGCAAACACCGCATTGATCTGACGTTTTCCCAGATGGTCTCGAATGCTCCTCGCGCCGGGCATCTTCCTTTGTCGACCTGCACAGAGCTCGTCCATTGGTGCGCATCCCCGCCATGGGATTGGCCGTGGCCGTGGACGCGTTCGTGATCGGCGTTGGTCATGCCCTTCGGCAGCATCGGCGCGGGCTCGGGATGAAGCTGCGCGAATCCGGAATGCCGCTCGCCTTGCTCCACGTCGTGGGGATTGTGGCACTCGGTGCAGACCCACCAGCGCTTCTTTCCGCCCGCTTGCCCACATACCGATGCGCTTGCCGTGGATACCATCGCGCCAGCCCCGGATAGACGTCGCCGTGGCATTTGCCGCACATCGTTCTGGGGTTGGTTGAAGCTGATCTCGTTGCCGAAATGGTCCATCAGCTTGGTACGCTCCGCCGCGATGATGGCAGTCCAGGCACCAGATCGCCCCCTTGCCATGCTTCAGGTTCATGGAATCCGGAACCACGTCCTGATGCATCTTCGAGCGGGCGAGGCAACTTGTTCTCCGGATATGGAACGTACTCGCCGTTGTGGCAGGCCATGGAGCAGATGGTCAGCAGCTTGTTGCGGTCGAGCTGCGGCTCGCGGGGCTTCACCACCGCCTCCTCGTGGGAGTAGTCCGCCTCGACCGGCATGTCGCCCATGGGGATGGTCCCGTCGAAGGGATCGCCCCAAAGCAGGACGCCGCCGGTGGTCGGCGAGCACTTCACGTTCGATCACGCCGGGCTCGATCTCTCGCTGCTGCACCTGAGTCCAGTCCTTCCCGGCTCTCGAAGCACTCTTCGCCGGCTTCGGCCGTTGCCGCCTTGGACCGGGCCATAGGACGCCACCGCCAGTAGACACAGGCCCGTCACCGGTCCTTGAACACTCGATAGCTAGTCATCGTCTTTCGTCTCCCGAATTCGTTGGAGTCACCGCGGCGCGGTGCCGTCGCCGAGATCGGTCCACAATGGCCACGCTCAAGCAGCCGTCACGCTGGCCTGCTCGCCTTGGGTACGGGCGTCTACCTTTTCCTGGTAGCGAACGTCGCCGAGCAGGACGCCGACCGCGCCCTTTATCAAGCACGGTCAGCACGAAGAACCCGATCGCCCAGACCCCGATGATGATCATGAGCTCGATCGCGCTCGGGCGTGTATTCGGCGAACTCGCCGACGGGAGTCGGGATGACGCCCGGGAGCATCAGGCCCAGCCCCTTCTCGATCCAGATCCCCACGAAGGTAGCCGATGCAGATGAAGGGCAGAATCACGAGGTTCTTTCTGACCTTGGGTATCAGCAGCAAGATGAAGGAGCCGATCATCAACGCCATGGCGGTCCAGAAGAAGGGCACCAACGCGTTGAGCCCATGATGACCGAACATCAGGTATTGCAGCCCCATCGAATGCTCGGTGCTCGGGATAGAGCTCGGTGACGATCTCCGACATGGTGAGAAACAGCGCGATGCCGAGGCACCAGGTGACGATCTGGGACAGCATGTGGAAGGCCTCGTCCGCGATCTTCAACGGCGTGAAGCGGCGAACCAGCAGGAACACGATGATGATCAGCGAGGGACCGGCCGCGAAGGCGGTCGTGATGAACTTGATCGGCATCATCGAGTGGAACCACATGGGCCTGGCCGGCATGGTGTTGATCAGGAAGGCCGTGACCGTGTGGATGCTCAGGGCCCAGACGATCGCGATGTAGACGATCGGCAGATAGAACGCCTTGTTCACCGGCTCGTCGGAGTATTTCTTGTACAGGTAGTAGAAGCCCCCGACGACGTTGAGCAGCAGATAACCGCTGAGGACCAGCACATCCCAGGTCAGCACCGAATGGGGCCAGTTGTAGATCCCGATGACCGGAAAGATGTGCCAGAGCCGGTCCGGTCGGCCCATGTGGGCGATAACGAAGAGCAGGCACATGATCACCGCGGCGATGGCCAGCATCTCGCCGAGCACGACGATCTGATGCAACTCCTTGTGCTTGTAGACATAGGCCGGGAAACACGACGGTCACCGCCGCCGCGGCCACGCCGACCATGAACACGAAGCTGGCCAGATACATGCCCCAACTGACCTGATCGTTGAGGTTGGTGACGATCATGCCGTCACGGATCTGCACGTACTCGCCATAGCCCCAGAGCATGATGAAGAAGGACAGGAACAGCATCCAGGCCCAGAACAGGGCGCCTCCGGTGAAACCGGCGCGCAGGAAATCGATGACAAATTGGATAAAGCGTTTCACGGATGCTTCCCCTTAGTCCATGAAGTAGAAGAACTTCGGATAGGTATTCAGGTCCGCGCGCAGACGGAAGACCTTCTTGGTCGCCAGCACCTTGCGGATGTCGCTGTCCGGGTCCAGCAGGTTGCCCAGCTTTCGCGCCCCGACCGGACAGACCTCGACGCAGCCGGTCCAGCGGCCCTTTCTGGTGCGCTGGATGCAGAAGGTGCACTTCTCGACCACCCCCTTCATGCGCGGGCGGTTGCCCAGGTAGTGGGTGTTGCGGATTCATCTCCTCCGCGGGAGATCCGGCTCGCCCCAGTTGAAGCGTCGTGCCCAGTAGGGGCAGGCGCCGATGCACATGCGGCAGCCGATGCACCAGTTGTAATCGATGACGACGATCCCGTCCGGATCGCGGTAGGTCGTGCGGACCGGGCAGACCTTGACGCAGGGCGGCTTTTCGCACTGCATGCACTGCATCGGGAAATAGAAGGCGTCCTTCTCCGGGACCTTGTCCGGCCTCGTAGTAATGCTGACCCTCGAGGACGACGCCGGCGGGCTTGTAGGAGTTGCCGCCGACCTGTACGCCGTAGTCCTCGCGGATAACCGTTGTTGTCCCTGTCCTCTTCCGAGAACTGACCCTTTTCCATGCGCAGTACACGAATCCATTCGATCTGCTGCTTCTCGCCGCGGGACTGATTGTTCTCGGCGACGCAGGCCTTGACGCAGCGCCGGCAGCCGATGCATTTCTGGATGTTGAGCGCGTAGCCGAACAGGACGCCGTCGATCGCCGGCGAGCCGTCGACCGTGACCTTCTTCCCGAATTCCTCCGAGTAGCGCTTCTCCAGCCGCTCGATAGCCTCCTGCTTCTCCTCGTCGGTCATGAGACGGTAGTTTTTCTGGAACTCCTCGGCCCAGGTGACGTTCGCCGTCGCCTTGGCCTGCTTCGGGACCGACATCAGCATCGCTCGCCCCCGACGAGCGAGGCCACGCTATAGGTGCCCGCCTTGCGCAGAAAGTCGCGGCTGGTCGTGCCGGTGGTACCTCTTTGCTTTGGTGTCTTCGTTTGGCATGGATGACCCCTAGATCCATTGATCGATCGAGAAAACTGGCAGCGGGTGATCGACGGCTGGGGCAGGATTGGACGGCGCCAACCCGATGGCCGCGCATCCAGTGTCGTGCGCCCGCGCAGCGGACCCGGATCCGAGGACGCTCGGCGCCTTTCAGCCCTTCTCGTGAGTAGCTGTCGACGAGCTGCTGCACCATGTCCTCCTTTTCGCTTGTAGGACATCAGGACATACTCCCGCTCGGTCAGCTCCTGTTCGCCGGCGAGATGGTCCTTCTCGGTAGAGGTCGCTTGCAGATCCGGGTTCGGGAACCGAGTCCACGACGACCTTGGCCAGACCGGCGGTTCCGGAGAGCGAAACCGCCCCGACCGCGGCCTTCGTGAAGAATCCCCGCCTTGCCTGAGAAACCGCCTGCGCCGATGGGGGCTGGCGCTCGCCGGCCTTTCGTCGGAGGGAGAACCGCTTGCCGAAAACGGCCCGCATTCTTGTCAACATCTGACGATCCTCTTTTTGGTGGGTCTGTGGTCGATGCGATGCGCACCTGGCTTGGCGGGCGATACGCTTTCTCTGGCGGGGTAAGACGCGCCGTCGCGAGCAGGTTCCTGCGAAAGCAAGGTGAATAAAGCCCGATTTATGATTCTCTGTTTCCGGGCTATTTGGAGCCGGCCCGAGTCCGGCGGCCGGGGATCATTACATCACCCTGGACCGCCGGTGTTCATTGTCCTGGGTCAACTAATTTTGCATGTTTTGCAAACACTTAGGCTCAATCGTTCTGATGCCAAATTGGCAGGAATGCGTTATTCGGTGATCGAATTCATGCCAATATGACATTAGCGCGGAAGAGTGATCGGGCATGAGCGCCATCATTCAGTTAATAATCCGACTCTTATGTCGGCGTGCAATAACTGTCAAATTGGCAGGAGATATGGATTGGTGCCGGACCGGGACAAGGGTCGCGGCCTGGTCTTGGTATGGGCGTCGATGAACGGCACGATTGACGACCGGAGCCGCGGAACCGCTTTCGAGCCGGACGCGGACCCGACGGGGGGCGACGATGCAGGTGCACTTCGCCGATCGATGCGCTGGGCAGCCAGAGTTGACGAGCGGAAGCCGGGCTCGCGCCGGGCGGGGAAATGCCGGGCCGATGCTGCGCCTCCGGCCTGAGGCGTTGTCAGAGAAGGAGAGACGCTCGCGCGCCTCTCCTTCGTCGCCGCCTCCTCGCTCTCGTTGTTCTGTTCGGCCTCTACCAGGGGTAGGCGTAAACCCCCGCGTACATGAAGTAGTGCCGCAGCAGATAGCCGCCGGTCAGCACGAAGACCGACGCGGCAATGATCGGTGCGTGGCTTGTCCAGCCCTTGATCACGCCCTTGAGCTCCAGGAAGAAGGGCACGACGAGGCCGAAGCCGATGAAGCCGATCAGCCAGCCGAGGTCGGTGAACAGCAGCTCCCAGGAGCGCATGGCGGACTCCGACCCACGCTGCAGGTAGAAGAAGAAGGAGAAGATGATCACCAGCTCGGCGGAGATCAGCACCAGGTCGATGCGCTCGTAGAGCACCGCGGATGTGCTCGTCCGCCGCGTCCTTGATGACAGGTGTACATGAGCAACAGCAGGAACGCCATGGCGGTGGAGAAGGCCGACACCGTGAACAGCAGAGGCACGCCCGGATTCGCCCACAGGGCCACGGCGGGGAAGGACTGCAGCAGCAGGCCGGTGTAGACGGCGACGCCGACGCCGTTGACCACCGCGAGCCAGCCGATGACCTCTGCGGTATCGCTCGATCAGCTGCGCAGAGCTTCACCAGGTGGCCCGAGCCCAGGATGCTGCTGACCAGCGGGAGCTTTTGGAACAGGGGCGTCACGCAGGCGTAGGGCAGGGCGTAGAGCACCCCCCACACCATCATCCAGAGGATGAACTGGGTGCCCCAGGCGATCCATGCGGTCGGCTGGGTGAACATGGCCAGCGGGTTCAGCACGTGAATCACCGCGAAGTGATCGAGCAGATGCCCGAACAGCATGAGCGAGCCGAGGCGACAGCAGGACGACGCCGGCGCCCGCGCCCCAGAGCACCAGGTTGCGGATGCGGCTTGAGGTACATGTCGGTGAGGAAGGTGACCGCCAGGGTCGCGGCGCCGAGCCCGCCGGTGTAGAGGTAGATGGCGAGCCACCAGGTCCAGAGGTCCTGGGTCGAGTAGGTCATGGTTGACGTCCATCTCAGCCCCTCCGCTTCAGGTCGTCGATGTAATAGACGTTGGGCCGGGTGCCGAGATGCGGCATCAGCGGCCGGGCCACCCCGCTGGCCACCATCTGGGCGACCGGGTCCTCGGGATCGTCCAGGTCGCCGAACATGCGCGACGAGCCCACGCAGGTCTCCACGCAGGCGGGCTTCAGGCCCTGCTCGACCCGGTGGTCGCAGAAGGTGCACTTGTCCACGCTGGGGCTGGTGCGGCGGTAGTCGCGGCCGAAGAACTCCTTGCCCTGCTCTGACGTCCGCAGTAGGTCACCTCCACCCGGGCGTCATAGGGGCAGGCCATGGCGCAGGCGCGGCAGCCCATGCAGAGGTCCTCGTCCACCATGACGATGCCGTTGGCCTTCTTGTAGGTCGCGCCGGTGGGACAGACGCTCATGCAGGGCGGGTTGTCGCAGTGATTGCACAGGCGCGGGAAGAAACGGCGATGCACGTCGTCGCCCGACGCCGATCTCCTTGTCGTGTACGTAGGTGCGCCACTTCTTGTTGTCCCACACCGGGGTCTGGTTCTCCATCGCGCAGGCGGCCATGCAGGCGTTGCAGCCGACGCAGGTGTTGAGGTCGATAACCATTGCGTAGTTAGTCATGGGCTCATGCTCCTCTTACCTTAGGCGCGGGCCACCTTGATGGTGAATTCCTGGGAACGTGAATCCGGCCACCACGGGCTCGACCTGATAGGGGATCAGCTTGTTGGTGGCGGTGCCGTCGCCCTGGGTGCGGGACAGCGCCTTGTTCTCCACCCCGAAGGAGGAGTAGATGAACAGGGTGTCCGCGCTGCACCAGTCGCGTGACGTAGGCGCGGCCGGTGCGTCGCCTGGCCGGATTTGATGTTGGTCAGCGTCGGATCCGGTCGCCTTGGCCGATGCCCAGCTGCCGGCCCGGTCCGGGTGGATCCAAACCCCCTTGTAGATGTCGTCCTTGAACTGGTTGATGGCCGCCAGCACCGGATTGTTGCTGTTGGTGGAGCCGTGGGAGACGGTGGGCGTCTTGCCGTAGGTGAAGTAGAACTCGTCCTCCGCCAAGGGCTCGGTCGTACGGCCTTGCCCTCCCGGTATTCGGGGGCGATCCAGGTCGCCAGCACGCTGAAGTTGGGCTCCGTGTGGCCGCTGTCGCGCAGCGATCGCATCAGGCCGCTGAAGAACTCCACCCGCCCGCTGTCGGTCGGCACCGGCATCTTGCGCGGCATGGCATGGTGCTCGAGGATGTCGCTGCTTGTCCTCTTCGTGATAGACGCCCTTCTCGCGCAGGACCTGGTCGATATGCTCCGGCGTGGTCCCCAGGCGCTCGGCCGTCTGGGCGAAGGAGACCCCGCGGCAGGCGGCGGCGAAGGACCCCTTTTCGTGGGTCTTTCGGGTCTCCGCATAAGCCGCCTTGACCGGCTCGGCCTTGAGCCCGGTGAGCTTCTCGACCCATTCCAGGAACTTGTCGGTGTTGCCGCTGATGATCTCCGTCATCTTGAGCAGGATGTCCGCCGTCTCCTCGGTGTCGTACAGCGGAGTCGATCGCGGCATAGCGGGTGGTCAGCGCCAGGTCCTGGTTGACGCCATTGCCGTAGAGCGTGGGCTCGTCGCGCTCCAGGTAGGTGGTGTTGGGCAGGATCACGTCGGCGTAAGGCGCCGTGTCCGACGGCAGCACCTCCACCATGACCACCAGGTCCACGTTGTCGTGGCTCAGGATCTCCTTCCAGTAGGTGTCCGGGTAGTAGTGGCGCACCGGGTTCGCGGCGTTGATGATGAAGGCGCGGGTGAGGTAGGGCTCGCCCTTCGAATCTGGACCTTGCCCTCCACCGACTCCCGCATCCCCGCGTCGGTCATCACCGGCAGCGCCACGTTGAAGCTGGCCGGCCTCCTTCTCCTGGGCGCTGTAGGCCCAGGTCCAGCCGGCCTGCCGTGGGAGAAGTTCTCGCCCTTGGAGACCGCGTTGATCACCATCTTGGCGAAGTGCATGCCGGCCAGGTTGGCCAGTGGGCGCGCCGATCTCGTGCCCTTCGTCGTACGGCCTTGTACATGTGCGCGGCCTTGTGATGCAGCTCGCCGCGCAGTTCATCCAGCCGCCTTCCGTGTCGATGCCGCCGGTCAGCGCCTGCACCATGGCCTGCACGCGGCGCAGCATCATGACGTTGCCGTAGCGGGCCCCGTGCCAGCCCGGATCCACGATGGCCGGGCGGATGGTGCCGAACTCGCGGGAGATGCGGGCGATGGTCTCGGCGGGCACGCCGGTGATCTCCGCCGCCCACTCCGGCGTGTACGTCGGCGAGCTCCTCGAGCTGGGCCTCGAACACGGTCTTGCACCGCTCGGCCCTCGACCTCGAGAGGCTCGGGCACGCTTGAGTCCGGGCAGAAGGCGCGCCCGGCCACGATGCCGTTGCAGGTTGTCGTTGGTGAATTTCTCCAGCACGTGAACCTCGGTGGTGCCTTCCATCGACCACCAGCGGCCGGCCTTCGGGATCGGTGACCGGCTGCCACTCGCCCTGGTCGTCCTTGTGGACCAGGAAGGGCATGTTGGTATGGCGCTTGAGGAACTGGGCGTCGTAGAGGCCCTCGTCCATCATGATCTTCATCATGGCGAGCATGAAGGCCAGGTCGGTGCCCGGGCGGATCTGCATCCATTCGTCCGCCTTGGCGGCGGTCTCGGAGCAGCGCGGGTCGAGCGCCACCACCTTGGCGCCGTTCTTGCGGCCCTGGGCGAAGCGCACCATGCGGCAGGTGGACACCGCGCCGATGGAGGCGTTGTTGGCCACGAACAGGATGTACTTGGCGTTGTCGAAGTCCGGCAGGATCTCGTCGTGGATGTTGAAATTGCCGGTGACCATGTCGGTGCCCAGGTGGCCGGTGGTCACGCAGTGCTGCATGGGCGAGGCGACGATGTTGGGCACCTCGTTGGCCATGGCGAAGGGCACCGCCCAGTTCATGTAGAAGACGCAGGAGGTCCAGCCGCCCACCATGGTCCATTCCCAGGGCTTGATCTTGGCCGCCTTGCTCTTTCGGGCGATGTAGTCCTAGGCCTCCTCCCAGGTGGCGGAGCGGAAGGCGTACTCGCCGCGCTTGCGTGCCCTCCACCCGGATCAGGGGCGTCTTGATGCGGTCGGTATCGTAGGTCTGGCGCAGCCCCGCCTGGCCGCGGGCGCAGATCTTGCCGCGGTTCAGCGTCGAGTTGGGGTTGCCGTCGAGCTTGACGATGCGCTTCTCGCCGTCCTTGGTGCGGGTGGTGACCCGCAGGTTGCACAGCGACGAGCAGAAGTTGCAGATGCTGTAAGAGACGTCCTCGCGCTCCTCGTCCTTGGCGACGGCCTTGCCGATCATGCCGCCTGCTGGAGTAGAGAAGACCGAGGGAGGCGGTGCCGTAGCCGGTGGTTTTCAGAAACGCACGGCGAGACAGGCGTGGGAAGGTCCAGGCCATCGAGATCCTCCGGTGGTTGATGCTGCCCCGGTGTTACGGCGACCGGGACCTTACTTGTAATCGGTTGCCCTGGTTACAGCATCGTTCGGGCGGGCAGAGAGCTACTCTGCGGCCTAAAGCGATATCCCATTCGGGTGTCCAGAGTCGTTGATAATTGTCAATAGGCCTCCTCTTGTTCTCGTGTGCCGACATCTAACCTTGGGCCGCCAGACTCTCGCCAATCGGGCCGCGCTAAGCTACCGTTAAGGGTCCCTTCACCCCTTCCGCCTCCTATCCGACAGGACCGACTCGCCGCATCGACATGACCGCCAGCTATGACCTGACCTATCGCGTCCGTCCGACCTCTCCCGAGGCGCACCTGTTCACCGTGGATCTCTCCATCGCGCGCCCGCCCGAGGGGGAGATGATCCTGTCCATGCCGGCCTGGATTCCGGGCAGCTACATGATTCGGGATTTCGCCCGCAACATCGTCGCGATCGAGGCGCAGGATGCCGCGGGCAGTCTGGCCCTGGCGAAGCTGGACAAGCACACTTGGCGATTGGCCCATCGCGGTCAGCCGATCAGGGTCCGCTGCCGGATCTACGCCTGGGAGCTGAGCGTGCGCGCCGCGCACCTGGATACCACCCACGGCTACTTCAACGGTCCCAGCCTCTTCCTGCGCATAGACGGCATGGATGCCGTGCCCTGCAGGGTGGAGATCGAACGGCCAGATGGCGATGCCTACGCGGACTGGCGGCTGGCCACCAGCCTGCAGCGGCTGGATGCCGAGCCCTGGGGGTTCGGTGCCTACCGTGCCGATGACTACCAGGACCTGATCGACCATCCGGTGGAGATGGGCCGCTTCACCCTGATTCCCTTCGAGGTGCGAGGCGTGCCGCACCGCATGGCCATCACCGGACGCCACCGGGCAGACGAGGCCCGGCTCCAGCAGGACCTTGCCCGGATCTGCGAGACTCACGCCAGCCTGTTCGGCGAGCTGCCCGTCGACCGGTACCTCTTCCTCACCACCGCCACCGGCGACGGCTACGGCGGCCTAGAGCATGGCCACTCCACCAGCCTGCTCTGCAGCCGCAACGAGCTGCCGGAGGCGGGTATGGACAGGCCGAGCGACGGCTATCGGCGCTTCCTCGGGCTCTGCAGCCACGAGTATTTCCACCTGTGGAACGTCAAGCGCATCCGTCCGGCGGTCTTCATGGACAACGGCCTTGCGCATGAGGTCCACACCCGGCTGTTGTGGGCGTTCGAGGGCATCACCTCCTACTACGACGAGCTGGCCCTGGTGCGCAGCGGCTGCATCGACGAGCAAGGCTACCTGGAGCTCCTTGCCCAGACCGTCACGCGGGTCATGCGCAATCCCGGCCGGCTGATCCAGACGGTCGCCGAGTCCAGCTTCGATGCCTGGACCAAGTTCTACAAGCAGGACGAGAACGCACCGAACGCCATCGTCAGCTATTACGGCAAGGGGGCGTTGGTGGCCCTGGCGCTCGACCTCACGATCCGTTTGCAGACCGAAGGGGCCAAATCCCTGGATGACGTCATGCGCGCCCTGTGGGAGCATCACGGCCGGCCGGGCTTAGGAGTTGCGGAGCGCGGCGTGGAGGCTCTGGCGGCACGGGTGACGGGGCTCGATCTGGATGGGTTTTTCGCCCTGACCCTGGACTCGACCGTGGACCTGGATCTGGCCCCGCTGCTTGCCCCATTCGGCGTCGGGTTGCGCATGCGCGCGATGCGGGACCCCAAGGATCTCGGCGGGGTGGTCGGTGAGCTCAAACCAGAAGCTGCGAAGCCGACGCTTGGCGTCCGCTTTCTGCCCACCGGGGTGGAGCCTGTCATTGGCGTGGTGCTGAGCGGGAGCCCCGCGGAAAAGGCCGGGCTGGCAGCCGGGGACACCCTGGTGGCGCTCGATGGTATCCGCGTCACCCGGGACAATCTGGACACGCTCGTCGCCCGCGTCGAGGAGGGAGCGGAGACGGAGGTCCATGCGTTCCGGCGCGACGAGCTGATGCAGTTTCGCGCGCGTCCCCAACCCGCGCCCGCCGACACCTGCGAGCTGAGCATCCTCGCCGACGCCCCGGACCACGCGGCTCGCCGCCGCGCCGCCTGGTTGGGTTCGGCGGTCTGAAGTCGAGGGCCCGGGCGCTTCCGTGGAAACCCAGCTCAAGATCGTGCGCAGGCTCGCCGACGGGAAGTTTCATTCCGGCGAGGACCTGGCGGCCGCGCTCGGGATCAGCCGCGCGGCGGTGTGGAAGGCCGTCCACAAGGCCGGGCAGGGACTGGGCCTGGAAATCGAGTCCGTTCGCGGCCGGGGCTACCGTGTGCGATCTCCAATGGAGTTGCTGGACGCGGAAGGCATCCTGAGCGACCTGCCCCAGGCGGCGAGGGCCCATATCAACCGGCTCGAGATCCACGACGACATCGACTCCACCAACAGTCACCTGATGCGCGAGGCCCAGGCCGGCGCGCCCTCCGGCAGCCTGTGCCTCGCGGAGCGCCAGACCGCCGGCCGCGGGCGGCGGGGGCGCTCCTGGGTATCGCCCTTCGGGTCGAACCTCTACCTGTCGCTGCTTTGGCGCTATCCTTTCGGCCCGGCCCAACTCGGCGGCCTCAGCCTGGCCGCGGGCACCGCCGTCGCGACCGCACTGGAGGCCGAGGGGGCGGGAGAGATCGCGCTCAAGTGGCCCAACGACGTACTGTGGCGGCGGCGCAAGCTTGCCGGCTTGCTGATCGAGGTGGCAGGCGAGACCCAGGGTCCGAGCCTGGTGGTGGTCGGCGCGGGACTCAACACGCGCCTGGCGGGGCCGGAGGCCGCGGCGATCGATCAACCCTGGGCCGACCTCGACGCCGTCCTCGGCCGCGGAAACTACAGCCGCAACCGCCTCGCCGCGAGGCTCGCCGCGGGGCTGATCCGGGTCCTCGACCGTTACGGGCGGGAAGGGATGTCACCGTTCCTCCCGGACTGGGAGCGCTTCGACCTGCATCGCGGCGAGCCGGTCGAGGTACGGTTCGGGGACCGCTCGACCGTCGGCATCCACGCGGGCATCACCTCCGAGGGCGCACTGCGGCTCGATGTGGACGGCGACGTCCAGATCTTTCACGCGGGCGAGGTCAGCCTGCGCCCGGCAGTCTGAGCCTCTTCCTGCCGCCGCTGGACATCCACGCCCGCTTCACGGCCGCGGAGTGTTACGCTAGCGCGGACCAACGCGGGACGAATTCCACACCGAGCTCTCAAGGACAACCGGACCCTTGCACCTGCTCATCGACATCGGCAACACCAACCTCAAGTGGGCCAGCCTCGACGCCGGTCGACTCGGGGAGATGCGGACCGTGCGTCACCACGGCGCCCTGCCGATCGATCTGCACGCCGCCTGGGAAGCCCTGGAGACCCCCGAGCAGGTGTTGGTCGGAAATGTCGGGGGCGGGGCGGTGGCCGAGGCCCTGGTGCGGGCCTGCCGCTCCCGCTGGGGGACGGAGCCGATCTTTGCCCGCACGGCGCGGCACAGCCACGGCGTCACCGTGGCATACGAGCGACCCGAGCGGCTCGGCGTCGACCGCTGGCTGGCGCTGCTCGCCGCGCACCAAGTCAGCGCGGGGCCGGCGCTGGTGGTCGACGCCGGTACCGCGGTCACCTTCGATCTGCTGCTCGCGGACGGCCGCCACCTCGGCGGACTCATCGTACCGGGCATTGGCATGATGCGTGAGAGCCTGCTTTCCCGCACCGCGATCCCGCCGGTCCAGCTGGAGGAGACCGATGGACCCTGGACCGCGGATACGGCCTCCGCGATCGCCGCCGGCTCGATCCAGGCCCCAGCTGCCCTGGCGGACCGGCTCTGCGACCGGCTGGCGGAGGAGAGCGCGGCAGAGCCGGAGCTTGTGGTAACGGGGGGCGACGCGGAGCGGCTGCTTCCCGCCATCGGCAAAGCCGCCGTTCACGTCCCCGACCTCGTCCTTCGGGGACTCGCCTTGTTTGCGTGAGGAGAGCCCGATGCTGCCCTGGCTTTTCGGTGTCCTGCTGGTCCTGAACCTCGGCCTGTTCTACGTCGGCTACCAGCGTGAGCGCGCGGCCGATCCCGAGCCGCCTCCGCTGCCCGAAGGTCGCTACGAGATTCAGTTGCTCTCCGAGGTGGATAATCCTGCATCGGAGCTACCCGGAGTTGATCAGACCGAGCAGGATGCCCGCACCGGCGTTCGGGACAATCCCGCTCCGGGCGCCGAACCCCTGGTACGCGAGTCGGGAAGGGACGCGCTCAGCGTCGCGGTTCCCCCCTCCGAAGCGGCCGAAACGCGCGCTGCGAATGCCCAGAGTCCGTTGTTAGATTCCGACAGGGGCGAGGCAGTAGCGGAACCGCCCGGTGTGGAGGAGATTGGACCAGCGGTTGAAAACGCAGGCGGGGAAGGGGCGCTGTCCCCGGACGAGCTGGATGCAGAGCCGACGGAGGGCGGGCTTGAAGGCACCGGCGAGCCCTCCGACGTCGCCCCGGCTGCGGAGCGACCGCCCGAGCCCCACCAATAAGGGTGCGGGCAGGGAACCCGCGAGAGCAGAGCAGGCGCCGTTGTGCGCTCCAACCGGATACCCTAGAATTCCGGCTCCGAACGCGGCGCAAGCCGATCTCGCTGGCGTAGCTCAGTTGGTAGAGCAGCTGATTTGTAATCAGCAGGTCGTCGGTTCGAATCCGTCCGCCAGCTCCATAAAAAAAGGTTACTTGGTGCTCGCCCAGGTTGGTCGTTATCGAGTCACCATAGAGTCACCACGCGGTGGACGCAGAGAACGCCAGACCGCATCGGAGGCATATAGGTCCAACGGGGCTGGCTTTGGCACCAATCGCCCGACCTTCGTGGTACCCACGGACAACCACGTAAACCAGGGTGGCGCGGCCAATGACTGGCGCTACGATGCGTCTTGCCGTTGCGCGGCTAGCCCGATCCAATCTCCATGACCTCGACCAACTCCGGCCCATCGTTGCGGGGACTGTTCACCCGCTGGGACACCCGATGCACCGTCCACTGCGCTGGATCGACGGGCTTCAACATCGCCAGCAGGGCATCGGTGTCCCTGTTCTCGGAATCGAGCCAAGCGGCGTAATCCGCAGGCGGCAGGATGACCGGCATCCGGTCGTGGATACTACGCACGAGCGTGTTCGCTTCCGTGACGATGATGGTGCAGGACTCCAGGGCGTCGTCCCCCTTGTCATGCCATCGTTCCCATAGCCCAGCCATGGCGAAAGGCGCCCGATCCTCGCGGCGGATCAGAAAAGGCGTCTTCCCACTCGGCTCCGCTTTCCACTCGTAGAACCCCTCGGAGGGGATTAGGCAGCGTCGATGCTTGAAGGCATTGCGGTAAGCGGGTTTGGTCGCGACCGTCTCTGCACGCGCGTTGATCATGCTGTAGCGGTTGTCCGGTCCCTTCGACCAGGAGGGGACGAGGCCCCAGCGCAGGGGGACCAACTCGCGCTTCCCTTGATCCGTCTGCCGGACGTCAGCACCGGCTTGGGAAGGCGCGACGTTATAGCGCGGCGTGGCCTCGCACAGGGTGTCGAGGTCAAAGTGGGCAGCATAGACCTCAGGATCGGAGTACTGCACGAAGCGTCCACACATGAGAACCTCCAGATTCCGGCGACTGGGTCGCTGAACAGCACATCCCCAGCACCCGCGACGTCGATATCGAATGGCTGACGAGGACAGGGTATGAAGATCAACTTCACGAAGAAAGAGTACGCGACCTTGGTCGAGATGCTGCTGATGGCCGACTGGGTGCTCCACGCCCACGAGACGGGTCCGACCAAGGAGACCATGCCCTACACTGAAATCCGGAGGAAGATCCTGTCATACCACAAGGAAATGGGCATGGAGGACGCCTTCGAGTACGACCCCGAGGACGGCGAGTACTACGAGACCAAGGACTACGAGGAGAACGCCCCGCACATGGCGTTCGTCGACGCCTTTACCGAGCAGAGTTTCTGGGACACCCTTGCCAGCAAGCTTGCCGCGCGTGATTTCGCCGCCTTGCAGGCGGTAGGCAGCGGGGAACCGCTGAGCGAAGAGGAGCGGTTGGTGAAGATGTGGGAGATCGAGCAGCACTATCAGGAAGAGTTCGATGCGCATGGGCTCGGCAACGTGCGCATCGCGTCCACAGCGGGTGCCCATTGACCCGCGAGCCACATTGGCGTTGGCCGGCTCGCCTGCTTGGTAGAATTGGTAGAAGAGGTAACTGAAAAGGACGGAGAGGCTAAATGGTTGCAGCCTCTCCTCGTACCTACTCCGAGCCGAAGCCTGAATCTACTCGCAAAGACCAAACAAGAACATGCAAATTCTTAGGAACTACAGCTCCTTGCGTGTCTGGGCCATGCTGGCCGTCACGGCGTCGATGTTTGCAGGATGTGTGAGTACCGGGAATCACGTAACGGACTGGGGAGAAATCACCCTCAGTCCCGGTGATACGGGCTCTTGTACCTCGAACCCATGCCGTGTCTTCTTCAAGATGCCGCCTGGAGATGGGACGTACAAGGTAACCGGTACAGGCTTCACGATCGGCGAATACCCAGCGGGGAAAACCGTCGTGATCGGGAGCTTCTTCGAGAGTAGCGCGATCAAGGTAGAGGGCGCTGGCGTCCCGCCGGCCTACATTTACGTACCAGCTACGGCAACTGGCGGCCACTAAATTGGGGCGGTCCAGATGGCCGCCTCGTGCCGCTGGACGGTCAGTAGCCGGCAAGGCTCAGAGCGCCGGGTCTTTGTCCGTGACATTCATCGGGGACGCCCGCGGATTTCGGCGTTGTCAGCATCCCCGAGAAGCAAATCGTGGCTTTGCTGCGCCTCCGGCTTGCTTCAGAACTGCAAGGCGACCGGCGTGTCCCGCGTAAGCCACTTCTTCCAGTCCTGCTCCAAGGACGTGAGCCCTCCCTGGTAGGCCCTGTCAAGATACGCCGAGTGGTCGAATCGTTTACATCGATGGTCGGCCAGGGTATTGAGATAGTCGGACACGAGCCGCTGGTGTTGCGTGTCCTGGATCAGAAAGTACAACAACGACCATGCGTAAGGGTACGCGATGTCGTCTCCGAGCCGATCCCAATCGCCGCGCTCCGAATGGAGCAACCAGCGAAACGACGGAAGCTTTTCGGAGCGATGAAGCTCCCGAAGGTGCTGTACCCGCAACAGCGGTGCTTCCGCGCGGGCATAGCTTTGCCGGAATTCCAGCTGTTCCATGACCTCGGCCATCCCCTCATTGAGCCAAAGGGGCGTAACCCCTAGCCAGTTGCCGAGCGCGAGGTGGGAAATCTCGTGGCGAGCGACTGCCAGCGTGCGTTCACTCCCCGCCCATCGCACGACCGCTTCGTTCTCGGCGAAGCTGTAATACCCGCTATTGGTCGCCGCGCCAGGGGCCTTCTGATTCCGATATCGAGCAAACCGAGACTCCCCGTCGATGATGGTGATGTTGACGTGCAGGGGTTCGGTAGACCGCAGGCCAAGCTCCGTGGAGAACATCCGGAAGACCCCGTCGACGTTCCTCTCCAACGCCGCGCGGAAGTCGACGGGCGGCTGTTTTCCCAGGTACTTGTAGTCCGCTGAGAACATGCTGACGCCACCGTCTGCGGTCGCGCCGACGACCGTGGCTTGTTTGTCATCGGGGGGTACGTCCGAGAAATTCGTGCGACCTTGGCTGTCGACCCAACTGTAGATGCGACTGATCGACGCTTGGGTCGGGTTCGCCGCCCCCTCCGCAATACAGGGGTTGCCGATGGCGCCGTGGACCAGCGAGGCGAAGGATAGGCTCCTGGTACTGAGTCCTGCGGGGGTCATCAACTCGGGCGCGATTCTGGGAACGAATGGCTTGTTGTTATCGAGACTCGCTCGAACCGGTGTCGCGCTAGCGATCCCGAGCCAGGAGAGGGCTTGCTGTCGCTGCTCCTGGTTGGAGACGAGCCAGACGAACACGATGGAGAGCAGGAGCGCCAGCAGCGAGCGCGAAGCGTCGGTTCGTCGTTGCATCGATCGACCCTTTTCGGGGATGGGCTTCCGTATGGGGCGCGCGAACCTTCGAGCCAAACATCGGCTCGCGCGTTGAGAAGACCGCCTGTTGTGTCGAGAGCCTATTCGCTTAGATCTAGCGCGACTGCGAACGCGTTATCGGAATCGAAGCCAACTCTCGGGGGCTGATCCGACCCTGGCGGAAAATGCCGTGCGGTCTCTCCTGGCGTCTGTGTTCTCGCACGAAGCGCGGCCCGGATGAGCGTTGCTATCCGACCGAGGATGCTGTTTGTGAAGGGTTCGGCGCCGGCCACCACCCAGGCCTTCGGGACCGCGCCCGCTGCGTCATGCTTTGGCTCGCGCTGTCCCGCTATGCAGACTGGGTTGTCTTCGCCGGTGACCAGACAGAGCGCCTGCTCACGCAATTCAGGTAGGATTGAACTCCATGAGCGACCCGGGAGATTTCACTGCCTGCAGCCGCCTTGCGGACGAGTTGATCGACAAGACCACCAAGCAGGAACTCGCCGAAGTCGCGCGCCCCCTCGCGCTCATCATCGGTTGTTACCATGAGAAGTATGGGGACGTGCCCAAGGAAACCCTGCTGCGAATGGTCCGGGCCGAAACGCTCGATGAGGGGACGAAACGGCTACTGCTACATGGGATGTAGAATTTGGTCTCGGCGCTCGCTGGGGTGATGGGGACGGACGATGACGACCTGACCCGCCGGAATCTTCTTCGCGAATGGAGATCCTGTTTGGGCGCTCCGTTCCGGCGCGTCACCCGATGCCTTCCATCCAGACATGATCTCGTCGCAAACTCCCCATGCTGACCTGCGCTGCTCGCCTGAAGCGAGGCAGGCAAAACACAGCCCAGAAATCGTGCAAACGGCGCGTTACGGCTGAGCCCTGCTTGGCGCTAAGATTACCGGTGCGGCATTGAGCAGACGGCGTTGGGAAGGCCGGGGTAGTCTACAGACGTAACCGCGGGCGATGGGCGCTGGATGGGATGAGATCCCGAGCCCGTTCCATCAAGGGGTCGTGGAGGCGGCGGAGGATGAAACGAGGGGGAGGCATGGTCGGTTCCGGGGCGTCCGGCAGCGTCAGGTTGGAAGATGCTCTCTATGCCGTGGCCAAGCGTGAGATCGAGTCCGGAACGGTGCGACCGGACGCCTGGCAAATGGCGCAGCGCCTTTCCAAGGGCGATGATCGCCGCGCCGTTTCCGCTTACATCAGGATTCGCGTGCGCTCCTTGCTGGAGGCCCATGAGGCCCGTAAGCGCTGAGTGCAGGCGACGTCATCTGCGGCGTTCACTGTGATTTCCCCGTTTTCCCTGTCCAGTCCATCTGCCCCAGAGATGGCGGATCGCTTTACCGTACGCCAACTCGAGCAGACAGCTGCGAATGTTGGCGTGTCTGAGCAATCGCGGGATCAATCCGGCCAAACCCGGACGTTCAGGGAAGCGGTACGCTTGGGGAGTCAGGAGATCGAAACCGCCGAACGCGCCGCGGAACGGCGAATGCCGAGCTGCCCCTCTCCCGTTCGGATGGCGCCCGGCTCGGGATCTGTGGTCCCGCGCCAGCCCGCGCTGCTGCGCGGGCTGCTGGCGTGGGGCTTACAGCGGCGTGCAGGGGCCGTAGTCAACCGAGCTGACCGTATTGCCGACGGTGACCCGGTTGGACCCTGCGTACACCGGCAGGCTCGGCGCATCCAGGGTGAAGCAGGCCTCGGCCCCGGACTGGACGGCGAAATCCAGCCCGTCCTGGCCGGTGTTGCCGACGTTCATGACGTAGTCGGGCGGCAGCACGTCGTTGGCCTCGTAGGAGAAGGCGGCGAGGCTGGCGAAGGCCTGATCCGAGGTCAGGGTGCCCTGGTAGGAGACGACCTGCCCGCCGGCGGTGACCCGCACGTGCCAGTCATTGGTGCCGCAGTCGTTCCAGATGAAGGCCGCCGTCTCGGTGGCCTTGTCGTAGCTCGGTGCACCGCATGCCGGCAGCGTGCCGCCTCCGTTGCACGGTCCGAAGTCTGGCAGGCTTACGGCGCTGTCGACCAGCACCCGGTTGGCGCCGGCGTATATCGGTAGGCTCGGTGAGTTGAGCGTCAGGCACACACCCGCCCCCGCCGAGAAGCTGAAGTCGAGCCCGTCCTGGCCAGTGTTGCCCACATTCATCACATAGTTCGGCGGCAGCACGTCGTTGGCCTCGTAGGAGAAGGCGGTCATGGCGGTGAAGCCCTGATCCGAGGTCAGGGTGCCCTGGTAGGAGAGCGTCTGCCCGCCGGCGGTGACCCGCACGTGCCAGTTGTCGCTGCCGCAGTCGTTCCACACGAACATCGCTGACTCGGTGGCCTTGTCGTAGCTCGGCTCGCCACAGGCTGGTAGCGTGCCCCCACCGTCGCAGGGCCCGAAGTCGGGCAGGCTCACCGCGTTGTCCACCGCGATGCGATTGGACCCGGCGTAGACCGGCAGGTTGGCCGGACTGTCGAGGGTGAAGCACACCGCGGCCCCAGTCGGGAAGCTGAAGTCGAGCCCGTCCTGGCCGGTGTTGCCCACATTCATCACGTAGTTGGGCGGCAGCACGTCGTTGGACTCGAAGGAGAAGGGACTCATGGTGGTGAAGCCCTGATCCGAGGTGAGGGTGCCCTGGTAGGAGACCACCTGCCCGCCAGCGGTGACCCGCACGTGCCAGTCGTTGGTGCCGCAGTCGTTCCAGATGAAGGCCGCCGTCTCGGTTGCCTTGTCGTAGCTCGGCTGTCCGCACGCGGGCAGGGTGGAACCGCCGTCGTTGTCGAGGATGCTCGCCGTGGCGCTCACCGCGTTGGTCACGGCACTGCTGAGCTGCAGGCTGAAGCTCTCGGTGCTCTCGGCCAGCGTGTCGTTGATGATCGGCACCGAGACCGTCTTCTGCGTCTGCCCTTGGGTATAGGTCAGCGTACCGGCTGTGGTCGTGTAGTCGCTGCCGGCAACGGCGCTGCCGTTCTGCGTCTGGTAGCTGACCACCACGGATTGACCAGAGCCCGGGGCGGGTGAGAGATTGACCGTGAACACCGCCGTCCCCGCACCCTCGTCCACCGTCACATTGCCGGCGCTGAGCACGTAGCTGCCGCTACCGCCGGTGCCTTCCACCAAGTTGTAGATCTGGTCTGCGGCGAGGCCGTTGAAGTTGTCGACGATGCCGCTCGGCCAGTGCACCTCGAGGTCGACCGTGATGTTCTGCGCCAGACCGAAGTGGATGCGCGGGAAGTTCTGGGCCTTCTTGTGCACGCCGTTGCCCTGCTCGCGCAGCTGGATCTTGCCGTCGGGGGTGCTGGCGTAGACGATGGCGCCGATGCCGTCGCGGTTGGAGGTGACGCCTTCGAGATCGGCCTGGATCCAGTGGTTGCCGCTCGCCCCGGTGTTGCGAAAGAGCTGCATGCCGACCGGGGTAGGAGAAGGGCGCGGTAAAGGTGGCCGTTGGCGCAGCAGCACGTCGAGCCTGCCGTCGTTGTCGAAGTCGACCGAGGCTGACCGTGTCGAGACGCGCCCGTCAGGCATCTGGCCCTGCTGCCCCGCGCCGCTTGGCGTACTGGCACCAAGCGTGCCGTCGCCCTGGTTCTCGTAGACCGGAGGTTAGGCTAGGTTTGACAGTATGCCCGTGCATCCGACGTACACATCCACGTCCATGTCGTTGTCCAGATCGCCCGCCGCCGCGGCGCCGCAAGACCGGATATTACCACTCGGATCGAAGAGGTTACCCGAGCTGTGTGACCAGCTGACTGGCTGGCGTTCTGCAGGAACAGGTTCGCCGATCCAGTCGTGGGCTGCCCGAGGCGAACGCCTCCGACCGCCGCTGAGCTGAGACGCGGAGATCGACGCCCGCATGCGCGAGGACGTCGACCTCGGCCAGGTTGACGGTACCCGTCAGCCGCACCAGCCATTGTCCGTTCACCACGCCGATGTAGACGCCCCTTGCTACGCTCGGATTACGTGCTGCGAGGCCCTGTGCCTGATCGGCCGTCAGCGTGAACAGCATATGCCGGGGAAATCCCCCGACCAGTTGGCCGCGGTAGGTCTGCTGATCGCTGCTCGACTACGGGTGTGTACCCGCCGCGCCGATGAAGATCTCGTCGATCTCGCTCCACCAATCGAACTCGAAGGTTACGGCGCCTACTGCAGAGAAGTTGAAGCCGGCGTCGAAGGGAATGCTTGCGTTGAACCAGCCGTGAATGGTGCGGCCATCGACCGCGCCCACGACGTTCGTCGCCGACGAGGCGACGGGCGCGAACAGGTCGCTTCGCAGGTCGCCGTTGAAGTCGGCGACGGCGAGGTCGTATGGCGTGGCCGTGTAAAGCGCATCGCCGATCACACCGCGCAGCTCGCGGAAGGGCAGTCGGGTGACGTCCCACACCCGCTGTACCTTGGCGGAATCGGAGCAGATGACGTCCTGAACCCCGTCTCCCGGCCGCCTGTGGTCGTGTAGTCGCTGCCGGCAACGGCGCTGCCATTCTGGGTCTGGTAGCTCACCACCACGGATTGGCCAGAGCCCGGGGCGGGTGAGAGATTGACCGTGAACACCGCCGTCCCCGCACCCTCGTCCACCGTCACATTGCCGGCGCTGAGCACGTAGCCGCCGCTACCGCCAGTGCCCTCCACCAGGTTGTAGATCTGGTCTGCGGCGAGGCCGTTGAAGTTGTCGACGATGCCGCTCGGCCAATGCACCTCGAGGTTGACCGTGGTGTTCTGCGCCAGACCGAAGTGGATGCGCGGGAAGTTCTGGGCCTTCTTGTGTACGCCGTTGCCCTGCTCGCGCAGCTGGATCTTGCCGTCGGGGGTGCTGGCGTAGACGATGGCGCCGATGCCGTCGCGGTTGGAGGTGACGCCCTCGAGATCGGCCTGGATCCAGTGATTGCCGCTCGCCCCGGTATTGCGGAAGAGCTGAATCCGACCGGGGTAGGAGAAGGGCCGGTACAGGTGGCCGTTGGCCAGCAGCACATCGAGCCTGCCGTCGTTGTCGAAGTCGCCGAGGCTGACCGTGTCGAGACGGCCCTCGGGCATCTGGCCCTCTGCGCCGCCCGCTTGGGGTACCGGCACCAAGCGGCCGTCGCCCTGGTTCTCGTAGACCAGGTTAGCCAGGTTCGACAGTATGCCCGTGCATCCGACGTAGACATCCAAATCCATGTCGTTGTCCAGATCGCCCGCCGCCGCGGCGCCGCAAGACCGGTTTACCACTTGGATCAGATTCGAGCTGTTGACCAGCTGATGGCTTGCGTTCTGCAGGAACAGGTTCGCCGATCCAGTCGTGGGCTGCCCGAGGCGAACGCCTCCGACCGTGCTGAGCTGAGATACCGAGGTCGAGGCCCGGATGCGCATACCGACCTCCCATGTTGTGGTACCCGTCAGCCGCACCCGCCACTGGCCGTTCACCACGCCGATGTAGACGCCCCTTGCTACGCTCGGATTACGTGCTGCGAGGCCCTGTGCCTGATCGGCCGTCAAAGTGAACAGGATATGCCGGGGAAATCCCCCGACCAGTTGGCCGGGGAAGGTCTGCTGATAACTGCTCAATGACGGGTGCGTACCTGCCGCGCCGATGAAGATCTCGTCGATCTCGCTCCACCAATCGAACTCGAAGGTCACGGCGCCGACTGCAGAGAAGTTGAAGCCGGCGTCGAACGGAATGCTTGCGTTGAACCAGCCGTGAATCGTGCGGCCATCGACGGTGCCCACGACGTTCGTCGCCGACGAGGCGACGGGCGCGAACAGATCGCTTCGCAGGTCGCCGTTGAAGTCGCCAACGGCGAGGTCGTATGGCGTGGCCGTGTAGAGCGCATCGCCGATCACGCCGCGCAGCTCGCGGAAGGGGAGTCGAGTGACGTCCCAAACCCGTTGCACCTTGGCGGAATCGGAGCAGATGACGTCCTGAATCCCATCGCCCGTCAGCTCCGCCAGCGCCCCGTAGTGGCAGGCGACGTCGTTGGCGAGGTCGACGCCGGTGGACTCGTCGATCACGAACAGCGGAGACCCATTCGCCGCGGTGCGCTGCCGGAACATTGCGGTAGGAGTGCGGTACGCGACGAAGTTGTCCCTGGACATGACGAGTACGTCGAGCAGGCCATCCATCGGCGCCATGTCGAAGAAGAGGGGTGCGCGTCCTCCGACCGGCATACGCCCCGGAGATGCCCAGGTCTCGGGATAGTTGAAACCCAGCTCGCCGCCGCGGTTGTCAAAGGTGCCGGTGCCATCGTTCTCCCATAGCGGGAAAATGAAGGCCGCGCCGGTTACCTCCATGATGTCCTTGTCGCCGTCGTTGTCCCAGTCGGCGGACTCCATGCTGTGGGTATCCGGGTGCCAGTTGCCGTCGACCTCCCGGCCGCCGGGTGGAATGGTGGCAGTCCCGGTCAATACCTGATCCGCGAGATCGATGAACTGCCGGCCGCCCGCGGCCACGGGTCCCCCTGGCGCACTGAAATAGAAGACTTCGGGGGTCCATTGGTGCATGTCGGCGTAGATGTCGGCATAGCCGTCGCCGTCAGCATCCAAGAACCCGGTGCCGTAGGTCTCGCCGGTGGCGGTGATACCCGCCAGAGAAGTGACGTCTTGGAACTGGATCTCGGCCGACTGCAGCCGCCGTGCCCAGCGCCAGGGATGAAAACAATACCGCACGGACAAACGCTCGACTGCCTTCCATGCTCTCCTCCGCTCTGGTCTTCCGATTTAACCTGGCAGGAGACCTGGCAGTCCCTGCCCCCGTAAGCTGGAGAGAGTCCCTGGCTCGGCCGGTACCGTCTTGTTGCGGTCTCGGCAACGTCCTTACTCATTACTATAGCGTGCTCAATTACCCTTAGCTGACACTCGTTTGGCGGCATAGGGCCGCTCGCCCTGGACGTTGCCGGCGGGGGCGTAACGGCACGCGTGAAAGACGGCCTCCGCGGCCAGGGGTAGGCTGCTCCGGCGTCGCAACGGCGTGCACAGCGCCTGTCCGCATCCGACCCTTAGCGTGTCCCGCCAGACCAGCTGGGTGTAGTGACCGCATGGCTCGCTGACGCAGGCGCCCGACGCATGATCGTAGCCTTGTCGCTCCTCCGCCCAGAGGAACACGGCCTCCCCGATGCCGAAGGTCGGCTTGGTGGAGTAGGCCAGGTTCTCGCCCTCGTCCGTCCGATCATCACCGTGCATCCACACGCATCGTTCCGCGTGGCGCCTGGCCCGGTCCGCGAGTGCCCGGTCCCAACCCAAGGGTGCAAGGGGAGGATGGGCGGCCGGTTGCCCGCGATACGACCCGGCGTTCACGTTCTCGCGCACCTGGTTGTGGCTTCTCAGTGCGGTACCGGTGTCCGCGGCCAGGGTGACTCCGGATGAGAGAAGTGCGACTGCGATGACCGTTGAAGGCATGGGCGGGATCATTATGCGGGACCTCGTGAACGAGGAGAGCCTGGCCGTGCAGCCGAACTGAACGGAACGTTGAAGCGAACCGGGTCCGTTTCGATGGACCGTTAACCGGTAATGGCTCTCGGAGGTGCTCGATCGGTCGCGTGCAAGACATACAACCTTTTGTTTAAAAAATATTTTTTATGTTTATGATGTGGTTGGCATTTTTCATGCATATCTTCTGCTGAGCGCCGGAAACGGCCTTAGCGAAACACCTCACTCCCAGGAGAAACGATTATGAAGACCATCATCAGCGCACTCGCCGCCAGCCTATTCATCGCCAGCGCCAATGCCGGCGATATCTATCACGGCCTCGAGCGGGGCAACTCGGATCTCTCGACGCAACACCCTACCGCAGAAGACTTCGTCGGCGTACAGCCGGGCGTCGGCGACAGCGTCGACCGCTACCACGGCTGGGCGGACGGCAACCCCGATCTGTTCAGCTCCGATCGCGGCGGCCCGACCGACACCGGTAACGACCCGGACATTTACAGGGGTCTCGGCGGAAACCCTGATCTGCGGTTCTAATGGAGCGAGTGGGGCGGGGGTGGGAATCGGCGCACCCCCGCCCTTTTCCTATCGAACCCTGTACTCGCCATCGACGTGTCCCTGAAAGGCCCCGGTCGGGTAGTACACGGTATATTCGTAGGTATGTACCTACGCACCACACGCAGGAAGAACAAAGACGGCAGCGTGACCGAGTATTACCAACTCGCGCACAACGAGCGCCATCCAGAGACGCGCAAGCCAGTAGCTCAGATCGTTCACAATTTTGGTCGCGCCGATCAGCTGGATCGCGATGAGCTGGTTCGTCTGTGCAAGTCCATCGCTCGGGTTTGTGATCTGGAGGTCATTGATCGGCTCGTGCAGGGAGAAGGTGGGTGTGCGAACAACGCCTTGCCAGGGGATATCAAGCTGGTCCGCACGGTCGGGTTGGCCCGGTGGTGGTCATCGAAGCCCTCTGGAACCGTCTGGGCATTGGGGAAATTCTGCGCGAGAAGCTGCGCAAGAAAAGGCGCGCGCCAGAGTACGAGCGAGCCCTCTTGGCGATGACGGCGAATCGGTTGTGTGAACCGGAGTCTAAGCTGGCGTTTGGGATCGCTGGCTATCGAAAGTCTACTTACCCTCGTGTCAAGGACTGTTGCTGCGACAGATGTACGAGGCGATGGATTTTCTCTACGCCGAGGCGCGTGAAGTTGAGGAAGCGGTGTTTTTTCGCACCGCCGATCTGTTGAATCTGGATGTGGATCTGGTGTTCTACGACACCACGACGGCTTCGTTCTCGGTCGATGAGGAAGACGAGGAGAGCGAGGAGTTGGGGAGCGGATTACGGCAATGGGGGAAACCCAAGGAAGGCGGTTGGGCGGTTCAAGTGGTGGTGGCCTTGGCGGTGACCCGCGAGGGGCTTCCGGTTCGTTGCTGGGTCTTTCCGGGCAAGACAACGGACGTCACGACGGTCGAACAGATCAAGGCGGATCTTCGTGGTTGGAAATTGAGTCGTGCCCTGTTTGTTGCCGATGCCGGGATGAACTCCAAGGAGAATCGCGCGGAGTTGGGTCGCGCTTGCGGGAAATATTTGCTGGCGACGCGCCTGGCCAGCGTGGCGGAGATCAACAGAAGTCCGTCATGGCCGGTCTGAAGGCATGACATTGGATCGGAATCGAGATGCCGTCATGAATGCTTTTGACACACGAGCAGCCGGCTTCTGCCTTCTTTTGCTCGCGGTGGTAGTCACCGCCGCTTACGGCAGGGAAAACAACGGCTTCGATCTCTCCGGGAGCCTGGTGCCCAGCGAGGAGATCCACCTGGGTGGCCCGTCGCGGGACGGAATTCCCGCCATCGATAGTCCGCGGTTCGTGTCCGCCCAGGACGCGGATTTCCTCGACGCGAACCACCAGGTACTCGGACTGACGCGAGGCGGCGAGGCGAAGGCCTACCCGGTCGCCATCATGAATTGGCACGAGATCGTGAACGACCGGCTCGGTGGCGAGCGGGTAGCCGTCACCTACTGTCCCCTTTGCGGCACCGGGGTCGCGTTCCTTGCGCGGGCAAAGGGAAGGGATCTGCGCTTCGGCGTCTCCGGCCTGCTGTACAACAGCGATGTCCTGCTCTACGACCGGGAGACCGAGTCCCTGTGGAGCCAGATCCGCAAGCAGGCGGTATCCGGTCCTATGAAGGGCGAGAAGCTCACTGCTCTGCCCCTTACCCATACCACCTGGCAGGCCTGGCGGCAGGCGCATCCGGATACCCGGGTGCTGTCCACCGATACGGGCTTCCGCCGGGACTATGAGCGCGACCCCTATGCCGGCTATGCGAGCGAATCAGGGCTCTTCTTCCCCGTCCGGGCCGAGTCCCGCCGCTACCATCCGAAGGAGAGGGTCCTGGGTCTGGAGATCGACGGCCGGTTCAAGGCCTATCCCTTCGCGGAGCTGTCGCGGCTCGACGATGATGAGGTTCGGGAGCGTTTCGCGGGCCATGAGATTCGCATCCGCTTCGATCGCGATAGCGAGAGCGCCGAGGCCTTCGGCGCGGATGGCGAACAGCTTCCTGCCATCACCGGCTTCTGGTTCGCCTGGTACGCCTTTCATCCCGAGACGGAGGTGTTCACCGCCGAACGCTGATCGCCCGGGCTAGATCCCGCGGCCGATCGATATCCATCAGTATCCCCGGATCTCGCCTGGGCAGCAGTGTGGCCTCGGCCTGCGCGTCCTGGATCAGCGATCGCGCCCCCGCGTCGCCGGTCAGGGACAACAGGCGCGGCTGCCAGCAGGATGAGAAGCCCACGGGGTGACCGCGGCGGCCGTCGTATGTCGGCGCCGCGAGCGCCGCGCCGTCGAGCAGTGCCTCCGCGACCGCGCGAATCGTGTCCGTTCTGATCCAGGGCATGTCCCCGAGCGCAATGAGCCAGCCGCCGGCGTCGGCGCTGGCGGAGACACCGGCGGCGATGCTGCTGCCGAGCCCGCTCGCGGGCCTCGGGTTCACGGTGATGCGCAGTCCGGCATCGGCCAGCATCCGAATCAGCGCTTCGTCGCCGGGCTGGACCACGGCGAGCGCATCAGGCACCGCCGCGAGTAGGTTGCGCGCGGCGCGCAAGGCGACCGGTTCACCGTTCGGCAGCGTGGCCAGGAGCTTCTGCGCGCCGAAACGCCGCGCGCTTCCGGCGGCGAGCAGCACGCCCACGATTCCGGTCATCCGCTCTCCGAGACGCCGTTGCGGACGGCCGTGATCTTGGCCAGGATCGAGAGCGCGATCTCCGCCGGGCGCTTGCTGCCGATTGGAATGCCCGCAGGGGCGTCGAGCCGCGCGAGCTGCGCCGGCGTCAACCCGATCCGGGTCAGGCGCTCGGTCCGGGCCGCGGCGCTGCGCCGCGACCCGAGGGCGCCGATGTAGAAGGCGCGGGTCAGCAACGCCTCGCTCAGCGCCAGGTCGTCCTGTCTGGGGTCGTGGGAGAGTGTGATGACGGCGCTACGTGGGTCTTGCGCCAGCTCCCGCACCGCGTCGTCGGGCATCTGGCGGCGGTATTCCACTCCGGTCAGGGGCGAGGGATCTGCGAACAGCTCCCGCGGATCGCAGATGGTCACCCGGTAGTCGAGCAGGCGCGCCATCCCGGCCAGCAGGCGAGCGAGCTGCCCGTCTCCGATCAGCAGCAGGTGCCAGCCGGGGCCGAAGACCTTGGTCACGGCGTCGTCGTCGATGTCGAATTCCAGGCGACCGGCACCCGCGTGGAGGCTGACCTCGCCGGTGTTCAGACAGACCCGGCGGGCCACCAGGGCGCCTTGCTCCAGACGCGAAAGCAGTACGGAAAGCGGTTCCGGTGCGACCAACTCCTCCACCAGAAGCTCGAGGCGCCCGCCGCAGGGCAGCCCAAGCCGGCTCGCCTCCGTGCTGTCCACGCCGAAGTCCACCAGGGTGGGGAAGGGGGCGCCCAACTCCCCCTTCCGATAGCGCGCGGCAAGCTCCTCCTCGACGCAGCCGCCCGAGACCGAACCCGCCATGCCATCGGCGCCGATGGCAAGCAATGACCCCGGCGGCCGCGGCGAGGAGCCCCAGGTGCGCAGCACCGTGACCAGGGCCACGCGCTGGCCGGCTTCCAGCCAGGTGCGGGCGGCGGACAGGACCTCGACATCCGCGGCCTGTGCGGCGGAGTCCGGCGTCATCAGCCCAGCTTCAGCGGCAACCGATACAGCCGCCTTCCGGTGGCCGCCGCCAAGGCGTTGGCCACGGCGGGCGCGATGACCGGTGTCGCCGGCTCCCCTACGCCGGTCGGCGGTTCCGCGGAAGGCACGATGTGGACCTCGACCCGCGGCATCTGGTTCATCCGCAACACCTGGTAGTCGTGGAAGTTGGATTGCTCGACCAGTCCGTCCTTCAGGGTAAGCTCGCTCACCAGGGCGGCGGACAGTCCGAAGCCCATGCCGCCCTCCATCTGGGCCTCGATGACATTCGGGTTGACGGCGACGCCGCAGTCGACGGCGATGACCACCCGGTCGACGCTGAAGGCGTTGCCGCGCACCGTGACCTCGGCGACCTGGGCGACGTAGCTGTTGAAGGACTCGTGCACCGCCACGCCGCGGGCGCGGCCCTCTCCCGGCGGGGAGCCCCAACCGGCCTTTTCCGCGGCGAGCTTGAGGACGGCTTGATGCCGCGGATGACCTTCCAGCAACGCCACCCGGTATGCCACCGGATCCCGTCCGGCGGCGGCCGCCATCTCGTCGATCATGCACTCGACGGCGAAGGCGGTGTGGGTGGAGCCGACGGAGCGCCACCACTGAACCGGAACCCCCAGCGCGGGGGAGTGCAGGTCCACCAGCAGGTTCGGAATGCGGTAGGGGAGGTTCTGGGCACCCTCGACGGAGGTCTGGTCAATCCCGTCCACGACCAGCATGGGCTCGAAGGCGGTCCCGGCGACGATGGACTGGCCGACGATGCGGTGCTCCCAGGCCAGGGGCTTGCCGTCCGCGTCGAGTCCCGCCCGCAGCCGGTGCAGGTAAAGCGGGCGGTACCAGCCGCCCCGGGTGTCGTCCTCGCGGGTCCACTGCAGCTTGACCGGCGTCTTGCCGCCCGTGGCCTTGAAGATCTCGGCGGCCTCGGTCGGGAAATCCGACTTGGGGTTCGCCCTCCGGCCGAAGGAGCCGCCGGCGAACAGCATGTCGATGCGCACTTGCCGCGGTTCCAGCCCCAGCACGCCGGCGATCGCGGCCTGATCGGCGGTCTGGAATTGCTCGCCGTTGAGCACCCTCACCCCATCCTCGTCCGGGGCGATCACACAGTTCAGCGGCTCCATCGCCGCGTGGGCGAGGAAGGGCACCTCGAACTCCGCCTCGACGACCCTGGCCGCGGCGGCCATGGCCGCCTCGGGGTCGCCCTCCTTGCGGGCGACAGCGCCGGGCTTGGTGGCCAGCTCCCGGTATTGGGCGAGGATCTCCTCGGAGCCGAGCTTGAAGGCGCCGCTCTCGTCCCAGACGATGGTCTGCGCCAGGGCGTCACGCCCGAGCTTGGCGCTCCAGAAATCGTCCGCCAGCACGGCTACGCCGCTGGGGATCTCGACGACCTGGCGGACCCCGCGGACAGCGAGAGCAGGGGCCTGGTCGAAGGACTCGACCCGCGCGCCGAAACGCGGCGCATGGGCGACCACGGCCGTCAGCATGCCAGGCAGCGTCACATCCTGAGTGAACCGCGCGCTGCCGTCGATCTTGCCAGCGGCGTCCTTGCGGCGGATGCGGGGATTGCCGATGAACCGGAATTCGGACGGGTCCTTCAGGATCACCTCTTCGGGCACCGCGAGCGTCGCCGCATCTCCGGCCAGCTCGCCGAAGGTCGCGCTGTTTCCGTCCGGGTGCGACACGAGGCCGTCCCGGACCTGGATTTCGGCCGCGTCGACCTGCCAGCGGCGCGCGGCCGCCTCGACCAGCATGTGCCGCGCCGCGGCGCCGGCCTTGCGCATCTGCTCCCAGGAGTTGGCGATTGCCGTGCTGCCGCCGGTTCCCTGGGATGGGCCCCAGAAGAGGTTGTTGTAGCGCTTGGCGTCGGCGGGCGCCCCCTCGGCGCGGACCTGGTCCCAGCGGGCGTCGAGCTCCTCGGCCACCAGGGTCGGCAGGCCCGTGTAGGTGCCCTGGCCCATCTCCAGGTGCTTGACGATGACGGTCACGCTGTCGTCCGTGCCGATGCGCACGAATGCGTTCGGTTCGAAGCTGACAGCGGCGCGCTCAACGCCACCGGCGATCCCCGGACCGGCTTGCAGGTCCTTCGCCCTGGCGGGCAGCTGCAGCCCGAGCGTCAGGCCGGCCCCGAGGGTCAGGCCGTGCTTGATGAAGTTCCGGCGGCTCAAATTCTGGATCTTGTCCGAGTTCATTCCCGTTCCCCCATCAGGTGAGCTCGGCCGCCGCCTGCTTGATGGCGGCGCGGATCCGGGCGTAGGTGGCGCAGCGGCAGATATTGCCCGACATGGCGGCATCGATGTCCGCGTCGGTCGGCGACGGGTTCCGGGTCAGGAGGGCCGTGGCGGACATGATCTGCCCGGACTGGCAGAAGCCGCACTGGACGACATCGAGCTCGGCCCATGCCTTCTGCACCCGCTTTCCGATGGGGCTGTCCAGTCCCTCGATGGTCGTCACCCTGCCGCCCGCCGCCGCCGTGAGCGGCGTCGAGCATGCGTGGACCGGCGCGCCGTTGAGGAACAGGATGCAGGCGCCGCACTGGGCCATGCCGCAGCCGTACTTGGTACCAGTGAGGCCGATGTGGTCACGGATGGCCCAAAGCAGGGGTGTGTTCGGGTCAAGGTCGAGCCGGTGCTCTTTGCCGTTGACGGTCAGGCTGATCATTGGGAGCTCCATCGTGGCGGGGGTGAAGCGTTCGTGAGCGCAGGCGGGCGCGGGTTCAGGATAACCTCTCGTACCACGATAGCGCACGGGAACCCGCGCTGCACATGCCTCCCGGCATGGCCCGGCGCGGTGGCGAGGCGCGTATCCCTGGCGGCCGAGAGCTCGTGCCTTGACACGGCGCACCCCGAATCTAGCATGTGGCCTGTATGCTTAAGTGAAAGTGTCGATTGAACGGCATTCCGAAACCATGGATCAGCTTCCCGGCGAACCAGGCGAGGCCCAGGCTCACTCGGTGGATGGCAGCTTCGGTCGCTTGGGTGCCCCCAAGGACGCGATAACCAGCTCCCGCGCGTTGTCTGCCCGCTCTCATTCCTTCGCCTCGCTCTCATGACTGAACGGTTGCAGCTCCTGGTCCTGGAAGAGAGCGACGTCGATTTTTCCGCGTTGGATCGACACCTCCGAAACGAGAGGGCCGATTGCCAAGTCGAGCGGGTAACCTCGGTCGCGGGGCTGGGTGACGCCGCCGCTCGGCCGTGGGACGCGGTTCTGCTCGGTTGGCCGCTGGCCGGGGTGCACTTCGGTGGCTTGCCCGACCTCATCGAGCGGTATTTCCCCGAGACGCCGGCGATTCTGCTTGCGGGCCGGGTCGGCGAGGAAAGCGTCGCGGATCTTCTGACGGCGGGGTTCAACGGATACGTCAACAAGGAAGGGCTCGGCCGTTTGCTCCCCGCCATCCGCAATGCGCTGCGGGATGCGGCGTCCGGCGGCGATCGGCGGCGCCTGGAGGCGCGCGTCGAGAGATACCGGATGCTGGTGGAGACGGCCCAGGACTGGATCTGGGAGGTCGATTCCGAGGGTCGTTACACCTACTGCAACAGCTATGTCCGCCAGCTGCTCGGCTATGAGCCGGCGGAGTTGATCGGCAGGAAGCCGTTCGATCTGATGCCGGATGACGAGGCGGACCGGGTTCGCGAGCTTTTCATGGCCCGGGTCGCGAGCCGCGAGCCGATCACGGCGCTGGAGAACACCAACCTGCACCGGGACGGCCGTCCGGTGATCCTGGAGACGAGCGGTCGTCCGGTCTTCGACCAGGACGGACAGCTGCTCGGCTATCGCGGCATTGACCGCGACGTTACCGAGCGCAAGCGGGCCGAATGTGCGTTGCGCGAGAGCGAACAGCGCCTGCGCGATGCACAGGCCTACGCCAGGATCGGCTACTGGGAGCTGAACCTGGCCACCGGCAAGGCCCTGTGGTCGGAAGAAACCCGCGACATAGCCGGTGTCGGCCCGCACGAGGAACCGAGTCTGGCCATGCTCTCCCGTCTCATGCACCCAGACGATTTTCCGGTATTCGAGCGATCACTCCGCCAGGCCATCAAGAACAAGTGTGAGCACCACGTGGAGTACCGGATACGCCGGCTCGACGACGAGGAAGAGCGTTGGCTGGAGTGCCGGGGGAGACCGGAAACGGACGCGGACGGCGTCGTGGTGCGGGTGCTCGGGGTAGTACAGGACATCACCGAGCGCAAGCGGGTCGAGGAAAAGCTGCGCCAATCCGCGACCGTGTTCGAGAACACCACCGAGGGCGTGTTCATCACGGATGCCACGGGCAATATCCTGGACGTGAACCGCGCCTTCGTGGAGATCACCGGTTTCGAGCCCCGAGAGGTCATTGGCAACAACCCTCGGATGTGGAAATCGGGTCATCATGACGAGGATTTCTACCGGGCGCTGTGGTCGTCCGTCCGGATGCAAGGCCAATGGCGGGGTGAGATCTGGAATCGGCGCAAGACCGGGCGCGTGTTTCCCGAGTGGCTGACCATCAGTGCCGTGTACGACAGTGGCGGTCGCCTGACCAACTATGTCGCGGTGTTCTCCGATATCAGCTCGATCAAGAGCTCTCAGGAACGGCTCGAGCACCTGGCCCACCACGACCCGCTCACGGATCTGCCGAACCGGCTGTTGCTCAATGCCCGCCTCGAGCACGGTATCCGGCACGCGTCGCGAACCCAGACCCTGTTTGCCGTGATCTTCATCGATCTGGACCGCTTCAAGAGGATCAATGACTCTTTCGGGCATACGGCGGGGGACAAGCTGCTTCGGGCCGTTGGGGAGCGGCTCGCGCTGTGCGTGCGCCTCGAGGACACGGTGGCGCGGATCGGCGGCGACGAGTTTGCGATACTCGTCGAAGGGCTCCGGTCAGAGAACGACGCGCGCGTGGTGGCGGATAAGCTGTTGCACGCCTTTGGGCAGTCGTTCGAGGTCGAGCATCGGGAGGTGCACGTCACCTTGAGCATAGGGGTCAGCATCTACCCGCGGGATGGAGACTCGGGACCCGAGCTGTTGCGCAACGCCGACGCGGCCATGTACCGCGCCAAGGACGAGGGCCGCAACAACTACCAGCTCTACACGCGGGCGCTGACCAGCGACGCCTACGATCGGGCGGTGCTGGAAACGCGGTTGCGAACCGCCCAGGATAATCACGAGCTGCGTGTCTTCTACCAGCCGCAGATCGACCTGCGCTTCGGCCGCGTCACGGGTGTCGAGGCGCTCGTGCGCTGGCGGCACCCGGAGCTGGGGCCGGTCCCACCGGAGAAGTTCGTTCGCGTGGCGGAGGAGTGCGGTCTCATTCGCAAGCTGGGGGAATGGGTGTTGCGGACCGCCTGCCAGCACGCCCGGCTCTGGCAGCTGGAGGGATTGGACTTCGGCCGCGTGTGCGTCAACGTGGCGGGTGCCCAGCTCCAGTGGCACGGTTTCGCCGCCAGGGTCGAGGAGATACTCGACGAAACCTCATTGCCCGCCGGGCTGCTCGAGCTCGAGGTCAACGAGGACTTTCTGATGCGGGAGGCGGAGCGCGGGATCAGCGAGCTCGAGGCGTTGCGTTCCCTGGGCGTGACGCTGGCGATCGACGATTTCGGCACGGGCTATTCCTCGCTGAGCTACCTGAAGCGGCTCCCCATACACAGGCTGAAGATCGACCGCTCCTTCGTGCATGACATTCCGGACGACCTCAATAGCCTGACGATTACGCGCGCCATCATCGCGCTCGGGAACCGGCTGCGGCTCGAGGTCGTCGCCGAAGGTGTTGAGACGGCCACCCAGGAGCAGTTCCTGCTGGAGGCGGGTTGCCATCAGGCGCAGGGGTTCAGGTATCTGAAGCCGACCACCTACGGCTCCATGACGGCCTGGTTGCAGGAAAAAGCTCAGGTGCCCGGTCGGCGTGGCCAATAGCGCGCTTTTCGGCGCGTTGCTTCGGGCTTCTTGCGCTACTGTCGCAGCGGGAGTGATTGAGCGGATGCCCCGAGGGCCTTGTCCTTCGTGTCCGTGTCCAGTTCCGCGAAGGCGCAGTCTGGCCGCGCCGGTGCCGCCTCCACGAATGGCACGAAGATGGTGCCCCCCAGCGGAAGAATCGTGTCGACGTTGACATCCGGGTTGTACTGACGCAGCAGCCAAAGCGGAATCCGGTACTGTTCGACCGCCAGGAGCCAGAGGTTGTCCCCGGGGGCGACCGCGTGCTCGAGGACCCCGGTAATGCGATGGCGGCGAAAATACCGCAGCTGCCGCGCCGCGTGGTAGGCGGTCCTCCGTGCCTCGAAATCGCCTGTGGTGGTATTGGACAGGTCCAGCTTGAGCCGGCGACCGACGATCAGGGAGGCATCGTCCCCCAGCTCGTTGAGCTTCCTGAGGCGCTCCGACGATAGTTGCAGCCACTGCGCGTAGTGTCCGAGCGTCTCGGCGATCTGGATCTCGATCGTTCCATCGCGGGCTATGCCGTAGTCGAACGGGTCGGCGGCCAGGTCCGGCGGCAGGTCCGCGAGCGAGAAACCGGTCAAGTCCTCGGGTTCCGGCCGTTCCGCCGCTCGGCATGCACCGGACATCGGTTCTGCCTGTAGCGCTTGTCCGCCGAACGCGTTCTCCGCATCCCCCTCCCGGTCCGCCAGCGACGCGATCAGGCGGCTGAGATCCAGCGTGATCGAGGCGCCGCCGTCACCAGCTCCTTCCGCACGCTCGATGGCCCATATCGCGGCGGAGCCCGTGCCCAGGGGTTCCGGACCCGGTCCCATCGGCACGCGCAGGATCTGTCCGGCATGGATCTCGTCCGCGCTGCCGAGCCCGTTCATGGCCAGCAGGCTCGGCACGTCGGTCTCGAACTGCAGCGCGATCTGCGACAGGGAATCGCCGAGGCGGACGTCGTAGTAGGGGCTGGGCTTCTGTGCGGCGAAACCGAAATGCCTGGCCAACTGGGCCATCCGGTGCTCGGCCCAGGGAGCGGCGAAGCTGGCGGGTATCCTCAGAGCGTAACCCTCGGGGATGAACCGGCCACCGTTCCATACGGCATGGTGCAGCGACGGGTTCAGCGCGCGCAGGCGTTCCTTCTCGATGCTGAAGCCCTCGACGATCACATCGGCCGGAAGATAGGCCGGCGTGACGACGGTGAGATGGTCGTGCGCGTCACGCTGGCGCTCGCGGAAGTACCGACCGGGGTGACTGGCGACCTCCAGGGCGGCGAGGAACGAGGCGTAGAAGTTTCTCGATGCGAAACGGAACCGCTCGGTCTCGTAACGCGCCGCGATGTCGCCCAGGTCCGAGGTGCCGGTCTCGCGCACGGCTCGCCTGACACCCGAAAGCCCGTGATTGTATGCGGTGACGGCAAGCGGCCAGCTCTTGAGGACCGAGTAGTCCTGGCGCAGGAGATGCGCCGCCGCCTCCGACGACTTGACGATGTCGAAGCGCTCGTCCGCTGTTTCGTCGACGCGCAAGTAGCGGCGCGCCGTGGCTGGCATCAACTGCCACAGGCCCGCGGCCCCTGCCTTGGAAACCGCGTTCGGATTGTAGGATGACTCGACGTGGGGAAGCGCCGCGAGCTCGCGCGGCACCCCGATCCGCTCGAGAATCGACTCGATCTTCGCTTTCCATCGGCTCGATCTGGCCAGTCCCTGCTGAAATCGGTCTGCCTGCCCGCGCTGAAAACGCAGATTCTCCGCTGCCGCCGTGAGCTCATCGGCGGAAACCCCTTCTCCCCACGCACGGAGCGCGCGCTGCTCGATCGGCGACAGGCCGTGGCGTTGCCCGGATGCGAGCAGGATCAGTGCCTCTCGGTAGTCGCGGAAAGCCTTCTCGATGACTCTGTCTTGTGCGTCGGGAGGGGCGGCGGGATTCAGGTACAGGGTCGCGTAGACCACGTCCAGGCGGCGACTGTCGTGAATAAAGCCGCTCGCGGAGTCGACCTCGGTGTAGATGCGAGTCCAGAAGGCGACAGCGGGGGCCAGGGCCTCCGGCATGGGGAAGAGGGGCTCCGCCGTCTGCTCTGCTCGCACCCCGCCGGCAAAGATTCCCGCGAGTGAAGCGAGCAAGGGAATGATCAGCCGATAGATCTGCATAACCCGAAGCCAGGTGCGCCGCTCATTGTTTCACGTCCGCGACACGCGAACCCCGCGTGGGCACTGTCGACAGAGAAGGCCGGCCGACGCCGGAGCCGGTGAGCCAACGACCGGAGTCCCGGGGCGTTGTCGGGCATGCGCCAAGCTTAGCAAAGCGCCGGGAGGAAACGGGAATCAAGAGGGTGCTGAGAACGGAGACGAAGCCAGGCGTCGATCGAGGGTCGGCGGCGACCGGCGTCGGGTGCGGATGGCCCGTATCAGCGGTCGCGAGCTTGGGCGATGGTGGCGTTCGAGGCCGACCCGACATGATGGACCGAGATCTGGTAGCTAACAGAAACCGATACGCCGACGCAGACGGCTACGAGCAGCGCGCGGAAGAGGTCGGGTTTACGGCGACGGCGGTTGGCGATCATGGTTCATTCGACGTGATGTGGGTCCCTGGCGGCTGGGTAGTGGTTATTCCGTCGGGCGAAGTCGCCGGCCGCTGGCGCTTCCGAAGATTTGCAATCCGAATCTAGTGCGCGTGGGGCGTCAGAAAATTGACCCGCGTCACACTCTGAACCGAAAACACCGATCAGGCATCGAAGCGTACCGCGACAACTCGTCGCATGCGGGCAGTTTCCCCGAGTCGCGTACCGGCGCCGCCGAATCTGTCGCCGCCGATCAACAGGTTGTCGCGCCAGGTCAAGAACTGCACAGGCGGATCCCTAGACTACTGGCGCCATACCCGAGGGCTCAATGCGAGACCCCCGGCAGTTTGACCATCTGGGGAGGCGGCGACATGTGGACGTACCCTATCGGCGGGACAAGCAACATCGGCTCGCGCGCCATCGGCGAATCCGTGGCAGCGGAGCTGCGCGACAGCGAACAGTGGGCGTCACTGCCCGCGGACGAGCTTTTGCGGCTGCTGAGCCGTGGGCTGTCCGCCTATGGCCGCTCGGGCGACGAGTCCCGGCTGTCCCTGTTGCGGCCTCTCTACCGCTGGGCGGCGGAGACGAGTGACACCGCGGATCGGTTCGAGATGTATCTGTCGATCAGGCACGAGGTGGAGACAGGACTTCTTCGCGCCGCCGCGCTCAAACCTTTCGTGTTGTTCGAGCGGGAAACGGCCATCGTGTCGAGCGCAACCGCCGACATGCTATTGCTCGGTCGTCAGGCGGCTGACGATGAGCCGGCGTCGCCGGAAGAGATCGTCGCGCTGGTCGCTCAGGGGACGCCGGAGAACCCCGGGGCCGTGCTCGGAGCCCTGGTGTCCCTCGGTGACCGGCGCGTGCATCGACTGCTGGACGGAGTCAGGTGGTACCTGTCGGATACGGTGGTGAATACCGCCGCCCGGTGCCGCGTCGGCCCCCCGAATCTGGCCGCCTTCGAGTTCTGGCTCTCCTGGTTGGAGGGGCTGGCGGAACGAGGTCTCGGGGCGTCTGCCGTCTACGGTGCCTGCGTCTGTGCGCTAGATCTTCTGGTCGAGGGGATGAATGCGGAGCTTGTAACCGACGTGGCAGGCGATGTTGGGCATAGACGAGGCCGCCGCCAGTGCTCCTCGCCGGGCGAGGTCGTTCGGCCCCTGCCGGTGAGAGAGATCGGTGCTCGATTCGCCGCTCGGCTTTATGCCCTTGAGGCGCTGGAGCCGCGGCCGAAGCTGATTTCGCGCGTGCTGCCGAGCTATGGCCTGCAGCCTAGAGCGGCGGCGGAGGAGATCGCCACGCTTGGATAGCAGTTTGCCGTCCCCGCGCCCGCCGGCGGGGTGATCCCGTTCGCATCGGGATATCGCCGACGGTCCAGACGACGCGTCCGGTTGTCGCGGTCAGTCCGTTTGGGACGCCGTGATCGCGAACTGCTGGGTCAAACGCCTGGTCAGGCGCTTGAAGTCGCCCTCGCTGTTGCTGGTCAGCACCAGGACCGCGGTTCCGTCGCCGCTGGATTCCCATTTGATGTCGCTGTCGAACGCGTTGCCCAGGATGGCGCTCTTCGCGTACCGGGACATGAAGGCGCTGACGGCCTTCTTGCGCAACAGCCCCGCGTCCCGAAGCTGTTTTCGGTTCTTCTGGCCGCTGCCGGCGTCGATGGGGTAGCTCCGCGACCCGGTGAGGGACATCAGATAATCGGCGCCGGTCTCGGCCAGTGGTCTTGGCCCGTGCTTCGGCGACAGGTTGTACAGGTCGTCGAAGTAGTGTTTCTCCGTCTCCAGGATCACCGGCGTGCCCTCGATCTCGACCCGCAGGTAGACATCGTAAGGAAGCATCTTCAGGATCGGGCAGAGAAAGCCGTACAGGTCGATTGCCTCGCCGACGCTCGGCGGCGTGGGCAGGCGGAATTTCTTTTCAGCCATCTAAGGTCAAGCTCCGGCAGAGAGGCCCCTGGCATCGGCCGCGACATACCGCGCCTGGTGGCGATGGGCCTTTCGCTCGCCAGGCTTTCGCATCGGCGGTCCCGTGGGACCAGGGCGATGCGGCACCCGCATTCTCGCTGAACTCGCGCCGAGTCTGCCACCGCGCGCGCGTTTCCATCGGGCAGACCTGCATCGGCCGGCTTTTCCTTAACCTTTGGTAATCCGTGCCTGGGAACCTCGGGGACGATTGGCCTGTCTTCCCCCACGGAATGGCTGGAAATTGCCCGGCCGTCTGCATCTTGCCGTTTACTGGGTGCTGAGAGGCCGGTTGCCGCCAGGCCAGCGAGGGCAGCGCATCGCGATGCCTTTCGGGCAAAATAGAAGGCTGTTCAAACCGAGAGAGAAATATGGCTAATACGGAGAACCAGGCGCAGACGCTCTCATCCCCTGCCGGGACCGAGGATCTCGACGGCTTGCGCGCGGAGCTCATTGGTCTGCGCCGACACGTGGAAAGGCAGATCCTGGGCCAAAGCGGCCTGGTGGAGCGCCTGCTGATCGCCCTCCTGGCGGACGGGCATCTGCTGGTCGAGGGGGCCCCGGGCCTGGCCAAGACCAAGGCGGTCAAGGCCCTGGCCTCGGGGCTCGAGGGGGACTTCCACCGCATCCAGTTCACGCCCGACCTGCTCCCTGCCGACCTCACCGGGACCGAGATCTACCGCCCCCAGGACGGCAGCTTCCGCTTCGACAAGGGACCGGTCTTCCACAACCTGCTGCTGGCCGACGAGGTCAACCGCGCCCCGGCCAAGGTGCAGTCCGCCCTGCTGGAGGCCATGGGCGAGCGGCAGGTCACCGTTGGCCGTGAGACCTATCGGCTGCCGGAGCTGTTCCTCGTGATGGCGACTCAGAACCCGATCGAGCAGGAGGGCACGTACCCGTTGCCCGAGGCCCAGCTCGACCGTTTCCTGATGCACGTGCGTGTGGATTACCCGGACCTCGCCACCGAGAAGGCGATACTTGCCCTCAACCGGGACGAGGCGCGGGCGACGCAAGCGGACGGGGGCGGGCATCGGGTAAGCCAGCGCACGGTGCTTGCGGCCCGCCGCGCGATCCTGGATCTGTTCATGTCGCCGGACGTCGAGGACTACCTGGTTCACCTCGTGATGGCCACCCGCGATCCGGTGCAATATGGGGATTCGCTTGCGGGTTGGCTGCGCTTCGGCGCCAGCCCGCGCGCCACCTTGGCGCTGGACCGATGCGCCCGCGCCAGGGCCTGGCTCGCGGGTCGGGACTATGTTTCTCCCGAGGATGTCCAGGAGGTCGCGCCGGACGTGCTGCGCCACCGGGTCCTGCTGTCCTACGAGGCAGAGGCGGAGGGCCGCTCCGCCGACCAGTACATCGCGGAGTTGCTCGCCCTGGTGCCGGTCCCCTAGGAGGCGGCATCGGGTCCCAAGGAGCGCACGCCGGATGCCTGCCATGAACATTGCCGTTGGTCCCGCCATTGAAGATGGTGTTTCGGTCACCCTGGCCTCCCTCATCGCCTTGCGCGAGGAGGCGCGGCGGCTCGACATCGCCCCGCGCGGCAAGGTGCTGGCGACCCGCAGCGGTGGCCACCTGTCGCGCTTCCGCGGTCGCGGCATGGAGTTCGACGAGTCGCGGGTCTACCAGGCGGGAGACGACGTCCGCAACATGGACTGGCGGGTCACCGCCCGCGCGGGAACGCCCCATGTCAAGCTCTTCCGCGAGGAAAGGGAGCGCCCCGTGTGGCTGCTGGTCGACCTCGGACCCTCCATGCGCTTCGGCACCCGGGTAGCGTTCAAGTCGGTGGTGGCGGCACGTGCCGCCGCGCTTCTCGCCTGGGCGGCGGCCGATCGGAGCGATCGCGTCGGCGGTCTGGTGTTCGACGAGACGCGCCATTTCGAGCAGCGCCCAGCCGCCCGCACCCGCGGACTGCTGCCTCTGCTGCGGGCCCTCGCGCAGACGCCGGTCGACGGCGGGCGCGCAGGTCACCAGGGGATGGAGCAGGCGGCGGCGCAGCTCGTGCGCCTGGTGCGTCCGGGAAGCCTGGTGTTTCTGGTGAGCGACTTCGTCGGCGTCGACTCGGGCAATGCCTCCTGGCTCGCTCAGCTGGGTGCCGGGAATGAGCTGGTTCTGGTTCAGGTGCGCGATCCGCTGGAGGAGATGGCTCCACCGCCTGGGCGCTATCCGGTTACGGACGGCAGTCGCCGGGGCATGCTCGATACCACTGCCGCGTCCCTGCGCGTGGGCTGGCAGCGGCGTTTCGCGGAGCACACCGACCAGCTTGAGCGTTTGGCGCGGCTGCACCGGGCGCACATGCTGGGCCTGCGGACCGACGAGCCGGTCGGGGCGGCCCTCGCGCGTGGTCTGCGGCCGCGCGGCAACACCCGGAGCGGCAGGTGACGATCTCGAATCCGCCCCAGGACCCGCTGGCCGACTTGCGTGGCTGGCATCTCCCGGAGCCCGTCTCCTGGTGGCCGCCCGCCCCCGGCTGGTGGGTGCTCGGGCTGCTGGTCGTCCTCCTCGCGGCGATCCTGGTCCGATGGCTCTTTGTGCGTTACCGCGCCCGCGCCGCTGCGCGGGCCGCCCAGCGCGAGCTTCGCGACCTTCAGGCGGGGTTCGCGACGGACGGCGACGCGGGGGCTTTCGCGCGAGGGATCTCGCGCCTGCTGCGCCGCTTCGCCCTGGCGTGTTTTCCTCGACGGCAAATAGCGGGGCTTGCCGGCGCCGACTGGCTGGCGTTCCTCGACGCGCACGGCGGGAACGGGCGCTTCCGGGACGGTCCCGGGCGGATATTGGCGGAGGCCCCCTACCGGCCGGTGGATGCGATCCCGGCGGAGGAGCTGGTCGCGCTCGTCCGGGAATGGATCGCGTTTAACGAAGGGGGGCGCGCGTGATCGACCTGGCGTGGCCCTGGGTGCTGGCGGCGTTGCCGCTGCCGCTGCTCGCGCGGTTTCTGTTGCCACCGTCGAGGCCAGCCGTCGCACGGGCGCTGCGGCTTCCGTCACTGCATCCACTCTCCCGTCTGGAGACGGGCGCGACCGCCGGTCCGGGGCGCATCGGCCGCCTGCTTGCCTGGATTGCCTGGGTGCTGCTGGTGCTCGCCGCGGCGCGCCCGCAGTGGCTCGGGGACCCGGTGAACCTGCCGGTGTCCGGGCGGGACCTGATGCTGGCGGTGGATATATCGGGCTCCATGGAGCAGCCGGACTATGTCCTCGACGGCCGGCCGGTGAGCCGCCTGGACCTGGTCAAGGCCGTTGCCGGGCGCTTCGTCGAGCGCCGCGCGGGCGACCGGCTGGGGCTGGTCCTGTTCGGCAGCCGCGCCTATCTGCAGACACCTCTCACCTACGACCGTGGCGACGGTGCAGACCATGCTCAACGAGGCCGTGATCGGGCTCGCCGGGCGCGAGACGGCCATCGGGGATGCCATCGCCCTGGCGGTCAAGCGTCTGCGCGAGCAGCCGGAGGACAACCGGGTGCTGATCCTGCTCACGGACGGGGCCAGCACCGCGGGCAGCCTTTCCCCGCAGGACGCGGCGCGGCTCGCGGCGCGGGCGGGCGTTCGCATCTACACCATCGGTATCGGCGGCGGCCCGGTCGGCGTGCGTACGCCCTTCGGGACGCTGATGCAGCGGCCCGGGGACCTCGATCCGGAGACCCTGCGCGCCGTGGCCGAGGAGACCGGGGGAAGGTTCTTCGAGGCGACCGATAGCGATCAGCTCGAGGCCGTCTACGCGGAGCTCGATCGCCTCGAACCCAGCGTGCGCGACAGCCGTACCTACCGCCCGATGCGCTCCCTGTACGCGTGGCCGGCCGCCGCTTCGCTGCTGCTGAGCGCCTGGGTCGCGATGAGCGGAGTCTCGATCGGCGCCTCTCTGTCGGCCTCCGGGCGCCGGTCGCCGAAGAACGGGGACACGAGGGCACGTCATGCCTCCTGAGATCCAACTGCTCAGACCGCTCTGGCTGCTGGCCCTGGTCCCGTTGGGCCTGGTGCTTTGGCGTCTGGTCCGCGCCGGCGAAGGCGGGAATGCCTGGCGGGACCTGGTGGACGCTCATCTGCTGACTCACCTGCTGGAAGGCGACGATGGGCGCCTGCGCCGCCTGCCGCTGGCGCTGCTCGCCGCGGGCTGGGTGCTCGGGGTGATCGCCCTGGCCGGTCCGGTATGGCAACGCCTGCCGCAACCGGTCTACCAGGCAGAGACGCATCGGGTGATCGTGCTGGACATCTCCCCGGCCATGAAGGCCACGGATCTACCCCCGTCGCGCCTTGCCCGGGCGCGATTCGAGGTCCTGGATCTGTTACGGCGCTCCGGGGAGGGACAGACGGCGCTCCTCGCCTACGGCGCCGAGCCCTTCGTGGTCTCGCCCCTGACCGCGGATGCGGAGACGATCGCGGCTCAGGTCCCGGACCTCGAGAGCGATCTGCTGCCGGTGCAGGGCGAGCGCCGCGAGGACCTGGCCCTGGAGCAGGCGGGGCAGCTCCTGCGGCAGGGGGCGGCGAGCGGGGGTGACATCATCGTCGTCACCACCGGCCTGGATCAGCCGGACGCGGCCTACGAGGCGGCCCGCCGGCTGCGCGAGGAGGGCTTTCGCGTTTCAGTGCTGGGTGTGGGCACCGAGCAGGGGGCGCCGATACCGCTCGACGACGGCGGCTTCTACAAGGACGATCAGGGCGCGATCCTGATGCCTCGGCTGGAGCGCGCCCAGCTCGCGTCCCTGGCGTCCGCCGGCGGTGGCCGCTACGTCACGGCCAGCAGCGCGGAGGACGACACCGTCGCGTTGATCCCGGACGAGATCGGCGCTCCGGCAGCGGCCGCCACCGAGCAGGAGGTGTCGGCCGATCAGTGGCGCGAGGAAGGCCCCTGGTTGCTGCTGGTCCTGCTCCCGCTCGCCGCCGTCGCGTTCCGACGCGGCTGGTTGAGTCCGCTGTTGCTGATCGTGCTGATCGCGCCCCCGCCCGAGGCCCTGGCCCTCGAATGGCAGGACCTATGGTTGCGGCCGGACCAGCAGGCCGCACGCGAGCTAGCCGCCGGCGAGCCCGGCCGCGCGGCCGAGCGCTTCGAACGCCCGGACTGGCGCGCGGCGGCGCAGTACCAGGCGGAGGATTACGCATCCGCGCTGCAGTCGCTCGAGGCCATGAGCGGTGCCGAGGTGGACTACAACCGGGGCAACGCGCTCGCGCGCCTGGGCAAGCTCGAGGATGCCATCGCCGAGTACGAGCGGGCACTGGCGACGGATCCGGCACATGAGGACGCCCGCCACAATCTGGACCTCCTGCGCCGTCTGCTCGCGCAGCAGGAGGAGACACAGGACCAGCAGCCGCAGCAGCCCGCGGATGATCGCGAGGAGTCGCAGGGCGAGAGCGGCGCAGATCAGAACCAGGGTCAGGGCCAGGCCCAGGATCAGGACAAGACCGACGCCGGCACGCAGGAGAGCCCAGATCAGGGGAGCGGTCAGGCAAACGCCACGCCCCAAGAACAAGACACGCCGGGGCAAGGGGAAAGCGCTACCGAGCATGAGTCCGGAGACGATCCGAACGCGCAGTCGTCGCCCGGTGACCAGGCGGAAACCGGCAACCAAGAGCAGGAGTCTCAGACGCAGGGCACCGCGGGGCAGCCCGACGGCCAGCAGGAGGGACAGCGGGACGATGCGTCGGCGGCGGACCAGGACCCTGACGCGCGCGCTGAAGCGCCCGGTTCGCAGTCCCAGCCTGGCGCCGAGCCGGGGCCGGACGACCTTCTCGGGAGCCCGCCGCTGGCCGGTTCACGCGCGCCGGCAGGGACGGCGGAGGATACCGGCGCCGGAGAGGACCAGCAGGCCATGGAGCACATGCTGCGGCGGGTGCCCGACGACCCCGGCGGGCTGTTGCGCCAGCGTTTCCTTCTTCAGCACCTGCGCCGCAACGGCCGGTTGCCTTGATACGACCCATTTCTGAGAAAGCATGAGCACATCCGCAAAGACGCTCCGTAACCTACTCGTCGGCCTGCTCCTGTGCGGCGATCTCCTGGCCGCCGGACTGGACGCAAGCCTCGACCGCACGCGCGTCGTGGAAGGCGAGGCGCTGGTCCTGACCTTGACTGCCCCGGGGGATGCCTGGGGTGTCCCGGACCTCAGCCCATTGGAGGCGGATTTCGAGGTGACGAACCAGGGGCAAAGCACGCGCATGAGCATCGTCAACGGGCGTTCCAGCAGCGTCCGCGAATGGCAGTTCATGCTCGCACCCAAGCGCAGCGGCGCCCTCAGTGTCCCCTCTCTCGTGCTCGGGAACCTGTCGAGCGAGCCGCTGGCGGTGGAGGTGCTGCCGGCCGACCGTGCCGCGGAGGTGGGGGAGAGCCTGCCGGTGATGCTGGAGGTCGAGGTGGATCAGGAGTCGCCCTATGTCCAGGGCCAGGTGATCTACCGCGCCCTTGTGCTGAGCAGCGTCAGCGTGAGCCAGGGGAGCCTGACCGACCCGGTCTCCGAGGGCAGCATCATCGAGCGGCTGGGGGAGGACAGGCGGTTCGAGACGTATCGAAACGGCCGACGTTACCAGGTCATCGAGCGCAGCTATGCGGTGTTTCCCCAGCGCAGCGGCCCGGTCAAGATCCAGGCGCCGGTGCTGACCGGGGAGGTCCCGGAGCAACGTGCAAGCCGCAAGACCCCGCGCGGGAGCATGTTCGGGGGCGCACTCGGCCAGGACTTCGAGCGCTTCTTCGGACGCGACCCCTTCGAGGACATGGGCGGTCTGTTTCAGAGCACGCGGCCGGTACGGGTGAGCGGACGCGAGCTCGAGCTCGCCGTCCGTCCCCAGCCGGCGGGCACGGGCTCCCCCTGGTTGCCCGCGGAGTCGCTACAGCTGGTCGAGACCTGGTCCCCGGACATCTCGGAGCTGCGGGTCGGCGAGCCCGTTACCCGGACCATCGCCATCACGGCCCAGGGCCTGACCGATGCGCAGTTGCCGGATCTCGAGATTCCGCTTCCCGATGGTGTCAGGGCCTATCCGGACAAGACGCGCGCCGAGACCCGTGCGGACGGGGACGACCTGGTGTCCGTCAAGGAAATCAAGCTGGCGCTGGTCGCCTCGGCGGAGGGGGAGCTTACGTTACCCGAGGTGCGGCTCTCCTGGTGGGACACCGAGGCCGACCGCGAGCGGGTGGCGGCCCTGCCCGCGCGCGTCGTGAATGTCCTGCCGGCGCGAGCAGGTGCGCCAGCGGCCCCGGCTCAATTCGCGGCCGAGCCTTCGCTGGCGCAAGCGGAATCGGGGCGGCCGGCGCATAAAACCCCGGAGGCGCCGGCGGGTATCCAGGACGCGGCTCCGCCGAGCGAAAGGCCCGCGCCGATAGACTGGCCGTTCCCCGCGGGCCTCTGGCCGTGGATCTCGGGCGGGCTGGTCGTCGTTTGGCTCCTGACGCTTGGACTCTGGCTGCGCGAGCGCCGAGCGTCGCGGCAACGGGGCGAGCCGAAGGGAGGCAAGCCGCCGGGTAGTGCGCAGGGGACGTCGTTGTCCCATCTACGCTCCGGGATCAAGCGCGCGTGCGTGGCGGGCGATCCCAGGGCGGCCAGGGAGGCCCTGCTCGCCTGGGCGGCCGTCAACTGGCCCGACGCCCCCCCGCGGCGGTTGGAGGACCTGGCGAGGCGGCTCGACGCCGGGGCAGGGGACGCGCTGGAGGAACTGGATCGATGTCTCTATGCCGGAGCCGCAGCGCGCTGGGACGGTGCTCGTGCCTGGAGCGCGCTCGAGCCGATGTTGTCGCGGGCGTCGCGTGGGTCCGGTGACCGCGCGGCCGCGGCGGACGCGCTGCCGCCTCTCTACCCGCGGGGCGCTTGATTCCGCGGGGAATGCGGGTGTGCCCGATTCGCTACCCGCCGCCCCGCAGGGGCAGATCTACCTGTCCCGAGGCTTCGCCCCGCTCCCAGAGCAGGACCAGGGCGCTCGCGTCCGCGATGCTGGGAACGAAGGCGCTGCCTTGCACCCGCCCGCCCGGTGCGAGCTCCACGTCCTTGAGCCGGCGCAGCGCGAAATCCCGGCTCGCGCTCGTTTTCGACTGGGCTGCGGATGCGGAGGCGGCGCCGGAAAGGATTCCCACGATCGCCCCGCCATAGGGGATCACCTGCCCCGCGGCGATCCCCGCGGAGCGAACGGCGACATCCTGCGCGACCTCTGTCGCCATGTCGGGCGGTGCGGTGATTTCCTGGTAGGCCGAGGCGGAATCGAAATAGCGTCCCTCCCGCGTCAGGAGCTTGACGTTTCGAATCGTCAGCGGCCGCGTGCCTCGGTTCTCGATCGTGAGCTGATATTCGAGCCAGCCGGCGTCACGCACCAGGGTGCCGGGGTCTCCGTCGCCCAGCGCGCCGTGAAGCCTGATGTCCAGGTCGGCGGAGTGGACGCGCAACGGCTTGGTTTCGGAAGCGGCGGCGGAGGTCTGCGCCGTTTGGGTGCCGCCGCAGCCGATGCAGGCGACGACGACCAGGGCAAGAAGGACGGATGTGTGGTTCATGGCGTCGTATCGGCTCTCCCTGCGGTTTCATGGCTCGTTCGAAAGGGTCCGGCCCCCGCAGGGTAGCGGAACAGGCCGAAAGCTGACAACGCCGCTCGCCGCTCCGTGCCGCGCGCGTGCGCACCCCGGGGAGTCGACAAGGCCGGGCTTCGCGGTCAACATCCTATCGTTTACCGTGATCCCGCGAGACCCTTGCCGATTGATCGGCGACGCTCGGGCGGGGATGTTCGCCACGGCGATTAGGCCCGGATCTTCGCATGCGTCCTGCAACCGAGACCCAAGCCCCCGTCTCCACGCGATTGCCGCAGACATTCCTGTGGACCTTCCTCTTCGCAGTCACCGCGTTGGTGGCGATTGCCGCGATCCACTATTACTCGGCCTACCGCTCCGAGCGTGTAGGCCGCGAAACCGCGGAGCGCACGGGCCTCGAGCTCGTCCGTCAGGTGATGGTGGGGGATATGGCGACGGTGGCGACCGATCTCATGGTGCTCGCCCGCCACATCGAGCAGATGGCGCTGACGCGGGCCGCCGTACCGGACCGGGACCTGGAGCGTGTGTTCGTCATCTTCGCCGAGCAGAAGCGGTTCTACGACCAGATCCGTTTCATCGACCCCGTGGGACGCGAGACCCTGAGGGTCAATCTGCTCGACGGACGTGCCGTAACGGTTCCGCCGTCCGAGCTGCAGGACAAGTCCGACCGCTACTATGTCGCGGCCGCCCAGGGTCTGTCGCCGGAAGACATCTACATCTCCCCCCTCGACCTCAATATCGAGCAGGGGGACATCGAGCGCCCCTTCAAGCCGGTGATGCGCTTCGCCACCGCCGTCTTTGACGGCGAAGGCCGCCGCGCGGGGATCGTGGTCCTCAACTACCTGGGTCAGCGCCTACTCGACGGTGTCAGGAGCGCCGCCGGCCCGCTCGCCGACCACCTGCATCTCATCGAGCCCCGGGGCTACTGGCTGCAGAGCCCGGACCCGCAGGACTCCTGGGGATTCATGCTGGGGTCCGACCGCACCTTTGATCGGCGTTTCCCCGCCGAATGGCAGCGCATCGCGGCCAACGAGCGGGGTCAGTTCGCGACCGACAACGGCCTGTTCACCTTCGTCACTGTTTCTCCCCACCCGGTGGCCCGAGCCGCGCTCCGCGACAGCGGCGCCATACCCGCCGCGGGCTCCCTGCCGGAATCCGACGGTTACGCGTGGAAGGTGGTCTCCGTCCTTGCACCGGGGGAGCTCGCGCCGCATCCGGGGCGGTTCATCGCCGAGCATGGCGCCCTGTACGGTGCGATGCTGGCCCTGCTGGCGCTGGGCTCCCTGCTGCTCGCCCGTTCGCGCGTCCATCACCACCAGGCCGAGCTGCAGAGTGAGTACGAGCGCCGTTTCCGCCGTACCCTGGAGGATATCCAGCTCGCCGCCATCGCCCTGGACCGCAACGGCCGGGTCAGCTTCTGCAACCCCTACTTCGAGCAGATCACCGGGTGGACGCGGGGCGAGGTGCTCGGCCAGCGCTGGCTGGAGCGCTTTACCCCCGCCGAGGACCGCGAGCGCATCTCGGGGGTGCTGGGCAGCTTGGATGCACCCGAACGTTTTCCGCCCCGATACACCTGCGAGGTGCTCACCCGCGCCGGCGAACGCCGGCTGCTCGCGTGGCACAACAGCATCAACGTCGACGTCGACGGGCGACCGATCGGCGTCACGGGCATCGGGGAGGACATCACGGACAAGCACCGCAACGAGGCGGCCGTGCGCAAGCTGAGCCGGGCGGTGGAGCAGAGCCCGAGCATCGTGGTCATCACCGACCGTCAGGGGCGCATCGAGTACGTGAACCCCAAGTTCACCGAGGTCACGGGCTACGGGCTCGACGAGGTCGTGGGCGAGAACCCGCGGATTCTCAAGTCCGGGGACAAGCCCGCCGCCGCCTACAGTGATCTGTGGCAGACCGTCAGCGGCGGCGGCGAGTGGCGGGGGGAGTTTCACAATCGGCGCAAGAACGGCGAGCTCTACTGGGAGTCGGCGTCCATCTCCGCGCTGCGCGATCGCGACGGCGCCATTACCCATTTCCTCGCGGTCAAGGAGGACATCACCGAGCGCAAGCGGCTGGAGCAGGAGGTGGAGACCCGCAACCGCGAGCTTGCCCATGCCCAGGCGCTGGCAGAGGTGGGGAGAATGGCGACCATGATCGCCCACGATCTGCGAAATCCCCTGTCTTCGGTGAAGATCGCGCTCCAGGTCCTGAGCAAGCAGACCGCACCCAGCGGCGAGGCCACGGAGCTGCGGGCCATCGCGCGTGAGCAGGTGGCCTACATGGAGGCCATCCTCTCGGACATGCTCACCTACGCGCGGCCCCAGGCTCCCGCCTTGGAGTGGCTGAGCGCCGACCGGCTGTTGCAGACCGCGGTCGGGTTGGCCGAGCACCGGCTCGCGGGCCAGGGAGTAGCGCTGGAAACCCGCTACCATGAGCGGCTGCCGACCTTCCCCGGGGATCCCACCCAGCTGCGTCAGGTGTTTTTCAACCTCATCAACAACGCCGCGCAGGCGACCGACGATCTGCCCGCCGGCGAGCGCCGCGTGTCGATCAGCACCGGGGTGGAGCTTGGCGAGGACGGCACGCGGATCCGGATCGACATCTGCGACAACGGCCGGGGTATCGCCGCCGAGGACGCTACCAGGCTGTTCGAGCCCTTCTTCACCACCCGCGCCAAGGGCACCGGGCTCGGGCTCGCCATCGTGCGCAAGATCCTGGACCAGCACGGCGGCTCGATTCAATTGAGTCCCAGCCGGCCCCGGGGCACCTGCGCGCGGGTCCTGCTTCCGACCGTACCGCGGCTGCCGGATGCGGCGGTTCGGCCGGAAACCGTCGCCGGCGCGGTGGCAACGGCCCGCGCAGTCGAGTGATGCCAACACCCAGTCATGCCAAGAATTCTCATCGTCGATGATGATGTCGCTGGTTGCCGCGCCCTGCAACTGCACCTGCAGGCCCAGGGACACCAGACGGCGACGGCGCACAGCGTGGATGCGGCCCTTGCTGCGGCCAGCGAGCTGCCGCCGGACCTCATCATTCTCGATATCCGCATGCCCGGCCGCTCCGGGCTGGAGGGGCTCGACGAGTTCGGACGCGCACATCCGGGCGCGCGGGTCATCATGATCACGGCCTTCCACGACATGGAGAGCACGATCGAGGCGATGCAAAAGGGGGCGGTGGATTACATCCACAAGCCCATCGACATCGACGAGCTCGACCGGGCCGTGGCCAAGGCCCTGCAGGTCGCCGGCGAGCGCATCGCCCTGGCAGACGGCCCGCGGGAGATGCCTGGCAGCCTCACCATGGTCGGGCGCAGCCGTGCCATGAAGGAGGTCTTCAAGACCATCGGGCTGGTCGCGAAGAGCCCGGCCACGGTGCTCATCACGGGCGAGTCCGGCACCGGCAAGGAGCTGGTTGCGCGTGCCGTCCACCGGGCGGGGGAGCATCCGGAAGGCCCCTTCGTGGTGGTCAACTGCGCCGCGCTGGTGGAGACCCTGCTCGAATCGGACATGTTCGGGCACGAGCGCGGGGCCTTTACCGGTGCGGTGAGCCGTCAGGTCGGCAAGTTCTCCCTGGCGCGGGGGGGCACGATCTTCCTCGACGAGATCAGCGAGCTCTCGCCGGCGATGCAGGCCAAGCTGCTGCGGGTGCTGCAAGACAAGGAGTTCATGCCGCTGGGCGCCCAGCGCGTGGAGAAGACCGATGCCCGCATCCTCGCCGCCACCAACGCGGATCTGGCCCAGCGGGTGGAGAAGGGGGGATTCCGGGAGGACCTGTTCTTCCGGCTGCAGGTGGTCAATATCCACTTGCCGCCATTGCGCGAGCGGCTGGAGGATCTGCCCGACCTGGTCGACGCCCTGCTGGCGCGCATCAACCGCGAGACCGGGCGCCGGACCACACATCTGGCCGCCGACGTGATGGACTGCTTCCACGCCTACCGCTGGCCGGGCAACGTACGCGAGCTCGAGAACCGGCTCATGAAGGCGGTGGCCTTGTGCCAGGGTACGGTTCTGACCGGCGAGCTGTTCGCTCCGGACCTCTGCCCCGATCGGGGATCGCGGGAGACGGGGCGTCCGCTGGCCGAGATGAGTCTGGCGGAGGTGGAGCGGGCCCATGTGCTGCGGGTCCTGGAGAGTGTCGGCTGGCACAAGGGGCGCGCGTGCGAGGTGCTCGGCGTCTCGCGTCCGCGGCTGCGCCGCCTGATTCGCGATCATCAGCTGCAGCAGCCGGAGGGTCCTGATTCGGCGGGGGAAACCCGATCCTGAGGTTGCCGCGGAGCCGGCCGTCGGGTTTGTGCCCCATGTCGCCGCGCCGGCGATCTGCGCGGCGCGATCGCTCGTCGCGGGATCGGTTTGGCTCGGGTCTCGCTCAATGGGCGCGACGCGTCTTGCCGTCGATTTTGGTCGCGGCTACCATCGCGGGTCATGCCCAAATATCGATCCGCGGTGGCTTGATCCGGGGATACCCCTGCCACAGGCCGGATCGGGATCATGTTCCCGCGTCCGGGCGCCGAAGGCCTTTCGGGCTCACGCGGATTTGCGTTGCCCAGTCCACTCCGAATGTCTTTAGGAAAAGCGAATCAGCATGAGTGACGAGAACAGAAGAGCCCACCTGCGGTACCGAGATCCGGACAGCACGATCGTGCGCCTCCTGATCAAGGACGGAGAGGAGGAAATCACGCTTACTGGGTTGATTGTCAACGAAAGTTACGCGGGTCTGGCCTGCGTGTACGTCGGGCCGGCACTCGAGGTCGATCGTGACGTCATCTGGCGGGAGGCTCGGGAGATCGACACGCCCTGCAAGGTTCTGCGTTGCAAGAAGCTGGATCGAAACATTTTCTCGCTGGCGATGCGGATCATCGAATGAGCGAGGGGACGACGAGCCTGGCCTTTTCCGCGCGGGCATGCCGCCCATGTTTCCCTGAAGCGCCCCGGTTCTAGCAGCCCGTCTCGGCCGGATTGCTGGCCCAGCTCGCGTGGGCGACCTTGGGACGGGCGGGAGCCGTGCGCTTGTGGGTCGTTTGAAATCCCTTCAGAAGCGGGATGCGAGCCTGGCCGTCCGCGCGGGTTGTTCCGCTTCGAGGCATTCCGTCAGTCCATGAGCCAATCCGTATTCACCCGTAAGTGGCTGTTCTTCGTCCCGCTCGCCGCGGGCATCGCCATTTTCGTCGTTCTCACCAACCGCGGTGCGCCGCCGAAGCAGCGGGCCTCCGAGCCGCCCGCGCGGGTGGTGCGCACCATCGAGGCGCCGCTGGTGACCGAGGTTCCCCGCGCGCTCGGCTACGGTCGCGTCAAGCCCGAACGGGTCTGGGAAGCGGTCGCGGAGGTCAGCGGGCGGATCGTCGAGATCCACCCGCGCCTGCGCAAAGGCGCCATGCTGTCGGAGGGCGAGCTGCTGCTGCGGATCGACCCCACCGAATACGAGCTGGCAGTGTCCCAGGTCCAGACGGACATCCTCTCCACCCGCGCCCAGCTCTCGGAGATGGCCATCAAGGAGGCCAACAGCCGCGCCTCCCTGGCGATCGAGGAGGAGGCCCTGGCCCTGCGCGACGCCGAGCTGGCGCGCAACGCGGAGCTGGTGCAGAAGGGCACGGTCAGCGCCTCCGAGTTCGAGAAGGAGCAGCGCAACCTGCTCGCCCAGCGCCAGCAGGTCCAGGCCCAGAAGAACGCGCTGAATCTCCTGCCCGCGGAGCGCGAGTTGTTGGAGGCCCAGCTCGCCCGCCACCAGGCGCAGCTCGAGAGCGTACGCCTGGACCTCGGCCGCACCGAGATCCGCCTGCCGTTTCACGCGCGCATCTCCGAGGTCAACGTCGAGCAGGCCCAGTACGTGCGCGAGGGCAACACCCTGGTCAAGGCGGACGCCATCGACAAGGCCGAGATCGAGGCGCAGATCCCCATTGCACGGATGCGCGCCATGCTGGGCTCGGGCCACGGCAAGATCGACCTCAACCAAGGAGACCCGGGGAGCATCGGGGAGCGGCTCGGCGTCACCGCCCGGGTCTGGCTGCGCGACCCTTCCGGCGACATCGAGTGGCCCGCCCGTTTCTCCCGATTGAGCGACACCCTGGACCCGGATACCCGCACCGTCGGGGTCATCGTGGTCGTGGACGAGCCCTATGCCGACGTCGAGCCCGGCGTGCGTCCGCCCCTGGTCAAGGGGCTGTTCGTGGAGGTGGACCTGCGCGGACGTCCCCGGCCGGATCGGCTGGTGATCCCGCGTCATGCCCTGCACGACGGACGGGTTTACCTGATCGACGACGGGCGTCTCGCGATAGGGGCAATCGAGACGGAGCGCATCCAGCCCGAATATGCCGTGATCACGCGCGGGCTAGAGCCTGGCGACCGGGTGGTGGTCTCCGACCTCTTCCCCGCCATCGAGGGCATGCGCCTGACCGGGGAGCCGGATGCCGAGGTGCTCGAACGGCTGATCGCCGACGCCGAGGCCCGGGACTGAAGGTTACGAGCGACGGTTTTCGGCAAAAGACCGCGCACTGACGTGCTTGCAAAGGACTTCCAGGACGAACTTGATCCGATTCTTCGCCCACCACCAGACGGCCGCCAACCTGCTGATGCTGCTGTTCCTGGTTCTCGGCCTGACCAGCCTGCCGACGCTCAAGCGCGAGACCTTCCCGGACTTCACCGCCAAGGAGGTCCAGATCAGCGTGCCCTATCCCGGCGCCTCCGCGGAGGACGTGGAAGACGCCTTGTGCAGGCCCATCGAGGACGCGCTGGACGGCATCAGCGATCTGCATGAGATGCGCTGCGAGTCGCGCGAAGGTGTCGCGGTTGCGGTCGCGGAGATGACCGAGGGGGGCGATTTCGCGCGCTTCCTGGACGACGTCAAGACCGAGATCGAGGCCGTCGACACCTTCCCCGCGGAGTCCGAGCGCCCGGTCATCGAGCAGCTCGCGCGCACCGACCGCGTGGTCTCGATCGCCATCACGGGCCCGATGGCGGACCGGGACCTCAAGCACTACGCGGAGGACGTCAGGGACCGTCTGCGCCGCCTGCCCCAGGTCTCGCAGGTGGAGGTCACGGGCTTCGCGGACAACCAGTTCCGTATCCAGGCGAGCCGCGAGACCCTGCTCGCCTATGGGGTGAGCATGCGCGACCTGGCGGATGCGGTGGAGCGGCAGAGCGTCGACCTGCCCGCGGGCAGCATCGAGACGCGCGAGCGCGAGATCCTGGTGCGGTTCACCGATCAGCGCCGGGGCGTGCAGGACCTGGAGGACCTGGTCGTCGTTGGCGGCGCCCAGGGCGGCGAGGTGAGGCTGGGAGAGCTGGCGAGCGTTCGCGATGTCTTCGAGTCGGAGGAGGACCGCATCGAGCTCGGGGATCGCAGGGCGGCGGTGCTGGAGGTCAAGAAGACCAAGCAGCAGGACGTGCTGAAGGTGATGGCCGCGGTCCGTGCGTTCCTCGACGAGGAGCAGGCGCGGGCGCCGCCGGGCGTGTCCTTCACGCTGACGCGCGACAGCTCCTCCATCGTCCAGGACCGGCTCAGGATGCTGGCGGCCAACGGACTCCAGGGGCTGGTGTTGGTGTTCCTGGTCATGGCGCTCTTCTTCCGGCTGCGTTTCGCCTTCTGGGTCGCCATGGGTCTGCCGGTGGCCTTTCTGGGCGGGCTCTTCTTCATGTCGGTGCTGGGGCTTTCGGTCAACATGATCAGCATGGTGGCGCTGCTGATCGCGCTGGGCCTGCTGATGGACGACGCAATCGTCATCGCCGAGAACATCGCCACCAAGCTGCGGCAGGGCCGGGACGCCATGTCCGCCGCCGTCGAGGGCACGATTCAGGTGCTGCCGGGCGTGCGCTCGTCTTTCCTTACAACGGTGGCGGTGTTCGGGCCGCTGGCGTTCCTGGCCGGCGACATGGGCCAGGTCCTGCGCGTGCTGCCCATGGTCCTGATCCTGGTGCTGGCGGTGAGCCTGGTGGAGGCCTTCTGGATTCTGCCCAACCATCTCGGCCACTCCATGGCCAGGCAGCGGCCGAGCCGCATCGCCCGGTTTCGCGACGGCTTCGAGCGCCGTCTGGACTGGGTGAGGGAGAATCTCGTCGGTCGAGCGGTGGACGCGGTCATCGCCTGGCGCTATCTGTTCGTCGGCGGCGTCCTGGCCCTGATGATCGCCACCGTGGCCATGCTGGCCGGTGGTGTGCTCAAGTTTCGCGCCTTCCCCGACATCGAGGGCGACGTCATGGAGGCCCGCCTGCTGCTGCCCCAGGGGACGCCGCTGGAGCGCACCGAGGCGGTGGTTGACCGCCTAAGGGCTGCCCTGCGTTCGGTGGACGAGGAATTCGCCCCCCTGCAGCCGGAAGGCGAGCGCCTGCTGCAGGTCATCAGCGTCCGCTACAACACCAACCAGGACGCCTTCGAGTCCGGCGCCCACGTCGCGACCGTGACCGCGGACCTGCTCACCGCCGAGCGCCGCGGCGGCGCCATGAACGACTACCTCAACCGCTGGCGCGAGCTCACCGGGCCGGTCGCGGACGTGATCAGTCTGACCTTCAGCGAGCCCACCATCGGTCCGGCCGGGCGGGCCATCGACATTCGGCTTCTCGGCGACGACCTCGCCGAGCTCAAGTCCGCCGCGGTGGAGCTCCAGGGCTGGCTGGCGGGATACGAGGGGGTGGAGGACCTCAACGACGACCTGCGCCCGGGCAAGCCGGAGGTGCGTCTGCGGCTCAAGGAGGGTGCCACCTCGCTCGGACTCGACGCCGCGACCATCGCCGGCCAGCTGCGCGCCGCCTTCTACGGCACGACCGCCACCGAGATCCAGGTGGGCCGGGAGTCCTACGAGATCGACCTGCGCCTGACGGACGCCGACCGCGCCAGCCTGCGCGACCTCTACGACTTCCGCATCGTCACCGCCCAGGGTCACCAGATCCCGGTCAGCGCCGTGGCCGACATCGAGGAGGCACGCGGCGTCGCCCGCATCCAGCGCATCGACGGGCGGCGCACGGTCACGGTGCGCGGCGACCTGGACGACCGGGTCGCCAACGCCAGCGAGATCATCCGGGACACCCGTGCCCGCTTCCTGCCGGACCTCCAGGAACGCTACCCGGACATCGAGATCGCCCTGGAGGGTCAGGCCAAGGAGAGCGCCGCCACCGGCGGCTCCATGCTGCGGGCCTTCGGGCTCGGGTTGCTGGGCATCTTCCTGCTGCTGTCGTTTCAGTTCCGGTCGTTCCTCGAGCCCCTGGCGGTCATGACGGCGATTCCGCTCGCCTTCATCGGCGTGGTGTGGGGGCACCTCCTCATGGGCCTGGAGCTGTCCATGCCGAGCATGATGGGCTTCGTGTCCCTGGCCGGCATCGTGGTCAACGACTCCATCCTGCTGGTCGAGTTCCTGAAGCTCCGGGTGCAGGAGGGGTCGTCCGTGAGCGAGGCGGCCCGCCGCGCGAGCCGGGAGCGCTTCCGGGCCGTGCTGTTGACGTCCATCACCACCATTGCCGGACTGCTGCCCCTGCTGGCGGAGAGGAGCCTGCAGGCCCAGGTTCTGATCCCGCTCGCCACCAGCATCGTGTTCGGGCTGCTGGCCTCCACCCTGCTGGTGCTGTTCCTGGTCCCGTCGCTGTTCAGCATCTTCGCCGACCTCGGCCTGACGTCCGAGGAAAAGATCCGGTCCGAGGTGAACGCCGGGACTTCGGCGGCGCCCGCGGTCCAACCGGCGGGGATGCCGATTCCGGGCCCGGCCCCTGAGACGATCGAGGGACGGGACGTTCAGTGAGACCGTAACCGGGATCTGGTGAATGCCGGTGCGTCCATGCACTGCAGGAAGCGCTGAGTAGGACAGCGCGTCCCTAGAGACTCAGGCGATGGTCGATCTCCTGCTCAGACAGGTCCCGCAGGATGCGCGTCAGGATCTCACGGCAGCGGGGCTCCTTTCTCGACTCCCACCCCCATCTGGCCGCCGAGAAGAATCCGGCCAGCGCCCGGTGCTCCTCGGCACTCAGCCCCTCGGTGAAGCCGCGTTTCTTCCTTGGCTGCCTGTCGGGCACGCGATTGACTGCTTGCTCGTCCGCGGCCTTTCGGCCATGGGACCAGTTCATCGCTTGGGCGCAGTAGAGGATGCACCGGTCGAGTAGGACGAACGGAAACCGGGGATTGCTGACGGGCCCGATGGTGAAGCGCTCGAAGCCGAGCTTCTTCTGGATGTCGAACTTCGCCAGCGCCGACTTTCCATAGGCGCCCAGGGCGCCCCCGGCGACGGCGCCGAGCAGCGCGGCGGTTCCCAAAGACATTCCGCCCACGCCGAGGTCGATGATGCCGCCGGTCGCGGCGCCGCCGGCGGCGCCCGCCAGGATCAGCTGCTGCTTGTTCAGGCCCAGGGATTGATCCACGTCGTCGGAGAACAGGTCCTTTTCCAGCAGGGACTCGGGAGGCAGGTTCCAAACGTTGTGATGGAAATGGTTTCGGATCTGCTCACGCGCGTCGATTTCCAGCCGCCGCAGGTCGTCCTGGAACGCCGCGGACATGCGGGCACGGATGGCGTCGCGCTCCGCGTCGGTCGAGACCTCGCCGACCTGAAGGGACCGGGTGACCTTGCGCGACAGGGCCTCCTTGAGCAGGGTAAGAATGGTGGTGACGGTCAGATCGATGCGCCGTTCCCAATCCCGCTCGAAGGACTCTATGGTCGCCTCCAGCTGCGGCTCCCAGCGCTGATCGATTCCCTTCAGGGCTTGCAGGAGCTTGATTCTCTCCGCGTAGGTGGCCCGGTGGGCATTGAATTCCCGCACCGAATTGAAGGTCCGGCTCAGGGCGTCCTGCCAGGCCGGCATGTGCTTCTGTTCGGTCGTCAGGTTGTTGAGCACGGCCATGCGCGGGCGGCCGGTGAGCCGCAGCAGCTCCATTTCGGTGCGGTCTTTCTCCTTGATGCGCTTCGACCCGTCGACCACCAGTATGATCCCCGCCCCGCGGGAGATCGGCTCCAGCAGCGCGCGGTCATGGCTGAACAGCGGGTCGTCGCGGTGGGCGGCGACGAATGCGCCCGCGAGATCGATCGCGTCCTGATGGGATTGGAACCACTCCAGGATGTCGGTCGGGTTCTGGAAGCCGGGCGTATCGATGAACTTCATGACGGTCCGGCCGTCGATGATCACCGGATACTCGTCGGAGCGGGTCGTGGTCCCGGCGCGCTTATCGATGTCGATGCGGTCGTTCTCGGTCAGGGTTGCCACGACGGAGGACTTGCCCGCATTGGGGTGGCCCATGATGGCCAGTACGGGGATGTCGCCGGTCAAGGGGACGCCTCCTTCTCGGGCGCGGGGTCGTGCGCGGGCGGGGACAGCATCTCGAGCCGGAGATACGGATCCGCCATCTGCTCGACCTTGCGCTGCCAGTCCCCGAAGTCGAAATCGCTCAATGGCGGCAGCGGGTCCTCTCCCTCCGGATCGCCTACCAGCGCGAGCAGGATCGGCGCCTGCTCTCCGGCCTGCGCGCGCACCGCGCGCAGAAAGCGAAGGTGCTCGGTGATGGGCGGCTGGGAGCCGTCCTGGACGATCGCGATGCGCGGCGGCGGGGCCTCCCATTGCCCGTTGCGGATCAAGGCGAGGGCCTGATCGGCCATCGCGCTGCCACCGCCGATGGTCACCGAGGCCGCCACCCGCCAGCCCGTATGCGCCAGCAACATCTGTTGCAGCCGGACCTGGTCCGATTCCTCCAGGAGGTCGGCCACATCCACATGGATCATCAGCACGCAGGCGTCCGCGGCGACGGCCGCCTCGGAGAGCGCCTTCCTTTCCGTTTCCGGCGAGGCTGCCGGTCGTGTCGGCGGCTCCCTGTCCGCTGGTTCAGGTGGCCTGGTTGATGGCTCGTGTGCCTCTTCGGGGAGCGCCTTCAGCGCGGCTTGCGGCTTTTCGGCCGTGGGCGACTTCGCCCTCGGCTGCGGTTCTGGTGGCGCCTTCCGCTCGGGTGCCGGCGGTGGCTTCGGCCTCGGCGCCGCGGTGGGGGCCCGCAGGGGCTTCAGCGGTTGCGGGATCGGCATTTCCGGCCCCGTGCCGCTTCCGCCGACGGCCGTCTCCAGGCTTGGCGTCACCATGCGCGCATAGACTGCCTGGGTTCGTTGATGGGTGAAGGGCAAGGTGGCCAGTACGCGCGCTTGGACCAGCACGGAGAGTCCGAGCAACGCGAGCCGGGGCAACAGGCCATAGGCGACGACGGCGAGCACCAGAAACCAGCGCCACGCCCGCAGGTCGCCCGCGTCCAGCGTCGATAGGGGATCTTTCAGCGAGATGCGCGACCCGGCGATTTGCTCCAACGTCGGGTAGCCGAGTCCCTCCCCGACGGCCCAGCTCCAGGGCAGGGCGATGAAGCGGGCGAACTCGTGTATGGTCTGCGGTTGCACATCCAGCGCCGACCCCCAGCCGAAGGCCAGATCGCTGAACCACTCCAGCGCGACGGTGGTGGCAATGGCACCGAGATTGAAACCGATGCCGAAAACTTGAGCCGCAACCAGGATCGGAAGGTAGGCGGCCGCTCCATACAGGGCGTAATGCGATTGCAGCAGGCCCTTCTTCGCCTTGGCCCGCTCGCGGACGTCTGCTGGCACGTGGGCGAGGCGTTGCCGGTGAACCCAGGCTGCGACCCTTGAGAACAAGGGCCTGATCAAGTGGGACAGCAGGGACAGATCCTGGATCGCCGTTTGTAGCGCCTTGGACCGGCGCAGCGCCCATGCGGCGAGGGTGCTAACCGCCAACAGGATCTGCAGGAGCACCAGCACGAACAGGTACCAGGAGACGTTGACCGGATGCCGGCCGTCGTATTGCAGCAGGATCGAGGCGACGCCTGCGCCGATGACACAGCCGAGAAGCCCGAGCCCGAGTGTGACGAGCCTCTGGCCTCGGGCGAAGGAGGCACCCGGCAGCAACGGCCGCAGAGCGGGGTCCTCGGCTCGGCGTCGGTGCTCGAGCCAACGGCGCAGCGCGGCGCTGCGGTGCCGGGGGCTGTGTGGCGGTGCAACCTTCGCTACGGCGTCGCGGATTTCTGCCAGGTAGAGCTCGCGGTCCCTTTCCGCGAGCCGTTTACGCTCGGCTGGACGCTCGCGCATCGTCTGCGCGTCGACGTCGATGTAGTAATCGAAATCGATCAGATCCGGCAGATGCCAGCGATCGCTGTGGGTCGACCGCAGCGCCTGCGGAAATGAATCTTGCGGTGGGGAAAGCGGGTCCATCGATGGGTGTGAGCGCAAAAGGGATGGGGGGTGGCTGCGTGCCCCGGTTTCCGCCGGCAGGGTCCCCTGACGCCGGTCGCCGCAACTTATAACGGGATACCGGCCGGATCAAGGCGCGTTGAGCAACGCCTCCAAGGATTCGGACGGCTGGATAGGGGGCGCTCGCTGCCTGACGGAGAAGATGCTTCCCGCCAAGGACAGGAGCGGCAGCTGAGTGGGACAACCCGGAGGAACCGCTCAGCGCACTTTGGCGTGACGCTGATCATTTGCCTTCCTGGCCAAGATCGGCACGCCACCCGAGAAGCGCGGTTCTTGGATAGCTCCATTTTCAATCGCTTACGCGCTTGAAAAGGGCGTCACATCCCTGTGCCGCGGGAAGCGCTGAATTGATCACGTTACTCGGGGCGAAAGTGACGCTTGAGGCGCTCGAGGGCGAGCGCGCGCTCGCTGAACTTGGGCTGACCTCGGAGGAGAAGATACGGATAGAGGCGAGGACGGAGGTCGCCACGGAGAACACACCCGCGGCTTCGCAGGTGGTCTCTCCTTGGCGACGCTCTACCCCGCAGAGGGTAGAGCAGCGGTCCAATGCTTTAGCGCGGGCTAAACCGCAGAGGCTGGCGCCCGCTGCCGCCAGGGGAGCAGATTGTCCAGCAGACGGGCTGGGGCACGGGTGTCCCCGACTCGGCGCTCGAGGTCGAGCAGCGCGTCCTGGAAAGCCTCTTCGATGACGGGATGATAGAAGGGCATGCTAAGCGCCTCATGCACCGTCATGCCACTCTGGACGCACCAAGCCAGCAGGTGCGCCAGATGCTCGCAGCGTGGCCCAATCATGGCGCCGCCAAGCAGTTGCCCGGTGCGGAGATCGGCATAGACGCGCAACATACCCCGATTGCGACCCATGATGATGGCCCGCCCTACCGGACCGAAGCGGATCTGGGCGACGGCGACCCTGTCGGGGTCCAACTCGGTCCAAGGCACGCCGACACATGCGATGTTCGGCTCACTGAAGACGATGGACATCGGCGTCTTGACCGCCAGGCGTTTTGGCTCGGGGTGGCAGGCGTTGTGGCCGGCGATACGTCCCTGCTCGGCGGCCCGTTGCAGGTTGGCGACGCCGCCGGCGGCGTCGCCGGCGATGTAGATTGGCAGACGGCCGACGCGCAGGGTATCGCGGTCGTACTCGGGTACGCCGAGCGCGTCGGTCGGCACGCCGAGCCGCGCGAATCCCAACCGCGCCGTGGCGGGCCGCCGTCCCATACCGACGAAGATCCGCTCTACCATCACCTCGCGATCTCCGGCGCGCACCAGGTAGCCATCCTCTCTGCGCTCGACCTGCGCCGGTTGACCGAGCCACAGCGGGAACTCCCGTTGGAGAATCTCGATTGCCGCCTGGTTGATCCCCGGGTCCTGCACGCGGGCGATGGTGTCGCCGGCCTCAATGCCGGTGACCTCGACACCGAGCCGGTGCAGGGCCTGTCCGATTTCGATACCGATCGGGCCGAGCCCGATGACCGCGATGGAGCGCGGAAGCCGCTCTTGCTCGAAGAGGTTTTCGGCGGTCAGGATGTCCTCCCCGAAGCTCGCGCGCCAGTTCGGTGGCACAAAGCTCGATGCCCCGGTGGCGATGACGATGGACTCGGCCCGGATTTCGTCGTCACCGACCTTCAGCGTGTGGCTGTCGATGAGCTCGGCGTAACCCTCGATGAGCTCGTCCTCCATCTCGTCGGTGGTATTGGCGAGCACCAGGTCCACGAAGGTGTCCCGTAGCTCGCGGACATGCTCGAGGGCCGTCTCCTGGTTGAGCTTGACGTGCTCGCCACCCTCGATCCCGTAGCGCCGATAGTGCTTGCGCTCCTGCAGCACCTCGCCCAGGTGCACGGCGACCTTCGATGGCATACAGCCGATGCGGGCACAGGTCGTGCCGAGCCCGCCGCCGTTGATCAGTACATAGTCGTCGGTCGTCTTGCGCACCTCTTTGATGGCATTCAGGCCCGCGTGCCCGGCGCCAACGATCGCAACGTGAACATGCTTGTTCATGGCCTGTCCTCTTTATCTTGGGTTCGCTCGAATGGAGTGCGCGGCCTGCATGGCGGGCCCGTCGCACCTGACGCAAGTGTGGCGAGTTGGCCTTACGGATGACTTACAGCTGCGGTTGGGTATCGGTCCGGGTCCCGTGACATGGCCTCGACCGCGGCCGTCCCGGCAGTGCCCCCGCTTTCGGGCCACTGGGATGGTCAGTCACTGCCGCTGGTCAGAATGTGCCGGTGCAGGGCGATGGTTTGGGGGGACGGGACCACACCCAGGGCGCTGATCATGGCCTCGCGGCAACGCTCGTAGGTGGCCAGGGCCTCGGCCTTGCAGCCTTGGGTATGCAGCGCGGTCATGAGCCGCTGGTAATACGCCTCCGCCAGCGGCTCGATTTCGATGGCCAAGGAATAGCAAGCGGTCGCCTCCTGCCAGGCCCCGATGCGTTCGAGCGTCAGGCCGCAATCGCGAAGGAGGCGCAGAGCGCGCTGCTGCAATCGCTCCCGCTGGGCCAGGACCCAGGGCTCGTCGGAATCGTCCGCCAGAAAGGCACCGCGATAGAGGTTCTCGATACGCCCGAGTAGCTCCGTCAGCGACTCGGCTCGGGGCTGTGTGTCAGTCTCTCGCAGCCAGCCAGACGCACCGTCGACGAGCGCATCCAGCGCCCAGGTGTCCACCCAGGCGAGATGGGGGGCCAGAGAAAGCCTGCCGTTCTCCACGGTGAGTATGCCGTCCACGTCCAAAAGACGGCGCAGGCGATGCAGCGTGGTATCGAAGGCGCGCCGGGAGGCGTCGCTGTCGGCATCGGGCCACAGTGCCTCGCTGAGCTGCTCCGTGCTGACGGCGCAACCGCCGTAGGCCAGCAGCGTTTGCAGCAAGCTGATGGGCTTGCGCTGTCCCTTGCCACCGAGAGTCAGGGGCTCACCGTCCCGAAACAGGGCAAATCGGCCCAACGTGCATATCCTCAGCCGCCATGGCCATGTGTCCGGTGCCAGCGGAAGCTGTGGCGGTCGCAGGCCGCGCTCGCGGACCAGGCGGATGACGAAATCGGTTTGAATACCCTGTTCCAATGCCACCAACGCGATCCGGGTCATCTCCGAATGCCGCCAGCCGAAGAAATTGACGAGCCCAAGGGATCGGGCGAGATCCAGGGTCTCGGCGAGGGCCGCGGCGTCGCAGGTGGGCTTTCGGGTTGCGGTGTGGGTCGGCTTCGCGGAAGGGGCACCCTCTGCCTCAGGACCCGCATCGTCTCCGGGCGCCGCGATGCCATCAAGCTGCAACAGCGCGCGCTCCACACCCGCCATCATGCGCAGCAGATGGCTGCCGGTGCCGGATGCCAGCTCGTCGAGTTGGCTCAACCCGGCCAGTGCCTCGGCGGGCCGCGCGAGTGCGCGAGCGACCTCGGTGCGGCTGAAGTGCAGGACTCCCTGCGCCACCAAGGGCAAGGCTTCACCGCCGATGTCTTGCGCGCGGGCGTCGTGGGCGGCGGCCTCGTCGGGCCTGTCCCCGATCAGCGCCCACCAGGCGGCAAGGTAATGGAAATAGGCGAGGTCCAGGGGTCTGGCCCGTTCCCGGACAGCCCCGAGCTGATCGAGAAACCGGCGCGCGGTGAGCAGATCGCCGTTGCACATTGCGGCTGCCGCGCCATGGCAGGCGAGCATGTAGCTCCACACGATGACGCCGGATTCGTCGGCCAGGGCCAGACCCGCCGAAACCGAGTCCAGGGCCTCGTCGAAGCGGCCTGTCAGCCATTGGTGCATGGCCGTCGCGGTCAGCGTCGTCAGGACCATCAGTGGCGTTGCGCCCTGCTGGCTGGACCAGCTCTGCATCTCTTCGAGGATTAGGCGGGCCGACTCCGGCTCCCCCATCCACAGGTGGTAGCTGATGGCCGCATAGGCGGTCTGCATACGCAGGTTGGCGTCCTCGCTCACCAAGCCCAGACGCTTTGCCCGTTCCGCCCAAACCGGGAGCTTTGGATGATCGGAGGGCCCGGACAGTGCACCGACGAACAGCGCGCAAGCGGCGCGCGCCTCGATCTCCGGCGCGATGGGCTCGGGAGCAGTGACGAGTGCCCCATGAAGGCGCTCGACCCAGGGGCCGAGGGATCGACAGTCCGCAAAGGCGAGCTGGACCGCGTCGATGACGCCAGCGCAGGCGAGCAGCACCCCACTGCGGTTGCCCTCGGACTGGAACCGAGTGTGCGCCTGTTCGAACAGCACGTGGGCCTGGCGCGGATCCAGTGGCAGGCATGAGATTGCCAGCCAATACTGGAGCCAGGAACATTGGTCCAGCCGGATTGTGGGAAACGCCCGGACCCAATGGTTCAGCTTAATGAACCGGTCGCCCTGGACATAGCGAGGGGCGGCGTCCAGCAACACCTCCTCGGCCCGTGCCCAGTCGCCGGCGTCGATGAGAAGGTGCAGGGCCTCTTCGGTGTCCCCGGCGTCCAGCAACAGGCTGGCGATCCGCCTGCGGAGCTCGGTCAGTACTGCCGGCGGCAGCTCCTGCTCGGCGCGCCGACGTAAGAAATCCCGAAACAATGCGTGGTAGCGTAGCGTTTGCTCCTGTCCCGAGTGGACGAAGAGAAAGAGATTTCTCCGCTGCAAACCGTCCAGCACCCGGGCGCCTGGCGCTTGGTCGGAGAGGGCGTCCGCGATGGCGGAAGTCAAATAGGGCGCTAGGGACGACGCGAGCAGAAAGTCGCGGTCCGGACCCTCGATCCCGCACAGGATCTCACCGGCGAGGTAGTCGAAGATCAACTCTTTTCCCAAATGACCAGGGGCGCCGGTACTCGAGATCCCGTCGCGCATCTGCTCGCACAGCAGTACGAGTCCCGCGGCCCAGCCTTCGCTTCGTTCGTACAGTCTTGCGGCAAGCTCCGGATCGGCTTCATGGAATCGCAGACCGATGATGTCCGCGGCCTCATTCCGTGTCAGCCGCAGGTCTTCCCAGGTAAGTCGGGCAAGCCGTGAGCCGCAGCGGAGGCGAACGAAGCCGGGATGTGGGTTCGTTCGGCTCAGCACCAGGACCAGCAGCCCCGGGGGGATCGCTTCCAGGCCAGCCGCCAACAAGTCATGCAGCGGGGCGTCGGCCGGGAGCTCATGATAATCGTCGAGAACGACGAGGGCGGGCTGGCCCAGGCGGACAGCGAGTTGGCCGAAGAACTGCCGCGCGAACGCCTGTGCGTTGGGCAGGACCGCCGTGGAAAATTCGGGGGGGGCGATGCCCGGCCCACCCGCCGCGCCCGTTGCCCCTTGCCGCAGCAGCCGAAACAGGCAGGCCGGGTCCTGGTCTCCGGAATCGAGCCGATACCAGAGGGAGGACCCATCGAAGCGGAGCGCGAAATCCGACGCCAGCGTCGTCTTTCCGGAACCGGCGGGCGCCGATATCCAGACTAAGCCGGCATCGGATTCGTCCCGAAGACGACGGTGAAGTCTGTCTCGATGCAGCACCGCCCTCAGCCGCGGTGGTGACAATTTTTCCTGCCAGAGCGCATCGTCCATAGCGGTCCGCCGGACTCGATTTCGGGATGGGAGCCCGAACAACCTCCGGTTCGTCCAACGCCGGATAAGGGTGTCCAAGCGAGAAATTGGGCGGAATTAGGGCTAAGCGTAGGCATGGATCGGGAGCGGATCAAGGCGCGGTGGCCCTGATTGGGCCGGACTTCAGCGGCTCGTGCACCGCTGCGCTCGGGTCGGCGCCGCGGAACCATGAGCTGGCGCCGCTACCGGAACGGAAGACGATGGCACAGCGCAGCCCGAGTAGGTGGCCGGCATCCCATCGCGCATCCGGCCCGGGCCTGACCTGCTGCCTCCCCGCAACGCGCTGGAACTCTTCGTTCAGTTTCCTCCGTTGCAGACGCCGCCGGTTGAACGATCCGTTCAATGCGATTTGCCTGTGCGGCCGGGTACTCGCTTACCTTTCTGCGTACTGCGCTGAAGGTCGAGTTGATCTGAATCAAAAATCCGTTCAATGGACGAGGAATAGCCAGAAAGCTGAGATCGCAAGCCCGCCTTGTAACGGACCTGAGCGCAAAAGGCCTTGACATTACTGGCCATCAGGAAACGGCTGTCCGCTGGTACGAAACCTGCCCTGCTCTGATTGGATCGGCACGCGTGCCGAGCACGACATCGGGCATTCCGGCCCGCAACAGACAGGGGTAGAAACATGAGAAGGTTGACGCTCGTCGCGTTGACGCTGGCCTTCGGGCTCGGCGGCACAGCGCAGGCGGCAGTACCAGAGAAGGTCACGCCGGAGGTCGCCAAGGAGAAAGGCTGTCTGAGCTGCCACGAGGGCATCGAGAGCATCCGCCAGGCGGAGAGTGGGATGATGGCGGCGATCAAGGCCCTGGGTGGTCCCCAGGGCGATCCGGAGGGCTGCGTGGTCTGCCACGGCGGCAATCCGCAGGGTCTGACCGCCGAAGAGGCCCACGCGGGCGTCGGACCGGCGGCCATGGCCACCGGACCCAAGACCTTCTATCCCGACCCTGGCAGCATCTGGATCGCGGACAACAGCTGCGGTCAGGCGGGTTGTCACCAGGGCTATCCGTACCGGATGGAGCGGTCCCTGATGAACACCGAGGCCGGCAAGATCCAGGGCAATCTGCACACCTGGGGTGTGGCCGAGGTCCAGAACCACAAGGTGCCCTGGGGCAACTACGCGGTCGAGGACACCGACAGCATCGTGCCCACCGTCGGCACCGACGCCTACAAGGCCTACATGGCCAAGCTGATCGAAGACCATCCCGATCAGATGCCCACCAAGCTCGACCAGATTCCGCAGCCATCCGTCGACGAGATCGAGGCCGATCCGAAGCTCGCGGGATTCACCTATCAGCGCCAGCAGTGCCAGCGCTGCCACGTCGCCATCAAGGGCCGCGAGAAGCGCGGCGACTACCGCGGCATGGGCTGTTCCTCCTGCCACATCCCCTACGGCAACGAAGGCTACTACGAGGGCGGCGATCCCACGATCAACAAGGAAGAGCAGGGACACATGCTGGTGCACCGCATCCAGGGCACCCGCGAGGCCAAGGTCAAGGTGCGCGACGACATGGAGTACTCGGGCATCCCGGTGGAGACCTGCAACTCCTGCCACAACCGGGGCAAGCGCATCGGCGTCACCTACCAGGGCCTGATGGAGTTCCCCTACGGCTCGCCGTTCAACGAAGAGGGTGAGACCCAGCCCAAGCTGCACACCAAGCAGTATCTGTTCATCTCCGACGACCTGCATCATCAGTACAACCAGAGCCGGCCGGAGAATCCCAAGGGCGGCATGCTGTGCCAGGACTGCCACACCACCATCGACATGCACGGTGACGGCAACATCTTCGGCACCACCCTGGCCCAGGTCGAGATCGAGTGCCAGGACTGCCACGGCACACCGGACGCCTATCCCTGGGACCTGCCCATGGGCTACTCGGAGGAGTTCGCGAAAGAGGTTGCCACCGACCCGCGCGGGCTGGGCGACGCCCTGCTCGCGGAGACCCAGGCCTACGCCACCCAGTACGACAAGAAAGAGGGCTACCTGCTCTCCGCCCGCGGCAACCCCCTGGGCAATGTCGTCAAGGACGGCAAGAAGGTGATGATGTACTCGGCCAACGGGCTGGACTTCGAGGTTCCGCTGCTCAAGCAGCTGGCCGACGACAACGCCTGGAAGAGCCCGAACGCCGAGGTCGCCATGGCCAAGGTGGTCAAGCACAACGAGAGCCTGGAGTGCTATGCGTGCCATGCCTCCTGGGTGCCCCAGTGCTACGGCTGCCACGTGCAGGTCAACTACGGCATGGACGCGGACGGCAACCCGCTGCAGGACACCGACTGGATCGCCGGCGGCAGCGAGAAGACCATGGTGGGCGACGTGCTGAACGGACAGACCGCCGAGTCCCCGCTGGGCACGCACGGGTTCAAGAGCCCGGGCAAGGTGTTCGAGAAGCGCTCCTACCTGCGCTGGGAGGAGCCGGTACTGGGCATCAACGGCGAGGGCCGCGTGACCCCGCTGATGCCGGGCTGCCAGATCGTTTACACGGTCATCGGACGTGAAGGTCAGACGGTGGCGCTCAACCAGCTCGGCAAGTCGCTCGACGAGCAGGCGGAGCTTGGCCAGGAGCGGGTCCCCGACGCCATCGACATGGCCCCGGTGCAGCCGCACTCGGCCCAGCGCAAGGCCCGCACCTGCGAGTCCTGCCACAACAACCCGAAGGCCCTTGGCTACGGCATCTCCGGTGGAGTGTTCCAGACCCGTTACCCGGAGGACATCGTCGAGGACCTGATCGACCAGAAGAACGGCCAGGTGATCCCCGGCCAGTACCAGATCCAGATCCCCAAGATCGCCGACCTGGACTACGACTGGTCCACCATCATCAAGGACGACCAGCAGGTGCAGACCGTCGGCACCCACTGGCCCCTGTCCCGCGCGCTGACCAAGGAGATGCGCATGGGCATGGAGCGCACCGGCCTCTGCATGGGCTGCCATCGTGAGATGAGCAACGCGGAACTGTGGGGCAAGGTCGCCCAGCCCGGCCAGCTCAACGACGAGCAGCACATCGAGCTGATGAACCAGATGTTCAAGGCCTATGCCGACTCCGTGAAGAACAAGTAGTCGGCGGTCGGTCACTCGAGGTGCGACAATGTCGGGGCTCGCCGCGCACTCGCGGTGAGCCCCTTTTTCGATCCGAATACAAACCAACCAAGCCCATGCGCGCACGCATCACCCTGTCATTCATCACCACGGCCCTGCTTGCGGCGGGGCTGATTTCCGCCAAGGCGTCCGCGGAGGAGCAGGTCACGTCCAACGTGACGACGCCGGCGACTCCCGCGGTGCTTGTCACGCCGGGCCGGCCGCACGGGGCAGCCTACGACCCCCACGGAAAGCTCGACCCCGAGACCCAGATCGAGATCGCCCTCAAGCACAAGGCGGAGGGGCGGCCGCAGGAGACCCTGCACACCCTGTCCATGGCGATCGACAAGCACCCGGACCACGCCCGGCTCTACGCGTTGCGTGGCAGCCTGCTGCTGGAGGAGGGGCGCGTCTCCCCGGCGCTGGCGGACCTGGAGAAGGCGGTCACGCTCGTTCCTACGGACGCCGAGGCGCTGACCAACCGGGCGCAGGCCTACCGCCAGTTCGGCCGTACCGACCGGGCCCTGGCGGACCTCGATCAAGCCATCGCGATCAATCCCGATCTGTTGCCGGCGCGCTTCAATCGCGGGGCGTTGCGTTACGGTAACCGGGACCTGGACGGCGCCCTGGAGGACTTCGATTACTGCATCGCCCTCGACCCCCACTTGCCCGGCCCGTATTTCAACCGCGCTGCGGTGCGGGATGCCCGGGGCGAGAAAGACGCCGCGATCGCCGACCTGGAGCGCTTCCTGCAGATCTCCCGAAACGAGGCCTGGAATGCGCAGGCGCGGGAGATGCTCGAGGTCCTGCGCAATCCCGAGCGGGTGGAGGTCGCGCCTCCTCCCAATCCGCATCAGTGAGCGTGGAAGGCCGGAAGCGAAAGGGCGCTGACCGCGCCAAGGGGACGTGATGACTAAGCTAGTTTGTTTGATCCTCGTCGGACTCGCCGGATGGACGTCAGTCGCGATCGGGACGGAGGAGCCGGGCGAGCCCGCGAATGCCGCGCCAAGCTTCGAGCAGCTCTTGTCGGAATCCGGCATGCGCTTCGAGGTCCCGGCGGGTTTCGCGCCGGTGCCGGTGCATCCCAATCCCCTGTTCCGGTACGACCACGCCGTGGCCGCCGCGGACGGCAGTCTGGAGATCCGGTACGCGGTGCGGCCCTTGGGTCGGATCATCGTCGACTACGAGGACCCGCACAGCTCGGCGCCGGACCCGAACCACATGTTCCCCGTCATGTTCCAGTCCATGGTCACGCTGTTGTCCAACGGTCGCCACAGCCCGGCCGGCGAGTATCCGCCCCAGCAGGCCGCGGAGAAGTTCAACGCCGACTGGGCCTCGGCCGCGGTGTTCGATATCAGCGCCGAATTCCAGACCGGGCACCGGCAGGCGCTGGTCATCGCCATGCACAAGAACAAGCTGGCCGATGCCTACGCGGTGTTCCTGTTCGATGACTACAAGCCGGTGCAGGAACGGATCAACGCGGCCCTGGGGTCGCTGTCTTTCGCGCCGTGACTTACTCGGCCCGGCTTGATTGTCGCCTTGCCGACCGCCATCACATCCGTCGTGAATAGCTGTATTGCCTGAACGCCAGCGGTGTCGATTTGGATAACCTGATTCTCGAGCACGAGGCGGCCATCCGCCTCGGCTTCTTTTTCGGCATCTTCGCGCTGATGGCGCTGTGGGAGCTGCGCGCGCCGCGCCGGGTGCTCAGCGTCTCCAAGGCGGTGCGCTGGGGCAACAATCTTGGCCTGGTGGTGCTGAACTCGATCCTGCTGCGGATCATTTTCCCGGCTGCGGCGGTGGGTATGGCGGCGATCGCGGATGCTCGGGGCTGGGGGTTGCTCAACGCCCTCGATCCCCCTCTCTGGCTGTCGGCGCTGATCGCCGTGGTGGCCTTGGATTTCGTGATCTGGCTGCAGCACGTCATGTTTCACGCAGTGCCGGCTCTGTGGCGGCTGCACCGGGTCCATCATGCGGACCTCGACTACGACCTCACCACCGGTGCCCGTTTTCACCCCATCGAGATCCTGCTGTCTATGGTGATCAAATTTGCCGCGATCATGGTGCTCGGGCCGCCCGTGGTCGCCGTGATCCTGTTCGAGGTGATCCTCAACGGCATGGCGATGTTCAACCACGGCAACGTCGGTCTACCAGCGGGGCTGGATCGGGCGCTGCGCTGGCTGGTGGTTACACCCGACATGCACCGGGTCCACCACTCGGTGGAGGACGACGAGACCAACTCCAACTTCGGCTTCAACCTGTCCTGGTGGGACCGGCTGCTCGGCACCTACCGGGAACAGCCCAGGGAAGGCCACTCGGGCATGACCATCGGCATCCGCGGCTATCGCGACCCGCGGGAGGTGGACCGGCTCCCCGGCATGCTGCTGCTGCCGTTCCGCGGCGAGGTGACGGATTACGCCATCAACCGCCGGCGATGGGGCGACGGAGATAGTGATTCCGATTGAGGCGCCGACCCTGACGGTTCAAAGGCTGGTCAGGAAAAATGGGATCGGCCGCGCAGTTCCGCGATAACTCGTTCCGCCCATGGGCTGTCCGATTCCGAGTCAGGTGCATTGATCGAACGCCCTGGGGTTTGTAAGCTTCCGGCGTCAGCGGACCGTCGTCCAAGGCGAGACCGCGAGGGATGTGAAAGGGCAACGGATGGCCCTCGCCTGGCCGAGTCCGTGGCCCCGCGCTCTGCCCTTCACCCCGGCTTACAGGTTTTTGGCGGCAGTTTCACGGCCGCATATTTTTTTGAGAACGCTACAACATCTCCACAGCCAGTCGGGCGAGGAGTTTTCGCGGCTCGCGCGCCATCTGGGCGCTGACACACCGGTTTTCGGCATGCGCTCGGGCAGTGAGGTCATGGATTACGCCGAGGACGAGATTCAGGCCTTCGCGCTGCACTACGCCCGAGAGATCGAGGACCTGTTCCTGGACGGACCGCTATTCGTCGGCGGCAACTGCCAGGGCGCGGTGATCGCCCTGGCAGTCGCGCAGCACCTGCTGAGAAGGCGCCGTCACATTCCCCTGCTGGTGCTCATGGAGTGGTCGTTCCTGCCCCAGCCCTATGGCGAGAAGGTTTTGCTGCTGTTCGGGCGCGACAGCCAGGCGGCCTGCCCCTGGCTCAGATACCGCCGGCCCGAGCTGGCCTGGACAAGGAGCTTCCCGGACTACCAAGTCGGCCTCATTCAGGGTGAGCATGGCAGATTTTTTGAAGACGAGAACCTTGGATCACTCGCCGATGTACTACGCGCGCACACGCGCAGCGCGATGCGAGACACTCCGCGCTTTCTTTCAGGAAACGCCTACCGCGTCGCGTTGCAGGTCGGCGCCGCACCGGCCCGTGTCGTTGCGGGCATGCCCCTATCCAACCGAGTTGGGGTCAGAAACATCAGTCCCCAGGCCTGGCCAGCCTTTCCGTCCTCGGGCCTGATGGTTGCGGCCCGTTGGTTGGACGCAAACGGCGAGGTCCTGACATGGCGGGACGGTGGTGCCCCGCTGCCGGCCTTGGCACCGAATGGGCAGACCTGGGTCCGACTCGACGTCACCGCGCCCGCCGGGAGTGGGCGGCGCGTCTCCTGATCGCTCTGGTCGAGAAGGGGAGTACCTGGTTCGAGCGTCGGGGAAACTCGGTCGCGGAACTCGTGTTCGAGCTGCGGGAACCCGTGTGGACCGAGTCGATCCGGAGCCGCGCTTGGTCGTCGGCTCGATGGGCGGGATCGAGGATCCGGCAAATCCTGATCGCCGTTGAGGCGAGGCTCAGGACTCTCGGCGCGTCCCGGACCAGATAGGCTGGACCAGGCTCGAAAAGGCTTCCATGCAAAGGGTGGGGCCACACCTTGGCGATCAACAAAGGCGCGGTTTCGTTGAATACCGCGCTCACGACCTCTATTCTACGCTGCACTGACGCTGACCTTTGACCGTTCTCGTCCAAATCAGCACCCACCCATTGGCAACGGGAGGTGATGACATAGTCAGCGTTCCCTTTCCTCCGGAAGTCTCTGGCTCCTTACCTATGCGCCACTCCAAGGCATACGTGTACCTCTTGGTCGGGCTCCTTGGCGCTGGTTGCGCCAGCCAGCCCGAGACCGTCGCGGTGCCGGTAGCTCCTGAGCCGGAACCGCAGGCGCAAGCAAAACCCAAACGTCCTCAGCTTGTGGCCCCGGAGAAGGACCCCCGGTATCAGCTTCCGAAAGCGAAGTCTCGTGCACTGACCATCTATCTCGACTCGCAGACGTTCGAATACGTCGAGGACGGACGGGTGTTTGCGAGTGGCGAGGTATCAACTGGGTCGAAGAAGCATCCCACCCCCAGAGGCAAGTTTCGCGTACAGAGCAAGGATAAGGACAAGCGCTCCAGCAAGTACACGAACTATTACGACCAGAACACCCCGATGCCCTATTCGCTCCAGTTTCACGGGCCCTATTTCATCCACGAAGGCTATATGCCCGGTCACCCCGACTCGCATGGCTGCGTCCGTCTTCACTACGAGGACGCCAGGCTCTTGTTTACCCGCATGAAGGTTGGTGACCCCGTCGCCGTGAAGAAAGAAGGGGTGGCGCGGAGCGCCAATCCGATGGCTTCGGTGTTTCCCGTGTTCTAGTTGTGGGAGAGAATGCGCGCGTGAGACCTTGGCATGCGGGTCGCGGGCAAAGCGCCCTCGCTTCTGTTTCCGGATCCTTTCCCGCCCTCCGCTGGCATTGATCGACGTCCGTTTGCTCACCCGCCTCCTCAAGCGCAAACACTACCTGCTTGGGTGCCGTGCCCTTGCCGTGTCATCGTCCCCTACCTAATATTGGATCTTATCCCGACTATAAGGGTCGGATTCCTTGCTCCCGGGTCCGGTCAGTAGAGGAGGCATGAACGGGGCGGTCGCGAACCGACGATTAGTCTCGCTTCCCTTGCCCTCTGGCTCTCCCGCGCAGTTCTTTGGTCTCCGGGGTTCAACGCGATCGTTGCCGAGGAAAAGCATCATGTCCGAGACCACGCAGACTCCACCCTCGCCGACGGCGCCCAAGACCGGTCTGAGCTACCGGGAGCCTCTGGACGAGCGCCTGGAGATGATCAAGGTCATCAGCAACCGGCTTTGGCTTGCCTTGACCCTTTTGCTGGCGGTCATGATCGCGGGCGCCTATCTGGTGAGCGGCGGATACAACGACCTGATCGGGGCGACCTCCTGGATGGTCCTGCTGACCGGCATCATCGGCGGTTTCATCAGCCTGCAGAAGCGTTTGAAGACACTCGGCCATGACGATCTGCTGTTGCTCGCCCGCTCCTGGGTCTACGTGGTGCTCTCGCCATTGGTCGGCGGCATTCTGGCGTTGCTGCTTTATGTCCTGTTCATCTCGGGGCTGGTGGAAGGGGATCTGTTCCCGACGTTCGTTCCGGATGTCGTAGACCCAACTGCCGACGCCGCTTCGGCCGGCAGCCTGATGGACCTGTTCGCGATCCATGCGCAGGACCATCAGGACTACGCGAAGCTCCTGTTCTGGTGCTTTCTCGCGGGTTACTCGGAGGAGTTCGTGACCAACATCATCAGCCGATTCGAATCGGCACAGTCTGAAAAGTCAGATAACTGACCGTATCGCGGCCTCGCGTCTTCTTCGATCGACGAGACCCGAGGCGATCCGCGTAGGGTCTATGCCGAGGGCGCGGTCGCATTCTGCGGTTGCTCCGTACGCTCACGGGGGAACTGGGTCTTGTAGGCGCGTGCCGCCTGCCGCAGCGTTGGGAAGAAACGGTCCGCGAGCTCCTCCTCGGCCATCCCCACCGACTTGAGCCACTTGATCGCCTGGGTGCGACGGCCGGCGATCACCAGCTCGGCGCCGCGACGGCGCAGCTCCTCGTGGACATCGTTGAGGGCATAGAGTCCGGTGATGTCCGACCCGGTGATCGGGAGGGCATCGATCACGAACCACTTGAGCCGCGGGCCGGCGTCCTCAATCGCCTTCAGTGCCTGACGCTTGAAATAGGGCGCGTTGAAAAAGACGATCGAGGCGTTGAAGCGGAACATGACCAGGCCCTCATCCGTCCTGACCTTGGAATGGTGCTGGACCGGGTGGAACCCCGCATAGCCCTTCACCTTCCCCAGTAGCTCGACGCGCGGGCGGGCGACGATCTGCACGAAGCGGATCAGCGACAGGGCGACGGCGAACAGGATGGCGTCGATGGCGCCGACCCAGACGACCCCGAGGGTGGCGATGACGGAGATGGCCAGCTCGCGCTTGTCCAGCCGGTAGAGCCGCCTGAGGAACGCGATGTCCATCAGCCCCAGGGACGCCTTGATCAGCACCGCCCCGAGGGCGGCGATGGGGACGTACTGCAGGGGATCCGTGAGAAACACCAGGACCACGGCGATGGTCGCGGCGGATACCAGGCCGGCGACCTGGGTCCGCCCGCCGGCGGAGTCGCTCATGGCGGTGCGCGAGTCGGCTCCGCTGATGGCGAAGCCTTGGGACAAGGCGGATGCGATATTGGCGGCGCCGAGGGCCGAGAACTCGCGGTCGACGTCGATGTCGTAGCGGTTTTTGGCGGCGAAGCTCCGCGCGGTGAGCATGGCGCTGGAGAAGCTCATCAGCGCGATGCCCGCGGCCGCGGCGGCCAAGGACTCCAGTACGTCCAGCGACAGGTCGGGTAGTCGCAGCGCCGGCAGACCGGCCGGTAACGCGCCGACGGTCTGTACCCCTTGCGCGTCCAAGCCGAGAAGGGCCACCACGAGGCCGGCGACGACAATGGCGATCAGCGCTGCCGGCAACCGCGGGAAAAGGCGGGGCGAGAACACCAACACCCCGAAGGCGCACAAGCCAACGGCCAGGGTTGGCCAATGGGTCTCGCCCAGCCTGGTTACGAGCTCCAGCGACCTGGGGACGATGCCCGGTGCGTCCAGGTCGAAGCCGAAGACCTTGCCGATCTGCCCCAGGATGATGTGCAGAGAGATTCCGTTGAGAAAGCCGACCAGGATGGGGCGGGACAGAAAGTCGGCGAGCGCGCCGAGGCGCAGGAAGCTGGCGCCGATGCAGAAGATCCCGGCGAGAAAGGCCAGGGCCATGGACAGGGACAGGTAGAGGTTCTCGTCCCCCGCCGCCAGCGGCGCCACGGCCGCTGCCACCAGCGCGCAGGTGGCGGCGTCCGGGCCGACGATGAGCTGGCGCGAGGTGCCGAACAGGGCATAGGCCGCCAGGGGCAGAATGCTGGAGTAGAGTCCCACCACCGGACTGAATCCGGCGAGCTGCGCGTAGGCAACACCCACCGGCAGGGCAACGGCCGCCACCGACAAGCCAGCGACGAGGTCGTGCGGCAGGTCCTCCTTGCGGTAGCGCAGCAGCGCCGGAAGGCCCGGCGCGAACCGGCCGAGCCGGTCGATGAGCGAAGCGGTCTGTGCGTTGTCGGTGGTCATCGATGCGGGTCCCAGAAGCCAGCGTCGGGGTGTTGTCTTCGAACCGTCATGTTAACCGCATCGGAAACCCGAGAGGAGGCGCCGGTCTGCCGATACTGGATAAGGTGAAGACGGTTGCGCGGTTCAGCGCTTCCCGCGGCGCATCCACAAGTGGAACGGGCGAGGGGATGGAACGGACGCGCCGCGGGATGGCGAGACCTTGACTCGCGGCAGTCTGACGAACGCCTATGGCTCGTTTCGCCGGTTCGGCGGAAGTGTGGTAGCTTGCGATTCTCGCAGTCGGGGTCGCAGCCTACCGGCGCGTCCCTGGTGACATTTCGCGGTTGAGGAAGCATGACGCGATGATGAAAGCCATTTTTCGGTACCGATGCCTCGCCGCAGCCGTAGTGCTTTCCTGCGGCCTGCTGGGAGCGACGGGCCCCGTCCGCGCGGACAAGCTGCCGCCGCTGTGGGGCTATGGGATCAAGACCTGCGACCAGTATCTCGCCGCCGCGACCGGCAACGAGGCGGGGGACGATCTGCTGGTGTGGGAGTATCGCCGCTACGAGGACTGGCTGACCGGGTTCATCTCCGGGCTCAACCTGGCAACGGGTAAGGACGTGCTGGAAGGGGCCGACATCGATTCCGCGATGCGTCGCATCCGCGCCTGGTGCGGCGGTCATCAGAAGGAGGACTTCTTCGCCGCGACCATGGATCTGGTCCGCATGCTCAGCGGGTTGCGCTGAGCTGGAAGGTTTAGAGTTTCATTGAACGTTAATAAACCCTTCACCAAAGCTCCACGGCCGGGTCATTAAATCACAACCTCCCGACGAGAGAATTCCGCCCGGAATTCAGACACTCTGTCGGGAGATTGATCATGAGAACCAAGCTCGTCGTCACCGCGACCGCAGTCGCGGTTTCGTTCAGCGCACAAGCCCTGGCGCGTGACTACATCACGGTCGTCGGGTCGTCCACAGTCTTTCCGTTCGCCACCACCGTGGCCGAGAACTTCGGCCGCAGCAGCGCGTTCAAGACCCCCAAGATCGAGTCCACGGGATCCGGCGGCGGACTCAAGCTGTTCTGCTCGGGCGTTGGCGTCGACCACCCGGATATCACGAACTCCTCGCGCCGCATCAAGGGGTCTGAGTTCGACGCCTGTCAGGCCAGCGGCGTCAAGGAGATCGTCGAGGTCAAGATCGGCTACGACGGCATCGCCATCGCCAACTCCAAGGAGGCCCCGCATCTCGACCTGACCCCGAAGGACATCTTCCTGGCCTTGGCGAAGGATGTGCCCGATCCCCGGGACGGAGAGAAGCTGGTCGCGAATCCCTACAAGACCTGGAAGGAGGTCAACGATTCCTTGCCGGCCGCCAAGATCGAGGTACTGGGGCCGCCGCCGACCTCCGGTACCCGCGATGCCTTCGTCGAGCTGGCGATGGAGGCGGGCTGCGACAGTATCGATTCGATCAAGGCGCTGAAGAAGACCGACAAGGACAAGCACAAGGCCGTCTGCCACGGTGTGCGTGAGGACGGCGCCTATATCGAGGCCGGCGAGAACGACAACCTGATCGTGCAGAAGCTGCAGGCCAACCCGAACGCCCTGGGCATCTTCGGCTTCAGCTTCCTCGACCAGAATGCCGACAAGATCCAGGGCTCCAAGGTCAACGGCGTCGAGCCCACGTTCGAGTCGATCTCCAGCGGTGACTACCCGGTCTCCCGCTCGCTCTTTTTCTACGTCAAGAAGGCCCACGTCGGGACCATCCCCGGAATCGAGGAGTACGTCACCGAGTTCACCAGCGACAAGGCCTGGGGACCGGAGGGCTATCTCGCCGACAAGGGCCTGATTCCCTTGCCGGACGACATGCGGGCCAAGGTCGCCGCGTCGGCCCAGGGCATGGAGCCGATGAGCAAGCCCGAGAAGTAGTGGTCCGCGGATAGCCGGTTTCACTTACCCGGTGTCGGCATTGCCGGCGGCCCGCGCAGGGCCGCTGGCTTCATCGTCTTGAGAACGGGTCGACCAGCATGCAGTCCTCCGTCCTGCTCCTCTTCCTCCTCGGCTTCATGGCGCTGGCCTACCATTTCGGCTACAGGCGAGCCGTGTCCGTCGCGGGCGGTGCGGCGAACATCAAGACCCTGCACTCTCTGCCTGGCTACTATGGCTTCTACGCCGCCTTGTGGGCGGGGATACCCGCCTTGCTCCTGTTCGGGTTCTGGCTCGGCTTCCAGGACGCGATCGTAACCAGCCTGATGAAGGCCGAGCTTCCGGCGGAGATGACCGCCGGACTCTCGGACGGACGGGTCGGGCTGCTCGTCAACGACATCCAGAATCTGGCGACGGGAAACATCGTCTCGGGCGAGGTGACGCCTGAGCTACAGGCCGCCGCGGACCACTACGCTCGCCTGCAGACTCTCGCCCAGATCGCGCTCTGGGTTCTGTGCCTCGCCGTGGCCATCGGCGGGCTCTCCATCGCCCGGAGCAGGACCAGCCCGGCGCTGCGGGCGCGCAATCGCGTGGAGTCCACGGTGATGGTGATCCTGGTGGTCTTCTCCTCGATCGCCATCCTGACCACCCTGGGCATCGTGCTGTCCGTGGTCTTCGAGTCCGTCCTCTTCTTCCAGAAGGTCTCCATGGCCGAATTCTTCGTCGGCATGGAATGGAGCCCGCAGATCGCGCTCCGGGCCGATCAGGTCGGCGCGTCCGGCGCCTTCGGCGCGGTGCCCCTGTTCGCGGGTACCCTCTTGATCTCCCTGATCGCGATGGTGGTGGCGGTGCCCATCGGCCTGATGGCCGCCATCTACCTCTCGGAGTACGCGCCGAGCAAGGTACGGGCGACCGCGAAGCCGGTGCTCGAGGTCCTCGCTGGCATCCCGACCGTGGTCTACGGGTTCTTCGCCGCGCTGACCGTCGCGCCGCTCATCCGTGACCTGGGGGCGTCGGTGGGACTGGACGTGGCCTCGGAGAGCGCGCTCGCGGCAGGGCTGGTGATGGGCATCATGATCATCCCCTTCGTGTCCTCCCTGTCGGACGACGTGATCAACGCGGTTCCCCAGGCGATGCGCGACGGCTCCTACGCCCTGGGCGCCACCCAGTCCGAGACGGTCAAACGGGTCATCTTTCCCGCCGCGCTGCCCGGCATCGTCGGCGGCGTCCTGCTCGCGGTGTCCCGCGCCATCGGCGAGACCATGATCGTGGTCATGGCCGCCGGCATGTCCGCGAACCTGACCTGGAACCCGTTGGAGGCGGTGACCACGGTGACGGTGCAGATCGTCACCCTGCTGACCGGCGATCAGGAGTTCGACAGCCCGAAGACCCTGGCCGCCTTCGCGCTCGGTCTCACGCTCTTCGTCGTCACCCTGACCCTGAACGTGATCGCCCTGCACATCGTGCGCAAGTACCGGGAACAGTATGAGTAATCAAGCATCCAGCGCGGGCGGTGGCGCGCCGGCCGCGCGCACCATCGACATCGTCAACGCGAGCCTGGCGCGCCGCTACGCGGCCGAGAAACGGTTCCGCCTCATGGGCATGGGGGCCGTCGTTCTGGGTCTGGCCTTTGTCGCCATTCTGTTCGTGGACATCATCGGCAAGGGCTACACGGCCTTTCAACAGACCTACATCCAGCTGCCGATCAACTTCGCCGCGGAGGAGATCGATCGCGAGTGCCTGCGCAAACCCGGCATCCCCTCCTGCGCGGACTACCAGAAGCTCATCCGCGATTCGCTCAAGGAACGGTTTCCCGAGGTTCAGGGGCGGCGTGACCTGCGCGAGCTCTACCAGCTCGTCAGCCCCGGCGCGCCGCAACAGTTGCGGGAGCTGATTGCCGCGCACCCAGAGAAGATCGGAACCGTCGCCGAGGTCTGGCTGCTCGCCAACGACGATATCGACATGCTGGTCAAGGGGCACATCGACCGCGACGTGCCGGAGTCCGAGCGCCGCGTGAAGGATCAGACCCTGGGCTGGGTGGACGCGGCTCGCGGCCGAGGGCAGGCTGGAGCGGCGTTTCAACACCATCTTCTTCACCAAGGGGGCCAGCCGGGAGCCCGAGCTGGCGGGCATCGCCGGCGCCCTGGTGGGCTCCTTCTACACCCTGCTGTTGACCCTGCTGCTGTCCTTTCCGATCGCCGTGGGCGCGGCCCTGTATCTGGAGGAGTTCGCCCCCAAGAACCGCTGGACCGATCTGATCGAGGTCAACATCAACAACCTGGCGGCGGTGCCCTCGATCGTGTTCGGCCTGCTCGGGCTCGCGGTGTTCATCAACTTCTTCGGCGTGCCGCGCTCCACGCCCCTGATCGGCGGCGCTGGTGCTGACCCTGATGACCCTGCCCACCATCATCATCGCCAGCCGGGCGGCGCTCAAGTCGGTTCCGCCCTCGATCCGCGAGGCCGCGCTCGGCGTCGGCGCCTCGCCCCTGCAGACCCAGCTCCACCATGTGCTGCCGCTCGCCATGCCGGGCATGCTGACCGGCACCATCATCGGCATGGCCCAGGCCCTGGGGGAGACGGCGCCGCTGCTGATGATCGGCATGATCGCCTTCATCGTCGACATTCCCGGCGGCGTGACGGACCCCGCGACCGTGCTTCCGGTGCAGATCTTCCTGTGGGCGGACAGCCCCGAGCGCGGGTTCGTGGAGCGGACGTCGGCGGCGATCATGGTGCTGCTCGGGTTCCTGATCCTGATGAACCTGACCGCCGTGCTGTTGAGAAGGCGCTTCGAGCGCCGGTGGTAGATGCCGGCGAACCTGACACAAGACGAGGAGAGACACAATGCATACGACGGTAGCAGAGCTCGGCCGCGGCGCGGGCGCGATCAGGGCGTCGGATCTGGCGGGAGACCGGGCGTTCGAAGGCACCGTGGGCGACTTCACGTCGACCGATGCGCGCATGGCCTGCCGTGACGTGGACGTCTACTACGGGGACAAGCAAGCCATCAGGGGGGTCAGCCTCGACATCGGCAAGAACGAGGTGGTGTCGATGATCGGTCCCTCGGGCTGCGGCAAGTCCACCTTCCTGCGCTGCCTGAACCGGATGAACGACACCATTCCGGGCTGCCGGGTCACGGGCAACATCCTGCTGGACGGCACCGATATCTACGACCGCAAGCTCGACGTGGTCCCCCTGCGCGCCCAGGTCGGGATGGTCTTCCAGAAGCCCAATCCCTTCCCCAAGTCGATCTACGAGAACGTGGCCTACGGTCCGCGCATCCACGGTCTGACCAACGACAAGGCGGAGCTTGACGAGCTGGTGGAAACCAGTCTGCGCAAGGCGGGGCTGTGGGAGGAGGTCAAGGACCGGCTCGATCAGCCCGGCACCAGCCTTTCGGGCGGCCAGCAGCAGCGCCTGTGCATCGCGCGCACCATCGCCGTCTCACCCGAGGTGATCCTGATGGACGAGCCCTGCTCGGCCCTGGACCCGATCGCGACGGCCAAGATCGAGGAGCTGATCGACGAGCTGCGCGAAAACTACAGCATCGCGATCGTGACCCATTCGATGCAGCAGGCGGCGCGGGTCTCCCAGCGCACGGCCTATTTCCACCTCGGCGACCTGGTCGAGGTCGGGGAGACCGACAAGATCTTCACCAATCCGCGCCACAAGCTCACCGAGGACTACATCACCGGACGCTTCGGGTGAGGCGCGATCTGATGGTCCCGAGGCTCGAGGCCGAGCGAGCAGTTTTACGTCCCTTAACGGTGTTTGAGCAATCATGAACGACGTCACCAAAGGCCACACGGTTCACGCCTACGACCAGGAGCTCGGACGCGTTCGCGGCCTCGTGCTCGAGATGGGCGAGTACGTCCTCGAGCAGACACGGATGGCGGTGAATGCGCTGGCCGACGGCGACCCGGGCCTGGCGCGCCAGGTGGTGGACGGGGAGCCAAGGGTCGACCACTTCGAGCTCGACACCGACGAGGCCATCTTCAGTCTGATCGCCAAACGCCAGCCGGCCGCCCTCGATCTGCGCCTCATCCTCGCCTTGTCCAAGGTGGTTGGCGACCTGGAGCGAGCGGGGGACAAGGCCGAGCAGATCGCCTGGTGCGTGATCCGCCTCCTCGAGCGCGACGGCCAGCAGCCCGCATCCAGGATCCTGCATCATGTACGGCGTCTCGACGAGGTGGCCCGCTCTATGCTGGAGCGCAGTCTCGAGGCGCTGAATCAGCTCGACGTGGAAGGGGCGCTGGATGTGTTCGCCGACGATCACCGGCTCGACGAGGAGTTCGAGGCGGGTCTGCGGCATTTGATGACCTTCGTGCTGGAGGACAGCTCGCTCGTCGGTCAGCTGGTGGACCTGGTCTTTGCCCTCCGCGCCCTGGAGCGCATCGGCCAGCATGCCGGCAACATTGCCGAGCAGGTCATCTTCATCGCCAAGGGTAAGGACGTTCGCTACCAGAACAAGGAGGTCCTGATCGAGACGCTGCGCCGGCGCGGTAGACGCTGACCATCCGGCGGTCCCCCACGGGCCCGCGTTGCCTGGATGGGGCCTTGCTCTCGTGCTAGTCTCCCTGCTGCCCGCCGCGCATCCGGCGGCCTCGGAGACAGACCCCCGTGCTCAAGATCGTATCCTTCAACATCAACGGCATCCGTGCCCGCCCGCATCAGCTCGCCGCCCTCAAGGAGCGACACGACCCGGACATCATTGGCGTCCAGGAGTGCAAGGTCGCCGACGACGCCTTTCCCCGCGAGATGGTCGAGGGGCTCGGCTATGTCACCCACTTTTTCGGTCAGAAGTCCCACTACGGGGTTGCGCTGCTGAGCAAGCAGGCCCCGATCGAGGTCGTGATGGGATTGCCGACGGACGGCGAGGAGGCCCAGCGCCGCGCGATCACGGGCCGCTATCGCCTGCCCTCGGGGGCCGAGATCACCGTCGTCAACGGCTATTTTCCCCAGGGCGAGAGCCGCGACCACCCGGTCAAGTTTCCGGGCAAGCGGAAGTTCTACGCCGACCTGAACGCGTTCCTGCGCGAGCGCTTTACGCCCGACCAGAACCTGGTGGTGCTCGGGGACATGAACGTCGCCCCGCTGGACCTCGACATCGGTATCGGCGAGGACAACGCCAAGCGCTGGCTGCGCACCGGCAAGTGCAGCTTCCTGCCGGAGGAGCGCGAATGGCTCGCCAACCTGACCGACTGGGGCCTGACCGACGCCTATCGTGCCCTTCACCCGGAGGCGGACGACCGCTTCAGCTGGTTCGACTACCGCAGCCGCGGCTTCGAGCGTGAGCCGAGACGCGGTCTGCGCATCGATCTGGTGCTGGTGAGCAAGCCCTTGCGCGAGCGCCTGATGGATGCGGGCATCGATTACGATATCCGCGCCATGGAGAAGCCCTCGGATCACTGTCCCGTGTGGGCCGCCTTCGACCTCTAGGCCGGAACCCGGTCGGCGTCGTGCACATCCGGGTCCGCTGCTACGCCGAGCTCAACGACTTCCTGGCCCCGGATCGCCGACAGCGGGAGCTCGAGGTGCGGCTGCAGGCGCCCGCGCCGGTCCGGCACCTGATCGTCAGCCTGGGCATTCCGCCGACGGAGGTCGAGCTGGTCCTGATCAACGGCGTGTCGAGCGGCTTTGAGGCCGGGCTCGCGGACGGCGACCGGGTCAGCCTGTATCCGGTTTTCGAGTCCCTGGATGTCTCCCCGCTGCTGGCGGTGCGCAGCCGACCCCTGCGCCGCATTCGCTTCCTCGCCGACGCCCACCTCGGCGGACTCGCGCGCTATCTGCGCCTGCTCGGCTTCGACACCCTGTTCGCCAACGACCCCGGGGACGCGAGGCTGGCGTCCATCGCCGCGGGGGAGGGCCGTGTCCTCCTGAGCCGCGACCGCCAGCTGCTGATGCGGCGGGCGGTGACCCACGGGCTCTACGTGCCGCAGAAGCGCCCGCGGGACCAGGTCTCGTACGTGGTCGAACGCCTGGACCTGTACCGCGCGCTGCGCCCCTTCACCCGCTGCACGGTCTGCAATGGCTCGCTCGCCAGGGTCGACAAGCGCGCGCTCGGCGCGGAGATTCCGCCACGCGTGCGGTCCGCCTTCGACCGGTTCTGGCGCTGCCGGGGATGCGGCCGGGTCTACTGGCAGGGTAGCCACTACGCGCGCCTGAGAAGCTTCGTGGAGCGGCTCAGTGAGCGCCGGGCCGAGGGCGGCGAGGGCATGTCCGACGGGGACGGCATTGGTTATCCTAACCGCGCCGATCCGAACTGATGCCAGCGTTGCTGCCCGTGTGGGCGGCGGCCGCGGTGTCTTCAGGACCGTCGTCGTACCAGAGGGGATCTATGCAGCGAGCGCGCGGATTGAGAACCTTGGCCGTCATCTCCGTCGCCATCCTCTGGTTGTCTGGCGGGATCGCGGCCGAGCAGCAGGACGCCTGCCTGAAGCAGGTCTTCGGGCGCTACTGCCTAGGCGGCGAGCGTGGATCAGGCGCTTCGTCCAGGGCATCCGCCGCAGTTCGAGCAGGTCGATGGCGAGCGGCGCGCCCTGGTCTTCCAGGAGGGCCCGGAACAGGTCTACGTCATCGCGTTCCGGGATCGCGTCTACAAGGTGGTTCGACGCTACCGGGCGGCATCGCAGCTCAGGTTCGACGATCTCTACGGCCTGCTGAGCAAGAAGTACGGACCCGGGGAAGACCAGAGCCGCTTTCCACCCTACGCCACCACGCCGTCGCGGCGGCTGGGATCCATCCGCCGCGGGGATGGGCGGGCGATCCACGTCTGGGCGCCCGAGGAGGCGTGGCGCATCGAGCTCGCCTGGACCCGGGAGATGGGCCTTTCCCTGGCCTACGTGGCAACAGCCCTCGACGCGGAGCAGGAAGCAGCGGTCGAGCGCGGCTTCTGAGGCGACCCGCGGCGGTTGGTTACCGGCGCCCGGTCAGGCTTTCCCCGTCCAGGTGCACCCCGTCGAGATGGATGTCGAGGATCCGGTTCACCGCCTCCTCGGTATCCAGGTTCCGCATCCGTACCGGGAGGTAGTTCGGCGTGTAGCCGAACCAGTCGCCGCCCGCCTCTCCCTGGTAGCGGCCCTCGATCAGCACCGGGTAACGGCGCCCGACGTGGTTCTCCAGCGTCGCGCGCTTCATGCGCTCGGTCCAGCGCGTGCATCTCGCGGCTGCGCGCCTTCTTGATCTCAGCGGGTACCTGATCCGGCAAGCCGGCCGCCTTGGTTCCGGGGCGCGGGGAGTAGCTGAAGATGTGCAGGTGGCCGAAGCCCACCGCGGCGACGTAGTCCATGGTCTGTCGCCATTCCTCGTCGGTCTCGCCGGGGAAGCCGACGATGATGTCGCTGGTGAGGTTGAAGTCCGGCACCGCGTCCCTGGCCTCACGCGCCAGGCGCGCGAACTCGTCGGTGCGGCAGCGCCGGGCCATCCGGCGCAGCACCGCGTCGGAGCCGCTCTGCAGGGGGAGATGCAGGTGAGGCATGAGGCGTCGGGTCGTCGAACAGCTCCCAGAGACCGGGCGGCAGGTCCCAGGGCTCCAGTGAGCCCAGCCGCAGCCGAGGCACCTCGGTGTCGGCCAGCACCGCGCGGACCAGCTCTGCCAGCCCGCTGTCCCCGTCGCTCCCGTAGCCGCCGAGGTGCACCCCGGTGAGCACGATCTCCTTGACGCCCTCGCTCACCAGCCGGTTCACCTCGTCCACCACGTCCGCAAGCGGGCGGCTGCGCTCCTCGCCCCGCGCCAGGGTGACGATGCAGAAGGCGCAGCGGTAACGGCAACCGTCCTGGACCTTGATGAAGGCGCGCTGGCGGCCGCGGGCGAACAGCGGGTTGGCGTCCTCGTCCATGGCGGTTCTCGGCATGGACGGGAGCGCCAGCTCGCGCGCCGTGATCTCCACCAGCCGGTCCTTGTCCTGATTCGGGATCACCAGATCGACTCCCTGCTCGCGCGCCAGGGACTCGCTCTCCAGGGAGGCGAAGCAGCCGCTGACCACCAGCTTGGCGCGGGGATTCTCCCGTTGCGTGCGTCGCAGCAGCTTGCGGGACTTGCGCACCGCCTCGGCGGTCACCGCGCAGGTGTTGACGACCACCAGATCGGCGGATTCCGGGGCGGTGGCGATCTGGTAGCCGCGCTGTCGGAACTGCCTGGCCCAGGTCTCCAGCTCGGCCTCGTTCAGGCGGCAGCCGAGGGCTTGAAGGGTGACGCGCATGGGAAGTCTCGGGAGGGCGCTCGCGTTGCGGTGAGGGGCGCGAGCCTATTCCCGAGGGCCAACGAGATCAAGCCTGGTGCGCCGCATCTGGCCGCATCCCCGGGCGCGCGCTAGGTCGCGACAGGGGGCATGCCCGGCGGCATGGCCCCCGGCGGTGGCGGCGTCGGCGAGTTCTGGTGCAGGATCATTCTCCAGCCCGACGTGCCCCGCCGGTAGACGTTGGTGGCATAGACCGGGGGCTGCGCGGGCTGGCCGGGGAAGCTGACGCGCTCCTCGACGTAGTGGATCGCCACGTCCCCCGCCTCCAGCCAACGGATGTGGCGAACCTGGATGTCGAGCCGCAGGTCGCCCTCGGTCAACGGCGCCCACGCCTTGTGCACCTCGGCCCCGTGGAGGAGCGGCTGCATCGGCAGCAGGCAGGCGATGGCGGGCGACTCCTCCCACACGCCGCGCAGACGCGCCGCATCACGGTCGTCGATGGCGTCGTAAAAGGCGTCCTCGGCGTCTTGCGGGGTCAGGTATTCCTCGGGCATGGGCTTCTCTGTCGACTCGATGAAGGATGCGTGATCTATCCCGTGTCAGCGGCTCGCGGGGCGTTTCATTGGCGCTGCCGCGGGATGCTGATGCGCAGGGTTCCGTCGCTCTCCTCTCGGGTCATGGCCGATACGTCGGCGTCCCGGGGGACGCTGAAGCGGCGGCTGGCGCTCCCGCTGGAAAAGCTGTAGCTGCGCGCATAGCCGCGTCCCTGATCGAAGGTGTCCTCCTTGACGTCCTGCCGGGACTGGTCGCGCCCGATGCTGATCCAGTTCCCCTGGGTGGTGACCTGGACCTCTTCCGCCGACATGCCCTCGAGGGCGATCTCGATGATGTAGGCGTCCTCGGTCATGCGTCGCGAGATCCGCAACGGTCCCTGCCGCGGCCCGAAGCCTGGACCGCCCATGTCGGGGAAGCCCTGCCGGGAACCGAACGGCGGATAACCCGGCGGCTGGGTTGCCGGACCAGCATCGTAGCCCTGGTTACCAGGCGCCTGGGTGGCGGGGTAGGGAGGTTGCGGCGGATACCCGTAGCCGTAGGGTGCATAGCCCGGAGGAGGGGGCATGCCCCTCCCCCAGGCCTGATCGGCTGATTGCTCGGGTCCGGGAGCGACGGGGGCTTCGCCCGCGCCAGGACCGGGGCCGTAGGGATCGTAGCCGTAGGGCGTCCAGGCCATTGCGGGCGCGGAGACGCTGATCGTGGTCACCAGGAAGATGCGGCGAGTGAAACCTGCATGTCTCGACATCGGAAGGACCCTCGGTAAAAGAAAACACCTGCAAGCATTATACGGCACCTTCGGTGACGCAAGACGGACGGGGTTGCTTCGTGCCCGGCCTGGTTCCGGGCAGGCGGACGGATCCAGGCGGAGGCTCACGCGGCTGGCGCGGAAAGGTCCCGCCGCGGGCCGCGGTTACGGCGCTGATGCGTGTACTGGCAAGTAACCGCAGAGCAAACGAGTCGGAGTAAATGGATATGGGCGGTCGCTGACCTTGCCGGGTTGGTGGGGATCATGGCGCCCGCGGCCGTCTCCCCAACCGCGAGTCGCGCAGAACCAGAAAAAATTCTGGAGAAAATTGTTATTCTTAAGCATATAGTTATTGCGTTTTCGTAGAAAATGGTTTAAACAATAAGGCAGGGGCTCGAAGCGAGAAAAAAATCGGACCGGGGACGCTTGAGCTGTTCGTCCCCTGGTTCGATAAATCTTCGGGCACGGTCGACAATGAGAAGAGCGGAGATCAGCATGAGAACCCGTTCCACCCCTGCAAGCGCCGGACTGCCTCAGGGCAAGCTTCGAGACTTCTTGTGGCCCATGAGCACGCTCAAGGACTATGAGGTAGAAGAGCTCAGCGGCTTCGATCTCATCGACCTCTTTCCCGGGCTGATGGGTCTTGAAGATGCGGCGATCGATGTCGTCAGGAACCCCGAGACCGAGGAAGCGTCCGGCAGGGATTCGGAAAGGGGCATGTCCGAGGCCATCATCCTCCCGGACGTCGAGTTCGATGAGCTCAGCGGATGCGAGCTCGGCGAGATCATCCCCTCGTTTCCGCTTCGTGAAACGCCGGGTGCAGGGCAGTTGGGCGATGACTGGCGCAGGAGCCCGCAACTGGCCGCTTTCGCGGTGGGCTGAGTCCGCCATCGGAATCCCTGGGCGCCGCCGGTAGCGGACGGCGCCCGATTCACCGGGCGTTCCTCGCCATTCCCCGGACCCGCGGCGCTTTCCACGTCGGATTTCCCAGCATCGCGGCACCCATCGCCGCCGCTCTGATGTGCACCGCCCTTCGAGGCTCATGATCCGGCGTCTCGGTTCTCGGCGGAAGCTGCCCCCTCCCTTTTGAACTATTTCGCCCAGGTTTCTCCGGATGGGGCGAATGGACGCCGTTTCGCCTCTCTCCGGCTTGGGATGTAGGCGGCGCGACTTCCGAACGGCTTGGTCTCGAGCCCATGCGGCCCCACCTCTCCAGCCGTCCTCAATGGGAACACGGTTATGATCTTCGCCTTCGACAACAGCTACGCGCGTCTGCCCTCACGCTTCTACGCCCGGCAAGCCCCGGCGGCGGTGGCGGCGCCGGCGTTGATCAAGCTCAATCAGGCCCTCGCCATGGAGCTTGGGCTCGACCAGGATCGCTTGCGCTCGCCTGAAGGGCTTGCCGTGCTGGCGGGCAACGCGGTGCCCGAGGGCGCCGAGCCGCTGGCCATGGCCTACGCCGGCCATCAGTTCGGGGGCTTCGTGCCGCAGCTCGGCGACGGACGGGCGATCCTACTGGGAGAGATCCTCGACCCCAGCGGGGAGCGCTTCGACATTCAGCTCAAGGGCTCGGGGCGCACGCCCTTTTCCCGCTCCGGAGACGGGCGCGCCTGGCTCGGGCCGGTGCTGCGGGAGTACATCGTCAGCGAGGCGATGCACGCCCTCGGCATTCCGACCACGCGCGCACTCGCCGCGGTCGCGACCGGCGAGCCCGTCCAGCGCGAGGCCGCGCTGCCGGGGGCCGTGCTCACCCGCGTGGCGCGCAGCCATGTGCGCATCGGGACCTTCGAGTATTTCTCCGCGCGTGGCGACACCGAAGCGCTCCGGCAGCTTGCCGACTATGTGATTGCCCGGCATTACCCGGAGGCGCGGGGCGCTGAAAGACCCTACCTGGCGCTGCTCGAATCCGTCATCGACCGGCAGGCCCGCCTCATCGCGCAATGGCTCGGCGTCGGCTTCATTCACGGCGTGATGAACACCGACAACATGTCGATCGCCGGCGAGACCATCGACTACGGTCCCTGCGCCTTCATGGACGCCTACCATCCGGGCACGGTCTACAGCTCGATCGACCATGGCGGGCGTTATGCCTACGGCAACCAGCCGCGCATCGCCCAGTGGAACCTCTCGCGCCTGGCCCAATCGCTGCTGCCGCTCATTGACGAGGACCAGAGCAAGGCCGTCGAGCAGGCCCAAGGCGCGATCGATTCCTTTCCCGAGCGCTTCGAGCAGGCCTATCTCGAACGCTTCAGGGCGAAGCTCGGGTTGGTGGAGGCGCACCCGGAGGACGCCGACCTCATCGACGACCTGTTACAGGCGATGGCGGGAACAGGCGCCGATTTCACCAACGGCTTCCGCGCCCTGTGCGACGCGGCGGAAGGCGCGGAGGAGGGCGTACGCGCGGAGCTCGGCGACAGTGCCGCGGTTCAAGAGTGGCTCAAGCCGTTGGCGCGACCGCCTGGTGCGCGAAGCATTGGAACCAGCGATACGGGCGGCGCAGATGCGGTCGGCGAATCCCGCCGTCATCCCGCGAAACCACCGGGTCGAGGCGGCGCTCGATGCAGCCGTACGGGGCGATATGGATCCGCTCGACGACCTGTTGCGCGTCCTCGCTCGCCCCTGGGAGGATCGACCCGAAAGCCTGCCGTTTCGACGCCCGCCCGAGCCGCACGAGGTCGTGCGCCAGACCTTCTGTGGGACTTGACCCGTAGTGAAAGGTTGTTGTCGAGAGGGCCGTTGAACCCCCGCCCGCGGCCGGATCACACCTGCTGTTTTTCGGCCTGCCGTCGAGCAATTTGACTCCCTTCCCACTACTCCTCCAGCCGTGCCTCCCAGGCCCACAGTCCGATGACCGGCTCGTCCGGCGAGGTTTCGGCCTCGATGCGAAGCTGCGCGAGAGCCCAGTCCCGCGCGGCGACAGGCAGTTCCGGGTAGCGTTCGCGCTGCCCTGCTGTCCAGGCAACCAGCCCGGCAAGCTCGATATCGAGGGGCGCGGCGGCAGGATCGCGCATGCGTTGTTCGAGCCAGCGACCCGCTGACCCGGCGATGGCCGCGAGCTGCTGGCGTCGCCAGGAATCGGGACAGACCTTTTCCAACTCGGCCCCGGCGGCCAGCACCCAGAACCAGTTATGCGGCAAATCCGGCGAAGAGAGCCGCCCGTTGCGCCACAGATGATAAAGACGCCCGTCGCGCCACATCTCGCGCAGCAGGAAGTTCATGGTCTGTACGGCATGTCCGACCGCTTCCTCGTTGCCGGTGGCGCGCCCCAGACGCAGCAGCGCCCAGACCGCCTGCGCATTGGTATCGGTGCGCTTGGCCTGGTCCACGGGCGGCACGGGCCTGCGCGATCGCTCCTGGGGCGACAAAGCGTAGTACGCATTGTCCGCGAGCTGCGACTGGAAGAAGCCGCCATTCGCCTTGTCCCACAGCACATCGCGCAGGTAGTGCCAGGCCTGTTCGGCGACCAGCCGCGCCTGCGGATCACGCACGCCGACCTGGGCCTGCCAGGCCGCCAGCCAGGCATTGATCTCGAGCAGCTTGGACGACTCGAGATAGTCCCCGCGCGTCGGATCGACGAAATTGAAAAAACCCTTGTCCAAGGAATCCCAGAGCCGTTGCCGTTCAGCCCGCGCAGCGAGGGGAATGCGGTCCTGCCACAGGCCTTGATCCATCAGGTAGATCCAGGTGAGCAGCGAGGTGCGCCGGAAGGTCACGCCGGTCTCGAACTGGCCCGTGATCGTTTCACGCGCGGGGTCGTAGAGGGATTCGAGATGGCGCAGATAGGCGGCGCGAAAATCTGCGTAGCCCTCGCGGTCCAGTGCAACGGGTTGATGCAGAACCGCGACAGGCGCGGACCCCTCAACGCGAGGAGAACCCGACCGCGCAAGCGCATCCAGCAGATTCACCAGGTCCTCGGGTGGCATGACGCCGACAAACCGGCCAAGCACCCCTCCCTCGGGCGAAAGCACGACGGTAAAAGGCAGGCCTTTACCGCCATAGCGACGCATCAGGTCGGGTCGGGCATCGTAGTCCACGACCAGTCGGACAAAGTGCCGCGTCAGCGCCGACCGCACGGCGGGCGTATCGAGAACGTCGCGCGTGTATTGCTGGCACCAGCTGCACCAACCGGCGTCGAAGTAGACAAAAGCTGGCCGGTCGGTATTCCTTGCCTGCTTCAGACCCGATTCGAAATCGGTTATCCAGCCTTCCCGTTGCCACTGTGCGGGCTCGAAGCCCGTTGCCTCTGCGTGACCGAACAGCATCAGCAACAGGCCGATAAAGGCTGCCACGGAAGGCGAAGCGAGGCACTGGATTCGTCCGCTCATCTGCTGTCTGACCTCGCAGAGACCTCGGCCCGGCTTCAGTACCTCATCGAGGAAAAAAGAAAGACCTGACCCCGTCACTTCTGATGACGTTCCACAGGCTGGTGAAGGAAGGGCGGAGGAATCGCCCGCCCACTACTCGATCGTTCGTCTCGTCATTTTACGGCCTTGAAGCAAGCATAATTCTGGGCGGCCGTCGGCGTCTCTAGTTCCTCTTCAAAAAGAGCCAGGCATTCCGCATCTCTAAATCCTGCGCTTGCTAGCAGTTCCAGATGCCTGGCTATTGCAAAGCGGCCAGCTTCAAATTCCTGAGAGGCCCCAATCGGCTTGATGAAGTCACCGTTTAGAAAGACACTCGAAGTGTCCAAAATTCTCGCGGATTTCGCATAAACCGAATACACGTTCACCTGGCTGCCGAGATCATGTAGTGTCCAGGTGGAAATGACCGCATTGATCGGTGCGGCCAGCATGCTCGTCCAATCATCCTTGACCAGATCTGCCTGAGTGAAGGTGACCCTCGATGCATATTGAACCAGTCTGGAGTCTGGCGATCTCAAGCATAGGTTGAGAAAAATCTATACCGGTGTACTCTATAGCCTGCATCGCTTCCAACAGATGGCTCGCCAAATATCCAGGGCCGATGCCTAACTCAACTACCCGGCCATCTGGCGGAATGGATTCCTGCAGCTCCGACAAAATAATATTGAATAGTGCAAGGCGCTCTGGCGTTGGTGAGAATCTCTCGGCCCAGCCGCGTGCGAATTCCCTGTTATGGAATTCATGATCTGCGCCGATGACATTGTTTCCCACTTTGAGACGCCTTTCTAACGCACAAAAACGAAAATCATTTGCCGCTAACCAGAAGTGAAGCGCCGTAGCTAGTGGTCAATTGGCGCGGCTGGTTCAAAATAGTTAGTAAGTCTTACAGCCAATTGCATCGCTGCCTCCGGCGGCTCGATCTTGCCAGTTCGATATTTGACCCTGGCCCCTTATCAATGCCGTCAACTTAAGCCGCTCGCTTGTAAGCCGGATGGAATCCAGGCTTGAGCTTTCCGGGTTTGATGCGGGGAAAACTGCGGTCGGGTCTGACGGCATCGACAGCACTCGATAGCTGTTGGATCAACGTCTCCACGAGGCGTTGTCGAGCGATGGGGTCGGCGAAAAGGAGCCGCACGAGGTTGTTCTTCATCGCCGAGAGCGTGCTGCAACCGCGCGCCTGGTAGGTAAACTGACGGTGAGCAAAGAGCCGCTCGGCAATGAGTTGGGCGACGTTTCGGACCATCGCTGCCAGATTCATCGCCAAGATCTTCGCGTGCATGTCCTGGCGCACGGCGAGCACGGAGTATCCGGAGAGATTCTCGATCTCGGCCCAGCGTTTCTGACGCTTGTAGCTCTCCTCCACTTGCCAGCCATGTTGCCTCCATACAAGTGTTATCCGGGGTTCGCGGGCGAATTCGCGTCGCTGATCCGGATGTGCCGGCTCCATCGACGACGTTCCTTGCGACGTGCGTGCAGACGTTCGCATTCGGCCTCATCGGCCCAGACCAACCAGAGCTTGCGGCCGCTATGCTCAGCCTGGCGGGCGCGGACCCAACCTTTGGTGATCCAGCTGAAAAGCGTGGCCGGCGGCATGTCGAGCTCGCGTGCCAGGTCGTTGAGAAGCCACTCGCATGGATCACGCTGTAGATCGGTCGTATGTCGCTGCTTTGGCGTGCCGCTGTGGAGCCCTTGGCGTGTCAAAAATGTTGCGACCATGGGTCCAGTGAAGGTCTTGCGCCGCTTTGCCGGTCGCCATTTCTCGGCATTGAGCTGGCGGGCGATCTCGGTGCAGGCCATGCCCTCTTCGTGCAGGGAAATAACCCGGGCGAGCAGCTGTGGGTAGTAGCTCAATTGCTCGAGCCGAGCCACCGGCCGGGTGATTCGGGCACGGGTGCGGTGGCCACCAGCCCAGTGCACCTCGACGTTCACCTTTTCGCTGTCGTCAAGTACGGTGACGATGACACGCTCGATGAGTTGCCGCACGATCGCCTGACGATCTGCGTCCATGGTGGTGGCGGCGTGCCAAATGCGCAGGAATGTCGGCGGCGAGGCGACGGATGCGTTCTCGCTCTTCGGCCGATAAGGGGCTTGGCTCAGCGGCGAGGAAACGCTCATAGTCGCTCTGCAGCGCGGCCTGCGCCTGAAGCGCCTGCTTCCCACTGCCCCTCCAGCGTGCGTGCCACCAAGCGGTTCTCAGGCTCCACCGCCTGGTATTGGCGCTCGGCGCGCTCCGCCTCGTAGCTAACACGTTGCAGGCGCTGCTCCCATTGCGTCCGATGGCGGGCACGCTCGGCTTCGAGGTCCTCGGCAACCTGCAGACTAATCTCCAGGGCCGCCGGTTGCAGAGCCTCGAAGACGAGGCGGCGAATTTCCTCATCCAGGACCTCACCGGCCAGCGACTGGCACAGTGGTTCGCCGTAGTCCACGGCCATGCGCGCGCAACTGTAACGCAGCCCCCGGCAATTATTGTTGTACCGAGTCGCCATCCGCAAACCACAGCGTCCGCAGATGAGCAATCCGGATAACAGGGAAGGACCCTTGCGTACCACGCCAAGTCCCTGGGCCGTATTGGATTGCAGCTGCTGGAGATTGCGTTCGTAATGCTCCCAGGTGATGTAAGCGGGTAGCCGGTCCTTGATCAGCACCTCCCACTGCTCGGGCACGGTCACGGTTCGCCCCGTCGAAGCTCGACCTGGTTTCTTGCGCCGCGGATCAATGGGGCGGCGTCCGTAGACGTAGGCGCCAGTGTAGGTGGGGTTGCGCAGTAGATTGCTCAGTGTCATACGGGCTGGGCGGCGCCAGTCGATCTCGCCTTTGCGCGAACCGCCGGGCAGACGATACGGCAGGCGAAGATCCTGCTCGACCAAATAGCGCAAAACGGCGTTGAGCGTCCCACGACGCTCGAATTGCGCAAATACCGTCTCGATCACCCCCCGGGCCTGCTCGTCGGGGTCTTTCATGACCTCACCCGAGGGGTGGCGGACATAGCCCATCGGCAGTCGCAGCGCCAATTCCCCGCGCCGTGCCTTGGCGCGCTTGCCCTCGAGCATACGCTGCTTGAGGATGTGCAACTCCGCTTCCGACATCGTCCCCTTCAATCCCAGCAGTAAGCGGTCGTTGTAGGTCGTCGGATCATAGAGCCCATCGGCATCGGCGATGAGGGTGGAGAACACGGCGCAGACCTCGAGCAACTGGTACCAATCCCGCGAGGAGCGGGCCAGCCGTGAGATCTCAATGCCAAGCACCAATCCGACATGATCCAGTCCGACCTCCGCCACCAAGCGCTGGAAGCCCGGCCGCCCTTCCGCTGTGCTTCCGGAACGTCCGAGATCCTCATCGATGACGATCACTTGCGATTGGGGCCAACCCAGGGTGATCGCCCGATCCACCAGTGCATATTGTAGGCGGGTCGACTCCTGATGCCGATCGACTTGCTGCATCGTCGATTGCCGGACATAGACCACGGCGAGCCGATCGAGGTGAGCGTACTGGATCTTTCCGCCCAAGTGGTCCGCACCCCTCGGATGCGATGACGCGGTGCAGGTTCTCATCGGCCTTCTCCTCCCCCGCCGGTGGTGGATCGAGACGGCGCTGCACCAGTTCGGCGAGCAGAACGATCAGGCGTTGGCGTTTCACGGAAGGCAGCCGACCCCAGTTCACCGGGGGATGTCTTTCATGCCCGCCTTCCAGACATTTCGCGAGCTCCAACAATGCCTTACAGCTAAGTATTGGCGGCGATTGTTGGTTTGTCAAAAACTCCTCTACAGCGGTTTCTTCAATGGGATATTTCCACGCCCCAGCGGCGATGGTAGAGCTGAGCGAACAGGCACGCGGGCAGGCGTGCTCACCCAAGACGGAGGTGGTCAAGACCTCCGTCTCGCCACCCTTGAGGCGCACGCGCACCAACCGGATGCGAATCGGCTCGGCGGCCAGCCCCTGATCGCGGCAGGCGCGGCGCTGCTCGGCGGAGGGCGTCAGCGTGACGACCCGGGAGACCTCGTCGCTTTCCCAGAACGCATTGGCGGGCGCGAAGCTGCTGCGCGAGAGGAGCACACAGAAATCGATCCCCTGGGCCAGATGCAGGGCGAAGAACCAGAAAGCCGGGTAGCCGCGATCATAGATCAGCAGATCGCCGGGGCGCGCAGCCGCCAGATGCGCGATGGCCAGCTCATGCTCGCCCACGCAGGTTGCGGCCAACTGGGTATCGACCACCAGGTCGTGCGCGATGTCGTAGAGGATCGAGGCGCGCGCCAGCGTCGGCCCGCTCGGTTGCTCCCCGAAGGCACGCGCCAACGCCTCCCCGCGCGGCAGACGAAAGCTCGTCCCGTCAACGGCCAGCAGGCGAAATCCCTGCCACAACGGTGTGGACCAACCGGCGCGAAACCTCTCGATTGCCAGCTGATTCAAGTGGCTGAACACCTTCTCCGAGAGCCCCTTGCGGGCCTTGCTGAAGGCCGCTCGGCTCGGAACCGCTGTCGCCACCGGCTGCTCTTGCACCGTCGCAAAGAAACCGGCCAATTCCTGCTCGGTACTGCCCTTGCGCAGATTGAGCATGAACGCCACCAGCCGGTGAAACGGGAGATCGCGTTGCCGCGTGAATGCGCTGACCCGCAGACGGAAACGCGCGATGAACCTGGGATTGCTCAAGATCCTTGATGCAGGCATAAACAGATTCAAATGACCGAGGCTTTCTCCGCCTCGCACGCCGTGAGCTTGGTGGCTTCGTGCTTGTTCACGCTTCTATCCCCTGGTGAAGATCGAGAGCTGATATTTTAACG
>CAVORB010000019.1:0-19073 GCA_963698495.1 uncultured Gammaproteobacteria bacterium | reverse complement strand
AGACCAAGAAGCTGCTGGCCGAGAGAGGCATCGAAAGCGTGCTGCTGGTGACGTCCGCGATGCACATGCGCCGCGCCGAGGCGACGTTTCAAGCCGCCGGGATTGCGGTGGTTCCGGCGCCGACGGACTTCGAGGTCGAGACGCAGCCGCTCAGGACCTTGCTTGATTACCTACCCGATGTTCAGGCGCTGGAGGGGAGTTCCAGGGCGTTCAAGGAATATTTCGGGCTGTGGGTATACCGCTGGAGGGGATGGGCCTGATCGACCTAGCCGCGGTGGCAATCCGGCGTGGAACGATGCAAACTATGCCGGCCTCGATGCGGCAAACGGGGTATGCGAACGAAATCCGAGCTGCGCTCCGGTTTCCCCTTCGCCGCTCCGTCTGAATTGCGGAGTGCTGCATCTGCGCTGCTTGGCAGCCTGTCAGGGGGCTTGGTCGACCTGGATACCATCGCTGCATGGGGAACCCTCTCGCGTAATGACCTGGAACACATAACAGGAACAGGGGTATGACATGGATACGGAACTGCTTGTCGCCGGCTTGACAGCATTCGCCTTGACGTCTTTGTTGCTCTGGATACTGGAGCCGGTGGCGCGGCACATCGGGTTGGTCGATCATCCCGGTGGTCGCAAGACGCACAGCGAGCCGACGCCGCTGGTGGGCGGCATCGCGATGTTCATCGCACTTCGCCTTCTGCGTGCTGACTTCCACTGTTCCCCTCTCGAACTATCGGCTGCTCTTTGCCGGAACGTTGATTCTTGTCGTCGTCGGCGTGCTCGACGATCTGCACGAGCTTACCGCACGACAACGATTCGGTGCCCAAATTGTCGCGAGCTTGATGATGACGCTGGGGGCGGGAGTCGTGCTCAGCGACCTCGGATACCTTATCGTCCCGGAAAAGCTCTTGGGGCTCGGCGTGATCTCCATCCCGTTGTCGGTGTTCGCCACGGTCGGCGTGATCAACGCCGTGAACATGAGCGACGGGATCGACGGGCTTGCCGGCGTCGCTCGTGCTGGTGGCGGTCAGTGCGCTCTGCGTGATCGCCTGGGCGGGCGGGCGGCCTCAGACCACGGCTATCCTCGTATTGCTCGCGGGGGTACTGCTCGCTTTCCTGATGTTCAAATCTGCGTCTCAACGGCAGGGCCCTGGTGTTCATGGGGGACGCAGGCAGCATGTTTCTCGGCTTTGTGCTGGCCTGGTTCCTGATTCAGCTGTCGCAGGGGGAGAATCGCCTTCTGGCTCCCGTCACGGCTCTCTGGATCCTTGCCTTGCCGCTGATCGATACGGTTTCGATGATGGTACGGAGGATCAGGTTGGGTCGTTCGCCATTCCTCGCGGACCGCGAGCATCTACACCACATACTCATGGCCGCCGGATTCACCCCCAAGCAGACCCTGGTGCTGATGGTTCTGGTCGCATTTACGGCGACCGGTATCGGGTTGGTCGGACACCTAGTGGGTGCACCGGAGCACTGGATGTTTCTTGGGTTTATCGCACTGTTTACGTTGCACCACTGGGCGGTCATGAGGGCCTGGCGGCTGAAGCGCTTCCTGCGCCGGCCGCTTGTCCAGCAGTACACGCAAACCGAAGGCTGACGGGGCGTCTGGAAGAAAAATACGCCTGCGCGGCGTATGAAAAAAAAGGCCCTTTGCAGGGCCTTTTTTTTCTGTACGTCAAGCTGACGTGTTGCCTATGGGCTTATCGGCGGCGGACGGCGTCGGACAGTTGTGTCGTTGTTAGAGTCAACTGCGGAAGCTACGCCAACCAGGCCGCCGAGAGCGGGTGGTACCCAGACTAGGCTTGCTCCGGCAGCGGCACCCGCGACTGAGCCGCCTGCGGAGCCCTGAACTGCGGCCCCCCCAGAATTCGATACGAGCCCGAGCGCGCAGGGGCTCTTGGGGTCGATGGTCAGTAGCTGGTTGGCTGCGAGCACGTACCTGCAGCCATCGGTAAACTGAATGGTGGCGGTGCTCGCCGCGAGTGCCATGACGCGCTCGCCCACCTTGAGGGCCATGCCTTCCGATCCACCCACGTATTGCGCGCCCTTGCTGACCACGGCTTCGCCCTCGATTCGCACGAGGGTCGCGACCGATTCGTCTGCCGCGAAGGCCAGAGTGACGATGCCTGTCATAGCGGCGGCGATGATCGCCTTTCCCGTTGTTGCCTTTCCGTTCATCGAGTCCCCTTTTATTCAGTTCCGCCACGCGGCGGGAGAACCGTTCCGTTCCACGCCACTATCAAACCGTTACTCGGTTCTTTTGTCAACTCCGGCCTGTAAGTATCTGGAAATTGGATCAAACTTTCTCCCTTAGCCCATGTCGGGGGGCACGCATCTGGCGTCAGGCGATGGGGGAGCATCTCGTCGCGGTCTAAGCCTTGCGCTGTCAGGGTTAAGTGACGCACGGATCCGTAGAGCATACGCGGCTCGTGCGGGCATCCGCTTGCTAAGGCAGGGATTTACTTCGTTCCTACCCGTCAATAACATCTGCCTGGCCGAGCGGGCGGCTGAGTTTCGGTGTCTGCCGGTTCACAAACCGACGCATTTTTGGTTTTTGACGCTGCTGCACGGGCCTGGCGATGATCAGCGGGGGCACCGCGCACGATTTCTCAAATGGATGGCATACGAGGAGATTACCGATGAAACTGATGCCCACTGTGTTGGGTTGCGGCGCGCTGGCGCTGGCATTCTCGAACCTTGCTTGGGCGGGCAAGCCGGCAGGTTGCGAAACGATTCAAAAAGGAACCCTTGTTGCCCCCAACGGCGACGGCAGCGTCGTCGAGGTCGGCTACGATCAGTGGGGATACAACTACCAGGCCCGCAAGTTCAACGGTTACTACTGCGATGCAAGGTATGACGCCGCCTGGTGCCAGGAGTATCGGGACGACAAGTTGGCGATGAAGTGGAACGATGCCTGGCTCGACAATAAGGACTGCGACGGAGATGGGTTCCTGGATCGCCACTACGGCTTTGACGGGTATATTGGCTCCGGTGCCTGGTTGACGAACCATATGTCCGGTGAATACATCAATGACGACGGCGAGGCCTGCTCCTGGGTTTACTTCATCAAGATCGTTGCTGCTCCGGCGGATGCGTATAGGCAGACTGGCATCTGGTATTCAGCCGACGATGAGTTGATTGGTCCGGCGATTTGGCCGGAGATAGTGGGGACTTCGCGATCGTCCAAGAAGTCTCGAACGACCCTTGTGCGGGCGAACGCGGTCTCCTGTTCCGAAGCCCTGTGGGACCCGGACTCGGCAAGTTCTAAGAGGACCTTAGCGCTCTCTACTGTCAGAAATCGTAGGGCGGCAACCCTTTGCCGCCGGATAGGCGTTGGGAAATGTCGGGAAGGGGTTCCCGACCTACCCGGAGCCGTAGGGCGGCAACCCCTTGCCGCCGGATAGGCGTTGGGAAATGTCGGCGAAGGGGTTCCCGACCTACCCGGAGCCGTAGGGCGGCAACCCTTTGCCGCCGGATAGGCGTTGGGAGATGTCGGGAAGGGGTTCCCGACCTACCCGGAGCCGTAGGGTGGCAACCCCTTGCCGCCGGATAGGCGTTAGGAAATGTCGAAGGGGTTCCCGACCTCCCGGAGCCGTAGGGCGGCAACCCTTTGCCGCCGGACAGGCGTTGGGAGATGTCGGAAGGGGTTCCCGACCTACCCGGAGCCGGAGGGCGGTAACCCCTTGCCGCGGGATAGGCGTTAGGAGATGGTCGGGAAGGGATTCCCGACCTACCCGGCAAGCCGTAGGGCGGCAACCCCTTGCCGCCGGATAGGCGTCAAGGAGATGTCGGGAAGGGGTTCCCGACCTACCCGCAAGCTGTAGGGCGGCAACCCTTTGCCGCCGGATGGGCGTTAGGAGATGTCGGGAAGGGGTTCCCGACCTACCCGGTGCCGCAGGGCGGCAATCCTTTGCCGCCTGATAGGCGTTAGGAGATGTCGGGAACGGGTTCCCGACCTACGGTGTTGTCTTGCTCGCGGGGAGCAGCGATCGGGTGCGATCATGGCCTCGCTCTCTTTTACCTTTACCAGGTTTGGGAGCCTGCGGATGGCCATACGGTCGAACCAGGCGCCGCCCGATGATCCGGTGCTCGAATGCGCGCTTCCCGGCGGATTCCAGTCGGATCGCCTGCAGGCCGCAGCCCTGCGGTATCTCGAATTTCACGTCGAAATCTCGCCATTGGTTGGTGCCGAGGAAGCGCTCGGTCTCCCCAAGATCCTGGGACTCGGGGAGTACGCAGCGGACTACCCACTTGAGTCCCCCCTGGGTCTCCAGGCTGTCGGTTCGCACCCTCCCCGTGAGGCGATAGGGGCCGGGATCCAGGAACAGCAGCTGCGAGACGTCCTGAAACGGCCGGTCGTAGCCGTCGAAGAGCAAATGAAGCGCCTTGTTGCCGTCGATGCCGTAGGTGCGCGCCCGGTCGACGATCACGCCGCGCCTTGTGCGCACCCGCCAGTCGAAACCCCAGTTCGTTGGCTCGAGCTCGAAACCCCCGTCGTGGATCAGGCCGAGCTCGGCGCGCTGCTCGCGGCTGAGCCCGTTGATCCAGTCGATGTAGGCCTCGGTGATCCGTCCTTCCTTCTGGAGACGGGCCACGTAAGCCTGCCGCTCTGGCTCCGTCAGGGGTGTCTGCGGCGATTCGCTGCGCAGCGCATAGAGCACACGGACGGTTTCCACGTCCAGCGCGCGTCTGGCGATCTCGGCGAAGAAGGCCTCCCACCAGGAAGGCGGTGACGCGGCGAAGGGTCTGAAGGCGAGCCGCGTGCGGGGATCCTCGGCGAGCTTGAGCAGGACGGGGAATATCTGTTCTATTGCCGCGGGGTCGGTTTCCATGGCGCGCGACCAGTGCTCCATCGCCTTTTCGAGGTCGCCGCGACCGAGCCAGTAGCTCGCTGCCTGCACCTGTATGCCCGGGTCGGCGGGCATCAGGTCCACCGCGGCCTTCATCAGCGCGTCCGCGCGCTCCTGCTCCCCCTTCTCCTGGACGATTCCCGCCAGGGTGGCGAGGGGTCGCGCATTCGCCGGGTTCTCCGCGTAGGCGCGGGCCAGGAGCGCTTCGGCAGCGTCCGGGTCGGTTTTTGCCATCTCGATTGCGCGCTCATAGAGGGCTTGGGGCTGACGGGCGTCCCAGGTCAGGGCGCTGCTGACGGCATCGCTTTCCCCTTTTTCGATCCGTTGCGCGTAGTGCGAGGACATGCCGGAGGCGCCGATGCGCCAGACGAGCAGGGCGGCCGCGGCGAGGAGCAGGAATCTGCGCAGAACTACCAACTTCTTGTTCTCCGATTACCGGGAAATGCGATGAATCATCCTGGCGATCTTGTAGTCGCCCATCCAGGGAACCAGCTCGAGCTCGATGGTTCCGCTGGCATAGTCCCATCCGGAGAAGACCCCCGGTTTGCTGCCAAGGCGGATCGCGCCGGTTCCGACGAGCCTTTGGTCATTGGCCGTTCGCCATCTCAGATTGGAAATCGAGAGGCGGTGCTTGCCGCCGCCCGAGAGGGCATCCGAATAGGCCCTGCGGATCGCCGCGCTCCCGACGCCATTGTTGACGACGGCGTTCGCCGTGAACAGGCTGACGAGGCCGGAGAGGTCGCCGCTGGCGTAGGTGCGCTCGAGGCGGCTGACGACTGCGGCGGCGCCTGCCGTTTGTTGATCCTGATCCCTCCGATGCTGAACCGGCTTGCTCGCGGTTTCCGGCGGGCGCTCACGTTCCTTCGGAGCCGGCTTCTCTCTCGCAGGGTCCGTTCTGGCGGCGACCGTTTGATGGGGCGGGCTGGCGGCGGCAGGAGCGGCCTCGGCGGACGATTCATTGGCGGGTTTCGCAACGAGGGATTCGGGAGTGACCTCCGGCTTCAGTACTGCAGGGGACTCGCTCGCCGCCGCACCCGAGAGTCCCGCTAGTGACTCGGCGGAAGTCGCATCTGCGATCGGTTGGTCCGAGTCGATCGGTGACCGGTTCTCTCTCTGCGGACGGCTGCATGCCGGCGAGTCTCGACCCGGACCGAGGGCACTTCGGTCGCTCCGTCCGAGTCGCTGGTGCCGGACGGGAGATCCAAAGGCGGGTCCGTGCGGGCGCCGTTGTCGTGCGCGGGATCGGGCGGTGCGTGCTCCGTGGTCGCTTCGACCTGGTGAACGACTTTGGCTTGCTCGTTCCGCAAGACCTCCGCGGGTTGGGTATGGTTAGGCTGGGTCTCGGTGGCGATGGCAGTCGCCGGGTCCGCCGCTGGTAACGGACTGCTCACAGGGTGTCGCTGGACCTGCCGATCCGAAACGGGGTCGGGTTTGCCGCCCTGCAGGAAAGAGGGGCCGGCGGGGCCTGGTCGCGCGAGCTCCGGATTGACCCGCAGAGAAGGCTGGCGCGGCTCGCGTGCAGCAATCAACAGGATGGCGGCCATCGCCAGACCTGCCAGCGTCCACAACCAGGCCGAGCGTCCGCGGAAAGGCAGGATGGGTAAACGTCGAGCGCCCGCGAACAGGGGGTTGACGGGGTCCCGCGGACGAAAGAACGCCCGCTCGTCGTCCCGCGCTCGGCCCGAGACCGAAGTTCGCGGCAGGCTGCTGTCGTAGCGCCTTCTCGCCTGCGGGTCGCGCAGTGTCTGATAGGCCGCGTTGATGCGGGCCGTCAGTGCAATGCTACGCTCCTCGTCACCTGGCATCCGGTCGGGGTGGAACATGCGCACCAACAGGCTGTGGTGCCGCTTCACCGCCTCCGCGGTGCACTGGCGCTGCAAACCGAGGACACGATAATGATCCGCCTGCGGCGACAGCAGGGTCTGTCGCACGAAGAAAAGGAACGCCTCTCGAAGCTCCTCGGGCTGGGCACCCAGGACTGCGGCCGTTTCCTGAATGTTTCCTGGAGCCAGGGCGGCGCCAGCCTCGGAGAGCAAGGTCGAGAAGGAATCCGGCAATCCCTTGCTCGGATCAATCAGGTGTCCGAAGCGAAGCGGTGCCTGGTGGAATTCAAGCGCTAAGACGAGAAGCTTCGGGACCATGACCCGCGGTTGCCAGGGTCAGGCCTTCTCGGGCAGCGCCGGATCTTGCTCGCGACCGCCATAGCTGTAGGTGTAGTGGTAGTCGTAACTGTATCCGTAGCCGTAACCATGTCCCGGGCGGCCGAAGCGGTCGAGGACCGCACCCAGAATGGTCGCGTTGGCGGCGCGCAGCCGCTTCACTGCCCCTTCAAGCGCCCCGTAGCGGGTGCGCCCGGCATCCACCACGAAGATGGTCCCCTTGGCCAGGTTGGCGAGCACGAGGGCGTCCGCGAGCCCGATCACCGGCGGTCCGTCGAGGATGACGTAATCGAAGCGCTCCGACGCCAGGCTCAGGAGGTCGAGCATCTTGGCGCTCGACAGCAGCTCCACGGGGTTCGGCGGCAGGGGCCCGCTGGTGATGGTGAAGAGCCGCGTGACCTGCGTCGGCTGGGCGATGTCGGCGGGTTTGGTGTCGCCCGCGAGGTAGTTGGTCAGGCCGAGCGCGTTGGGAAGACCGAAGACACGGTGAAGCGACGGCGCGCGCAGGTCGGCGTCGATCATCAGCACCTTGCCGCCCGCCTGAGCGAAGGTGATGGCGATGCTCGTGGCCGAGGTGGTCTTGCCCTCGCCGGGGCCGGAGCTGGTCACGTGCATGATCCTCGGCGCACCCTCCGCGGTCGAGAACACGAGCGAGGTCCGCAGCGATCTCACCGCCTCGGCAAGGGGACTCTTCGGGTCCTTGGCCGCCAGGAGGGGAACGTCTTCCTCGGCGATGCCGTGCTCCTTCGCGGACGCCAGGGGAAGGACGCCGAGCACCGGGGCCCGCAGGCGCGTCTCCACGTCCTCGCTCGACTTGACCGTGTCGTCCATGTGCTCGAACAGGAAGGCCAGCAGGATGCCGGCGATCAGGCCGAGGGCCAGAGCGACCGTCAGGTTCTTCCGTAGATTCGGTTTGTACGGGGCTCCTGGAACCAGCGCCCGATCGACGATGGAGATGTTGTTGGTGCTGATGCCGGCTACGACGCCGACCTCCTTCATGCGCTGCAGCAGGCCGTCATAGAGCTCGCGGTTTGAATCGACTTCGCGCTTCAGGGCCTGGTAATCCGTGCTGCGGTCTTGCAGTGCCAGGACTTCGCTCTTGAGCTCGCTGACGCGCGCCTGCAGGGTCGCCTGCTCGCGCACCTTGGCCTCGTAATCGGCCTCGACCGCTTCCCGTATCGATGCGATTTCCTTCTCGAGCTGCTGGCCGATCTCGGCCATCTGGCGCTGAAGCTGCTGCATCTTCGGGTAGCCTGGCTTGTAGATCCTGAGCAGCTCCTGGTACTCGAGCTCCAGCTCTCCCTTGCGCTTCTTCAGCTCCTGGATCACTTCGCTGTCCATCACCTTGAGCGTCGCGGCGCCCGTTCCCTTCAGTGCCCCGGTGTACTCGGCTTCGGCCTGGATTCGCTCGGCCTCTGCCGCGACGAGCGCGGAACTCATGGCCTCGAGCGTCGTCATGATGCTGCCGAGCTTGTCATCCAGGTCGACGATCTCGCGTTCCTTCGCGTATGCGATGAGTTTCCGCTCGGAGTCCTCCAGATTGGCTCGGACTTGCTGAAGGCGTTCCTCGAGGAACTTCTTGGCGTAGGCCCTGGCCTCGTAACGCCGCTCGAGGGTGATGTTGATGAAGTTTTCGGCCACCGCGTTGGCAACCGCGGCGGCTTCCTTCGGATTGACGCTGTCGTAGTGAATGTGCAGCAGGCGCGAATCTCGAACCGGGGAGATCGTCAGGCCGCCCAGCAGGGCGCCTTCCAGGTTGGGCTTTTCCTTCGTCTCTTCCCCGGATGCCGTGCTCGCCGTCGCGTCCTCGCCCGAGAACCACCCCTTGACCGTGGTCTTCAACTCCGAGAGGAACGACGAGCCATCCTCCGAGCCAGGCCGTTGCGCGGCCTCCAATCCCAGCTGGTCGATCACCCGGCGAGCGAGGCTGCGGCTCTTCAGCAGCTCGTACTGGGTCTGGTAGTAGTCCCAGTCGCGCACCGGCTCGCCGAGGGACACGTTCTGCTGGTAATCGAGGAACTGATCGGTCTGCGGCTCGATCTGCAGCAGCAGGGTGCTGCGGTACACGGGCGTGGCGTTGTAGGTGGCGACGAGGGCGACCAGCAGGGCAATCGCCACGGCGGCAATGACGGTCCACTTGCGGCGAAGCAGCACGTTCCAGTAACGGCGCAGGTCGATGGCGTCCTCGTCGTACTGCTCAGGCGTCGGCTCCGCAATCAGATCGCCCAGGCGGCGCAGCTCCCGTTGCTGGGCCGCCAGCTCCAACGCGCGGTTGTGTATGCCTGGGCCTTCCGGATTGAGTGCGTTGGTCATTCAGGTAGTCCCTTTCGAGCAGCTGGTCGTTTTCTATGGGTTTGGCGTGCCGGGCGCGTCAAGGGCGCCGATCGATTCGGCGTTTCCGGCCGTGCGAGGACGTGCCGGCCGTATGTGCGGCGCAAGGACGCCGCGATTCTTTTAGTACAGGGGTGCGCGGACCGCCCAGCCCGTGAGCACGTTGCCGATGGCCCGGGTCAGGACCGCCGCGCCGGATTTCGGGACCACGATGCGGTCGTCGCCGACGATCGCGGGGTCGGTCAGCCTGCCTTCCTCGATGGCCTCCATGTCGACCACGTAGGCGTTTACCTTGCCGGTCGGCTGCTTGCGAAAGACCAGGATCTCGTCCTTGTTCGCGACCTCGTCCAGGCCGCCGGCCATGGCGATGGCCTGCATCAGGGTCGTCTGGCCCGCCAGCGGGAAGACCCCGGGCTTCTTGACGTTGCCCGTCACGGTGACCTTCTGGCTGGCGTACTCCGCGACGAAGATGTTGACCTGCGGGTTCTGCAGATAGCTCTCGCCCAGCTGGTTGGCGATGTCCTGCTCGGCCTCCCGCGGCGTGAGCCCGCCGACCTTCACGTTGCCGATCAGCGGCATGACGACGAAGCCCTCTTCGTTGACGCGCTCCTCGCTGGAGAGCTCATCGACCTGGAAGACCTCGATCTTGAGCAGGTCGTAGGGGCCGATGCGATAGGTCCGCGCCGGGCCCGGGTCCGTCGGAATGCCGACGACGGCGGGCACGAACTCGCCCTTCAGGTCCGCGCTCGGCGCACCCGGCGCGGCCACGGGATCCGCGGGCAGAGCCGCTCCCGGCGATGTCGTGCTGCCGGTCGTGTTGCAGGCCTGAGTGCCCAGCATCAGCAGAACGACGGCGAAGATTTTGACTAGCGTATTCATCTTTCCCTGCGGTGCGCTGCACGGCACTGTTGGCGCCCTCGTTACCGTCGGGATGGGACGCGGGTAGAAAAAAATATATTCTAACCGTTTAGCTTGTCGACCAGTATAGGCCCGACATCCATGGTCGGCTCTCCTTGAGGCAGCGGCCCCGCCCATTTCGCCGGAACAACGCAATTGCCCCCGATAGAAACGCCCACCCTCCATTCCGCGGAGCTGCCCGTGTCCGGCCAGGGTGCCGTGCAGTGGTTGCTTGCCGCTACCCTCGTCTTCGCGCCTCTGTTTCGCTCCGGCCAGAGCGCCCTGGCCATCTTGGTGCTCGAGTTGCTTGCGACCTGCATCCTCGTCCTGGTGCTGTGGCAGCCCAGGAAGACGCTGGTCACGAGCGGGGAGCTGCTGGCCCTGACGCTGCTCCTGCTGCTCCCCTTGCTGTACCTGATTCCGCTGCCGGCGGCCCTGGTGGGGTGGCTGCCCGGCTGGGAGCCCTATCTGGCGGGTCTCTCGCTGCTCGAAGCAGGGGCTTCAAGCAGCGCCTTGACCCTGTCCGTGTATCCCCTGGAGACCGAGTCCGCGTTTCTGCTGCTGCTGGTACCGGTCGGCGTTTTCCTCGGAACCCGCGTGCTCGAGGCGCGGCGCGTCTTCCAGCTCGTACTGCTGCTGCTTGGCATCGCCGCGGCCCAGGCCCTGCTCGGGCTGCTGCAATACGGCACCGGTGCGGGAAGCCTAGAGCTGTTCGGGATCTCTGTCGCGGATCTGCGGAGCGCGCAGGGGACCTACACTAACCGCAATCACCTCGCGGGCCTGCTCGAAATGGTCCTGCCCATCGCGTTGGCCCTCACCATCTACTCGGTCGGGCGCAGGAGCGGCGATGACGAGCGGGGATGGCGGGAACGCGTCGCCTTTCTCGCCTCCGTGAGGGGGCACACGGCTCTCGTCTACGGCGCGCTCGCGCTGCTCTTGATCCTAGCGGTGATCTTCACCCGCTCCCGGGCCGGCATCGCGTTGAGCATGCTCGGGATCATCCTGTCGACCATGATGTTCGCCCGGCGCATCGGTGGCGACAACGTGTATGGTGCGACTGGAACCATCGTCGCCGTCGCCCTCGGTGCGGCGGTCGCCATCGGACTGTTGCCCGTGCTCGACCGCTTTTCGGTGGAGGGAGCGATCGAGGATGCCCGCTGGTCGATCTTCTCGTCGACGATCGAAGGTATCGGGGCCTTTTCTCCCCTCGGCAGCGGCCCGGGCAACTATCCCGACGTATTTCCCGCCTTCCAGCCGCTGGAGCTGGGCCGCTGGTTCATCAACCATGCCCACAACGACTACCTGGAGTGGCTGTTCGAGGGCGGTCTCCTCGCCGCCGGTCTGATTCTGCTGCTCCTGGTGCTCTACGTCCGCCAATGGGGGAGGGTGTGGAGCAAGGGCGCCTGGTCGCGCGCCCGGTTCGTTCAGGTGGCCTCGGGCATCGGAATCCTGCTGCTGCTGCTCCATTCTCTGGTCGACTTCAACCTGCACATGCCTGGCAACATCGTGTACTTTGCCTTCCTTGCCGGCCTGTTTTTTGCCGATCCGGAAGCGGAGGTCAGGCCGGCCAGACGCAGGAAGCGGCGCACACCGGATCTGGACCCAACCTCAGCCGTGCCGGTATCCGCGGCGAAAGCGCAGGTAGCGGCGCCGGCGGATCAGATCAAGAATCCGTTCCTGGACTGAGCGGAACGGCCCAAGTCCATTTCCGGCTGACGAGATAGCCGCTGGTAAAGAGAGAGGAAGCAATCTGGGCCGCCAGGCAGGAGCGCCGGGGAGTGACGAGAGAAACCGCAGCACAAGCCCAAGCCTTGGAGACGATTGATCAGCTGCGCCGGCGCATGGCCAGGCTGCTCCTCGTGCAGTCCGACACGATGCCGGACGCGGGGGGGCTCGCGCGCGAGGTCGACGCCCTGGAGCGTCGGCTCACCGGCTACACCGACCTCGCCGAGCACTGGCTCAGCTCGATGGAACCGCGCTCGGTTCCCCCGGAAGACGGCGATGAACCGGCCACGGATGAGCATGAGCGGCCTGGGGGTGGCGGCGATTCGGCCGAGCATCGGCGACAGATCGCCGCGTTGCGGGTAGATGTCAAGCAGATCACCGCGGCTCTCGACGCGTTCGTCGAATGCCCGGACCATGCCGTGTGCTTGGCGGACTTCAACGACCGTCTTCGCGCCGCGGAGCGGAGGCTCGACGCCATCGTCGGCAAGCTGCCGACCTCCTTCTCAACAGCGGCGAACGTCGCTCCGTTGCGCCCGGACGGGCTCGGCGGCCATCCCTTTGCCGAAGGGCGATCTACGCCGCCGACCGGCGCCTCCCAGCCGAGTCAACCCCCAGTGTCCCGGCGCGAGCCCGTCTGGTGGCAGGCACCCAGGGACACGGGTCATGTGGAAGCGCTGGAGGCGGAGATCACGGCCCTGGGGCGTCGGGTCGTGCGGCTGGAGTCGCGCCTGAGGGTGAGTCTGGTTCTTCTGTTGATCCTGAGCGCGCTGATGGCGGTCGCGCTGTGGATGTTGCAGCCGTTTGGAGCGCCCCAGGGGGGAAATCAGATCTCGATCAGCCAACGTCCGAAGGCCGAGCCGGACAAGGTTCCCGGCGAGCAAATCCCGCCAACGCCGGTCGCTGCCTTGATGGAGCGCATGCCGGAGGTGGTCCCGGCGACCGCGGCGGATCAGGAGAGCGCGTCGGCTCCCGCGCAGATCGCGGCGCGGAGCCCGGAAGCACCTGCGGAGAGCGAACCCGGAACAGGGGACATCATGGCAACCGCTGAGTCGGTGACGGAATCGGGTTACGAAGGAGGCAAGCTAGTCGCAGACACTGTCGTGGACAGCGAGGTTTCCATCGACGCGGCACCCGAGACCGAGGCAGCAGAGCACGGGACTTCTGCCTCTGAATCGGACCCTGGGGCGTCCGAGGAAACGTCTACGGAGGCGCAAGATAAGACCGACTCAGCAGAGACCGGCGAGGGGGCTGCGCCTGCCGCCGACGCCGAGACTGCGGCGAAGGTTCTGGAGACCGAGCAGTATGGAATTCAGCTCATCGCATTTCGCGATCAGGTGAGCATGCTCGACTACGCCAGCGGCGCCGATCTCGCCGGGGAGGTCTTCTATACGCATTCCTCGTCCAACGGCGTGGGTTGGTATGTCCTCGTCAAGGGATTCTTCCCGACCCGTGGCGAGGCGCAGGCCGCGGCGAAGGCGCTTCCGGCCTCGCTTACCAAACTCGACCCCTGGGTCAGGAGCTTTCCGGCCGGAGCTTCCTTCCATCCCATCGAGTAGCTGTGATCGAGGCGCCAACCAGAGTTTCATAGGTCGGTGATTCCTTCTCGACCAACCGCGCCCTTTCGCGAGAACCCTTGACCAAATCCCATTTCACTACCCTGCTCAGTTACGTTACGCCGCACCGCGACGTGCTGCTGCTGGCCGTGATCCTGATGGTCGGGGAGAGCGCCATTGCGCTCGCAAATCCGTGGATCGCTGGGCGCTTCACACAGCTGGTCCTCGATACCGACGCCCCCGCGGGGCTGGGTCTCACCGGACTGCTGGCGCTGTGGGCGCTACTGCTGGCGGTGCAGAGTGCGCTCAGCTTCGGCAACCGCTATCTCCTGGGCAGCACCGGCGAGGCCATGCTCGCCAGTCTCCGCAGCCGGCTCTACGATCACTTGCAGTCCCTGCCGCTCGGCTACTTCCACGAGAAACGCCGCGGCGATGTACTGGCGCTGCTGGGCAACGACGCCGCGCACATCAGCCACTTCGTCACCGGCACCCTGGTGAGCCTGCTGCCGCTGCTGGTCACCTTTGCGGGCGCCTTCTACTTCCTGTTTCGCATCAGCCCGGAGATCGCCGCGCTGGCGGGCGTGCTGGTGCCCGTGTTCTTCCTCGCGATGAAGCTCATCGGCCGGCGCCTCCGGCCCCTGTCCTCCGAGTGGATGAACACCCACGCCGAGATGTTCGCCACCCTGGAGGAGAACATCGGCATGCTGCCGGCGATCAAGTCCTTCACCCGCGAGGCGCACGAATCGGAACGGTTCGAGCGCAGCAACCTCAAGCTCTTGCGCATCGCCAAGCGGCAACTCCTCATCGAGTCCCTGATGACGCCCGCGGTCCACCTCCTGGCGGGTCTCGGCCTTCTGCTGCTTCTGTACATCAGCACGATGCAGATGCAGAGCGGCGCCTTGCAGGCGTCAGACATGGTGAGCATCCTGCTCTACGGCATGCTGCTCACGCGCCCGGTCAGCGGACTGGCCGGCGTCTATGGCAGCGTGCAGACGGCGCGGGGCGCCGCCGAGCGCCTGATCGATGCCTTCGCGGTGCGGCCCGAGCCGGACGACGCGGGTGCGCCGCCGCTCGCGCCTGTTTCGGGGCACATCCGCCTGGAGAACCTGCACTTCGCCTACCCGGGGAGGCAGAAGGTGCTCGACGGGGGTCGATCTGGAGATCCGGGCGGGAGAGACCATCGCACTCACCGGCGAGAACGGCTCGGGCAAGAGCACCATCGTCCACCTGCTGATGCGCTTCGCCGACCCGGACGAGGGGAGGGTGCTGATCGACGGCACCGACATCCGCGCCGTCAGCATCGCCAGCCTGCGCGGCCAGATCGGGCTGGTGGCCCAGCACGTGCTGCTGCTGAACGGCACCGTGCGGGAGAACATCGCCTACGGATGCCCGGACGCCGCGGAGGAGGAGATCGAACGCGCGGCGCGCGCCGCTCAGGCAGACGAGTTCATCCGCCGCCTGCCCCAGGGCTACGACACCCTGATCGGCGACCAGGGCATCCGCCTCTCCGGCGGCCAGCGCCAGCGCATATCCTGGCCCGGGCGCTGCTCAAGAACCCGCCGATCCTGGTCCTCGACGAGGCGACCGCCATGTTCGACCCCCAGGGCGAGCTCGACTTCATCGAGGACTGCCAGTCCGTGCTGGCCGAGCGCACGGTGATCCTGATCACCCACCGCCCGGCGAGCCTCGCGCTGGCCGACCGCGTGGTGGTCTTGGATCGGGGCCGCATCTGTCCAGACGGATTCCCCGATTCCCAGGCTGCCTCTGGCAAATCGAACCGATCGCCGCGCGGAGCGCGCCTCCCACAATAGTGGGTGTCCGAGGGCAGGGTGGGAGCGGATGGCCGAGAATGGCATCCGGTTACTGTGGGAGGCCCGCTCCGCGGCGCGACTGGTGACGTCCGGAAACTCGGGTCCGCTCTACGAGTTGCCTCGGCTTGCGGCGGGTCCTTCATCCGACACCGAGGAATCGACGTTCTCAAAGATTTCCTCGAATGGAATCGAGATCTCCAGCGCCTTAAAGCGACAGTCACCGCGATCCGGAAGGCATTCGTGGAAAAGCCAATCGCCGTCCTGCGTTCGCCGGAAGGTCTCCACTCGACGCGACGGGATATCCACCAGAACATATTCCTGCAGCGAGGGCAGTGTCCGGTAAGCTGCGAACTTGTCGCCACGGTCGAACGCTGCCGTAGAGTCGGACAGGACCTCCACGATCAGGGTCGGATGCTCGATGAATTGGCTCGCCGCGTGGTCTTGAGAATCGCAGGAGACCATGACGTCCGGGTAAAAGAAGGCGTCGCCGCCTCCACGCGCAACTTGAGATCAGAGACGTAGGCCTGACAGGGGCCGCCCCGCAATCGTTGCTTGAAGGCGGCGTACAGATTTCCGGACACGACGACATGCTCGCGCCGAGCCCCCACCATGGCGAAGACCTCGCCGCGGATGTATTCGTGCTTTTCCGCTGCCGGTCTTCCCAGGCCAGGTAGGACTCGGCGTCGAAGTCGCTCCGCGTCGCTGGAATGTTCATGGATGTCTTGCCGGGGGATTGTGGATTTCCTGGCTCAATGATGCATGCCGCCCCGCACGCGCGCAAACGGGCCTTGGGTAGAAGGGCTGCTCCGTAGCGTGACTCAGATTTCGGAGATCGCCTGCCCGATCGCCGCGTGGAGCGCGCCTCTCACAGTAGTGAGCGTCTGGATGATGTGGGAGGGCTGCTCCGCGGCGCGATCGAGAATGGTTCTCAGGCCGCGCTGATGAGGCCTTGCTCGGCAAGATCCTTCGCCAGTTTCATGGTGTCGCGCTCCAACTCCTCGCGCGATACTTCGTATTCCTCCAGCATCCGATCGCAGATCTCGGCGAGGGTCCGGCCTTCGCCCATCAGCTCCCAGATCCGCGCGCCGACCGGGTCGAGGCCGAAGTAGGTCCCGGTCGCCAGATCGAGTATCACGGTCTCTTCGCCGACCGTCCGGGCCATGACCTGGGGTGGAATGCTCACTTTGTCGGAGAGTGTCATGCTGCATCGTCCCGCTGTTGGGCGTGGTCCAGGATCGCTTCGCGAACGCGCGGAAGATCCTCGAAGCGCCTCGGGAAATCGAGGCGGTAGTGAATGGGTTGGTTCGCCAGATCGGCGACCTGATCGAAGTGAGAGGCCAGCCGGGGCCTTTCTTCCACGTCAAGCAGGAACGAGTGCTTGACCCATTCCACCAGGGCCTCGGCTGGACTGATACGGTGAAAGCGGATGGTCTCAGCGCTGCCATCGCCGAGGAAATACATCCGCCGCAATGGCCGGGATTGGTCGCAGAATGGGATGGCCTCGCCCGCCAGGAAGCGGGCCTTGGAAGTGAAGGACACGGCAGGCGCGGTCTCGACCCCCGGCGTGATCAGCGCCTCCTCGCTGTCCTCCCACAATCGGATCGAAGGATGACTCGGTTGCACCTGGTAGCCTGTGGCCACCGGCTCCAGTACCAAGCCATCGTCGGTGAGGAACCGGAACCCGTTGACCGCGAAGCTTGCCGCAAGCGTGGATTTTCCCCGACCGGACTCGGCGGCAAAGGCGACCGCGCCGTCCGGCACCTCGACGGCACTCGCGTGGAACACTAGCTTGCCCAGCTTGCTCAGGACCAGCGGCAGGACCTGGTTAAGGTAGAGGTGTTGCGAGGTCGCTTCCGAGACACCCGGCAACGGGAAACCGGTGACCTTGGAGACTTCCGTCGAAACCAGGAAGTCGGCCAAGTCTGGAAAACGCAGCAGGTACCCGCCGTTCTCTCGATAGAACTCCGTCCACAGAGTGCCGTCCGGGAACGTCCAGGTGTGGAAGGGTTCACGGTCCACAGGTGCCTGTGGACGCGGTGCCGCGAGAATGAGCTCGACCACTACTCGGTGTCCCTGCCGAGGACCTGCGAGATGAAGCGGGATATTTCCTCCGGAGACGGAAACAGTCCGGGATGGTCACGCAATACCACCTGCTCGATCTCCCGCGCCGAGCGTTGGCCGTCGCAATACCCCAGGATCGTCATGCGGGCTGCTCCCTCTGTGCTCAAGCGTGGTACCCGGTCGGGGTGCGCACGGATCAGGTCTTCCGGCGCCAGCAACATCCCCTCCCAGGTGGACTGGCCGAAGCGCAGTCCGCGGGCCGGAATCTCGACCACCCAGGCGATCAGGTGCTCCGCAGGCCGCGCCATCACGGTGGCCTTGACCAGATCCCCTGCCTTCACCTCAACCGCCTCGTCGATAGGCAGGAACACCTGAGACCGGTTTATCGGCTGCTCCGCGAGCGGCGAATTTGTCATCCAAACGCCCTCGGCCAACTCGCACTCGAACCAACCGGCGAGCCCGTGCATCACCCCGTCGCGCGCGATGCGGAGCTCCGCTGTCCAGGAAAAGAAGTCAGGATTATCGGCATACAGGTCGATCTCGCCTAGCTGTACGGCGGCGCTCAGCAGGGCCTCGCGGGGCAACTCGACCGCGTGCTTCGCATTCACCGCATATTGACGGAGCCACTGGAACTCTGCGGGTATGCCGTCCGCCCGCCAGCCATCGGCCTTATCGCGCGCCTTCTCCGACTCGATCGCGCCGATCCGCAGCCTGATTCTTGCGGGAATCAGGCGGCCGCCAGGCTTGAGCAACCGCCGCCGCGCGTCCTGCAGCGTATGCACGATCCCGTAATCGAACCCAAAGTAGCCCACGTGGTCGCAGATCGCTAGATCGCCCGGTGATGGCAGCCCCACGCGTTGAGAATGGCCGCGGAGGAAGTCCGCCTGTTCGCCCAAGCCGGCACGCGAGAAGGTCTCTCGCGCTACCTCGATCATGGCCGTGGCGTCGATACCGAACACGTGCCCCGCGCCCGCCTGCAGGCAGAGTAGGCCCAAGATGCCCGAGCCACATCCCAGGTCGACAACCTCGTCGCCAGAATGAACAACCGCCGCGATGGCGGCCCGGAACTGCTCTAGTCTGGTGCGGTCGGCATGCCTTAGATCGGTATCCGGATCCATTTCGTAGTTGAACGCCTCAACGTTTCCGGCCACATCATCCGGGCGCCTGAAGCGGGCGATGTGGAACAACGCCTCACCTTCATTCACCAGGGGCGGATTGGTTCGTCCCACCACTATGCCATCAAAACTGGCCGACACCTGTTGCTCATACTCGCCAAACGGATCGGCAATCACGCCCAGTATGTCATCCTTCTTTACCCGTGAACCAAGGTGAACCATAACCCGCAGGATACCGCTCTGGGTGGCCCTCACCCAGGTACTTGAGCGTGCCACAAATGGTTCTATCGGATTTTTTCGCGGCTTGATTTTCCAGGCAACATTCCCAGCTCCCGCATCACCGAGATCACGCCTTTGACGCCGGCACGGATCGCCATCTCATCAAAGCGCAACGCTTCACCCGCTTCATACACAATGACGGGCTTGTCGTTGACAAAACTCGCCTGTCGCATCGAACCTTCCAGCAAACCGGAGTTAAGAATCACCGGCATGTTGAAGGCGTGTGCCATGCGTGCGGTTTCCGGATCTTCGAGATGGGCTCTGATCTGTGGCAGGTTATCGCGATGGATCGC
>CAVORB010000018.1:0-101622 GCA_963698495.1 uncultured Gammaproteobacteria bacterium | reverse complement strand
GGCTAGCTAGCTCGGATCCTTCATCCCGCGCGGGGGCGCCGGCGCGGTCAGGCTTGGCCATGCGGCGCGCAGGTAGATCAGCATCGACCACAAGGTCAAAGCCGCCGCGATGTAGAGCAGGACAATGCCCAGGCCGTAGACGGGTATTCCAAAGAGGGAGTCGCCCAGGATCAGGAGGATGATCGCGATCATCTGGGCCGTGGTCTTGAACTTTCCGACGAGGGAGACGGCGACCCGGGAGCGGGTGCCGAGCTCTGCCATCCACTCGCGCAGGGCGGAGACCGCGATCTCGCGCCCGATGATGACCGCCGCGGGCAGCGCAAGCGCCGCGCGCGGGTCCGCCTGCACGAGCAGGACCAAGGCGACCGCCACCATCAGCTTGTCGGCCACCGGGTCGAGAAAGGCGCCGAACGGCGATGTCTGCTCCCAGCGCCGCGCCAGGTAGCCGTCCAACCAGTCGGTAATGGCGGCGACAGCGAACACCAGGGCGCAGACGAGGCGCGACCAGGGCACCGGCGCGTAAAAGATCCCGACGAACACGGGGATCAGCAGGATACGCAGCAGGGTCAGGATGTTCGGGATGTTCCACATGCCTCAGGTCCTTCGGTCCGCGTGGTGGAAGGCGTCGTAGATTTGCTGGGCGAGCTGGCGGCTGATGCCCTCCACTCCGGCGATGTCTGCCACCCCGGCGCGCGTTAAACCCTGAATGCCGCCGAACTGGCGCAGCAGGCGCTGGCGGCGTTTGGGACCGATCCCCATTATCCCCTCGAGGACGGAAGTCGTTCGCGCCTTCGCCCGGCGCTGGCGGTGGCCGGTGATGGCGAATCGGTGGGCCTCGTCCCGGATCTGCTGCACCAGGTGCATCGCCGGTGAGTCGGCGGCGAGTATAACGGCCGCCGGTCGGCCGGACAACCAGAGCCGCTCGGTCCCGGGGCGTCGATCGGGGCCCTTGGAGACGCTCACCAGGGTGACGCCGGACAGGGCAAGCTCCTGCAGGACCTCCTCGACCTTGGCGAGCTGTCCACGGCCGCCGTCGATCAAGACCAGGTCCGGCATCGGGTACTCGCCCTGCTTGACCCGGGTGTACCGGCGGGTAAGTGCCTGTTGCAGTGCCCCGTAGTCGTCGCCGGGCGTCACCCCCTCGATGTTGAAGCGCCGGTAGTCGGACTTGCGCGGTCCCTCGCCGTCGAAGACGACGCAGGAGGCCACGGTGCGCTCTCCGCCAGTATGGCTGACGTCGAAGCACTCCATGCGCCCGGGCTGCTCGTCGAGATCGAGGGACTCACGCAGGGCCTCCATGCGTTGCGCATAGCCGGCCTGAGAGCCGAGACGCGACTTCAGGGCAACCTCCGCGTTGCCGCGCGCCATCTCCAGCCAGCGCGCGCGATCGGACCGCACCCGCGCCTTGATCGAGACCCGTCGTTCCATCTGCTCGCCGAAGGCGCTCTCGAGCAGCCCGCGGTCATCCGGCTCGGCGCTGACGACGATCTCGGGGGGGATGAGCTTGTCGCCGTAGAACTGGGCGAGGAAGGCCGAGAGAACGCCGCCGTCGTCTGTGTCCGCCGGAACTTGGGGAAAGAAGGTCTTGTTGCCCAGGTTGCGCCCGCCGCGAATAAAGAACACCTGGACGCAGGCGAGGCCCGCCTCTTGCGCGCAGGCGACGATATCGAGGTCGCCACCCTCCCCGCTCACGCACTGCCGCTGCTGGATGCGCCGCAGGGTCGCGATCTGGTCGCGCAACAGCGCCGCCCGTTCGAACTCAAGCTTTCCGGCTGCCCGCTCCATACGCGCCGCCAGGTCCTCGATGACCTCCCCGGTCTTTCCCTCGAGGAACTGGATTGTGTGTTGGACGTCCTGAGCATAATCCTCCTCGCTCACAAGACCGACACATGGCCCGCTGCAACGCTTGATCTGGTACTGCAGACAGGGCCGGGAGCGGTTGCGGTAGAAGCCGTCCTCGCACTGGCGTACCGGAAACAGCTTTTGCAGCAGTTGCAGCGTCTCCCGCACCGCCCAGGCGCTGGGATAGGGACCGAAGAAGCGATCGCCTCCCGAGGTGGAACCGCGGTAAAAGGCGAGTCGCGGGAAAGAGTCTGCAGTCGTGAGCCGGATGTAAGGGTAGCTCTTGTCGTCACGCAGCAGCACGTTGAAGCGCGGCCGCAAGGACTTGATGAGGTTGTTCTCCAGCAGGAGGGCCTCGCCCTCGGTCGCCGTCACCGTGAACTCGATGTCCGCGACCTGGGACACCATCACCTGCAGTCGGCGGTTAAGCGAACGCGTGAAGTAGCTCGCGACGCGGCGCTTGAGGTTTTTGGCCTTGCCAACGTACAGGACGGTGCCGACCGCATCGATCATCCGGTAGACGCCCGGGCGCGGCGGGATCGGCTTCAGCAGCTCACGGGGATCGGTCGCCGGCATCGTCGAGTGGCTGGTCAGGGCGATCTTCGACCAGGGCGCGGGCGCGGGACACGACGGCCTGGAACATCTCGGTCGTCAGGCGGCGGGTCTGGGTGTTGTAGCGGCTGCAATGATAGGAATCGAGCAGCCTGCGCCCCGCCGGGAGCGCATGCTCCGCCCCATGGCCAAAACGATAGCCGCTCTGCTTGAGATCCAGCGCTCTCAGCACCGCATTATGGGCCACCAGACCGAGCGCGAGCACGACACCGGCCGGCTCCAGCGCGGCAAGCTCCGCGCGCAGATAGGAATTGCAGTTTCCGACCTCGGCGCCGGTCGGCTTGTTCTCCGGCGGCAGGCACTTGACCGCGTTGGTGATGCGGCAGTCAATCAACCGCAGACCATCGTCCACCGCGAGGGACTCGGGCCGATCCGCGAAGCCGAAACGGTGAAGGGTCTGGTAGAGCAGGATGCCGGCGTAGTCACCGGTGAAGGGCCGGCCGCTGGCGTTCGCGCCGTGCATGCCGGGCGCCAGCCCGACGACCAGGAGCTTCGCGCGCGGGTCGCCGAACGGCGGCACCGGTGCGGCGTGGTAGTGCGGATGCGAGCCGCGCACGAGCTTCAGATGACGGGCGAGGCGCTCGCAACGCGCGCAGCCCGGCTCGAACCATTCCGGCGGCAGCGCCGCCGCCTCAACCGCCGTCATGACTCTGGAAAGGTCGATCCGAGGATAATCATCGCCGAGCGGCTCACTTGCCCTGCTCGACGATGAGGCCATGGCGATAGGCCAAGCGGGTGAGCTCCACGTCGGTCTTCACCCGCAGCTTTTCGTAAATGCGCTGGCGGTAGGTGCTGACGGTCTTGGGACTGAGGGAGAGCGCGTCCGAGATGTCCTGGGTTCTTTGTCCGTCCAGAATCATCATCGCGACCTGCATCTCGCGCGCGGACAGCTCTTGAAAGGGCGTCGCGGTCATGCCCTGCCAGTCCGCGATCATGTGCTTGCGTGCGACGCTGGAGGCAACGTAGGGAAGCCCGCGATGCACGGTGCGCACCGCCTCGATCATCTCCTTGGCGGGACAGCCCTTGGTGAGATAGCCCACTGCGCCCGCGTCGTTCAGCCGCGCCGGGAAGGGATCGTCGTCCAGGACCGTGAGGGCAATGACTTTGGCGTTGGGAATCAGCCGCACCATGCGCCGGGTCGCTTCGATGCCCCCCATGCCCGGCATGTTGACATCCATCAGCACTACGTCCGGCTCCGCCTTGCGAGCGGCCTTGAGTGCCTCGTCCCCATCGGCGGCCTCCCCCACCACCACGATGTCTCCGGCTTCCTCGAGGATGCGACGGATCCCGGTTCGCACCAGCTCATGGTCGTCGACCAGAAACACTTTGATCATGAATTTGCCATCCCGCTGCCCCCGCGTGATCGACACTCCCAAGGAGACGCTGAGCTACCAGCGGCCTATCTCTATCATTCTTTATTTCCCTATACTTTCCCAATCGCCGTAGAAGATCAATCCCCGGGAACCAGGGCGGGTGATGCCCGACCACCGCCGCGCGTCCGCAGGTGCCGACCCGCTGGCGGCGCGGCAAGGGAATTGGCGGAGAGGGTGGGATTCGAACCCACGGAGGGTTTCCCCTCAACGGTTTTCAAGACCGCCGCTTTCGGCCGCTCAGCCACCTCTCCGTAAAGGGTCGTTGGAACCGGTTGGAGCATCCCCATCTTCCCTACGAGGACGCTTGGTGTATCCACGAGCGAAGGATACCGGAGTTCCGATCGCCGTCCAACGTACCGCAGGTTGCAGTTTGCACCCTCTTCGGTATGCTTCGGAACTCGGCGCAGCGCTCCTGGTCATAGCGCCCGATAGATTATTCACTAGCGATTCGAGGAGAAACGATCTCAATGGCAAACCAAAGCTACTCCGTGATGCATGGTGCCGAGCGCGCGGTCGCCACCAACAAGGTGTTGAAGAACACCTATTTGCTGCTCTCCGGCACGCTCGCCTTCAGCGCCGTGATGGCGGTTGTGTCCATGGCTCTGCAGGTGCCCAGCTGGATGTACCTCGTCTCGGTCATCGCTGCGATGGTTATGGGCATGTTCGTTCTGCCGCGCACCGCCAATTCGTCCAAGGGCATCGGTGTGATCTTCGCGATCACTGGCCTGCTGGGCTTCGGTCTTGGATCGATCCTGAGCATGTATCTCGCCCTGCCCAGGGGGCCGGAGATCATCGCCACCGCCTTCGGCGGCACCGGCATCATCTTTCTCGGCCTCTCCGGATACGCGCTGACGAGCAAGCGGGACTTCAGCTTCCTCGGCGGCTTCGTGTTCGCGGGCATGATGGTCGTCGTCGTCGCCATGCTGGCGAACATCTTTCTCGCCATGCCGGCCCTGGCCCTGGCGATCTCCGGTGCCATCATCCTGCTCATGAGCGCCTTCATCCTGTTCGACACCAGCCGCATCATCAACGGCGGGGAGACGAACTACATCCTGGCGACCTACGGCCTGTATCTGAGCATCTTCAACATCTTCGTCAGCCTGCTGCAGATCCTGGGCATCATGGGCGGCGACGATTAGCGCGACCCTCTCGGGTTGATTCTGTGCCCCGGCCCCGCGCCGGGGTTTTTGTTTCGGCCGGGCATCCATTGCCGCACGGCTCGACAGCAATGCTGGAGCGGGACAAGGGATGGCCGGACTGGTGATTTCGCAGCGAGGACCTTTGAATGGAGCTCTTCGGAAAGATCGCCCTGGCCGCGGTTCTAGTCATGATGCTTTTCTTCCTGTGGCCTGCCTTCAAGCAATGGCAGGAGCACGGCCCGAAGGCGGAGAAGGGGGACTGGCAGGCGGTGGTCCTGCCCCTCGCGCTGGTCGTGGGACTCGTGGTGCTGCTCGTGGCCCTCGTGCGTTAGCCGAGGCCCGGGCGAAACGGACCTTGAACATCCGCGCCGGTCGGCGACGCCCCGCCGATTGCTGGGCTGCATCCGGAAGAGGTTAGCGGAAATATCCGGTGGACATGCGCATCTGATCCAGCGCCAGGATGGCCTTGCGGTTGGTCCAGGAACTGGCCAGGAACGCGGCTTGGCGGGCGGGCACCCAACGATACTCCAGGTGATCGCCCGGATGCAGGCGAATCAGGCGCCGGCTCGGGAGCATGAGCGCGAACCAGTGCTCGTGATTGTAGCGAACGCCGGGCGCGTAGCGGGCGCGCCACGCCGGCAGGATCGGGAAACGCTCGCCACGGTGAAGATCGACCAGCCGCGAGGGCGACACCTGCAGGCCCGTCTCCTCCCGCAGCTCCCGAACCGCTGCCAAGAGCGCGCCTTCCCCCGCCTCCAGGCTGCCGGTGACGGACTGCCAGAATCCCGTGGGCTCGCTGCGGCGGAGCAGCAAGAATTCACCGGACCAGGTGAGGACCACCACCAGGACCGACTCCGGGCGCTTGTACGCCTGGCGGCCTTCAGGCTCCGGCGCGAGCGCTGGCTCGGCGTCCCGTCCGACGACTGCCGATGTGCTGCTCTGGCTTTCGTCCTCGCCGTCGCCTTGGGGCGGCTCGACCGGCTGAGCCGTGCTCAAGCCCGCAGCCTGATGCGAAGCGCCAGCTCGTTGAGCTGGGCCTCGTCGACCGCGGACGGCGCGGAGGTCAGCGGACAGGCGGCGGTCTGCGTCTTCGGGAAGGCCATGACGTCGCGGATCGAGCCGCTGCCGGTCATGAGCATCACCAGCCGGTCGAGACCGAAGGCGATGCCGCCGTGCGGCGGACAACCGTACTTCAGCGCCCGGAGCAGGAAACCGAAGCGGTCCTCGGCCTGCTCGTCGCTGATGTTGAGCAGCTCGAAGATGCGCCGCTGTACGGCCTCGCGGTGAATACGGATGGAGCCGCCGCCGATCTCGGTGCCGTTGAGCACCATGTCGTAGGCGCGGGACTCGCAGGACCCAGGGTCCGATTCGAGCAGCTCGGTCTGGTCCTCCTTGGGCGAGGTGAAGGGGTGGTGCAGAGCGGTCCAGCGACCCGTGTGCTCGTCGCGCTCGAACATCGGGAAGTCCACCACCCACAGGGGTCGCCAGCCCTCATCCAACAGTCCGAGATCCTGACCGAGCTTCACTCGCAGGGCGCCGATCGCCTCGTTCACCACGGTGGCCTTGTCCGCGCCGAAGAAGATGAGGTCGCCGTCGACGGCGCCGGTGCGCTGCATGATCCCTTCCACCGCCTCGTCGGGCAAGAACTTGAGGATCGGCGACTGCAGACCCTCGCGGCCATTGGCCACCCACTCGTTGACCTTGACGTAGGCCAGGCCCCTGGCGCCGTAGATGGAGACGAACTTGGTGTACTCGTCGATCTCCTTGCGGGACAGCCCGCCGCCACCGGGCAGGCGCATGGCGACCACCCTGCCCTCGGGATCCTTGGCCGGACCGGCGAAGACCTTGAACTCCACGCCCTGCATCAGGTCCGCGACGTCCACCAGCTCCAGGGGCACGCGCAGGTCGGGACGGTCGGAGCCGAAGCGGCGCAGCGCCTCGGCGTAGCCGATGCGAGGGAACGGGTCTGGCAGCTCCACGTCCAGGACCTCCTTGAACAGCGCCCTGACCATGGCCTCCATGAGGTCCATGAGGTCGTCCTCGCTCATGAAGGAGACCTCGATGTCGAGCTGGGTGAACTCGGGCTGACGGTCGGCGCGCAGATCCTCGTCGCGGAAGCAGCGGGCGATCTGATAATAACGATCCAGGCCGGACATCATCAGCAGCTGCTTGAACAGCTGCGGCGACTGGGGCAGCGCGAAAAACTGCCCCGGGTGGGTGCGGCTGGGGACGAGATAATCGCGGGCACCCTCGGGCGTGGACTTGGTCAGGATCGGGGTCTCGATATCGAGGAAGCCCTGGTCATCCAGGAAATTGCGGAGGGTGCGCGTGATGCGGCTCCGGGTGCGGAGACGCTCCTGCATCTCCGGACGGCGCAGGTCGACGTAGCGGTAGCGCAGGCGCAGCTCCTCAGAGGTGTCCCGGCCATGCTCGTCCAGCTGAATCGGGGGCGTGTCGGAGGCATTGAGCACCTCAACCCCAAGGCCCAGCACCTCGATCTCCCCCGTCGGCAGATCCTTGTTCTCGGTCCCGGCGGGCCGCGGCCGCACACGGCCCCGGACCCGCAGGACGTACTCGCTGCGCGCCTGCTCGGCGAGCTTGAAGACCTCCGGCGTGTCCGGGTCGAACACCACCTGCACCAGGCCGTCACGATCGCGCAGGTCGATGAAGATCACCCCTCCGTGGTCACGCCTGCGATGCACCCAGCCACAGAGCACCACCTCCTGGTCGACGTGGCTCCTGTTCAGTTCCCCGCAATAGTGGCTGCGCATCTCTCTCTGCCCCGATGTCTCAAGGTTTCCTGGCCCGCGGCCTGAACGGCCGCGAAAAAGAGTCGAACGATACTAAGCGGCGCAGGGCAGCGCAAGCGGGGTTCCGGAGCGGCGCTCAGTCCTTGGCGACCGCGGCCGGCTTGGGTACAGCCTTCTTTTTCGTGTCCACCTTCTCCTTCTTCCCCGCCGATGGGGTTCCGCCTTCCTTCTTGTCCCCCGCATCGTGGACGTTTCGCTTGTTGCCGCTCTTGAAGTCGGTCTCGTACCATCCGCCTCCTTTAAGCCGGAAACCGGCGGCCGAGATCAGCTTCTTGAGTGCGGGATTCCCGCATTCCGGGCATTCCCGCAAGGGCTCGTCGCTGACCTTTTGCAGCGCCTCCAGCTCGTGGCCGCAGTCCTCGCAACGGTATTCGTAGATGGGCATCTCGTTTCCTCGCCAGTCATCACTGGAAAAACGGAGAGAGGATAGGGTTTCCGGACCGATTTTCAACATCCCCGTTGGCGAAGGCGCACGGCCGGTTCCGTGGAGCGAACGCCGCCAGGGTATCGGGCGCGCCGGCGCCCAGGGAGACCGACCATGACCGACAGGCATCATCGCTCCGTTCTGATCACCGGCTGTTCGTCGGGTATCGGTCATGCCTGCGCGCGCGGGCTGGCGGATCGCGGTTACCGGGTGTTCGCGTCGGCGCGCCGCGAGGCGGACGTCAAACGCCTGATCGCCGAAGGTCTGGAGGCGCTGCGGCTCGATCTGGACGACAGCGACAGCATCGCCCGCGCGACGGACGAGGTGTTGCGGCGCACCGGAGGCCGCCTCTACGCCCTGTTCAACAACGGCGCCTACGGCCAGCCCGGCGCGGTGGAGGACCTCTCGCGCGAGGTCCTGCGCGCGCAGCTGGAGACCAACCTGCTCGGCTGGCATGAGCTGACCTGCCGGGTCATTCCGGCGATGCGCCGGCACGGCGAGGGCCGCATCGTCCAGAACAGCTCGGTGCTCGGCCTGGTTACCCTGCCCTACCGCGGCGCCTACGTGGCCAGCAAGTTTGCGCTCGAGGGGCTGACGGACACCCTGCGGCTGGAGCTCGCGGGCAGCGGCATCGCCGTTTCGCTGATCGAGCCAGGCCCGATCGCAAGCCGTTTCCGCGCCAACGGACATGAGAAATTCCGGCGCACATCGACGCCGAGCACAGCGTCCACCGCCAGACCTACCGCGCCATGGAGAAACGCCTGCTCAAGGCGGGACCGGCCGCGCCCTTCACCCTCCCCCCGGAGGCGGTGCTGCGCAAGCTGATCCACGCCCTGGAGAGCCCGCGCCCGCGGCCCCGCTACTATGTGACCTTCCCGACCTATCTGCTGGGCAACCTGCGGCGCGTCCTCTCCACCCGCGGCCTGGACCGGCTGTTGCTGCGGATATCCGGCAGAGGCAGTCGCTGATCGCAGGGCGGGCGGCGGCTTCAGCTCCCGCCTTGGTCCTTCTCCGGCTTGGCTGTCCCGCCCGCCGCCCGGTCCAGGTCCTGGAGATGAGCGAGCTTCTCGCGGATGCGGATCTCCAGACCCCGATCCACCGGCCGGTAGTAACGCGGGGTCCCCAGGCCCTCGGGGAGGTAGCTCTCGCCCGCGGCGTAGGCCTCGGGCTCGTCGTGCGCATAGCGGTAACGCTTGCCGTGTCCGAGCTCCTTCATGAGCCGCGTCGGGGCGTTGCGCAGGTGCACTGGGACCTCCAGGGAGCCCGAGCCGCGCGCGCCCTCCAGAGCGGCGTTCCATGCGGCGTAGACCGCGTTGCTCTTGGCCGCGCAGGCGAGGTAGACCACCGCCTGGGCGATCGCCAGCTCGCCCTCCGGGCTGCCCAGCCTTTCCTGCACGTCCCAGGCGTCCAACGCCAGCTGCAGGGCGCGCGGGTCGGCGTTGCCGATGTCCTCGCTCGCCATGCGCACCACCCGGCGGGCGATGTAGAGGGCATCGCAACCGCCGTCGATCATACGCGCCAGCCAGTAAAGCGCCGCGTCGGGCGATGACCCGCGCACCGACTTGTGCAGCGCCGAGATCTGGTCGTAGAAGATGTCGCCACCCTTGTCGAACCGGCGCAGGTGGCCGGCGATCACCTCCGCCACCACATCATCCCCGATCTCCACCCCTTCGGTCAGGTCGGCCGCAAGCTCGAGCAGATTCAACGCGCGCCGGGCATCACCATCCGCCGCCTCGGCGATCCGTCGGCGCTGGTCGGCGTCTATCCTGAGACCATAGCCACCGAGACCGCGCTCGGTGTCCGCGAGTGCCTGATCGATGATGCGCTCGAGGTCGGCGACGGGAAGCACCTTGAGCACGTAAACCCGGGCGCGCGACAAGAGGGCATTGTTGAGCTCGAACGAGGGGTTCTCCGTCGTGGCGCCGATGAAGACCAGGGTGCCCTCCTCCACGTGCGGGAGAAAGGCATCCTGCTGGGCCTTGTTGAAGCGGTGGACCTCGTCGATGAACAGGATGCTGCCGAGGCCTTCGACCTCGCGCACCTGCTTCGCCCGCGCGACCGCTTCGCGAATGTCCTTGACCCCAGACAGCACCGCCGACAAGCGCATGAAGTGGGCGTTGCGGCAGCCGGCCAGGAGCCGTGCCAAGGTGGTCTTTCCGGTGCCGGGCGGCCCCCAGAAGATCATGGAGTGCGGGCGGTCCGCCTCGATGGCGCGGCGCAGCGGCTTGCCCGGCGCGAGCAGGTGTTGCTGGCCGACGAATTCATCCAGGGTGCGCGGGCGCATGCGCTCCGCGAGGGGTCTACCCGGCGTCTGGGGGGCCGCGCTCACGGCAGGGGGCGAATACGCCCGTCGCGCGGGACCCATCGCGATCTCACGGCGTGGCTGTGTGCCGGTGCGCTAACTCGGTCGCGGCACCGAACGCCGCGGCACGCACCGGCCATGGGGGCCACGCCGAGGGCGGCGTCCTTAGAACTCGATGAAATCGCTCGTGGCCGATCGCGGCAGGCGGAACAGGCTGTCATTCAGGCTGGGATTGCGCTTGGTGTCGGTGAAGCTGAAGCGGGTGAGCTGGCCGAAGCTGTCCTCCATGAGCAGGGTGTCCAGCCGATCGCCGATGAAGCCGATGCGGATCTTCACCACTTGGGTGTCGTTCGCCCTGGGTGTGAGCTCGACCCATTGACGCTCGTCGCCCGCGTCCCAGGGCGCGACCTCGAAATGCCGCTCGATCGGCTCCTCGTTCGCCAGCAGCTGGGCCGGGGTGCCGCTCAGGGCCGAATCCTGCCCCTTGTGGGAGACCTGATCCAGCTCCAGGTCGTGCAGCCAAACCCGGTCCCCGTCCGCCACGATCACCTGCGCGTCGGGCGCGCTGTACTCCCAGCGGAACTTCCCGGGACGCTTGAGATAAAAGGTGCCGGTGGACTCCATCATGCGCCCGCCGTCCGCGCTCAAGGTGATCTGCTCGAACTTTGCGCTCAGGGTACGCAGCCCGCTGAGATAGTCCTTCAGCAGATCGGCTCCGCCGGCGCTGGCATTGACCGAGGCGACGAGGGTCAGTCCGAGCAGGGCGAGTGCACAGCTGGGGCATCCAGCCCCGGCGAGTCGCCGACGCGCCGGGCGGGTGGAAACATCTTGTCATAGGTTTGTGGCTGGGGATCCGGTGTGGGTATAGCCCGATAGAGGCGCTGATCGATTCAGCGCATCCCGCGGCGCATGGATGTGACGTGCTGATCTTGGCCGGGACGGCCCACATCAGCCTCTTCCTAGTGTAACGCGCTTTCGGGGATCAGTCCTCGGGAGGCGGCGGGGCCAGCACCTCGCGGTTGCCGTTCGTCTCTGCGGGGCCAACCACGCCGATGCGCTCCATCTCTTCGATCATGCGCGCGGCCCGGTTGTAGCCGATCTTGAGCCGTCGCTGCACCCCGGAGATCGAGGCGCGGCGCGTCTCGGTGACGATGCGCAGCGCCTCGTCGAACAGGGGATCCTGATCCTCGGTGTCGCCGCCGCGGGGTTCCGGGTCGAGTCCTGGGATGCCCTCCCCGGCGTCCTGCAGGATGCTGTCGATGTAGTCCGGCACCCCCGTCTGCTTGAGGAACTCGACCACCCCGTGCACCTCGTGGTCGTCCACGAAGGCGCCGTGCACCCGCTGCGGGAAGCTGGTGCCCGGCGGGAGGTAGAGCATGTCGCCGTACCCGAGCAGGTGCTCGGCGCCCTGCTGGTCGAGGATGGTGCGCGAATCCACCCGGGCGGAGACCTGAAATGCCATGCGGGTCGGAATATTGGCCTTGATCAGACCGGTGAGCACGTCCACCGAGGGGCGCTGCGTGGCCAGCAGCAGGTGGATACCGGAGGCGCGCGCCTTCTGCGCCAGACGGGCGATGAGCTCTTCCACCTTCTTGCCCACCACCATCATCATGTCCGCCAGCTCGTCGATGATGACCACGATGTACGGCAGGTGCGCGAGATGCGGCGCCTCGCCGTCGACGCCGTCCTCCTCCCGCCCGCCGTGCTCGGTGACGAACATGGGGTCGGGGATCGGCTCGCCGGCGGCCTCGGCCTCGGCAACCTTGCGGTTGTAGCCGCCGATGTTGCGCACGCCCAGCTGCGCCATCAGCCGGTAGCGGCGCTCCATCTCGGCGACGCACCAGCGAAGCGCGTTCGCCGCCTCCTTCATGTCGGTGACCACCGGCGTGAGCAGGTGCGGAATTCCCTCGTAGACCGAGAGCTCCAGCATCTTCGGATCGACCATGATCAATCGCACGTCCCTGGGACTCGCCTTGAACAACAGGCTCAGGATCATGGCGTTGATGGCGACGGACTTGCCCGAGCCGGTCGTGCCGGCGATCAGGGCATGCGGCATGCGCGCGAGGTCCGCGACCACGGGCTGGCCCGAGATATTGGTGCCAAGAGCCAGGGTCAGGGGCGACTTGGCGTCCTGGTAGCAGTGGGCGCCCAGGACCTCGCTCAGGAAGACGGTCTCCCGTTGCTCGTTGGGGATCTCCAGGCCGATGACGGACTTACCGGGGATCACCTCCACCACACGCACGCTGATGGTAGAGAGGGCGCGGGCGATGTCCTTGGCAAGGCCGGTGATCTTGCTGACCTTGGTGCCCGGCGCGAGCTGAAGCTCGAGCAGGGTCACGACCGGCCCGGGATGAACCGCCACCACCTCGACCGCCACGCCGAAGTCCGCCAGCTTGATCTCGGCCTGGCGGGAGAGCTCGTCGAGCATCTCCTTCGTATAGCCCTTGCCGCTCTTACGCGGGGCGTCGAGCAGCTCCAGCGGTGGGTGCTCGCCCTCCGCCAGCAGCGGCCGCAGTGGCAGCTGGGTTTCTTCCGCGGCCGACTTCTTCACCGACTTGCGGGCCACAGGCTTCGGCCGGGCCGCGAGACGGGCCGCCCTTGGCGGCGCCGGGGGCTCGGTCCCCACGTTGTCTTCGGCCGTGAACGGCACATGAACCAGCGCTGCCTGCTGATCGGTGTCGTCATCCATGTCCGCTACTGCTTCTGCTCCGCGGCGCGAGCGCCCGAGGAGCGCGGCCATCCCAGCCCCGGTCCAGCGAAGCAGCGTGAGCGCGCCGGCCCCCAGGAGATCGATGATGGCCAGCCACGAAAGCCCCGAGAAGAGCGTGAAACCCGCCAGAAAGAGCCCGAACAGGAACAGGCTGGCGCCGGTGGCGCTGAAGGCGCCGGTCATCTGCCCCCCGATCAGCTGACCCAGGCCGCCTCCGATTCCGTTCGGCAAGTGGCCGCTGAACTGAGGCAGATGGATGCTCGCCAGCGCACAGCCCGCCGCAAGGGTGATGAAAAAGCCGAGCCAGCGCAGGGCTAGCTTCTGAAGCCTGGTCTCGGGCTCCGGCTCGTGTCGCTTGAAGACCAGATAGGCGCTCCAGCCCACCATCACCGGGATGAGGTACGAAAACAGGCCGAACAGGTAGAGCGCGACGTCCGAGAACCAGGCCCCGGCGCGACCGCCGGCGTTGAACACCTCGTCGCCGTGGCCGACGTGGGACCAGCCCGGGTCCTGCGGCGTGTAGCTCGCCAGCGAGATCACCAGATAGAGCGCCATGCACATCAGCGCCCACATCGCCCCCTCGCGCACGACGCGTTGCACGTAATCGCCGAAGGTCGCCTGATCGAGCCTTGTCGCCTGTGCCACGAACTCCCCCTCTCGCCGTCACTCCGCCGGAACCGGAAACCAGCGCCCGCGTGGCCCTTGCCCGCACGGCGCCAGCCGCACTCTGAGTGTTGACAGATTATAACCTTACCGCGGCTTCTTCGTGCAATTTCGCGGTTCGAGTCGACTAGCCTTGCTTGAGCGCCGGATGGACGACGTCGCCGCCCGATACGTTGATCGCCGCCGCGAGCACCGGGTCATCGCGCCATGCCGGCCTGGCCATGCGCGCGACCCAGGGGTACAGGCTCGCACAGAGGGCGCCTGAAGCGCTTCGTGGAACGGCACCCGGCATGTTGGTGACACCGAAGTGGACGATGTCGTGAACCCTGTAGGTGGGGTCATCGTAGGTGGTCGGACGCGTGGTCTCGATGCAGCCCCCCTGGTCAACAGAAATGTCGACGATCACGCTCCCCGGCTCCATGGCCGCAACCTGCGCCTCGGAGATCAGCCGCGGCGCCCTTGCGCCGGGAAGCAGTATCGCTCCGACCAGAAGATCGGCCGATGCAACCGCGCGGGCGATGCTGTCGGTGTAAGGGTAAAGGGAGGTGACGTTGGGCCCGGCGCGGCGCATCGCCGCGAGCTTCCCGGGATCGCGGTCGAAGACCGTGACCCAGGCCCCGGTGGAGGCGGCCATGCGCACCGCCGCCGCCCCCGCGTTGCCCGCTCCCAGCACCACGACGCGGCCCCGCTCCGCCGCCGGCAGTCCGCCGAGCAGCAATCCCTTACCGCCGTTGGGAGCATAGAGCAACGTGGTCCCGAACTGCACTGCCAGGCGGCCGGCGATGTCGCTCATCGGTGCCAGGATCGGGAGCTTGCCGTCGGACACCAGGGTCTCGAAGGCAACCGCCGTCAGGCCGATGTTGCACAGATGCGCCGTGAGATCCGGATTCGCCGCCAGGTGCAGAAAGCAGAACAGAAGCTGCTCCGCGCGCAGGAGCTCCACCTCCGGCCCCCAGGGCTCCTTGACCTTCACCACCAGCTGCGCCTGCGCGTACAGCGTAGCGGCATCGTCGATCAGACGCGCGCCGACCGCCGCGTAGGCGTCGTCGCCGAAGCCGCTCGCCGCTCCGGCGCCGCGTTCGACCAGCACCTCGTGACCCTGTCGGACGAGGTCGCCGCAGGCCTCCGGCACCAGGGCCACGCGGCCCTCCAGAGGTTTGATTTCCCGTGGAATGCCGATCCGCATTGCTTACCCCTGTTGCTTTACCAAATCACGCCCAGTCCGTACCATTCCGAACTTTAGCCGATCCGCCGCGGTTCCGATTCCACGGCGCCGCGCGGCAACCTCTCGACGCGTCCTTCTCGGACCGGGATTCGGACCGTCGAACACGATTTCGGAGCGCCATCTCATGAGCGAAACCAAGCACTGCCGTCTGCTCATCCTCGGGTCCGGCCCTGCCGGTTACGCCGCCGCGGTATATGCCGCGCGGGCGAACCTCCACCCGGTCATGATCACCGGGCTGGAACAGGGCGGCCAGCTGATGACGACGACCGACGTGGACAACTGGCCCGGCGACCCGGACGGGGTCCAGGGGCCGGACTTGATGGACCGTATGCGCCGCCACGCCGAACGCTTCGAGACGGAGATCATCTTCGATCAGATCAGCAAGGTGGAGCTCGGCGTACGGCCCCTGCGTCTCACCGGAGACTCTGGGGTCTATACCTGCGATGCGCTGATCATCGCCACCGGGGCGAGCGCCAGATACCTGGGCCTGCCGTCCGAGCAGGAATTCCGCGGCCGCGGCGTCTCGGCTTGCGCCACCTGCGACGGCTTCTTCTACAAGAACCAGAAGGTGGCGGTCATCGGCGGCGGCAACACGGCGGTCGAGGAGGCGCTGTATCTCTCGAATATCGCCTCGGAGGTGATTCTGGTCCACAGGCGCGACGCCCTCAGGGCGGAAAAGATCCTGCAGCAGCATCTGTTCGAGAAGGCCGAGCACGGCAACGTCAGGATCGAATGGAACCGGGTGCTGGACGAGGTCCTTGGCGACCCGACGGGCGTCACCGGGATTCGGATCAAGAATGTCGAGGACGGATCGACCGAGGACATCGAGCTCATGGGCGTATTCATCGCCATCGGACACCAGCCCAACACCCAAATCTTCGAGGGCCAGCTCGAGATGTCCAACGGGTATATCAAGGTGCACAGCGGCACGGAGGGCAACGCCACGGCCACGTCCGTGCCCGGGGTCTTCGCCGCCGGCGACGTCATGGATCACGTCTACCGTCAGGCCATCACCTCGGCCGGCACCGGCTGCATGGCCGCGCTGGACGCGGAGAAATATCTCGACGCGCTGGAGTAGTCAGACCGCCCGCGCTATCGCCGCGGGAAACCAGGCGAGGCGTCATCGGGCTCCAACCGGCGCGCGGGGTGCGGGAGGGCTTGTACCCGGCACGAGGTCACCGCACCTTTTCGGCTAAGCCCTTGACCGAGTCCCACCGCGATGCCGATCCTGACCACCCATAGCCGGATCGACGAGATCCCCGCCGGGGAGTGGAACCGGCTGGCGGACCCGGATACGCCCTTCTTGCGCCACGAGTTCCTCGCGGCCATGGAGCGCCACGGCTGTGTCGGGCAGGAACTCGGCTGGCTGCCCCATCATCTGGCCCTGCGCGACGAGACCGGCGCCCTGGTCGCCGCCGCGCCCTGTTATCTCAAGTTCAATTCTTACGGGGAGTTCGTCTTCGACTGGTCCTGGGCCGACGCCTATCACCGGGCCGGGATGAAGTATTACCCGAAGCTGGTCGTTGCCGCCCCCTACACCCCGGCCACCGGGCCTCGCATCCTGACCGGGGATAGGCCCGGCCGCGGACAGCATGCCACGGCCCTGATCCGCGGCGCGGATGAGGTCGCCGGGCGACTCGGGGTCTCTTCCCTGCACTGGTTGTTCACCACCGACGAGGAGACCAACTGGCTCGAGGCGGCCGGCCTCATGCGACGCATGGGCTGCCAGTTCCATTGGGACAACCGGGGCTACCGGAGCTTCGACGACTTTCTGGGCGCCTTGTCGGCGCCCAAGCGCAAGAACATCAAACGCGAGCGCCGACGGGTCAGGGAGGCCGGAATCCGCTTCCGGCTCTTGCCCGGCGGCGAGGTCACCGAGGACGAGTGGGCACTGTTCCATCGCCTCTATTGCGGAACCTTCGACAAGCGCGGCGGCATCCCGACCCTGTCGCTCGGTTTCTTCCGGGAGATCGGCCGCACCATGGGCGGAAACCTGCTTCTGGTGCTGGCCTATCATGAGGACGACGTGGTCGCCGCCGCGTTCAACCTGGTCGGCACCAAGAGCCTGTACGGTCGGCACTGGGGCTGCTTCGAGGACTTCCACAGCCTGCACTTCGAGGCCTGCTACTATCAGGGCCAGGAGTACTGCATCCGGGAGGGACTGAAGCGGTTCGAGCCCGGGGCGCAGGGAGAGCACAAGATCAGCCGCGGCTTCCTGCCGACGCCGACCTGGTCCGCCCACCGCATCGCCGACCCGCGCTTTCGCGACGCCATCGGCCGCTTCCTCGGGCTCGAGCGCGAGAGCATGGAGGACTATCTGGTCGAGATGCGCGGGCGCAGCCCTTTCAAGACGGAAGGCGGCGACACGTGATCTTTCTCCTCGACCCCAATGATCCGGATGCACCCTTCCCGGACGTCGCCCTGGCGGAGCGGGAGCCGAACGGCCTGCTGGCGGTCGGCGGAGATCTCGGCGTACCGCGCCTGCTCAACGCCTACCGGCGCGGCATCTTCCCCTGGTTCAGCCCCGGAGACCCGGTCCTCTGGTGGTCGCCGGACCCGAGGACCGTGCTCGACCCGCGGCAGGTTCGCGTCTCGCGCAGCCTGGCGAAGACCCTGCGCCAAGGCCGGTTCCGCGTCACCCTCGACCGCGACTTCGACGCCGTGATCCGCGCCTGCGCCGAGCCCAGATCCGGCAGCGAAGGCACCTGGCTGGTTCCCGAGATGATCGCCGCATACCAGCGGCTGCATCGGCACGGACACGCCCACTCGATAGAAGTCTGGCACGAGGGGCACCTCGCGGGCGGGCTGTACGGGGTCGCCTTGGGGCGGGTGTTCTTCGGCGAGTCCATGTTCAGCCGGGTGAGCGACGCATCCAAGGTCGCTCTGGTGCACCTGTGCCACCGGCTCTCGTCCTGGGACTTCCGCCTCATCGACTGTCAGGTGCTTACCGCACACCTGGTGCGCATGGGTGCCCGGGAGATCCCGCGAGAAGAATTCATTCGCCTCCTGGGGCGCTGGTGCGCAACGCGCCGCCACGGAAGTCGATGGGAGGGCGAGCCCGCCATCGCCGGGGAAACAGACCTTGCGGACCCGGCGGTGCCCACGCGGTGAAGACCGAGGGACGCGGCCAGACGGTCTCCCTGCGACTGTTCCTGACCCGGGACCACCCCTGCGCCTACCTGCCCGGGCTGGAGGCTCGCACCCTTTTCGTCGATCCCCTCGCCCCGATCGACGGTGCGCGGTACCAGTTTCTGCTCGAGCATGGATTCAGGCGCAGCGGAACCGACATCTACCGCCCCGAGTGCGCCGGATGCCGGCGCTGCGTGCCGGTGCGCATCCCGGTCGAGCACTTCTCCCCCGACCGATCTCAACGGCGCAATATGGCGCGCAACGTCGCTGACCTGATGCTCACGGAACGCCCCGCGCGCTTCGATCCGGATCACTTCCGCCTCTACGCGGCCTATCTCAGAAGCCGCCATCCCGATGGCGGCATGTCGGAGAACATCACACGGGAGAGCTACGAGGAATTTCTGCTCGTTCCCTGGGGCGGCGAGACCCGGTTGCTCGAGATCCGCCTGCGCGACCGCCTTGTGGCGGTGGCGGTTACCGACCTGCTCCCGCAAAGCCTTTCAGCCGTGTACACCTTCTTCGATCCCGACCTCTCGGCACGGGCGCTCGGCACCTATGCCGTGCTCAGTCAGGTCGCTCAGGCACGGCGGCTTGGGCTGAACCACCTCTACCTGGGTTATTGGATCGAATCCTGCGGCAAGATGAGCTACAAGGACAGATTCCGCCCAATCGAGGCATTCGTCGCGGACCAATGGCGGCGCTTCAGCCGCGGCGAGCTGATCTCACAGCCCTGATCCGCGCTCGGCGCCGCCTGCGGCAGACCCAGGCGGCGACGCCAGTCGATGCAAGCATGGCGATGATCAGCGCCGTCGAACGCAAGAACGGGTTTCCGAATATCTCTGTGATATACTTCGGCAGCTTTACCGCAGGAGGCGCCTTAAAGGCAAAGAAGACCGGTCCATGGCAAAAGAAGACGTAATCCAGATGGAAGGCACGGTGATCGAAACCCTGCCAAATACGATGTTCCGCGTAGAGCTGGAGAACGGTCACGTGGTGACCGCGCATATTTCCGGCAAGATGCGCAAGCACTATATCCGCATCCTGACCGGCGACAAGGTGACGGTCGAGCTGACGCCTTACGACCTCACCAAGGGCCGCATCACCTACCGCGCGCGCTGATCCCTCGCGTCACGTCCGCTCCCAGCGACCTCCCACCGCCAGAAACACGGGCTAGCCCCGCCGCCACGGCTAAGCGGGCCTAGGCAGTGATGACGTGCTTCTGCATCCGGTAGAGAAAGGTGTCCCGGGTGAGTCCCAGCAAGCGCGCAGCACGACTCTTGTTTCCGCCGGCCAGGGCGAGCGCCTGACGAATCGCCTCCACCTCGAGGTCGTTGAGATTGATCCCCGAGGACGGGAGCCGGAAGATCAGGTCCTCCCCCGCACTCATGTCGCCGCGCCGGATCTCCCAAGGCAGATTGTCGGGGCCCACCTCGTTGCCGGCGAACAGGATGGCGATCCGCTCGCAAAAATTCTTCAGCTCGCGCACGTTTCCCGGCCACGCATAGCGACGCAGAAGCCGCCCGGCCGTCGCGGTGATCCGCGGCGGTTCCAGGCCATGGGCCTGCGCGGCCCGGTGAACGAAATGCTCCAACAGGGGCGAAATGTCCTGGACCCGCTCGCGCAGCGGGGGCATCTCGAGCGGTACCACGTAGAGCCGATAGTACAGATCACGCCGGAACTCGCCCGCCTCGACGGCTAGCCACAGGTCGCGGCTGGTGGTGGCGATGACACGCGGCACCGGCCCCGCCGAGGTCTCGCCGCCCCGCTCGAGGAGGCGCAACAGCCGGCTCTGCCCGATCGGCGGCAGCTCCGATACCTCGTCCAGAAACAGGGTGCCGCCGCCCGCCTGCGCCACCCGCGCGGTGAACCCGGCATCGACCTCGCTCTCGGCAAGCCCGGCGCAGCCAACAACGACGAAGGCATGAGCACGTCTCGGGCTGAGCTGGTGGATGGTGCGCGCGATCACCTCTTTTCCTGAACCGCCCTCCCCTTGAATCACCACGTTCGCATCCGTCGCGGCCACCACCTGGGCCGCCTTGAGGACACGCCGAAACACCGGGGCATCGCCGATCAGAGCGTTTTGATTCGGTTCCATCATTCTTCACCCTCTCTGTGAAGATCCATCGCCTGTAGCCGATGGTCATACTAATGCATAATTGTAACCTTGGAAAAGGAGGGTAAAAAGGCCGAGGCCGACAACCGTAAGGCCTGAGATGGCCTGGATCCTCCGATCGCCCGCGAAGCGGTACAATCTTCCGGCGAAGAGCCCGGTGACCAAGAGCACGGGCAGAGTTCCAAGGCCGAACGCGGCCATATACAGCGCGCCACCGACGGGACCACCCTGGGCGGGAGTGCTAATCAGCATGGTGTAGACGAGACCGCACGGCAGCCACCCCCAGACAGCGCCGTACAGGACCGCCCGCGGAAGGCTGGTGACGGGCAGAAGACGCCGCCCGAAAGGCTCCAGGAAACGCCAGACCGGCTCACCAATCCGCTCGATCAGGGAGAAACGAGGAAACCACCCCGCGATGTAAAGGCCAATACCCACCACGACCAACGCAGCGAGCCAGCGCAGGCCGTCGTTCAGCCATGCATGGTCCCCAGTCGCCATCAGCGCCCCTCCCAGGGTGCCAAAGGCAGCGCCGGCTGCCGCATAGCTGACAACCCGACCGCCGTTGTAGGCGAGCAGGAACAGGGCAAAGCGCTGCCAGTCGCCGCGCGTGCGCTCGGGCAGCGAGAAGCTGAGCGCCCCCGCGATCCCGCCGCACATGCCGATGCAGTGGAGTGCACTCAGCAATCCGACCAGGAAAGCGATGAGCAGCGCTGAGGTCACGCGACTGGCACCCGAACGAGAGACCGAGAGAGGAACATAGATGGAAGTACTGAAAGAGTATCTGGATTACGGCGTGCTGGGCGTCCTGGGCTTCATGAGCTTTCTGCTGGTGGCCTTCGTCATCGAACGCTACCTCTACCTGGCCCGGGTGGATGTCGCCCTCTTCGATAACGCCGAAGAGCTCAATATCTCCCTCACCCGGAACCTCACGGCCATCGCCACCATCGGCGCCAACGCGCCCTACGTGGGACTGCTCGGCACCGTGCTCGGAATCCTCATCGCCTTCTACGACATCGGCCAAGGAGGCGCCATCGAGACCGAGGTAATCATGCTCGGGCTCGCGCTGGCGCTCAAGGCTACCGCCCTCGGACTGGTCGTGGCCATCCCGGCGATCATCTTCTACAACGCCCTGGTGCGCAAAGTCGAGGTGATCACCGCGCTGTGGCGGAGGTCCCATCCGGCATGAAGCGCATCGACACCATCAATGTGATTCCGTTCATCGACATCATGCTGGTGCTGCTGGCCATCGTGCTCACCACGGCGACCTTCATCGTCGAGGGCAGGCTAGACATCCGGCTGCCCCAGGCCGAAGCCAAGGCTGAGCCAATCAGCATCGAGCGCCTGGAGATCGGCATCGACCGCGAGGGAGAGCTCTTTCTGGACGCGGCGGCATTGACGCTGGAGGCGCTCGCCGATCGCCTCGACGGTGTCCCGCCGGAAACCCCCGTGGTGCTTCGCGTCGACGCGGAAACCCGCTTTGCCCGTTTCGTCGCGGTGGTGGATCTGCTCAAGGCGCGCGAGCTCGAACGCCTGACCATTCTCACCCGCAACCCGTGAATCGCCACGCCCAAAGTCGCTGGTGCCGACCGGTCGCGTTCCTGGTCTCCGGCCTGCTGCATCTGTCCTTGGCCGCGGCGGTACTCTGGCCGCAGCCGGAGCCAGGGATCGCTCTGGGCGCCAGCGACTACGCGGTGGGTGTCACGCTCGCCATGTTCGAGGCTGAGGTTGAGCAAACCGACCCCGTGCCGGATCGTGCAGACGCCGATATCGCCGAGCCCGAGCCAGACCCCGCCCCGGTCGAGGAGCCGCCGCCCCCGCCCGAGGAGGAACCGATCGAGGAACCCGAGCCCGAAACCGAACCCCTGCCCACGATCACCGAGGAGCCTCCGCCCGAACCGGCGGCGGTCGTAACCGAGCTGAAGGAGCCTGAACCGAAGTCTGAGCCGGAGCCTAAGCCGGAGCCTAAGCCGGAGCCTAAGCCGGAGCCTGAAGCCGGAGCCTAAGCCGGAGCCTAAGCCGGAGCCTGAAGCCGAAGCCGAAGCCGAAGCCGAAGCCGAAATCAGAGCCCAAACAAACCTACAAACCCAAGCTGGCCGAGAACCGACCGCAGTCGAACAGCTCCAACCGCGAATCCAGGCGCGGATCGAGCCGGCCGGCGGTCAGCGGCGGAACGCGGTCCGCTGTCGAAACCAAAAGCGGGAAGGCGGCACAGGGTCGGTATCTGGCCGAGCTCCAACGCGCCATCGCCAGGCATCGCCACTATCCCAGGCAGGCCCAGCGGCGCAACCTGGAAGGCGTCGTCACGGTTTCCTTCGTGATTCTGGCGGATGGCCGCATCCGCAATGTTCGGATCGACAAGGGGTCCGGCCACGGGTCGCTGGACCAGGCGGCGATTGAAACCCTCAAGCGCCTCTCCGTCTTCAAGCCCATACCCCAGGAGATCGGAAAGACGCGCTGGCCGCTTCGCGTACCGATTCGATTCGCGCTCAAGTGAGCTCGCCCGGGTGGCCAATTTCCGCCGCCAGGGCGTATATTGATCAGTGCCGAATGAAATACTGAATTACGAGGCCCGACGCCATGGGCGCGATCAATCTTGAGCACCTCCATCCCTTGCTTTCCGAGCTGGAGCGTCACCCGATCTACGAGGCCGTACGCAGCGTCGATGACCTGCGGGTCTTCATGCGGCACCACGTGTTCTCCGTTTGGGATTTCATGTCCCTGGTGAAGTACCTGCAGCGGCACATCGCCCCGGCCGAAATCCCCTGGATGCCGATCGGGGATCCCGCCTTGCGTCACTTCATCAATCGCCTGGTGCTCGAAGAGGAATCCGACACCGCGCCCGGCGACGGCGGAAAGGTTGTCTACGGTAGCCATTTCGAGCTCTATTGCGTCGCCATGGACGAGATTGCCGCCGACGGTGACATGCCCCGGCGCTTCCTGACCCTGGTGCGGGAGCGCGGTATCGACGATGCCCTGTACTCCGACCTCGTGCCCGTACCCGCCCGTTATTTCTCGGAGACCACCTTCTGCTTCGTCCGGGAGGACAAGCCGCACGCGGTCGCCGCGGCGCTGGCGCTCGGTCGCGAACGGGTGATCCCGGACATGTTCCGACGCCTGCTGCACGAGATGCAGGTCACCGCGGCCCAGGCGCCGACGTTCCACTACTATCTGACCCGCCACATCGGGCTCGACGAGGACCTCCACGCCCCCATGTCACTGCGGCTTCTGGAGACCCTATGCGGAGACGACCCCGTCAAGATCGAGGAGGCGGAGACCGCGGCCGAAGAGGCCATCTGCGCCCGGATCCGGTTCTGGGACGGGGTGCTTGAAGCCATCAAGGCAGAGCGGCTTGACCGACAGCCCGGCTAAGTCGCAACTGGCTGAGATTCGGTTCGAGACACCCCGCCGGCTCTGGGAGGGTAGCTTTCGCGCGGTGCTTTCGACGCACTCGCAAGCCGAACCGGGTTATCCGTTTGGTTCCGTCGTACCCTACTGCCTCGACGGCGGCGGTCGTCCCCTCCTGCTCCTCAGCCACCTGGCCCAGCATTGCCGAAACCTGGACGCCGACCCACGCTGCGCCTTCACCGTCTTCGAGCATACCCAAGGGGATGTCCAACAGAGCGAACGCCTGACTTGTCTTGCGGACTGCTCGAGAATCGCTTCCGAAGCACCCGCTGAAGCGCAGCGCTATTTCCGCTATTTCCCCCAAACGCGAGGTTACTTCGAGCAGCTCGGCTTTCGCTTCTACCGCCTGGTCCCGCTACGCTTCCACTACAACGGCGGATTCGCGACCGCGCGCTGGGTGGGACCGGAGCGTATCCTCCGCCCCTCGACCCTCGACCACCGCGCGGAAGCGGCCATTTCCAGCGATCTCGAACGGACCCATCAGGCGCTTCTACGGCCCTGGATACCCTCACCCCAGGGAGAGCACACGGTGTTCGTCGCCGGTGTCGATCAGCAAGGCGTGGATCTGCGTCGTGGAGATCGGCTTAAGCGGATCTTTTTCCCGTACCCCCTGGACACCGCGGCGCAAATCGCTGGGTACCTGGAAGGTTTTTCCTGATCGCCACCTTGACCGCTCGTCTCTCAGACCATTTCCCATGGTATTCGCATGGTAGATCCGGAAGAAACCGGCCGCACGTTAAGGTTTGCATATCAATTAGGGTTGTAAGTTTTTAGGAGCATCAGATGGCAGTCACCGTACCCGTGGATGGGGAAGGATTTCTGGTCAACCGTGACGACTGGAACGAGCAGATCGCGATCGAGTTGGCCAAAGAGGACGACTTCGAAATCGACGACCAGATCATGACCTACATCCGGGAGGCCAGGGCGATGTACGAAAACGACGGCGTCGTACCCCCGATCCGCATCTTCGCGAAAAAGATGAGCGTGTCGACCAAAGACCTTTACGGCGTCTTCAAGAAGGGTCCGATGAAGCTCATCTGCAAATGGGGGGGGTTGCCCAAACCAACCGGTTGCGTATAACTCCCGCAACGGCCGGCCGCGAGTTCGTGCGAGGCAAACCTCTGCGCCTCGTCAAGGCGAAAAGAGCCCCGCGCAACGGTAACGGGTATCTGCTCGGTAGATCGGGCGGCAAGAGAGATGGACGGCCTGGGCCTGGCTTGTCGCGCCTGCCACGGGCCGTGAGTCACCGGCCGGGCGGATCGTTGGCCCCCGGTCCGCCTAAGAATCGAGCGGTAAAGCTGGTGATGGATCGCGCAAACGCACCGTCGAGCCAACGGTAACAAAGATCGGCCAACGCGACCGAGTGAACCAGCAAGCTGAGATCGGCGATCCGAATCCGCGCCGCGGGAAGCGAGCTCTATAGCCGAGCGGCACTTGGAGAACCGCACCCAATTCGTCGAACTGCCGTCCGGCCGGCGTCTTGCCTACTCCCAGTATGGCGATCCGGAAGGCGTACCCGTTGTCTACTGCCACGGTTTTCTCAGCTCGCGCCGTGAGGCGCGCATCATGCACCCGTTCGCGGTCGCCGAAAACGCGCGCATCATCGCCGCGGATCGCCCGGGCTGCGGGGAATCGGACGCACAGCCTGACCGCAGAATCGGCGATTGGGCCGATGACGTGGAGCTACTGGCAAACCACCTTGGGATCGGGCGATTCGCCGTGCTCGGCGTCTCTGGCGGCGCCCCCTTTGCCCTTGCCTGCGCCTGTCGCATACCGGGCCGGATCCTGAGGTGTGCCCTCGTCGGTCCCCTCGGACCGATCTACCTCGAATCCCTGCTCGACGGGCTGGACTGGCGGACCCGACTGAATTTCTCCGCCGCACACCGCACTTCGTTGTGGTCGGAGTTTCTTTTCGGACCCCTGACCGCCGGCTTCTGGTCCCTGTACCCACAGACCCTGGACAGCATGAGGGTGGCGACCGCGTCCGTCGCTGACTTGCGGGAGCTGGCAAGCCCCGAGATTCGTCGCACGCTCAATCAAGCCGTGCACGACGCGATGCGCCACGGAGCCCGCGGCGCACGTCAGGAGCTTCTGCTCTACACCAGCGACTGGATGCTGCCGCTCGACGGGATCGAGCTGGAGACGCACCTGTGGCATGGGGAAGAGGACGGAACCGTCCCCCCGTCTCACTCCCGCTGGTACGCGGCCAACCTCCCCAACACCCACGCCCACTTTCTCGCGAATGAGGGTCACTTCTCGCTCCCTTTGCGCCACGCGGGCCGCATCCTGCGCTCCTTGCTCGCCACCCATCAGCCTGACGGCTGACACAAGGATTCTTCCGGCGGGCAACACCGGCACGTCGCTCGCGGCTTTTCTCCAGCGCATCGTCGCTTCATCGAAGGATGGCCGGCAGGCCCTCGAAGGGGACTTGTCCACGCCTCCTCTCTTCACCTCCCTGCGCGTCGACTCAGGCGTGCGGTCTCAGTTGGCCCCTGTCTCCCCATCGACCGGGAACTCCCAGGTCACTGGCCCCGTCTTGATCAGCTGCCGTCCCGGCTCCCCGAGCCGCTTGTCGTATCGGATCATTTGGATCAGGTCAGAGCTGACGTCCGGATTGGTCGTGAAGTAGGAATGTCCGAAGCGGTCCGTCCGCGCGCCCTTGTAGGAGATCAGATCAACCCGCCCCAGGGTCTCGAAGTAGTTTTGCGCCTTGGGTGAGATGTCCTCCGGGCGCAGCTGACCCACCCGGTTGCGACTGCGGAACAGGATCTTGGAGATCAGCAAGGCTCGGTCGTCTGGAGACGCGTATACCGTCAGGCGGCCCTGCAAGATCCGCGGTATACGTCCGCCGGGCCACACCGTGACCAGGTCCGGATCCGAGAGAAAGCCCGTGATCGTCTGGGCAGCGAGATCCACATCCATGTCCGGAGAGAGCAGCACCAGATTGTCGATCTTGTAGATGTCCAAGGGCTCCTTGCCGGCGGCGACCGCCTCCAGGATCAGCTCGCGAACGGCCTTGAGCATCACGACCGTGCCGCGGCTATGGGCGAGGAGCTGAAGCCCTTCCACACCGGGGACGGCGGCCAGCATGCGAATGGTTTTCTTAAGGTGCTCCACCGCATAGTCGGCCGACTCGGTTGTCGTGGTGTAGGAGGTCAGGAAGTTGCCCGTCGACGAGGCGGGCCAGGTGAAGAACGCGCACACCTGCTCCCGGCCCAGAAAATGACAAAGCTCAGCGGCGGTATAGGCCGCGGTGGCGAAGGTCTCGTTGAAGCCGTGGACATACAACATGACTTCCTTCTTGGGCGCGGCAGCGAGCCGGCGCTCGACCTCGGCGGTGAGGTCAGCCTTGGCCGCGGCGTGGAACTCGAGCTCCGCGCGGTCCCGCAGGATGAACCCGCCGTCGGTCCGCGACAGCTGGTATGGCTCCGCGGGAAAGGCGCCCAACTCCCGGGCTAGGCCCAGCTCCAGATTGACCGCCTTGGTGCGTTCGCGGAGCTGGCTCTGCTCGCGCAGGGTCTCCCAATCGAGCGCCGGCACCATGCGCACCTGGGCGGTGCCGTATGCGATCCGTTTCGCCCGCTCCTGACCGTAGGGCAAAGTGCTCTCCGGATCGGTCTCGGGGGCGCGGTCGGTGATGTAGAGCAAGTCCACATCCGGACTGGGCCGGGCGTCCCGCGCGAGATTGAAGACGGGCTGCCCGCCCGGTTGCTGATAAAGGGCGGGCGTAGGCATCAGCGGACGCTCCGTGGTGGCACAGCCGGTCAGCAACAGGGCGGTCGAGAAGAGCACAAGGTACTTGGTCATGGGCTGTTCCGTCGAAAGCAACGATGTAAGAGTGTCCGGCCGGGAGAGTTCTTGCTCGCAGTTGGGTGAAAGCGGCGGCGGAAACCGATCCGTCCCCGTGAATTTGGGAGCGTAGCGCAGCACGGCCACCCGGACCAGAGATGCCGAAATCAGCGCGCCCCAAGTTCGCCTCTCGCTCTCGCGGCGATCTCGTTCGGGCTCAGCCCCTGCGTCGGGCGCTGCGTCGTCGTCCTGGCGTATCGGAGATCTACCTGGTAAAGCCCCGCCGCGCGCACCTGCTCAGCCGAACTGAGGGTTCCTTTGGCCCAGCATCTCAGGGGTGATCAGCACCACGCCGCCGTGAGTGACATGGAAACGCCGCGCGTCGTCCTCCGGGTCCTCGCCGATTACGGCGCCGTCCGGGATGCGACAACCGATGTCGATTACCGCCCTACGGATCCGGCAGTCGCGCCCGACGGTGACACCGGGAAACACTACGCATTCATCGAGCTGAGATCCTCCGTCAACCTTGACGTTGGAAAACAGGAGGGAGCGGCAGAGCCGGCCCGCACGCACCAGGCAGCCGCCGGAGACGATGGAGTCGATGACGGTGCCCTGCGGATGGCCCTCTTCCGCCAGGAACTTGGCCGACGGAAGCTGCTGCTGATAGGTGAGTATGGGCCACTTGCTGTCGTACAGGTCCAGCTCCGGCTCCGGATCGACCAGCTCCATGTTGGCGGCCCAGTAGGCATCCACGGTACCCACGTCCCGCCAGAAACCCTGCACCGCGCTCTCCGGGTCGCGGAATGGGTAGGCGTAGACGCGGCTGCGGGCGATGGCGTCGGGAATGATGTTACGGCCGAAGTCTCGTTCCGACTCGGGGTCGCGGGCGTCGCGAATCAGCTCGTCGAACAAGAACTGGGTGTTGAGCACGTAGATACCCATGGAGGCCAAGGCCGTGTCAGTGCTTCCGGGCATCGGGATCGGCTGCTCCGGCTTCTCGTCGAAGCGCTGCACCTTGCCCTGCTCGTCGACGGCCATCACCCCGAAGCCGCGGGCCTCCTCGAGCGACACCTCCACGCACCCTACCGTCATGTCCGCGTTCTGCTCGGCGTGGAACGCAAGCATGGGACCGTAGTCCATCTTGTACACGTGATCCCCCGCCAGGATCAGCACCAGCTCCGGCTGGTGCGTGCGGATGATGTCGAGATTTTGGTAAACGGCATCCGCGGTGCCGGCATACCAGTTGCCCGTCGTGCGCTGGGAGGCCGGGAGCACCTCGACGAACTCGCCGAGCTCGTTCTGGAACCGTCCCCAGCCCCTGACCAGATGCCGGATGAGGGAGTGGGCCTTGTACTGGGTCAGGACGCCGATGCGCCGGATGCCGGAGTTGACGCAGTTCGAGAGAGGGAAATCGATGATGCGGAACTTGCCACCGAAGTGCACGGCGGGCTTCGCCCGCCACTGGGTTAGGTCCTGCAGCCGCGCGCCCCGTCCGCCGGCGAGGATCAGGGCGAGCGTGTTGCGCGCCAGGCGGCTGATGTGCAGGGTCTTGGTGTCAATCTCCATCGTTACCTCCGGGGGCTACGCGTGATTGGTGAGTCTAGGGGTCGCTCTGCATCCTCTCCAGCGCCTTGCGCCGCTCCCGAGCCGTCCTTGCGAAGACCAGAAACGAAAAAGGCCCGCGCCTCTCGACGCAAGCCTTTGATTTATTTGGTAGCGGGGGCAGGATTTGAACCTACGACCTTCGGGTTATGAGCCCGACGAGCTGCCTGACTGCTCCACCCCGCATCAGAGCCGCATATAGTACATGCGAAATCCTGACTCTACAACACCGAGTTTCGCGCCCCTTGCGCGATCTTCCCTACGCGCGTGCGGCGGCCTCAACGGATCTAGGCAGCCGCGACCTCACCCTTCCTTCCGCCGAGCTGGTTAACGATCCGGTCCGCCACCCGAAAGGCGTTGGCATAGATGGTCCAGGTGTGGGGTACGCTGCCACCGGTGGGCATGAAGCTGCCGTCCGTGACGTAGAGGTTCTCGACCTCGTGGGCGCGGCATTCCGGGTCCAGCACGCTGGATTCGGGATCGGTCCCGAAGCGGCAGCCGCCCGCCACGAGGTTCTGCGGCGGCGAGCCGCTGACGCCCCAGGCGACGTTCTCGGCTCCAAGCTGCTCAAGCACCGCCGCGCCCTTGCGCGCCAGGAATCGCGCTACCTCGAGGTCCCGCGGATGGTATCCGAGGCGAACCCTGGCAACCGGCATTCCCCACTTGTCCCGCTCCCGCGGGTCCAGGGTGACGAAGCAATCGTCCACCGGCGTCCAATCGCAAAAGACCTCGAACTTGAGATGCCGTCCTTCGCTGAAGTAGGCCTTGATCCGGTCCTTGAGCGGCTTTCCCCAGATCAGCCTGCCCTCCCCGTCCCGCTTCTGATCGTTCGCGCGCGAGATGGCGTTGGCGTGCCGAAACAGGAACTCGATGGTGCCGCCCTTGCGCGGGGCACCGCTGTCCGGATCGGTGTGGACATACCAGTCCTGCAAGGCGCGGTTGACAAACAGGCCGCGCGCCTTGAGCAGCGCGATCTCTTCAGCGGCCAATCCGGCGTATGCGACGTGACCGCGGCCCGAGCCACCGGCGGAGAAGATCAGGTTCCTCCCGACCTGGCCGTGGTTGTTGCCGAGCCCATCGGGATGCCGAGGCCCGGGCGACATCAGCAGCAGGCGCGCAGTCTCGATGGCCTGGCAGGCCAGGACGTAGACCTTGGCGTCCACCCGCCGGCGCTTGCCGGCGTGGTCGATGTACTCCACCGACTCGACCCTGCCGCTCTGATCGCTCAGCACCCGGCTTGCCATGCAGCGCGGGCGGATCTCGCAGCGCCCCGTCGCTACGGCCTGATCGAGCAAGGCCGCGCGCGAGCTGCCCTTGGCCCCGGTCGAGCAACCGTAGCTGCCGCAGTAGTTGGTGTAGGCACAAGGGTTTCTCCCCATGGCGGGAAGCGACAGGATGGCCCGCGGCACCGGGATCGGATGGTAGCCAAGCTCCCGGCAGGCACTGTCGATTCGGCCGGAGATGGGGTGCTCCACCGTGGGCGGATGGGGAAAGTCCGGGCTCGAACGCGGCTCCTGGTGAGGATGCTCCACGACCCGCCCGGAGACCCCGACCCGGCGTTCGACCAACTCGTACCAGGGTTCCAGGTCCGCATAGGAAATCGGCCAATCCGCGAGGTTGCCTCCTTCGACCGGGCCGAACCTGGAGAGCAGGCGAAAATCGTCCGGCTTCATGCGGTGAAAGAACCCGCTCATGAAGTTGGTCGCACCGCCCACGCAGTTCCCGTTCCACCAGTCCCAACCGGAATCGAAGGTGGACTCGGCCTTCCAGTTTCCGTCGCCGGTCGGCTCCTCGAGCACGTGGCGCTCGTCGAGCAGGTTCGGCGTGTAGGTGCTGCGCCGACAGCAGGCGATCTCGTCCTTGAAGAAATCCGGTTCCCTGAACCAGGGCCCCTTCTCCAGAACGACGACCGAGTAGCCGGCTTCCGCCAACGCCAGCGCAACCGGTCCGCCCCCCGCACCGCTGCCGATCACGCAGACGTCGAAGTCGCGGCTCATGTCCGGCCCAGCTTGCCGTAGATCTTGTCTGGGCGCGGGCGCGGCTGTCCGGGATCGTGCTCCAGCCATTTCCAGCCGATGCCGCCGGGGTTGCCGCCGTACAAAGGGTCCGCCAGGAGGGCCTCCAAGGTGTAGGTGATCAGGGTCGAGAGCCAGCGCTCTCCGGCTCCGCTGGCCGCGATCTGGCGCAGTATGTCCTCCCGTTGCGCAGGCTCGATCAGGTGAAATGGGCGCTCCTCCGCGATCTCGTTCAGCCAGCCGATTCCCTTGAGAATGAAGCCCTTGACGTCGGGATCGAACTTGGGGTCCGCAAGCGTCCGGTCGAGGTAGGCGACCGCCCTGACGTCACGCGCGCCGGGTGCGCCCGGCTCCGATGGCAGCAGGTGGTCCTGCACGCATTCAATCACCGCCCACTGATCGCTGCTGAAGGTCTCGCCCTGTGGTGCGGGCGCATCCGCTACGTTTCCGCGGGCCAGCGGGATGCCGGTGGCGAGCGCGACCGAGGTGCCCTTCAGGAATTCGCGGCGCTTCATGGCATGTCTGTGGCGCTTCGCCGGCTATTCGGCAGGGGTGAAGTCCTGAAGGTAAGGGTTGTCCGTGCGCCGTTCGATGCGGATAAAGCCGTGCTTGGCCGCCTTGTGGCAGGCGTTGCAGGCCTCGATCAACTTGTCGTACGCGGCCTCGGCCGCCTCCGCATCGCCCGTTTCCAGCGTCTTCTCCAGGTACTCGAACGTGGGCAGCAGGGTGTCCCGAATCAGCTGTCCGACCGGGATTCCCTTGTACTCCTCCACCTCGGAGACCTGCTCGATGATCTCCTCGACCTCGTGGACGTAGTAGCCCTCTAGCTCCCGGTTCTGGGCCGAAACCGCCAGTCCGAGCTTGTGCGTGAAGTACTGCATCTGGGTCATGTGGGAAACGAAATTGCCGCCCGCCGGCGCCGCCGCATGACTCGAAGGAACGTTAAGGGTCGTGGCAACGATCAGGCCACCAAGGATCGCTTGATATCGCATCAGTCGTACTCCGCGTAAGTAGTTAAGGAATTAAAATTAAATTAATCATAAAATTATAGTATTTTTTTAGTGTTTGACATGAAGAAAAGGGTTCATCACAAGATCTTGAGATACTCCAGCACCGAAGCCCGCTCCTCCGGGGTGAACTCATCACCGAAGGTGTGACCCTGATTGCCATAGCCGGGCAGTGTCGTGTCGTAGATGCGGTTGCGCTCGTCCCAGCCCATGGCGCCGTCCTTGCCGTGCGGGACCTCGACGACCTCCCAGCCCAGTTTGCCCTGGTCGAACCCAGGGCGCTCGGCGGCGTAACGCCAATGTGCGGGCCGGCTCCCGCTGTCGAGCAACGCCGCCAAGGTCGGCACCGAGCCGTTGTGCAGGTACGGGGCCGTCGCCCAGACCCCGTCCAGGGGCGGCGCGATGTAGCCCAGCGCCGGCGCGACGCGCGAACGCTGACCGTAGAAGGAACGGTTGAACCACTCGATGAAGCGGTCCGCATCCCGGTAGGCCGCCTCCGCCAGGGATGGATCGGTCTCCACATCCTCCAGCGCGACGACCTTGTTCGGGTAGCGGCCGTCCTTGCCGTAGGTGCCGTGGCAGCGCTTGCAGTTGTCCTCGAAGAGCTCCCTGCCCCGCTCCGCAAGCGACGCATCGACCGCAAAGGGATATTTCGGGGGCTCGAGCGTCGCCAGGTAGGCGCGCACATCGGTGAACCAGGCATCGATCCCCGCGGCCTCTTCTACGGAGTCGGTGCAGGTGGTGGAGGCCAGCAGCATGAAGCCGACGTGATCGCCGCGGCCTTCGGCGTTGTAGAACACGGCGTGCTTCTTGCGCAGGTTCCACCACGGGGGAACGCTCACGGGCAAGGGCCGTTCCGGCGGCGGCTCCATCAGTGGCTCATCCGACCAGGCGAGGGTCTCCGGATCCCGGTGGGCCAGCAATGCCAGTGTCAGGTTGGAAGCGGGGTTCACCCCGATGGTGTCCGTCAACATGTACGGCGCGATGGTGGCGACGCGATCCGCCCACTTACGCCACTCCGCGGCCTCCGCCTCGCCGCGCACATAGGCGCCGGCGGCCTCGACCGAGACGACGGGGTCGTTGGTGAAGTCGAGGAACTCGTTTCCGAGCCCGATGACCAACTCGCCGTTGAACGGGGCGGCGTGACAGCTCAGGCAGTTGGAGGTGACCAGCTCGACGCCGCTCCGAGCGGTAAAGGCGGTGACCGAATAGGGCAGCTCGGCATTGCGTCCGGTGCGGTCAGGCAGCTTCATCTCGGGGTCCGGCTCGCCGACACTCGCCCTGTAGGTGGAATAAGGGATGCCGCAGGTCAAGACCGAGCGGTTCAGCAGGGCGCTGTAACCGGCCCGCGGGTCCCCCGGTCGCTGGGGTTCGGCGGGGACCTTTCCCGGTTGCGCCCGCGTGATCGCGCCCGCGTCGTCTCGATCGCAACCCGCGAGCAGGAGGATGCAGGCGGCGATGGCGCATGCAGCATGTGATCGACCAGGCATGTGTCGCATGTTGTTGGCTCCTTTCGCGGCGCCTGCTCCGCCTGGCTCTGACCGACGTGTGACGCAACGGTTCCCCGTCATCCGCTGGACTCCGGCGCCAAGACATACCCGCTCAGCTCTAGTTGGCCACGCCCGGTAACGGGTACGCCGCCGGCCACGCCCTCGACGGAGACCGCCCCGCTCCAGGCCCGGAACGCGAAATCGAGCTCTTGGTCGTCGACCAGGGGAACGACCGCGAGCTCTAGCTCCTGGTCGGGGATCAGGATCCGCCAGCGCACCGGGTAGCGCGTGCCGTCCAGCGGACTGCGCCACTCCCCGGTGGGCTCCATCCGAACCTGACGCCGGCCAAAGCGCTGCCCCGAACCGTCCGCCGCAATCATCACACAGCTCGGGATCGGCGTGCCTCCTCCGGCCCGCCGCCGCAGGTCTAGGCACGACAGGTCGCGACCATCGCTCAGTTGCAGGGTAAGGCGGTTGAACGTCAGCTGGCCGCGTGCGACCGGTATCTCTCCCCAGGCCCGATCCAGCCATGCAGTACCAGACACCGAACGCTCCTCGTCAGCGATCTGGAGCACGCCCCGCGCATCGAGGCGTGGCATCAGGAAGGAATGAAAGCCTCCCTGCCCGCGTTGAGCAGGCTCGGGACCCTCTAACTCGCCTTGAAGCAACGGGGGCTTGATGCCTGTAAGTGAGAGCGCGAGGCGAAGATCGCCGGCGCCGGCCTGGAGACGGAAGCCGTCAGTGCCCGTCGCCTCGAGCAGCCAATCCTCCAGCCACACCCGGACCGGCTGCTCTTGGGCGCCCGCGAGACCAAGCGCGGCGCGGCTGACGCGCTGGAACGTCTCGATCGCCCCGTTCGTCTCATCGGTGAGCGCGAAAAGCGCCCCGTAGACCTGGCTGGAGGCCCAGCGAGAGCGCCGTTGCGGCGGTTCGGGCGCCAGCCCGAGGCGGATGAAGGTGAGCTGGAAACCATAGACGCGGGCACTCTCGTCGCTGAGCGCTCCCGTCAGGTGCCAGGTCTCGGAGCGGAACTCCGGGTGCGCCCCGTGATCCTCCGGGAAACGAAAATCCCACCGAGATCCCGAACGCGCAAAACCGGGCTCGGCCGCAGCGAGCAGGTCGGCCAGCGACATGGACGGGTCGTCGCGAGGCCCCTTCGACAGGAAACCGCCCTGCCAGAAAAGTCCGATGGCCAGCGCCGCGACCCCGACCGCGGCCCACGGGACGAGACCTCTCACCCCTGAAACCGCCGTCGAGGAGGCGAGGGCTGCATCCTTGCTACCGCACCCGTCGCGAACGCTCGTATTCGGCCATTGCCTTTGGCAGCTGGCGCTCGATCGCTTCGATGCGGCGGCTGTCCAGCGGGTGCGTGCTCAGGAACTCCAGCGGCTTGCCGCCGCGCTTGTTGCCGTAGGCCTGGAAACGCTTCCAAAAGGCCACCGCCTCCCGCGGATCGTAGCCGGCGCGCGCCATGTACAGCAGGCCCAGGTGATCCGCTTCGAGCTCCTGGGTTCGCGAGTATGGAAGCGCGACCCCGATAGCCGTCCCGAGCCCGTACGCCTGCATGGCGAGATCCCGCGTCGCCGAGGCGCTGGATCCCATGGCCGCCGACAGCGCCGTCCCCCCAATCTCGATCAAAAGTGACTGGGAGACGCGTTCCGCGCCGTGACGGGCGGTAGCGTGTGCGACCTCGTGGCCGATCACGGTAGCCAGCCCGGCCTCATTCTGCGTCACCGGAAGCAGGCCACTGTACACCCCTACCTTGCCCCCCGGGAGCGCAAACGCGTTCGGGTTGTCAGGGTCCTCAAACAGCACGAACTCCCAGTTCGCGTTCGGCAGCGGCGCTACCGCCGCGATTCTGCGGCCGACCTCGTTGAGTTGCTGGGACTCTGAGCGATTGCGTGAGACAGGGGTCTTCCGCTTGATCTGCTGAAAGGCCTGCAGCCCCATCTGCGCCTCGTCGGAGGGGCTGATCAGCAACAGCTGGGAGCGCCCCGTCTCCGGCGCGGAGGTGCAGGCGAACAGCAGCGCGCTGAGAAGCGCCGCCGCGGCGAGATAGCAAGTCCTGGATACGAGCATCTTTCCTACCTCGTGGCTCTTCTCCGATTGACCGAGGTCAGATTCCGCGGCGGAAGCGACCCGGAATGTCGGCTCGTTTGCAAATGCTGCAGTCGACCCCGTAGTAGACTCGAGACAGAGCCGTACACAACAGGAGTTCACCACAGGCCATGCTCAACGTCCGCCTCGACACGCTCTGCTTCATCATCTCCAAGGCCCGAGAGTTCCAGGCCAAGGAGCAAGTGGTCATCCCCGAGACTCCCTCAAGCCCAAGCGACGACTGGGCCCTGCAGGTGCTCGCCGATCATATCGACGACATGAGCCTACAAGAGATCAGGGCTTGTGTGGAAGACCTCGCGCCTGAGCAGCAGGCAGAGCTGATGGCGCTCATGTGGCTTGGGCGCGGCGACTATAGCCTGGAGGAATGGGACACGGCGGTTGCCGACGCCCTCGATCAGTACCAGGACCAGCACAACACCGCCGCCTATCTGCTTGCGCACCCCATGGTCAGCGACGACCTGGAAGAAGGCCTGGTCGCCCACGGCTACTCTTGCGAGGACTGACACCGAGTCATTCCGCCTCGATCGTCGCGTGTCTCGGCCCCGCGGCGGCACCTCCGTGTGCCAGGGTGGACGCCACGCATTTACGACTTGCCCAGGTCTGCTCCTCCCTCCAGGTGTCCCCGCCGTTTCATGAGGTCGATGATGGTCTGGGTCAGGATCAGCTCCATCGCATACATCATCTTGCCCCCGGGGATCACCAGGGTGTTGAACCCGGTCAGCATGGCGCCCTCGATCAGCCCCTTGAGGTTGATCTTGTACTCCACGCTCGGCTTGGGCTCCAGGAAGTGGATCATCACCAGGCTTTGGTCCGCGGTGGGAATGCTGGTGGCGCAGAACGGATTGGAGGTGTCGGTCAGCGGGATGCGCTGGAAGTTGATGTTCGTCTGGGAAAACTGGGGCAGGATGTAATGCATGTAGTCGTACATGCGCCGATAGATCACATCCTTGACGTCCTCGGGGGTGTAGCCCCGCTCGGCGGTGTCGCGGTTGATCTTCTGCACCCACTCCAGATTGATGGTGGGACAGACCCCGATCAGCAGATCGACCTCCTTGGCCATGTCGATCTCGGGCGTCACCACGCCCCCATGCAAACCTTCGTAGAACAAGACATCCGTATCGGGCGGGATTGGCTCCCATTCGGTGAAGGTGCCGGGCGGCGAGCCGTAGAGGACCGCCTCGTGCTCGTTGTGGATGTAGTGCCGAATCTCGCCGGTCCCGGTCTCACCGTACCTGCGGAAGAGCTCGAGCTGTTTTTCGAACAGGTTTCCCTCGGGCCCGAAATGGCTGAGGTTTCGACCTTCCTTCTTGGCTTTGGCAAGCTCCTTCTTCATCTGCTTGCGGTCGTAGCGGTGAAAGCTGTCGCCTTCGACGAAGACGGCGCGGGCGCCGACGCGATTGAAGATGTGCTGAAGGGCGTCCTTGACGGTGCTTGTACCTGCGCCGGACGACCCCGTCACGGCCACGATTGGGTGCTTTCTTGACATGATGCGGCTCCTCGTCTGGTCTGTTATGTAGCGGGTCGACTCGCCTGGACAGCACCAGCCCCCGCCGGCCCCGTTGCTCGGGCCAACATCCTGCAACCAGCGGGGAAAGGGTGAGTCTGCGACGGCGGCGCAAATCCCGCCTTGTTACTCTCAGGTGACTAGGCCGGAACCCCCGGCCTTCGCCCCTCAGTGTAAGGAGGTTTTATTCACGCCGCCAGACGACGCATCGCGGAACCTGACCTACGCGCCGGGGCCAAACCATGCAGACCCCGGCTGCACCACGTTTTCAACCCATCTCAGAGCCGAATACGACATGACGAGAAATAGCCATCTCTTGAGCATCTTGGCCTCTCTGCTCGCCGCCCTGGCACTGACGGCGGCGACAACGTCGCACACCGCCCTGGCATCTGACCCCGTCGCCAACGCAAAGCGGTCCTGCGCGACCAAGGCGGACGCCGAACGCTGGCAGCGACCGGCGCAGGAAGAGATCAAGCGCCGTCTCGACCCTTTGCAGTACGAGGTGACCCAGGAGGAAGGCACTGAGCCTCCCTACCGCAACGCCTACTGGGACAACAAACGAGGACGGCATCTACGTCGACGTGGTCTCCGGCGAGCCCTTGTTCAGCTCCCGCGAGAAGTACGACTCCGGCACCGGCTGGCCGAGCTTCCACTCGCCGCTGGAGCCCGACCTGATCGTCGAGCACGAGGACCGCAAGCTGTGGATGACCCGCACCGAGGTTCGCTCCCGCTTCGGCGACTCCCACCTCGGCCATGTTTTTGACGATGGTCCAGCCCCGACCGGTCTGCGCTACTGCGTCAACTCGGCGGCGCTGCGCTTCATCCCGGTCGCCGACCTGGAGAAGGAGGGCTACGGGGAATACCTGGCGCTGTTCGACAAGGGGACCCAGACCGAGGCCGACCGACCGCGCACCGAGCTCGCCACCTTCGGCATGGGCTGCTTCTGGGGCGCCGAGGCGGACTTCTGCGCCCTCGATGGCGTGGTCGGCACCAAGGTCGGCTACGCCGGGGGCAACACCCCTGACCCGAGCTATCGCAAGGTCTCGAGCGGCGGCACCGGCCACGCCGAGGTGGTGCAGGTGGAGTACGACCCCGCCGTAATCTCTTACGATGAGCTGCTGGAGGTCTTCTGGCGGGAGCACGACCCGACGACGCCCAACCGGCAGGGACCCGATGTCGGCAGCCAGTACCGAAGCCTGATCCTGTTCCACGGCCCGGAGCAGGAGTCCGCCGCCCGCGAATCACTCAAACGCCACGCGGGAGGCTTCCGCAGCCCCATCGTCACCGAGATCGTCCCCGCCACGGCCTTCTACCCCGCCGAGGACTATCACCAGCGCTATCTCGAGAAACGCGGGCGGGTGCGTTGCAGCCCTTGAGCGGCGAATATCCTGCGCAGGCAAGAGTCATGGCGCACTGCTCCTTGCGCCTACCTTCTCGAGGTAACGACGCCTGGCGCGGTTTCTTCGTCTCCAATCGGGTGAAGCAGCGGCCGAACGGCCGTTGATCGATGCGGTCGGGCGCGTGTCCATCAGGACACCGCGTCCGCCGGGTATTGGGATCGAATCGCGCGCGACTGCAATGCGCAGCAGGCGGATCGGCGGGTTCCGTCGGCTATTTCTTGCCCTTCTTCTTTTTCCCTTTCTTCTCCTTCTTCTCGCCCTTCCCGCCTTTCCCGCCCTTAGGCTTTTTCTCCTTCTTGGCCTTGCTCGTCTCGGCAGGCGCCGCGGCTGCTTCCGCGGCCGGTGCCGGCTTGGCCGCGTCCTGTACGACCGCCTGCTCGGCTTCGGTCACGGACGACTTCTTGGTTGTTTTCGCCATCAACTACTCCTCGATAGGTGGAAAAGGTCGAATGCTCGCAAAACTGCGAACATTCGACCGGATGAAACCGGAGATACCTCAGCCAGCGGCCGAGGTATCTCCAGCGGCAAAGCCGCAGTTACCTGCCCCGGCTGCTGCCCCTGCCGCCGCCAGGCTTGTTGGAAGCCGGGCGTGCCGGGGCGGGCTTCGCGGTACCGCCGCGCGCCGGTGCGCCCTTGCCCGGAGCGGACTTGGACGGAGCCGACGTCTTGGGCCCGGACTTGCCGGGGGCGGCGTTCAGGGGCGTATTGGAATTGCGCATCATAGCGACACCTCGTTGCGATCAATGGGCCGGCATGCCGACCGATTTCTGTACCAGGGTATAAGCAGAGCTGACCGGAAGGGCGTCGGGGGCTGGCAGATCGCTGGGACCGGATCGACGGCAGGAGCACTCGCGGTACCCCTACGCTTGCCGACTAGGCTGCTCGGCGTGACTTCTTAAGGTCAAACCCCACGCGCGTCAATAGTTACTTTGGCGCCCCCGACGGGCGCTCATCGAGGCGACTCGGAGCGGGAAATCGGACCGCTCAGCAATATCAAGCCGCTCAGAGCCTTTCGATCGTATTTTGCGATCGTCTCAACGAAAATTTTTCGTTATCGCCACCGGCCTTGCCGTAATAAAAACGTAATCTTTCCAGGAATTTCTCGGTTGCTCGACGACTTGGCCCGCTCCCGCAGCGGCCGCGCGCGCCGCTGAGACCTTCTGCCGCGAAAGGTTGCTGCCTTGACATCGACTACGCCCACACCAGAGCCCCGTTAACGGGGTTCTTTTTTTCACTCGTCAAGAAGGGGGAGAGAGAAAGAGAGATGAAGACCACGAACCCGATCGCATCGCTGTTCGGCAAGTCGCCGTTCAAGCCGATGCAGCAGCACATGGGCATCGTCAACGAATGCGTTGCCGAGGTGCCGAAGATGTTCGAGGCGCTGATCGCGGGCGATCAGGCCGGCGTCGAACGCGCCAAGGACGCGATCTTCGCCAAGGAGCACGAGGCGGATGTCCTCAAGAACGAGATGCGGGGGCATTTGCCCAAGAGCCTGTTCATGCCCGTGGACAGAAGGGATCTGCTGGACGTGCTGGGGATGCAGGACTCCATCGCCGACACCGCCCAGGACATCGCCGGACTGCTCGTCGAGCGCGACATGACCGTGCCCGCGGAGATGGCGGAGGACCTGCGGACCCTGGTACAGCGCTGCGTCGACACGGTCGCGCAGTGCGGGACCATCGTCAGCGAGCTCGACGAGCTGGTCGAGACCGGCTTTGGCGGTCGCGAGGCTGCCCGCGTCGAAGAGATGGTCGAGAAACTCAACAAGATCGAGGACGAGACCGACGAGCTGGGCATGAAGCTTGCCCGGTCGCTGTTCAAGCACGAGGACACCCTCGGCGCCGTGTCCGTGATGTTCTGGTACCAGCTCATTCAGTGGATCGGCGACCTGGCGGACTATGCCGAGAAGGTGGGTGACCGCCTGCGGCTGCTCATCGCACGCTGATGCCCTTCGGCAAACACCCGCGACCTAACAACAATCCCGCAGCACGCTAAGGGGAAAATCTATGGAACTTATCGCTGAATGGGGAACCGTCTTTCTGGTCCTCGCCATCGTTTTCGGTCTCTACATGACCTGGGGCATCGGCGCCAATGACGTCGCCAACGCCATGGGCACCTCGGTGGGCTCCGGTGCCATCACCGTCAAGCAGGCGATCGTGATCGCCGCCATCATGGAGTTCGCCGGCGCCTATCTCGCCGGCGGCGGCGTGGCCTCCACCATCTCCAAGGGCATCGTCGACACCAAGATGTTCGAGAATCACGCGGAGCTGCTGGTGCTCGGTATGCTCGCGGCCCTACTCTCGGCGGGCATCTGGCTGATGGTGGCCACCGCACGCGGCTGGCCAGTCTCGACCACCCATACCATTGTCGGCGCCGTGGTGGGCATGGCCATCGCCGCGCTCGGCATGGACGCGGTGCAATGGGGCAAGATGGGCGAGATCGTCGCCAGCTGGTTCGTCTCGCCGGTGCTCGGCGGCGTTGGTGCCCTGCTGCTCATGTTGAGCATCCGCAAGCTGATCCTGGATACCGACGACCCCATCGCCCAGACCCGAAGATGGGGACCGGCCTATGCCTTCCTCGTGGGCTGGATGGTCTCCCTCGTCACCCTCACGAAGGGTCTCAAGAACCTAGACATTCACTTGAGCACCCTGGAAGGCAACGTGCTGGCAATCATCATCGGCATCATCGTCGCCATCATCGGCAAGGTGATGATGAACCGGGTGAAGCTCGACCCCAAGGCGGACAAGACCTTCCACTTCGCCAGCGTCGAGAAGCTGTTCGTGCCCATGATGATCTTCACCGGCATGGCCATGGCCTTCGCCCACGGCTCGAACGACGTGGCCAACGGCATCGGTCCCATGGCGGCGGTGATCAACCTGATCAACAGCGGCGGTGTGATCGCGGCTAAATCACCGGTCGCCCCCTGGATGCTGCTGCTGGGCGGCGTGGGTATCGTGGTCGGTCTCGCCACCTACGGCTACAAGGTCATGCAGACCATCGGCACCAAGATCACCGAGCTGACCCCGACCCGCGGCTATTGCGCCACCATTGCCGCGTCGGGCGTGGTGGTCATCGCCTCGGGTCTCGGACTCCCGGTATCCACTACCCACATCGCGGTGGGCGCCGTGATGGGCGTGGGCCTGGCCCGCGGAATCGGCGCCCTCGACCTCGGCGTCCTGGGGGGCATCATCCTGTCGTGGTTCGTCACCGTGCCCGTGGGCGCCATACTGTCCATGCTGTTCTTCTACATATTCAAGGGCATCTTCGTCTAGGGTAGAACATCCCTGCGGCCGTCCCGCCTCCCGCTTCGGGGGGCGGGGACACCGCGACTTCCCCTTCCCCGCCTTTGGCGGCCCGGCGACACGCAGCCGAGGTCGTTCCTTGCCCGCTCCGCCCGGTAGAATGTGCGCTGACACTCATCGCAACACCCCGGAGCCGCCCGCATGCGCATCGCACGTTTTCAGGACCCTTCCGGTGACATCCGTTTCGGAATACCGCTCGATGACACGCAGGCCAAGTTGCTGGAGGGAGACCTCTACGACGGCTTGCGGGAGACCGGACAGGCATCGCCGGTAAGCAAGTGGCTGGCGCCGGTGTCCCCGATCAACATCTTCGGCATCGGGCTCAACTACCGCGCCCACGCGGAGGAGACCGGAGCCCCCATTCCAGAGCATCCGGTCGTCTTCATGAAGCCCACAACCGCAATCACCAATCCGGGCGACCCGATCCTGCTGCCGGTGTCCTGCGAACAGGGCCCGGAGGTGGACTACGAGGCGGAGCTTGCGCTGGTGATCGGAACGACCGCCAGGGATGTGCCGGCGGAGCGAGCCCTGGATCATGTGCTCGGCTACACCTGCGCCAACGACATCTCCGCCCGCCGGTGGCAGAAGCACGGTGGCGGCGGCCAGTGGGTGCGGGGCAAGAGCTTCGACGGATTCTGCCCCCTGGGACCGGTGCTGGTGACCGCGGACGAGATCCCCGACCCACAGGGCCTGGGCGTGCAGTGCCTGCTCAACGGACAGGCCATGCAGAACGGCAACACCGGCGACATGATTTTCAGCGTCGCCGAACTGATCGCGCGCCTCAGCCGGGACACCACCCTGCTGCCCGGCACCCTGATCCTGACGGGCACGCCTCCAGGCGTCGGCTTCGCGCGCAATCCCCCCGTGTTCCTCGCCGACGGGGACGTCGTTCGCGTTCAGATCGAGCGCATCGGCACGCTGGAGAATCCCGTCCGCGCAGCCGGCACCTGATCTCCCTCGGGCTTGCGATCGATGCCCCGGTCCCAACCATTACGCCAACCATCCGCGCCCCCGAGCCGAACGCAAGACATGAGCGAACAACCCACCAGGCACACCCCTACCGAGATCAAGCTGCACGCCAAGTCGCGCATGCTCTCCATCGGCTTCGACGACGGCGCCTACTTCGAGCTGCCCTGCGAGTACCTGCGGGTGTTCTCCAGGGCCGCCGAGGTCCGCACCATGGGCAGGCCGGTGACGGGCAAGGAGCAGGTCAACATCGAGCGCGTGGAGCCCCAGGGACAGTACGCCATCCGCATCGTCTTCGATGACGGGCACGACACGGGCATCTACTCCTGGGATACCCTCTACGGCCTGGGCGCAAACCGGGAGCGCAATTGGGCGGATTACCTCGAGCGCCTGAGGGCCATCGGTTACGAGCGCAACGAGCCGGATGCCGGCGAGAAGCGGCTCAAGGTCATGTACTTCTCGTGGCTGGCGCAGAAGATGCGGAAGGAGTCGGAGCAGCTGGTCGCGCCCGCCAGCGTGCCGGACGTGGACGCCCTCCTGGGGTGGCTCGGCCGCCGCAAGCAGGGAGCGGCCGTCATGTTCGAGAAGGAACGGGTGCGGGTGACGGTGAACAAGCAGTTCAGCGAGGGCTTCACCAAGCTCCACGACGGGGACGAGATCGGCATCGTGCCCAGCTCCCCGACGCCGCCGCCGACACCAGACCTGATCTGAGCCTGGTCGTTCCCGCCACGCGCCGCGATACGGCTGCTTCAGTCCGTCGTCGGCGTCGATTCCCGCCCCGATTGCTGCAGGGCTGAATGGAACCTGGATGCGGGATCCAGAAACCGCATCCAGTCGACCGTGATCTCCGCCACCAGGGAGCCGAACCGCACCTGCTGCTCGGATGCGCTCAGCCAGGCCCGCTCCAACTCGGCGAAGCTCGCTCCCTTCCCCACCGGCCGTTGCGGCTCGGCGTCGCTGAGCGCAACCTCCGACAGCAGCAGTTCGTAGCTCACTACGCCGGCGAAGAGCGAGCGTGTCTTGCTGCCGAAGCGCGCCGCCAGGGCGCGCATGGCGGTGTTGGACTCCATCACCTCGAAGACGAACCTGTGGATGCCCTGCCGCCGCGCCGTCTCGATCAACCGCGCCAGCAACTGACCGCCCAGCCCGATCCCCTGCGCCGTGTCGGCGACCGCGATCGAGAGCTCGGCATCGGTGCCTCCAGGGGCCAGCCTGAAGCAACGCGCGGCGCCGAGGAGCGCGTGCTCGGCACCGCCCTCGTCCAGCTCAAGCGCTGTCAGGGCTATGTGATCGCGCTGATCGGCGTTGCTGAAGTACTCGAGCTCCATGTCCGACAGCGCACGCTTGGTGCCAAGAAAGCGATGTCGCCTGGAGGTCGTCGAGAGCCGCGAGAAGCATTCCCCGAGCAACGGCAGGTCTTCCGCCCGCAGAGGCCGAATGCGATAGCGCAGGCTGCCAAGCGACAAGACCCGGCCCCCGGCTGATTCACTGAACCTTTCTTTGCCCATCATGACCCGATTACCTCTCGCCGCGGTCTACTTCGCAGCTGCGTGAGGCGCCGATACAGCCGGGTCGTCAACGCGACAGTCTTCCGGGGCGGCGCACTTTGTTGCACTGCACAATAATAGGGCTCAGGGCCTTATAATTCAAGCATTAAAGTACGCTCGTGGGATGGATACCACGGGCACGGGATTGCCATAGGTGGGCCTCCTCGGACCGACCCAACCGCGCTGGCGCGTGCCACGCCGATCCACGGCGCTAGCAAAATCAAGCGTGTCTTCGATCTCGTGATGCGAAACAGGACTTCCCAGTCGCTCTTTCGCACTCGATCTTCGACAACCTGTTCGTGCCCCCGTACCGCGTCACGCGCGAAGAGCCGCGCTCTAGTCTCCCCGGCGCGGGAGCAGTGATTGAGGTCCTCGCAACCGCCCTGGAGGTAGACCGCGCTTCATGGCGATCGCCTCCTCATCGGCTTCCTTGATCCTGCGAGCTTCTCGGCACAGATACAGCCTCGACATCGGCGACACGCCCTAACCTGTTCGCCTTCGCTCAGCAGGAGCTCTGCATCTACCTGTTCGTATGGATGGCCAAGTTCGGCGCGGCCTACGGCGTTCGTACCGGCATCCACGTCGGGCGTGGACGTGCTGATCAACCGCTCTGCGCGCAGAACATCCGTTCTAAGGTAGTCCTTTTCGGCCTCCTCGCCGGCGCCTTCTTCACCGGGGTCGTCGGCAGCTTCGGCCTGCAGTTCGTGTGGCACATCGCCCACACCGACACCATCTCGCCCGATCTGGAGATTCCAGTGTGGATCGTCTACCTGGCGATCCCGCTGGGCTCCTACCTGATGTGCTTCCGGTTCCTGCAGGTGACCTGGTCATTCTGGCAAACCGGCGAGCTGCCCGCGCACGAGCATGCCCACGTCGAGGGTCTGGACGAAGAGATCGAGCTGGCCCAGGCGACCGGCAAGCCCGAGAAGGTGCTGATCGGTGAGGCGGTGGAGCTCACTGAGGAGCGCGAGCACCTGCATGGCGGCCGGTCCGAGCAGGAAAGCCAGGAACGGGAACGGCAATCCGGCCCTGATGGGGAGAAGCACCGATGAGCGCCGCCATCATCTTCGGACTCCTGGTCGTGCTCATGCTGACCGGCATGCCGGTCTCCATCGCACTCGGTCTCACCGTGCTGACCTTCCTGTTCACCATGACCGAGGTGCCCATCGAGTCGGTGGCGCTCAAGCTCTTCACCGGCATCGAGAAGTTCGAGATCATGGCGATCCCCTTCTTCATACTGGCCGGCAACTTCCTCACCCACGGCGGCGTCGCCAGGCGCATGATCGCCTTCGCCACCAGCATGGTGGGGCACTGGCACGGCGGGCTGGGGCTTGCCGCGGTGGTCGCCTGTGCCCTCTTCGCCGCGGTCTCGGGCTCCTCGCCTGCCACCGTGGTGGCCATCGGGTCGATCCTGCTGCCGGCGATGGTCAAGCAGGGCTTCCCGGTGCGGTTCGGCACCGGCGTCGTCGCCTCCGCCGGCGGCCTGGGCATCCTGATCCCGCCGTCCATCGTCATGGTGATGTATGCGGTGTCGACCAACAGCTCGGTGGGCGCGCTCTTCATCGCCGGGATCATTCCGGGCATCGTGCTCGGCACCATGCTCGGCATCACCACCTGGTGGCGCGCCCGGCAGGGCAACTACCCGCGCATGCCGAAGGCGAACTGGCGCCAGCGGCTGAAGGCCTTCCGCGAGTCCATGTGGGGCCTGTTCCTGATCGTCGTGGTCATGGGCGGCATCTACTCCGGCATCTTCACCCCCACCGAGGCCGCCGCCATGAGCGCGGTCTACGCCTTCATCGTCGCGGTCTTCGTCTACCACGACATGCCGCTCGCCCGGGTGCCGAAGGTGCTGATCGACTCGGCGAACATGTCGGCGATGCTGCTCTACATCATCACCAACGCGGTGCTGTTCTCCTTCCTGCTCACCCACGAGAACATCCCGCAGGCGCTGGCGGGATGGCTGGTGGAGACCGGGCTCGGCCCCATCGGCTTCCTGGCGGTGGTGAACATCCTGCTGCTGCTCGCCGGGAACATCATGGAGCCCTCCTCGATCATCCTGATCACCGCCCGATCCTGTTCCCGGTGGCGATGGCGCTCGGCATCGACCCCATCCACTTCGGCGTCATGATCACGGTGAACATGGAGATCGGCATGATCACGCCGCCGGTCGGCCTCAACCTCTACGTGGCGAGCGGCATCTCACGCATGGGGATGACCGAGACTCACCATCGCTGCTTCCCCTGGCTGCTGACCATGCTCGCCTTCCTCATGGTGCTCACCTACTGGCCCGCCCTGTCCCTCTGGTTGCCGCGGCAGCTGGGGATGATGTGAGGGACCGCCGGCGAAACTGTGCCCTCAGGCGCGGCTTGCGGACTGCGGAGGAAGTGTCCCCCGCCCCACCCGCCCAAGCCCCCCGGAGCGGAAAGTAGACAGCCGCACTGAGGCAGCCAGCGGCGGGTCGGTCCAAAATCCCCGGCGAAAGCCGTCCAGCCCGCGCAACTGGGCCAACGGCCGCCTTGCGCAGGTTTCAGCGCGATATCTCTAAATCCAAACAGCGAAGGGTTCTGACAGATCTCAGTAACAAGACGTGGATGAAAAGCCGTACGTCCAGCCAAATCAATTGGTCAGTTGAGCGGATGTAAAAACGATTCCACCGGAAGCCCCGAGAAATCCGGGGCTTCCGGTGGTTTTGCCGCTTTCCCGCCGCGATCAGTAACCGGGTGAGAAAGTGTGCAGCGACTTACTTCAGATCGAAACGGTCGGCGTTCATGACTTTCGTCCATGCGGCCACGAAGTCCTGAACGAACTTCTCCTTGTTGTCATCCTGCGCATAGACCTCGGCATAGGCACGCAGGATCGAGTTTGACCCGAAGACCAGGTCGACCCGGGTCGCCGTCCACCTGACCTCGCCCGTCTTGCGGTCACGGATCTCGTAGAGGTTGTTGCCTGCTGGCACCCAGGTGTAGGACATATCCGTCAGGTTGACGAAGAAGTCATTCGTCAGGACACCGACGCGATCGGTGAAGACGCCGTGCCTGGCGTCGCCGTGATTGGTGCCCAGGACGCGCATGCCGCCCACGAGCACCGTCATCTCCGGGGCGGTGAGGCCCATCAGCTGCGTACGGTCGAGCATCAGCTCCTCGGCGCTGACCGCGTAGTCCTTCTTGAGCCAGTTGCGGTATCCGTCGTGGATTGGTTCCAGCGGCTCGAAGGACTCGGCATCGGTCATTTCGTCGGTGGCATCGCCACGGCCCGGCGCGAAGGGCACGCTTACGTCGAATCCGGCCGCCTTGGCCGCCTGCTCGACGCCGACATTCCCGGCTAGGACGATGACATCCGCCACACTGGCGCCGTGCTTCGCCGCGATCCCGTCGAGCACGTCCAGAACCCGGGCAAGCCGCGCCGGCTCGTTGCCCTCCCAGTCCTTGTGCGGCGCGAGGCGGATGCGTGCACCGTTGGCACCGCCGCGCATGTCCGAGCCGCGGAATGTCCGGGCGCTGTCCCAGGCGGTGGCGACCATCTCGCTGATGCTCAGGCCACTGGCGGCGATGTCGGCCTTCACGGCGCCGACGTCATAGTCGGTGCGGCCCGCGGGCACCGGGTCCTGCCAGATCAGGTCTTCCTGCGGAACCCAGGGGCCGATGTAGCGCGCCTTGGGGCCCATGTCGCGGTGCGTCAGCTTGAACCAGGCCCGCGCGAAGACCTCCGACAGGTAGTCGGGATCCCGATAGAAGCGCTCGGAGATCTCCCGATATGCCGGGTCCATCTTCATGGCCATGTCGGCATCGGTCATGATCGGCTTGTGGCGGATCGAGGGGTCTTCGACATCGACCGGCATGTCCTCTTCCTTGATGTCCACCGGCTCCCATTGCCACGCGCCGGCCGGACTCTTCTTGAGCTCCCACTCGTGCTCGAGCAGCATGCGGAAATAGCCGTCGTCCCAACGGGTGGGGTGGGTGGTCCAGGCGCCTTCGAGACCGCTGGTGACGCTGTCGCGTCCGATGCCGCGCTTGGTCTTGTTCATCCAGCCCAGGCCCTGTTCCTCGACGGAGGCCCCTTCCGGCGCCGGTCCGAGCAGGGCGGCGTCGCCGTTGCCGTGGGTCTTGCCCACCGTGTGGCCGCCGGCAGTCAGGGCGACGGTCTCCTCGTCGTTCATCGCCATGCGGGCGAAGGTCTCGCGCACGTCCTTCGCGGTCCGCAGCGGATCGGGCTTGCCGTCGACGCCTTCGGGATTGACGTAGATCAGACCCATCATCACGGCGGCCAGCGGATTTTCCAGCTCCCGCTCGCCGGAGTACCGGCTGTCGGGGTTGTCAGAGGGGGCCAGCCACTCCTTCTCGGAGCCCCAATAGGTGTCCTTCTCCGGATGCCAGATGTCCTCGCGCCCGAAGCCGAAGCCGAAGGTCTTCAGACCCATCGACTCGTAGGCCACGTTGCCGGCGAGAATGATCAGGTCGGCCCAGCTCAGCTTGTTGCCGTACTTCTTCTTGATCGGCCAGAGCAGACGGCGCGCCTTGTCCAGGTTCGTGTTGTCGGGCCAGCTATTGATCGGGGCGAACCGCTGATTGCCCGTACCGCCGCCACCGCGTCCGTCGGCGATCCGGTAGCTGCCGGCGGCGTGCCAGGCCATCCGGATCATCAGACCGCCGTAATGGCCCCAGTCCGCCGGCCACCAGTCCTGGCTGTCGGTCATCAGCGCGTGCAGATCCTTCTTAAGCGCCTCGTAATCGAGCTCCCTGACCTCATCACGATAGTCGAAGTCCTTACCCATCGGATTGGTCTTGGTGTCGTGCTGATGCAGGATGTCGAGATTCAGTGCCTTCGGCCACCAGTCCGTATTAGATGACCCAGCGGCCGTATTTCCCCCGTGCATCACGGGGCATTTGCCAGTAGTTGTCGCTACATCGATTCCCATATTCGCCTCCGATCATGGTGTATTCGGTTGGAGCTCGTGTGTCTCGGATCTTGTCTAGTCGCAGCTTGAAATTAGGGGCCGCGCGCCCGGGCGTCCAATCGTTTAGTCGCATCCGGTCGATCGTTACAGCCTATTACATTTCGAACAGGCAAGACGCTTGTGCTTCCGACTATCGGTTTGGAGGGCATCTCAGGACACCGCCGGAGCCCGCCAATCGCGGGTCACGCCGGGCCACATGAACACTCAGCCACCACCCCCAGATGGGGGTTGCAGCTGATTTCCTGCCACAATCTGAGCATGGGTGGCACCGACAGCCTGCGCACCTCCATCGGTCACAACTGGCAAGAGGGTCCGGTCAACGCCCCGACAGTGCTCAACTCCAGTCTGAGCCTTGCCCAGTTCCGGGACGGGCGGGCCGCGTATCTCTATGATGATGGGGTGAGCCTTCGAGTATTCCGATGTTTGGCGCTCACCCACAGCCATCTCTGAGCCACCGGTACAGAGCCGATTCCCGACAAACTTTCCCGTGACGAGGCAACGCGAAATGAAAGCCTTCCTGATCACGCCCGACACGCAATCCATCGACGAGGTCGAGGTCGCCAGCCTGGACGACCTCAAGGCATTGATTGGATTTGACACACTGGAATCCGATGCCGTCGGCTCCGACGGCGACCGGCTCTACTTCGACGAGGAGTGTTTCCTCAGGGGCACCCCCGGGAGATTCCAGATCGACACCTTGGTACCGGTGTCCGGGAAAGGGGTGGTCGTCGGAACGGCTGACGATGGCGCCAGTTTGCAGGACGTCGTGACAGGCATCGACGATCTGCTCGGACGCATCAAGTATCTGTAGCGGCCTCCTCCGGAGACTGGAGGTTGCTTGCCGGTGGCGCACTTCCGATCCGACGAGGACCCACAAAGCGTCGGCAGACTGATTGCCCGTAGCTAACGGGGCAAACTGATCCGCCACTCGTCGCTGGCCACCCTCTGCAGTGCTTCGGTTGTAGTCGATGCTCCGTCGTTGTAACGCGGTCCGAGATCGGAACGCGAGTCTACCTGTCCCTATGGTGGGGACAGGTTGCGGGGGACGCGTCGTTCGCGGTCAGCCGCGCTTCGGACGGCACTCTGGTAGAGCACCGCGTCGATGGACTCGTGCTAGGCCAGAAACAGCCGAGGCATGATCGTCGCTGCAGCCGCAACCACCACCAGAACGGCGACGAGTACAGGTCCAAAGGGCTGGTCTAGTGAGAGTGCCAGGAGGAACGCAATCAGGTATCCGCCGATCCCGATCACGGCCGAAGTCATCAAGGTCCAGCGCCAACTCGGTGCCAAACGGAAAGCGAGCCAAGCCGGCACGAAAACTAAGGCGAAGGCTCCCATCAGCCCGAGTGTCGCGGTGCCGACGGCCATGCCTGCCGCCGCCAGCAAATCGATGCTCAGATGCCATCGCCAAGCCGGCAATGCATTTGCCTGCTCGAAGCGCGGAAAGAAGCGAGCTCGCAACAGCTTGCCGCTGAGCCAGGGCAGCAAGGCGATACTCAGGACTGCGAGAATCAGGGCGGCGCTCAGATCGACCGTCGCCGCGAAGTATAGCTGCCCGTCGATCATTGCCTGCCCGAGCGAGTCACCGATGGCGGTGTTGGCCGCCACGAGCAGCATGGTCGCCCAGCCGATCAGGACCATGAAACCGTAGGCGGCGTTGCCACGGGCGCGCAACAGGGTTTTGGCGAAACCGCCCCCGAGGGCACCGGCGGCGCCGCCTATCACGGCGGGCACCCCAGCGGCCAGCCCGAGCAAGGCACCGGCCGCCGCCAGGTGAGCGAGTCCCAGGGCGGCGAGCCATTCCTCGCGCAACATCAGCAGGGTTCCCAGCAGTGGCAGCACGGCGGCCAGCAGCAGACCGGTCAAGAAGGGCACGCGGAACAGCGGGTCCAACAGGACCTCGGTGAAGCTCTCCATCATCTATCCCCTTGCCAGGGCTCCACGGTCAACACCCGGGAGCAGGCGGCGTCCAGGAAGCGCCGTTCGTGACTGACGAGCAGGACGGCGCGATGACCGCGCTCGGCGGCGAGTATCTCGATCAAGAGTGCCTCGGTGCGCGGGTCGAGGTTGTTGGTGGGCTCGTCGAGCAGCACCAGATCCGTGGCGCTACCGAGCGCGGCCCAGACGCACAGCAGCTGGTACTGACCGCCGCTCAAGGCGTCGATGCGCCGGTTCAAAGTCGCTTTCAGTGCCGGAGGAGCCTGGCGCTGGTCGGCGCCGGCGGCGCGCGCGATGTCACCGCCCGTCAGCGGCATGACCGGCAGCCGCACCGGTTGTTGCTCTTGATACGCAAGGGTGAGTCCGGGCGCCCGTTCCACGGAGCCGCCGAAGACCCGCGCCCCGCGACCGATTGCATTCAGGACCGTCGACTTTCCAGTGCCGTTGGCTCCCCAGAGACCAACGACCTCCCCTGAAGAGACGCGGAAGGAGAGCGGGCCCACGACGGGTCGGATGTAACCCGCTACCAGCCCCTCGACGCGAAGTAGCTCCCGTCGTTGGTGCGCGGATTGCTGCTCGCCGGCCGTCACTTGGCGCTCGCGATGACACCGACCCAACGACCGATATGGGCCAGGTAACCGTCGCCGTCCGATCCCTCGGGCGGTTCCATGGTGAGCTCGACAACCCGCCATCCAAGGCTGCTGGCCAAAGAATCGGGTGCCTTGGGCGACTGGTAGGGGGTGTGAATCACGATGCCCCGGCGCCCCTTCAGCTCGGCGGTCAGGGTGCTGATCTGCCTGCCGGTAGGCGGAACGCCTGGAATCGGTTCGATCGTGCCCAGCAGAGGTACGCCGAAGCGATCGAGCAGGTAGATGGCATCGCGGTGGTAGAGGACGACGCCGGGCGCGCCTCGGGTCTCGGCGCTCCAGCTCTTCATCCGCCGGTCGACCTCATCCGCGAAAGACCCGGCTCTCCGGCGGTACTCGCCCGCCCCAGCGGAATCGATGAGCGCGAGCCGTTCCGCCAGGGCTCGCGCGACCGTGGCCATGCGCACCGGATCCATGTTGACGTGCGGATTGCCCATCGGATGGACATCGCCCAGGGCACGATTGGCGGCCCCTCCCATGTCGAGGAGTGGCACCTGCGCCGCGGCCTCGAAGTAGCCGTTGGTGCCGGGCAGGATCTTCGGGTTGGCCGCGCCGCGGATCGCCACCGGCAGCCAGCCGACCTCCAGCTCGGCACCGACGGCAACCACCAGATCGGCCCCGCGCAGAGCGCGCATCATAGTCGGCTTGGCCTGCAACGCATGCAGATCGCGCGTCGGACCAGCCAACACGGTAAGCCTCGCCCGGGGTCCGGCCACTTCCCGCACCAGCGCGCCCATGCTGGAGCTGGTGGCGACCACATCGAGCGCAGCCGCCTGCGTCGAAGCCAGGACGAGGGAGTAAAGGAGAGCGAGCAAAATGCGTTGGAACATACGGGATTCTCCATTGAGCTCAGAAGGGGTGGGCACCGTGGGCGCCCAGGCTCATCAGGAACTGCAGATAGAAGGCGTCGAAGCGCTCGCGCTCCCCGGGGAGGACGAGGATGTCGTTGCGGGCGTACTGAGCGCGCAGGCGCGAGAACTCAGAGAGGTTCCAGGTAAAGTCGAGGGTCCAGCGGTCCGAAGAACCGAAATCAGCACCCTCCCCGCCGCTGACCTTGTTGGTCAGCCCGAGAACATCGTAGCGCAGGCCCGCGGTCCACTTGGGCGCGAAGCCGTAGACCGCCTGGGCGTAAAGTCCGTCTGTAGTGAATTTGCGCGTCGATCCGAGCAAGGCCGAATCGGAGTCAAGGACCTCTCCGGTCTCCTCGTCAATGAGATTGGCGCTGCGGATTTTCAGGTCCTTGATCGAGCGAAGATACTCGGCCTGGAACTTGAAATCGCCCTTTCCGTAGGCCGCGTCGGCGTCGTACTTGTAGACGACATCGACACCCCACAGGTCGGCGTCGCCTTCGAGCCCGTTCTGGAGCAGCGCATGCGTGTGCTCCGCGTGATCATCGTGGTCGTCTCCCTCATGATCCGCGATCCCTTCCTCGTGCCCGGCTTCCCCGTCGAGCTCGAGCTCATTTTCACCAGCTTCCTGGTGCTGGGTGTTGTGCGCGTAGGAGAGCCCGAGCTGCAGGGCATGGTTCTCGCCGATATCCGGTGCGATCTTCGCGAACGCGGTCCAAAGCCGCGGGCCGTCCTTGGTGTCGCTCAGGCCGAGCAGGTCTTGTTGATCATCGCTCAGAGTCGTACCGAAAACCTCCTGGTTGCCTTGGAGTGCCTCGAGGCCGAGGAGCGTGTAGACCGGTAAATCCGGCAACCAGGTCACCTGCACGCCGGTGTCCTGCAGGCCGTGGTCGCCGAGCAGGTTGAGATAGGGCAGATTCTGATCGACGAAGTCCCACTGGTGGGGGTGCTGTTTGTTGATGTAGCCGAAATCGCTGAGAAACTTGCCGCCCTTGATCTTCAGGCCATAGGGGAGGCCTCGGGTCTGGAACCAACCCTCTTCGAGATCGACGTTGCCGTCTCCATCGATGGCGAGGTAGAGCGAGGCATCGAAATAGGGATCGACCGTGGCGGAGAAGGCGATCTCGGCCTCGCGGAAGTTGAAACCGTTCTGCGTCGACGCGTGTTCATGCCCGTGTCCATCCTGTTCTGCGTCCTCGTCGTGGACATGTAACGAGCGCCCCGGCATGAAGGCCTCTCCCACCAGCGTTGCGCCCTCCCCGCCAATGCCGTCGTGGTAGTAGTTCCCGTCCAGAATCACGGAGATTTGGGGGTTGAACGCCGTCCCAGAGGTCAGCGCGCCGAAACCGCCCGACGCGTTGGCAGTGCTTGCGGTTGGTGCGGAATGGACTACCGAGGCGGTCATGGGTTTGGACTCGGCGGCCTCCTCGCGTTGACGGGCGGCCTCACCCTCGGCCTTGGCGAGGCGCTTCTCCAGGGCCTCAATTCGCTGCTCGTACTCGGCCTTCATCGCATTGAGCATGGACTTGAGCTCTGCGATCTCCGCATCGCTGGCGGCGGTGGCTGTCACGGGGGTCAGCAAGGCGCCGACGAGCGCACCTCGCAAAGGGAACTTGCGCATCTTTTCTCTCCGGACGCTGGGACAAACACGTACACCGAGGCGCTGCCCCGGCAGTACGGTCAAGTCAGGGGATTCGGCTCAGGACCGAACCGGAGCCGGAGGTGCGCGGGCGCGATGGGCGCGGTAGCAGCTTTTCGCGCTGGGTATATAACCAGGCGTCTGCTCTACGCCAGCCGGTGTGGGAGGGAAAACTGGCGTTGAGGGTGAGGAGGCAAGTGGCGACCCAATCGCATGTCCCGTCAGACATACTTCGCACGTGCCCTCGTCGACGTTGCCGAGGTGCTCGATTTCGTGGCTCGCCCACAGGACCTGCGCGCATATGAGCGCAAAGGCGGCAAGTAACGAGGCCCTGGGAATCAAGCGTCGGGCGATCATCGATGCAACGTTATCGGATGAGGTATCTAGCCTGTGCTTCAGACGAGCGCGTAAATGGTAGCTTTCTCGGTTAGTGCGTACAACGAAAAGCTCGGGGTGGGCACCCTCGCTCGGTCCGGCACCAGGCGAGCCCTACCGTCACTTCCGACGTTGTGCGCGTGTTGATCATGCCCCTACTGCAGGATGGCCGCCGGACGGCGCCCTCGTTTGTCTTCTCGCCGCGGCAATAGATCCCAAGAGCCGTTCGACGTGGGAGCCGCTGAAGGGACGCTCGGTGTTCGCCGTCACTATGTATCGCTCAGTCCCAGTGTCGCGGGGTGGAAAAGCTCTTCGATCGTCAACCTCTTCTTCGCAAGTCCCTGCTCGTAGGAATATTGAAACAGCGCGTTCAGGGTCTTCTCGTTGGCTTCGACCCCGTAAGGCCAGAAGTTCTCGCCCATCAACCGCCGCGTCTCGTCGAGCTCCTGACCAAACCATGGGAGGGTACCCAGAAACCACTGCATGCGCATGGCCTCGTAGTGTAGCTGCTTGGCCTGGGAGTAGGCCTCGAACACCGCTTTTGGGAGCCACGGATGTGCATCGATCAAATCGTTGCGTATGGCGACCGCGTGCATGATCGGGAAGATCCCGGTGCGGGCGAAGTACTCGCGCTCCGTTGCTCTCGGGTCCGCGAAGAGCCGCCTGACCTTGGGGTTGCCCTCCGTGAACGCCTTCGGCTCGGCCGCATGGAACAGCGCGTCCACGTCGCCGTCGAGGAGCAGATCCGATTCGTCCTTACCCTCGGGACCCACCGTGATGGAAATGCCCTCCGGCAGGATCTGCTCCTGCGCGGAGGCCCTTCCGGCGTCTTTTGCGGACGAGTCCACCGCCGACACGACCCACTCGACGTCCTCGGGACTCACACCGTACTCGTGCTGCATGAAGCCGCGAATCCATGCCAGGGACGTAGAAGAGTACCCGGGTGTGCCAACCCGCTTGCCCTTCAGGTGCTCTGGCCGTTCGATGCCCCGGTCGGCGTGGATAAAGACGCTCTTGTGCCGGAACAGGCGCAAGGGGAAAACGGGGATCAGGGAGTAGGCGCGGAAGTCGTCGTTGGCATAGGCCAGCATGAAGGGCGACAGGCCGATCTCCGTCACGTCCAGGGTTCGCGGACCGGAAAAAACGTGGGTGTTCAGATCTCCGATCTTCCCGGGCTGGAACCTCAGGTTACAGCCTTCCACCTCCACGCGGCCGTCGATGAGCGCGCGGACATGGTCGTACTCGTATCCGGAGATGCTTAGGTCGAGCGCCACTGAATCAGCGCCGCCCTGCCCTGTCTCACGCGCTGCGCCGATGCCGGGAACGGTGCCGGCCGCCAGGGTCGCCCCGGCCAGGGCGCTGAGCCGGAGAAAACCGCGGCGGGATTCGTTCATGGGAGTTTCCTCCGTCTGGCGAGAAATATCGTGGTCAATCGGCAGGCGAAACGAGAAGCTGATCGCGCAGCTCCTTGATCTCGTCGTCGGTGAGTCCCAGGCCTTCACGGATGTAAGCCTGCATCGATCCGTACTTCTCGACGGCTGCCTCGAGTGATGCGTCGATGTACGCACCCTGGAGCCGGTAGAAGGCCTCCATGTTAGTGGTGTCGACGGACTCGGGAAGCACCCCCTGGTTCTCCGCCGCGAGGTCCCTCAGCTCGGCCAGGCGTCTGTCGATCTCTTTGGCTCGATATACATTGGACAGCAGATAGTCCTCCCGCACGGTCTCCCAGGGGACGCCGAGCGCGGAGAGCAGGATCGCCGCCGCCGTTCCGGTCCGGTGCACGCCGTGGGAGCAATGGAAGACCAGCGGCCGGTTGGCCGGATCCGCGGCCGCGCGCAGCAAAGCCGCGTACTCTCCCTTGGCATCTTTCACGAGGATGCGATGGATATCGGCATTGAGTTCAGGCGGAATAGCGGAGAAGTTGCCGGTCTTGCGCGCCTCCAGCACCACCAAGACAAGCTCGTCTTCAGCGCCGGCAATCGGCGCCGCGATCTCCTGGACGCCCTCGGGCAGGCGGTCGTCGCCCCTCTGCTCGATCTCGGCAGGCGTCAGGAAGTTGAAGACGGTGCGGACCCCCAGGGACCCGAGGCGATCGACATCAGCGTCGCTCAGCCTCGGAAGCTCCCCAGAGCGGAACACCTCGCCCCACTTCACCTGGCGACCGTCGACAGTCTCGTAGCCGCCGAGATCGCGGAAGTTGCTCTGGCCGTCGAGGGGGACGTGGCGCTGGTCCTCGGCCGCCTGGACCGAACCTGTGGCGGTCAGCGCGACCAGACCGACGGTAAGTAGATTGCGTAGATTGAACATATGAACGGACCTTTTGGTTTCAGCGCGGCGGAAGGGACCGGGACCGGGTCCCGAGCGGTCTTTTCTCTGCGGGTACCTACTTTGGGAAAAGCAGCTTGATGGTCAGCTGAAGGCTCCAGTCCGACGCGAACCTGGGTCGCACCACGTTCGAGTAGGCGGCCAGGCGGTAGTCGACGGGCTGGGTGCCGTGCCGGACGAGCCGGCCGATCCCAAGACCCAAGGGCACGGTCCATCGATCGCCGCTGTCGGCCTCCCAGTTCGCCGTAATCACCGGTGACGTGTTCAGGTACCAGCCCCCGTCCATGTTGTAGTTGGCGAAGGGCTGCACCATGAAGCTGTTGACGTCCTCCGCGCTGCCATCGCCGGCGACCGACCAGACGTTCTGCACGAGCATGCCGACCACCCATCGGCCCGGCATGGCCAGGGCGACCGCGGAGATGCCCGCGGACCATTTGTCGCTCGCGAAACGGCTCTCGGTGGCGGTGGGGAACACGAACGCGGGGCCGACGCCCCAGATCAGCTTCCCCGGCCTTGCCGGCGAGAAGAAGGCCTGGTAGGTGGTGTCGCCGAGGCCGAAGGCGCTGCCGTTGCCCAGCGCAGTCTCACCGCCGAACCCGAGCAACTGGCTCTGCTCCTCCATCAACGTCGACGTCCTGCCCCTCCGCGTAGATGACCGGCAGGATGAGCCGATTGATCAGGTTCAGCTTACCGAGGCGGACGCGGATAGACCGGCTTCAGATTGAGCAGGTAGGCGTGTGAGTCGGATGGCCCGATGCCGAAGAGCACATTGTTCTCGAACGGCAGGCTGACGACGTCGCCCACCGGATTCTGGGATTGCTTGGCGAGGTCCTGCTCCCCGTCGGCGAGCACCGGCGGCGGCCCGATGGCCGCCGCCAGCGTCAGGAGCGCCGCGAACAGCGAGATCCGCCTGGACGCACCCATAGGCTTACTGTCCCAGGTCCGGGTCCATGGCCGGCTCGAAGGGCAGCTCATCCAGGTGCTCCACATACTCCAGCGGATCGAACGGCAGCTTCGAGAGGTCGATCTGCGGCTTTGCCAGGGCCTGGATCTCCGGGGATGGATTGACCAAGCCGGTCCAGGGCATCCCATGGAGCTCAGGGCTATCCGGGTACTTCTGCTTCCACAGTTCGTGGCGAAGGAGCATTCGGTTGAACGGCCGCTTGAGATGGATCAGGTTCGTCAGCATCGGCTTGCGCTCGCGCGTATCCGACGGCAGAAAGTAGAACGCGGCCGGGATACCGCTTGCCTCGCCGGCCGGGTCCGGCGAGATCCAGTGGCGCTTGTAGTTGCCCTTCACCGTAGCGCCCAGCTTCGGACCGGCGTAGATGAAGACGTAGTCACGCCGGCTGTGGGTGTCGCCGTTCAGCAGCAGCGCGGTCTGGTCGACACCGTCGATGATCCGATCGGTCGGGACGTACTGTGTAGCGCCACCGAGTCGGGCGAAGGTGGTGAACAGATCGGTCTCGTGGATGATGTCGCCGACGATCTGCCCGGGGCCGATCACGCCGGGCCACCAGGCGAAGGCCGGCACGCGCGCCCCGCCTTCCAGGAAGTCGCCCTTGCCGCCGCGGAAGATGGTCTCGGTGAAGCCGGTCCCCGGTGGCGGGTTGTGCGACATTGGGCCGTTGTCGGCCATCGCGATGACGATTGTGTTTTCTGCGATGCCCAACTCCTCGAGCTTGGCCATCACCGCACCGATGAAGGGGTCGACGTTGCACTGCAGGCCATTCTGCAGGAGGCTGCGAGACACCGAGCACTTCTGGGGCGGGTTCGGGAGGAAGCTCGCCATCATCGGCCAGTTGGCGACGTAGAAAGGCTTGCCGGCCTTGGCCTGGCGCTCGATGAACTCCAGCGTTCGGCGCTGGGCCTCGGGATCGATCTTGAGGTAGTTCTCGTAGCTGTTGTCGCCCCATTGCCGGGCCTGGTCGCCCTTGACGCCCTCCGCGACCTGGATCCAGCCTTTGGTGACAAAGGTGTCGTCGAGCTTGTACGGGTCTTCGGGCAGCACGTCCTCGTAGAGCCCCATGGTGGCATTCGCACCCTCGCCGACTCGTGTCCAGAGCGACAGGATCTGGTTGTAGCCGGTGAAGAAGGCCTCGTCGAAGCCCTGGTTGTGCGGGTAGCTCTGCTCGATGTCGCCGAGGTGCCACTTGCCGTGGAAGGCGGTCGCATAGCCCGCCTCCGAGAGCACCTCGGCGATGGTGACCTCCTCGTCGCGGATGCCGTGACTCTCCAGCAGCATGCCGATGTTATACATGCCGTTGCGCACGGGATGGCGGCCGGTTGCCGATGCCGCGCGGCTGGGTGTGCAGCCGACCTCGGTGTACATGCGGGTGAACAGGATGCCGTCCTCGGCCATTCGGTTGATGTTCGGCGTCTCCAGTCCGCGCACCTTTTGCAGCTCGGGGATGCCGACGTCGCCGAAGGCGGTGTCGTCCCACATGATGTGGATGATGTTCGGCGGTCGGCCGTACTTCTCACGCAGTTCCAACAGCTTCTGGTCGAGTGTCTTATCCTCCGCGGCCCAACGCTCGCCGTGCTGGGCCTCGAGCACGTAGTACTCGGCGTCGTGGACGATCTGGTTTTCGGCCATGGCGGGCAAAGCCGCGCAACCGAGGAGCGTCGCTGCCGCGGTGCAGCGCTTCAAGCGGTGTTTCGATGTCTTCGCCATGCTTGGGAACCTCCAGCGTTGGTTGTCCACGGACTCGGTCTCTACCGGGCGTCGACGAGCAGCCGTGCCCCGATGACAGAGCCCGTTTGGAACGCATAGACTAGGGATCAGTCGGTTGAAGCGTGATCCGAAAACCGCAACTTTCGGAAAATGGCACAGCTAATCTCTCAACTACCGGTCCAGCTGCTCAGGGCCGAGTTCGCCGATGTCGAGCAGATGTGCGACACCGTGCGCTCGTGGGATCTGGACTTCCAGCCGCTCGGGGCGGCGAAGGGATTGGAACGCGTAGGCGTGATCGACCAGCGGCGCTACAGGCTGTGCGAAGTCGGGTACGGCAGGATCTCCACAACCATCGAGCAGAGAGGTGCGCCCCCGGCCGGCGCCTATACCTTCGTCGTGCTCGCGCCGCGTATGCGCCGTCTCTGGTGGCGCGGACGGGACGTGGACTCCACTACCGTGCTGGTATTTCCTGTCGGAAGCGAGCTGCACAGCATCTCCGGTCCCGACTTCGAGGTCTTCACCATTTCCGTGACAGAGGAAACTGTCGCCGCCGTCTGCGAACGCTTTGGGTTGGTGCTGCCGCCAAAACGCCTGCGTGCGGAGACCTTTCGTCCGGCCCCGAGTCGCCTCGTCTCACTACGTCAGGGGCTTCACTCACTCAGAACCACGGCCGGATCCGGCGGATCTCCCGCGGCCCGACGCTTGGTGGAGGATCTGGTTGTCGCCTGGCAGACAGCCATGGTCGATCGCACTCGGCCCGGCCCTTCGATGCGCGACAGGGACCTGGCGATGCGGCGTTGCCTGGAGCGCATCGAGCAGGGGGACTGGTGGGATCTGTCATCCTCCAGGTTGTGCGAAATCGGCCGGGTTGGCGAGCGGACGCTCCAGTACGCGTTCCGAGAACGGTTCGGCCTCACGCCCGCCGCCTTCCTGAAAGCGCGCCGCCTCGCCGCCGTGCGCAACCGGCTGCTCCGCGCGGATCAAGGCGAGGAAACGGTCGGGGACGCATCCGCCGCGCTCGGCTTCTGGCATCTCGGCCACTTCGCCGCGGACTATCGGCGTGCGTTCGGCGAGGCCCCCTCCGAGACACTCCGGCGAGCCCCCAGCCGATAGTGCGTGCCCGTCCTCCAAGTTGGCCGATTCGAGTATCGGCCAAGTCCCTCATGTGCTCCTGGTTCCGAAGCCTTATGGGGCGGCGGCTTGCGAACGGCAGCCCGTCACCTCACCGGCGGGTTCGTCCGAATATACGAACTTCTTGATGATGCAAAGCTCCCATTCCTGAAGGCCGCGTGGAGTGGCATAAGACGAGGTCGAGCGAGCAGTGCGGCCGCCGAAGGTTCGACACGATTCAATCTCGGGTGCGATCACATCGTATGGATGACGCCATCATAGGACTATGCCCCTTTCGATACTGCTGGAATGCATCAAATTTTTCTGGAGCGATAGATCCGTAGCGATCAGGGTAATGTCACGGGAACGCCTGCCTCCGACTTGGTGCGCATCTCTTCGCGCCGCATCGGCATGGCGTCGATCTGCAGGAAGATTTCGCGCAGATCGATATCCAGCTCGGCTCGCCTTTTGATCCCCCCGTCCTTGCCGATCAGGATCACGAGGCGGTCGTCTGCGGCCACACCCAGCTGCGTGCGCAAGTCTCGCACGGCTTCCGCAGACAGCGCGGTTTCTCCGAGGGACCCCTGGTCAGGAAGAAGCTGGAACACGAGGACATCGCGATCGAGCACGGCCTCAGGTCGTATCGCAATTTCGCGTTGCCGCATTTTGAGATCCGCATCCTCGGCTTCAGGCGCCACCAGGAACAGCAGTCGATGCCTCCACTCGTGCTGACTCAGATCATATGCCGGCGCATGACCTGCCGCCCCGCAGAACAGGACAAATCCAAGGATCAGTTGACGCCGCATCACCAGCTTCCCGTTCCCGGCTCGCCCTTGAAGGGGCCGACGATTTCGTCAGTGATCCAGCCGCCGTAGAATCCGCCAACCTGTGGTCCGGACGCGGCCGCCATCGACGTAACAGTCGATCCGCCCTGGGTAGAAGCTGATATGCCCCGCGATCTCGGCGAATGCAGGGAAAGGCCGCTCGTATGTCCAGGCCGCTTTCTCGATGACTTCATCCCCGATGATTGCGTCGAAGTAGCTGGCTTGTCCTTTCCATTCGCAGAACGTCCCTCCGACCGCAGGTCGTAGCAGATCCATGTGGACATCCTCCCGTGGCAAGTAGAAAGTCGGCGGACTGGCTGTCTCGAGGATGCGCACGGACCGCCGGGTGCTCGCGACCACGACCTCGCCCGCGCGCACATCGATCAGGCGTGGGTCCCGCACAAGTATCGGTGGGCGTGGGTAGTCCCAAACGGATTCCTGATCCTGGCGCGGCTCGATCGCGAATGCGGGCCGGGTTTGGCCACGGTGCCGCCAGAGACGTTCGGCGAGCCGGTCATCGTCGGATTGCATTTCATTGACCTCCGTTCGGCATTTCTCTGGAGTTGGGTGCGGCGGTTATCAGTTTCGCGTGCCACGGCTACGCTGTGTCGGCGACGCGTGCCGGGGCCACCGTTTCGAACTTGCTCGCGCTGAACTCGGCCAGGTAGCCGAGTATCCGTCCGGCGACTGCCTGCCCGCTCAGGAAGGCACCCTCGATGCGCGCGCCCTGACACCAATCGCCGCACAGGCCAAGCCCGAGATCGGGATCCCAAAGGGCGCCTGCCTCGAGTGGATTCTCGACCAGCGAATAGCGCCAGAGGTGCGCGGTCTGCGCAACAAGGTCGGTCCTGTCCAATTCGACCCTGTCGGCAAATGCCTCACGCAGCTCCCTGGCGACTGCTTCTGTCGGCTCGTCGCACCGCGTGCGCGTCCACGCCGGTGCAGCATGAATGACCCAGGTGTTCCCCGATCGACCCGGCTTGCTGCCGTCGCGCGCCGCCCAACCGATCTCGTCGCCATCGAAGAAGAGGCCGTCGTAAGGCAGTGTGTATTCGGTGTCGAAGGCGAGCAACAGGGTCCAAGCCGGCGCGTACCGGATGGATGCCACCCGTGCGGCGAGTTTGGGAGCGCCGGAGGTCAGCAGCGCGTGGGCCTGCGGCGCCGGAACGGCAACCACGAGCAGATCGAAGCCTCCGAGCGTCTCACCGGTCTCGCTCCGCAATCTCCACTCGCCATGGGACCGCTGCGGCGGAGCGACACGCACGCCGGTGTGGATCGTCAAGTCCTCCGCCAGGTGCTTGCCGATTGCATTCATTGCCGGAACGCCGACGAAGCGCTCCTGCTTGTACTCCTCTGGCGTGATCCCGTCATGGCCCACGCGGCCGATGCGGCCGTGCCAAGTCATTACCAGGCCGCGTTCGCGCCAGGCCGCCACCGCTCGCCGAAAGGCGGGGTCCCGCGCGGTGAAGTACTGTGCGCCGTGATCGAACTGGAGCTCGTTGATCCGCCGGGTTGCCGCTCGGCCACCCGGACCGCGCGACTTCTCGAACACGGTGACCATGTGACCCTGGTCCTGCAGGGTACGAGCCGCGGTGAGGCCGGCGATTCCCGCCCCGATGACGGCCACGCGCATGACGCGGCCTGTGCTCGGCTGGATGATCCGACGCCGGTAGCGATCCAGATCCAGCCGGCGCGCGTGGGACTTCGTGGATCGGCCCCTCAGCCTTCCCGTAACGGGCGCGTCCGGGAACGGGCGGTCGAACAGACCGAGCGTCCACAAGAGGCCGCCGTACGAATTCGGATCCGAACCGTCCAGCGCAAAGCGGTGATTGAGCTCGACCAGCGTCGCGAGTGCGCTCGCCGGGTCTGGCCGCCAGGGAACGATCGCCTTGGCCCAGGTCATGCGCAGATTGTTGTGCAGCTCGCCGTGGACGCGCAGCGAGGTCTGCGCGAGGTCCCAGAGGTCGTCGCCGGACCGCGATCGGGCGAGCGTCTCCGGATCGAAAATCTTCGGTCGCGGGTCCTCTAAATGATCTTGGAGCGTTGCCCTCGCCCACTCGGGCAGGGCCGCCACAACCTCGGGATCATCGGTGAAGAAGCAGAAATTGAACGCAAGCTCGCGCCAGATGAGCAGCTCGTCCAGAAACTTCCTGGCCCCATCGCCGCCATGCTGCCAGGCCTCGCGGGCGACCCGAAAAGGCGAGATCTGTCCGTGGTGGATGTAAGCGGAGAGTCGGCTGACACCCCGCGGCCATTCGATTGCCGCGTCGTTACGATCACGCGCGTACCCACCGAGACCGGCCCGGAGAAAACGTTGCCAGCGCGCGTATCCCGCGCCCGAACCGCCTACAGTATGAGCGACCGGCGGGATGCCATGGTCGATGGCGCAGGAGGCGCAAAGCTCGGAGATACTTGCTCGCTCCAGATCGAGCGGCTCGAAACCCGGGTCCCCGGAAAAAACGGGCTGCGCCGGTTCGATATCCGCCCAGTGCAACGGCACCCGCCTCTGGAATTCGTCTTGATTGTGCCGTCTGAAGTCGAAGGCCCTGGTGAACCGCCTGGGCTGGACGCGCATGGGAACGATGCAGGAGCAATCGACAGCGATCACGGCAACGGGCGAACCGGCGGCCAGACGCTCCGTCCAGCGCGGGAAGGGCGGCGCCGGGAAGTCCTCGGCGATCAGCGCTGCGGCACGGGTGGCCAGTTTCCACAGCGGCGAAGGCCGGTCGCCACTTTGCGCCAGGTGGAAGACGACCCGCATCCCTCGTTCCTGCAACTCGCGGTGAGCATCTCGGGCTCCTTGCATGATGAAGGTGTGGTGCCGGTCGTTGTCGTAGGCGTGATTCCCTCCCAGACCCTGATAAACGAGAACCGGCAGTCGAAGTCGGTTCCCGACAGCGGTTGCGACGTCCAGGGCCGGGTTCTCATGGCCGCGCACCGCATGATGCATCCAGTACAGGACGAATTCGCCGCGGGGCTCTGTCGGTTTGTCGTTGAGCGGGCGGCAGCGTTCCTTCAAGTGCTCCGGCAAAGCCTCAACGAGCTCGACCGGGTACGGAGTTCGACTCATCGGAAACCTCGCCCCATTGTTTGTTTACCTTTAGTGCGGTTGCGCGGGGGTGTACGACGCACCCGGCCAGAGCAAGCCTAGATCGGTTTTGCCTCGCGCACCTTGCCTGAGTGTTTCGCGGGCGGGCGTTCCCTTACGGACGAGAACGCCCGCCGTTTGTCGTCCGGCGGGCGCACAAGCAGACATGGCGCAAGTGCCTGGCTACTTGATCAGTGCACGGTAGCTGTGCCAAGTGGCGTATCCGAGAACAGGGAAGATCAACGCAAACCCCACGAAGGCCGTCGCGATGCCGACTGCCGTCAAAGCAACGATCAGCCCGGCCCACACAAGCATCGGGCCCGGGTTGGCCACGACAGCACGATAGCTTTTCTGCATGGCCGTGATGAAATCGACGTCTTTGTCGAGGATCAGCGGTATCGCGACGGCGCTGATGACGAACACCACCGTGGCCAGCAAGAGGCCGATGCCCACGAAGTAGCTCAGCGTGATCCATCCCTCACTGCTACTCAGCATCTGCGTATACGCCTCCGCCGACGGCTTGAGCGTGCTGAACTTGAGAGCAAACAGCAGTGCCGAGAAGCGGATCCAGGCCGCCATCACCAGCGCGAGCATCAACGAAAACAGCGCGAGATAGGTCCGTCGCTGCACGAGCAAGCGCAGGCTCGAGGTAATGCTCGGTCCGGACCCAAGCTCCATGTCGCGGCTGGCGGCATAGAGGCCGGCGGCCAGGAAAGGACCGACGACGACGAGCCCGGTCAGGTAACCCGTAGTGAACCAGGGAATGTCACGAGTGAGCAGAAAGACCCCGGCGCACAGGCCGGCGAAGAGTAGGCCGTAAAGCAGACTCAATCCGGGCGCGCGGCGGAAGTCGTCGAGTCCGTGCCGGAGCCAGGCGAACGGAGCGGCAGCCTTGACCCGGTTGATTTCGCTTCCGGTTGCGGTGGATGCGACAAAGGGAAGTTCGGTTATCGGAGTGGACATGAGTTTTCGCCTCTTAGGTGTGTTTAGTGAGTGGGGGCTCGCTGATCAGTCTCAGCGCCAACTAGCGAGAGGCCGCTGTTCCCGGTCGACCCTCTTAGAAGCCTGAGGTTGGGCTCGGGCGGCACTTATCGTCTCCCCACGAGTGGAGACGATCTGCGAATCGAGAAACTCAATGGAGAAATCGGAGCCTTGCTTGGCTGCCGCTTCGGCCATCGCCGCACGCACGGCCGTCGTGATCCCCAAGGCCTGCAGGATGTCGGCATGGCTTACCTCACCATCGAATCCTCCAATGTCGTTGAGCAAGATCCCCACGAGCTGAGCCACATGGATATCCGAGTCGGTGTAGGCGTGCAGCGGTATATCGAGCTCGAGATGGGCTTCAGGGGAGCGGACGGCTAGCGGCAGCGTGTTCATTGTGGGTCTCCGTACAGGGCTGTTGGTGGTTGGCTCGGATCTGCGCTTCGGGCTGGTGTCACCGGTTCTTCTTTGCGCGGTTTCACCTGCACGTAGCGGTCGCGAAGGAACGGAAGTGCGCTTGGTACTGGGTAGATGCCGGAGTTGAACCCGTCTTCCCTGGCACCGGACTGCTCAGCTTGAAGCGTCGGTGCGATCAGGATTGACGTCAGGCTGTAGCCCGCGGCGAGAAGATACCGGCGGCGTCGGATTGGGTTACGGCTGTTGCTCACTCTCGTGGTGTTCATGTTTCGCGCTCGTGTGTACCTGCGTTTTCGTTTGTCTAGGACAAAAGTAATCTCCCACTTTCTACTTGTCAAGGTCCTTGATGGACAATATATTTCCATCCACAGTCAGAAATCTTTTGATATGGGCAATACATGGACAACGTGGATCGGAATGTCGGAGAGCCGGGCTACCGAATCGGTGCTGTTTCGCGGTTGACTGGGGTTGCTCCAGACACGCTTCGCGTGTGGGAGCGCCGGTATGGAGCCGTAACGCCGTTCCGCTCCAAGACAGGCACGCGCCTGTACAGCCGGGATGACGTCGGGCGACTGGCCCTCATTAAGAGACTGGTCGATGACGGCGATGCGATTAGCTGCGTGGCGAACCTGGGCAGAGACGAGCTCGAACAACGGGCTCGAGGCACGGAGCTGCCACAGATCCCTGAAGGCTCCGAGAGACCCTGTCGGGTCGTGGCGTTTGGCGCATCGCTCGCCAACAGACTGCGACAGGAGCAGCCCGAGGGCGACCAGGTCCAGCTCCTGGGTTGCTTCACGGAGAAAGATGAGCTCCTCGCACAGGCGCCAGGGATGGACCCGGATATCATCGTGCTCGAGTACGCCACGATTCAGCCGGAGCAAGTACGCGAGATCGGCAAGCTGCTGCTGCGCATCGGCGCCGCGCGGTCGATCGTCGTCTATGGCTTCGCCGCGCGAGCAACGCTGGCGAGGCTGGAGTCGCCGCGTGTTTTCCCGATCCGCGGTCCCGTCGACCTCGTCGAGCTGCACCGCTGGATACGGGTGCTTAACCCGCGCCCGATTAGGAATCCATCGCGCTTGGCAGACGCCGGGCTGGACATCTCGGGCGACCTACCGTCGCGCCGCTTCGATGACGCCACACTCGCGAGAATCGCCGCGGCTTCGGTGACTGTTCGCTGCGAGTGCCCGCACCACCTCGTCGATCTCATTTCCAGTCTTGCCGCGTTTGAGGCTTACAGTGAAGGGTGCGAGGTGCTGAACGTCGATGATGCGGCCTTGCACGCATTTCTGCACTCGGCCGCCGCGCGGGCGCGCTCACTGCTGGAGTCGGCGCTGGCGCGCGTCGTCGAAGCCGACGACATCGTCATCGAGGGCGCGCCGGGAGACGTCCGGTGATGGCGCCCGAATTATCAAGCGAGACCCGTTTGGGGCTTACCTCGGTTAGATCGATGAGGCCGATCATGTGCTTCGACCATGGGTGTCCGCTGTGTCGGTGCGAGATCGCGCATCGCGGTGGCCTCAATCGGGCTGCGGGCGTTGTTCGCCTCGACCTCTATGCCCAGCCCGAATCGAGGGGAGGTAACGAGCTCAGACGGAAACTGGCCACCGAGATTCTCCTTGCACTGTTCGACAGCGCCGGCACGCGCTTCGCCGCATATCGGAACCGCCGTCGCTATACCGAGGGGAGCTGCACACCATCGTGACCCGCACTGCGCTTCAAATTGTCTGGTTCAAGCGCGACCTGCGCATACACGACCACGGGGCACTCGCCGCGGCAGCGGCCGCGGGACCGGTTCTTCCGCTCTACATCGCCGAGCCCGGCCTCTGGTCGCAGCCCGATGCCTCGTCACGGCAGTGGGCCTTCGTCACCGAGTCGCTGCGCGAGCTGCGTGAGGCGCTGGCCGCGCTCGGTCAGGCGCTGGTCGTGCGCCGCGGAGAGGCCTGCTCAGTGCTCGCCGATCTCCTGCGCGAGCGTCCCGTCGCCGGTGTCTGGTCGCACGAGGAAACCGGTAACGCGTGGACCTACGCGCGCGACCGGGCGGTCGCCGCACTGCTCGCCGAACGCGGCGTGCCCTGGCACGAGCTTCCGCAAAACGGGGTGGTGCGCGCTCTGCTCAACCGCGACGGCTGGTCGCGCACCTGGGAGCGGCGCATGCGCAGCACACTGATCCCACCACCGCGAGCCCTCACGCGCGTACCCGAGTTCGAGCCCGGCGTGATCCCCGAGCCGGAAGAGCTGGGCCTGACCGAGGACCCCTGCCCCGAACGCCAGATCGGGGGCCGGCGCGCGGGCGTGGCGACGCTGGAGAGCTTCCTGAGCGAGCGCGGCCATGGCTACCACCGCGAGATTTCGAGTCCGTTGACGGCCGAACAGAGCTGCTCAAGGCTCTCGCCGCATCTCGCCTGGGGCACGCTCTCCATGCGCGAGATTACGCAGGCGACGCGGCTGCGCCGCGAGCAGATCGCCGCAGCAGGGCGGCGCGACGGCTGGGGCCGCGCGCTCGCGGCTTTCGAGGGGCGGCTGCACTGGCACTGCCACTTCATGCAGAAGCTCGAGGCCGAGCCGCGGCTCGAGTTCGAGAACCTGCACCGCGCGGTCGACGGGCTGCGCGAAGACCGCTTCGACGGTGCACGCTTCGATGCCTGGCGACGCGGCGAGACGGGCTTTCCTCTAGTCGATGCCTGCATGCGCAGCCTAGCCGCTAGCGGCTGGCTCAACTTCCGCATGCGCGCCATGCTCGTATCCTTCTCGAGCTATCAGCTCTGGCTGCACTGGCGCGACCCGGCACTGCACCTCGCGCGCCTGTTCACCGACTACGAGCCCGGCATTCACTACTCGCAGGTGCAGATGCAGTCGGGGACCACGGGCATCAATACGCTGCGCATCTACAACCCCGTCAAGCAGTCCCTCGATCAGGACCCGCAAGGTGCGTTCATCCGCCGCTGGGTACCGGAGCTCGAACCGGTGGCAAACGAATGGATCCACACCCCTTGGACGATGCCGGAGCGGGAACAGCGGCGCTGCGGCGTGCGCATCGGAGAACACTATCCGATGCGCATCGTCGATCACGAGCAGAGTGCCCGCGAGGCTCGCCGCGCCATCACGAGCGCGCGCCGCGACCTGTCCGCGCGCGGCGAAAGCCGAGAGATCATGCGCCGCCACGGAAGTCGAAAAAGTGCGCAGCGCCGTCGCAGTTGGCCAGGGCGGAACAATGTCGAGCCATGACGGCATGTCGTAAGGCGCATCTTCCGAGCAAGACCTGCACGGTCTGCGGCCGCGCGTTCGCTTGGCGGCGTAAGTGGAAGGACTGCTGGGAGGCTGTGCGCTACTGCTCCGAGCGCTGCCGACGGGCGGTGAAAACAGGTGGAACGGGCCGAATCCCTGGAGATCGGGCCTAGCTGCCGATCATGTTCAAATAATGCCTGGAGAGATTCATGTCAAACGTACTCATAGTCGGTGCAAGCAGCGCTGTCGGTCAGACCCTCGTCGCCGAGCTGGAGCCGTCACACCGCGTGTGGACCTCGTCGCGAGGAGCCTTGGCGGGACGAGCCGAGCGCCACGTTGTCTGGGACGCGACCACCGGTGACTTCCCGGTGGACGAGCTGCCGGACACCCTGGAGGGGTTTGTCTACTGCCCGGGTAGTATCCGGTTGCAGCCCTTCCACCGTCTGCGCGACGAGGACTTCGGCGCCGATTTCGAGCTCAACCTGCTCGGCGCCGTGCGCGCGCTGCGCGCCGCGCTGCCAGCGCTGAAGGCGGCAGGTCAGGCGAGCGTCGTGCTCTTCTCTACCGTCGCCGTCGCCACCGGGATGCCGATGCACGCCTCGATCGCGTCGGCGAAGGGAGCTGTCGAGGGGTTGACCAGGTCGCTTGCCGCCGAGCTCGCCCCCGGTATCCGCGTCAATGCCATCGCGCCCTCGCTCACCGACACCCCCCTCGCGGCCGGTCTGCTGCGCACGGATCGCCAGCGCGCCGCAGCCGCCGAGCGACATCCGCTCGGGCGCATCGGCCAGCCGAGCGACATCGCCTCCGCCGCCCGCTTCCTCCTCAGCGAGGACGCCGGCTGGGTAACGGGACAGGTGTTGCACGTCGACGGCGGTATGGGCAGCCTGCGCCGTTTCGGCTAGGGAGGGATCAGCATGTCCAAGCTAAGATCTGAGCCGCTGGCGGCCGCGGGGCTCGCCGAGAACGTCGACGCCGCGGACCCAGCCGCGACGGTCTTCTACGACGGGGCCTGCCCCCTATGCCGACGCGAGATCGCCCACTACCGGCGGCTGCGCGGGGCCGAGCGCGTCCTCTGGATCGACATCGCGCGCGCGGACGCGCCACTCGCGACCTATGGTCTGAGCCGGGAGCTTGCCATGGCCCGTCTTCACGTCCGTGACACGGCGGGGCACTGGCAGACCGGCGCCTTTGGCTTCGCCGAGCTCTGGTCGCATCTGCCAGGTTATCGTTGGCTGGCGCGCACCCTCAGGTTGCTGCGCCTGCTGCCTCTGCTCGACAGGGTCTATGCGTCGTTTGCACGCTGGCGCCTGCGCCGAGCGTGCGACGAGCGTACCTGTGGGAGTGGTCGATGAGTGCGCTGCTCATCCAGGCCTTCGATCGCGCGCAGTGGCTCCCTCCCCCGCCGGGGGAGGCGTTCCCTTCTCTTTGAAGGCCCGAGAACCCGGCGCGGGTCACGCCGCACCGTCTCGACTTTCGTCTGCTCTCGCCCTGGTCCGCGGCGATGGCGCAGGATTGGAACAGGCGAGACAACGGTACCCGGCTCCACTGGCTTTAGCTTCGTTAAAGCCGTTTCGAGTGTGGCCGTTTCATTGTGCATACCGGACGTACGGCTTCGGTAGAAACCGAGGCGGCGCCCTCTGTTGTCAGCACGAGTCCGCCTCTTCCACACGTCGACAGTCCACTCTTTCCTGTCTGGACCGAAACGCACCCTGACCATTCTGGATGTTGGCCTTCGCTTTCGGGGATGAGATCGATCCGCGACGTCCCGGCGCTCTCGAGAGCGTCAGGAAGAGCCCGTGATGGTGCCCGTATATCGATACGCTGTCCTGCTTCTCAAAGCGTCCGAGTTGTCGTGTGGGCGTGGGCAACTCAGCCCTGTTGCAGCCCGGTTGTGCGCGGGCTTCGATTGGCTCGCCTTGCAAACGGCCGTTGCGGATGGCAGCAGTCTCGCGTCCTGGGCCAAGTGTTCCGACCGGTTTGAAACCGACAAATAGTGAACTACGGGCGGGTTTCGATAACCTTGCCTTGGCTGACGAACGATAGGCCCCGCGTCCCGGTTCCCCCGTTCATGATTGCCTCGATGATGAGGCTGATGACCGCTTCGGACGCCTGCCACTCGACAATGAAGTTCGCACCCACGCCGCCCTGATCTTCTCTGATGTCGACGACGAAATTGGCGCAAGCGAACGGGCCCAGGGGATGCGGATCGTCAATGTACTCCTTGAGGTGGGTACAGGAATGGTCGTAGTACCGAACACTGGTCACGCGGATCGTCTTTCCAAGGTCGACATTGTGGATGACCAAAGTTGACGAGAGCGGCTGTCGCGATCCCATTTCTCCCTGCAAGAGGTGAGAATAAACCGGCACGTAGACGACCTCGCCGACCCGCGCGTGATGTGAGCTCTTGGTCTCGGCCGCGGCATCTTACGCTGCTGCTCGATTCGGAAAAACGCCTTGCAGAAGCGTGCTCGCTAGGCCAATAGCAAGGCGGACCAACTGTGTGGTTCGCGTGATGGCTGAAGGAAGTGTTGTCATGTTCTTTCCACACTGGTGATGATGGAATGCGTTGATGGAACTGAAACTTCAATCGCCAGTGTCCGGGACGAACTGCAGCGGAAACAAGCGCGATGCCGACCGCTTGACGAGCCGTCGATCGATTCGCCAGGTTCGCGAGTCACCTTTTTGTGTTCGTTTTTCGCCGAAGGAGGCGGGCTCGGATGACCTTTTCGAACCCATCCACCTGCGTCATGGTGCAGGCGATCTCTCGAGATCAATTCGAAGCCTGTCCAGCAAACCCGGCTGCCGCGCGGTTCATGGGGCAGTCCTCTTACACGTCACCGATGGTGATTCGCCGTACAACCGCCGGTAATCACGCGCAAACCGACCGAGCTCTGTCAGCCCGACACTGAGCGCGACGCGGGTGACCGCCCCGGCTTGGCGGTCGCTTTCGAGCAGTCGGGTGCGCGCCGTTGTCAGACGACGTTTATGGAAATAGGCAATCGGTGACTCGCCACAGTAGCTCTCGAACGCGACATACAGCGCCGTCTTTCCGACGCTCGCCGCTGCGCAGAGGTCGGCCAGCGATATCGCGTTCTTGCCGGCTTGGGCGAAACGTTCTTCGGCCGCGCGGACGACCCGACCGGCGTTCCTGATGCGGCCGGACTTAGGCATTGGCTCAGGGCTCGCGTCAAGGTAGGCGTCGATCAGCAACTCGAAGATTCGGTCGCTGAAATCGGCCTCGATATTGGGCGATTTGGCCACGGTGCCAGTATGCAGAAACCTGGCGAAAGCGTCTCTCAATCCGTCCTTCAACCGCGCGTAGGCGTTTGGTGACATCGCGAGCGCGCGCTCTGTCAGGGGCAACTCGTCCGGGTCCACGCCGCGCAGGGCAGAGACGGTCTCGACGAAGCTCGCTCGGTTCAAGATGCATCCAAACTGTTCGCGTTGTCCACCGCGCGTGTGGGCAACGTCGCCTTCCCCGGCCATGTGCATCATGTTGGGTGCCGCCGCGACGCCATCGATCCTGAAACTATCCGCCCACCGCAGAGGGACCAGGAAACCCACCATGCTCGGGTCGAGCACGATGACGCCGACGGAATGCGGCTTGACGAAACTTCGGATAACGGTCGCCCCTCCGCCCGAGATGATCTTGGCGCCGGCCACGAAAGGTCCGGGGCGCACCTGTATGACGCTGTTCTCGAGCAGGGGCAACCGGCGCTCGATCGGGGTGTAGTCCGGCAGGCCGGAGCCTTGCCAGGAGAACAACCCGTGTGATCGGTCGTGGACGTCAGTTGTCATGGATGCGGATTCTCCAAGTCGAACGGACTTCGGTACAAGCAGTTCGAAGCATCTTGAGGGCTTTCCTCTGGCTGAGCAAACCGGCAAGCCCTTGTTTCCCCCTCGGGTGCAGTCCGCCGCGCCGTACCGGGCGTCTCACGGGCGTCTCACGGGCAAGGGACTGCTCCTGGATTCTCGACGACACCGGGTCTGACAAGCATCTTCAGCCTGGGGTCGGCACCCGTTCCGTTCCCATGGCGAAGGCAGCTGACGCGACGGGGCAATGCGGAAGATCTGCATAGTCCGCGGCAACGGACTTCCGTATCGTCGGACGACATACCAGGGAACTGACTCGAACATCGTCATGCCATTGCCGAAACCTATCCCGACAAGCCAAGGCGGACCAGGCCGACGCCTGCCAGCCGGGGCCTTTGCCCTCATTTGCATCACCATCCTGGTTCGCGAACACTAGGCTCGGAGTCGCCGAATGTGTCACGGGCAGAGGGGTGGCCTCACGCCTCGGACAGGGCCGACCCAGAAAAAAGTGAGCGCGGCCACATGGTTATGTAACGCGGCCGGGTGGAATAACAAGAAACGACCGATCCAGCATCAAACCTTAGCCATTTACCGAGAGGACTCCGCGCTATGCACATCGCAACAAGCCTTCGCTTGGGGATGAAAAACCTGCCGCTTGTTTCGGCGGCCCTGTTATCGGCTCAGCTGCTGGCGACACCCGCCTTGGCCGGGGGCTTCGATCTGGTCATCAAGAACGGGCGGGTCATGGACCCCGAAACCGGGTTTGATGCGGTCGCGAATGTTGGCATCAACAACGGCTACATCACCGAGATCACGACCAATGACATCGACGGTACGCGGGCGATCGACGCTAAGGGCCACGTCGTCGCCCCGGGGTTTCTCGATTATCACGCTCATGCGCAGTCGGAGTTCGGACACAAGCTGTATGTTCGGGACGGCGTGACGACGCCGTTGGACCTCGAGGTAGGCGCGTTTCCGGTTCAGGAGTTCTACGAATTCTGGGAAGGCAAGTCGTTCGTCAATTACGGGACGAATGTGGCGCATGTCGGTGCCCGTGTGGCGGTGCTCCACGAAGGGAAGCCGAACGGACGTATCCTCTATAGCACGGCTCTCGGGGCGGCCGTGGAGGATGGTGCGCAATTCAAGACAAAGACATACGATCCACTGGATGAGGCGGCAATCGTCGATGCGATCGAAGCGGAACTGAAGCAGGGCGGGATCGGGATTGCCTATCCCATCGGCTACTACACCGTGGTTGGCAGCCCCGAAATCAACGCGGTAACGGCTCTGGCAGGCAAATACGGCGTGCCGATCACAACGCATGTGCGCTCGCTGCCATCAGCCGCGTCGAGCTGGCCTTCTCCGTCGGCACCACCCTCGGTGTGCTGGTGCTTGGTGCCTTGCCCGGCGTCCTGCTGGCCGTGATCTTGAGTCTGTTGCAGCTGCTCGCGCTGAGCTCGCGGCCGGTGGATGCCCTGCTGGGCCGCGTTCCGGGGCTGAAGGGCTTTCACGACGTCGACGACTACCCGGAGGCGAAGACCGTCCCCGGGCTGCTGCTGTATCGCTTCGAGGCCAGCCTGGTGTTCTACAACGTGGACTACTTCCGCGAGCGGGTGCTGGCGCTGATCGCCGCGGCGAAGACGCCCGTGGAATGGGTCGTGCTCGATGCCGGGTCCATCAACGTCGTCGACAGCACGGCCATCGATGCCGTCGATCGACTGAGAGAGGAACTGGCCGCCCGCGGCATCGTCCTCGCGAGCGCGAACATCAAGCGCAGCCTGGGTCGGCGCTTTCAGGGCAACTGGGTCGACGCACGCCGCGCGCTGACCGCCGATCGCGTCTACCCGACCCTGAAGGCGGCGATGCGCGCGTTCGAGCAACGCCGGGCATCGGCGGGAGGTGAAGATTCCGATTCGGCGACGCCAGACTGATGCACCTCGGCGAGACCGACAATGCGGTCGAGTTGATGTTGAAACTCGGGTGTTGCGATCGTTTGTGGCTGACGGCGCGGCAGCGCGGGCTCCGTGTTATCGGGACGTATCGCCAGAGCGCCGATGAATGTGAACCGCACCGAGCCCCCGGCTCCTTCACCGCCTGGCGGGAATGGCCGCCCGGAGCACGACTCACTTCATTGATTTTAAAACACAATTTACAGGATCAGCAGCCCATGACGATACGCACTTCAACCCTCGTACGCGCCATACGGTCGGCATGCGTGGTGATTAGCGTCGCTGCGACGACCCTGCTCGGCGCATTACCCCATGAAGTCGCGGCGCAAGATGCGGTTGAGGAGAAAGAGCGTCCGCGTGACGCGCCGATCGGCGAGGTGGTCTACGTTCCGGTCTACTCTCACATTTATCAGGGAAAGATGGCGGCGCGACAACCGCTGTCGTCGACTCTGGCCGTCCACAATGTCGACCCTTCGACGTCGATCCAGTTAACCAGCGTCCGCTACTACGACCATTCCGGCACCCAACTCAAAGACTACATCGACGATCCGCGCTCCCTCGGACCCTATGCGTCGGCCAATTTTGTCGTCGATATCGGGGAAGATCGGGGCGGTGTGGGTGCGAATTTTGTTGTCGAGTGGCAGGCGGACGAAAAGGTCGTGACCCCCATCGTCCAAGCAATAATGAGTGGCGGGACAGGGACACAAGGCCTGTCATTTGTCACCCAGGGCAAGGTGATCGAAAAGCGCCCGTGATGCGTTGTAATCGATCAACTAGCCCCGGCATGTGCAGCGCGGGCTGCTTGCAGTGGCCTATGTAAGTTGTGTGCTTACACCGCAAAACGGTCACGCATCATGCCCTGCGGTAAACGCCGGGTCATTCCAAATTCCCTCAGCCACGCGTATCGCTGCGGGAAAAGCGAAGTGGTCAATTGAGGGGGAATCATGGGGATAAGACGTGTCGTCACTGGCCATGATGCCAAAGGAAGAGCCGTCTTCGCGAGTGATGCGGACATCGAACCGCTCACTCTCACACACCTGCCGGGGACCGAGTTCTATCGTTTGTGGGGAGCGGATCAACCCTGCCGATTCCCGGACGATGGGTCGAAGCCCGCCAACCCGAATTACTTTCCACCGCTCGGCGGCTTTCGATTCGGGGTGTTTACGCTTGCGCCCGGTACGGCCTCGACGCCGGAGGAAGCGGACATGGCAACCGTCATCAGCGAGCTGCACGAGAAGCTGCCGGGGCTCGCTAACTCCCTCGAGCCCGATCACCCGGGCATGCATACCACGGCAACGGTTGACTACGAATACATCGTTTCCGGACGCTGCTTGCTCGAGCTCGACGATGGCGTCACCAAAGAGCTCGGTCCGGGAGACACCCTGATCCAGAACGGTACGCGGCATGCGTGGCGCAATCCGTTCGATGAGCCTTGCGTCATCGTCTTCGCCCTCGTTGGCGCGCGACACGATCGTGTTCCGCATGATTGACGCATTTCATCCGCGCCCGTCCATGTCGGGCGACTCCAAAGATCTGCCTCCGGCGAGCCAAGGGTTCGGCGCGCCGAAACGGAAGAACGGTCGCGCTCCGACCTGAGGCCCCAGTCATGGACATTCCAGCGATTCTCCTGGCGGTCGTCGCCTTTCTGGCGGCAACGGCCGTCTGCGTCATCCTATTCGAGCGGCTGGGATTCGGGTCCATCCTGGGCTTCATCGTCGCCGGCGTTCTGATCGGCCCGCACACGCCCGGTCCCGTTCCCGTCCACGCGGTCGAGGAGCTGCAGAGCGTCGCCGAGCTCGGCGTGATGCTGTTCCTGTTCACCGTCGGTCTGGAGATGCGCCCGGAGAAGGTCTGGTCCATGCGCCGCCTCATTTTCGGCCTGGGCTCGGCGCAGATGCTGCTGACCGCGGCGCTGTTGGCCGGCTACCTTATCCTGTTCATGCAGGTGCCTTGGGAGACGGCAACCATCGTCGGCTTGGCCTTCGGCATGTCGTCCACGGCCATCGTCATGGCGACGCTGGGAGAGCGCGGCGAGCTGGCGACCGAGCACGGGCGCACGACCTTCGCGGTGCTGATGGCGCAGGACCTGTGGATCGTCCCCGTCATGGCGCTCGTGCCGATCCTCGCCCACACCCAGGCGCAGGGCGATGCCAAGCCCCTATGGGAGAGCGCCGCGTTGGTGTTGGCGGTAATCGCGGGAATCCTGCTCGTCGGGCGGTATCTCCTGCCGGCCGCGCTGGGTTACTGCGCGAAGCAGCGGCAGATGGACGCCTTCGCGGTCGTCCTGTTCCTGGCCGTCATCACCGCGGCCTGGGCGGTGGATCAGGTCGGCATTTCCATGACGCTGGGCGCCTTCCTCCTCGGGATGCTGCTCTCTGCCTCGGATTTCCGGTATCAGATCGAAGCCATCGTCACACCATTCAAGTCGACCCTGATGGGACTGTTCTTCATTGCCGTGGGCATGTCGATCGATGTCGGCGCGTTGGTGCAGGACTGGGCAGCGTTGCTGGTGCACGTGCCCGTGGTGCTGGCTATCAAGGCGGCCGTGTTGATCGGGCTTGTGCTCGCCTTTGGCCTGGGTCGCGCGGCGGCCATCCGCACCGGGTTCTATCTCTCGCAGGTCGGCGAGTTCGCGTTCGTGCTGCTCGGAGCCGCCGCGGTCGCCGGCTTGGTGAGCGGCGACGGACACACCCTGGCGATGCTGGTGGTGGCCGTCAGCATGATCCTGACCCCGTTGATGGTGAAGGCAGGCGCGCGGCTCGCCGAACGACATCAAGCGCCACCCGCGGGGGACGACGCATCCGGGCCGCCAGATCTGGACAGGCACGTGGTCATCATCGGCTATGACGAGGTGGGTCAGCTGCTCGGCCTGATGTTGCAGAAGGCCGACGTCCCGCATTTTGCCGTGGAGCGGGATATCGGCATCGTCCGCCAGGCAAGGGCGGCGGGCCGTGCCGTGTACTTCGGCGACATGAGCAGCCCAACGGCGCAACAGTCCGCGGGTCTCGGCCGAGCTGCCGCGGTCTACGTCACCTCTCGGGATACCGAGCATGCCAAGGCCCTGGCCGTCACGCTGCACCGCCTGTACCCGGAGTTGAACGTCTATGTGCGGGTGCAAACGCTCGCGGATCAGGCAGAGCTGGTCGCCAAGGGCATCAAGCACGCCGGCACCGGCTACATCGAGAGCGCCCTAGCTCGCGGGAGCATGCTATTGAAGGATCTCGGCCGATCCGAGGACGAGGTCGACGACTTGGTTCGAGACTTCCGGCAGGATGACTATGCGTTGATTCGCAATGCGTACGCGGAAGTTGTGCCGGAGGAACCGAAGCCTTAGAAGCATGAAGTTCTTGATGTGGGCCGGTTCGCGGCTCTGTAGGAGGCATCGCAGATGCTGACATGCAAACCGTATGGTGTAGTTCTGCTGTTGGCGGGCGTCGTCCTCGGTGGCTGTTCCGGCACTGGCAAGAAGCTGATGCCGACCCCGTTGCCCTATCAGTCCTCCGTCAAGCACGCGGTCTTCGAGCAGGTACCCGACGAACGGCGCCGCTCCTCGATCGATCTGCTCTACATCACGGACCGGGTAGCGGCCACTTCTGCCGATACGCTCTCACCCTATGGCGAGGACCGCGCCAACGACATCAGTTTCGGCTCGGCAGTTGTCGAGCTGAAACCCAGGATGCCTTGGCCCGAGCTGGTGCGAGAGAGTCTGACCCGCCCTCGGTCCGTCGAGGTCGGGCTGGAGCTCGGGCGCGTGGCGGAGATCGGACGCTACCCCGCCGAGCCCTACCCGATCGTGCGCACGGCGTCGGGGCGATTGCGGCGCGACCCGGGGGTGCTGGAGCAGCATCAGCGCAGCGAGGAACGGCTGCGGCAGGAGGTCGAAAGGCGTCTCGAGACCGCACCGACGGGTGAGGTCATGCTGTTCGTGCACGGCTTCAACGAGACCTTTGCAACGGCCGCGTACACCGCGGCGGACCTGTGCCACTTCCTCGGCAGGTCTGACGTCTGCGCCTTCTTCACCTGGCCGGCATCCGCGAAGGGGAACCCGCTGTTTTCGTACGAGAAGACAACGGAGTCGGCGCTCTACTCGGTCGGTCATCTGAAGAAGGTGCTGCGCACCCTGGCCCAGGTACCGGATGTCGAGCATATTCAGCTGCTCGCGCACAGTCGCGGTGCGGCCGTGGTCCTGTTGGCCGTGCGCGAGCTGGCAATCGAAGCGATTGCGGCGGGCGTGGAGCCCGCTGACGCGATGAAGCTGGAAAACCTGATCCTGCTGTCGCCCGATGTGGATGCGGAGGTGGCCTCGCAACAGCTGGTGATCTTCGCCTCCGACCCCGGCATGACCAACCGCTGGCGTCACGGGTACCTGCCCCGGTTCTTGAACGGGCGCTTTGCGATTTATGCTTCCCCGCAGGATCGCGCGCTTGGGGCTGTCGCGGTTTCTCTTCGGCAGCAAGGCTCGGGTGGGCCAATTGCGCCCGGAAGATATTTCAGAAGGTTATCGAGAGGTCTTCGCCAAGGGGGGGAATATCGATCTCATCGTCTACGAGGGAAAACGCACCGACTTCTTTGGCCACTCCTACTTCCAAAGCAACCCGAGGGTCAGCGCGGACCTGATCGAGCTGATCCGCAACGGGACGGCACCCGGTGAGCCCGGCCGCGATCTGGTGCGCCTCGGACCCGTGAGCTGGCGTTTCCCCGGATGACGATCCTGCCAGCCGCCGCGCCAGCGACTTGCACCGTATCGTCCGGCGGCGATGCCGGTTGGCGTGTCTGGATCGGCGGCACGAATGGCTCCCAATACCAGTCCGGGGTTCAGCATCTGCGCGCGTGTCGCCGCCACGGCGTGCGTGCGAACCTGCGCGGCCGCATCCCGGAGACCGGCGCATGATCTGGAGGACCACCGGGCGTCTGCTGGCCGTGGTTGCCGTGCTGGTGATCATCCTCATCGGAGGCGCATTCGCTGTCCTCCAGGCTCCGCAGCTCGCGGACGTACGCGGCCGCATTGCGGCAAACCTGCTGTCGTCCTATCTCGGCGAGGCCGTCGTCGTAAGCGGGGCCGTCGATGTGACCTGCGGACCGACGATCGACGTTGCCATGCAAGGCGTCGCCCCGGTCGCGGCCGCGGCCGCGGCCGCGGCGGGAGCGTCTGCGCCGGTCGGCGTGGTGCGCCTTTCCTTTTCGACGGACGCCGCCCTGCGGGGGCGTTTGGAGCTCACCGCCCTGGACTTCGCGGGTATCCGCCTGGTCATCGACGCCGCCGCGACCGAGCCTTCAAAGGAAACGCTCGGCGAGCAATTCTCCCGCGCGGTGGAGGGATTTCTGTCGTCACCGCTGATCCGCAGCCTGGATCTCGAGGACCTCCGAATCCTGCGTATCAACGACCCGGCGGGCTGGAACGGATCTCTGGTCTTCGACACCCTCTCCTCGCGCGAGACCGATCAAACCGGCGTGGTTTCAATCGAGGCAACAGGGAGCCTGAACGGACACGCGTTCACCCTTTCCGGGAAGCTCCCCAACCTCTCCTCGACCCGTGGCGCGGTGCGCGAAGACGCCATGTCGCTGAAGCTCGCCTTCCAGGGAATCGAGGCCGGTCTGGATGGCCGGCTGGCACAGGACGTTGATGGACTGGCACTCGCCGCCCGGCTCGACGTCGGGTCGCCATCACTCGGCGACGTTCAGGAGGTGCTGAAACTCGCACGGGCCGTCGAGGGAACCGGGACGCTGGAATTCGCGCTCGACGGCGCGCTCGCCAAGCTTGCGATCGGGTCGGCGAAGCTGCGGGTCGAGAGCGCCGAAGGCGAGGTGTACGAGGTGGACGGCGAGGTGGAGGATCTATGGGCGCTCAACGGGGTCCAGCTGAGCTTCCTGGCGACTCTCGTCCCGCCCGCCGAAGCGAAGGGCAAGTCACGTTTCGACTTGGCACCGCGCTCCATAAAAGGCCGCGTCTCGAGCAAGGAAAACGGTTTCGAAATCGACGACGTTATCGTTGAGACGGGCCTCGCGTCGGTCGAGCTGGAGAACCTGGGCCCTATTCGGATCGGCCAAATTGCGCGGGACGAGCGGGGGCGCCTTCGGCTCGAAGACATCCGGCTGGTGCAGGGCGATCCGAAGGACCCGATTCTCGACCTGACGGGCAGCCTGAACGACGCCCTTGCGCTTGAGGATTTCTCGCTCGCGGGAAGCTTCCGGTTGGGAATGGGGGCCTTGCTTACGGGGCAGCAGGAAGCGACCGGCGTCGGCACCTTGAGAGGCAAGCTGGCGATGTCGGATGCCTCCGGACAGCTGCGGCTCGAGAAGCTCAATGCGAAGCTTACGGGAACGGACCTGATGTCGCTCTCCCTGCGCCTCGCGGAGAGCGGCAGAAGCGACAACCAGGTTGGCGTGATATTCAACGTACCCGATCTGGCCGGTCTGTCTTCGGCCATCGGGCGCAAGGCCCCGGCCGGTATCCAGGTCTCCTTCGACGGCTCAATCGGCGTCGATAGCAATGCAGCGACGGCGCGCGGCGCGGCGCAGGTCGGCAAGACAGATCTGCATGGCCGGTTGCGAATCGCCGCGCCTAAGCGTAAGCCCGAGATTACCGGGCAGCATTCACGCGAAGGACCTGCACCTCGACGATCTGATCGCCGCCCGCGAGGTTGCGGAATTGTTTTCCGGCCCCGAGATCGATGCGGTCAAGCTTCGAGAGGACGTAAAAAAAGAAACAAGGCTGTCACTCGAACTCTCGGCAGACGCGGTCGAGGGAGGCCAGCAGAAGACCGGCGGCCTGAAAGCGCACCTCGTCTACGCGAAGTCCCGCCTGCGGGTCTCGCCGGTCGACCTCGCGTATCTGGGCGGACACATCAAGGGCGACGTCCGCGTGGATTTCTCCCACGCGCCGCCGGCACTCAAGCTCGGGGCGGCCGTGCGCCGGCTCAGCCTCGACCGGCTGTTCAGGCGACTCGACATAGCGCCTGCGGCCTCGGGTCCACTCGACCTCGATCTCGCGGTTAGGGCGAAGGGAGCGGATCTGCATGCCCTGCTGGCCTCCATGAGCGGGCAGGCTTCGGGTTCCATCCGGGGCGGCAGTCTCGCCGACAGGACGATCAATCTGGCCGGGCAGCACATCGTCGAATGGATGTTCACTCGCACGGCCGACGGCGGCGCACCTCTGCTTTGCTTCGTGGCCCGATTCGACTTCAACGATGGGATAGGAACCGCCCGGCAGCTGGTGTTCGAGACGGACAAGGTGCAGGCCGCCGGCGGAGGGACGCTCAATCTGCGCAAGGAAACCATGGACTTCGTATTTACGCCGCGACCCAAGCAGAACCAGCTGATCGGCAAGGTCGGACACGTCGATGTCAGCGGCCCGCTGTCCAGACCGAAGGTCAAGCTGGCCGACGGCGCCGTCGCCGCGAAGGTGGTGGGAGACACCATCGGACTGCCGTTCCATTTGCTGGGCTCGATCATCGGCGCGGGCGGCCGGCCATTGCCTGGGCACAAGCCCTGCGTTGTGGTCTCAGGCATGGATTGATGAGCACGAGCGCTTGTGCGTGGTCTGCCCTTGCCCTTTTCGCAACAACGGGACGGAAGGGGCTCGTGTCCCCCCGCGTGTGACGGCGAGCCGCGCGATCCCAGCAACCTTGGCAGCCCCCTTTGCAGGATTCGAGCAATGTTGAGCATCACCGTTGGACAGATCATTTTCGGCACCGCTCGGAGACAGTGGAGCGTGGCGCTGTTGCTCTACATGGTCTGCCTGCCCATGGTCGCCGCGGCGGCTACCGACATGGCTTTTGACCCCTATCCGATTCGTCCCCCCGACACCTCGAGCCCGCGCGATACCTTGCAGAGCTTCCTGATCAACGCGGAGAAGGTGGCCGAGGAGCGGCATCAGGGCGGGTTCACCGACGCGGGTTATCGGGCCTTCCGTCACGCCATCGACACCATGGATTTTTCGACAACGCCCGAAGGTGGCTCCTGGTTCGTCCGCGCCCAGCGCACGTCGTTCCTGCACGAGGTGCTCGCCCGTGTCGCACTACCGCCGGAAGCAGAGATCCCGGGCGATGAGGAAGTCGCCGGCTCGGACATCCGATACTGGACGGTTCCGGGTACAGACATCCGCATCGAGCGTATCGACAAGGGTCCGCGGGCCGGCGAGTTCCTGTTTGCTGCCGGCACCGTGGCAAAGATCGACAGGCTCTATCGAAAGTCCAGACATCTGCCCCACGGGCCTGGTACCTCGCCCTGGGCTTACGACGCCACAATCGATTTCGAAGGCGCGCAGTTCACGCGCATGCGCAGCATGCGCAACCGGCTCAAGCCGGTCGATACTTCGAACCCCCGCGCTACCCTCGAGGGTTTCCTGGACAGCATGAATCGGGCATACGAATTTGTCACCGAGGCAAACACCGCGTTGGGCGCGGATCCGCCGACCATGTCATCGGAGGAGGCCCGAGAGGCGGAGCGGATGGCAGCGCAACTGCTGGAGCGCGCAACGGTCGCATTGGATCTGAGCCAAGTGCCTGAAGAGCTGCGTCGGGATATCGGCGAAGAGAAGGCCATGCAGCTCAAAGAGGTCCTGGATCGCTTGATGCTCCCTCCGGTGGACTCGGTGCCGGATGCCCAGATGGTGGCTGCCGCGCGGGACGGGGTGCTCGGCTTCTTCATCCAGGGAGCAGCAGGGCTGCGCTGGCGTCTGCCGAATACCGAGATCGAGATTGCCGAGATAACGGAAGGGGACCGAACCGGACAGTTCTTGTTCAGCGCCGCGACCGTCGAGCGCATCAGCGACGATTTCGAGGAGGTGCGGGATCTTCCCTACCGCGTCGAACATTTGGGAGGCACCGAGTACGACTATGTGTCTCCGGGGCTTTCCAGGGGCTTCTACGACGACTACGTCTCCAGTCCAGGATACTTGATACCGCGCGCCCACCCGCTAGGCAAATTCATCGACGGCTTACCCGAGTGGCTCAAGTCGACTCACGCCGGGCAGACTGTCTGGCAATGGATCGGCCTCATCCTCCTCCTGTTGCTCGGCGTGACGCTAACCGCACTTATCGCGCGGCGCGTCAGACGACTTGCGAAGAACTCACAACCACCGAAGAGCCGATGGCTGACGGTCCTCACGCCGGCCGGCATCGCGCTTGTCGCGTCTTTGCTTCTGCGCTTCATCGATAACGATCTCAACATCACAGGCGAGGTCCTTGCGAGGGTCTTGTTGAGCCTCAAGGGCGTCATGGTGTTGATGATGGCGTGGGCGGTGTTCATCGCCGCGAGGGCCGTTGCCGAGAGCGTCATCGCTTCACCGCGGATGCGGATCAAGGAGGAGAGTATCGATGCGACCGTGTGGCGCATCGGCACCAGCATCGCGGGATTCCTTCTGGCGATTCTCATCGTCGTTCAGGGGTTCCAGTCGCTCGGTGCCAACATCGTCCCGGTGCTGGCCGGCCTGGGCGTTGGTGGTTTGGCGGTCGCCTTGGCAGCCCGGGAGACCCTGGTGGACGTGTTCGGCTCGCTGATGATTCTGGCCGACCGTCCCTACCGCATCGGGCATTGGGTGATCATCGGGGACAAAGAGGGCACAGTCGAGCACATCGGCATTCGCAGCACCCGCATCCGCACCTTCTACGACTCGGTGTTGTCGATTCCAAACTCACAGGCGGTGTCCAAGATCGTCGACAACATGGGCATGCGCACCTACCGGCGCGTCTACACTAAGCTCGGCATCCGCTATGACACGCCGCCAGAGCGCATCGAGGCCCTGCTCGAGGGCATCAAGCGGATCATTCAGGCCAATCCCACCGCACGAAAGGATGATTTCCACGTGGCCCTGAACGATTTCGGCCCCCACAGTCTGGTCGTCATGCTGTATTTCTTCGTCAAGGTGCCGGACTGGGCCGCCGAGCTGGTGGAGCGCCAGCGGGTGTTTCTGGAGGTGCTTCGTCTCGCCGAACGCCTCGACGTGGAGCTTGCCTTTCCCACCCAGACGCTGCAGGTGGAGAGCTTCCCGGGCCAACCGGGTCGGGAGCCACCGCCGGCCGCGAGCGACCAAGAACTGCGCGGCATCGCCGAGAGCTTCGCGAGCTCGGCCGGCTCTGGCCGCCCCCGCGGCCTAGGCATCTTCGTTGCGCCACACGAGGAGCGATGAGCGTGCTAGGGTGGTTGAGTACTTTGCCGACGACCAAACCTTCGCGGACTATCGCGTTCATGCGGCGCGATATTACTTCGCCGTCGCGGAAACGACTTGGCTCAACCATCGATAGCGGAGCCGTTGGAAGTTCCGCTAACCGATGGTAGGTGAACGATGGTCAGCTTACTGATGTACTGCGGACCCTGTGAGGTGGGGCTTGAAGAGCAAACTTGAACTCGTCCATTCGCTCGCTCCGCAAGAAGGCGATTGGCAGCTTCCAGCGTAGGGCGGTCACTCAAAAGCGATGGGGCGGGAGTGGAAAAGGCAAACGCTCTGGATCACGTTGACGGTCCGCTCGCCGTGCCGTTTCCCCAACATCAACGATTCGTGAGCTGCCTGGCCAATGTCTCTTTATGGCCGGACAGAGACGAAACCGGTCGTCAAGCAGTTCCCGTCGTCCGTGCTGCACCGCAGCAGTCTCTAGTCGACCCTATGCGGAAGGTTGAGGCCCGAGCGCCAAGGTCCGCAATGTCGCGAGCGGTCGGTCGCTCGACGCGCCTGCCGGGCCCGGGCACGAGGCGGCTCCTCTCCCGTTTTAGTGCTATTGGGTTTTGGCCGGGCGTCCCGATGTCTTTGGTTGTAAACCAATACCGTGTGTGTAATGCCCATGTTCAAGTTGCCTGACATCGTCGCCTCCACGCTTGCCGCCTTCGCCCTGCTCTTCTCGACGGGCGCGGGAGCGGAGGAAGGACCGATGCTGACTGCCCCTGAGGCCCTCGCGAAGGCGCAGGCGGGGCAGATCGTGCTGATCGACGTCCGAACGCCGCGCGAGTGGCGCCAGACCGGTGTCGCAGAGGGCGCCATTACCATCGACATGACGCGGAAGACCTTCGTCACGGAGATTCTAAACGCCGTGGAGGGGGACAAGGATGCTTCCATTGCTCTCATATGCCGCACCGGCAACCGCACCACTCACACCCAGAAGGCGTTGCAGCAGATGGGCTTCAGCCGTGTATACAACGTCAAAGAAGGGATGTCCGGCAGCGACGCAGGCCCTGGTTGGGTGCGGCGTGGTCTGCCGGTGGAGAGCTGTCAGACCTGCTGAAACGCGGCGCCCGGTCAGGAGACTACTTCGCCGGTCTGAGCCGCACCACCCGGATACAGCATGGGACCGGCAAAGAAGAATCCACCAAACCCGTCCAGAGCGGGGGTTGTTCTGGAAAAACGTTGTCCCCAACCATGGGATTGATGGCGAAAAAGCAGTCTCAGTGCCGTAAGTAGATTGCCGTTCCCGCGGCAAACCGTTTCGTCCTGGTGGACGTTGGCCTTCGTTCCTATGTCCCGAGTATGCTGTACTCGGCGCCGACCAGGTTTATCGGTTCACCGCCATTGAAACAGCGCCCTGACCGCCGCTTCGGCGTGCGCTCTCAGCCCGGTTCAGCGTGTGGCACAACGTCATGAATAGCCCTACAGGAACGCGGCGCGGCAGCGGACTGTACACAACGCGCCGCCGGACAATTTGCCTCGCAGGTGACCCATGTTGTCGACGAATTGCCTCGTAATCGAGAACGATGCTATCTCCGACCTCGCGCTTGAAGTTACGCAGGCGGTGCTCGCCAGGGGCAATGAAGCGCAGTCGATCATGGGGGATGAATCCGTCCCACTGGACTTGGCGCGGGCCTTGTCGGACTTCTTTCAGATCGCCGGGGCACTGGAATGCGGAGCAGCCCAGCTCGAGCGTGAAGAGCTCAACGAGTTCTGCGCCTACGGATTAGACTTGCTCGATCGTCTCGCTTTTCTCGTGCGCAAAACCGAGATCATGGACAAGAGGGATACGGTCGCGCGCATGTTCGCCTCCATGGGGGTGTGGGTTGCTCGGCGGGGCGCCACCATCGATAACCTCGAGGGAACCGCGGATGGTTTCGCCATGGTCGTGAACGCCACAAGCGCAACCGATGAGCTTCGGGACTTGTGCGAATTCATGGAGGAGGTGATCACGGCGTCCTCGTTGCGACTGCAACTGGACGAGGACCGAGGTGACGCCTGGCGTCCTTGGCGTGTCATCAATCTTAACTCTGGCATTGCCGCAACCCGCTCGCTTGACCCGGATCTCATGGAGCGAACGCTCGAAAGGATGAGCCGACGGCTGCCTTACGACATGCCAGGTTTTCTTGCGGATGGCATGCGGCAGGCGGCGTTTCAAAACGTACCAGATGCGGTGAAGGACGTGATGCGCAGGTACGCGGAGAAATGGCCGAGCAGCGCGCCCCACTAGCTCCCGTACCTGGCTGCGGACGTCGTACATCGGTCCCCAGAAGCCACCGTCGACACCCCGGGTAGGGAGAAGGAATCGGCGGGAGCCGGCCAGGAAGAGACCTTCCCACCTCCTTCGCCATCGCCCGCAATATCCTCATTGCAGACATTCGCTTCAGTCAAGCCATAGACGGCTCACGATCCACTGCAGAAGTAACCGCCTTTCTCTAGAGGCGTATGGTTTTCGCCACGCCCAACTGAAATGGGTCGTCGCGACCGACTTTCTACATCCTCGGATGATCATGGACGCGCCATCATGACCGTCCCTTGAGTCCCAGGAACTGTCCGTCGTCCAGGTGCGCGAGACGGTCCGGTGAACGCTGCGATTGCGGTCACTGACGGGTGTGGTTTGCCGCCGGGCCGTAAAGCAGGAAGCGGACAGTCATCCGAGGCCAGGGACGATCCCCGCCGCACTCCGCGCGGCGTGCGATCCTCCCGGGTTCACGGGACTCGGTTCGGCCAACTGCGGACCCAACGGGAATTGTTCTAGGGCCTCACGAGATGCAACCAACTTCGGCGGTCAAGGCGATCCTCATTCGGTCAGCGGATGTCTTTTCCTTTCGGACAACCTCCGATTCAGGGGAGTTACCCGGCAACCAGATCATGCGGCCTTGTTCAAGTGACCGACAACGAACAACAAGATCACCGCGCCGACGGTAGCGGTGACGATTGAGCCGATCAGCCCGGAGGCAGACAGGCCGAGCAGGCTGAAGGCGAAGCCGCCGACGACAGCGCCCAAGATGCCGACAACGATGTTGCCGAGCAGGCCGAAGCCGCCGCCCTTCATCAACAGGCCGCCTAGCCAGCCGGCAACGGCGCCGATGGCGAGGAAGATCAACAGGCTGGTGAGGTTCATGAGGGGTCTGAGGTCTTCGAACAAGGGTCGTCGGTGGCGCGAGCCCGGCCGGGACCATCGCACGGCCGCCGGGGGCGGTTACATGATCGTCACGGACAGGGTGTAGCCGACCGTCTTGCCGGCGTCCTTGTCATTGCCCAGCAGATACACTCGGATGCGATAGTCGCCGTTCTCGGGCAGCTTGACGCTGCCGAAGTTGTTCGCGCTGTTCGAGCTGTTGAAGATGGCGACACCTTCGCTGCCCGGCGGAAGGATATTGAAGAAGGCGCTGCCGTCGCCGTTGCCGGATTCCACACTCAGGGCCACGGACATGGTTTGGCCGGCTCGGGCACCGAGGATGTAGTCGCGGTACTGGTGACCGGTGATGCTGCCGCTGACCGCGGCGTTGTCGTTGCCGCGCTCGAACTGGATGCGGCTCGATTGCTGCGCTGTCGCAGATGTTGCAAGGCCCAGGCCCAGCAGCATCAGCGCGGTTGCGGCAATGCCGCGGAGTTTGGTCTGCATGTTGGTTCTTCTCGTCGATGAATAGATTGAGGTCGCGTGACCTCGCGCCCCCGGCGCCGTCCGGGCAGCCGCTACAGCGCACCCTCGTCGGTCAGCGACTCGATGCCGGCGGTGGTTCCGTCGCCGTAGGCGATGCAGCGCCAGCTTGCACGCTGCGGGCCAACGCCGACGATGACCTCGGTGCCGGCTTGGGAGAAGCTCGACGAGAGCAGTACCACGTCCGGGTTGTTGGTTGTTCGGGTCACGTCGCGCAGGCAGGCCTGCTCGGCGACATTGGGCGTCTTGGAAGACGCCGGTGGCAAAGGCTTCGTGTCACCGGTGGTTTCGGTGCAGCCGGCGAGCAGGGTCAGCGCTACGGCGAGGATTGCGAGTTGGATGGCTGATTTGATTGACGATGGTTTCGATTGGGTTGTCGATCTCAAGGATGGCGTCGAGCGGCGACCCTGCGAGCCAGAGCGCGACAGCGGTTCCGCCATTTGCCGCGCCGACGATGTCCGAGCGACTTCGGATCAGGCGGGGGTCGGTGGTCGAGAGTATTGGGGTGATCCGAGATTCGGGGGATCGCCCCATCGGGTATCCGTCCCACGCGCGAGCATCTTCACTCAGAATGGCCAAACCATATTGAGAACAAATATGACGACGAACACCCCAAAGAAAATCGACCAGTCCCAACGATGATGTCCGGGTTCCTGCGTCTTGGCGATCCCGGTCTTCTGCAGAATCCAGATTGTGGCTATGATCAGAAGAACGGCGACGGCGGCATGTGCCAGATGAACAAGCATGTCTCGAGCTCACGGGTTGGCGTATCGGCGTGATCGGACGGAAAACCAAGCTGCTCTGAGCGTCCAGGCTAGCCGAGCGCCGGAGGATAGCGGGGGCGCGGCACACGGTCAACCCGCAGCGGCGGGACTGACGGAGGTGACGAGCGGTGCGAACAAGCGCGTTGACGGGTTCTGGGGCAGGAATCGGAAGCCCAGCGGACAGGCGGAACACAGGGACGGTTGCAACCTCTTTTGCAGGAGCAAGCGGAGGCCAGGAGGCGCGTTCGTCGAACTGGATGCCGGGCTCGGGCGGGTGGTGGATGAGGTCCCTGTTCGGCATTGGCTCGGGAGCATCCTGACAGGCGGTCGGTCCACGGGCGGTGGCGACCTGCGGCGGTTCACCGCTGTGGGCAAGAGTCCGCTCGACGGGAGCGACTTCGGTGATGAAGGCGGTGCTTTGCTTGGCGTACGCGACCGTCCAGAATCCGGTCACTGCCGCTGCGACGGCCAATGTCGCTTCTGGGTCGTGTCCTTCCTCCCATCCCTAGTCGATTCGCTGTGGGGATCCAGCGAAAAGCCGTGTTCGAACTCCCACGGTTGGAAGTCCGCCGTCGTCTCCGCCTCAGTCGGCAAAGCGACAAGACCGACCTTTCACGCCTCCAGCCGCCACCGGCAGCAGCGTAGAGCGGAAGTCGTCGAGGCCGTGTCTAAGCACCGCTCTTGGCCGATTGCCACATTACGGACCTTGCGGGTGTGGCCCCGACCTTCTGGAGTGGGTCGATTTCAGAGCTTGCGAACACCCCTTGGCAGGTGCTCCATTCCGGGATGGATAGCCGGTCGCGAGATGGGCGAATTCTAGGAGTTCCTGACGAAATACTGTCGGAAACAACAACCGGCCCACCTTCAGCCCTTTCATCGGACACAGGACCTGGGAGTGGGGCTAATTCTGTAGGTGGAACGCATCACCCGACCCGAAGGCCGGGCGACGACTCTCTTCGCCCTCAGCCGGAAGGCAGCAGGACCTTGTCCACGACATGGATTACACCGTTTCTGGCGCGAACATCGGCGCGGACGACGCCGAGATCGGTCGTGGGTAGATCCTGACCGGATGCGGTCTCGAGGGACTTGCTGGAAAGAACGTCGGCGGCCGAGATACGACCCAGCACCACGTGGTACTTGAGCAGAGCGGTTAGCTTCTCCTTGTCGGCCAGAAGCTCCTGCAGGGCACCCTCCGGAAGCTTCTCAAACGCGGCGTCGGTCGGCGCGAACAAGGTGTAAGGCCCCTCCCCTTCCAGCAGGCCGCCGAGGCCCGCCGCTTTCACCGCCGTGAGCAGAGTGGAAAAATCACCCGCGCGCTTCGCAACGGCGAGAACGTCGGGGCCACCTTTCCGCGCATCCGCGTAGCCGGCTCCGTAGGGCTTGGCTCTGTGCATTGGGTGCGGCATGGGACGCATGGGCATGCCCATGTAGCCCGGCGGCTTCATCGTGCCGCAGCTTCGGGCCTCGGCGGTACTGGTGACCGCGGCAAGTGTGACGAGGACGAAAAGAAATGTAAGGGCGGCGGGTCGGGCGTCGACCCTGGAAACGGTACGTGTCTTCACGAGAACGGCTCCTTTTGTGGCTTGAGCGAATTACCGGCGCTGCCGAGGTGGCAAGACTCCAATGTGTCGAAATCGAGGCTTCGGCTTCCTGCTCGCTTGTTCGCGTGTCCTTCGACGTTCTAGCTGAGACCGGGGATCCGGCTTCAGGTTTCCGGACGGGTCGAATCAAACGACCCGACGGAGCGGGGAGCAAGAGTCATAGGGCGCGCCTATCCCCTCAATCCGAAAAATCCATTGGAACCCCAAGCCACCCGACATCACATTCCCCGGGGTCAGCAGGCATTTCTTGACTGATCAAGCCAACGATCGATGGAGGAAACCATGCAGCACCTGAGTAGTGATGAGCTCTACAGCCTGGAGCAGTACGCGAAGACCAGGAACGACTTTCGCCAGCAGGTAATGGCGCACAAGCAGGACCGCCGGATACCTGTCGGGGCACACGCCACGCTCTACTTCGAAGACCGCCTCACCATCCAGTATCAAGTCCAGGAGATGCTGAGGGCGGAGCGCATCTTCGAGACCGACGGGATTCAGGAGGAACTGGACGCCTACAATCCCCTGATTCCTGACGGGAAAAACTGGAAGGCGACCTTCATGATCGAATACGAGGACGTGAACGAGCGGCGCGACGCTCTTTCCCGTCTGCGCGGGGTCGAGGACGTCGTCTGGGTAAAGGTGGGCGACCACGAAAAGGTTCTGGCGATAGCTGACGAGGACCTCGAGCGCGAGGACGAGACTAAGACGTCTTCCGTGCATTTCCTGCGCTTCGAGTTGACCCCGGAGATGGTAGCCGCGGTGAAGCAGGGTGCTGCGGTGTCGGCCGGGGTCGACCACACCGACTACACGTATCGGACCGAGCTTTCCCCGTCGGCTCGGGCCTCCCTCGCAAAGGATCTCTCCTGACCTTTTTCCCCCGCCGGCAGCGGACCTATGGCCCGCTGCCGGCCGCCCCTCCGGACGAAGCCCGGACTTCCTCAGTCCCCAGACCGCCTATACGGCGACGTCTGCGACCCTCTACAGTGTGGTTCCTGCGTTCATCGTCGCCTATCGTGCCGCTGGCTTGGGCTGGTCAGGAAAGAGCGACGGGGGCAACTTAAAAACTCCGTCGCGAACAGTATCCATCAGACCAGCAGATTCGACGTCCGACGCTTGGCAGACCGACGACCAAGCCAACGGCGCACCGTTGAAAGCGATGCACGCCGAAGCGCGGAACGACGAAGTAGTGCTCGGCGAGATGCAGGCTTTCTTCGGACCGACCGATGGACCGGATATTCCCCCACCCGTATTGGCATAGAAAGCCGGTCACACTCTTCTACACTTGGACGATCGTCACGGCGGACTAGGAGGCTCGAGCTCGTGTCTGCCGGTGTCTCCGGTCGCTGTGCGAGCCTTCGGCGATGCGCGGGGGCGTATTTCGTCCAAACGATAAGCATTGCCCACCGATGCGACGACGGGCCCGCCACGCCCTTTGCCGCCCGCGGCCACGAAAGATAGAAGGAGAATGAGGATGTTCCAGGTCCGCATCCACGGTCGCGGCGGCCAGGGCGTGGTCACCGCCGCCGAGCTGCTGTCCGTCTCGGCCTTTCTCGAGGGTCAGTACTCGCAGGCGTTCCCCAGCTTCGGCTCGGAGCGCATGGGCGCACCAGTAATGGCCTTCTGCCGACTCGACAGCAAGGAGATCCGGCTGCGCGAGCCCGTGATGCATCCCGACGCGCTGATCATTCAGGACCCCGGACTGCTGCACCAGGTCAACCTGTTCGAGGGCCTGTCAGAGACCGGCTTCGTCATCATCAACTCCTCGCGCAACCTGGAGGAGCTGGGTCTCGGGGACTTCAAGCAGAGCCACCCCGGGTGCAAGGGGTGCACGGTCCCGGCCACCGACCTGGCGCTCAAGAACGTGGGGCGGCCAGTGCCCAACGCCGCCCTCCTCGGCGGCTTCGCGGCCATCACGGGCCGCATCCGGCTGGAGTCCGTCGAGCAGGCGATCCGCGCGAAGTTCCCGGAGAAGATCGCACAGGGCAACGTCGTCGCGGCCCGCGCCGCTTTCACCGCCGCACAGGCGGGTGTCTGTTGAGGAGGTATCCCGATGCTGAAGCAGATTGAAGGCTCGCGGGCGATTGCCGAGGCGGTTGCCCTGTGCCGCCCGGAGGTGATCTGCGCCTACCCGATCACCCCGCAGACCCACATCGTGGAGAACCTCGGCGAGATGGTGGCGGGCGGGGAGATCGAGCCCTGCGAGTTCATCAACGTGGAGTCGGAGTTCGCCGCCCTGTCGGTCGCCATCGGCGCCAGCGCGGCCGGCACCCGAGCCTACACGGCCACCGCCAGCCAGGGGCTGCTGTTCATGGCGGAGGCGGTCTACAACGCCTCGGGCCTGGGTCTGCCGATCGTGATGACGGTCGGCAACCGGGCGATCGGCGCCCCCATCAACATCTGGAACGACCAGCAGGACAGCATGTCCATGCGTGACGCGGGCTGGATTCAGCTCTACGCCGAGACCAACCAGGAAGCGCTTGATCTGCACATCCAGTCCTTCCGGCTGGCCGAGGAGCTGTCGGTCCCGGTCATGGTCTGCGTCGACGGCTTCATCCTCACCCACGCCGTCGAGCGGGTGGATGTGCCCTCACAGAAAGAGGTCGACGCCTTCGTCCCGCGCTTCGAGCCGCGCCAGGTGCTCGACCCGGCGCAACCCATCAGCATCGGCGCGATGGTGGGGCCGGAGGCGTACACCGAGGTCCGTTACCTCGCCCACTACAAGCAGATGCAGGCGCTGTGGCTGATCCCCGAGTTGTCGGAGGAGTTCCAGGAGCAATTCGGCCGCGAGGCCGGAGGGCTGGTGCGCACCTACCGCACGCAGGAGGCGGAAACCCTGGTGGTGGCCCTCGGCTCGGTCAACGGCACCATCAAGGACGTCGTCGACGAGCTGATCGACGAAGGCGTGTCCATCGGCTCGGTGAGCATGTGCTCGTTCCGGCCGTTTCCGATGCGTGCGCTGCGCGAGGCGACCAGCCACGCGAAGCGCGTCGTCGTCATCGAGAAGTCCCTGGCAGTGGGGATCGGCGGCATCGTTTCCACCAATGTCCGGATGGCCCTGGCCGGAGCGCCGATCCCGGTCCACGCGGTGATCGCGGGTCTGGGCGGGCGCGCGATCACCAAGGAGTCGCTGCGGCAGCTGTTCCGCAAGGCGTGCAAGGGCGCCCTTTCCCACGTCACCTTCCTCGACCTCAATCATGACGTGGTGCATGGCGAGATCGAGCGTCTGGAGACCCACCGCCGCTCCGGCCCGACGGCGGAGAACATCCTGCGCGATCTCGGCATCGTGGCCGACCACATCGGCTAGGCCGTCACCCAGCGGAGGCACCCCGTGAGAAGCTCCCACATCAAGTTCTACCAGACCGGCACCTTCACCGTCGGCAACCGGCTCCTCGACGAGCCCGAGCGCACGGTGCAGTCCGCCGTCGAGCGGACCAACTCGCTGAACTCGGGGCACCGGGCCTGCCAGGGCTGCGGCGAGGCCCTCGGCGCGCGTTACGCCATCGACGCCGCCATGCGGGCGACCGACAACCAGCTCATCGCCTGCAACGCTACCGGCTGCCTGGAGGTGTTCTCCACCCCTTATCCCGAGACCTCATGGCAGATCCCCTGGATCCACTCCCTGTTCGGCAACGCCCCCGCGGTGGCTACCGGCGTTGCCGCGGCCATGAAGATCAAGGGCCGCAACGAGGTGCGCGTCGTCGCCCAGGGCGGCGACGGCGGGACCACGGACATCGGATTCGGCTGCCTGTCCGGGATGTTCGAGCGCAACGACGACGTGCTCTACATCTGCTACGACAACGAGGCCTACATGAACACCGGCGTGCAGCGCTCGTCCGCCACGCCGCCCGCGGCCCGTACGGCGACTACCATGCCCGTGGGCTCGAAGGCGGGCAATGCCTTCGGACAGGGCAAGAACGTGCCCCTCATCGCCATGGCCCACGGGATACCCTACGTCGCCACCGCATCGGTCGCCGACCTGCGCGATCTCGAGGTCAAGATCACCAAGGCCATAGACCTGCGCGGCGCGCGCTATATCCATATCCTGGTCCCCTGCCCCCTCGGCTGGGGTTCGGCGCCCCAGGACACGATCGCGCTGGCGCGGCTGGCCATCGAGTCGGGCCTGTTCCCGGTGTTCGAGGCCGAGCACGGCGAGATCACCGGCCGCCGCACCATCCGCCGCAAGGTGCCGGTCGAGGACTACCTCAAGCCCCAGCGGCGCTTCGCCCACCTCTTCCGCCCCACGGTGCGCGTCGACATCATCACCCACATCCAGGAGAACGCTGACCGCAACATCCGCAAGTTCGGCCTGCTGCAGCGGGAGGACGCACTGTCATGAAGAAGCCATTCGCGATCACGCTGGACCTGGGCTCCAGCCTCGCCAATCACACCGGCTCCTGGCGAACCGTGCGGCCGGTCTACGTGGACCGGCTGCCGCCCTGCAACGCCACCTGCCCCGCGGGTGAGAACATCCAGAAGTGGCTGTTTCATGCCGAGGAGGCCGGCTACGAGCAGGCCTGGCGGGCGCTGATGCAGGACAACCCCCTGCCCGCCGTCATGGGACGCGTGTGCTATCACCCCTGCGAGAACGCCTGCAACCGCGGCAGGCTGGACGAGTCCGTGGGCATCAACGCCGTCGAGCGCTTCCTCGGCGACGAGGCCCTGAAGCGCGATTGGCCGATCGCGCCCGATCGCCCGGACAGCGGCAAGCGGGTGCTGGTCGTGGGTTCCGGCCCCGCCGGCCTCTCCGCCGCCTATCATCTGCGCCGCCTCGGGCACGCCGTGACCCTGTACGAGGCGGAGGCCGCCGCGGGCGGGATGATGCGGTTCGGCATCCCCCAGTACCGGCTGCCCCGCGACGTGCTGGACGGCGAGATCCAGCGCATCCTGGATCTGGGTATCGAGCTGCGACTGGGCAGCAAGGTCAGCGACCTGCTGGGGACCATGCAGGCCGAGGGCTTCGACGCCGCCTTCCTCGGGGTGGGCGCCCACATCGCCAAGCGGGCCTACATCCCGGCTGGAGACGCGCAGAAGATCAGCGACGCGGTCGGCGTGCTGCGCGGCATGGAGTCCGAGGAGAAGCCGCTGCTCGGCCGGCGGGTGGTGGTCTACGGCGGCGGCAACACCGCCATCGACGTCGCCCGCACGGCGCGGCGCCTGGGCGCCGAGGAATCGATCATCGTCTACCGTCGAACCCAAGAACGCATGCCCGCCCACGAGCAGGAGTTGCACGAGGCGCTCGAGGAAGGCGTGCGGATGAAGTGGCTGTCGACCGTGAAAGAGGCCGGCGAGTCCAGCATCACGGTCGAGAAGATGGAGCTGGACGAGAACGGATTCCCCCAGCCCACCGGCGAGCTCGAGACCGTCGAGGCCGATTCCCTCGTTCTCGCCCTGGGGCAGGACGTGGATCTCTCGCTGCTGGAGACCGTCGAGGGGCTCCGGATCGAGAACGGAGTCGTGCGGGTGGGAGCGGACATGATGACCGGACACCCCGGGGTCTTCGCCGGCGGCGACATGGTTCCGGGCGAGCGCACGGTGACGGTGGCCATCGGCCACGGCAAGAAGGCAGCGCGCGCCATCGACGCCTGGCTGCGCGGCGAGCGCCTCCAGACTCCCCCGAAGCACGAGGTGGCAACCTTCGAGCGGCTGAATACCTGGTACTACGCCGATGCGCCGAAGACGGTCCGCCCGTCGCTCGACATCATCCGCCGCCAATCCACGTTCGACGAGGTGACGGGTGGCCTCGACGAGACCAACGCCCTGTTCGAGGCGCGCCGATGCCTGTCCTGCGGCAACTGCTTCGAGTGCGACAACTGCTACGGGGTCTGCCCCGACAACGCCGTGATCAAGCTCGGCCCCGGCAACCGCTTCCGCTTCAACTACGACTACTGCAAGGGCTGCGGCCTGTGCGTCGCCGAGTGCCCGTGCGGGGCCATCACCGTGGCACCGGAGACCATATAGCCCTGGACGCCGTGATTGGCACCCGAATCACGGATTTTCGCCACTGGTAAAACACCTGAACCCTCCGCTATCCATAACCACGCGCCGTGCCAGACCACGCCTTTGGCAAACAAATGCCGCTAACGGCACGGCATCAGGTCGAGAAGGATTTTGAGCGATCAGCTCGTCGGTTATCACCTTAATTGAACCTGGCCCCTTATCCCGGCCCCTTATCCCACGACGTCGAAGGGCGCGACCGGCTGGGAAGGTACCAACACGTATGAGAGGATGTCGTTGGGGTCCGTGAAGCTGACCACCCTCAGGGGGGATTGCATCGCCCAACCGCGTGAGCGCGCATTACGCATTTCAAGCAGGGCGCGGAGGGAGTCGCGCGGATCGCCACGGTCTTCCTTCGTGGCCACTGCGCCCTCCAGTTGTGTAGAACACCGTTGGAAGTCTGGCTCGGAAAACCCGTCACGGCGTTACTGCGCGGTAAGGGCCTGTAACGAAATGTAATGGGCACCCCGGGCACGCGATCCCGCTACCGTGACCCGACTGACGGGCGGCTATAATCCGATGTCTGTGAGCTGGGAGACGGATATGACGGATACACCGCGAGAGTGGGTCGATATCGACACGGAGTGGCTGCAGGCCTACCTGCAGGAGCAAGACCTGACACACGCGTTCGAGCTGGAGGACGATCTGCTGGCGGCCCAAGCGTCCTGGATTCTAAGCGCGGACGAGTGGGAGATGCTCCGCGCGGCCTGGGAGGAGCACCTCGCCGCGGAAGCGCCGCCGCTTTCAGTTTCCGCGCAACCGGCGCAAGTGACGCAACAGCCAGCGGGCACCGGGAGTGTTGCGGCCCAAGAGACCGGGGATTCGCCCACGGAGCAGTCCGTCACGGCGGCGGTGGGTGTCCGGCCGCCGAACGAATCGCAGCGGCTGCACGAGTTGACGCGGAAGGCGCTGAGCGATTGGCGCGCCTTCAAGGAGTTGTTCCGCGACTGCCCTGAGAGTTCAGACGCCGACGCGTGGGAGGCCCTCGCGGACAGCCCCACAGCCCTGCTGACGCACGCGAGCAAACTGATCGGAATGCAGCAGGAAAGGAACGAAGGGCTGAAGCGGCAAACGAAACAGGAGTTCGAGCAGGACGTGTCCCGCGTGCGGTACAGCATTGCAGGCTACTACCTCTATTGCCGAAAGCACCGACTCAAGCCGTCGCTGGAACACCTACTGGACTTCATCCCGGTGTTGCGAACCGACCACTCCCCGGCGGCAGTGACGGAAGCCTGGAGGCGGGAGCAGGAACAGGTGTCCGGCAACCGCTGAAGCACTTAGGCCGAAGTTCAGCTGAGAACCGCTCTCAGTTGAGTAGTAGGTTCCTGATTTGCGATCTCGGCCGCCGTGAGAACTTGGCGTGTTCGGCGAAAATGTACCCATGTATTGATTGCTGCAGATCATTGTAAAAGATGACGTGTGTGCTATACATGCGCCCATGTACATCGACATCATCCCGAACCGCAACTCACGCCCGGCCATCTTGCTGCGTGAGTCGGTTCGCGAGGGCAAGCGCATCATCAAGCGCACCATTGCCAATCTCTCGGCGTTGTCGCTCCAGCAGGCCGAGGCGATCCGCGCGGTGCTCAAGGGAGAGGCGCTGGCACCGGCCGATGGCCCCTTCGAGATCATCCGCTCGCGCCCCCATGGGGCAGTGAAGGCGATCACCGCGGCGATGAGCCGTTTGCGTCTGGCGACGCTGTTGGACCGCAAGCCCTCGCACGAGCGTGATCTGGTGTTGGCGATGATCGCCGCGCGGGTGCTGGATCCGCAGAGCAAATTGGCGACCTCGCGCAGCTGGGGGCACAGCACGCTCGGGGAGTCGTTCGGCGTCGAGGGGCGGACGAGAATGCGCTGTATGCGGCGCTTGACTGGCTGCTCGAGCGCCAGGATGGCATCGAGCAGCGGCTGGCCAAGCGGCACCTGGAGGATGGCGCGCGGGTGCTCTATGACCTCTCCTCGAGCTACTTCGAGGGGGAGTGCTGTGCGTTGGCCCAACGTGGCTACTCGCGCGATGGCAAGAAGGGCACCTTGCAGGTGAACTACGGACTGCTCACCGATGCGCGGGGCTGTCCGGTCTCGATCTCGGTGTTCGCGGGCAACACCAGCGACCCACAGACCCTGCTGCCACAGATCGAGAAGCTGCAGAAGGCATTCTCCCTGGAGGCGGTGATCCTGGTCGGCGACCGCGGGATGATCTCCCAGAAGCAGATCGCGACCCTGAACGAGACCTCGGGCGTGGAATGGATCAGCGCGCTCAAGAGCGGGGCGATCCGCAAGCTCGTCGATGCCGGCTGCATCCAGCTGGACCTGTTCGATGAGCGCAATCTTCTTCGAGCTCGCCCATGAGGACTATCCGAACGAGAGGCTGATCGTCTGCCGCAATCCGCAAGTTGGCCGCGCTGCGCACCCGCAAGCGCCGTTGCCTGCTCGAAGCCACCGTCGAAGAGCTCGAGACGGTGAAACGCATGCGTCACCCAGGGACGGTTGAAGGATGCCGAGAAGATCGGCGTGCGGGTCGGGCGGGTGATCGACAAGTACAAGGTGGCCAAACATGTCGTCCCTGCAGATCGAGGCGGGACATTTCTCATTCCGCATCGATGAGGACAAAGTGGCCGCGGAGGCCGCGCTCGACGGACTGTATGTCGATTCGCACCTCACCGCCCAGCGCGCATCTGACCAGCGCCGATGCGGTGCGTCACTACAAGGGTCTTAGCGAGGTCGAACGCGCGTTTCGCAGCCTCAAGAGCGACGATCTGCAGATCCGCCCGATCCACCGCCGCAGCGAGAACCGGGTGCGTGCGCACCTGTTCCTGTGCATGCTCGCCTACTACGTCAAATGGCACCTGAGCGAGGCCTGGCGCGGGCTGCTGTTCGCCGACGAGGACCAGGCGCGCCTGCTCGAGCGCGATCCGGTGGCGCCGGCGACCCGCTCCGATGGGGCGCTTGAGAAAGTCGCCAGCAAGCTGCTCCCCGACGGCTCCCCCGCCCACAGCTTCCGCACCCTATTGAACGAGCTCGCGACCCTCGTTCGCAACACCTGCCGTCGCACCAATGCCGACCCTGACGAGGGCACCTTCACGATCGACACCACGCTCAACGCCAAGCAGCGCCACGCGCTCGCCCTGATCGACGCGATCCGGTTGTAGCCAGACGCTTACACCCGAAATTTCCGAATATCCTCGGAAATTCAGTTGGTTGCTTGATGATAAAGCCTGGAACTTCGGCTTAGGGACACGCTGATCTATTCAGCGTTTCCCCTGGTACAGGACGTACCGCCATTTTCAACGCGTGTAACGCGTTGAAAATGAGGGAACCGGGAAACCGCGTTTTCCAGTTCCGTCTGATTTTTGGCCAGGATGGCCAATAAATCAGTGTCTCCTTAGGGGGCTGGACCGAAGAGAAGTCGTTGCGAGTTCTGCCGTCCAATAAGTCCAGGCGCGCGCGCCCTCGGCCAGCTGCGCTCCAGCAGCGCGAACTTTATCCCTCGGGTAAGCAATCGGTTCCGACGCATCTGCGGAATTTTTGGGGAATATTCGTTGGCCGATAACCTGGAACAAGAGCGGACTGTCGCTCTGATAGCGGTTAGCTAGGCCGGAAGATGGGCCTTTCAGAGTCACTTCGGCTGAACGGACTTCAAAGACTCGCCACATTTCCCGGAACCGCACTTGCCGGCGCCACAGAAACCCGACTTGATCCTGTCCGGACTGATTCGCTGCAACTCCTGTTGCTGTTCCAGATCGTTTCTCTTCGGCTGCACGGCCTTTACCTCGGGAGGGGTGCCAACAGCGGCGCCCTCGTACTTCCCAGACTGGCGTTTACCCGCCTGGCATTTCGCCTTGTCAGGGGCAACCTCGGCCGATGCCGCCGCGGGAATCGAGAAGGGATTGTCGGCGGCCAGCGCGGCAGCGAGCGGCATGAAAGCGATCATCTGCGCGGTTACAAGGATCCGGATACGGGGAAGAAAAGCCTGGTGCATGTTTGCGACTCCTGAACGCAGAACAGTGAAAACATCCTGTCCGTAGACGTCGGGCATCGAATCAGAAGGGGGCCAAGGGTCAAAGGTCAGGTCTTTACCTTGCGCCCCTGATCTGTCTCGATTATCTCGGTAGGCCGGCGATACGTCCAACAAAATAATAGGGTACCGACCCT
>CAVORB010000017.1:0-18123 GCA_963698495.1 uncultured Gammaproteobacteria bacterium | reverse complement strand
CTCGGCCTGGGCGAGGGATGCCTGGCAGCGGTCAGCCTCAATCCGGAATGGGACCTGGCCTGTCTCGGCCTGTCCCCCTTCCTGGAAATCCCTGCTCTGCAGAAAGCCGGTCACCCGCGCGCGCAGGGCGACCGATTCCTTGGCTCGGGTCTTGCCCACGAACTCGAAGAAGGGATTCACCTTCTGCACCGCGACCTCGATGACCCCGACCGCCGGGGGCTCGATAACTTGCTGCTCCGTCGCCTGCTGACCGCAGCTCGCATTGGCCAGCAGACCGCCGACCACGGCGGAGTTGAAAAAGAACCTGATGCCTTTGCGGAGCCCAGCGCGACGCCTTCGAGGAGGGAAACCTGAATCATGAGCAAACCGGGAAATCGCTGAGGATCCGTAAGGCCGGGTCTCGGATGGTAGCACACCCGCCAAGGGTCGGCGCCGCCGAGGAATGGTTGCGTTCCTGACCGCCGGCAGCGGATCGTTGCAGTACCCGACCGCCACTCCCATATCTGCTTTAACAAACAGGAGGAGTGCATGAAACAGCTACCCTACACCGCGCTGATCGCGTCGGGGTCCGCCCTCGACATCCGCTTTCCTCTGCACCGCGAGACGCGCTCCGAAGAGGCGGTGGCAGCCATGCTGTCGGCGGTTCTCGAGGCCCTGAGCGCGAGCCTGGCCTCGAGGCAGGGCGTCAGCGACGGCGACGTACTGCAGTCCCTCGCCATGGCGATGTCGATCCGCGCCCGGATGGTGGACGCGGCGCCGGCCGTCAGCCTGCGGCTGATGCACGAGCTCATCGACGAGGCCTTCGCGGCCGCACTGGATGCCACCTCATACCCCGCCGCACGCGCCTGAGAACGGCGCAGGAGGAAACCGACATGAACGCCAAGAGACCGCCCGTCACCCGCCGCCAGCTGCTGCGCATCGCCACGGTCGCCGGATTCTTTCTCGCCCTTCCGGGCCGCGCCTGGAGCGCCCTGTCGCCGACGGCCTATCAGCCCCGGGGTCCCTTCTACCCGGACCAGCTTCCGCTCGATGACGACAACGATCTGGTGCGCGTCCAGGGCAGCGCCGAGCTGGCGAAGGGCGAGGTCACGGATCTCTCCGGGCGGATACTGGACACCAAGGGGCAGCCGGTCGCCGGTGCCCTGGTCGAGATCTGGCAATGCGACGCCAATGGACGTTACCTCCATCGCCTGGACGATCGCCGGGTAGAGCGGGACTCAGGCTTCCAGGGTTACGGGCGCTACACCACCGCCGCGGATGGCCGTTACCGGTTCCGCACCATCAAGCCCGTCCCCTATCCCGGACGCGCGCCGCACATCCATTTCTCGGTCAGCGCTCCCGGCAAGCCACCGCTGATCACCCAGATGTACGTCGCGGGTGCGCCCGAGAACAGCCGGGACTGGCTGTTGAACGCGGTAACGGATGAAGCGGCGCGCGAGCGACTGATCGTCGCCTTCGAGCCAGCCCCGGACCCCGGCACCGCCGCTTTGCAGGCCCGATTCGACCTCGTCCTCTCCTGACCCGCGCCTGTTCCCCCCGGGGGGAAGGCCCTACCAGGGCTTGTACTCCAGCCCGGGGATGTGGCCGCGGTCGAACACCTGGGGCAAGGTCCGCACCAGCTCCTCGACCTCGCCGAAGCTCATGTAGCGTCCATACGAGGCCTTGGCGGCATCCATCGGGAGCTCGACCCAGAAACGCTCGCCTCCCGGATCGCACAGGATCTGCAGGACGTTCTCCTGAGCGTCGATGATGCCGAGGAAATCGTCCTCGCTATGCAGGCGGCCGAGCAACTGCTCCTGGATGGCCCTCGCGCTCATTTCCACGGCGCTCGCCGAGGAGACCGAATCGCCGGATCGCTCGAAGAAATAAAAGACTCGAAAGTGCATTTTCGTCGTGTGCGGAATGGCGGCGACCCGCGCATCCGACCCCGGGGTTCGGTCGCGGAGACGCCCCGAGCGAGCGGTATCGCCGTGTTATGATCCTGCGGCGTACGCTACGAGATTCCGGCATGCGGCCCGCGGGCCGCGTCAGTCCTCGGCCCTCGCGCCAGGACCGAACAGCGCTTTCAGCGGAGGCCTGCGATGGCGTTTCTCTCTCTCAAGCTCCACTGGCAGATCCTGATCGCCCTCGTCCTTGCGGTCGCCGTCGGCTTGCTCACAGGCACCGAAGCAGGCCTGTTCGGTATCACCTTTTACTCGATCTTCGACTTTGTGGGCAAATTGTTCCTCAATGCCCTCAAGATGCTGATCGTCCCGCTGATCGTGTCATCCATCATCGTGGGCGTCGCCGGCATCGGCGGAACCCATGGTCTCGGCCGCCTGGGCGGCAGGACCGTCATCTATTACCTGACCACCAGCCTGTTCGCTATCCTGGTCGGCCTCATGGTGGTCAACCTGGTCGAGCCCGGCGTCGTCGACGGCCAGCCGGCGAAGGACCTGATCGGCTTCAGCGCCGACGCGGCGGAGGTGCAGGAGAAGGTCGCGGGCAAGGGCACAGGAGACGTGGTGGAGGTCTTTCTGCGTCTGATCCCGACCAACGTGGTGGAGGCCGCGAGCTCGGGCCAGATGCTCGGGCTGATCTTCTTCAGCCTGCTCTACGGCTTCTTCATGACGCGCATCACCGAGGACTACGCCGAGGCCCAGTACAACTTCTGGCAGGGCGTGTTCGAGATCATGATGAAGATCACCGACCTCGTCATGCGCTTCGCTCCCCTGGGCGTCTTCGCCCTGGTGGCGAAGGTGGTCGCGAGCACCGGGTTCGACGCCTTCGCCCCGCTGGCGATGTTCTTCTTCAGCGCGGTGGCGGCGCTCGCCATCCACTTCCTGGTCACGCTTCCGCTCCTGCTCTACTTCGTGGGACGGGTCAACCCCATACGCCACTACAAGGCCATGGGCCCGGCCCTGCTCACCGCCTTCTCTACCGCCTCCTCATCGGCAACGCTGCCGATCACCATGGAGTGCGTGGAGAAGAACGCGGGCGTGTCCAACCGCACCACCAGCTTCGTTCTGCCACTGGGGGCGACCATCAACATGGACGGCACCGCCCTCTACGAGTGCGTCGCGGCCATGTTCATCGCCCAGGCCTACGGCATCGAGCTTGGCTTCGCTACCCAGTTCACGGTAGTGCTGATCGCACTCCTCACCTCCATCGGGGTCGCCGGCATCCCGGCCGCGAGCCTGGTCGCCATCGCCATCATCCTCGCCGCCGTCGGGTTGCCGGTGGAGGGCATCGGCTTGATCCTCGCGGTGGACCGCATTCTGGACATGATGCGCACCTCCGTGAACATCTTCAGCGACTCCTGCGGCGCGGTCATCATCGGCAGGCTCGAGGGAGAGGAAGGGATACTGCAGGAGCGGCGGGCGCTCAGGTGACCCTGGTTCGGCAACGGGAGCCAAAGTCCCACTCGCGGTAATCCGACGGCCTTTCGGCTGCGTACCGAATAGGTGAATGCACTGGTTTCGCCTTCACCGACACCGCGAGGTCTTTCCCATGTCCGGCTGCAATACCCTGGTCAAACTGGCCGCCGTCCCCCTGCTCATCTTCGCCGCGTCTCCGGCCCCGGTGGCGGCCAACGCCGATTCCCAGCGATTCACCATCCTGCGCGACGGCAACGAAGTGGGCGTTCACGAGGTCCGCCGCGAGGCGGTGGCGGGCCAGATCCGTGTCAACTCAAGCTCGCGCATCGATGTCCGCTTGCTGGGGCTGAACCTCTACCGCTTTCGCTACCAGTCCCGTGAGGTATGGGACGATCAAGGGCTCCTGAGCCTGGAGGTGGACGTAGACGACGGGGGCGAACCCTTTAACCTGAGCGGGGAGCGTGTCAGCGGACGCTTCGAGTGGACTTCCGACCTGGAAGACGGAAAACACCCGCTCCCCTTGTTCCCGACCAACCATTGGAACCCGGAGGTGCTGGAGCAGGACGCCGTGCTCAACACCCTCACCGGGAGCCTCAACCGGGTGCGGATCGAGCCGCAGGGCCGAGAGATGCTACAGCTTCCATCGGCCCAAGTCCCGGCGACCCGCTACCAATACCAAGGAGAGCTGCGGCTCGACTCCTGGTACGACGCCGCGGGTCGGTGGCTCGGCATGCGCTTCGAGGGTCGCGACGGCTCCACCATCGAGTACCTGTGCAGCAGTTGCGACGCGAAGGTGGCGATGTGAGCGCGACCCCCGGATCGGCATGGGTGACGGGCGCGAGTCAGGGTATCGGCCGCGCCCTGACGCTCGCCCTCGCGGAGCGCGGGACACGGGTAGCGGCATCGGCCCGGGACGAGTCTGCTCTGCAGGTATTGGGTCAGGAAAGACCGAACCTCTTACCCGCGCCCCTGGACGTGACGGACGCGAAAGCCGTCGAGGCCGCCGTGGCCGAGATCGAGCGCGTGCAGGGGCCGATCGATCTTGCCGTGCTCAACGCCGGGATCTACGAGCCGGTCCCCGGCGGACTGGCGCCGCCGGAGCTGTTCCGCCAGCACATGGAGGTGAACTACCAGGGCGTGGTCAACGGCCTCTGTGCCCTCCTTCCGCGGATGAAGGCACGGGGGGACGGACAGATCGCAGTACTGGGGTCGGTGGCGGGCTACCGCGGGCTACCCCAAGCGGCCGCCTATGGGCCAACCAAGGCGGCGCTCATCAGCCTCGCCGAGACCTTGCGTCTGGAGCTTTGGGGAACGGGGGTAGATCTGCGTCTAGTCAATCCGGGCTTCGTCGCGACCCGGCTCACCGCCAAGAACCGTTTCTTCATGCCCTCCATCCTCACCCCGGAGGAGGCCGCCAAGCGCATCCTCTCCGGGCTCGCGGGCAGTTCGTTCGAGATCGCCTTTCCGCTTGGCTTCGTCGTGTGGATGAAATTCCTTCGACTCTTGCCCTATCGCCTGTACCTGCCGTTGGCGGCGCGGCTGACCGGCAAATAGCATTTCCCTGGCGTACTTTTCGCTGCAAGCAATGTTCGGCAGCGGAAAATTCGCCGCTATTTGATGCCGCGCGTCACTACACCGTATTTCACGGCTTCTTGAAGAACAGGGTGACCGAGCCGATTTCCAATCCGAGCTTCTTCACCTTCGCCCGGTTGATCAATACGCCGTCCGGCTGCAGGAACATCCAGTCGTCGAACACCACGCGCCAGGTGGACCCGCCCACGGGCAGATCCATCTCGTAACCCCAGTTGAGGGCGTTGCCAGCGACGCGACCGCGGGCCTCGCCGACGACGTCCGCCGCGCGGCCTACATAGCCGTCATCCCCATCCCGGGTGATTGTCCAAACGCGACGGTCGCGTTCCCCGTCGTCGTACTCGAAGTCCTCCTCCAGCACCAACGCTCCGTTCTCGACCCGGCCCTCGATGTCCACCGTGAACTGCCGTCGGACATTGCCGAACCGATCCTCGAACAGGCCCCAGGCGCGGGAACTGCCCGAGAAGTAGTCGTACAGATCGAGCTTGGGAGAACGGTCTTGGAAGTCGTCCAGCTTCATGGTCTCACATCCACTTAGGAGCAGGGTCGCGGGCAGTACCGCCGCGAACAGAAGGTTTCTCAGCCGCATGGGTTCAGATCTCCGATAAGGCGCGATCGCGCCGTTGCAGTCGGGCGGCGACAGCCGCCTGCCGGGCGGGCGTCAACGGGAGGTCGCGCATGAGCGCCACGGCCGCCAGCTTGAGCCCACAGGGGACGAGGGCGTAGGTGACCGCAAGCGCGGTCAGGGCGATTGCCGCCGGCTCCGCCTCCTCGAGGCCGAGGCCCGCGAGGGCGGGCAGCGTGAGGCCGGCGGCCAGCGCCAGCGCCAGCTTGGCCGACATGTTCCACAGGGAGAACAGACCCGCGGTGCGGTTGCGGCGAAACCGCAGCCGATCCCAGTCCGCCACGTCCGCTTGGATAGCCGGCGGCAGCGCCAGGTCGGCGCCCAAGCATAGGCCGGTGACCAGGCAAATCACGGCGAATATCCCGGCGTCCCCTGGTCCCAGCAAAGCGGCGACGGCGAAAGCGGGGCAAGTCACGACCATTGCCAGTGCCCAGGCCCGGTGCTTCGACAAGGTGCGGCTGAGAACCAACCACAAGGGGATGCCGGCGACGGCGCAACCGAAATAGAGCGCAAGCAGGAGGTTGCGGGTCTGGTCGTCAACAACGAGGACGTAGGTGCAGTACAGAGGAAACAACACGGCCGGGATGCCGTTGGCCAACCCGTTCAGGAACCAGGCCCCGAGCAAGCGTACGAACAGGCGGTTCTCGGTGATCCCGCGCCAGCTCGCGTCCGTCCGTGGCAGCGCGACGGGTCGCGGTACGCGCGAGAGCAGCAGATAGAAGGTCGGCAGGCCGATCGCCACCGTGACCCACCCGAGCAGGGCCATGCGGAATGCCTCGTCCAAGCCCAGAAATCCCAATGCCGCTGGCAAGGAGGCGGACAGGAGAATGCCGACCAAGGTGGCGCCCTCGCGGCTCGAGGTCAGACGCGTCCGCTCGTGATAGCCAGCGGAAAGCCGGGCGCCCCAGGTGAGGTATGGAATCTGGACCAGGGTCCAACCGAGCAGCAGAAGCGCGCTCGTCACCAGCAGCCACACCGCGCCCGCGCCTTCCGGCGGCGACATCAGCAGCACCAGGGCGGGCGCGCCGAGCAAGGCGCCGAGCAGCACCAGACGACCGATGTCACGCCCGCCACCGCGGTCCGCCAGCCGCCCGACCAACGGGTCCGTGACGAGATCCAGGGCGCGCCCGGCGAACAGCACGGCGCCGGTGACCGCCAGACCCAAACCAACCTCCTGCGCGTAGAAGGTCGGCAGCAAAGTGAAGATGGGGATGGTCGGGATGGCGGTGACCAGGCCAGGCAGCCCGTAGTAGAGAAGCACCGGCCGCCCGACCCCGGCCACCTCAGGCCGGGCGGCGGAAGCGGTAGATGCCGACATCGATAGACCCTGAGCTGAAGCCCGTCTCGCAATAGCAGAGGTAGTATTCCCAGAGCCGTCGGAACCGCTCGTCAAACCCCTGGGCCGCGATCTCCTCCCAGGCATCGAGGAAACGTCGACGCCAGACCTCCAGCGTACGGGCATAGGACGACCCGAAGGTCTCTTGGTGGTCCACCACCAGCCCCGCGGCCGCCGCCTGACGGTGCAGGATCGATGGGGTCGGCAGCATGCCCCCGGGGAAGATATAGCGCTGGATGAAGTCGGTGCGCCCTCGGTAGGCGTCAAAGCGCTCCTCGGCGATCGTAATGACCTGCACGACAGCCGCCGCGCCGGGCTTGAGACGCTCGCGCAGCGTGCGGAAATACTGCGGCCAGTGCTCCTCTCCCACGGCCTCGAGCATCTCGATGGAGACCACGGCGTCGTACTCGCCGCGGGTGTCGCGATAGTCGGTCAGGCTCGCCGCGGCCTGAGCCTCGAGACCCTGCGACACCATGCGGTCGTTGGCGTAGGCGAGCTGCTCCTGGCTGAGCGTGATGCCCTCGACACGGCATCCCGATCGGGCGGCCTTCTCCATGAAGCCGCCCCAGCCACATCCGATCTCCAGGATCGAGTTCCCGGGCTGCAGCCCGGCGAGGTCGCCGATGCGGCGATACTTCAGATCCTGCGCCTCGGCGAGCGGCTGATCCGGCCGCTCGAAGAGGGCGGACGAGTAGCTCATCCCGGGATCGAGCCAGCGCTGGTAGAAGCCATTCCCAAGGTCGTAGTGAAAGGCGATATTGCGCCGGCTCCCGCGCCGGCTGTTGGCGCGCAGCCGGTGGTAGGCGCGATTGAACCATCGGGCAATGGCGCTGCCCTTCAAAGTGCCGCCGAACGCACCCTCATTGCGCGCCACGAGCTCCATCAGGGCCCGCAGGTCAGGCGTGTCGCAATGCCCGTCGACATAGCTCTGGGCGAACCCGATGTCGCCCCCGTAGACGAGGCGGCGCAGCCCCGCACCAGTGCGGATCTCGAGGGTCGCGTTCGGGCCGCGCGCGCCCTGGCCGCGGAACGCGTGCACGCTTCCGTCCGGCATGCGCAGGGTCAGGCGCCCTACGCGGATTCTCTCGGCCATGGCCAGGACGGTCCGCGCCAGAAGTCGGTCGTACCAGCCGCCAGCGGGCGATCGAGGACGGGCGATCGGGCTCGGGGGGCATTCCGCGGTGAAATTGTGGTCTGTACTCATCGTTATGTCTCGGAGTTCAGGACTCGGTTGGATTGATCACGCTGATCGCGCGCCGGGGGGCGGGATCGTGCCGGAACAGTGGGACGCCCTTGCGCCAGAGCTTGAATGCCTCCCAGTGGATGCCGACCACGACCTTGAAAGTCATCAACGGAATGCTCAGGGCCGCCTTGAGCAGGCTGGCGTCCGTCAGGGGCCGTTGCTCGCCGGTGAACCAGGCGTCGAGTATCGGCTGTCCTCCTTGGGTCTCATGGATCGCCAGGCTGAGCCGATCGCCGGGCCGACGGACGCGGAAGTGGTAGGTGCAGTCCATCGGCAGGAAGGGCGAGACGTACATCGTCTTCTCGCAGGACTGGCGGATCACGCCCGAATCGTCGTCCACCGGTATCAGATAGCTGTGACGCTCGCCGAAGGTGTTGTTCACCTCGTAGATCAAGGCCCGCAGGCGGCCGTCCTTGCGGTAGCAATAGTAGACGCTCAAAGGATTGAACACATACCCCAGCAGGCGGGGGTAGCACAGCAGGCGGATGGACCCGTCAGCGTCACCGATCCCGGCTTGCGCCAGCAGCCCGCGGACATAGGGTGCCAGCGCCGAGCCGTCGCCCGGCCCGTGGTCGCGGTCGTACAGGGAGAGCAGCGCAAGCCGGTTGTGGCCGAAAAGCCGAAGTCTCCTGTCTAGCTCCGGGAGCTCGTCCAGATCCATCAACATCGAGAACACGCGGTAGTCGAGCCGGTGGCGGCGCGGACCGTGTCGCTGATGGCCGACCTTGCCCACGTACAGGGCGGATAGACTCATGCCGCTTGCTCCTGCGGCATGGCCGCCGTTCCGGGCGCATGGCAGAAAATGCGGCCGTTCGGCTCCGCGACGCTCCACGGCCGCTGCACGCCGCCGAGCTGCTCGGCCACCGCCAGGCCCGCCTGCAGTCCATCCTCGTGAAATCCATGCCCGAAGTAGGAGCCGCAGAACCAGGTGCGTCGCGTGCCTTGCAGGTTCCACAGCAGTCTCTGGGCGCTGACCGCCGCGCGGTCGAACATCGGGTGGTGGTACACGAAGCTGCGCAGCACGCTGCCCTCCTTCGGCGACCGGATGGGATTGAGCGTGACGAAAAGCGGTCGATTTTCTGGCAGTTCCTGCAGCCGGTTCATCCAGTAGGTGACGCAAACCTTCTGTTCCTCGCCGCGTCCCTGGCTCAGGAAATTCCAGCTGGCCCACGCGCGCCGGCGACGGGGCATCAGCGCCGCGTCCGTGTGCAGCATTGCTAGATTGCGCTCGTAGCGGAAGGCCCCCAGCAGGCGGCGCTCGGCACCGTCAGCGTCAACGAGCATGCGCAGCGCCTGGTCGGCGTGCGCCGCGATCACGACATGATCGAACTCGCGTACATCGCCCTGCCTGTCCTCGACGCGCACCTTGGCACCCTCCCTGCGCACCGACATTACCGCAGTGTTGAGCAGCACATCCGCACGGTATCTGGCGGTCAGCCTCTCGACGTAAGAACGGCTGCCGCCGACCACGGTGCGCCACTGGGGCCGATCCTGGAGCGTCAACAGGCCGTGGTTCTCGCAGAAGCGCACGAAGGACGCCAACGGGTAGTCGAGCATATCGGCGACCGGGGTCGACCAGATGGCGGCCCCCATCGGCAGCAGGTGATCGCGCGCGAGCTCCGGACTGTACCCCCCCGATCTCAGGTAATCCCCGAGTGTCAGCTCGGGCGAGACGCGCTCGTCGAGTGCTGCCGGCGCCTCGCGATAGAAGCGCAGGATGTCCCGCACCATCCGCCACATCCGGGGGCGCAGCGCATTGACGGGCTGGGCCAGAAGCCCGCTCGTCCCGGAGCCGGCGTACTCGAACCCGCCGCCGTCCAGCGAGGCCGAGAAGGACATGTCGGATGCCCGCGTGGGGACGTCGAGGTGACGAAACAGGGCCGACAGGTTCGGATAGTTGCGTTCGTTGTAGACGATGAAGCCGGTGTCGACGTTCAGATCCCCATCCGCACCAGACACGGTCACTGTGTTGGAGTGACCGCCGAGGCGATCGTCCTTCTCGTAAACAGTGACGCGGTGATGCTGTGAGAGAAGCCAGGCGGCAGACATGCCGGAAATTCCTGTGCCGATCACGGCGACATTGTAACGGGATGCGGTCGTACGCATTTTTCTAGATGACCCCTTTTTGTCCTAGACAAACATGATTAACGGTACGCATAATGTCGACGAACGGATCACCGGGTTCGAACGCCACCGCGAAAATCAGGCTTGGATCGGCAGGAAAACACCCGACTCGGGTGCGCTCTGAACCGGCAACGGCAGATCCACGTATCAATTGTCACGTCCGAGGAGACCGCCACACATGCTTCACGCGATAATCGAGCCGGCCTGCCCGCACGAGGAATTGCGGCAGTTGCGGGACGACGTGGTGCACTGGATGGAGAGGATCGCGACAAGCCGTGACCGCACGGCGTTCGAGCACCTCTTCAGATACTTCGCCCCGAAGCTGAAAAGCTACATGCGACGGCTTGGCGCAGACGCGGCTTTCGCCGAGGACCTGGCGCAGGAGACCCTGGTGCAGGTGTGGAGAAAAGCCGAGCGCTTCGACCCAGGCCGCGCGACACCGGCGGCCTGGATCTTCACCATCGCGAGGAATCTTCGGATCGACCGGCTACGCAAACAGCGGTTTCACGAAGTGGAGCTGGGCGCCGAAATCGAGCTCGACGACACGGGCCGTGACGGGCACGAGCGGGCCATGGAGCGCATCGACGCCGATAGGCTCCTGGAGATGGTGGGGTCGCTTCCGCATGACCAGATGCAGGTAGTGCGGCTGGCGTTCTTCGAAGGACTGAGCCACTCGGAGATTGGCGCACGCCTGGAGGTCCCTTTGGGCACGGTCAAGTCCCGACTGCGCCTCGCCTTCGGAAAGCTGCGGACCGCACTGGGAGAAAACGAATGAAGCCCCGCCACCATCCGGATGACGCAACCATCCTCGCGTACGCCGCTGGCGCCGTGACGGAGGGTTTCTCCCTGATCATCGCGGCACACCTGGCGTGGTGCGGACGCTGCCGTGAACGGCTTGCAGAGGCCGAGCACCTCGGGGGCACGCTCGTCGAACGACTGGAGACCGCGCCCCTGCGGGATCGCTCGTTCGACCAGGTCTGGGCGCGCGTCGCGGCGGAAGCGCCGGAGACGCCGAGGCTCGCGGCGGGGCGACCGGCGACCAGGGACATACCCGCAGTGCTCGCCCCTTGGCTGCCGGACGGCCTGGATGGCGTGCGCTGGCGCGGCGTCGTCCCGGGCGTGCGCCAGTTCCCGCTGTCCGGTGTCGCGAGTGAGCGCGGTGCCGTGCGCCTGCTCTCCATCGCCCCGGGGACCACGCTCCCGCACCACGGTCACCAGGGCTCCGAGCTTACGCTGGTCCTGCGCGGCTCCTACGCGGACGAGATCGGGCGTTTCGGACCCGGCGATTTGGCGGATCTCGACCCTGATGTGCAGCACCAGCCGATCGCGGACACGGCCGAGCCCTGCATCTGCATCGTCGCGACCGACGCGCCGCTGCGTTTCGGCAACCTGCTCGGACGCGTCGTGCAGCCACTGCTTGGGTTCTGAATCGGGCTCGGTACTGGGGGATTGCCGCGACCCCGTCCCGCGCTCACCGGGGTGCGAGGGCGCGGCTGATGGCGGCAACCAGCTCGTCGGGCGTCAGGGGCTTCATCAATACCCCGCTGATGCCCAGGTCCGATACCTCCCGCTCTCCCACGGCCCCGAGGTAGCCGCTGAAGATCAATACGGGCAAACCCGAGTCCAGCTTGCGGATCTCGCGCACCAAATCGACGCCGCTCATGCCCGGCATGGCCTGATCCGTCAGCAACAGGCTGAATTCGTCCCGCGCGCTGCGGAACGCCTCCAGGGCCTCCGCGCCGCTGGCGCACAGGACGATATCCGCCTTCGCCGCCGTGAGAACCCGGCTCAGGAACAGGCGGACCACTGCCTCGTCATCCACCACCAGGATTCTTCGGCCCCGAAGGTCTCGTTCCGCAAGCGCCTCACGGGCCGAACTGATGGGATTCGCGGAATCGGAGGCCAGCGGGAGCAGGATGTCGAATCTCGTACCCTGCCCTACGCGGGATTCCACGAGAATGTGACCCCGATAGGTACTCACGATCCCCTGCACCACGGCCAATCCCATGCCGCCCCCGGAACCGATCTCCTTCGTCGTGTAAAAGGGCTGGAAGATCTTGTCCAGCAGGTGCGGAGAGATGCCGGTGCCGGAGTCCTGCACCCGAATACACACCCACTCACCCTGAACGCGGTCGTGACAGATCTGGCACTCCTCACCGTGGAACGACTGCCGGCGCACCGAGATCGTCAGGGGCCCGCCCGGAGGCATGGCATCGCGGGCGTTGATGCTGAGATTCATCAACAGCTGCTGCAGGTGAACCGGATCGACGCGGACCATGGGCGAGGACGCCGGCCAGTCGGTCTTGATCTCGATCCTCGTCGACAGCATCGGCCGCAGCATGCTCAGGACTTCCTCGAGCTGCGGCACCAGGTCCACCACGGCCGCCGTGGCGTCGGTATCGCCGCGACTGTAAACGAGTAGCTGCCTGATCAGGTTGCGCGCGCGCTGTCCGGCCTTCGAGATCTGATCCAGATACTCCTTGAGCTTGACGTTGCCGCCGGCCTCCGTCCGCGCGAGCTCGGCGAACCCGGTTACGCTCACCAGGATATTGTTGAAGTCGTGCGCGATCCCGCCGGTCAGCTGGCCGATCGCCTCCAGCTTCTGGGTTTGCTGCAGCCGTCGCTCGAGCCGCTTTCTCTCCGTCTCCTCCCGCTTGCGCTGCGTGATGTCGTAGGCCAACGAGAGCCGGACGTAACGCCCGTCGTCCCAGGGGATTGCGCGGTCGGCGCAGGAAAAGAAGGCGTCCCGACGGGGGTCTTGGTACTCCCAGGCGAAAGCACCGGTGGGCTCGCCGCGCCCATCCAGCAGCTTGTCGTTGGTGCAGAAGTCGCAGGGGCCCTTCTGCCCGGGATAGATGTACTCCCAGCACCTGCGTCCGGCGATATCGCCGAGCGTGGCCTCGATTGTCGGGTTGACGTAGAGCAGCTCGTGGCTGCTCATGTCGGCCACGTAGACCCGGGCATCGATTCCGTCCAGGAGAGAGGTGAAGCGCAGATTCGCCTTTCTCAGCGCCTCCTCCGCCCTTTTTCTATCCGCGATGTCGCGCAGGATGACGACGATGTATTCCCGATCATCCTCCCGGGCGTGGTGGGCACTGAGCTCTACGATGGAAGCGCTTCCGTCCGCTCGCCGACAACGGTCCTCCAGGAAAACCCTTCCCTGTTCCCGCAACGCCTGCACCGCGTCGCGCCATTTCTCCGCCGAGTTGAACTCGGTGGACAGGTCGTACGCGTGCCTGGCCAGGAGCTCCGGGCGATCGAACCCGGAGAACTCGCATAGCGTTCGATTGACATCCAGAAAACGGCCGCTGGAGGCATCGATAACGGCGATCATGTCGGTCGACACATCGAGGAGATTTCGGAAACGCCGGACAGAGCGCTCGGACGCGATCTGCTCCTCGCGTTCCTTTCTCTTGAGGTACAGCGCCAGCATGCCGAAGATGATGACCAGAAAGGCGATCAACGGCAGCGTCGCCAGCCCCGCCGCGCGATAGACATGCCAGTTCGATCGCTCGACGATCAGCATCCAATTCCCCGCGATGGCATCGAAGGCGACGACCTTCGACCGCTCGAACGGAACCGGGACCGGATCGTCCACGTGGGCCCGAGCCAGCTCGAACAGTCCCGGCCTCACATCGCTCAAGGACAGCTTTTCCGAGGAATCTTCCAGCACATGGCTGTCGGCAGCCATCGCGATGACATCGCGCTTGTCGTTCACGAGAAACAGCTCGTCACCCGGGTAACGGTCTTCCTGCAACGACGCGCCGAGCGCTTTCAGGGTGAGGTCGAAACCGACGATCCCCTTGAAATCCCCCTGCTGGTAAACCGGAGCGCCCACCGAGACCATCAACCCCTTCCCCGCCTCGTCGAGGTACACCTCCGTGATGTAGGCATTTCGCAGCGGATTCTTTTCCGGCGTGCCGCGGCTGAACAGGTCCAGTTCGAAGAAGGCGTCGTCCATGAAGAAGTCGTCGAACGGGATATAGGGGTAGACGCACATGAAGCGCCGGCGTGAGAGGTAATACACCCACGGCGTCTGCGGATAGACGCTCTTCACCCATCGAAACATGGGATCGAGCAGCAAGGCCGCGTCCAACTCGGCCCTGAGTGCAGCGTCGCCGGAAAAACTGCCCAGACCGGTCAAATTCAGGCTCGACTCGGATACCGGCGGTGGGGTCAACCCGGTCAGTCCGTAGCCGTTCTTGTCCGAAACCTCACCCAGCAGATGCGAGTAGGGGGACGCGACCGAGCCGGAAAGGGTCAGATAGTTCTCGGCCGCCGCCCTGAGACCCTCTACCGTCCGCAACGCCGCGTTCTTGGACTCACGCAGCAACTGTCGTTGATGCTCACCACGCCGCACCAGCTGCGCCAATTCACTGCGCACCTCGGTCGAGAACTGCAAATAGACCGCGCCGAGCGAGGTCAGGAGAATCAATCCCAACAGCAGCGTGAACTTGGGGTGGCTAGTCATGTCACAATCGCAGGGTCTGCGCGAGACCGTGGAACCGGCTGCGATGGAACCTGCCGCCGGTAAGACCTCGCCCGCCGCCATTCTGCGCCTCCGACGGCTACAGGTCACGCTCGCGACCAGGTGCGGGGTCATCGCCGTGACAACCGGCTCCCGGACGGGACCGCGGCAGCCACGAGCGCCTGTTTCGATAACCTGAAACCCGGAGCCTTTATGAAGAACCAGTCCTATCCGGTTGCCCGCTGGCTGCTGTTGACCTGCGTGGCTGGCACGCTCATGGCCTGCACCTCGACCGGAAGGCACGTCACCGACTGGGGGGAGATCACCCTGGCTCCCGGGGACACCGGCACCTGCCAGTCGAACCCTTGCCGTGTGTTCTTTCAGATGCCGGCCGGCGACGGCACCTACCGGGTGACCGCCAATCAGGTGAAGGTCGGTGATTTCCCCGCCGGGAAGACCGTCTCCCTGGGAAGCTTCTTCGAGAGCAGCTCCATCAAGCTCCCCGACACGGATGTGCCGCCGACCTACATCTACGTCCCCGAGGCGGGCGGCAACCCCCCATAGGGTCGGAGTTCGAGCCTCTGCGCGTGAAGAACCCGCGATGTTGGCTTCCTAATCTTCACGCCGCGTCCTACTCAGGCGAATGGATTTCCTCGTCCCCAGGAGCGGCGATGTCCAACTTCCACCCATCGCCCCCAAGCCACCGAGGCCGACTCTTTCGAGCTTATCGGAAGATTGCGTTCGAGTGCATCGAGCTGGAGCCGGTTTCCGTCCCGGACGCCGCGCTGGGCTCGAACATTCCATTCGCGACTGTCACGATCGGTCCGGCACCCGATATCGATGTTGCGCTGACGGCCGGCTCCGTCTCGCGTCGCCCCGCCGAGATCAGGGTACGAATCGCCCCGAAAGGTCGAAACGCCCCAACTGTGTCCGCGCTTGTGGCGGCCCTGGGCTAGCGGTATGTTTCGAAGTGACTGGATGTATGTACGCTTAACTCTGAGCTCGCGCGCTGCTGGTATTGGTCTGCAACTTGGCGGCGCCATCAGGAGATTGGGTTATGTATCAGGCACCGAAACAGAACGACGCTCTAGGGACCACCAATCGGGGAAACCCCTGCGAGTCCGGTCTGTGCACCCTGTGCACCGCTGACTGCAAGGGCAAGTGCGAAACCTGGCTATCCTCCCTTCTCGGGCGCAAGCTTCTCTATCCCCGCAACTTCGGCAACACCACGGCAGGCTCGGCCAACATCCTCGCCGAAGGCGTCGGCTACCATGCCCTGCGCATCCAGGGTTACGCCTACGGGGCACAGGGCCTCGATGGCCGGTTGTCGAGCAGCGCCGATGACTGCATCTTCCCCAACGTCGACGTCGAGACGTCTTTCGGCCAGACGATCAAGACCAAGTGCCGCGTGCCGATCATGACCGGGGCGCTCGGATCGACCTTCATCGCGGCCAAGTACTGGGATTCCTTCGCGGTCGGAGCCGCCTTGTGCGGCTTTCCGATCGTGGTCGGCGAAAACGTCGTGGGCATCGACACCGAAGCCGTGATCGACAACGGCAGGACCAAGTCCGCACCCGAACTGGACCGGCGTATCGAGACATTCCTGCGCTACTACGACGGCTACGGCGCGATCATCGTCCAGATGAACGTCGAGGACACCCGCAACGGCGTGGCCGAGTACATCATCGACAAGCACGGCGACCAGGTCATCATCGAGCTGAAGTGGGGCCAGGGCGCCAAGGACATCGGCGGCGAGATCCAGGTCACCGACATCGACTACGCCCGGTTTCTCAAAGAGCGCGGCTACGTCGTCGACCCGGACCCGACCGATCCCGTCGTGCGCAGGGCCTTCGAAAGCCGCGCGATCACGAGCTTCGCGCGGCACAGCCGGCTCGGCGCCACCGACCTGAGCGCGGTCGAGCAGGTGCGCGAGGCGTTCATGGACGAAGTGGCGAGGCTGCGCAAGCTCGGTTTCCAGCGCATCTCGCTCAAGACCGGCGCCTACGGCATGGAGGCGCTGGCGATGGCGATCCGCTTCGCGGCGGATGCCAAGCTGGACCTGCTCACCATCGACGGGTCGGGCGGCGGCACCGGCATGAGCCCCTGGAACATGATGGACCACTGGGGCGTGCCGTCGCTGCCGCTGCACGCCAAGACCTACGAGTACTGCCAGATCCTGGCAGACCGCGGCATCGCACCACCGGAGATCTCGCTCGCCGGCGGCTTCGCCCGGGAGGACCACATCTTCAAGGCCCTCGCGCTGTGCGCACCCTATACCAGGCTGGTCTGCATGGGACGCGCGCCGATGATCCCCGGTTTCCTCGGCAGCAACATCGAGGGTGTCTTCAAGCCGGAACGACGCGCGGACATCGCGGGTCACTGGGAGCAGCTGCCGTCCTCGGTCAAGACCATCGGCAAGTACCCGGAGGAGATCTTTGCCGGCTGGGAGGCCGTCCGCTCGAAGGTCGGCGAGGCGGAGATGGAGAACATCCCGTTTGGCGCCATCGCCATGTACGGTTACGCCGACAAGCTCGCGTGCGGACTGCAGCAGTTCATGGCAGGGGCGCGGAAGTTCGCGCTGGAGGAGCTTTCCCGCGACGACCTGATGGCGGCCAATCGGGAGACGGCGGAGGTGACCGGCATCCCGTACATGACCGATGCCCAGGATGATCGCGCGCTGGCGATCTTGCAGCGCTGAGCGATTGCCCGAGCCAGGCACCAGACGCCATGCTCGGAACCCCGCCCTCCCCCAAGGAGACAATGATTTATTGGCCATCCTGGCCAATAATCAGACGGAACTGGGAAACGCTGAATAAGTCAGCGTTTCCCTAACGCCTAGAACGATACAGGGACCACAGGATGAGAGACTGGTCGGACGATTACCTGATCGGCATCGACGAGATCGATGACCAGCACCGCGGGTTCTTTGACGCCGCCCATCGCCTGTACGACCAGATCCTGAACTGCGAGGGGGAGCATGGCGTCGAGGAGGCCGTGGCATTTCTCCGTGATTACGCTGAAAGGCACTTTCAGACCGAGGAGGCCTTCATGCGCAAGCACGGGTACCCGCACCTGGAGGGGCATCGGACGCTGCACGCGGCCTTTTTCGAGAACCTGGAGCGCCTGGATGACGACCTCCGGGTTTTCGGTCCCAGCCAGCACCTGGCCGATCGCGCCTTGGAGATTGCCCAGGACTGGCTCATCGATCACATCGCCGACGAGGACATGCAGTACGCGAACTACGTGAGGCGTCAGCAGGGATCGCCTGCGAAAGCCGACCGAGGGCGATCGAGCTGAACCCTTCGCTAGGTAAATGATCAAATGCCACCCTGGCATTGATCAACTCGGGCCAGCCATGTCCCGGGCGGAAAAAGCAATAAC